>JANQGH010000101.1 GCA_028277405.1 Alphaproteobacteria bacterium | reverse complement strand
CCGCCGGTGTCTGTATCGAGGCGAAGGTGGCTGCCGGAGAGGAGCATGTCCTAGGGCTCTTTTTTGTCGAGGGCTCCATCCTACGACGAGACGATTTCGTGGACCTTGTGGAGGGCGGATTCCAGGAGAAAGCGTGGGCAAGCTTTCTCGATGAGCAGCGGCGGCTGGGCCGGGAGGTCCAGACCTTTCAGCGCCAAAACAATCGTAACTTCTTGCGTCATTTGTATGCGGCCATTAACGCGAATGCCCGAGGGACGCAGTTAGACCCCGATCGTGCGCGCGCCGCGATGCGGCAAGCTCTTTCCTTCGACATCGGCCAGATTACGAGCGTGACCACCTTCGTCCAGAAATTCCTGCTGGACGAATCCCGGATCGAGATCGAGACGTTCCAGGCGCGCTACAACACGTGGCGCGACATGCAGAAAGACATTGCCCGCGTCGAAGCGGAAATCCGTGCCGTTGAATCGATACGCTCGCAGTGCGAGCGTGTGATGTCGGATCAGTTCAATGCCCGACTATGGACCTATGGCGAGCAGCGCGCGGAATACGACCGCTTTTCAAAGATCATCGAAAAGCAAGCCAACGAAATCGCGGAGATGGAACAAGAGCTGAACTCGATCGAGGCGTATCTGCCGAGACTGGAAGACAGCGTAGACGTGACTCGGCGTCAGATCGACGCGATCACGCAACAAATCGACGGTACGCCTGCCTACGAACAGATAAAGCAAGCCCAGTCCAAGAGGACTATGCAAGAGTCGAGGCGCAAGGCCAAGGCCACCGAAGCACGGCGGGTACGCCAAGCTCTCATCGACGTGCGAGAAGCCACATCGAGTTCGGCCTTCCCGAGAGAGGATTTTCCAGGCCTCATCGGGTTTGTTGAATCTCTCCATTCCAGGGACGCCATCGAGTCCGACGCCGCGCACTGGCCGTCGAAGCCTAGCGCTGTTGCGGAGCTGTTATTGGAGGCGCCTCCGTTATCGGACGCTATCGGGCATATTCAGCGGGCCTATGAAGACGTGGCCGGGAATCACGCACAATTGTCGAAGGAGGCTACGGATCTTGACAGAAACCTGAGCAATCTGAGGGCCGGTGGCCGCATGATGTCGAAAGATGCGCAGGATTTCCTGGAGGATTTGAGCCAGCTCGGCGTGAGTTGCCCAACTCTGTCAGAAGTTGCCGACATCGACCCACACTATGCCGAATGGCGCGGGATCATCGAAGCTATCCTGGGCGACTGGTGCGACGCCGCGATCGTCGATCCGTCACGCATGGACAGCGCCTACGGCCATTTCGACAATCACTACAAGGGAACCAGGGCAAAGCTCATTCAGACTGAGAACTTGCCGACAGGGCTTCGGGCGCCGACGCCCGGCACTCTCGCCGAGGCCGTCCTCACGGAGGATCGATACGCCCGCGCCTTCCTCAATGTCAGGCTTGGGCGGATCGCTCGTGCCCGGTCGGCGAATGACATACGGCGCGGAGATCTCGCCGCATCTGCAGACGGCAAGTACGCTCACGGACGCGGCATCGAATACCGCCGCGTCCAGGCAGTGCCGCGCCTGGGCAAAGCCGTTCGGGAACGACAGATCGAGCACTTTACCGGGGCTCGCGCCAGCCTAGAAGCGCCGCTTCAAAGGGCAGCCGAGGTCAAGAGTCGCCTGCAAGCCCTCGTCGCAGCCTTGGAACGTGCCAATTCCATATTGGGGACCGACAGAGAGGATTGGCAGGATACGCTTCGTGCCATCAACGAAGCCGATATCGAGATGGCACGCCTTGATGATCTCGTGTCTGCGCTTGAGGAAGAACTACCCTCCGGGTTGATGGAGGAGAAGCGCTCGTTGGAGCAGGAACTGCAAGAGTATCGTGCCGAGAAGCGAGAGGAGGAGACGAAGGAGCGGCAGCTGCGCGAACAGATCGGTCACCGACGTGGCGGAATGGAGGCGAACAGGACGGAGCGCCAAAAAGCCACCAAGCTGTTGCGTGCCCGAATGCCGAGTTTTGAACTACGCAACGTGCGTCACGATCCTCCGCTCGGTCTGGAACGGTTCATTGGCAAGGCTCGATCGATTTACCGCGAAGTGAGCACTGAATTTGCTCACCCCGCACAGGTGCGTAATCACTTTGTCGCACAGTCAAGGGACAAGGGCCCGGCTCAACGGGGCGCCGTGACCAGGCTCATGTCCGCCATTCAGGACTACGTCCAGGCCAATCCCGATCGGCACCCCGGCTTCGACTGGACCGACACCATTCACACGGAGAAGACGGTTCTCGTCCACGATTGGGTCTCTGTGCGCCAACGGCACCTGACACAAACCGTGTTGCGCCAGTTCAAGGATCGGGTCGACTCCGCTGTGCAGGCCTTGGTCGAGACCATGGTCCACGACTTCCTCAGCCGCCTGCGCGCGAACATAGATACGGTGCGGCGCGTGCAAGACGATCTCAACCGCGAGCTTCGACATAGCGTCTTCATGGGTGAGGTCTATCAAATCCGGCAGGAGCGCGACCAGGAGAAGGAAACGATCCGGTATCTGATCGACCGCCTCGATGTGATCGCACCAAAGGCGACGGCACTCATGCAGAGCGCTTCGCACCCGAACGATCCGGACCAGCTAAAGATCAACGCGCTGATCGAGATGCTGACGGCTGAGGACGTACAGGACGAGGCGGCGCATCGCCGGCGACTGCGAGAGCTGGCCGATTACCGGAACTATTTCCGGTTCAGTATCGACATCTGCGATCCGGAGAAAGACTTCGAAAAGATCTCGGATCTCGAAACGCGACGCGGCAAGGCCAGCGGCGGCCAGAAGTTCCTGCCGTTCTATATCTGCCTCGGCGTCGCATCGTCGGCCGCCTATCGCAATCACCTGGGCGGCGCCCACGATGCCCCGCCGCAATCGGCGTTGCTCCTGATGGACGAGGCCTTCGAGAAGCTGGATCCTGAGAACATCTACAAAATCATCCACTTCTACAAGGCACTCGGGCTTCAGCTCATCATGGCCGCGCCCAAGACACACCAGGCTTTGTATCAGGAGACGTTCGACACGCTGATCTCGATTATCCGCGTCGGGCGGCGCATTCAGGCCACGCCACAGCATATGCATGCGCCTGCGCATGCGCTCTTGCAGTCGGAAAATCCGATGCACAAGCCTCGTGCCTATTTCGAGGATGTCGTCCGGCGAGAGAGGCAGGATGCCGCCGAGTAAAGGTCTGACCGGTGACGACATCCTGAATGGCCTGCTTGATCGCCACGAATCTCCCCGGGAACGCGTTCGCGATGTTATCCATCGCATCGACTACAACGGCGTCGGTGGCCCGGCGGAACAAGACTCCCTTCACCGCGTGCTGCGCGATGCCGAACGTGCCGGCGGGGTTCGCCTTGAGGAAGACCGGTTCGGCCGGCTTACCGGTGAAATCGCGCGTGTCCGCCTCATCGATGCGGATGCGCTCTACCGCTTCCTCAACAGGCAGCCGTCGGCAGGCCTCGCCGAGACAGCACGCAACCGCATTGCCTCGGCATGCCCTCAGATAGTTCGCGAGGTGTTTTTCGGGTCCATTCTCAGCGAAGCGGCGGCCGCATGGGCGATCAATCGCAGGTTCCTCGATTTAGGGCCAAGCAACTCCGACGGTCTCATTGAGATCCTTCGCCTGACCCACGGGATCGTTCACTGGGCCGGGCGCGACATCGATCACCGGACTTTCTCCCGACGAACCATCGGCGACAGCAAGGCCCTGGAGCGCTGCGAAAATCGTGTGGCTGCGTTGCTACGGCGCTGGAATCCAGCCACGTCAAGCTTGGAGTCCCGAGAAGTTCTTCAGGCGCACGGCATTGTGCGCCGCGCCCACCCGCTATTCCTGAGGGGCCCTGTCAGCGTATCCTCAGCTACCATCCGCCTTGAAGGCAGCGGGGTGCCCTTCATCGGGCTCCCTTGGCCCACGCTCCAGTCGACGACTCTGCATTCGCCAGTCGATTACACGATCATCATTGAGAACCCGACCAGCTTCTGGCGATACTGCATGGAAGTCGAAGGTCGATATCTTGCCCTGCTGAGCGACGGTTTTCCGGCGCGTGATGTTCTTTCGGGTATCGTGCATTTGGTTCAAGTGGCTCAGCCGGCCCCTTTGTTCCACTGGGGTGACATAGATGCCGGCGGCCTGCGGATTGCCCAGCACCTTGAGAACGCCTGCGGCGTCCCTTTGCAATTGCACGACATGGCACCAGAACTCGCACTGGAATGGGGAACACCGCTCAAGTCGCAACGAGGCCTGAAACAGTTGGCCAATCACGGGGGTGACATTGGGGCCCTTGCACAATGGCTTCGATCGAGCGATGGGCAGGCGCTGGAGCAGGAGCAACGCGATCCGCACTCACCAACATGGAGACGGCACAACCAGGCCGCCAAGAAGTGACGCCAGTAAAAGGTTGAGAATTCTTAAGTAGAAATCATGTCCGATTTTCGGCGAGGATAACGGCTATTTGGAGACAGCTGGACATTCGCATCAACCCTACGAATTGAGCGGTCGGGCGGGTCTTTTGGGTGTGGCGCGGCGATTTCGCTTCCGATCGCTGCCATAGCCTTCGTCAGCATGCAGGAGGCTGCCGGCGGGGATGCGCGGCAGCAGGGCTTCAGCGGCCGTGAAGTCGGACACGTTGCTGCCGGTCAGATGAAAGGCAAGAGGCCGGCCCTCTCTATCGCTCAGAGCGTGGATCTTGGTGCCCGGTCCACCACGCGCACGACCCAGCGCCTGGGCGCGAGCCCCCCCTTTGCCACCATGGGCGCCCCGGTCGGCCCTGACAGCGGTGCTGTCCAGCATCACTTCAAGGGCAGGGCCGCCGCTATTAGCAAGCGTGTCAAAGCCCCCCGTCCAGACGCCCTTCTCGACCCAGCGGACGAACCGATTATGGAGCGTCTTACGCGGTCCATAGGCCGCTGGGGCATCGATCCAGCGGCCACCCGATTTGAGCACATGGATGATGCCCGAGATCACACGACGATCATCTACGCGCGGCTTGCCACGGGTATCGGTTGGCAGCAGTGGCTCTAAACGGCCAAACTGCTCATCGCTGAGCCAGAACAGACTATCGGACATCCTCAAACTCCCTTCTAGAGCGGATTCAGCTTAATCGAGGTCGTATCCTGCGGCGGCGAAATAGTTGGCGCATTCGCGTGGTGTGAAGGTTTCGATGGCGGTGGCGACGGCGC
>JANQGH010000028.1 GCA_028277405.1 Alphaproteobacteria bacterium | reverse complement strand
GGCCGGAGCTCGCACAACCGATCACGTTCCGCTCGTTGCCGCACACGTCAGCGAGCGCAGCCCTTCGGCCCTTCCTCTTCACAAGTGGCGACAAGCCAGGGCTTGGCCCGGTTGACTGTTACGGTCGGTTTGCCGTCGCGATCCGACTGGGCGGTCAGACGCCACTATCCTCATCTCCCTGCCGACGGAGTAGAGCGATGGCAGGCCACGTCTATCTGATCGACGACGATGTCGGTTTCCGGCGGTCGCTGGCCGAAATCATGGCGTCCATCGGCTTCGTTCACTACGAATGGGACTCGCCGGAACAGTTCATGGCGCTTGAAGAGCTAAAGCGCCCCGGCTGCGTCGTGATCGACTACCGGTTGCCGACCCTTTCCGGCCTTGAGGTGCTGAAGTCGATCCGCGTCCGTTCGTCGATTCCGGTGGTCCTCATCAGCGCCTATGCCGATGTTCGTCTCGCCGTCACCGCAATGCAATCGGGGGCCGCGTCGGTTTTCGAGAAGCCGCTCGACGATAACGAGTTTCTTGGCTTTATCGAGCGGCTGTGTTTCGAGGATCGGGCGCGCACCAAGAAGCGCGACGAGTGTCGCGCCATCCGCAACATGATCGCCAAGCTGTCGGATCCAGAGCGTCAGGTCCTGAATCTGATGCTGGAGGGGCAGCCCAACAAGGTGATTGCCGGCCGGCTCGACAAAAGCGTCAAGGCGGTCGAGCGCAACCGCCAGAACGTGGTTGCCAAGCTTGAATGCAGGACGGCGCACGAAGTGCTGCTCAAGGTGGCCCGCTGTCCGATGATGTCGTCGTCGCCGCTGACCTGCGGCGGTACCAAGTGCCCCTTCTCCAGGTGGGCGGTGAGGTCAATAAACCCGGCCTATCGCCCACATGCTCATCCCTCCGCCTTGGACGACTTCTCCGAGGCGGTGGCTCTCGGCTGATGGGGCAGGCGATGGGCTGGTTCATGTGTCGCTGGTCGATTCGTTTGGCGGAGATGCGCGGCAAGGGCGCTGCAGTGGCAACAACAAGCGTCGCCGTGAATCGACATTGCGCCATCATGAAGAGAGAAAACTCATGAGAACGCAACCACCTGCAAGCGGGATATCCCTCGGAGACTACGGGATATCCCGCAATCCCCGAGGGATATCCTCGGCTGCACTTTCGATTGCAGCCTGTCATTTTACGCACGTGCTCAGAAGCACTTGGAGAGCATCCAACAACAAAAGAGAGAGTAAAAAATGGCAATCGAAAAAATGAATGCATCGAGCAGTCTTGCCGAGGTGGTTGACCGCATCCTGGATAAAGGCGTCGTGGTCGACGCATGGGCGCGGGTCTCCCTGGTCGGTATTGAGCTGCTCGCTGTGGAGGCCCGCGTGGTCGTTGCCGGCGTCGACACCTACCTCAAATACGCCGAAGCCGTCGGTTTGACCGCAGGCGCGCAAGCGGCCTGATCGGGGTCTCTAAGGGAGCCGTGCCCTCACGGGCACGGCTCTCGTTCCGGTGTTGACGAGAAATCCGCAGTAAGAGGTAACGGAATGACCCTTTCCAGCGAAATGACACGGCTTGCAGCAGACCTTGAAGCGTCACAGGCCGATCGCCTGGCGGCGGTGGCCGCTATTGCGCCTGCCGTGCAGAGCGATCTGGAGCGAGGCCGCGCCGCGTTGAACAGCACCATGAAGGAGTTGATGAGCACCATCGACGCCGATCTCAAAGGCATCTTCAGCCAGGCTGCCATCACGCGCGGCAGGGCGCGGGACCTAATCGACCGGTTCACTGGTGAGCGTAAAGACAGCGCCGAGAGGCTGCGCACCAAGTTGGGTGACCATATGTCCAATCTCGAATCTTCCGTCCAGACACTGCTTAACGAATACGCCACAGCGCGCGGTGTGATGGGCGCCCGAGAAGCCGATGCGCGCGCTCGGTACCTGGAGGGTCTTCGCACGCGCGTGAACGCACAGCTTGCCGAGGCCGGCAAGTTCGTCGATGCCCTTGCCAAGGACAGAGAGGGGGCGGGGAGAGCTTGGCATCTGCATACCCGCAACATGGAAAAGATGCGGCGGGGCGGCTACAGCAAATCAGACAGTCCGACTGCAAAAAGCACCGCACCGAAAAAGAAGGTTGTGGTACCCGAGCCGGCGAAGGAAGTCGCCGCAAAACCGGACACAGCGACCGTGGCGCCGGCCCCAACCGTGCCGAACGCCGATAAAGACCGGAACTGATGCAAACCCGCGCGGCCCTGCCATCGTGCGTCGGTCGCGCGGTTTGCTCTGGGCTGGAGGAAGGCGCAGCGGGACGGTCAGCAGCGCGGACGGCGCGAGATCGTGACCATGCTGTTGAATGAGAGGTAGGGATGACGGCGAACACAGTCGAGGCGAGCAATTCCAACGGGTCGACCACCCTGTTGCCACGCGCGCGCGGCGATTTCGTGCAGACCGACGGTGTCAAGACGGTCACGAAACGGGCGCTTGCTTATCTTAGGGCCGGTTTTTCGGTGCATTTTCGAGGGCCGGCCGGCAGCGGCAAAACGACCTTGGCATTGCATACGGCCGCGCAGCTCGGCCGTCCCGCCGTCATGATTACCGGAGACGAGGAAATGATGACCTCGAATCTGGTTGGCAGTCAGCATGGCTACAACTACCGCAGGGTCGTCGATCGTTTTATCCACACGGTTACGAAAGTGGAGGAGACGGCGGACAAACGGTGGGCCGATCACAGGCTTACGACCGCCTGCCGAGAGGGCTATACGCTGATTTATGATGAGTTCACCCGCTCAAGGGCCGAAGCCAACAACGTGTTGCTTGGCGTGCTGGAAGAGGGATTGCTGGTGCTTCCGGCGCAAAATCAGGACGAGCCCTATATCAAGGTCCACCCGGAATTCAGAGCGATATTCACCAGCAACCCGCAGGAATATGCCGGTGTTCACGACGCGCAGGACGCGCTCGGCGACCGGATCGTCACCATCGATATCGACCATTCCGACCGCGGGCTCGAGATCGCCGTCACCGCGGCCCGCGCCGGCCTGCCCGAGGCCAAGGCCGCACCGATCGTCGAGATGGTGCGCGAGTTCCGCGACACCGGTGAATACGATCAGACGCCGACCTTACGCACCTGCATCATGATCGCCAGGATGGTGGCGCAGGAGAAGCTGACCCCGTCCGTCGACGACCCCTACTTCGTTCAGGTGTGTCTCGATGTGTTGGGCTCGAAATCCATGTTTGCCGGCAAGGCGGAAAGCAAGCGCGCGCAGCAGCACAAGATGCTGCTCAGCCTGATAAGGCACCACTGCCCGCCTTACCGCCGTAAGCCTGTGGCCGTAGCGAAATCCCCGGTCCCGGACAAGGTGAAAGGCAAATCCGCAAGGCCGTCCAAGCCTGTGCCGGCGGCGGACGGTACCAAGCCCCGGTCCCAGCCGGGTTCGCGCAAGGAGACCGCCTATGAGTGCTGAACAAAAAAAAGAGGCAAGGGGCATTCGTAACGTCGCGACCTTGCAGACCCTGTCGTATCGGGGGCAGCCACGTGACCGCCATCAGGCCGCGAACCGGTTTGCCCGGTTGGAGAACGAGCGGGCCCGTTTGGAGCGCGAATACACCATGTGGGAGACGCGCAAGACGGCGACGCTCGACAGGCTGGCCACGGTCCTGGAGGAGATTGAAGCGCTGCGCCCTTTGCTGATGGATGCGCCGGCGAAACAGCCGGTCCATCGCCAGGGGCGCGGTCGCGCGCGCGCCCGCGCCACGACGGAGGTCGCCAGCCCGTCGCGGCCGCCCAATCGCAACCTGGCCATCGAGTATTAGACAGCCGTCACGGAGATCGAGATGCCCAAGAAACGAAAGACGACATCGCCGGAAGAAAGCGGGGTCGATCTCGATCTGGGCGGCATGTTTCGTGGCCTAACCGACTTTGTCGAGGCCGTGGGCAAGCTTGCTGAGGCCGGGGGGGACCCCGTCGAGCGCCGGGGCGAGTTCCGGGTTAAAGGGCTCGGTGACGAGGCGCGAGGCGTCTACGGATTCAGCATCCGCAGCGGGATCGCCGGTGGCAAGCCGCGGGTCGAACCGTTCGGCAATGTTCACACCAGCGATGACGGGCTGGTGGTTGATGACGTGCGCGAACCGCTCGTCGATGTCTTCGAGGAAGATGAAGAGATCGTCATCACCGCGGAGCTTCCGGGGGTTGCTGAGGAGGCCATCTCGGTACGTTTCGATGGCGATGTGGTGGTCATCGAGACGTCGGGCGACCGACGCTACGCCAAGGAGACGTTGCTGCCGACGCCGGTCGGTGACGATGCCGACATCCAACAGTCCTACAACAACGGTGTGCTGGAGATACGCGTGCGAAAAGGGCCGCAGCAATGACGGCACCCGCGGGCGATCGGGGAGAGTATCTCTACGCCGTCTATGAAGGATCGCAGCCCCGCCACTTCAAGGTTCAGGGGATCGGCGAACGCGGCGATAGCGTGCACACGATCCATCACGGACGCCTGGCCGCCGTGGTCAGCGCTTCGCCGATCGTCGAATACGACAACAGTCGTCGCAACATGATGGCACACACCCTGGTCTTAGAAGAGGTGATGGAGGAGTTTGATATTCTGCCGGTGCGTTTCGGTACGGTCGCGCCGAGCGCGGAGGCGGTCGAAAACCTGTTGCTGGCGCGGCGCTACGACGAACTCACGCAATTGCTTGGCCAGATGCGAAACCGTGTCGAGCTTGGCCTGAAGGCCTTCTGGTACGAGGGCGTCGCTTTCAAGGAAATCGCCGAGGAAGACGAGAAGGTTCGCAAGTTGCGCGATGCCCTGGAAGGCCGGTCGCTCGACGAGACCTACTACGAACGGATCCGGCTGGGCGAAGCGGTGGAAAAGGCAATGAGAGACAAGCGGGCGCACGACGAGGAGATGATCCTGTCGCGCATACGACCGTTCGTGCACAAGACCCGCACCAACAAGATCATCAGCGACCGCATGGTTCTCAACGCCGCGTTCCTCGTCGACGCGGCGAAGGAGGCGGATGTCGATGCCGTGGTGCAGGCGCTTGACGAGGAATGCGCCGACCGATTGATGTTCAAATATGTCGGGCCCGTTCCGCCCTACAACTTCGTCGACATCACCGTCAATTGGCAAGTGGAGGAGGCCCTATGAGCTTGAGCCTGATAGGGCGTCTTCTCGCCGCTCCGGTTTCGGAACCGATCAGGGGCGTCATCGGGCTAGCCCGGTTGATCGAGGGGCAGGTCGTGGCCGAGATCTACGACGAAGACAAGATACGCGGCGCGCTGGCCGAACTGGAGCTGAAACTGGATCTCGAGGAGATCGATCTCGCGGAGTATGAGGCGCAGGAGGAGATCCTTCTGCAACGCTTGAACGAGATACGGGAGATGAAACGGGATGGTTAATGCAATCAAAACGGAAGAGCCGCGCCTCGCTGCCGTAGCCGAGGACACCAAGGACCTTGCTCTGGAACCGGGGTCCGCCGTGCCGGCACCTCGGTCGATGGCAAGGCGGCGTGCGATTGACCTCATCGAAGAGGCTCAAAGGCAGTTGAAGCTGATGACCGGCTATCCGATCGACAGCGTGGCGGAGTTCCGAAAGACCGACGACGGATGGGAGTTGACGGTGACCGCAGTCGAACTGGAGCGCATTCCCCCCTCGACGGATGTGTTGGCGGAATATGTCGTCGGTCTCGACAAGGAAGGCGACATTGTCGATTACCGCAGAGGCCGGCGCTACTACCGGGATCAGGTGGGCATGTCGGAGTGATGGATGCGCCTGCTGGACGGAAAATCGACCGCCCGATCGACATGTTCGGTCCGACGGTGAAACGGACCGCCGGCACCATGCCGGCAATCGACGGGGGAGCCGGGCGCGGCGGAAAGCGCGCTCGTCGGTGAAGCCCTGTAGTGGAATTGCGCGACACCGTTCGCACGCCGATCGGCGAGATCGATCTCGGTTCTGGAGGCGATGATGAACGATGGCCGCATGGAGCATTCGGTTCAAGCCGTCGCGCTTGCCGATATTCTCGACCGGGTACTCGACAAGGGTGTGGTCATCGCCGGCGACGTCATGGTTTCGCTCGTCGGCGTGGAGCTTCTCAATATCCGGCTGCGACTGCTGATCGCCTCCGTCGACAAGGCGGTAGAGATGGGCATCAACTGGTGGGAGCACGATCCCTACCTGTCGACGCGGGCCTCGCAGTCCGAGGCCCAGAATACGGCTCTTCAGCAGCGGATTGAGCGTCTCGAAACACTGCTTGCGCAGACATCGAAAGGAGGCGAGACGTGACCGACGCTGTGACGATCGGCTCCGACGATGCGCTATGTCTCTACGCCATCGTTCCGAAGCCGGGCCCGGGCGTACCGATGACGGCAGTTGCAGATGGCATCGAACTGATCGAAGGCACACAGTTCGCCGCGATCGTGGGGCAGGGTGCCGGGCTTTCGTTTGTCGGTCGCGATCGCGCCGAGCTGGCCCGCATGCTGCTGGCCCATCAGCAACTGGTCGAGCGCGTCATGACCGCGCTGCCGGTCCTGCCGGTCAAGTTCGCGACGATCGCGCCCGATCGCGCCAGCGTCGAACGGTGCCTGGAAAACGGTGCCACCGCCTTTGCCGATGCCTTTGCGGCTTTGCGTGGCAAGACCCAGTTTGAAATCCTCGTTACTTGGGATCTGGACGCGGTGTTCGCGCAGATTGCCCTGGATCCAAGGGTCGTCGATTTCAAGCAGGCGCTGGCCTCGAAAACCGACGGGGCTCCGTCAAAGGAGGCCGGTGTGCAGTTGGGAACGCTGGTCAAACAGATCTTCGAACACCGCCGTGCCGATCTCGGTCGGTCCCTTTCAAAGGAACTCAGCGCGGTGGCGGTCGATTGCGTTCACAACGCGCTGCTGGACGACAGGATGGTTTTGAACTTGGCCCTGCTGATCGATGCCGAGGCGGTGGACGTTCTCGATACCTGCCTGGAGACGTTGGACGCGGCCAATGACGGAAGGCTGGCCTTCCGTCGTATCGGACCGCTGCCACCGTACAGCTTCGCCAACGTCGAGGTGTGTTTTCTGCAGGCAGGCGACATTGCGCGGGCGCGCGAACTGCTCGCGCTCGAGACCGTCGACGACGCCGAGACGCTGCGTTTTGCTTATCGTCGCCGTGTCAAACAGGTACACCCCGACAGCGCGTCCGACGGCGGGGGTGGCGAGCACATGGGCGATCTGAAGTGCGCTTACGAGACGCTGTCATCCTATGTCGAAGCCGGTGGGCCGGTGATCGTCTCGGTGCGTCGCCAGCAATCGCCGGTCGCCGGCTGTCCGACCTAGGGACATGTCTGTCATGTCGGACAAGCCGTCAGGGGTGTATGTCTATGGGCTGGTCGGTGGCACCGGTGCTCCGGCGCTCGATGAAGAACGTGGGGCCGTCGTCGCGGCGACCCTGGCACCGCCGCGATTGCTGTCTTGCGGTGACCTGACGGCGATCGCCAGCGATCTGATTGTGCTCGGCGATACCGCGCTCGATACGGTGATGCAGGACAGCCGGCAAGCCGAGGCGCTGGTGCTCTATCATCACGCGGTTCTGCGTGCGTTTGTTGGCGAAGATACGGTGGTGCCATTTCGGTTCGGCACGTTGTTTCATGACGACGGGGCCGTTGCGGGGGCGCTGGACCGCAGCAGAGACGGGCTGCTTGAGACCATGCGCCGGGTGAACGACGCGATCGAATGGGGCGTCAAGGTTTTTGTCTCGCGCGATCGGCTTGGTCGCAGGATTGAGGAGGAAACCTCCGCCATCGCCGAACTCAAAGCGGAGATGGCCCGCGCGCGAAAGGGAACGGCCTTTATCCTCAAGCGGCGGCTGCAGCGTCTTATCGAGGAAGAGAGCGAACAGGCCATCGTCGGGTGCCTTGGCACGATAACGGACCATCTGAGCCGTCGAGCGCGGGAGTCCGCTCAGTGCCGTCTCCAGCCGGCGGAAATGCACGGCCGAGATGACGAGATGGTGCTGCATATGGCCTGCCTGGTCGACCGAGGTATGGAGCTGGATTTCTTTACGCTGATCGACGATCTGCGCGAGGCCTATTCCGGCTTTGGCTTCGAATTCGACATTACGGGCCCCTGGCCGCCCTACAGCTTCTCCGACTGCCGGCTGGAAGGGGACGAAGATGCCGCTTGAAACAGGGGGCGGACAGGACTTGGCGCTCTCCGACCTTTTGGATCGTGCCCTTGACAAGGGCGTCGTGCTTTGGGGTGAGGCAACGGTCTCGCTCGCCGGGGTCGATCTCGTTTATGTCGGACTGAAGGTGCTGATCGGGTCGGTGGACGCCGTGCAACGCATGCGCGGCGCGGCGCCCGGCGGCTTGCCGGCGGCAGAGGCGGACGAAACAGCGTGAGCATGCTGCATGTCTACGCAATCGTTGACGGCGATGCCATCCGCGGCGCCGTTCCGCTGGGCCATGATGGGCAGCCGGTTGCGGCCTTTCCGGCAGATGGCTTTGCGGCGGTTGTCGGCGCGGCGAAGTCAGGCGGAACGATGCCGACGGTCGAGGATGTCTGGCATCACGACGCAATCCTGGGCGCCCTGATGGCGGAGCATGTCGTGGTACCGCTTCGCTTCGGCACCCTGTGCGATCAAGCCGAATTGAGCGGACTGTTGCGCGAACGTCGGCGGCGGACGTGGCGCGATCTCGACCGGGTGCGCGGCCGGGTGGAGCTGGCCTTGCGCCTGTCGAAAACGGTGGACGAAAAGCTGGCGCCTGAACCGACCCGGACGGCGGCAACCGATGCTCAGACCCAGCCCGGGACGGCCTATCTGATGGCGCGCATGGCCTGCCACCATCAAGCGCCGGCGGCAGGCGATACCGCGATTCGCGATATCCGGGACCGGATCGACCGGCTGGCCGTTGCGACGGCGTGGGATGACGGCGCGTGGCCCGTTAAGGCCTCCTGTTTGATTGCACGGTCGGCGGTCCCGGGCTTCATCGACGCGGCAGAGAGGCTGGTTGAGCGGTATCCGCATATCGGCATGAGCTGTACCGGCCCGTGGGCGCCCTATTCCTTTGTCGGAGCCTTCGGCGCGCACGAGGGAACGCCGTGACCGAAGCGATCCGGCCGGATCGGGAAGGGGCGGAGAAGGTGCTGGTCGGCAATGGCGGTGACGCGATGCAGGATCGGGACCGCGCCGACACATTGGCGGTTGCTCCGGATCTACGGCTCCAGACCGACCCGGACAACGCCGCCGATGACCTGGTCAAGCTCGTGCTGGCGTTGGTCGAAACCGTGCGCCAGCTTATGGAACGCCAGGCGATCCGCCGGGTCGAGAACGGCCGTCTGTCGGACGAAGAAATCGAACGCGTCGGTCTGACATTGATGCGTTTGGAGGACCGCATGGCGGAACTGAAGGCTCATTTCGGCCTGCAACAGGAAGACCTGTCGCTCAGCCTCGGCACCGTTCAGGACCTGGCGGATGTGCTGGGAGAGGAGGACGGCCCGGGCCGTCGTGATCGATAGTCGGATGGCGTGTCATGGTGGATGAGAAACGGACCGGGGAACCGCAGGGTTCCGGTATCGACGGCGTCGACCTGCGGGTGGCTGAGGCCAATCAGAAGGACATCGGCCGAGCCATCGCGCGCATCGATCCGGAAGCAATGGCGCGGCTTGGGGTCAAGCAGGGCGACGTGCTGCGCCTCGCCGGGGCCAGGCAGAGCGTCGCCAAGGTAATGGTGACCTTTCCCGAGCAGCGCGGCAAAGGCATCGTCCAGATCGATGGTCTGACCCGCTACAACGCCGGTGTCGGCCTCGACGAAAAGCTGTCGCTGCGGCGCATCGGCTGGAAACCTGCCGGAAAGCTCGAACTGGTGCCGCTGGGCGCACAGGGGGCGGGTGGACGGCAGGGCCGGTTCATCGGCCACTTGCTCGAAGGCCTTGCGCTCACCGAGGGGGACCGGGTCAGAGCTACGCTGATCGGGTCGAGAAGCCGCGACTTCTCGGTGCTGCGCACCGTGCCCAAGGGGCCGGTGGTGATCCAAGGATCGACCACCATCGACATCAGGCGCAAGGCCGAGGCGGGCGCATCGGCACAACGCATCGCCTACGAGGATGTCGGCGGATTGCGGCGTGAGTTGGGATCGATCCGCGAGATGATCGAGTTGCCGCTGCGCTATCCTGAGATTTTCGAGCAGCTTGGTATCGATGCGCCAAAAGGCGTTTTGATGCATGGGCCACCGGGCTGTGGCAAGACATTGATCGCTCGCGCCGTGGCGAACGAGACCGAGGCCAAGTTCTTCACGCTCAGCGGCCCGGAGATCATGCACAAATACTATGGTGAGAGCGAAGCGCATCTCCGGCAGGTTTTCGAAGAGGCCAGCAAGGCTCCCAGTATCGTTTTTCTCGACGAGATCGACGCCATCGCGCCGAAACGCAGCGCGCTAGGCGGGGAGCAGCAGGTCGAGCGCCGCGTGGTGTCGCAACTGCTCACGCTGATGGACGGGCTCGACGCCCGCGGCCAGGTCATCGTCATCGGCGCCACCAATCTGCCGGACGCGCTCGATCCAGCCCTCCGTCGACCCGGGCGCTTCGACCGTGAGATCACTATCGGTGTGCCCGACCGGACCGCGCGCAGGGAGATCCTGGAAATCCATTCGCGGGGCATGCCGCTTGCCGACGACATCGACCTCGACCGGTTGGCGCAGATTACCCATGGGTTCGTCGGCGCCGACCTGCAGTCGCTGGCGCGCGAGGCGGCGATGGCGCGGCTGCGGGGCATTTTCCCGGATATCGATTTCGATCTCGATCATATCCCGGCCGACGTTCTCGATTCCCTGACGGTCGGCATGGGCGATTTTCAAAAGGCGCTGGCGGTCGTCGAACCCTCGGCCATTCGCGAGGTCTTCACCGAGATCCCGGACGTGCGCTGGGAGGATGTCGGCGGTCTGGACGAGGTCAAGAAGCTGCTGGAGGAGTCGATCCAGTGGCCGCTCGCGTTTCCCGATCTGTTCGGCCGCATGCGCGTGTCGCCACCGCGCGGCATCCTGCTGAACGGGCCGCCCGGCGTGGGCAAGACGCTGGTCGCCAAGGCGCTTGCCACGGAGAGCGGCGTCAACTTCATTTCCGTCAAGGGCCCGGCGCTGGTGAGCAAATGGGTGGGCGAGACCGAGCGCGCGGTGAGGGAAATGTTTCACAAGGCCAAGCTCGCGTCGCCCTGTATCGTGTTCCTCGACGAGATCGACAGCATCGCGCCCCGCCGCGGCGGCGGCGATGCGACCGCCGTCACCGACCGCATCATCGCGCAGTTGCTGACCGAGATGGACGGTGTCGAGGAGTTGAAGGGCGTGATCGTCCTGGCCGCGACCAATCGGCGCGACCTGATCGATCCGGCGCTGCTGCGGGCGGGCCGGTTCGATTTCGTGGTCGACCTGCCGCTGCCCGGTGCCGCCGCCCGCCGACGGATTTTCGACGTCCACACGCGCGACAAGCCGCTGGCCGCCGATGTCGATCTCGATGCGCTGGCCGATGGACCAAGCGCGGGCTGGAGCGGCGCCGACATCGAGTTGCTGTGTCGCAGGGCGGCGACCGAGGCCATCCGCGAGTTCCTTGCCGACCAGCCGGGTTCGCCGGGCGATGCGGACGGACCGGTGCTCCGGCAATCACATTTCGAGGCGGTGTTGATTGGTTGACGAGAAGCCGCGCCTGTTGGTTCATGTACCCATCGTCCACAGCCAGGCGGATATGGGCTCATCCTCCGACGCCTTGCGGCAGGCCTATATCGACGAGAAGGGGGCGGAGGCTTGGGAGCAGAGTCGGCGCGCCATCGCCGGCTTTTGGCGCGCGCTGGAAAGCAGGATCGGATCGCTCGATCTCGACTATTCGCGGGTGCGGCTTTACCAGGACGGCCTGCCGGTCTGCGGCTACGAGCGCAATATCGTTGAGGATTTGGCCGAGAGTGGCGGCGTTAACTACCGCATTCTTCTGCGTCTCATCGCACGGGGCGCGGTGCTGGAGGGCACCGAAGACCCGGATCTGCTGCTGAAGGAATATCAACTGCTGAAAGCCGGAATGGTGGGGTCGACAACGGGTCGGCACGCTTCCGTTCAGGGCGCGGAGAAATTGCTCGAAGCACGCGACCGCTTTATCGCGCGACGCATCGATCAGACATTGCAGGCGGGCGAAACCGGAATGCTGTTCCTCGGCGCGCTGCATCGTGCGACCGAGATGCTGCCGCAGACGATCGCCGTCAAATCCTTGGACGCGCTTGCAGATGCCTGACCTCGGCGCCCATGGAACGGATTGGGGGGACGGATTGAGATTTCCTCATTGTGCCAGCCGGCAGGGTTTGGCGTCGCCAGCAGCTCATATTGGAATCCCATAAAATTGTAAATAACAATTAAAAATATTATAAATAATTGTGTTATAAGATGGGATTCTAAATTCAGTCTCAGGCGAATTTTTCCCATGATTTTTGGGGCGTTAGCAACTCACGATTGGGCTCGTCTACGCGCTCTGGATCAGTGATAAACTATTGAATTCCAGAGACGATTAAGCTATTAATAATTCTCTGTCTGAAAGGGGCGTCTCCATGAAACCTAGGGTGCTGGTTTGCGTGTTAGCCACGGCGGCGAGTTTCAGCTTGGTCGCTCCTGCGTCTGGTCAGCTTCAGAGCTATGAAGACATCGCTGCGGCATGTGCCATCGGCGAAGATTGTGAAGAACTCGTCGCGTCCGCGATCAGCCAATTGCAGCAAAGCGGCCTGTCGGCCGAAGAGCTGGCAGAGCAACTCGGCCGGCTTGCCGCCGCACTTGTCGAGGTGGCGGTTGATTTGCCACCGGCAGAGCGGGTTGCCGTTGTCGAAGCATTGACAATCGTCGCGGAGGAATCACCCGACTCATCCCAGGCCAGCGAAATTCTTGAGGTTGCAGAGGAACTGGAGTCCGAGATCCCTGATGATACTACCGAACCTATTGTCACGAGCCCCAGCTAACGTGGGCAACGGCAGTTTGCTGACTCAAGACAGTGCTCGGCTAGGAGTCTAATGATTGACCGGCGGCTGAGCGGTCATCCTGGTCTTTCAATTCGTCCTTTCGTATGCCCGGTAAAGCAGCCTAACGGTTTCGGCCCGCAACAGCGTCCCAGGCAGCGGCTGCTGGTCCCATGATCCAAACAAGCGGTTTGAACGGCTCCGATCGTTTCGGAGCCAATTAGTCCGTTGACAGCTAGCGAAACGCGAGCACACGAACAACGGCATGCCGTCATCCGTTGAATTCGAAATCTGGCGGCGGGAACTGAACGAGAAACTGAACGCGGCGGGTGTCCAAAAAGCCAAGGGCGCCGCGGCTACTAGACCTCCAGGCGCTCATTGGACCAACTGACATGTTCGGTAGATATCCGCAGTTCGACGATCCTTCCTTTTTCAAGATGGGCCTGGGTTGTGCGCGCATCGGGTCCATGACAGGGCCCAGCCCGGCGGAGGCAGAGGCGCTGCTCCGCCGCGCGCGCGAGCTTGGCGTCACGGTTTTCGATACGGCGCGAAGCTACGGCCAGGGCGACAGTGAACGTGTTTTGGGCCGCGTCATGAAGGGCGACCCAGACGCGTTCATCATCACCAAATTGGGTAAAATCGTGCCATTGAAGGCGCGCGTCTTGCGGCCCGTGAAATCGCTCGTGCGCAGTTTCGGGAAGCGTTCGAACCGGGTCTCTGGTGCGGTAACGCGGGCACGCGGCGGACTCTTGCCGGTGTCTTTCGAGCGTCGGGTTTTACAAAGTCAGCTCGACCGCAGCCGCCGGGCCCTGGGGCGTGACACGCTGGACGCAGTGATGCTCCATAGTGTTTCCGCGGCGGTCTTGCAGCGCGGGGACGCGATGGATTTTCTCGAGGCCGCCCAGAAAGGCGGGGCGATCAATATCCTGGGCGTGTCCGTAGATGACATTGCGGCCGCCCAAGCATCGCTCGAAGATCCCAGGATCACGCTCATCCAGGCGCCGCTCTATGTGGGCGATGAAGAGATGCGAACATGGTGCCGAAAGGCGAAGCAGCGCGGCAAAATCGTTGTCGCCCGCGAGGTGTTTCGGCGCGTCGAGGGCTCTCCGCCGGACATGTCCGCCCCTGCGATGCGCGCCGTTATCGATCGAAACATGGCCGATGACGCCGTTGGCGTCTGTCTTGTGGGGACGACAAAGACCCATCACCTGGATGAGTTGGTCGCTCTTGCGCGCCGCGCCCCTTCGTGAGCTGGTTTAGGACGCGGAGATATCGACCGTGAACATCGCCTTTGTCGGC
The DNA here is from genome assembly GCA_028277405.1 of Alphaproteobacteria bacterium. Lineage (GTDB taxonomy): Bacteria > Pseudomonadota > Alphaproteobacteria > DSM-16000 > Inquilinaceae > JANQGH01. The sequence goes on along the minus strand of JANQGH010000028.1, from coordinate 8,405 downwards.
TGCGGCTTTGTCTTTGACATCTACATGCGCACGCGCAACGCGCATCCCGAACTCTCCATCGCCGGGGTTTTTGATATTCGGCGCGATCGGCAGGATCAGGTCTGCACCTATTACGGTCTTGCGGGCTATGACAGCTACGAGGCGCTGCTCGCCGATCCAAAAGTCGACGTCGTCGTGAACCTCACGAACATCTCGTCCCACGTGCCGGTCACCCGGCAGGCGCTCGAAGCGGGAAAGCACGTCTATTCCGAAAAGCCCATCGCGACCTCCCGGGAGGAATGTGCGTCGCTGTTCGATCTGGCCCGCCGAAAGCGGGTCCATTTCTCTGGGGCGCCCTGCAACATTTTCAGCGATAGCCTGCGCACGCTTTTTGCATCCGTGAAAGCGGGTCAGATCGGACAGCCGCTACTGGTCTATGCAGAGCTCGACGACAATCCAATCCACGTCATGGAGTTCGAAAAAGTGCGCAGTCCCAGCGGCGCGCCCTGGCCGCTGGTCGAGGAGATCCATGAGGGCTGCACCTACGAGCATGTGGGATATCATCTGATCTGGATTTGTGCGCTCTTGGGGCCGGCGGTGAATGTGACGGCTTTTTCCAAGGAGCTGATCGCCGACAAGTCTGATCAGACCTCCGGCTTCGTGGGAACGCCCGATTACTCGGTGGCGTGTTTGAACTTTGAAAACGGGGCCACGGCGCGGATCACCTGTTCGGTGGTGGCACCGCGAGACCACAGGATGCGTGTCATCGGGCGCGACGGGGAACTTTCAACCGAAGGCTATCGGCACTATCGCGCACCGGTGTTCCTGGAGCGTTTCACCAGGGCGGCGCTAAGTGCGCGTAAGTTTCGCACTCTGCGCAACACGCCCTGGCTGGCGCGTCGGTTCGGGGTCGGCGGACGCTCTCTACCTCTGGTACGCAACTGGAAATCCCATGCGGTAGAGCGCCATCAACAGCCGGGAGCCTCATTGAAGACGCGCGTGATCGAGTGGCTGCGGCGGCGCGAGGTCTATGCCCAGGACAAGTTCGTGGGTATCGCCGAACTCGCCCGCAGCCTTAAGACCGGTGCCCCGCCTTATCTGACGCCGGAGTTTCTTCAGCACATTAACGAACTGACGCTGATGATTCAGGGGGCGGGACCCGCCGGGGTCGCCGTGAAACCTGCCACTACCTTTGCGCCGTTGGGGGATCTGACTGGCACGTTGTCGTGATGACGCGGCACCCGGAGTGTGCGCTTGGGAGTCAAAAACATGCTTGTTATTCTGTTATGCGTCACCGGTCTTTGCGTGCTCGCGGTGATCTATCCCTATGTCATTTACATGCGCGTGCTCACGCGGCTGCCCGCGCGTCCGATCGCTCGCCAGGAAGGGCACGAACTGCGCGCGACCCTGGTCTTTTGTGCTTACAACGAAGAGGCAACCGTCCCTGAAAAGCTCGCCAATATCGAACGTTTGAAAGCCAAGCATCCGGACCTCGAGGTTTTGGCCTTCGATGACGGGTCAAGTGACCGCACCGCGGACATACTCTCCGCCCGGCCTGATCTTTTGGAGTTGGTGCAAGGCGGTGGCCGCAACGGCAAAGCCCACGGGATGAAGCTTTTGGCGTCCCGCGCCACGGGCGACATCATCATTTTCACGGATGCCAATGTAGTTCTGGACGAGGCCGCGATCGATGCCCTCATGGCATGGTACGCAGACCCGGAGGTTGGCGGTATCTGTGGTTCCTTGCACTATCTCAACGACCAGAACTCGGTCACGGCCAACGTCGGGTCACGCTATTGGAATATGGAAGAGGCGCTGAAGAAAGAGGAGTCGCGCACCGGTAACGTGATGGGCGCCGACGGTTCCATTTTCTCACTGCGCCGGGCGCTCTATCCGGATTTTCCCGATACGGTGCTTGACGATCTGACCGTGTCCATGGCCGCAATCTTCGCCGGCAAACGGCTGATCAAAGTCGAAGACGTCATCGCCTATGAGCGGCTTGTAGCGAACCGCCAAGACGAAATCGCCCGTAAAATCCGCATCGCCACCCGGGCGTTCCACACGCATTTGGTGCTGAAGCCGCAGCTGGCCAAGATGGGGACATTGGACAAGTTCAAATACGGTTCGCGAAAGATGTTGCGCTGGTTTGGCGGTGGTTTCCTCGTTGTCGGAGCCCTGACCGGGTTGGCGGCCGCGGTGCTCATATCTCCTGTTCTGGCACTTGTGGGCGCGGTGTTCGTGGCGGGGATCGGCCTTGTGGGCATGCGGCATAAGACTGGCCCAGCCGCGAGCGTGGTCGAAATCGTCATCGCGCTTATCGCGACACAGATCGGCATCTTCAATGCCATGCGCGGGCAGGTCCAGACTGTCTGGAACCCGGCGAAATCGCGCTAGCACCGTTATGAAGTTTCTTCTGTCCATCGGGTCGCGCTATCTGGCGCTGATTATTCAGTTTTGCTTGGTCCTTCTGATCACGAGTACGCTGCCGCAATCTGAGGCTGGCCTCTACTTTGCGATATTTGGAGTTGTCACGACACTCTTTGCCCTGCCAGGTTTTGGCCTGCCTGACGGCCTGGTGAAGACACTGGGCAACGAGATCGCACTTTCTCGTACCGCAGGCGTCCGAGCCACGGTGGCCAGGGCCATCTGCCTCAGCGCTTTCACGGCGGCGGCGCTGGCGGCTGCCGGCGCTAGTGCGATGATGGCCATGGGCCTCAGCTGGACCTTCGCGGTCCTCGGGGCGCTTTGGTACTTCTTTGTCAGCATGGGGTTTGTGGTCAGCCAGGCATTTGTGACCGTGCGAGCTGAGGTTGCCGGAAGCTTCTTTTTCTACAGCTCCATCAACATCTTTCTTCTGGTGACGTCGGTGCCGTATCTGCTGCTGTCGGCAACGCCGTCTTTGATCGGATTGCTTGTGCTCACAACTGTTGCGGCGTCGTTGTCGTTTGTGACCGCGATATTTGTCTTGCTGTGGAGGCTGCGCGCCTTTCCGGGCACCGCCCCCTCCGTGCCGCTTCGACCGGCGATTTGGATCGGGTGGGTGATCGCGCTGTCGCGGATACTTCAACAGATGATCTACTGGATTCCGGTGTGGGTTACGACGATTTGGCTGACGGTCGCAGACGCAGCCATTATCGGCGCAGCCGGCCGGCTGCTGATCGCAGTGTCCGGGGTGATTGCCGCCCTTCGGTTCTCCGTGCGACCCTCAATCGTTGCTGCAGCCGCCAAGGGCGATCGGCGTGCGATCGAGGATCTCGGACGGCGCATTTCATTGCTGACGTTTCTGTTTACCATCTGCGCCATGCTGGGTTGCTGGGCTGTGGGGCGACCGATCCTGGGTCTGCTGTTTACGCCCGACTATGCTCCGGTCTGGTCGCTCTTGCTGGTCTTTATCGTCGGTGCGTTGGGCGAGGCATTCGGTGGACCTGTCGATGAGGTCCTGCGCATGACCGGCAAAGGACACGTCGCGCTCATCGGCCTCATCGCGACGATTCTTCTAGAGGCAACTCTGGCCATGATTTTCGTGCCAGGCGGTATCGCGGCCGTAGCCTGGGCTCAGGCTATCGCATTTTGGGTCATGTATGCGGGACAGGTGCTGTACGTCGCGAAGCGTTACGGCATCTTGATCATGCCGCTACCGCGACGCCAGCCCATAAAGGCCCAACGAACGTGAGACGGTAAGCATGGTGATCTTTGCGATATTCCTAGCATTCTTCTTTGTTTTTCTTGCTTTGGTCGTTTTCGGCGGGCGTCACAGGTTTTCCCCTGTCCGCGTTTGGATGGCGATGTGGTCGGTCGCTTGGTTCATGAACTGGCTTTTTGGGCAAGTGTTCTACGTCTCCAGCGATATCATGCTCGTCGTTTTCGCGGGCGTCTTGCTCTCTGTCGTCGGGGCGATGACGATGTGGGCAAGTGTCCGCGCGACCGATCAAATGCACGCCGAATAGGCGAGCCGTCTTGAGACCTCACTCCTCCGTCAAGAAGTAAGGAAATATGCCAATGACGTCAGCGGGTCGTGACGCCGCCGTGTTTCTCATCGCCAAAGCCTATCCGCCTGTGGTCGGCGGCGTGGAGAGCTACAGCGAGCTTATTGCCCGGGCCTATACGAGCCAAGGCGTAACCCCCACCGTGCTTACCAGCTGGGACGGGCGTCAGGGGTGGCATGATCTGTCTTACCCCGAGGGCACGATCCGGGCGTTCAATGTGGGTATGGCCTCGCAACCGGTGGTCTTTGCGCGGTTGATCGCCGCCTGCGGGCGGCTGCGCTTCCGCCAGAAATTTGACTTCATCCATGCCACAACGTGGCGTCCGGCCCTGGCGCTTTCGTTCTGGCCTTGGCCGCAGAAAAAGGTGCTCACCGTTCACGGTCAAGAGGTGCTCAATTTTCCGGCAATCCTGAAACGCGGCATGATCCGTGTGCTCAGCACCTTTGATCTGGTGCAGACGGTGTCCCAAAGCACGATGCGCGCCGCCGAGGGCGCGCTTGAAGGTCGCGCGGCCCGGGGCGTTTGGGAGGTGAACTTCAACGGCTTGTCATTCCCCCAGGAAGCGGCGGAATTCGTCCGTCCCGAGCGGTCGCCCGACCAGCCGGTCCGCATCCTGTCTTTCTCACGTCTAGCGCGGCGCAAGAACTTCCACGGCTGTCTGGAGGCCCTCGCGAATTTGCGCGCCCGCGGGGTCACCAACTTTCACTACACGATCGCTGGCACCGGCCCTCTGAAGCAGGAGATCCAAGATCTCATCGCAACGCTCAATCTTGGGGATTGGGTGACGATGTTGGGCTATGTCGATGATGCCGACATCACCGACCTTTACCGCAATGCCGACGTGTTCCTGCACCCGCAGACTGCCACCGAGAGCCAAAAGGATCTCGAAGGATTTGGGCTCGCCATCGCGGATTCCATCTCCTTTGGTTGCGCGGCCGTGGTCGGGAAAGACGGTGGGCCGTCGGACTTTGTCCTCAACGAGGAACGTGGCCTGGTGGTGGATGGCTATGACGTCAACATGATCGCGGAGAGCCTTGAGCGCGTGATCACCGATCCCAAGCTGCGCCAAAGGCTCGGTTCCCAAGGGCGGGCCTGGTGTTTGGAAAACCTCTCCTGGCAGCGCCACACCCGGCAGATCATGGAGAGCCTGGCGCGCGTGTAGATGACGTTTTCACGGGTCCACTGTGGCGACTCTTGCGATGAAACAGCCTTCGAACTTCCTCGAAAACTATGTTTTGCCCGATTTTGCCCACAAATACCTTGGCCGGGCTCATCTTGAGCGAGGGTGACATCTAACCGCTCGACCCTGAGGTATGATGAAGCCAAGATTTATGATGAAGTCAAAACCGTCCTGTGTCACAGAAATGAGAAAGTTATCGCCCTAGTATCGAATGTTGCGGCGTGGATGAAGGGAAATACAAGCCCAGAAATCTTCAGAGCAGAAAAGGCCGTTTACCACACTGTGGCACGTCCTTCGAAAGCCGCAGGAGAACTGAGCTTTTGGAAGATGAAACACCAGATGGATGGCGGTCGTTTCGCAAATCATGAATACGCCGACATCATGATCCCTATGGCTTGGATTTCCCTGGTTTGGCGGACTTTTGGGCGCTTACGCTCGGTTGTCCGTGGAGGGGCTGCAGACCGGAGATCTACACCGGGCACCCAGTACCCTTCATTCCTGGGATAACTTGCGACATGCAACTCTCGAAGCCTGGCAGGGCGGCCCGTCAAAACCGCTGACAGCCATCTCGGATCCGTACATCTCACCGCCGTCAGTCTATGGATCAAGCACTCTGTCAACAGGGCCTGGGGTCGTGCAATCGCCTACTTGACAGCGGATGCGGGGCCGGCGATCGCACTCCAACTATTGATTGCCTTAGGAGTTACGGCAGGCCTACAGAGCCCGATGAGCAAGCCCATATTCATCCAAGTAAGCGCACCAATTATAAAGCTATTGCTGGTGAGAAAGGTCTCAAACGTCGCGTGGAACAAGGAGAAAAACAGGTATCCCAAGGCAATACCCCCGAAATCTCGGCTCCGAGAAAAGACCATAAAAAGCATAAAGACCTGAACGAGCAGAAGCGATAACCCCAAAAAACCAACTTGAAAAACAACATGAAAGAAAGAGTTGTGCATTGAAGTTAAATCGGTCCGGAAAAAGTTAGAAGGTACAACCACAGTCCCCAAACCTAATAGTGGCGACTCTCTGAGATAGTATGCAGCAGCGTGCCAGAGATCTTCTCTACCGGATGTGATTCTTCGCCCAGTCCACTCCGTGACGATACTATTCAAATCCACCAGATTTAGACTGTAATTCAAGTTACTCATAAACTGTATAAAGTACCACTGAAAGGCAAGAAACACAAAGAACAGTACTGCCCCCCACCCCGCGCCTACGGTTCGCCTATGAAGTAAAAAACACAGGATCATTGCACCAAGTGCGCCGGGTAGCATCGCACGATGCCCAACAATGACCGCAATGCAAATACACGCCAAAAGCGCTAGATTGAAGACCCGCCTAGCTCGCATCGGCCATCTATGAGCGGCAAGAAACGCAAGAAAGAAGGCCGAATGCATCACTGCCCCAGATACGACATTCTTGGTTGATGCAGAGCCATAAGTGGTTTGCGCATTAAAGCCTGTTAGCCAGTATACGACAGCCAAGAGCAAGATGACCGCGACAGGCAATGCAAAAAAATGCAGTCCGCGCCCGCGTGTAATTGAAAAACCAATGACACCCGCACAAAACATCGCCAAGATATACACTACTGTTCTTTGGCCTCGTTCATCCCAGTCAGGAACGATGCCGATTGGCTGAAGCACCAGATACAAACCAGCTAAAAGCAGCAGGGGAATGAAGTACCGAAAAGAGTTGGTCAGTACCTGAAAACGCAAAAATGGACGCGGCGATGATAAAGGAATAAGAAGAATCGCTGCTATGGCCATTAAAGACGTTGCGTTACCGCTGCTTCTAGAGAAGACAGATTCAAACATAAATATCGATAGAGTAAGCACCACCCCGATGGAAAAAACCACTGATGCATGTGGTAGGTCATCCGTGAGCTGTTCTCTTGGCGCGGGGCTATTCACAAAAACCACTCCCATTCTTCCATAATAATCAACGAATCGAGTCGAGACCAGTATTCGTCTCAGAACTGGAGTTGAAATTCCCTTAAAATAGAGGACTTTAGTCGCTTACGCTTGATTGTCCGTAGAAGTCTGCTTTTTGTCTATCATACTAAACGTCTTTCTATGCTGCTTTGGATAGGAAGAGAGCCTATGGCACAAGCAGTGAAGTTGTCGCCCGCAGACTTCGAGAACTCATTAGACCGGAGATTTACACCGCGCACCCAATACCCTTCATTCCTGAGCCAATTGCAACGTGCCACCAGTAAAATCGCTTGCGCCACGGACCTGCCTGAGCCACGGACAAGTGCGAAACGCTGCTTGCGTATCTCCGGTTTCACATGAGCGGTCAAAGGTTTGCCGCGACCGTCGGCACGGTATGGCTGATCGCCGAGTTCGGCATTGGCACTCATCGGCCCGTCGGCATCAGTATGACGAGCACCGTTTGGCAGACGATCTTCAGGTCGGTTAGCAAGGACGCGCTGCGGATATAGGCGAGATCCATCCGTACGCGCTCGTCATAAGAAATGTCGTTGCGCCCGGACACTTGCCAAAGACCGGTCACGCCAGGTCGCTGGGCGAGGTAGGCGGCTTGAGCGTCCGCGTATTTCTTCAGTTCATCGCGAACGATCGGCCGCGAGCCCACGAAGCTCATCTCGCCTTTGAGCACGTTCCAAATCTGCGGCAGTTCGTCGAGACTGGTTTTCCGCAGGAAGGCCCCCAATCGGGTAATCCGCGGATCATTCGACAGCTTGTGCTTTTGCGACCATTCGGCCGCCGCTTCCGGGTTTTCGGAGAGGTAGGCCGACAATCTTTCCTGCGCGTCCGGAACCATCGTGCGGAGTTTCCAACACCGGAACGGCGCGCCATCGCGACCAATTCGCGTGTGACCGAAAATGCCCGGCGACGCCCCCAACCGGATGGTCGCCCAAAGGACGGCAATAACCGGAACCAGAAACGGCAGAAGAAGAACCGCAAACCCAATGTCGAACGCCCGTTTGCCGGGGCTGTTAAGCCATGAGGACGCCTGCGATCTCAGGCCGGCCGCAAATTCGGCACCGTGATCGGATAATTTTTCATAAAGCATATTATAATCTTTCTGATAGAGTTCTTGGATGGATCTCTATTAAAAGAGAAATATCAAAGAAAAATTGTCCAACTAAGCGAGGGTGGGGCCGGGGCGACATGTGTCGTGCGTCTAACCAATCCGGTCGGCTGGCTTGTCGCCACTTGTGAAGAGGAAGGGCCGAAGGGCTGCGCTCGCTGACGTGTGCGGCAACGAGCGGAACGTGATCGGTTGTGCGAGCTCCGGCC
>JANQGH010000026.1 GCA_028277405.1 Alphaproteobacteria bacterium | reverse complement strand
CGTCAAAACCCTCAAGCGCGACTACGTCCGGGTCAACACAATCCCCAACGCAGCTTCCGCACTTGACCAGATCGCCGGATGGTTCGAGGACTACAACGAAAACCATCCTCACTCAGGGCTCAACACGCGCTCGCCAAGCGAGTTCAGAACAGCCCTCTAAACCCGCCAGAGTGTCCGGTCAAATAGGGGAAACTCCACCGAGTTGGCTATTACCGCCCGGAATAGAAAGAACGCTGAGTACTTTGTGCTACTAACCTCGATGTGCCTTGAAAGAGTTCCAACTTGGTCCCTGTGCAAACAAATAACGCCCAGACGCCTAAGCCCTTCTGTGTATTCTCCCATGGGCTTCAAATCGCTTGGCACGAATGTGACTTTGAATCCCAACTGGACCATGATCTTAAGAAAAAGATAGGTGGTCCCAGAACCCGCATCTTGATCCGGCCGAGGTGTCGACCAATCAGTTACAAATACATGAGGGAGCACGCTTGCAACCTGCTTGCCCTCAACGCCCACGTGACTGGGACGATCAGCCAAGCGATGCACTCGATGCTCTGCACTTCTTGAAGCTTCCAAAGTGTGCCAACGAGCAAAATTCAGCCGATTTCCAACGCCTCTCGGCCCCTCGGTGAGCAGCACCCGAGCGCCCTTTCCGAGCATCGGTAACCAACCTCCCGAGAGCGTCCGCGCCCGGGTGACGGTGGTCGCAAAACTCGGCGCCTTCGCTGTCTGATCTACTGAAGCATTGATGTCAGCCTCTGTTGCCAATTGCGGATCACCTATCGCCTGTTGCCGGGCAATGGCCAAGCGGCGCTGTACTCCAGACGGACCGTCCGTAAACAACACTGAGACACCGCGTCGAATCAAATGGCCCCAACCACCAGCAAGCGACCTCGCTGATAAGGCAGTCCTAAAGATACTTAGGTGCAGACGTTAGACTCTCATCCAAGGGCCTTGGCGTATGAAGATTGGTCCCCGACGCGCCATCCCAACCAAAAGTGTATTCATATTCAGCCAAAACATCAATCTTACTACGGTCTAAATCACTTGAATGACGAGATAATCGAGTTGGATTATCAAAATCATAGCCCGAAAAATGAAAGAACTTGAGATCCTCGCCATTAACTTGCCATCGATCGCCAGTTTTCTTAACGCAGCGTTGAGGTAAGTTCCAATAGGCAACATTATAGCCGGGATGACGCAAGACTTCGATATGGTTCAAGAACGCTGGAAAAAGGTCAACCCATTTTTGATCAGTAAATATTCCATTCCTCAGATCAACTCTACAATCATCTTTGAGTCTTCTTCCCCACCAATTAACGATCTTTATGACGTCTTCTGTATTTTGTATACCCAAGAACCCCAGATTGTAGACACCATACAACAGAATTTTCTGATCGCTCATTTCGACTGATTCGGCAGGCTGAAGGATATGAGGTGTTAAGACACACTCGGCGCCGCGGTCAAAAGCATCAAGGACCTCAGATATCTCGCCAAATAGAGCAATATCCGGATCAAGATATACGACTCTCTCCTGTTCGAGGTGTTCGAATAAGCACTGAAATACGGATGGTTTGATCGATGTATTAAATTCGGTAATGTTATATTTTTTCGACATCTCTTCGAGATCTGGAGTTGCGAGATCTCGAAGATGAATTACACTAAAAGGCAATATCGATTCATCATAGCCTTGATCGACTTCATCACAGAGGACCATGAAAAATCAATGTCAGGATGGTACTTCGAAATTGTGTCGAACAACATCTTGGCTGACGCGGTAAAGTTTCTCAAACAGATAGTGAAGATGGAAGTGCTTCTTTTCATATCTTATCCAAGTGGTCTTGATTCAAGATCTCAGTCCTTTTTACCAATAGATTCAATCTTCTAATAGAGTTTGATAGTAGTATTTCGGATCTGCCGAATATCCGAATAGCTCGAGATCACTGCGATATCTATCCCTAATCATATCTAACCCCTTAGTCGGCAGATCTGTACAAAGATCCGCCTTAGGACTTTTGTTCGAATGCCCTTAAAAAAACTGGAAGTTCGGCACCGATGAACTGATTGATGTTTCGGATATCTGAGTCTATTGTTTCAACTTTCCCGACATAGTCGACAAGAGATTGTCCCGAACCAGTGCCAATCCAATTCGATTGTGGAAGAAACAAATTGTCAACGCCAGGTGTTGCCCAATAGTCGCTTTCGACCATGTCCATCACGGAGTGAAGGCTCTCCAAAATCTCCGCGTCGCAATAGGCCTTGCTCTCTGGAAGCCAGTGCTCCAGAAATCGGAACGTTGAAACTGTGCGAGCGTATGGGTTTCGTACGAAGCAAAACTCAAAGTATCTGTCGAAGCGTGATCCCCCGAGCACTTCTCGAAACCGTCGTGCCGTCGAGTGCTTCGAAACGCCATATCTACGCTGATAGAATTCTTGCAGGGATTCACCCATCTTCGTTCCGCCAAGCTCTACATCAAAAACAGTTGACAGTTGGGAGTAGTATTCCGTGACAGAGGTGCCCGCCGCTTTTGGAACATGAATGAATAAAAAATCTCTTGTATTATTTATTATCGCCATCGTATCATTCTATTCCATTGCATCATTTATTTGCGGCATTCTTGGTATTCTGACATCAACCGTAGCCTATTTGATCGAGTTTATCGTTTTCTGACTTCCGTGACGTCTTTGACTTTGCCATCGGCTCTTACGCATCCTTGATCCAGCCAGACTGCGCGTGTGCAAAGCCTCTCAATCAGCTCTAGACTGTGGGACGCGATGACCAAGATTCCCGAGTTGTCCACAACCTGCCTCAATCGCCTCTCCGCCTTCTTCCGAAACGCTGCATCCCCGACTGACAACCACTCATCCATCAATAGAATTTCTGGCGAGATGGCAGTCGATACGGCGAACGCCAGGCGGAGGCGCATGCCGGAGGAATAGGTCCTCACCGGAACCGCGAGATAGGGGCCAAGTTCGGTGAACTCCTCGATACTCGGTGTAAGCTCGTCGGTCTGCTCGCGTGTCAGCCCCATCATCAAGCCGCGCAGACGGATGTTCTCGTAGCCCGTAGCCTCGTCCTGAATGCCGAGCGACAGGTCGATCAGAGAGGTTGCCCGGCCTGTGATATCAACAGTTCCCCGGCTTGGCGCGTAGACGCCGCAAAGTGCCCGCAGCAGGGTTGTCTTGCCGGCTCCATTGTGGCCAATCAGCCCGACCCGCTCACCGGCCTCGATGGTCAACGTCACCCCATCAAGGCCGCGAACGATGACTCGGTCCGACGCATCGCGGCCGATCTGGCCGCCGGTCGCTGTGGAAAAGACGAGTTTCTTCAGCGATCGTCCTTGAGAGGAGTAAATCGGGTAGTCGATCGTCATGTCACGCATCACAATGCGCGGACGCACTGCGCTGTTCGCTGCGACCTGATAAGGTGAGTATTCGGCGAAGACAGTCATTTGTAATGTCTTGCTAGAGCCAGAAGGCAATTCGATGGCGCAGCCGGCCCATGGCGTACCAGGCCAGAGGCGCCCCGACGGCGAGCAGCCCTATCCCGACAGCCCAGCTGGCGAAGGGTACCTCTTGACCGAGCAGAGGCATGCGAACTAAGGCGAGCAGGTGCGCCATGGGGTTATAGTCGACGATAAATCCCACCCCTCTCTCGGTCATCATGTCCGGCAACCACAGGATTGGCGTGAAATAGAACAGCATCTGCATAATGCTGGTAACAATCGGCCCGACGTCACGAAAACGGGTACAGATGATCGCCACCAGCCACACGACCCAAATGCCGTTGAGAACCAGCAGGATAAGTCCTGGGACGGCCTGCAAAATTGCCATGCCCGGCCAGAGGCCAAACCAAAGCCATAGTGCGACGATGATCACCGCATTGTGGCCGAGGATGATGAGGTTCTGCCAGATCATCCGTAGCACATGAGTCGTCAAGGGCAGATTTACCTGCTTGATAACCCTTTCTTGGGAGGTGAAAACGTCGGACGCGCCTTCGATGACCTGGCGGATAAACGTCCATACTATGAGCCCCACCGCCAAGTTTGGGAAAAACTCGTCGAGTGGCCGGCCGAATAGATTCGCAAACACAAACCCGATCGTTCCAATCAGTATCGCCGTGCTGATCGTTAACCAAAACGGGCCGAGCACGGAACGGCGATAACGTTGCCGGATGTCCTCCCAACCGAATACGCTCCAGATTCGCCAGTTTTCGAGGGCGCCGTACAAGTCCTGAAGCGCCGCCTGATAGCCGATTTTCAACGCAAGGTTCTCCAAGACATGCCAAACGATCGAAGGGGCACGCCAACGAGGCGTTACATAGAGCACTGCCACGGCAATTGCTAGCTCATGAACTCGTTAGTTCGTAGCCGGGGCCATGATAGCGGCGGGTTCGATCATCGCGAACTGGTCTGACGGGTGCTTTCCGTATGCGCGTTGCGATCCTTCGGAAGCGATTGATCTTGTTGAAGAAACGTTCGATGCGTTTGCTTGTTTCGCAGGCCACCTTGCCAAGACGGGCCTTCCCATGACGTCGGCCGGGCGTTGAGGGAAAGTTCAGCGAGTCGCCGCCCGTTCGATGGCTCGACGCAGCCAGCGCGCCAACGGGCAATCGAAGCGGCTTTGCAGCAACAGGCCGCTCGAAGAGTTCAGCGAACAGGTGTAACACGCGGCTAACCTACCTCGCTAAACCTAATCCTGCTCGCCGGGGCCAACCAGGAGGCGACCGACTGCCAGCCCCAACGCTGCTCGGCGATCGACCCAGGCGCGACGCTGGAGCGTCAAGCCATAGCGCCACAACCCCGGGCCATAGCGGCTTCGCCAGGTCAATATCGCGTCCAGCCTGGATCGAGCGGCTGGGGTAAGGTTGCTGGTTCGCCCCCAGTGTTCAAGTGCATTCAGGAGAGCGAGCCTTTCGGCCCAAGCATGTTTCAGTCTCTGCATCGGTGCCGATCGAAACTGTCGCCCCCGATCGGCCGGAGAAACGGCGCCCAACTGGTTGGCACCATGCTGACGATACCGCGTCAGTGGCTCGTTCAGAACGCCGATGGCGTCATCGAGCGCGGCCACCATGGCAATCCAACGATCATGATAGACCGTGGGCCTCGCGTCCGTTTTCAAAGGCCTTGCCCGGCTCAACAGTTCGAAGCGCACTGCCATCGAGCAACCCGTCACAATGCTCCGAATCAAAAGTGACTCCGGGCTCACATCGGCAACCGCCCGCTGCTGAAATCCAAAGCATGAAGCTTCGGTAACGTTATCCTGACTGTCGATGAGCGCCATGTCGCTGTGAATCAACTGCCATTGGGGATTCGCGTCGAACGCCTGGCAAAACCGCTCTATCTTCTGCGGTTCCCAGATGTCATCCTGATCGGCAAAGAAGACGATCGTTGAATCCCGTGGCAGCATGCCGATCGCACGGGCGGCATTTCCCACCACCCCAAGCCTGGCGCGATGGAGATGCAATGCGATCCTGTCGTCCGCTGCGACCATACGCTCCACGGCTTCGGTATCGCCGCTGGCGTCGTCGTGAAGGTGGCACCGCCATCTGACAGATGTTTGGGACTGGATTGACCGTATCTGGCGTTCAAAGAACGCCAAGTCCGGCTTATGCAGCAAACAGATGATATCAACTAGGTCTGGTGTTGCCACATCACCGCTCTTGCCAATTGTCATGCGTGGGAAGCCATACGCAACATCGCCAAATCTCTGCAATCCCTGATCGCGGTCTCATACGGAACGAGACAGCGCCGCATCCGGCTGTGACCAGTTGGTCTCGCAATTTCAGCAATCTAACGCTCAGTAAGCGCTCTGCCTTCGGCTGCGTTGTCGGTGCAAAACACGCAGCCGATAGCTCCCCGAGAATGGGTCGGCCGCCGCAAAGGCTTTGGAAACTGAACGCTGCAAACGCGACACTACGTCAGAAAGGGATCTCGCCTACCCCACTGGAATCAAATGGCGTCCCCTACGGGATTCGAACCCGTGTTGCCGCCGTGAAAGGGCGGTGTCCTAGGCCTCTAGACGAAGGGGACGTGGCCGTGGTGCCGAAGGCGCGCAGAGCATTAAAGGCGGCGTGGCGATAAATCAAGCCTTGATCTTGCGCGATTGCCGGCGCGGTCTACTCCGTGCCCTGGCCCCATGCGGGCACGGCGTCCTCGATCTGAAACTGCGGTTGCACCCGCCCCTGCCAGCGGTCGATGCGCAGGCGGCCGGCCAGATGCAGGGGCGCGCCGGTGCCGGCCAGCAAGGCGTCGCCGACCTGCGTTTCGCCGGCACGAAAGGCGATGGCTTTCAGCCGTTCCGTCCCAGCCCCGGTCAGCCAGCAGCGGATATGGCCGGCCCCGACGATCGACGGCTTCACGACCCGGGCGTGGCGCAGGACAAAGCAGGGTTCTTCGTTGCCGGGCCCGAACGGCGCCAGACGCTCAAGGCTCTCGGCGAACGCCGTCGTCGCACCGCCCACCGAAAGCGCCCCATCGACGTCCAGCAAGGGAACGGCCGGTCCGCCGCCTTGGGCGGCGACATGGTCGTTGAGGTAATCGCGCAGTGCGGCGAGCTTGTCGGCAGCAACCGTAAAGCCCGCCGCCATCGGATGGCCGCCGCCCGCCAGCAAAAGGCCCTCGCGCCGAGCCTCGATGACCGCCGACCCCAGATCGATGCCGGGCATCGACCGACCAGACGCCTTGCCGATGCCGCCTTCGAGCGCGACGGCACAGGCCGGCCGGTCGTACAGTTCGCGCAGCCGGCCGGCGACAACGCCGATCACGCCGGGGTGCCAGCCCTCGCCCGCGACCAGGATCACGGGGCCGGTCTGCCCGTCGACTTGCTCATTGGCCTCGGCCAGAACCTGTTCCTGAATCGCCTTTCGGTCCTCATTGTGGGCATTCAACTGCTCGGCTATCATCCGCGCCTCGCCGCCATCCTCCGTCGACAGCAGCCGCGCACCGAGATCGGCCTGGCCGATGCGACCGGCCGCATTGATGCGCGGGCCCAGGATATAGCCGGCATGATAGGCGGTGGGCCGATCGCTGAGGCCAGCAGCGGCCATGAGGGCATCAAGACCGACGGTGCGCCGCTGGGCCATGATTTTCAGCCCTTGCGCAACCAGGGCGCGGTTCAGCCCGATCAGCGGCACGACATCACAGACGGTGCCGAGCGCCACGAGATCCAGCAAGGAGAGCAGGTCGGGCTCGGCTCGATCCTGGAACATCCCCGCCTCACGCAAACGCCGGTTCACCGCAACCAAAACCAGAAAGGCGACGCCGCAGGCGGCCAGGTGCCCGAGGCCACTGTCGTCGTCGAGCCTGTTGGGGTTCACCACCGCCCGTGCCGCCGGCAGCCGCGCCTCGGCGGCGTGGTGATCGATGATCACGGCATCGAGACCGGTCTCGGCAGCCGCATCCAGCGCGTCAAAGGCGACGACGCCGCAATCGACGGTGATCACAAGTTCGGCGCCGCGCTCGCGCAGCCGCCGCATGGCCGTCGGGTTGGGGCCATAGCCCTCCTTGATCCGGTCCGGCACGTAGATCAGCGGCGGCTGGCCGGTCACGGCCCCGAGATAGCGCGCGAGCAGCGCCGCCGACGTGGCACCGTCGACATCGTAGTCGCCGAACACCGCGACCGTCCGGCCGTTCTGGACCGCCTCGACGATGGTCTCCACCGCGCGGTCCATGTCGCGCAATACCGACGGGTCGGGCAAAGAGGACCGCAATGACGGGGCGAGGAACGACTCAACTTGCGCCAGGTCGATACCGCGCGCGACCAGCGCACGGGCGACGAGCGGATCAAGCGCCTGCGTCTGCTCCAATGCCCGCGCCGCACGGTCGTCGGCCGGGCGCAGAGACCAGCGGCGGCCCGCCAGCGAGCGCTCGACGCCGAGATACGCGTCGGCGCCGGGCGCGTTCTCAGTCACCGATCCTGGGGCGTAAAGCCGGTCTTGCGCCGGAAGTTGTGCTGGGCCTCGATGACCCGGACCGTGCCACTCTTGGAGCGCATGACGATCGAATGGGTCACCGCACCGCCGGCATAGCGGCGCACGCCGCGCAGCATGGGGCCGGTCGTGACACCCGTCGCCGCGAACATGACATCGCCGCTGGCCATCTCCTGCAGGCCATAGACACGATCGAGGTCGGTGACACCGTGGCGGGCGGCGCGCCCGCGCTCGTCATCATTGCGGAACAGAAGGCGGCCCTGCATCTGGCCGCCGATGCAGCGCAATGCGGCGGCGGCCAACACGCCTTCGGGCGCGCCGCCGATGCCCAGATAGATATCCACGCCCGTATCCGGCTGCGAGGCGGCGATGATGCCCGACACGTCGCCATCAGAGATCAGCATGATGCGCGCGCCCGCCTCGCGCACCTTGGCGATCAGTTCCGCATGGCGCGGCCGGTCGAGAATGCAGACCACCAGGTCCGAAGCGTCACAGCGCCGCGCCAGGGCCAGGGACTTCAGATTATGCGCCGGCGCGGCATCGATATCGATCAGATCGTCGGGCAGGTTGGGGCCGACCGCGATCTTGTCCATATAGACGTCGGGCGCCTTCAAGAATCCGCCCTTGTTGGCCATCGCCACGACCGCCAGGGCATTCGGCCCACCCTTGGCGGTGATCGTCGTGCCCTCCAGCGGGTCGAGCGCGATGTCGATCTCGGGCCCCCTGCCGACGCCGACCTTTTCACCGATATACAGCATCGGCGCTTCGTCGCGCTCGCCCTCGCCGATCACCACCTCGCCGTCGATATAGAGGCTGTTCAGGGCGCGGCGCATGGCATCGACCGCGGCCTGATCGGCCTGCCGCTCGTCGCCGCGCCCCATCTCCAGGGACGCCGACAGGGCGGCAGCTTCCGTAACCCGCACAACCTCCAGCGCCAGGTTGCGATCCATGACCGGACTTTGCCGGTTTTTGGGCGCGACTTCGTCCTGTTTTGTCGCCGTTGACTGTTGTGCCATTGGGAATTGCCTTTGCCGTTAGTGAACCAAGCTCTCAATCCTGATCAGATGGGGCGGCTCCAGCACCGCCTCCTCCCGTTCCAGCGCATCGACGACCCGTTGCATGGCCGCCTCGTTGGTCTCATGCGTCACGATCACGACCGGCACCGCATCGGTGTCCGAGCGGCCCCGCTGTAGCAGGCTCTCGACCGAGATGTCATTGTCCCGCATCAAGGCCGCGATGGTTGCGATCACCCCCGGCTGGTCGCTGACCATCAGGCGCAGATAGTAGGCACCGCCGCGTTGCGCGATCGGCACCGCTGTCAAGGGCGCCAGGCCGTTCACCGGCGCGCCCAGCACCGGCAGCTTGAAGCCCCTGGCGATATCGACGATGTCCGCGACCACGGCGGAAGCGGTTGGCCCGGCCCCCGCCCCTGGCCCGACCATCATGACCTGATCGACGAAATCGCCCTGCGCGATGACGGCGTTGAACACGCCCTCGACCGAGGCGATCGGCGCCTCCTGCGGCACCAGGCACGGGTGCACGCGCAAGGCCACGCCTTCCAGCCGGCGCCGGGCGATGCCCAACAGCTTCACGCGATAGCCCAGCTCTTCGGCATAGGCAATGTCGCGCGCCGCGATCCGGCGGATGCCCTCGACATGGACGTCGTCGAAGGCGACGGTGCCGTTGAACGCGAGGGCGGCCAGGATGGCCAGCTTGTGCGCCGCGTCGACGCCGTCGATGTCGAAGCTGGGGTCGGCCTCGGCATAGCCTTTCGCCTGTGCCTCCTCCAGCACGTCGTCGAAGTCTCGGCCGGTGCTGCGCATCTCCGACAGGATGTAGTTGCAGGTGCCGTTCAGGATCCCATAGACGCCGTCGATCACGTTGGCCGACAGGCCTTCGCGCAGCCCCTTGATGATCGGGATGCCGCCGGCCACCGCCGCCTCATAGGCCAGGCTCGTGGCCGTCTCGTCCGCCAGGGCCGCCAGCATGCCGCCATGTTCCGCCATCAGCGCCTTGTTCGCCGTCACCACCGGCTTGCCGGCCTTCAGCGCTTTTACGCAAAGATCCTTCGCTATGCCGTCGGCGCCGCCGATCGCCTCGACGACCAGATCGACATCCGGACGATCGACCAGGTCGAGCGCATCGTCGCACCAGGTGGCGCGGCTGAGATCGACGCCACGGTCGCGGCTGCGATCGCGCGCCGACACGGCCGCGATTTCCACCGTCCGTCCCGCACGGGTTGCGATCAGATTGTGATGGCGGGTCAGCAGCGATGCGACGCCGCCACCCACAGTGCCGAGGCCGGCGATACCTACTTTCAGCGAGTCGGGCATTTAGGGATGCTCATAGGTTGTCACGTCGATCGGTCGCCAGGACCGAGATGAATGGCTATTGGGCCGCCGCCGAGATGCTTTCAGCCTCGGATATCACTTCAGGATTGGCGAAAAACGCTTTGATATTCTTAGTGGCCTGGCGGATGCGCTGTCTGTTCTCAACCAAGCCCAGGCGGACATGCCCGTCCCCATACTCGCCAAAGCCGATGCCGGGCGAGACCGCCACCTTGGCATGCTTCAGCAGCAGCTTGGAAAACTCCAGCGAGCCGAGATCCGCGAAGGGATTTGGGATCGGCGCCCAGGCAAACATGGTGGCCTCCGGGCTGGGCACGTCCCAGCCCGCCGCGGCCAGGCCGTCGATCAGCGTGTCTCGCCGCTCTCGATACAGCGTCCGGATGTCCGCCACGCAGTCCTGCGGGCCGTTCAAGGCCGCGGTTGCCGCTACCTGGATCGGCGTAAAGGCGCCATAGTCGAGATAGGACTTCACCCGCGCCAAGGCTGCACACAGCCGGGCATTGCCGGCGGCAAAACCGATGCGCCAGCCAGGCATGTTGTACGACTTGCTCAGCGAGGTGAACTCGACCGCGATGTCCCGCGCATCGGGCACCTGCAGGATCGATGGCGGCGGGTTGCCGTCGAAATAGATCTCGGAATAGGCCAGGTCGGACATGATGTAGATGCCGTTCTCGCGGCAAAAGCCGACGACCCGGCGATAGAACTCAAGATCAACGGTTTCCGCCGTCGGGTTCGACGGGTAGTTCAACACCAGTGCCGTTGGGCGCGGTACGCTGTGGCGCACCGACCGTTCCAAGAGTTCCAGGAAATCGCCACCCTGGCCGATCGGGATGCTGCGCACCGCGGCGCCCGCGATGATGAAGCCGAACATATGGATCGGATAGCTGGGATTGGGCACCAGAATGATGTCGCCCGGGCTGGTGATGGCCTGGGCCAGATTGGCCAGCCCCTCCTTCGAGCCTAAGGTGACCACAACCTCGCTCTCCGGGTCCAGCGTGACCCCGAAACGCCGATCGTAATAGCCGGCCAAGGCGCGCCGCAGGCCTGGAATGCCGCGCGAGTTCGAATAGCGATGGGTACGCGGGTTCTGCACCGCCTCGATCAGCTTGTCGACGATATGGCGGGGCGTCGGCTGGTCCGGATTGCCCATGCCGAAATCGATGATGTCGTCGCCGCCCGCCCGCGCCGCCGCCTTCATGGCGTTGACCTCGGCGAAAACATAGGGCGGCAGGCGCTTGATCTTATGAAATTCTTGGTCGATCACCGACTTATCCAATCCCCCGTTGCGGCGGCCACTGTCGCCGCAGAATCCGGGCTGTCTAGCTTACTGCAAGGTTATGTCGACGCGCCGGCTGCTGGGCAGATCCCGTTGCGTAACATCGGTCAGGGCGTTGGCAAAGACCGAGATTGCCGATGGGTCGGCACCGTAGCTGACCAGGGCGCGTGCAACGGCGTTGGCGCGATCGAGCGCAATGCCGAGCGCAACCGGTCGATTCGTTTCGCTGGAGGCGTAGGCGAACCCGATCAGCCGAACGTCACTGCCGGTCTCACGCTGCGCCAGTGCGACGGACTGCAAGGTGGCCAAGCCGTCAAGGTTCAGCGCCGACGACCCTGCGTCAAACGTCACGCTGGCGGTGCCGCCGGCGGATGGGTCCAGCGAGCCCAAACGCGCACGGGCAATCCGCATGATCGAACCGTCCGTCACGCTGGGCGGCGTCTCACCCTGGTTAATGGCGTCGCGGTCGGCCTCCAGCTCTGCGCGAATGGCCGCCGTCTCGTCCGCGGTCGGCAGGTTGCCCGGGTTGCCCGGCACGTCGGCCAGATTGGGATAGTCGGTCGGGCGTTCCGGCCGCGCGGCAGGGTCTGGCACGACCCTCACCGTCTCAACCACTTCGGTCTCCTCGACGGGCGCTGGGACGGACGCTGGCGCGGGTTCGGGCGCGCTGACAATCGGTCGGTCGGGAACGGGCTGACGCACGATCGTCGGCGTGGCCGGCGCCGGTGTCGTCACCTGGGGCGGGCGGGCCTCGACGGGCTCTGCTGACGCTGGCGACGCCACGGGCGCTACGACAGTCGGCGCGGGCGTGACGGGGCGGGGTTGCGCCGTCGCGGTCGCTTCCGCCGGGGGCTGCTGCACCTCAACCGGCGCGGCTATCGCCG
This sequence comes from Alphaproteobacteria bacterium, assembly GCA_028277405.1. GTDB lineage: Bacteria > Pseudomonadota > Alphaproteobacteria > DSM-16000 > Inquilinaceae > JANQGH01. The sequence goes on along the minus strand of JANQGH010000026.1, from coordinate 139,241 downwards.
GCGTGGAGACGTCGCCGGTCGGGTCATCCGGCGGCAAAGCCGCATAGCTGGGCAGGCTGGACGTGGAGATCGTTGGCACGCGGCCAACCGTGGGCTCCACATCGGCGGCATAGACGGTCTGGCCGACCGGACCGGCATCGCCCCCGGTACAGGCCGCCAGCATGACGGCGCTTGCCAGCAACACCGCCATCGAGCCAACCCTGGGCGCCACCCGGCGGCCGGGCTCCCCGAAAAAGGCTGTAACAGCCGGATTCAACGCACCAACTTCCCTCACTTGCCTACGACCCATACCCACCATGTCCAGGCCACCGCCAACCGAAAACGGCGGCGCCACCATCGCGCAGGAAGGCATACGCCGCGACGCGCCCGGTGCCAAGAAACTCTTGCTCTGTTTGCATATCCGTCTCTTGTCCGCATCCGAGCCGTCGTGTCGCACACGAAAGCCCCGGGCAATACCCCCGAAACCTAGGCAAAGCGCGCGGTGATCGTGTAATAAGGCGACCGATGCGTCCGCACCTGACCGCAATCATTCAGCGGCAGATCGGCGAAATGGAGGCAATAGCAGTGGCGACCAAGGAAACAGCCCCCGCCCGAAGTCGGCCAACGAAGAACGCCGAGACCAACGGCAAGCCCGGCTCGAACGGCAACAACGGCGTGCGTCAACCGGATCTCGCCGCAATGGGGCGCGCCTGGAGCGATATCGCCGAACGCAGCCAAAAGCTGGTCGGCGAGTTTCTGCAACGCCAGGCGAGCACGTCGAACCAGGAGACGCCGAATCTCGACCCGCTGAACATCGGCAGCGCCTTCATGGAGATGACGGCGAAGATGATCGCCGATCCGGCCAAGCTGGCACAGGCGCAGATGGGCCTGTGGCAGGACTATGTGACGCTGTGGCAGCGCACCGCCGTGCGCATGATGGGGGGCGAAGCGGACGCCGTCGTCAGCCCCGAGCGCGGGGACAGGCGCTTCAAGGACAGCGCCTGGGACGAGAACACGCTGTTCGACTTCATCAAGCAGTCCTACCTCTTGTCCGCGCGCTATGTGCAGTCGGCGGTTCAAGAGGTCGACGGGTTGGACGCCAAGACCGCCCAGAAGGTCGACTTCTATACCAGACAGTTCGTCGACGCGATGGCGCCATCGAACTTCGTGATGACCAACCCCGAGGTTCTGCGCACGACCCTGGAAAGCGGCGGCGAAAACCTGATCAGCGGGCTGCAGAACCTTCTGTCGGACCTGGAAACCGGCAAGGGCGAACTTCAGATCTCGATGACCGACAAGACGGCGTTCGAGGTCGGCAAGAACATCGCCGTCTCGCCCGGCAAGGTGGTCTATCAGAACGACCTTATGCAACTGATCCAGTACGCCCCGGCAACCGAAACCGTCGCCCGGCGCCCGCTGCTGATCGTCCCGCCCTGGATCAACAAGTTCTACATCCTGGATCTGCAGCCGAAGAACAGCTTCATCAAATGGGCCGTCGAGCAGGGCCTGACCGTGTTCGTGATCTCCTGGGTCAACCCGGATGCAAAACTGGCCGAAGTGGATTTCGATCACTATCGCAGCGACGGTCCGATGGCCGCCCTCGACGCCATCGAAAAAGCGACGGGCGAGCGGGACGTAAATGCCATCGGCTACTGCCTCGGCGGCACACTTCTGGCGGCGACACTGGCCGTGATGAAGGCGCACGGCGACGATCGGATCAAGAGCGCTACCTTCTTCACCACCATGGTGGATTTCGAGGAAGCGGGCGAGCTGAGCGTCTTCATCGACGAGGAACAGATCGCCGCGTTGGAGGCGCGCATGGATCGCGAGGGCTACCTCGACGCCGCATCCATGGCCAACACCTTCAACATGCTGCGCGCCAACGACCTGATCTGGTCGTTCGTGGTCAACAATTACCTTCTGGGCAAGGACCCCTTCCCCTTCGACCTGCTCTATTGGAACAGCGATTCCACCCGCCTGCCGGCCGCGATGCACAGCTTCTACCTGCGCAACATGTACCAGCAGAACCTGCTGGTCGAACCCGGCGGCATCAGCCTCGACGGCGTGCCGATCGACCTTCGGACCGTGGACGTGCCGTCCTTCATCCTGTCCACCAAGGAAGACCATATCGCGCCGTGGAAGGCCACCTACGCGGCGACCCAGCTTTACAGCGGCAAGGTCAAGTTCTGTCTCAGCGGTTCTGGGCATATTGCTGGCGTGATCAACCCGCCGGCCGCGGAAAAGTACGGCTATTGGACCAACACGCGCAATCCGAAGGCACCGGATGGATGGCTCAAGACCGCGACCCATCACGCCGGCTCTTGGTGGCCGGAATGGAAGAAGTGGCTCAACCGCTTCTCAGGCGGCAAGGTGCCGGCCCGGACGCCGGGCGACGGTGAGCTGAAGCCGCTGCAGGACGCACCCGGAAGCTATGTCGCCAATCGGGTCGTGGACTGACGCCGGGAGGCGTAGATGGCCGGTAGCTTAGAGCGGACGGTGCAACTAGAGTGTAAGCAAGCATGACAGGGTGACGCGCAATATGGCGCGATCCATGAGGCGACTTCCGACCGTTGCATTTGGAATGCTTGGCGGCTTGTTGCTTGCCGCTGCTTTGCTAGGTGCTCACTTTGCGACGACACCGGCGAGGGGGATGCCCGACTGCCCGGACATGTCCGGCCGCATAGACGTCTTTTCGCTGATGGCGCCGTCTCTTGGCCATTCCGCCAGAATCTCCGTTTACGTGCCGCCCGGCTACGATTGCGACCGCAGCCGGCGCTATCCCGTGTTCTATTTCAATGACGGCCAGCAAATCTTCGGCTGGCGGTCGCCCACGTCCGGGATCAGCCCGGAAGTCGCCGCGCAAATCGTCGTACAGAGCGAGGGCTACGGCAGCTGGCGCGTGGACGAACAGTTCGCACAGGCTGCGGCGGACGGCCTGCTGCCGCCGATGATCGCGGTCGGCATATCATCGGACAGCGGTCCACGCTCGCGCAATCTTGCGCCCGTGCCCTGGGCCGGATCGATCGAGGCAAGAGGCGTCCAGTACGGCGATTTCGTTGCCCGGGGCGTCGTGCCGGTCATCGACAGCCGCTATCGAACAAGGGCAGATCGAGCTTGCCGAGGCATTGCGGGCTCGTCACTCGGCGGCGCCAGCGCGCTCCAAATCGGTCTGGTGCACCCGCGCGAGTTCAGCCTCGTGATCGCGCTCTCGCCCGTCATCGGCGATCCTGCAATCGCGGCCTATCTGGCCGAACGTTGGCGATCGCCTCACGTCGACCTGCCCACGTCAATTCTTGTCGATTTCGACGACGACCCCGTAGGCAACGCCGATCGGGTGTGGCTGTCAGATTTCCTCAGCACCATCAGCAGGACACCGCGCACGCCGACGATTTGGCAAACGGCTGGCGGCAGCCACACGATCGAGTCTTGGGCCGAGCGCGTGATTCCGGCACTGGAAAGCGTGCTCAGCGGGCGCTGCGGCGACTAAAGGTCGTTTAACGCCGCGCGATAGGCGAAATCGCCATAGCGCGTGATGCCTCGGGCGGCAAACGCGAAGATCCTGCCCTTGGCGTGGTAACGCCAGCGATGGCAAAGGCTGTCATCCTCAGACAGGTAGGTGCCCTCGCCTTCCAGATAGACCCGTTCGAAGTAGCCGCGGATTGACTTGCCGGTGCGCGGATGCAGCACGTCTGGGATGGCTTCGTCCGCCGCGTCCAAGGTCTCGAAAACGTCGCGGCGCAGCAGCAGCAGGCCCGTGCCCACCCGTTCCGCCTCGACCACGCGATGGCGAGCCGGCCGCGCGGGAGCCCCGACGAAACCATTGGCGGCCGCCAAGGCGGCTTGCAACGGATCGGCCGCGCCGCTTGCCTCCGCCTCGCCATAGGCCTTGGCGAACATCGCGAGATCGAGCTGCCGCTGAGGGCTGAACGCACCGACGAAGGGCTGTTCGACCGACAACATGTCGCCGATCACCTGCGGCTGGAACGCCATATCGTCGTCGACGAACAATAGGTGCGAAAGATCGGTGTCCAGAAAATCCGCGACCAAGGCGTTTCTGGAGACCGGCAACTCCGCATAAGACAGGCTTGAAAACGTGATCTTGATACCGTGCGCATCGAGAGCGTTGGTCATCCGCACGATGGAGCTGAGCGTTTCGACGCGCACCGAACCCGTCGCCGTCGGCATGGCAACAAAAAGCGACGTGGCTGGACTGTCCATCGCGGCCCCCTTGAACCTAGGGCGCTTGCACTGACGGCCCGGCGGCAGGTTCTGGCAAATCCGCCAAGGCGGCCCGATAGGGAAAGCTGCCGAAGTGGGTGATACCCCGGCCGGCAAAGGCGAACACCTTGCCCTTGGCCTTGGTTCGCCAGCGATGGCAAAAGCTGTGGTCTTCCGACAGGTAGCCACCACGCTTTTCCAGATAGACCCGGTCGAAATAGGCCTTGATCGGCTTGCCGCCGGCCGCGCCGGGCACTGTCGGTATCGTGTCGTCGACGCGGTCCAGCGTTTCGAAAACGTCGCGCCGCAGCAGCAGGATGCCGGCCCCAACCTGTTCCGCGGCGACGATGCGGGCATCGGTCGGCCGCAGCGGGCGGCCGACAAAATCGGCAGACTGGGCCAGCGCGGTATGCAAAGGATCTTTCGAACCTGTGCTTGCGGCTTCGCTGTAGGCCTTGCCGAACCGATCGAGATCGAGCGCTCGTTTTGGACAGAACACACCGACAAAGGGCCGTTCGACGGCCAGCATGTCGCCGATCACCTGCGGCTCGAAGCCCATGTCGTCGTCAATGAACAGACAATGCGTCCGTCCGGAAGCCAGAAACTCCGCCACCAGCAGGTTTCGCGACGCCGCGATCTCGACATGAGAGGTGCTGGCAAACGTGACCGAGATATCATGTGCCTGCAGCGCCTTGGTCATGCGCACGACCGAACTCACGGTCTCGACGCGCACGTTGCCCGTGGCGGTCGGCATGGCCACGAACAGGCTGGCCTCGACCGGCTTGGCTTCGGCTTCCGCGTCCGCCGCCCGTACCGTTGCGGGTGCGCCGTTTTGATCGCCTTGAGGCTCCACCTGTGCTGGCCCTCAATCCGTTTCAGCGCCCATAGGCTGCGAAAACAAGACGCTTCTATCTCCGAAAGATCGAAAAGGCACGCGCATTTGTTGCGTTTGGACGAGCTCCGCCCGCATGCCTCACGTGCAAAACCTCGAAAGTTTCGCGCATGACCTCAGAAAACGTGGCTAGCCTGGCACAAGGTCACGCGATACTGTCCACCGCACGTTGTATTGCATGGACTTGCGGAGAATATGAATGGCGGTCGCGTTCTTAAGGGGGGTTCGATCCCGCTGGCCAGCACTGTGTCTGATCGTCGGCGCCGGCCTCCTGGCCGCATGCAATTCCGAAAGCAATCAGCCGGCGGCCGCCGCGGAAGCCGCACCACCTCCGTCCGTCGTGGTCGAGCCCATCGCCTTTCAGGAGGTGGCCACCACGGGCCAGGTGATTGGCAGAACCGAGGCGTCGCAAAGGGTTGAGTATCGTGCCCGTGTGACCGGCTTCCTGGAAGAGCAGGCCTTCACCGAGGGCGCGCTGGTCAACGAAGGGGACCTGCTGTTCCGAATCGACGACGCGGAGTTTCAGGCCGCGCACGATGCCGCCACCGCCGATGTCCAGGGAATCCAGGCGACGTTGACGCAGGCCCAGGCCGAGCTGCAGCGGACCGAGACCCTGTTCGAAGGCGGCAACATCGCCGAGTCGACGCTGGACGAACGGCGCGGAGATGTTGCCCGGGCGGAAGCGGCGCTGGCTGCCGCCCAGGCCGCGCTGGCCCGGGCCGAACTCGATCTCGGCTATACACAGATCCAGTCAGCGGTCGCCGGCCGTGTTGGCGAGAGCCAGGTCGATGTCGGCAATCTGATCGGGCCAGACAGCGGTGTGCTGGCCACGGTCGTCGCGCTGGACCCGATGTATGTCACCTTCTCGATCGCCGAGCGCGTTCTCCTGGCCGCACAGGCCGACGCCATGGAGGCCGGTGAGTTGAACCTGCCGACCGTCGAAATCGAGTTGGCAGACGGGTCGGCTTACCCAACCCTGGGCAGTATCGACTTCATCGACAATGAGGTCGATATCACCACAGGCACCCTGCGCATCCGCGCCGTGTTCGACAATCCGGACGGCCAGCTTCTGCCAGGGCAGTTCGTCGAAGTGATGCTGACCACCGCTGAAACCGAAAACGTCGCCTTGGTGCCGCAGTCCGCCGTTCAGCAAAACCAGTCCGGTTACTTCGTCCTGGTGGTCGACTCCGAAAACCGGGTTGAAGCACGAACGGTGACCACGGGCGCCCGGATAGACGGCGACTGGGTTATCGAGTCCGGCCTTGAGGAAGGCGAAACCATCGTCGTCGAAGGCGTGCAACGGGCACGACCCGGCGGCCAGGTGACACCCGTCGAACAGACGGGCGGCTAGAACCATGATCAGCGCCTTTTTTATCGATCGGCCGAAGTTCGCCTTCGTCATCTCGATCGTGATCGTGCTCGCCGGCTCGCTGTCGCTTGCCGTGCTGCCGATCGCGGAGTTCCCCGACATCACGCCGCCACAGGTCCAGGTCACGGCCAGCTATCCGGGCGCCAGCGCACAAGTGGTCGAGGAATCGGTCGCGGCGATCATCGAGGCGGAGGTCAACGGTGTCGAGGACATGATCTACATGTCTTCGTCCAGCACCAACAATGGCGACTACAGCCTGGCGGTCACCTTCGAGGTCGGAACGGATGCGGATCTGGCCCAGGTGAATGTGCAAAACCGCGTGTCGGCCGCCATGCCGCGCCTGCCCAGCGACGTCACCCGCGGCGGTGTCCTGGTCCGCAAGCAGTCGACCGCGATGCTGATGATCCTGTCGCTCTACTCACCGGATGACAGCTACGACCAGCTGTTCTTGAGCAATTACGCGGACATCAATCTGCGCGACACGCTGGCCCGCGTGCCCGGCGTGGCCCTGGTGGAAAACCTCGGCGCGCGCGACTACGGCATGCGCATCTGGCTGGAACCGGACCGGCTGGCAACCCTGGAGCTGACCCCGAGTGACGTTATCGCGGCGATCAGGGATCAGAACCTGCAGGCCTCCGCGGGCGCGGTCGGCGAGGAACCGGCGCCTGCCGGGCAACAGCTGACCTATACGATCTCGTCCGAAGGGCGCCTGGTCGAGCCGCAGGAATTTGCCGACATCGTGCTGCGCGCGCGCAATGACGGCACGAGCGTTACGATCGGCGATGTCGCCCGGGTCGAGCTCGGCTCGCAATCCTATGGCTGGAACGCCGGGCTGAATGGCGGCGATGCTGCCCTTTTGGCCGTCTATCAGTTGCCGGGCGCAAACGCGCTGGCTGTCGCCGACGCGGTGCGATCGGAGGCCGAACGCCTGTCGCAGCGCTTCCCGACCGGCGTCGACTATACGGTTCCTTATGATACGACCGTCTATGTCCGCACATCCATTGGCGGCGTGGTCGAGACACTGTTTGTCGCTGTGGTCCTGGTTGTGCTGGTCGTCTTCATTTTCCTGCAAGACCTTCGCTCCACGCTGGTGCCCGCGATTACGATCCCGGTGTCGCTGATCGGTACGTTCGCCGCCATGCTGGTGTTTGGCTTGACCATCAACACGGTCACGCTGTTTGCGCTGATCCTGGCGATCGGCGTGGTCGTCGACGATGCCATCGTGGTTGTCGAAAATGTCCAACGTCTGCTGGCGGAAGGTCGCGATCCCCGCCAGGCGACCCGCGACGCGATGAAGGAGGTGGCACCGCCGATCGTCGCAACGACGCTGGTCTTGCTCGCGGTGTTCATCCCCATCGGCTTCGTGCCCGGCTTGACCGGCCAGTTCTATCAGCAGTTTGCGATCACGATCTGCGTCGCCGTCATCATCTCCTCGATCAACGCGCTGACGCTCAGCCCCGCGCTGTGCGCCAGCTTCCTTCGGCCCCCCAAGCAGAACCGGCGGGGCCCGCTCGCCTGGTTCGAAGGGCTGTTGAAGGTGCTGACGCGCGGCTATTCGGCGACCGTCGGTTTCCTCGTGCGCCGCGTTTTCATCGTGATCATCGTCTTTGCCGCCCTGATGGTCGTGGCCTGGCAGGCCTTCACGACCTTGCCGACAGGCTTTCTGCCGCCTGAGGATCGCGGCGCGTTCTTCGTCGATGTCAGCTTGCCGGAAGGCGCCACGCTTAGCCGCACGGAGCTTGTCGTCGCCGAGGTGGAACAGATGCTCGAGCAGACGCCCGGCGTCTCGGACGTGGTCACTGTCAGTGGCTTCAGCATCTTGGGTGGCGGCCAGTCGGCCAATGCCGGCCTGGTGATCGGCATCCTCGAGCCCTGGTCGGAACGCGAGGACCCGTCGCTGTCCTCGACCGCCATCGTCAATGGGCTGCGGGGTCAACTCGCCTCCGTTCTCGGCGCCAATATCGTGCCGTTCGAGCCGCCACCGATTTCGGGCCTTGGCACCACCAGCGGGTTCGAGTTCATTCTGCAGGACGCGGAGGGCCGATCGCCGGCGGAACTGGTCTCCGCGCTCAACGGTTTGATCTTCGAAGCCAATGGCGATGACGTGCTTCAAGGCGTCTTCAGCACGTACCAAGCGAACTCGCCCCAGTTGATGGTCACCGTCGACCGCCACCGGGCGACGGCGCAGGGCGTGCCACTCGCCAACATTTACGAGACTCTGCAGGCGACGATGGGGGCGTATTACGTGAACGACGTCACCCTGTTCGGACGACCGTACCGCGTCATGGTTCAGGCCGATGCGGAGTTCCGGGCGCTGCCGGAGGACATTCTGGCGCTTTACGTCCGCAATCAGGACGGCGCGATGATACCGCTCGGCTCTCTGGTCGAGGTCACGCCGATTGTCGATGCGGATTCGATTGAGCGTTACAACCTGTTCCGGTCGGCGACCGTCAATGGCAGCCAGGCGCCCGGTTACAGTTCGGGCGAAGCGATCCAGGCCATGGAACGGACCGCCGACACCACGCTGCCCGCCGGTTATGTCTATGAATGGTCGGGCCTCACGCGCCAGGAAATCGCGGCCGGCGCGGCCGGGTCACTGGTCATGCTGCTCTCCGTGGTCTTTGCCTATCTGTTCCTCGTCGCCCAATATGAGAGCTGGACCATCCCCTTTGCCGTGATCCTGTCGGTGCCAATCGCCGTGCTGGGCGCGATGCTGGCGCTGACCGCGACCGGCATCAGCCTAGACATTTATGCCCAAGTGGGACTGGTCCTGTTGATAGGCCTGGCCAGCAAGAACGCCATTCTGATCGTGGAGTTCGCCAAGTCCCTGCACGAGGAAGGCAAGTCGATCGTCGAGGCGGCGCAAGAGGCCGCGCGCTTGCGTTTTCGCGCGGTCTTGATGACGGCGATCTCGTTCATCCTGGGCGTTGTGCCGCTGGTGATCGCGACCGGTGCCGGCGCCGGCGGTCAGCGCTCGCTGGGTACCACCGTGCTTGGCGGTATGGTGTTCTCGGTCGTCATCGCAACCTTCCTGATCCCCAGCCTGTACGTGATCCTGCAGTCGGTTCGCGAATGGGTCAAACGGCCAAGGCGTCGGCAAACGGCGGCCGCGGACAGCGCCGACGCCTAACGGCCGCCCGTCCTTCGTGACGCCTCAGCCGGCCGGCACCGGCTCGGCAAAAAGGCGTTGCCGGCGCGAGTACTCGTGCAACACGGCGATCGCGGCGATGACCAGCGCCACGACGGCAAGCACCTCGCCCACCCATGGCAAATGGCGGTAGTTGATGCCGTAATACAGCGCCGACGAGGCGATCCAGGCGCCGGCAGCGCTGCCGAGATGGAAAGATCCCTGGTTCAAGGTGGACAGCAGGTTGGGCGTCCCGCCGGCGGCCTTGACGGCCCAAAACTGCATCGCCGGTGCCAGCGCGAAAACGAACAGCCCCCAAACCAACAGCGTGCCGATCACGAGATAGGCGTTGGCCATCACAATCGAAAGGACCGCCAGCAGGACGGCAACCACCGCGATCATGCCGACAATCGATGGCAGCAAATGCCAGTCGGCCAAACGACCGCCAATGAAGTTACCGATGGTCATCCCGATCCCGAACACGAAAAGGAAGACGACCACCGTGTGCTCTGACGCGCCGGCGACGTCTTCCAGAGTTGGGGCGATGAAGGTGAACACGGCAAACAGGCTGGCCCAAACAAACGCCGTCACGACAAGGGCAAAAATCACCGGTCCGTTGCGCAGTATGCCCAGCTCGCTGCGGAAGTCCGCCCGGTGCACGGGCAGGTTGGCCGGCAGCAACACCACAATCGCCACAATGGAAAGAGTGCCCAACCCCGCCGTCATCCAAAACGCCGACTGCCAGCCAAACGCGGCGCCGGCTGCCGTGCCGAGCGGAACGCCGGCAATCGTGGCAATGGTGGCGCCGGCGAACACCAGCGCGACGGCCCGTGCGCGTTTGTCCTCCGGCACGATATCGGCGGCCATGACGGCAGCCGACCCGAACAGGGCGGCATGGGACATTGCCGTCACGATCCGCGCAATCAACAGGACGGTGTAATCCGGCGCCAGCGCACAGATCGTGTTGCCCAGCGTAAAGGTCGCCATCAGGCCCAAGACCATCGGACGGCGCGGCAGCCCGTTCGTGATGATGGCAACCACCGGCGCGAAAATGATGACGCCGAGCGCGTAGCCCGTCACCAGCAGCCCCGCCTCCGGAATGGTGACGTCCAGCGACGCCGAGAGTTCGGGCAGCAACCCGACCAGCATCAGTTCCGATGTCGAGACCGAGAACGCACACAGGGTCAGCGACAACAACGGCAGGAGGGATGGCTTGGGCATCAATGTCTCCTAACGGACCGCCAGTATGACGTGACTTCCACTAGAGAGACAAGGCGAGTTGAATAACTAGCGCGTTGGTAATGTCGACGAAGAAAGCGGAGACCAGGGGCAGGATGATAAATGCCATCGGCGCCGGGCCGTGCGCCTTGGTCACGGCCGTCATGTTGGCGATCGCCGTCGGCGTCGCGCCCATGGCGAAGCCCCCGAAACCGGCGCTAAGCACGGCGGCCTGATAGTCCCGTCCCATCAGCGGGAACAGCACCAGCAGAATGAAGACCACGGCCACGATCGTCTGCAAGGCCAGGATGCCCAGCAGCGGACCGGCCAGTTCCGCTATGGTCCAAAGCTGCATGCCCATCAAGCTCATGGTCAAGAACAGGCCGAGCGAGAAATCCGACACCAGCGCGAGCGCCCGGGTGCGCGCCGGCAGGCGGATTCTGGGAAACACGATCGGCACCGTGTTCGACAGGGCAATGGCCGCCAGCAGACAGGTCACGAACAGCGGCAGCCTCAGCCCGATCTGCTGCACCGCCTCATTTAGAATGTAGCCGATGATGATCGCGACATGCAGCGTCAGCAGCACCGACATGATGCTGATATGGTTGATCTTCTCCGTCGGCGCCTTCTCGTAGGCCACGCCGACCACGGTCGGATCTTCGTCCGCGCCGGAAAGCTGATATTGGTTCAGCAGGAACCGGGCGATCGGCCCGCCGATCAGGCTGGCGATGACCAGGCCGAGCGTGGCGGCGGCAACGCCGATTTCCAACGCATTGGGAACGCCATGGTTTTCGGCGATCTCAGGCGCCCAGGCGATCGCGGTGCCATGGCCGCCGATCAGCGAGGCCGAACCCGCCAGGACGCCCACCGCTGTCGGCTGGCCGAACAGCAGCGCGCCGCCAATGCCCACGACGTCTTGAACGACGATGAACCCCAGCGTCAGCCCCAACAGGATCAGCAGCGGCCGCCCGCCCGCGATCAGATCGGAAATGCGGGCGTTGATGCCGATGGCGGTGAAGAAATAGATCAACAGCCGGTCGCGGGTGTCCATCTCGAACGAAACCGCCATTCCCGTCGTCAGATAGAACGCCAGGACCAGCAGGCTGGCGAGCAAACCGCCCGTTACCGGTTCCGGGATGTTGAACGCGCGCAGAAACTCGATGCGCTGGTTCAGGCTCATGCCGATCAGGAAAACGATGATGCCGATCGTATAGGCCAGAAAGCTGGGGACGAAGACATGTCCCGCCTCAACGACGACATCAGCCGGCATCATGTGCCTGATCGCTTAGGGCCTGAACGATGACTGGCCGCTACGCGCCCAGATAATCGCGCGCCAGCTTCGCATAATGCCTGGCGGACCAGACAAAGCGCTCGCGTTCGTCGCGGCTTAGATCGCGCATGTACCGCGCCGGCGACCCGGCCCAAAGCTGGCCGGAAAGCACGCGCTTTCCCGGCGTCACGAGCGCGCCGGCCGCGACCATGGCGCCGCTTTCCACGATCGCGCCGTCCATCACGCAGGCCTTCATGCCCACGAAGCTGTCATCCTCCAGCGTGCAGTCGTGCAACAGCGCCATGTGGCCGACCGTAACGCGGTCGCCGACATGGGCCCCCTGCCCGTCATGATTGCAGTGGATGACCGTGCCGTCCTGGATGTTGGTCTGCGCGCCGATGCGGATGACGTTGACATCACCGCGCAGAACGCAGCCGAACCAGATGCCGCTCTCGGGCCCAATGACCACATCGCCAATTACGCTGGCCGTGGGCGCCACGAACGCCGATGGATCGATCGTCGGGAAAATGCCCCTAAAAGCCAGCCCATGGGCCGGCTCGGCCAGGGTCTGCTCAGCCAACGGAAAAGCCGGCGGAGGCCGGACAGCGGATGTAGGTCCAACTGTTGGCATAGTCAGGCTTGCCGCTGGGGTCGTGGAGAATGTAGTCGACGATATCGGCGCTGTAGAACGACAGCTCGCCGTCCTCCGGATCGTTGATCGGACCAACCTCGGAATCCAGCAGGTACTCGCAGGAGATTTCGTTGCCGAAGGCAACGCAATACCCGGCATAGACGGCGGACACCATCCCGAAACTGTCCATTTCGAAGCCGATGAAGCCGCCATCCGGCGTGTAGCTGTCCCATGAGCTCATGCAGAAATCGTTGAGCTCCCCCGGCCCGGCTGCCCGCGTGCCGTAGTCGAAATAGGTCCACCGTCCGGTCAGCGGGAATTCCCTTTGCGCCTGGGCGTCTCCGATCACGCCGCCTCCCGCAATCGCAACCATGGCAGCAACAAGCAACGTCCGCAAAGCCATCCCCAAACTCCCCTAATTGGCTAAACTGAAGTCTGCCGCAAGGCCGCCCAGCGCACAAGCGCCGGCCCGGTAAGACGGCACAGGAAATTCGAGTGGAAGGAACGATGTCGGCCTATCACGAACCGCTGTTCGAAGCCGCCGCGCGCGACGAGACCGAACGCGTGCTGGCCCTGCTGCCCGCGGAGGTCAGTGCGTCGGACCTGCGCAATCGCGACGGCACGAGCCTGATCCTGCAGTGCCTCTACAACCGCGCCGAAACCACGCTGGCCCAGTTGCTGGCCCTGTTTCCCGACCGCCCGCTCCACGAGGCCGCGGCACTTGGCGATACCGACCGGGTCGGCGCGCTGATCGCTGCAAACCGCGACATCGTCAACCTGTTGTCCCCCGACGGCTGGACCGCGCTGCATCTGGCGGCCTTTTTCGGCCATCGCCGCACCGTGGGCATCCTGCTGGATGGCGGCGCGGACCCACACCTGCTCAGCCGCGCCTTCGAGGTTAACATCCCGCTCCAGGCCGCCTGCGCGGCCGGCGCCACCGACGCCGCGCTGGCCTTGGTGGCGGCAACGACCCTGATCGACGAAACCGGACCCAGCGGCACGACCGCCCTGATGAGCGCTGCCCATAACGGCATGGCCGATGTGGTCGACGCGCTCTTGGCCAAGGGCGCCGATACGAGCCGCCGCGATACCGCCGGGAAATCGGCCCGCGATTATGCCGCGGAGGCAGGACATCACGACCTCTCCAATCGCCTGCGCAGCCCCTAATGCAAAACGGGGCGCCCGCTGGACGCCCCGCCGGGTAACCCGAAGCTGGCCCCCGTTACCGCTTTGAGAACTGGAAGCTGCGGCGGGCCTTGGCCTTGCCGTACTTCTTACGCTCAACCGTGCGGCTGTCGCGGGTGATGAAGCCACCCCGCTTCAGGATCGACCGCAGGCCCGGCTCGTACAGGACCAGCGCCCGGCTGATGCCGTGGCGAACGGCGCCGGCCTGGCCCGAGAGGCCGCCGCCGGTGACCGAGCAATCGACGTCGAACTGGTTCAGCCGTTCGGTGACCAGAAAGGGTTGCTGGATCAGCATGCGCAGCACCGGGCGCGCGAAATAGACCTCCTGGTCGCGGCCATTGACCGTGACCCGGCCGCTGCCCGGCTTGATCCAGACGCGGGCAACCGCGTCCTTGCGTTTGCCGGTGGCGTAGGACCGGCCCTGGGCGTCGCGCTTCGGTTCCGGCAGCTCGGCGGCCGCCTCCGGCTCAACACCCGTGCCCTGGCCGAGATCCTTCAGATCCGTCAGTGTTTGTGCTTCGGCCATCACTTACCTCTTGTTCTTCGGGTTCATCGCCGCGACGTCCAGCACCTCTGGCTGCTGGGCCTCGTGCGGATGGTCAGCGCCGGCATAAACGCGCAGCTTGCGCATCACTTCGCGGCCCAGGGGACCGCGCGGGATCATCCGTTCGACGGCCTTCTCGACCACGCGCTCCGGATGCTTGCCGGCCAGGATCTCGCCCTTCGACTGGCCCTTGATGCCGCCGGGATAGCCGGTATGCCAATAGAAGATGTCCTGCTCGGCCTTGCGGCCGGTCAGGCGCACCTTGTCGGCGTTGATGACGATGACGTTGTCGCCGGTATCGATGTTCGGCGTGTACATTGCCTTGTGCTTGCCGCGCAGGCGGTTGGCGACGATGCTGGCCAGGCGGCCCAGTACGACCCCCTCGGCATCGACCAGCAGCCATTTGCGCTCCACGTCGGAGGGCTTGGCGGAGTAGGTCTTCATGGCCTCGACTTCTCGCTTTTCTTTGGTCTTAAGTCCGCCGCGCCAACGCGGCCGGTCAAAACAGATCGCCCCGCCGCGGTCGCGACGGGACGAAGCGGCGGGTATGTATTACGCCCATGGCGTTTCGTCAAGCGGAAAGGCCGAAAAGCCTATAAATTCTAATGGGCTATCAATGAGGTATCATGACACCTCATTTGGCGGTATCGAATACGTGCCGGTGACATGGGCGATCGGGTCCGGCTCGCCGATCGAGTAGAGATGGATCTCGCCATAGGCCAGGCGCTTGCCCAGCTTCAGCAGCTTGGCGTCGGCCGCGAGGTCGGTCAGGGCCGGGCGACGCAAAAAGTTGATGGTCATGCTGATCGTGACCGCCAGTTCGACGCGCCCGATGCGGCTTAGCACGGCGCCATACAGGGCCAGATCGGCCAGCGCGAACAGGGTCGGGCCGGACACCGTCCCGCCAGGTCGGCCATGGCGATGGTCGATCGGCATCACCAGCCGGATAGCACCCGGTTGCCATTGCTCGACCCGCAGTCCAGCGTCTGCCGTTTGCGGCAACCCCTCCTCCACCAACGCAATGAACTCGTCGGGCGTCACGCTCATTTCACAGTCTCTTTGTGTCGTTCACACATTCAATGCACCGAATTTTGTTGAAATTCGACACCGGTTCGGATGTGTTACCCGCCGCATTGCGAGGCTGCTAGACTGGATCCGTTGCGGATCGATGCCCAGCTATTGGCCATAGACCGCTGACCATAGGGCCATACAAGGAAAGGTGCCATGACGCAGGCACAAGCCGTCTTGCCGACGGAGACCGAAGATCTGGTTCTGCGCGCCGATGACGAGGGCGTCGCTACCTTGACGCTGAACCGGCCCGCCGCGCGCAACGCCCTGTCGACGGGCCTGATGGCGGAGCTTGACGGCGCGCTGCAGGCCCTCGCCGAGGACCGGACGGTCAAGGTGGTCATATTGGCCGCATCGGGACCCGCCTTTTGCGCCGGCCATGATCTGAAAGAGATTCGTAGCCAGCCGCGCGAAGAGGTGTACGCGGCGCTGTTCGAGCAATGCTCCATCCTGATGAAACGCATCGTGCGCCTGCCCCAACCGATCATTGCCCAGGTGCACGCCACGGCAACGGCGGCCGGCTGCCAGCTCGTCGCGAGCTGCGATCTGGCCGTGGCGGCCGAAACAGCACGTTTCGCCACGCCCGGCGTCAATATCGGGCTGTTTTGCTCCACGCCGATGGTGGCGCTCAGCCGCAACGTCGCACGCAAGCACGCCATGGAGATGCTGCTGACCGGCGACATGATCGATGCCGAGGACGCCCGCAGGATCGGCCTGATCAATCGGATCGCCCCGTCAGACCGGCTGGCCGACGAGACCATGGCTTTGGCCCGGCAGATCGCGTCCAAATCACCGCTCAGTGTCGGCATCGGCAAAGAGGCGTTCTACCGCCAGGCGGAAATGGATCTGGACCACGCCTATGCCTATGCCAGCGCGGTGATGACCCGCAACATGCTCGCCGACGACGCCGCGGAGGGCATTGACGCCTTTTTGACAAAACGAACGCCAGTTTGGCGCGGAACCTGATCGGTCCCCGAATGAACCACGACAGTTACCCGGACGCCTACGTCAAGGCGATCCTGGACACGACCAAGACGATCGCCATGGTCGGCGCAAGCGCCAACTGGAACCGGCCCAGCTATTTCGCCATGAAGTACCTGCAAGGCAAGGGCTACCGCGTGTTGCCGGTCAACCCGCGCGCCGCCGGCCAAACCATCCTGGGCGAGACCTGCGTCGCCAACCTGAACGATCTGACCGATCGCGTGGACATGGTCGACATCTTCCGCAATTCCGACGCGGCCGCCGCAATCGTCGACGAAGCCCTGGCGATGTCGCCGCGCCCCCGCACGATCTGGATGCAGCTTGGCGTGCGCAACGACGCAGCCGCGCGGCACGCCGAAAGCGAAGGGCTGCAGGTCGTGATGAACCGCTGCCCGAAAATCGAATACGCCCGGCTTAACGGGGAGCTGGGCTGGCAAGGCCTGAACTCCCGTGTCATCAGTTCAAAAAGAAGGAAACTCGCCTCATGACCGACCAGTCGAAAGGACCCGGTTTCAACACGCTGGCGATCCATGCCGGCGCCGCGCCCGACCCGGCGACCGGCGCCCGCCAGACACCGATCTATCAGACCACCTCGTTCGTCTTCGACGATGTCGATGACGCCGCCTCGCTGTTCAACCTGCAGAAGGTCGGCTTCATCTATTCGCGCCTGACCAACCCGACCGTGTCGGTATTGGAGGAGCGCATGGCCGCGCTGGAAGGCGGCGTTGGCGCCACGGCGACCTCGTCCGGGCACGCCGCACAGCTGCTGGCGCTGTTCCCGTTCATGGAACCGGGTGCGGAGATCATTGCCGCCGAGAAACTCTATGGCGGGTCCATCAATCAGCTCGGCAACAGCTTCCCGCGTGCCTTCGGCTGGAACACGACCTTCGTCGATGCCGACGACCCGGAGAACTTCCGCAAGGCCGTCACCGACAATACCCGCGCGTTCTTCATTGAAAGCCTGGCCAACCCGGGCGGTGTCGTCTCGGACATCGCGGCGATTGCCAAGATCGCCCACGAGGTCGGCGTGCCGCTGATCGTCGACAACACGCTGGCCACGCCCTATCTCTGCCAGCCGCTGGCCCATGGCGCCGACATCGTTGTGCATTCCACGACCAAGTTCCTGAGCGGCAACGGCACTTCGATCGGCGGCGTGGTTGTCGATGGCGGCAAGTTCGACTGGAGCCAGTCCGACAAGTTCAACGGCCTGACCGCCGAGGACCCCGGCTATCACGGCCTGAAATTCACCGAGACGTTCGGCGAGCTGGGCTACACGATCCACGGCCACGCGGTCGGCCTGCGCGACCTGGGCGTGAACCAGCAGCCACAGAACGCCTTCCTGACCCTGCTGGGCATCGAGACGCTGGCCCTGCGCATGGAACGCCATTGCAGCAACGCGCTAGCCGTGGCGTCGTATCTGGAGAAGCATCCCGGCGTCGATTGGGTCGCCTATGCCGGCCTGGACGGCTCGCCATACAAGGCGCTTGCCGACAGATATCTGCCGAACGGCGCCGGCGCGGTGATGACATTCGGCCTGAAGGGCGGCTATGACGCCGGCATCAAGCTGGTGGAAAGCGTCGAGCTGTTCAGCCATCTGGCCAATATCGGCGACGCACGGTCGCTGATCATCCACCCGGCCTCGACCACGCACCGGCAATTGTCGGACGAGGCGCGGAAGGTGGCCGGCGCCGGACCGGACGTCGTGCGGCTGTCGATCGGGCTGGAAGCGGTCGACGACATCATCGCCGACCTGGACCAAGGCCTGGCCAAAACCGTGCCGGCAGCGGCGGCGGAGTAGCGGGTCAGCAGGGGCCGCCTTTTCCACGGCCCCTGCCCTTCTCTATTCGGCGGGCACCGCCACGGTTGTCGCACCCCTTGCGGACTTGCGGTCGTTCGGCAGGAAGATGCCTGCGATGACGGCCACCGCGCCGAGGCCCGTCAGTATCCACAACAGCAGCGTAAAGCCAGCCGGCTCTCCGGACGACCAGCCAACAAGCTGCACGGCCAGCGGGGCGATGCCGAACGAGAGCACGAATTTGGCGCCGTACGCCAGACCGCGCCGACCGGCGGGTGTGTAACGCGCCAGCATCAGGTTCTCGGCCGGAATGACGAAGCTGGAGATCACCACATAGACCGTTGCCGCGATCAGGAGCGGCGCGCTGAACAGATAGGCGACCAAAACCAGGACCGGAACCTGCATGGTAATGCCGACGACATAGATCAGCTTGATCGAGTGGCGATCGACCATGATGCCGCCGACGATCTGGGCCAAGGCACCGGTGAGAAACACCACCGTGACCAAGGCCCCGACCCCGAGGATCGAGTTGCCGACCAGCGCGGTCATGCGCTGTTCGAACAGCTCCGGCATTGACGTCACCATGCTGTGGAAGATCAGGGCGGCGATGGCCATGGTGACGGTCAGAAAGATGAACGCCCGGTACATGTCGCCGCGACTTTCCTTCCGCATCGGCGCCAAATGGCTGTCGCCGTCGACGACCTTGCCGGTGCTGCGGTAGTAGAACAGCGCGGCAGCAAGCCCCAGGCTGACCAGCCCCGGCGCGATAAACGCGGCCCGCCAGCTCACCAAGGCCATCAGACCGCCCGCGATCAGAGCGGCCGAAGCAACACCAACCCCGCCGAAAACCCCGAGTATCCCAAGGGCGCGGCCCGGGTTGGGCATGGTGCGCACCAGCCAGGACATGCCGACGGGATGATAGATCGAGGCCCCAAGGCCGAGAACGACCAGGCCGATCCAAAGCGCGGTCGTATTGTCGGCCAGGCCCGCCGCGATGCCGCCGATGCCGGTGACGGCGAAAAACACCACCATCATGCCGCTTTCGCTCCAGCGGTCGCCCAGCCAGCCCGCCAAGGGCGCACCCAGCCCGACGAGCAAAGCACCGACGGTCCACAGCCGGATTAGCGTGTCGTAGTCCAAACCCCAGGCCTGCTGAAGACCGATCACGATCGTGAAGTACAGCGCCGTCATCACATGCATGGTCGAATGACCGATGCAACTGAAAGCGAGAGCAAGCCGCGCGGAGGATCGGGCCATGGAGGTTCTTTGCGCCTGGGATATGCGTTGGCATGAGATGCTAAACTGAATCGCGAGATAAGCCAGCATTCCCATCTCATGCCTCCCATGCGACGGCCAGCATCTTCATGTTATCGTTTAAGTAAGAGGCGGCGTCTAATTACTTGGCAACACTTGTAATTTCACCTAGATTTGGCGCGGCATCTTAAGATCGACGATGGCCGAGGAGCAATATGATGGGCACTGTCAGCCCTCTTCCCTTAAGCGCCGAAGCGGTCGCGCGTGTCGAGCGTGTGCACAATCGGCCGGTCGGTCCATCGCCGGCACAGTTGACGTGGCTCAGCCGTGGGCTTGACCAGCCCGGAGGCAAATTGCCGTTGTTCGATTGGCAAGGTCAGAAGATCGACGCCGGCCTGGTGCGTGACTGCATCAAGGCGGGCTGGGCCGAACGGTGGTTCCACAATCCGTTGAAGCCGGACTGGCAGGTCTGCCGCTTGACGTCAAAAGGCCGTAGCATCGCCGCCGCCGCGCGCTAAGATCGGGGCACCACCGACCGCTGGCGCATACGGCGCTGGCGACCGGACAGCCCCTTGATCTCACCCGCGAGGCCCCCGATGACCCTGAACGCCCGCCAGCGCGCCCTGTGCGAGAACCACGATTTCGACTTCTCCGACCTCAGCGCCGTCTTTCTGAATTGCACGCTGAAACCGTCGGGCTCGGTCTCCAACACAGAAGGCCTGTTACAGGTGCCCAAGGCGATCATGGAGGCCAACGGGGTCTCGGTCGAGATGCTGCGCCCGGTCGACTACGAGATTCCGCCCGGGGTCTATCCCGACATGACCGAACATGGCTTCGACAAGGATGACTGGCCTCAGATCCAGGAGAAGGTCATGGCGGCCGAGATCCTGATCATCGGCACGCCGATCTGGCTGGGCGAAGAAAGCTCCGTCTGCCGGCAAGCGATCGAGCGTCTGTACGGCCAAAGCGGCGTGTTGAACGACAAGGGCCAGTATCTCTATTACGGCCGGGTCGGCGGCTGCGTCGTCACCGGCAACGAGGACGGCGTGAAGCACTGCGCCATGTCGGTGCTCTACGCGCTTGGCCATCTCGGCTACACCATACCGCCCCAGGCGGACGCGGGCTGGATTGGAGAGGCCGGCCCCGGCCCATCCTATCTGGACGCAGGCTCCGGCGGGCCGGACAACGACTTCACCCAGCGCAACACCACCTTCATGACCTGGAACCTGATGCACATGGCCGCGATGCTGAAGCGCAATGGCGGCATCCCGGCGCACGGCAATCAGCGCTCCGAATGGGACGCCGGCTGCCGCTTCGACCATCCCAATCCGGATTATCGGTAGTCAGCCCCCCTGGTTCGGAAGCGCATTAACCCCGGCAGGGACGAGGCGGCATTGCGGTGATAAACCATCCAGTGATAAAAAGAGGTGTCGTGGATCCGTCCAATGATTGTCAGTTTTCGGGACGAATGGTTGCGAGCATTCTTCGTCGATGACGCCAAATCGTCCAATGTTCCGGGCGACCTCGAAAACCGGTTGTTTCGGAAACTGCAGTTGATCGACGATGCTGTGACGGACCAAGATTTGCGTGTTCCGCCCAGCAACCATTTCGAGAAGCTGCAAGGCAGGCTGGCCGGTTTTCGATCGATCCGCGTCAACAAGCAATGGCGATTGATATTCGAGTGGGACGGCAGCAAGGGAGAGGCCAGAGGTGTCTATCTCGATGATCACAGTTATCGATGAGGCGCACATATGTTAATGACGAAGCGCAGGCCAGCCCCGGTTTCGGAAATCCTCACCGAAGAGTTCATGAGACCGATGGGGCTGACGCAGGCCGGGCTGGCCGAGGCCATGGGCGTCCAACGCAAGCATGTAAACGAACTGTGCAACGATCGCCGCCGTATAACCGCCGCGACCGCTCTCATCCTTGCGCGTGTGTTCGGCAATAGCCCCGATTTTTGGCTGAATGCTCAGCGTAGGAACGAATTGTGGGAAGCAATGCATGACCCGGCTGAACGGCGACGCATCGAAAGGGCGAAGCCGTTGAAAACAGCGGCGTAACAACCACGGCAACTCAGATCGTCACGCGTCGCGGGCCTGCAGCTTCTTCTCGTCAATCGCCAAAACGACACCGATGCCGATGACCGCTGCGGCCAATGCCAGCCAGTAAGCCTGGCTCATGCCGCTCGTGAACGCGTCGTTCCAAACGGTTCGGATCGTCTCGGCCTGTTGTGTGCTGTAGTTCGCCAAGATCGTCTGCGCGGCGCTGGCGTTGACCGCACTGCCATTGAGCGTGGCCTGGTCGGCTGCCGACATGGTGATATCCGCCTGCGACAGCCCCTGCCCCAGCTTGGCCAGGCTGGTGGTGAACATGATGGCGGTCGCGCCGGCGACCCCGATGGCGCCAAGGCTGAGATGGAAGACGAAGCTGAGCCCGCCGGCGAGGCCGACATGCTTTTCGTCGACGGCGCTGACGGCCGCGGTGCCGGCCGCGCCGACCGAAAACGCGCCGCCAAAGCCAATCAACACCATGGCCGGCAAGAGCGCGAAGTATCCCCAATTCGGTGTCAGGACGACCACGGATGCCGCGCCGAGCGTGACCAGCACATAGCCGGTGAACAAGATCCGCTTTGGCCCGAAGCGGTTGTAAAGGCCGCCGCCGGCGACTGAGCCCACCGACAGCAGGATCATCAGCGGCAGCATGCCGAATGAGGCTTCGAGCACGGACCAGCCGAGCAGCTTGTGCATGTATTGCGGAAAGTAGAGGAAAGCGATGAACACCGACGGGATCAGCAGACCATTGGTCAGCAAGGTCAGCATGAACACCCGGTTGGCCAACAGCGACGGCGGCATCATGGGATCGGCAACGCGCCTTTCGACAAACGGAAAGGCGGCGAACAGCACGAGACAGAGCCCAAGCAGACCCAGCACCGGCGCCGACCCCCAGCCCAGGCTGGCCCCGACATCAAGCGCGTAGAGCAGCGCCACGATGGCGCCCGAAAGCATCAGCATGCCCGTATAGTCGACCCGCTCGTCCTGATCGCTTGGCGCCTCCTTGGTGACAAAGCGCACCAGCAAGAGAGCGGTCACGACCGCCAGGGCGGCGGCGAGTACGAAGAACAGGCGCCAGTCGCCCAGCGCCACGGCAACGCCGCTGAACAGCGGTCCGATGACATTGCCGGCCGTCACGGCGCCGAGGATCAGCCCGATGACAAGGCCGCGCCGGTCCGCGCCGACAACCGTTGCGCCCAATGCCAACACGCAAGGCCAAATCGCGGCCGAACCGATGCCCTGCACCGCGCGGGCCCCGATCAAGAAACCGATCGAGGGCGCCAGCGCACAGCCGATCGTCGACACCAGGAAGATCGCCAGGCCGATCAGCATCAAACGTCTCCGCCCAAACATGTCGGCCAGCCGTCCGCCCGCGACCAGGCACATGGCAAAGGCAATGGCGTAGACGTTCAGCACCCACTGGCTGGTCGTGATGTCAATGCCGAACTCGTTTTCGATCGGAGGCACCAGCAACAGCGCACCGGTGAAGATCGTCCCGATCGTAAAGGCGGCGACCATCAGCGTGACGATGGTCAGTCTGGTCCGGCCGTCCATTTTGCTCTCACGTTCCCCCATGTCACAGGCCGGCGACCGCCATAGGGCCTCGCATGGCCCAGGTGGCATCTACGCCGCAGTGTGTCGCCCTATCACCGAAACGGCAACGCTTGAGCGTCAGGGTCGGCCGTGCAGGCAACGATGTCGAGTCCGCGCGGTCTCACAGGTCGCGGTAGCCGATCAGCTCAATGGCCCTGGTCGAGACTGCTGCCTTCACCCCCTCGCTGACGAGCACGGACAGGCAGGTCGTACGATCCTCAAGGACATCCTCATAGCCCTCGTGGCCCGTGGCCCGCAGTTCGGGCGATTCAACCGCTGGATGATCCACGAACATATAGGTTCCGGCCTTCAGCGCGCCGAGCTGTTCGACAAAGGCCGCCTCGCGACGCTCCGCGCTGCGGGGGTGCTTCGGATAGCCTTCAAACCGCATCGGCCCGTGCCCAGGCCGAACATCGATCAGCTGAAACTCATCACAAAGCTCGGCGACGATCTCCCCTACCCGCTGATCGAAGGCGGAGAAATGCGGGGCCATGTGCGCGCTGACATGGCTCGCATTGTCGAACGCCGCGATACCCCTTTCGATCTGCGCCCGAAGTTCCCGCGCGATGTCGTCCACGGACCAGTCGCTCTCCTGCAAGCTGGGCCGATCGTCGCCGGGCCTGGGCATCAGCAGCGGACGAAAATAGCCATCTTCGTCCACGAGGCTTCGCGCATCGGTCAGCGGGCGCCACCTTACCGCAGCCCACTCGCTGGTAAGGGTCAGATGGATCCCGACATCGATCTCCGGCCGTTCGTTGAACAGCCGCGCCGCGTGCGGGGCCCAAGCGCACGGCATCATCACCTCGACGCTGCGGGCAATGCCGTGCGTGCAGGCCTTCAGACAGCCCATGTTCGAGGACCAGCTTGACCCGGCGTCGTCCGCCCTGACGAGTAGTCTGATCTTGTCGCCTGCCGTCATTTCGATCGCCTGTTACACTGTCGCTGGGTATGCGTATGTTGCCTCACGAGGCAGGTTGATGTCCCGCCATGAATGGTCGTGTGGCAGGCCAGCCTTGCCCCGGCTCACGGCACGCCGCGCCGCCGCTATCGACGAGGAAAGAGATCCGCGCATGAACACCGCCCCCAACGGTCCGGCGACGATGGCCATAAGCATACGCCCAGCGACGCGCGCCGATACCGAGGGGATCAGCCGCGTCCTTCAAGAGCTGGTCGCCGCCGGCAAGCGCATCAGACCCAGCGACCAGGAGTTCACCCGAACCCAATACATCGAGAATCCTCATCGCATCCAGTGCTTCGTGGCGGTGGACGAGGATGGCGCAATCCTGGGCTTTCAATCTCTCAGCACCGCCGTCGAAGGCAATGTCTACGGCACGCCCACGGGGTGGGGCATGATCGGCACGCACATCAGCCCGCGTGCCGCGCATCGTGGCTTGGGCGCACGGTTGTTCACGGCAATGCTTGATGTCGCCCGGCAGGCGGGAGTTCCAGCCATCGAGGCCTATATCGGGGCGACCAACCAGGAGGGCCAGGCCTACTACGAGGCCCTGGGCTTTCGAACCTATCGCCGGCCGGACGGCGTGGTTTGCAAATGCTATGAGTTTCGGTAGGCGTCACCAGTGAACGCACGTTCCGCTCGAACGCGGTACCAGGTAAGGTCAGACGCACGCAGCATCTCCTTCGGCCTGAAACCTCCGGCCTATTCTTGGGCTCGCGCCGAGCGCACTTGATAGGTCCGACGCTGCCTCCTACGTGTCGAGCGCCGACCCCGCGACACCCAGCCGACGAGACCTATGACGAGCAAACCACGCGCTTACGACGGCGGCTGCCTGTGCGGTGCCACGCGCTTTCGTGCCCTTGGGCCCGCGCTCAGGCCCCACACCTGCTCGTGCAAGATGTGCCAGCGGCACAGCGGCGCGCTTACCGTCGCCTGGGTTGAGTTTCCAAAGGACTCGGTCGCGTGGACCGGAAAGAATGGCGCTCCCGCGACATATCGGTCGTCCGACACCTCCAGCCGCGCCTATTGCCGGTCTTGCGGGGGCACGATCGGCGCCATCGACGATGAGCCCACGGTTGCGCTGCTTCTCGGCGTCTTCGACAAGCCGGGCTACCGCGAACTCAGGCCGACCTCCCACTCGTACCGCGCAAAATGTCCGCGCTGGTGGAAGGTCGACACCTCTGGCGAATGATTACGGCGCATTTGGACCACATCGTGACTTCATCATACGTTTGAGGTGTCGGCCTGAGCCCGCGCGACGGCAAACCGAGAGGAACGGATGAAACCGGTCCAAGGCGTCTACCTCAGCGAAAGCATTGATCTGAAATCCTACTACGGGTCGGCGTTCGCGCCTTTCGACGATACCGTCGTGCTTCGCAACCCCGCCGAGATCGAAGCGCCTGAAAGCGTCGAGTTCGCGCTTTGCTGGGAACCGGCGGACAAGGCGTTCGATGACTACCCCTCGCTGCGGCTGATCTCATCGATAGCCGCCGGCGTGCACCATATCCTCCACTGTTCAAGCCTGCCGGCCGATGTCCCTGTCACCCGTGTCCGGGATCCGCAGCAGGCAAAGGACATGGCGGCCTTTGCGCTTCGATATGTCGTCGGCGAGCATCGCGACATGGCGAGATATGCCCGGCAGCAATCGGGCGAGATCTGGCAAAGAAACCCCTACCCGCCAACGACGGAGTACCGTATTTCGGTACTGGGCTTTGGCCTTATGGGACAGGCGGTATCCGATGCGCTGTCGCGGCTTGGTTATTGCGTCACCGCCTTCGCCAAGAGCCCCAGGGAGGGGTCCGGCAATGTGAGGATTCTCTCTGAGCAGGATGGGAAGCAGGCGGCGGTCCGCGATGCCCAAATCGTCATCAATCTCCTGCCCGCCACGGCGGAGACGGTTGGGTTCCTGGACCGTTCGCTATTCAATGCCATGGCCAGAGGCGGGATGCTGATCAACCTGGGCCGCGGCCAGCAACTGGTCGAAGAGCACCTGTTGGAGGCCCTCGATACCGGTCAACTGCGCCACGCCGCGCTCGACGTCGCTGCCACGGAGCCGCTGCCCAAAGGGCACGCCTTCTGGACACATCCCGCGATCTCCGTCACTCCGCATATCGCCGTTGAATCGCGCAAAGGCACGGTCGCGAGACTGATAACCGAAGATCTACGGCATGTCTGGGCGGGCGAGACACCTGTCGGCCTGATCGACCGTGCGCGCGCCTATTAGGGCTCGGCGCTATACTCAGCCCACCTGACAATTGGACACTTCCGGCCCAACACGGCTATTCCGGCGGATCGACGGGGTCGATGCAAACCGTGCACAAGTCGCCGGTGTCCAGCCCGGCTTTCCTGCACTGAGGATCGGTGAGATTGAAAAAGAAGACGTCCGACCCCTTGCCCCAGGGCCGGATGTTCCGCTCGAACGCCGGAGACCCGTTCAACCGCACCATCGCCCGGAACGATTTGGTGCGCCCCTCCACATGGCCTGGCTTGACGACGATGTAGCGCGGCAGGTCGGGCTGCTTGCGCAGGATCCTGGCGGAGAAGGTGATTGCGCCTTCCGTCATGAAATGGCCTCCTCTCAAGAAGCGGCTGATCGTGAGAACAAGTGAGAGCCCGATCAACCGACAGATACTGAGATACGGCGATGACTTGCATCGACGCTCGCTGATGCCTTGAGCCGTGTCCAAACCTTTGGACTGCGCAAGCTGGTTTCGTCGCACCTAAGAAGGCGAACCGCTGCTATATAGGATAACGGGGTTTCAGTGCCGAATGATCTTGTCGCAGTGATCCAGGCTGCAATCGATGACTGGGAATCGCCGATTGTCGAACTCGACATCTTCGGCACCGGCCGTGCGGACGAAATCTTTGCCGTGATGGACGAGTTCTGCTGCCAACATCTCGGCTCGGGAATTGCCGGCTACGTGTTCCAGAAATCGAGCATTGGCAGTGCCCATGGGGTCCGACTGCGCGATGGACGCAAGGTCGTGGTAAAGGCTCGCCTTCCCGCCTCCGCGAACCGCGGTCTCAATTCCGACGCGTCGTCCCTATCGGCTGTCTGCCGTGTCATGGGCTGGCTGCATGAGCGCGGTTATCCCTGTGCACTGCCGATTGCCGGCCCGGCCCCACTGGGGCTGGGTCTGGCGACAGTGGAGGGCTTCCTCGAAGGTGGCCACCGCGTCGATGGCCTGGATCCGAAGTACCGCAAGGCAATGGCTGTCGGCCTCGCCGATTTGGTCGAAACGCTGCGAAGCGTTGATTTCGATACCTCCTGCCTGAAGCCATTCTTTGGTGGCAAGACGCTTTACCCCCAGCCGCACTCGAAACTGTTCGATTTCGAGAGGACCACGGCGGGGGCGGAATGGATCGACGCGTTTGCCGCCCGCGCGCGTGCCTTGGAAAAGCATGAAGGCCTGCCGGTGCTCGGCCACTGCGACTGGCGCGTGGAACATGTCCTCTTCGACGGCGACGAGATCGTCGCCACCTACGACTGGGATTCGCTGGCCTGGATGCCGGAAGCGAAGCTTGTCGCCGGCACGGCGTACAGCTTCTCCGCTGATTGGACCGATGCGGACCGCCCCAACTTGCCCAGAGCCGCCGACATTCAGGCCTTCATCGCGGATTATGAGCAAGCGCGTGGACGGCCGTTTTCAAACGATGAAAGGCGGTCGCTTCTGGCCTCCTGTCTCTACGGCCTCGCCTATGGCGCGCGCTGTTCACACGCCCTTCGGCCGGAAATCGGGCATTGGCCCGAAGACAGCTTTCCCTTTGTCCTGCGCGAGGATGGCGAGTCGTTGCTTCGCGTCATCGAGATGACCGATTAGCGAGCGGCAATGCGGTCAAAGCCCATTTGTAACGAACATGCCAAAAAGAGGCCAAAGCCATCATGACAGACCAGCAGGGCCCTGCTGACGTCGGCCGGTGTCGGCCGCGGGCAGGTCGTCCCAGATAAAAGCAACCTGTTCATAAGTATCACGCCCCAATCGGATGCGAGGTGCGTCCGTCTCGACGCCGCCCAGCTTGGCATAGAATGAGTGGTTCGGGTTGACGGCAAGAGCCATGAGATAGAAGCCCTTCTGCTTAGAGGTAGCCAGCGCGGCCATTATGCTGGCGAACAGGCGACGACCGATCCCTCGACGCTCGAAGCCAGGCTTCACATAGATGGCATAGAGTTCATTGCGGGGGACCAAGTCGGGATCGCGACCTGGCCCACCGGATGCAAAGCCAATCACCTCCCCGTCATTTGTGACAGCAACGACGTAGTGCACGAAGTCGAGCGAAAGAGTTCGACTATGCCGGCGTTCCTGATGACGCCGCGACATCGACATCAAGAAATCTCTAGGCAATATGCCGTCGAAAGTATGCCGCCAGGAGGCGACGACGATCTCGCCAATTGCAGCAACATCCTCACTTCGCGCAGCACGTATGCGGACTTGCTCGCTGGCCATGTGCTGAACCTCACGTGCAATCGGCACGCCGACAAGCGCGCCGCATGGGCTCGAGAGGCCACTGCCGGTCGGCCCGGCTACCCGGCTGCGCGCTATTTCTCAGGTGACGCCCTTCCCAACAACTTGCAATAGGTACTCTGGTCGATATTCGTGCCGCAGACGACGATACCCACGCGCTTGCCGGCCAGCCTGGACTTCAGCGGACCCAACAGTGCCGCGAGCGCGGCCGCGCCGGCGGGTTCCACGGCCAGTTTCAGATCGCCGAACATGACGGCCATGGCGTCGATC
Source organism: Alphaproteobacteria bacterium (assembly GCA_028277405.1). Classification (GTDB taxonomy): domain Bacteria; phylum Pseudomonadota; class Alphaproteobacteria; order DSM-16000; family Inquilinaceae; genus JANQGH01. The sequence continues at coordinate 110,378 of JANQGH010000026.1, read as the reverse complement.
ATCTCCTGGTCCTCAACCGTGACCATGTCGTCGACGAAACGCTGGACCAGGGCGAGCGAGCCGGCGCGGTGGTGCGGGGCGCCGAGGCTGTCGGCGATGGTGTTTACGGTCACCTTGTCCAAAGGGGCGCCGGCAGCAAGGCTTTGCGTCATGCCTTGGGCCCCGGCCGGCTCGACGCCGAAGACGGCACAATCGGGCTTCAACTGCTTGATCGCCGAGGCGATGCCCGAGATCAGGCCACCGCCGCCGACCGGAACGATGACCGCGTCCAGGTCCGGGGCGTCGCGACCGATCTCCCAACCCACGGTGGCGGTGCCCTCGAAGGTGCGCGGACCCTCGAACGGGTGGACCATGACACGGCCTTCCTGCCGCTGAATTGTCTCGACCAGGTCGAACAGCTCGCCGACATGGTCGGCGAAGACGATCTCCGCCCCAAACGCGCGACAGCGCGCGACGCGGAACGGGTTGGACGATTTCGGCATCGCCACCTTGGCGGAGATACCCAGCACGTTCGCGGCATAGGCGGTCGCCATCGCATGGTTGCCGGCCGACGCGGCGACGACGCCACGCGATCGCTCCGCGTCCGACAGGGACAGCATCACGTTCACCGCGCCGCGTGCCTTGAAGCTGCCCGTGCGCTGGAACAGCTCAAGCTTCAGCACGGGCTCGGTGCCCGCCGGCAAGCGCCGGGGCACCGCGCTGCCGTAATAGGCCAGCATGGGGGTTTCCAGCACATAGGGTGCGATGCGCGCGCGGGTCGCCTCGATCTCGGCCAGGGTCGGGGGCGTGGTCATACGGTCTCCGGCTTGGGTTTACTCGGCCGACTATCCAACTTTAGTCACCCTCCGGCCGCAAGCCCGCACCGTGAAAGGCTGGGTTGCCGGTCTTGTTTGGCAGCACCACAATTGGCCGCTTCATCGTTTGCACGGCCAAGGTCTGGTTGAGGGCTCTTGACCTGCCCCTAAACTTTCATCCAGTTGGAACAGCAGTCCGATGGCTTGCCGCCCGAAGCGACGCTTGCGGTAGCGCAAACGGCCGGTTCAGCCGAAACACGCTCGGAAAGGCAGAAGTCATGCGGCGTACTCTCATAATTCTTGCCGGCATCACGACACATGCGCTGTTCTTGGCGGCAGGTTTCGTTCTTGGTGTCTACATGCTGCCCATTCTGACAGAACGGCCGTCTCCGAGCGCGGCAACGCTCGAAGCGATTGCCGAGAACGCGCTCTACGCGGCGGACATCACGGAGGATCTGCGAGGCAACGATTTTCTGCACTGGGGTGAAGGGACAATCAGCCTGACGCAAACGCAGATCGTGCACGAAGGGGAGCTGGCACCAGGACCTGACTACGTCTTGTATCTCGTGCCCCAGTTTGTCGAGCACGAGGACGATTTCCTTCCTCTAAAGGGCGAAAGCCAGGTTATTGGACCGGTCAACTCCTTTGAGGGCTTCGCCCTGGACATCCCCGGCGACGTGGATATCGATGACTACACAACCGTCCTCATATGGTGCGAAGCCTTCTCCGAGTTCATTGCGGCGGCCCAATATAGGTAAGCGCCCCATTCCCGAAAGCTCAGGGGAATCAGCGACTGATACCAACGGTCCCGGATAACCACCCCCCCTGATGCGATGTCGGACCCCAGAGAGACAATGCGGACAGACGATAGCGCCAATGCAGACCCGAGCGAACGGCATCCGTCGGTGGCTACATTCCTCGCCGAGGGCCAATTTGGCCCCGACTCAATCGATGCGTTTCTGGCGGCCAATGCGTTTCCGTTGACATCCCCCGGCACCGCGACGTTCGCCTGGCGCGGCACGGCCGACCGGGTTGAGCTGCTACGCTGGATACATGCGGGCGTCGAGCGGAACAGCTTTGCCCAGGTCCCGAACACCGATCTGTGGCTGCTGACGCTGCCGGTCGAAGATGGCGGCCGGTTCGAGTACAAGCTGGCCGTTCACGACGGCGATGGCGAGCACTGGGTCCTCGACCCGTTGAACCCGGCGCGGGCCGGCGATCCGTTCGGTGAGAACTCGGTCTGCCGCACCTGGGGCTATCGGCCGCCTGTATGGAGCACGCCGCTCGGTGCGCCCGAAGGCACGGTCGAGACCCTGGCCGTCGACAGCGAGACGTTCGGCAGGACCCGTCATGAACGGGCCTATCTGCCGGCGGGTTACGACGCCGACGCGCCCTACCCGCTCGTCATCATCCATGACGGCGATGATTTCGACACCTATGCCAGCCTGAAGACATCGCTCGACAATCTGATCGACTGGGGCGACATCCCGCCCTTGGTGGCGGTGCTGATCCAAACCAAGGACCGCATGGGCGAGTATGCGAGGGCCCGCGACCACGCGCGTTACGTGGTCAACGAGTTGCTGCCGGCGATCACCGCGCGCTATCGCATCTCGACGGACGCGGCCAACCGGGTGCTGCTGGGCGCCAGCCTTGGGGCGGTGGCGTCGCTGGCCACCGCTTTTCGCTATCCGGGCATCTTTGGCGGCCTGATCCTCAAATCCGGCACGTTCATTCTGGATGACCGCGCACTGGAACAACGCCAGCACCCGGTCTTTCACCAGATCGCACGGCTGGTCAGGGCCCTGCGGCGCACGCCGCCGATCCCCGGCACCCGCGCCTTTGTCTCGACCGGCGAGCTTGAAGGGTTGGCGGACGAGAACCGGGCGCTTGCCAGCTTCCTGCGCTCGCACGGGGTCGAGGTGCTGTTCAAAAGCACATGGGACGGGCACCATTGGCACAATTGGCGCGACCAGTTGCGCGACGGGCTGATGTGGGTCCTGCGACGGCCCGACACTGAAGGCTGACCGGGCTCAAACCGGCGGCGGGAATGGCGGAGGTGACATGAGCGATCGCACGGTCAACATCGGACTGTCGTTGGGGGCCGATATCTGTTGGCCGATCTGTTACGAGACGCTGTTCGACCAGTTGAAGCTGGACTTCGAGCTGGATGGGCGTCGGCTGGCGTTTACCTGCGAGCGGGTGACGATCGAGCCGTTCAACCTGCGCCAGCCGGTGAAATACGACGTCGTCATCGACCGGCTGACCCATTGGTATTCGGTCAGCCGGGAATGGATCAAAAAGGCCATCCTGCTGAACGATCTCTATGTCTACAACAATCCCTGGTCGCTGCAGTCGAACGAAAAGCACACCTCCTACGCCGCGATGATGCGTCTGGGCCTGCCGGTGCCGGACACCTGGATGCTGCCGGCCAAATCGTACGACCCGTCGGACGATCTGGAACCGACCCTGAGACAATATGCGCGCATGTTTTCGCTGGAGGAGATCGGCGATCAGATCGGCTACCCGTTCTTCATGAAGCCCTATCACGGCGGCGGCTGGAAGGGCGTGACCAAGATCGACGACGCCGACGGCTTTCACCGCGCCTACGACGCCAGCGGCACGGAAATCATGAACCTGCAGGTCGCCATTCTGCCGCATGACTGGTTCGTCCGCTGCGTCGGGCTGGGGCCGCAGACGCGCAAGGTGAACTACGACCCCGGCGCGCCGCTGCACGACCGCTATCGCCTCGACATCGACTTCCTGTCCGCCGAAGACCAGTCCGTGCTGGAGGACATGACGTTGACCATCAACGCGTTCTTCGGCTGGGACTTCAACTCGTGCGAGGCGCTGCGGCGCGACGGCATCTGGCATCCGATCGATTTCGCCAATGCCTGTCCGGACAGCCAGGTGACCTCGCTGCACTATCATTTTCCCTGGCTGATCAAGGCCAACCTGCGCTGGTCGATCTTCGCCGCCGCTACCGGGCGCCCGATGCGCAAGAACATGGACTGGGCGCCGTTCTACGAGGTTGCGGACCGGGATCTGCCGCCGAGGGAGAAGCTGCGCGAATATGCCAGGATCGCGCATGAGCGGTACGAGACCGAGAAGTTCCGCGAGTTTTGCCGCACCCGGCTGGGGCATCTTGACGAGTTGGCCTACTCCTTCTTCGGCTCGCCAACCATGCGCGATGCGATCCACCAGAAGGTCACGTCCCTGTTCCCGGCCCATGAGGTGGACGAGTTCACGGAGCTGTTCTGGGGCCGCGTCCAGCTTTGGCGCGAACAGGAAGGGGCCGCCGGTGACCAAGACGGTTTCTAGGTGGTACTCGCCGCGCTGCCAGCAGGACATCATGCTCGTGCGCTGGGGCCATTGGGGCCAGCCGGTGCTGCTTTTTCCAACCGCCGGCGGCGACGCCGAGGAGGTGGAGCGCATGCACCTGGTCCACGCCCTTGGGCCGCTGATCGAGGCGGGGCGGATCAAGATCTATTCTTGCGACAGCGTGGCGGGTCGGGCCTTGTCGGCCCACGAGGGGTCGGTCGAGCATCGTTGCTGGTTGTTGAACCAGTATGAAGACTACATCGCCTACGAGGTCGCGCCCGCGATCCGCTCCGATTGCCAGAACGACGCGATCGAGATCGTCGCGACCGGCGCTTCGATCGGCGCCTTCACATCCGTCGCGGTGACCTGCCGCTACCCCTGGCTGTTCCGCACGGCGATCGCCATGAGCGGCACCTACGATCTGGAACGGCTGTTCGGGTTTCAGGGCAATGAGGATTTCTACTTCGCCTCGCCCCGCGCCTTCCTGCCCCAGCTTGGGGAGGGGCCGGTCCTCGACCAGCTGCGCCGGCGCTTCATCCTCATGGCCTTTGGCCAGGGCCGATGGGAGAGCCCTGGCGAGAGCTGGGCCATGGCCGATATCCTGGGAGGCAAAGGCATTCCCAACCGGGTCGATCCCTGGGGCGAGACCTACGATCATGACTGGCCGACCTGGCGCGAGATGCTGCCGCTCTATCTGGACGATCTCGTGCCCTGAGTCGGGCTTTGCCATACATGCCTTGCAAGACTGGCTGAGATGTCGCACGCGCTCGGGTTGTGCGTGCAGCCGATCGGGCCGACACTGATACCCGCCTCTGCAAGCAAGGAGCCTTTGCGATGACCATGGTTCGCTCAATGACCATCTTGGAAGTGTCCGACGTGAAGAAATCGGCGGCCTTCTATCGCGACAAGCTTGGCTTCACGCCAGGTCGGTTTTGGGGCGATCCGCCAGCCTTCTGCATCGTGGGGCGCGACACGGTGACGATCGCCCTCGACCAGTCACGGGACAAAGGCCGGAAACCGCAGAACCAGTATTGGGCGGTCTATGTCTATGTCGACGACATCGAGGCCGTGATCGCCGATTTTAAAGAGCGGGGTACCGAGATTGCGCGCGGTCCGGAGGATACCGTTTATGATTGCCGCGAAATCGACATCGCGGATCCGGACGGCCACCTGCTGTGCTTCGCCCAAGACCTGGACGAACAGCCGGCCGGCCCCGGCCTTTGAAGGCGAAGAGCGATCGGCTGGATTGACTGTCTCGGCGGGGAGAAGCGGATGCAAGAACAGCATGTGACCCTGCGCGCCGCACGCGGCAATGATCTGGACGCGGTTTTCGCGCTGTTCGCCGAGGTCCAGGCGATCCACGCCAATGCCGAACCGGACTTCTTCAAACCACCGGCCAATGACGCGTTCTTCAAGGCCTTCTTCAACGGTGTTCTCGACGATCCGCAGCGTCGCTTGACCTTGGCGTGTTTCAAAGACGAACCGATCGGCTATGTTCAATACTTCATCGGTACCCGTCCGGAGACCTTCTTTCGAGCCGAAGGACGCGTCGCGCGGATCGACCAGATATGCGTGTCAGAGGCGTTTCGGCGCACCGGTTGCGGCACCCGATTGATCGATCACGTCAAGGCCGAGGCGCGGCGACAGGGTATCTCACTGGTGGGCATCGATTTCTGGTCGTTCAATGCGGCCGCCCGAGGCTGCTTTGAAAAGAACGGCTTCAAGATCGGCCATCAGAACATGTGGCTTCGTTTGCAAGACTGAACTGGCCGGGGTTCAGCGGTGCTTCGGTCGTGCGTGCAGATCTCGCTTGCGCTGGCGACAGATGGCAGGCCGCCGAGGCGCGCGACAGTTCAGTCGGTTGCGAGCAGGGTCTCGATACACTGGCCGATGGCAAGAATGTCGAGATCGCCGTCGGGGCGACCGTCGATCTCAAGCCCGACAGGCAGACCGTCGCCGGTCTTTCCGATCGGAATCGAAAGCCCGGGCGCGCCGTAGACCCCCGTGGACGCGTTGTTGCGGATGTAGGTTTCCAGGGTCGAAACCGTCTCGCCGTTTAGCATGACGGTCTGTTCCGACCCCGCGATCGGCTGGGCCTCCAACGGCGCGGTCGGAAAGATGACGGCGTCGAGGGCGTGGTCGCCCAGAAGCCTCAGATAATCCCGCCTGATCTCGCCGATCCGGCCAATCGCTTCCCGATAGGCGGTATCGGTCGGGGCCCCCTCTCCGAGGACCGAAGTGGTGTAGACCGCCTTCACATCCGGGCTCGCGATCTGGTCGACGAGCTGCTCGAGACTGGTTTGCGGCTGGTATCGGGCGAGAAACGCCGTCATGGCGCTGTTCATTTCGTGAAAGCCGATCGAAAAGCCGATTTCGAAACAGGCAGTCACGATGGCCGAAAGGTCGACGTCGACCAGCGTCGCACCGCCCCGGCGAAGCCGCGAAACCGCCGCGCCAAACGCACCAGCCACGCCGGTCGACAGGCCCTCCGCCTGCGGGCTCGCGATGCCCAGACGAAGACTTTGCGCGTGACGACGGTCGGGCAGAGGGCTGTCGTTCATAATGGCGTTCAGGATCGCCACGTCTGCTACGGTGCGCGCCATCGGGCCCGCGACATCAAGAGTCGGGATCGACGGTACGACGCCTTCCTGATCGACGCGGCCAGTGGTCGGGCGGAAACCGACCACACTGCATAAGGCCGCCGGCTGCCGAACCGAGCCTCCGGTATCCGTCCCCAGCCCGGCCGACACGATGCCAGCCGCAATCGCCGTCGCTGTCCCGCCGGACGAACCGCCCGGAAACCGGGTCGGATCTATGGCATTTCGAACCGCGCCATAGGCGGCATTGTTGGACGTTACCCCAAAAGCAAGTTCGTGCATGTTGGTCTTGCCGATCACGATCGCCTTTGCGGCCTCAAGTCGGGCGACGATCGGGGCGGACTGCTCCGCGACAAGGTCGATCCCTGGTGTGCCGGCGGTCGTGCGAAGGCCCGCGACATCGATGTTGTCCTTCACCACGATCGGCACGCCCGCCAGGGAGCCGACATCATCCCCCTTCGCAAAGGTCTCATCGATACGGCGGGCTTTGGCACGGGCGCCGTCGCGATCGAGTGTGATGAAGGCGTTGAGAGCGGCGTGCGCGTCGGCCCGACGGAGCGCCTGGTCCACCAGCGTGCTCGCGGTGACCTCACCTTGACGCACCATCCGCGCCAGTTCGGCAAGCGCTCTTTCCATCGGGGCTAGCCGCGCAAGGCGGTCCTGACCGTGGCTCGCTTGGAATGGTCGGAGCGGCGGGATTTGAACCCACGACCCTCAGTCCCCCAGACTGATGCGCTACCAGGCTGCGCTACGCTCCGACCGGTGACCGGGCCCTTGGGACCGGCGGGCCCTGTATACGCGGCAGCCGCCGGGCTGGCAATGCCGCGATCGGCTGAATGCAGGTGGCCGACTATTCCGGCTCCGGCCCACGCAAGGCGTCGCGCAGAACCCGCAGATCGTCCAACAGGGCCGTCAACTGGCCACGCACCTCCGGCGGCAATGCGCTTGGCTGGCCGGACGTCACAGGCGCAGGCTCGATGGGTAGCTGCGGGGCAGGTTCCTCGGCCGGCGCGGCGCGCTCAACCGCCTTGGGTTTGACGTGGCCTTCGCGCAGCAGCTTCTGCACGCCCTTGATCGTGTAGCCGTCCTCATAGAGCAGGCGCTGAATTTCGCGCAGCAACTCGATATCTTCGGGCCGGTAGTAACGCCGTCCCCCGCCCCGCTTCAGCGGTCGCACCTGGCCGAACTTGGTCTCCCAAAAGCGCAGCACGTGCTGGGGCACGGACAGTTCGTCGGAAACCTCGCTGATCGTTCGATAGGCCGAGGCCGACTTGCCGCCCCGCCGCGTCGACGTGGGTGCCGCTTGTGCCATCGCTACTGGCCCGCACCGCTGTTGATGCGATCCTTCAACACGTGGGAGGCGCGGAAGACCAGAACGCGGCGCGGCAGAATCGGTACTTCTTCGCCGGTCTTGGGGTTACGGCCGATGCGCTGGCCTTTCTGGCGGACCGCGAAGCTGCCGAAGCTGGAGATCTTGACGCTTTCGCCGCGTGCCAAGGCATCCGACATTTCATCGAGCACCGCCTCGACCAGTTCGGCGGACTCGTTGCGGGACAGCCCGACCTCCTCGTAAACGGCTTCGCTCAACTGCGCCCGTGTAACCGTTATGCCCGGCATCGACCTCTCCCCCATCGGAACGCTGAGAGAGCACTGTATGTCGGGATAAAAATTCCGTCAATTCCAAAGGCTTGTTCGAGGTCTTTAATGTCGGTCACAGAAGCCGACCGACAAACGATGCGTCGATGCAACGTCCAGGCGTGCGTGGCCTACCAGCGAACCAGTGCCGACCCCCAGGTAAAGCCGCCGCCCATGGCTTCGAGCAGCAGCAGGTCGCCCTCCTCGACCCTGCCATCGGCGGCAACCTCGGCAAGCGCCAGCGGGATCGACGCAGCCGAGGTATTGGCATGCCGCTCGACCGTGTAAACCACGCGTTCCGGCGGCAGGTCGAGCTTCTTGGCCATGGCGTCGATGATGCGGCGATTGGCCTGATGCGGCACCAGCCAGCGCACATCCTTCGCCGTCAAGCCGTTGGCGTCCAGCGCCTCGTCGACCACCTCGGCCAGCTTGTTCACGGCGAAGCGGAAGACCTCGCGACCCTGCATGCGGACATGGCCGATCGTGCCCGTGGCCCCAACGCCGCCATCGACATACAGCGCGTCCTGATAGCGGCCATCGGAATGCAGATGGGTCGAGAGAACGCCGCGATCGTCGCTGGTTCCCCGGCCCTCGTCAGCGCGCAGAACGACCGACCCGGCGCCATCGCCGAACAGAACGCAGGTCGACCGGTCCTCCCAGTCGAGAATGCGGGAAAACGCCTCGGCCCCGATCACCAGCGCATTTTGCGCCTGGCCGGTAATGATGAAGTTGTTGGCAACCGCGAGCGCATAGACGAACCCAGAACACACGGCCTGAACGTCAAACGCCATGCCGTTGTTCATGCCCAACTCGGCCTGCACGCGAACGGCGGTGGCGGGGAAGGTATTGTCCGGCGTGGTGGTCGCCAGGACGATGAGATCCAGGTCCGCCGGGTCGAGGCCAGCCTGCTCCAAGGCCAGCCGCGCCGACGCCAAGGCCATGTCGGAGGTCAGCTCGTCCTCGGCAGCAAGGTGGCGCGACTTGATGCCGGTACGCTGGACGATCCACTCGTCCGACGTGTCGACCGACAGCGCAAGCTCGTCATTGGTGACCTGGCGTGCTGGCAGATAGGCCCCGCATCCGGAGATGCGGGCGCGGCGTACCGTCATGTGCCCCCCATGGCGGCGGCGAGTTCCTCATGCCGGTCGCCATAGCGGTCCAGCTCTTCTTTAACATGCTCGTTGAAGCCGTTGCGTACCAGATCCACCGCAACGTCAATGGCATTCGCAAAGCCCTTGGCGTCCGTGCCGCCATGGCTTTTCACGCAGATGCCGCGCAAGCCCAGAAACATGGCACCGTTGTATTGGCGCGGATCGGCGCGCCGGCGCAGCTTGCGAAAAGCGTTGCGCGCCAACAGATAGCCAAGCATCGCGAAGACCGACGACCGGAAGGTGCGGCGCAACCATTCGTTCACGAGCGCTGCCGTCCCCTCCGCGGTCTTCAGAGCGATGTTGCCGGTAAACCCGTCTGTCACCACGACATCGACGGTGCCCGCCGGGATGTCATTGCCCTCGACAAAGCCATGGAAGTCGCCGGGCAGCTTCATGTCCTGCAGCCTGTTTGAGGCCTCTTTCACCACGTCATTGCCCTTCAAGGCCTCGGCCCCGACATTCAGGAGGCCAATCGAGGGCCGGGTTCGCCCCAGCACGGCCTGCCCGAAGATGGCGCCCATCACCGCGAACTGGACGAGGTTGTCGGGATCGCATTCGATGTTCGCGCCCAGATCCAGCATCACGCTTTCGCCGCGCATCGTGGGGAAGAACGAGGCGATGGCGGGGCGATCGATGCCCGGCAAGGTCTTCAGCACGAACTTCGCCATGGCCATCAGGGCACCGGTATTGCCGGCCGAAACGATGCAATCCGATTCGCCCGAGGCGACCAGATCGATTGCCATACGCATGCTGGAACCGCGACCGGTGCGCAGCGCCACCGACGGCCTCTCGTCGTTGGTGATGGCCTGGTCGGTGTGGACGATCCGCGCGCAGGACGCCAGCAGCTTCCGTTTGGCCAGCAGCGGCTCGATGCGCGCCTCGTCGCCGACCAGCACGAAGCTGACATCTGGATGCCGGATGCGCGCTAGCTGGGCGCCGGCAAGCACCATGTCGGGCGCACGGTCGCCGCCCATCGCGTCCAAGGCGATGGTCAGTCCCGATGTTTCCTGCCCGTTCATATCCCGATGCCCAGCGCCGCCGGTCTTGACCGGATCGGCCCTGCGTCTAAGCGCACGGCGGCTTGGGTGCCACCGCTCAGCGCGGCCGCTTAACCTCGATCACCTGCCGGCCCTTATACATGCCGGTCTTCAGATCGATGTGGTGGGGGCGCACATATTCGCCGCTATCCGGGCTCTCAACGTAAGTGGGCGCTTCAAGCGCATCATGAGCACGGCGGAGATTGCGACGCGACTTCGATACCTTTCGCTTTGGAACAGCCATGGTCGTGTTTCTTTCATGTAAAAAGCGGCCATGATCGGGGCCGCTTGCGGAGCGCCTTCTTAAAGGAAATGGACAATCCGGGCAAGCGGCAAGGCCAATGTCTCCCAATCTAGGGTCGCCGCTTCCAACGCTCAAGCACTGCGAACGGTTTGTCGCTCGTGCCGCCTGTCAGATCAGCGTCGTCGCCCGGCTGCGGCGGCGCACCGAACACCAATTCAGCCGGCGGCACGCCTGGCCGGCGCGGGTATGGATCCAACGCCAAACTCAGCATTTGCACCGCCAACTCGCCCAGGTCGATACGGCCACCGACAATCGGCTCCGGCTCATCGTCCAAGGCGGCGTCGATAACGACTTCCGATCCGTCATCCGGCGTGGGCGGCTCGGTCGTGAAGCTGGCGCTGAACGCCTCGGTGACCGTGCCGTCAAAGGGCTCCAGCGTAACGACGCAAAGCTGGCGGATGTCGGCGTTAAGGCTGCCCTCAACGCCGATGATTGGGCTATTCTCGGCGCGCGACAGTTCGAACGACGCCGAGAACCCGCTCATGGCCTCAAGCCCGAGCCGTTCGGCGATCGCGATGCACTCATCGGCGCTCGCCTCGATCGATTGGTCGATCTTGCCATAGGGAATGTCGATCAACCGGACGGTACGCTTGAACTCGGTCATCGGCTCGTTCCGCCCGGCGGCCCAAAGCTGGGATGCCCGCCGAGAATAGCGGCCAGCGGCTGTTCCGCCAGATTTGCGACCTCGGCGCGCAAATAGTCCGCAAGAACACCGACCTGATCGGTGCTCGGGTCCGACTGCCGGTAAAGGTTGCGGCGCAGGGCTTCGGCAAGGGCGTCATCGCCGTCCGTCTTCAGCGCCTCGCGGTAGGCGACGCTACGCCCGTAGAACGCCTGGGCCATTTGCTTGACCTTCTTGCCCACGCGCAGGTCGCTGACCCCGATGGTCCTGAGGTTGGCTTCCATGTCCTTGAACATGATGTCGAACAGGGCCTGGTTGAACCGTTCGGCTTCGGCGCCATTGCCCGCGCTTCGATGCATCACCAGGAAGGCATGCAGCACGATCAGGTCGAAACGGCCGTCCAGCGTGTCGGGCACGCCGGCCTCCAGATAGAAGTATGGCTGTCGCGCCTGGGCAACGATAACGTCGTAGGCGCGCGCCGCTTCGGCAGACAAGGGCTTGCGTTTGAACACCGAAAACGGCATGGAAGTCCTATGGCAAGGATGGCTGACGTCGTTTGCGCCGCATGATGGCCGCGACCAGGACGCCGACGCCCGCCAAGATGGGCGCGCGGCGCGGCGGGATCAATGCTTGGGGTGAAGAATGCCTGCCACTTGCCGACGCAAGGACTATCTGAGGAACGGTGGTAACCATGGCCGAGAGTTCGATTCGCAACCGGAGGCGAACGGCGCGCCGGCTCGGCATCGTCATGGCGGCGGCGGTCGCCGTTACGGCCTGTGCCGCGGAGGTGCGCAATCGCGGTAATCTGGTGGAGGACCGACGGCTGGAGCAGATCCAGGTCGGCACCAGCACAGCCGGCGACGTCTTGCGCACTTTCGGCTCACCGACCGCCGTCGCAACGTTTGATGACGGCATCTGGTACTACATTGGCCAGCGGGTTGAGTATTTCGCGTTCTTCGAGCCGGAGGTGCTGGAGCGGCGCGTGATTCGGGTGCAGTTCGATACGTTGACCGGCGTGGTTACGGATCTGCAGGTTCGTACGCTGGAAGACGGTATGGAGTTCGCCTTCGAGGAATCCGAAACACCGACGCTGGGGCGCCAGATGGGCGTACTGGAACAACTGTTCGGCAACATCGGCCAGTTCGGCGCGCAGACGCTGGGCGGCAACTAGGGCGCACGCACCAGCATTGAAGTAGAAAAGGCCCGGCACCGATTGGCGCCGGGCCTTTTTCCTTGTGGCTGCCCGCAGCTTAGTGAGCCAGGACGGCCAGCAGCAGCAAAGCGACGATGTTGGTGATCTTGATCATCGGATTGACCGCCGGGCCGGCGGTGTCCTTGTACGGATCGCCGACGGTGTCGCCGGTCACGGCCGCCTTGTGGGCCTCCGAGCCCTTGCCGCCATGGTTGCCGTCCTCGATGTATTTCTTGGCGTTGTCCCAGGCACCGCCGCCAGCGGTCATGGAGATCGCCACGAACAGGCCGGTCGCGATCACGCCCAGCAGCATCGCACCAACCGACGAGAACGCGGCCGACCGACCGTCGATCAAGTTGATGATCAAGAACAGCACGATCGGCGCCAGAACCGGCAAGAGCGACGGCACGATCATTTCCTTGATCGCCGACTTGGTCAGCATGTCAACCGCCCGGCTGTAATTGGGTTTCGACGTGCCGGCCATGATGCCGTCATCATCGCGAAATTGCCGCCGCACCTCTTCAACCACCGAGCCCGCCGCCCGACCGACCGCCGTCATGCTCAGCGCACCGAACAGGAAGGGCAATAGACCGCCGAGGATCAGGCCGACGACGACGTACGGGTTGGAGAGGCTGAAATCCAGGTCGAGCCCGGCGAAGTAGGGATAGCTCTCCGGATTGCCAATGAAGTACTGCAGATCCTCGGTATAGGCCGCGAACAGGACCAGCGCGCCCAGACCGGCCGACCCAATGGCGTAGCCCTTGGTTACCGCCTTTGTCGTGTTGCCGACCGCATCAAGGGCGTCGGTGGTGTTGCGCACCTCAGCGTCCAAATCCGCCATCTCGGCAATGCCGCCGGCATTATCGGTGACCGGGCCGTAGGCATCGAGCGCTACCACCATGCCGGCCAGGGCCAGCATGGCCGTCACCGCAATGGCAATGCCAAACAGGCCGCCCAGGCTGTAAGCGGCGATGATCGCGGCGCAAATGATGATGGCCGGAATGGCCGTGGCTTCCATCGAGATCGCCAGGCCCTGAATAACGTTCGTGCCATGGCCGGTGGTCGACGATTTGGCGATGGACTTCACGGGTCGATAAGTCGTTCCGGTGTAGTACTCGGTCACCCAGATCAAAAGGCCGGTGACGATCAGGCCAATGGCGGCACAGATGAATAGGTCGAAGCCATTGAAGGTCGATCCCGCGACCGTCATCTCGGTCCCGAAACCGACAACGACCAGGGTCGCCAGCGCGATACCGACCAGGGCAAGCCCTGCCGAGGCCATGAAACCCTTATAGAGAGCCCCCATGACGTTCTTGGTCGGACCAAGCTTGACGAAAAACGTACCCGCGATCGAAGCCAGGATGCAGACACCGCCGATCGCGAGAGGGAAAGCCATCAGCGGACGCATCAGGTCGCTGCCGACGAAGAAAATCGACGCCAGCACCATGGTTGCGACGACGGTGACCGCATAGGTCTCGAACAGGTCGGCGGCCATTCCGGCGCAGTCACCGACATTGTCGCCGACATTATCGGCGATCACCGCCGGGTTGCGCGGATCGTCCTCGGGAATGCCGGCCTCGACCTTGCCGACCAGGTCGGCGCCGACATCGGCCCCCTTGGTAAAGATACCGCCGCCGAGACGGGCGAAAATCGAAATCAGCGAAGCGCCGAAGCCAAGGCCGACCAGCGGGTCGATCAGGCCCCGTCCGTCGGCGCCCATCAACAGCAGGATGCCGTAATAGCCGGTGACGCCGATCAACGCTAACCCAGCGACCAGCATGCCCGTGATCGCCCCGGACTTGAACGCGACTTCAAGGCCCTGGGACATCCCGTGTTTGGATGCTTCCGTCGTGCGGACGTTGGCGCGAACCGAGATGTGCATACCGATATAGCCGGCCGCACCGGACAGCACGGCACCGATGATGAACCCGACGCCGACCGTCCAACCCAACAGCAATGACACGATAATGGCGATTACGACGCCGACGGCGCCGATCGTCAGGTATTGCCGGTTCAGATAGGCGCTTGCGCCTTCCTGGATGGCGGCGGCGATCTCTTGCATGCGGTCACTGCCGGCACTGGCCGACAGCACCGAGCGCGCGGCCCAAATGCCATAGGCAATTGCCAGCGCACCGCAGATCAAGACAAAGATCAACACGAGTGTCATTGTTGGTTCCCTGAGGACTCAGCTGGAGAGAGGAATGGCCGGAACGGCAGAATGGGCGGTCGTCGAGTCCCTCTCAGCGCCGCCCGCCCCAAAAAGCGCCGGGAAAATGCCAGAATCGACGGTGCGTTGCAACAAATTGGTCGGATAATGCGGTCTCGGTCCGCAATTTTGCCGCGAGCTACTCCGCCGCGGCCGGTGTCGCGGGTGCCCGTCGGGTGAAGTGGAGGTACGAAACGGCCGCCATGGCCAGCGCCAAGAGCGGCGTCACGCCAATCACCACCGCCTGCCAGCCGAACCAGTGATGCAGCGCGCCGGAAGCAAGCGACGCGCAGGCCACGGTGGTGAAGATGATGAAGTCGTTCAGCGCCTGGGTCTTGTTGCGCTCGACGATAGTGTAGGTCTCGGTGGCCAGCGTCGTTCCGCCGATGAACATGAAGTTCCAGCCCAGCCCGAGCAGGAACAGCGCCAGCCAGAAGTGCCAAAAGCTGGTCCCCAGCAAGGCGACGATGACGCAGGCGATCGTGATGAAGCCGCCCGTGAGGATGATCTGCGTGGGGCCGAATTTTTTGATCAGGCTGCCGGAAACGAAGCTGGGCACGAACATGGCGAGCGCATGCCATTGAATGACCCAGGCCGTATCACCGAAGCCGTGATCGTAGCTGTCCATGGCGAGCGGCGTGGTCGTCATCACCAAACTCATGACGCCATAGCCGACGGCCGCCGCCATGACCGCGACGATGAAGGTCGGCTGCCGTGCAATGACGCGGAGCGGCCGGCCGTGATCGGCGCGCTGTTCGGCCGTGAGCGGCGGAATGCGAATGAACTGCAGCACCACCAGGGCGAGCAGGGAAAGCACGGCGATCGCCAGATAGCAGCCGACATAAAGGTTCGGACTGAACAGTTCGCGCGTCGCACGGGCCAACGGCGCCCCGGCCAAAGCAGCGGCAACCCCGCCGGCCAAGACCAGGCTGATCGCCTTCGGCCGGAACGCCTCGCTGGCGGTATCCGCCGCGGCAAAGCGGTAGAAATGGATGAACGAGCCCTTTATGCCGATGCCGAGGGCAGCGACCGCATAGAGCCAGAAATCCTGCGTCCAGATGGCGTAGGCAGACACCAGTGCACTGATGATGCCGACCACAGCGCCGAGCGAAAAACCGGCACGCCGGCCAATCCGGCGCATCAGTGCCGAGGCCGGGATCGTGGTCAGCATTGTTCCGACGAATCCGAGGGCCAACGGCAACGTCGCCAAGCTCTTGTCGATGGCAAGGCTGTAGCCGACCAGACCGACGATGATCATCAGCACCGAGATGCCGGTCATGCCAAGCGCTTGGCATAGCGCCAGCAACAGCACGTTGCGCCGGGTCGGGTCGTAAGTCCGGGTTTCCGTCATGGTCATTTCAGCCGCAACAATGCGACGAGGGGCCGGTCGCGGGCAAGCACGCGTCTTCGCATGCCTCCCGTGCGCCGGCTAGAAGTGGCGCCAGCCGGTGAGGCCGTCGATCTCCTGTCCCGCATCGTCCAGGATGCGCGGCGTGTCTCCCGCGATGATGGCGCCGATGCGGGTGATCGGCACGCCACATTCCGCCCTGATCGCCGCCAAGCCCGCCTCGTTCTGGCCGGCGACCGTGAACAACAACTCGTAGTCGTCACCACCGGCCAACGCCGTACGCGTCAGTTCCGGGTTCAGCTCCAACAGTTTTTGTGCGGGTTTGGACTGCGGCAAGCGGCTCGCGACCACCGTCGCCGCAACGCCGGACGCGCTGCAAATGTGGCCGAGATCGCCGACGAGACCATCGGAGATGTCGATCGCGGCGCTGGCGATGCCGACCAGCCTTTGGCCGACCTCCAACCGCGGGGTCGGCCGCTGATAGCGCCCGGTCAGATACTCGGCGTCATCAACTAACAGGCCATGGGTGCGCTTCTGGCGCAGAAGATGAAGGCCGAGCACCGCATCGCCGGGTGTGCCCGTGACATAGATGCCATGACCCGAGCGCGCGCCATCACGGCACAAAGCCTGACCCGAGGGCACTCGGCCGAGGGCGGTGATCCCAACCGAGAGCTGTCCCGACGTCGACACAGAGTCGCCGCCGATCAGATGCACCGAAAAGCGCTCCTGATCATCGGCCAGCCCTCGGGCGAACCCGGCCAGCCAATCGTCACCCAGGTTGCGCGGCAGTGCCGTGGTCAGCAGATAGGCAAAGGGCCTAGCGCCCATCGCGGCAAGGTCGGAGAGGTTGACGCGCAGCAGTTTCGCGGCGAGCGAGCCCGGCGGCGTTCCAGCCAGGAAGTGGACCGTGTCGACCATCGTATCGGTCGTAACGACGATCTGCTGTCCTGGCTCCACATCGATCAATGCCGCATCGTCCATCAGGTTCAGCGAACCCGGATCGCCGGCCGCCAAGGGGCGGAGCATCTGTTCGATACGTTCGAATTCGCCGAGATTGGTCATGCGTGGCGCGCTCAAGTCGCGGCGGGTTGCGTCGCGGCCCCCAGTTCTTCCGGGCGCAGCACGCGGGCGATGCGGTCCAGAACGGCGTTGGTGATACCCGGCTCCTTACCTTCGTAGAAGGCATGGGCCAGGTCGACATAGTCGGCGATCACGATGCGCGCGGCGACGTCGGGCGTTGCCAACAGTTCCCACGTCCCCGCCCGCAGGATCAGGCGCAGCAACAGTTCCAGCCGGTCTGCCGTCATGCCCTTGTCGAGGGCGCCATCAATGATCGGGTTCAGATCCGCCTCGCGCTCTACCACCCCGCGTACGATGGCTGCGAAAAGGGGACGGTCCGGATCGACATAACGGTCGCCATCGACCTCCTCGCCAAGGCGAAAGCGCACGAACTCGCCCAGCACGCTGTCCGCGCTCTGACCGGTTCGGTCGATGTTGTACAGCGCCTGAACCGCATGCAGACGGGCCGCGCGTCTGCGAGCGGAGGCCGAGGGCTTGCGATCCGCCAAGGTCAGGCCTCCCCGGCGAAACGGCGTTTCAAAGCGATCATGGCCAGGCACGCTTCGGCCGCGTCCCTGCCCTTGTTCTTCTCGTCGCGCCGTGCGCGCACCCAGGCTTGCGCATCATTCTCCGTGGTCAGAATCCCATAGCCGATGGCGAGCCGCCGCTCGACAGCGAGGTCCTGCAGCCCCCGCGCGCTCTCGGCGCAGACATAGTCATAGTGGCTGGTCTCGCCGCGAATGACGCAGCCCAGCGCGACATAGCCGTCGAAACGGCCCGTGTCATCAGCGATGGAGATGACGGCCGGAACCTCGAACGCGCCCGGCACGCTGGCATGTTCGACCGTCGCGCCGGCCGCCGCCAAGGCCTCCTCAGCACCGGCGCGCAACTCTTCGACAATGTCGGCGTAGAACGGCGCTTCGACGATCAGGATATGCGGTCCGGCGGTCATTCACTCTCTCTCAGCGGCGGAATCGGCCGACGGCCGGCGATGGTCAGGCCATACCCCTCAAGCCCGATTACCGTCTTTTCGTGGTTCGACAACAGTTCCATCTCGCGGACGCCGAGGTCGAGCAGGATTTGCGCGCCGACGCCGTAGTCGCGCAGTTCCTTTCCGCTATCAGGCTTGGTGGCCTGCTGGCGCGCCAATAGGCGCTGCGTCAGGCTATCGGGGCGCGGCTCGCGGATCAGCACGACGACACCCCTTCCCTCGTCCGAGATGGCCTGCATCGCACCATGCAAGTCGCTGCCCGCGCTCCGACGGCCGCCCAAGACGTCATCCAAAACACTGAGCGCGTGCATGCGCACCAGAACCGGCCCCGGTGCCGACGGGTCGCCCTTAACCAGCGCGACATGCTCTGCATATTCGGCCGTGTTCACATAGATGACCATGCGCCATTCGCCGCCATAGCGGCTGTCGAGCACGTCTTCCATGCGCCGCTCGACCAGCGATTCCCGGCCTCTGCGATAGGCGATCAGATCGGCGATGGTGCCGACCTTCAGGCCGTGGAACTGGGCGAACTTGACCAGGTCCGGCAACCGAGCCATCGACCCGTCGTCGTTCATGATCTCGCAAATCACGGCCGACGGGTTCAGCCCCGCCATGCGGGCGAGATCGACGGAGGCCTCCGTATGGCCGGCTCGGGCCAGGACGCCGCCATCCCGCGCCAGCAGCGGAAAGACGTGGCCCGGCGTGGCAAGATCATCCGCCCCCTTGCTCGGGTCGATGGCCACGGCGACGGTGTGCGCCCGGTCCGCCGCCGAGATGCCCGTGGTGATGCCCTCGCGCGCCTCGATCGAGACCGTGAAGGCCGTGCCGTGGCGCGAGGCGTTGGTCTGGCGCATCAGCGGCAGATGCAACTGCTGAATCCGCTCGGCCTCCAGCGCCAGGCAAATCAGGCCGCGGCCGTATTTGGCCATGAAGTTGATGGCCTCGGCCGTCGCCGTTTCCGCCGGGATGATCAGGTCGCCCTCATTCTCCCGATCCTCGTCGTCGACCAGGATGAACATACGGCCGCGCCGCGCCTCCTCGATCAGATCGGCGATCGGCGACAGGAACTCCTGATCATCGGCGCTCAGCCGCGCTTCCTCGCGGCGGGCGGCGGCGATGGCCTGCTTGCTGATGGTGGCGGGCGCGCTTGAGCCTGCGGTCATGGGTCGGTTGCTTTCACCTCGTTCAGGCGAGCGACATAGCGCGCCAGCATGTCGACCTCAAGGTTAACCGGGTCGCCAAGGGCCACCGATCCGTCCGCGCCGTTGGCGCCAAAGGTGGTCTCGGCCTGGGTATGCGGGATGATGTTGACCCCAAACTCTGTTCCTTCAACGTCGTTCACGGTCAGAGAGACGCCGTTCAGCGCCACCGAGCCCTTTTGTGCTATGAACCGCTCAAGGCCGGCCGGCACCGCGAAGCGCCAGCGCAAACTGTCACCGTCCGGTTGGACATCGACGACTTCCGCGACGCCGTCGACATGACCGAAGACCAAGTGCCCGCCGAGTTCGTCGCCGAGCCGCAATGACCTCTCCAGATTGACCTTGGTGCCGATCGCCCAGGTGCCGATGGTCGTCTTGGCCAAGGTCTCGGCCGATGCGTCGACTGAGAAGCGGCCGGGCGTTTTCTCCGTGACCGTCAGGCAAACGCCATTGCAGGCGATCGAGGCGCCGAGATCGATGGCGTCGGTATCGAAACTGGTCGACAGGGTCAGGCGCGTGTCGCCGTTTCGATCAATTGCAACGATCTCGCCGATATCGGTAATGATGCCGGTAAACATGCCCTACCCTTGCACACGCGCCGCCCGATTGCCGACGGGCGCCCCGCCCTCGCCGATATCCCAAAACAGGGCGGTCATGATCTCCAATCCCTCGCGGGCCAGCGGCAAAAGAAGATGCTCGTCCGGTCCGTGCTGGCCACAGCCGCCATAGGAATGCGGCACCCATAACATGGGCAGGCCCAACTCTTCGACAAAGACATCGGTTGGCAACGAACCGCCGACATTGGGCAGGATGTCCACGGCGCGCCCGGTCTGCCTTTCCGCCACCGCGGACGCCCAAAGCACGAGGTCCGACTCCGGATCGGTGCGTGTCGCACCGAAGACGACGCTGTCGGGCTGGCTGATCGTGATGCCGCCGAAGCCGTTGGCATCGAGATGCTCACGCAAGGCCGGCAAGATCGTATCGACATCCGTACCGACGACGAAGCGCAACTGGCAATGGGCCTCCGCCGACGGCGGAATAGCATTCACCGGCGTATCTGGCGTGCCGGCCGTGAATGCCAAGACCTCGAAACTGTTCCAGCCGAACACGCGCTCAGCCGGGCTCAGATCATGCTCGCCCCAATGGTCGTCCGGTGCGAAGGCACCGTCGGGCCCCTCAAGCGCGATGGCCGCCAGCGCACGGCGTACCGCGGGTGTCAGGCTGTCCGGCCGCCAGTCCGCAATGGCGATGCGACCACGCTGGTCGGCGATCGACGCCAGCGCGTTCGCCAGAATGGTCGCCGGGTTGGCCGCCAAGCCGCCCCAATTGCCCGAATGGACGCCGCCCTCGCGCAGATGGAGCCCCAAGGTGAAGTTGATCGTACCCCGCGTGCCCAAGGCCAGCATCGGCCGACCGGGCGACAGGCGCGGGCCGTCCGAGGCCAGCAGGAAGTCGGCTGCCAGCGCGTCGCGATGGGCACGGCAGATCTCGCGCAGGCCTGCCGACCCTGCCTCCTCCCCGGTCTCGATCAGCCATCTGAGATTGAAACCGAGCCGTCCGCGCGTCTCCAGCACGGCGCGCTGCGCCGCCATGACGATTGAATGCTGGCCCTTATTGTCGGCGGTGCCGCGGCCGTAGAGCCGGTCGCCGCGCCGCTCCAGCCGCCAGGGCGAAAGATCGCCCTGCCACAGATCGTCCAGTCCGCGCACCACGTCGCCGTGCCCATAGCAGAAGACGGTGGGCAGCGCGGGATCTTCGGTACGGTCAGCGATCAGCGCGGGGCAATCGGGTTCGACCGGATTCTCGATGATCCGCCAATCACAGCCCAGCGCGGTCAGGGCCGGTGCCATCTCGTCCACCAGATAGGATTGACAAGCAGCGCGCTCAATCGGCGGCTGGCTTACGGTCGGGATGGCGACGCGTCGCGCCAGGTCGCGCTCAAAACCGCCGTCGTCTATGTGCGCGGCAGCCGCCGCGATGGCCGTTTGAAGCGTCATCGGCCCGACCGTCCAATTATGTCGGTGAACGGACGGTGATCTCGATTCCCCGTGGATCGAAAATCAATTGATATCAGCATGATAAGATCAGTAGTTATTTGGTAACTTCAAGTAGAGCCGATCAGCATGATGACCGGCAGGGCCGCCAGGCAGAAGAAGAAGTTGGCGTTCATCAGGTCCAAGGCAACGGCGCCATCACAGCCATAGCGCATGGCGATCACGCCCGCCACCATACTTGGGGGCATACCAGCCTCCAACACCCGCAGTTCCCGGTTAAGCGGTTCGACGACAAGCTTCGGCCCGGCCGCGATCGCGATCAGCTTCGGACCCGGACGTAAGTCTCGCAGATATCGTCGCCAAGCACGCGCCGATCGATCGCCAGGAAGCGCGGGCTCTGGTTTAGCTTGTCGACGCCGAACCCGGCGATCGCCGGCAGACCGTCGCCGCCGATCAGGTTGGCGGCGCGAAACCAGGCCAACCGGTCGACCAGGTCGGCCTGCAGCAAGGTTGCCGCCAAATGGGCACCGCCTTCGACCAGCAGGCGGGTGATGCCGCGTTCGGCCAACACGGAGAGCACGTGGTCAATATCTTCGGTACCGGGTGCTGCGGGGGCGACAGGGATAACGGTCACGCCACACTCTTCGAACGCGGCGCGGCGCGTGCGATCACTGTCCGGCAAGGTCACCAGCCAAGTGGGCGTCTCCTTTGCGGATGCGACAACACCCGACGTCAGGGGCAAGCGCAGCCGCCGATCGGCGACGATCCGGATCGGCGAGCGATCCGCCAGGCCCGGCAGGCGGCAGTCCAGGCGCGGCCGGTCTTCCAGCGCCGTGCCGCTGCCGATCATGATCGCATCGTGCGTGGCGCGCAGGCGATGGGCCTCCATGCGTGCCAGCTCGCCCGTGATCCACTGGCTCTCGCCGGTATGCGTCGCGATCCGGCCATCCAGGGTCATCGCCAGCTTTAGCGTGACCATTGGCCGTTTGTGCTGAACCCGCTTGAAGAATCCTTCATTGACAGCCCGTGCCTCGACCTCGCCAACCCCGAGGTCGACTTCGATGCCGGCCTTCTTCAGGGCCCGCACGCCCTTCCCATTCACGCGCGGGTCCGGGTCTTCAACCGCAATGACGGCGCGGCGAATGCCGGCGGCGATCAGCGCGTCGGCGCAGGGTGGCGTTTTGCCGTGATGGCTGCAGGGTTCAAGCGTGACATAGGCCGTGGCCCCGTTGGCGGCCTCACCGGCGCGGGCCAGGGCCTCGACCTCGGCATGCGGGCGTCCGCCAGGCTGGGTCCAGCCCCGCCCGACGACCACGCCGTCCTTGACCAGGACACAGCCAACGGCGGGATTTGGCGATACGCGGCCCAAGCCCCGACGCGCCAGCGCCAGGGCCATGGACATGAAATGGGCGTCAGCGCCCTCGCCCATGGGTCTCGCGATTAGTCATCCGCATCCATCTTCAGCCTGTCGACGAAGTCGGAAAACTCACCCGGCTCACGGAAATCCTTGTAGACGGAGGCATAGCGGACGTAGGCGACCTTGTCCAAGGTTGCCAGCGCCTTCATGACCATCTCGCCGATCGCCTTCGACGGGATGTCGCTCTCGCCGGAGCTTTCCAACTGCCGGACCATCGAGTTCACAAGCCGCTCGATCCGTTCCGGGCTGACATCGCGCTTGCGCAGCGAGATCTGCAGCGAGCGGAACATCTTGTCCCGATCGAACGGCTCACGATCGCCGTCGGACTTGACCACCGTCAACTCGCGGATCTGGATCCGTTCGAAGGTGGTGAAGCGGGCGCCGCAGGCCGGGCAGAAGCGCCGCCGTCGTATCGCCGAGTTGTCCTCTGTGGGCCGTGAGTCCTTCACCTGGGTATCGTCGTGACCACAGAACGGACAGCGCATGCCTTATGCCTCGACTTGTTCTTGTTGCTTTGCCGGACGGCGCTCCACGACCGGAATCACAGCGACGGATAGATCGGGAACCGTCCGGTCAGGGCCGTCACGCGTTCCCGCACCGATGCCTCGACGGTCGAATTGTCGTCCGGATTGGCGACCAGGCCGTCCAGGACTTCGACCATCAACTCACCGACCTGTTGAAATTCGGCCTGGCCGAAGCCTCGGGTCGTCGCCGCCGGCGAGCCGACGCGAATGCCTGACGTGATCGCCGGCTTCTGCGGATCGAACGGCACGCCGTTCTTGTTGCAGGTGATGTAGGCCTCTTCCAGGCTGGTCTCGGCCGCCTTGCCGGTCAGCCCCTTGGGACGCAGGTCGACCAGCGCCAGATGGGTGTCCGTGCCGCCCGACACGATGTCGAGCCCGCCGCTTTGCAGCGTCGAGGCCAGCATCTTGGCGTTGTCGATCACCGTGCGCGTGTAGGCCTTGTATTCCGGCGTCAGCGCCTCGCCGAAGGCGACCGCCTTGGCGGCGATCACATGCATCAGCGGGCCACCTTGCAGGCCGGGGAACAATGCCGAGTTGATCTTCTTGGCAAGGTCGCCGTCATTGGTCAGCACCATGCCGCCGCGCGGCCCCCGCAAGGTCTTGTGGGTCGTCGTGGTGACGACATGGGCATGGGGCAGCGGGCTGGGATGCACACCACCGGCGACCAAGCCGGCGAAATGGGCCATATCGACCATCAGATAGGCACCGACGCTGTCGGCAATCTGGCGAAAACGCTCGAAGTCGATGTGCCGGGGATAGGCCGAACCACCGGCGATGATCAGGGCCGGCTGGTGCTCGTTCGCCAGTTCGGCCAACTCGTCATAGTCGATCTGCGCGTCCTGTCGCCGCACACCGTACTGAACGGCGTTGAACCATTTGCCGGAGAGGTTCGGCGGCGCGCCGTGGGTCAGGTGGCCGCCGGCCGCGAGCGACATGCCCATGACCGTGTCGCCGGGCTTCAGCAGCGCCAGCATGACGGTCTGGTTGGCCTGGGCGCCGGAGTGCGGCTGAACGTTGGCGAACCCGCAATCGAACAGCTTGCAGGCCCGTTCGATCGCCAGCTTCTCGGCGACATCGACATATTCGCAACCGCCATAGTAGCGCCGGCCGGCATAGCCCTCGGCGTACTTGTTGGTCAGCACGGAGCCCTGCGCCTCCAACACCGCGCGCGAGACGATGTTTTCGCTGGCGATCAGTTCGATCTGCTGCTGCTGACGCTTAAGCTCGCGACCCAGCGCGTCGGCGACCTCGGGGTCGCGGTCGGCCAAACCTCGACCGAAGAACACATCGGCGACGGCTTCTCCGGACGGTGAAAGGCTGGCTGACGACATGGGCTCACTCCCTCAAGCAAAAGTGCTTCGGTTCAAGACAGCTTGGCCACGCGTCGGTCGTGGCGGCCGCCTTCGTACGCGGTCGCAAGAAAGACCTCAAGACAGTCCTTTGCGACCTCCGTGCCGACCAGCCTTGCGCCCAGCGCAAGCACGTTTGCGTTATTGTGCTGCCGGGCCAGCCGTGCGGCGGTGGTGTTGTAGCAAAGGGCGGCGCGCACCGCGCCGTTCCGGTTGGCCGCGATGGAAATGCCGATGCCGGTGCCGCAAATGATAACGCCGCGTTCGGCAAGCCCGGAGTCCAGGGCTTCGCCCATCGCAAAGCCGAAATCGGGATAGTCGACAGAGGCCGTGCTGTTCGTGCCCAGATCGAGCACCTCATGCCCCAGCTCTTGCAAGTGAGACTTCAGCAGTTCCTTCAGCTCAAATCCGGCGTGATCGCTGGCGACCGCAACGGGCAAAGTCGACATGGCTTATAAGGACCCCAAGACGGCGAAATCGGCGGCGCATTCTGGCACAGACTTCTAGTGCTGCACACCAGATATTGTTCGTGTCCTGTCACCAATCCCAGATAATGGGGTTGCCGTGAACGACCATGACAAAGCGGGCACGGCGCGCTACTTAATGTGCACTGCAAAATCCAAGAACCAGGAATCGCCATGACCGCCGCACCGGCCGCCGAGATCGCTCCAAAGAAGCCCGCCAACCTGCGCCCGTCCTTCGACTGGCAGGACCCGCTGATGCTGGAAGAGCAGTTGAGCGAGGAAGAGCGGATGGTGCGCGACGCGGCCCGCGATTACTGCCAGGACAAGCTGATGCCGCGCGTGCTGGAGGGCAATCGGCACGAGATCTTCCACCGGGAGATCATGAATGAAATGGGCGAGCTGGGCTTTCTCGGCTCAACGATCGACGGCTATGGCTGCGCCGGCGTCAACTATGTCTGCTATGGGCTGGTGGCGCGCGAGGTGGAGCGGGTCGACAGCGGCTATCGCTCGGCCATGTCGGTGCAATCCTCGCTTGTCATGTATCCGATCTACGCGTTCGGCAGCGAGGAGCAGCGTCAGAAATACCTGCCGAAGCTGGCGACCGGCGAATGGGTCGGTTGCTTTGGCCTGACGGAGCCGGACGCCGGGTCCGACCCCGGCGCCATGAAGACGCGGGCGCGCAAGGTCGATGGCGGCTACACGCTCAGCGGCACGAAGATCTGGATCACAAACTCAACCATCGCCGACGTGTTCGTTGTCTGGGCGAAGGATGACAGCGGTTCTATCAGGGGCTTCATCCTTGAGAAGGGCATGGAGGGTCTGACCGCGCCGAAGATCGAGGGTAAGTTCTCGCTGCGCGCGTCGGTCACGGGCGAGATCGTCATGGACGAGGTGTTCGTGCCGGACGACCATTTGCTTTCCGGGGTGACCGGTCTGAAGGGCCCGTTCAGTTGCTTGAACAATGCCCGCTACGGCATCTCCTGGGGCGCGATGGGCGCGGCGGAGTTCTGCTGGCATGCCGCGCGGCAATACACGCTGGACCGCAGCATGTTCGGCCGGCCACTGGCCCAGACCCAGCTGATCCAAAAGAAGCTGGCCGATATGCAGACGGAGATCACCTTGGGCCTGAACGGCGCCTTGCGCCTCGGCCGCATGAAGGACCAAGGCACGGCACCGCCAGAGGCGATTTCGCTGATGAAGCGCAACAATTGCGGCAAGGCGCTCGATATCGCACGCACCGCCCGCGACATGCATGGCGGCAACGGGGTCGCGGATGAGTTCCACGTCATCCGCCACGTCATGAATTTGGAGGCCGTCAACACCTATGAGGGCACCCACGATGTTCATGCCTTGATCCTGGGCCGGGCACAGACGGGCCTCAACGCGTTCTTTTAGGAGAAGATGCGCACATCCAAAGGCTGCAACCAGAGATCCCAAGGACGGAGTAAAGGGCTCGCCTCGTCTCACTCATGATCTTTTCGCTTGGCATCCCGGCGCTTCCAGCCGGCATTCACGGTTGGGCCGGGTTTCGGAACGGTGATGGTGCAACCAGGATCGATTGAGTTGCGATGAACGATCGCCTGACACGCCTGTTCTTGATCTGGATGCTGGTGCTGGCGACGCTGTGGATCGGCGCCGACTATGTCCGCTGGTTCCTGTTCGCTGCTGACGAACCTCGGATCGTCGTGCCGCGGGGCGACTTGTCGGACTTCGAACAGGTCACCATCGAGGTCTTCGAGGCTTCGGCGCCAGCGGTCGCCTTTGTTTATTCCGAACAGCCCACGAACGGCCGGGTGGGCCCGCACGGGTCGGCTGCCGGCACCGGGTCCGGCATCGTTTGGGACGCGGCCGGCCACGTCGTGACGAACTATCACGTCGTCCAGAACGCCAGCCGCATCCTGGTCCGCCTGGGCGCTGGTGACGCCATGACCGCCACGCTGGTCGGGGCTGCCCCCGACTACGATTTGGCGGTTTTGCGTCTCGTCGACGCCCCGGTCGGCCTGCGGACCTTGCCGATCGGCAGTTCGGAAGACTTGAAGGTCGGGCAGACCGTGTTTGCGATCGGCAACCCGTTTGGCCTCGACCGCTCGCTCACCAGCGGCATTGTGAGTGCGCTGGACAGAGACCTGCCGACCGAAACCGGACGCGAGATTCGCGGCGTGATCCAGACCGATGCCGCGATCAACCCGGGCAATTCCGGCGGCCCTCTGCTGGATACCTCCGGCCGGCTGATCGGGGTCAATACCGCCATCATCACCGATACCGGCAGCTATGCCGGCATCGGCTTTTCCGTGCCCGTAGATATCGTCAACGAAATCGTGCCGCAGTTGATCCGCGATGGCCGCGTACCGCGGCTTGGCATCGGCATCTCGGTGCTGAGCGAGGAGGTGAGCGCCGGGCTGGGGGTTAACGGCCTGATCATCGCCAACACGGTGCCGGGCACGCCTGCGGCACGCGCGGGCCTTACCGCCATGGACCGACAGAGTGGACGGGTCGGCGATGTGATCATCGCGGCCAACGGCCAGCCGGTGCAGGACCTGTCTGATTTCGTCGCCCAGCTCGAAACCGTGGGCATCGGCAACTCGGTGGACCTGACGATCCTTCGCGACGGCCGGCGCCGCAGCGTCGACGTTGAAGTGACCGATATCTCTCAATGATTGGCAGCCGCAGGACAGCAGGTTGCCGGGATCTGTGTCCGCACTAGCGCGGCAACGGGAGGGGCTGCGTGGGCTCGCCGTCTACGCGCGCCGGTTGGCGCCGTGCGTTGGTGACGCCGAAGATCTGGTGCAGGAGGCCCTCATTGAAGCCATTCGCACTGGCAACAGGGATTTCGCCGACTTCAAGACCCTTCGATGGCTGCGCGGCGTCATGCGCAACAAGGCGCGGCACCATGCGCGGACCCGGGCGCGGGCCATGGCACGTGACAAGTCTTGGTATGTGCAGCAATCGGACCAACCCGTGCGGAATGTGGACGCGCAAGCCCTCGTCCTTTCGTCGGACATGCCCCCATCGTTGCGGCTCTTGGCGTTGCTGGCTCTTTCGGGACACAGCCGTATCGAAATCGCCTATCTGCTGGGCATCACCGACGCGGCCCTGCGCCAGCGTATCCGGGCGCTGAAGAAGGCGCTTGCGCAGCTAGGCGCGCCGGGGTTCGAGGAGTTTGTCGGATTGCGCGGCGATCTGAACTACGGGCAGATTCGCCGTCACGCACGCTCTTATCTGGCCGCCCAGCGCGGCGATCTGGCCACCCATGATCCAGATGGGCACGTTTTTATCGTCCGGCGCTCACAAAAGCCGGCTCGGCGGCAATAGTAGGATGGAGTCAGCAACACACACCTGAGTAGGACAAAAAATGATCCCAAAACCGCATACCGCCGCCGTCGTTTTCTACGTCTCCGACATCGCCGCGACTGAGGCGTTCTATCGAGATGTCCTCGGTCTGGACATCGAACGACAAGAGGGGTTCGAGCCGTTTTGGCTGACAGCGACCTTGGACCAGGGGCTGGAAATCTCCTTCTTTCAGATGGACGCCAAACGCGGGACCACGCCGGCGCTCGTGTTCTCGCTCGCCGACGGCGGCATCGACGACATGGTCGCGGCCCTGGCCGAACAAGGCGTGACCATCGTGACGCCGGTCAGCGAGGCACCCGGCGGCTGGACCGCGGACTTCAACGACCCCGACGGCTTTCTTCTCAGCTTCTGGCAAAGCGGCGAACAGCCAAGATCCAGGAAGTAGGTTCGGGCATCGGCCGATCGGACCGGGCCACGATCGGCGTCGCACGGCGTTTAGCCGAACTCGTCCGATCCGGGCCCGGTCAACGAGCTAAAGCAGATTGGCGAGAGAGTTCCGTGCCGCTTTCCGGCCTGGAGTTCTCTCGATCTGCTTTAACGCGCCTTGTCTTTGTGATTGGCCGCCAGCATCTTGAAGATGGCTGAGAAATCCTGTTGCTGGTTGCCGCCATTGCAATAGAGCCCGTAGAGCGCCGCCGCCTCGGCACCCATCGGGGTCGCCGCGCCCGACGCGTTCGACGCATCCTGCGCCAGACGCAGATCCTTCAGCATCATCTCGGCGGTGAACCCGGGCGCGTAGTCGCGGTTGGCCGGTGAGTCCGGCACCGGGCCTGGCACCGGACAATAGTTGGTCAACGACCAGCACTGGCCCGAGCTTTGCGAGGCGATGTCGAACAGCTTCTGCCGATCGAGGCCGAGCCGATCTGCCAGCGCAAACGCTTCACAGACGGCGATCATCGATACGCCCAGGACCATGTTGTTGCAGATCTTCGCCGCCTGTCCGGCCCCGGCCGGTCCCGCGTGCACGATCGTCCGTCCCATCGTGGAAAGTAACGGCCGCGCCCGATCGAATGCGTCGGCCGGGCCGCCCACCATGAATGTCAGCGTTCCCGCCTCCGCGCCCCCGACACCTCCGGATACCGGTGCGTCCAACAGATCGAGCCCGGCCCGTTCGGCCCCGTCGGCGACGATCCGCGCGGTGGCCACGTCAATGGTGGAACAGTCGATCAAAAGCGCACCCGCCGCTGCCGCGGCGAACACGCCCCCCGTGCCTTGATAGACCGTCCGCACCGCCTTGCCGGCCGGCAGCATGGTGAAGATTGTGTCGGCGCCCTCGATCGCCTCCGCCAACGATGTGCACGCCTCAACGCCCGTGCCCGCCGCCTGTTCCAAGCTTCCTGATGACGTGTCGTAGCCGCGTACCTTGTGGCCCGCCTTGACCAGATTGGCGGCCATCGGCCCGCCCATGTTTCCGAGCCCAACAAATCCGACTAAGGTCATTTTCCCCCTCTTTCGACGACCGGCCTCTGCGCAATGCCGGCGCATCCTACGCGGCGCGCGCGCACTTGAGAACGGGCAACAGGGCGACACGGCCGATTGACCCCGATAGCCCCGAAAAACGGGGAATACGGCGCGATCCAGGCCGGTTGATCGGCGCGACCATCCGGGCGACCGTGGCGGGTTGCCGCAGTTCCGCAAGCAAACAACAGCCTACCTAGGGGAATCACCCTTGACGCGCATGCCCTACGCATTGCCCGCCATCGGCGCGTCGATGGCGACCGCAAGCGCGGCCGGACAGGATGACACCGCGGGGGGCAGTCGCGACGGCCGGCCGCTGTTTCCGCCCATGGGTTATGGCTGTCACGCCACCATGACCCCGGAAGACCTCGCGGCGCTGGTGGCCTATTTGCGCACGATCGAGCCGGTGGCGGATGCAAGTTAGAAGGGTTTCGCCTGAGCTGCGTTGCGGCTATGCTGGTTCATCTTTACGTTGATTCCTGTGGGAATCGGGGGAATTGGAGAGGCCATCATGAAGATATTGCAAATCTGTGCGCTTGGCGCGGCGGTCACGCTTGTCGCGGCATGTCAGTCAACCAACGATGAGACCGCCGGTGCCGTTACCGGTGCGGCGCTGGGTACCGGTGTTGGGCTGGTGACCGGCGGATCGTTCGGACAGGTGGTCGGTGCCGGCCTGATTGGCGGCGCCGCTGGATACATTGTCGGCGATCTGGCCGGCGACAACTGATCACAACACCGCGTCGTGCGACGTCGCAAACAGCATTGGCTTTAGGAGGCAGGATCATGGGTTTTAGGCAAGCTTGGCGGCTGGGCGCCGCCGCGTTGGTCGCCGGATTGTTCGTATCGCAGCAGGCGTCGGCCGTTGATCTGGTGTTTGAGGAACTCGTGTTCATGTCGTGCCAGGACGTCCACGACCTTCCGGCAGCGGATCGTCAGGCGGTGGGTGAGTATCTGGCCCAGCGTTCGGCAAGCTATCGCGGTGTCGAATGGCCGTTGCCGGGTGAGTTCGGCGACGATGTCGGTGTCCTGGCGGTTGCCGCCTGCACGCTGAACCCGAGCGAGAACCTGTTTTCCGTGATCGACCGGGTCATCGTCGCGACCTACCCGACGAACTAGGCAACCGGTCTAGATCATCCCCTCCGACGGCGGGCGGCCCTCATGGGCCGCCTGCAGCAACTCGGTTATCTCTTGCACAGAGACGGTTCGCGGGTTGTAGGCGAGAGTCGCAACCGTCTCTTCCGCCGCGTGCGCGAGGCCGTCGGCGGGCATTCCCAGTTCTAGCAAGGTTCGCGGGGCCCCGATGCGGCCGGCCAAGTCGAAAATGCCGGCGGCGGCATCCTCGGCGCTTAGTGCTCGTTTGATGGCGTCCATCGCGTTCGGCGCCGCGGAGGCGTTGTAGGCGACGACGTAGGGCAGGATCACGCTGTTCGATTCGCCATGGGGCACGCCGAAATGGCCGCCCAGCACGTGGCAGATGCGATGGTGCAGCGCGATGCCGACCATGGTCACCAGCAGGCCGCCAAGAAAGCCACCATAAAGCGCCTGCTCACGCGCCTTGAGGTCATCCGGCCGCTCGACACTGCCGGGCAGTCCGATCGAAAGCGCCTCGATGCAGCGTTCCGCCAAGTCAGCGGCGATCGGATTGGGTTCCTTGGGATAAAGCGCCTCAACCGCGTGGGCGAGGCAGTTCATGCCAGTGGTCGCGGTCAGGCCCGCTGGCAGGTCAACCATAAGCGCGGGATCATAGATCACCGTCTTCGGCAGGGCGGCCGCGTCGCGCCACGTGCGCTTCTCTTGACCGATTTTCATGCCATAAATCGGCGTCATCTCGGAGCCCGAATAGGTTGTCGGGACGGCCACCATGGGCCGGCCCGTGCGCACCGTGATCATCTTGCCCAGACCCAGCGTCGAACCGCCGCCAAAGGGGACGACCGCATCGGCCCCCAGGGCGGAGAAGCGTTCCAAGGCGGCCTCGGCGACCGGCTGGGGGCAATGCGGCTCGGCCCCGTCGAACACGCCGACCAGCCGCTCACCAAGAGCCTGCCGTAGCGGCCCCAGCCGACCGGTCGCGCCCTTCGTGCAGGCGATCATGACGCGGCCAGCCTCCAAACGGTCGATTTCATCGCCGAGACGGCCGATCTCGCCAACACCGAAGACGGCGCGCGCCGGCATGACCTGGAACAGGAATTTCATCGAATAGCCTCCTCCGATCAGGAATGCCGGGCCAATGCCGCGAAGGCAAGCCGGAAGATGCGTGGAGGCTCTAGGGCCTAACCGGTGGCGGCAGGCGCTCGAACAGGCGGCGGCGTTCCTCCGGCGTCAGCTCGATCGCCAATTGCAGCAACCCCTCCTGGATGACCTCCTGCACCTGATCGGTGTACTGCCGCACCTCGGCGAACGCCGCGCGCGCCGCATCCTGATCGTAAGGATCGGCCAGCAGCGCACGTCCGGCGGCATCGCGCGCGCGTTGCAGGTCAGGCAGGATCACCCGCATCCTTTCGCCGCTCTCCCGCACAATGACCCTGGCCTGGTCGCGCGCCTCGCGCGGCAGATGGTCGACGACCTGCCCCCAGTCCACGCGTGGAGAGCCCCGGTCGAAGGGCCGGCGGCCGTCGTCCAGGTAGCCCCTGGTCGCCTGCCCCAAAATGAATGCGACAATGAACAGGTTGAGCGCCAACGACGCGACCAGCGCGATCGTCTTCCATCGCCCTTTGCGGCGCCGTCGATGGGGCTTTTCGTCCGGGCGCTCGGGCTGGGGTGACGTGTCGGTCATTCAACAACCTCCACCGAACCGAAACCGAGATAGTCGGCGGCGTAGACTGTCGTGCCGCCCAGCCAACCGTCGAACGTGTCCGGCGACACGCCGACACCGACCACAAGCCCCATCACCAGGGACGCGGCCAGGGCGAGCGACGGCCACCCCAGCCGCCGGCGGCGGCCGGTGCCCGCAAGCGATACGACATTGTCAGGCGGGGGCGTGGCCACCGCCCTGGCAAGGATCCTATCGGCCAAATCGGCGCTCGGTTCAGGGACGGCAGCCGTGTCCAACAATCCGTCAAGCGCACGGGCCTCGGCCCAATGGGCCTGCGCAATGGGGTCCCGGTCGATCATACCGCGCGCCTCGCTGGCGGCCGCCTGGTCCGGCCAGGCCGCCAGATCAGCCCCCCACCGGTCCAGCCAGTCAACGATCCGATGGCCGCCGCGTCCGTCGGGCGCGCCGGTCGGGCCCAACTCCGTCCGATCCTTGCCATCCGCGTTCATGCGACCTTCTCCTTCATCTGCGCAATATCAGCCGCAAGCAGCTTCTTCAACTCGCGCCGCGCCCGACCCAGCAACGATTCGACAGCCCCTACCCCCGTACCCAGGATCTCGGCAGCCTCGGCCTGGCTCAGACCCTGATAGTGGCACAGCACCAATGCCAGCCTTTGGCGTTCCGGCAGCGCCTCCATGGCGGTGCGCACCTTCCGATCCAGATCGGCGCGGGTCGCCGCCTGCTCCGGGTTTGGATCGGCGCTGGCCACATCGGCGGCCGCGTCCAAGTCGGTCTGCGGCCGGCGTTTGCGGTGCCGATCGATGCATTGGTTTACCGCAATGCGATAAATCCAGGTCGTCGGCTTGGCCTCCGGCTTCCAGCCGGAGGCCGCCTGCCAGACCTTCAGGAACGTGTCCTGCGCGGCGTCTTCGGCCTCTGACCGGTCGCCCAATTGGCGATAGCAAAAGGCCGTCACGGCCGCCAGATGCCGGTCCAGCAACAGGCGAAAGGCCGGTGCATCGCCCGCGGCGATCCGGCCCATCAGCACGTCGTCGGACGGCTGTCGATCCAATCCAGACCTCGCCTGTGGCCTTCCGCCCGGGATGGCGGGGACGGCCGAAGCCGCCCCCGCGCAAAGATGACAGCCTACCGCCGAGGGGGGCGTGCGTTAAGCAGTTCATCTTCGGTCAGGACCCCGTCGCCGTTTTCGTCGGCATGCTCGAACATCCTGCCTTCGCGGCCGCCCAGATCGTCCTGGGTGAGCTGGCCGTCGCCATCCTGATCGATACGGGCGAACATCTCCGCCGCCCGCTCGGCCATCCGCTCGGCCGCGCGCGCCTCGGCGGCGGCCTGAAACTCCGACGCGTCGATCACGCCGTCGCTGTTGGTATCCGCCTCGTTGAAGCGGGCCGTGCGCAAGGCCTCAATTTCCTCGACCGTGATCTGGCCGTCGCCATTGGTGTCAAATCGCTCCATCAGCATTGTCACGCGATCTTCCGCGGAACCGCGATGGCCGTGACGATGACCGTCGCGGTCGCCGTCGCCCTGGGCCAGGGCGACACCGCCGACGGCCACGGATCCGATCAAAGTCGCCAGGATCAAAGTACGTTTCATTAGTCCACTCCGTTGGGGGCAAGCACGGCTCCACGCCATGCCGATAGCCCTTTCAACGGAGGTAGTCGGAAAACCCGTCGCAAGATCACAGGACGGTGCTGACAAAAAGCTTCTAAGGAACGTGACCGGGCGCTCGCCTCACGACATTGAGAAACGGCCGACCCGTGGCCAGTCGGCGGCAGTTTTCGGCGATGTCCAACCATCGCCGTGCCACGGTGCCGTCGGTCCAGCCGGCGATATGAGGCGTCATGCGGACGTTTGGCAGGTCCTGGAACGGAAATCTCGATGGACGACGGCGCGGTGTCTCCTCGTCTGGATATTGGTACCAGACGTCCAAGACCGCGCCACCCAACCCGCGGTTACGGAGTGCGTTCCACAGGGCCGTTTCGTCGACGACCGGCCCGCGAGCGATGTTGACCAAGACGCCGTCCGCGCCGAGCGCATTGAGTTCCGGCTCGCCGATCAGGCTGTGGGTTGCCTCGACAAGCGGAATTGCCAGCACGGCGAAATCGCAGGCCGCCAACATCTCGGCCAACTGGTCCAGCCCGAACCAGCCGGAAATCGTCTCGTCGGAAATGCGCGATCGGTTTGCCGCCAGCAGCCGCACGCCGAAGGGTGACAGACGTTCGGCGACGGCACGACCGATCTCGCCATAGCCGATGATGCCCACGGTCGCGCCGCACAACTCGCGATGCGGCGGTGCGCCAAACCGGCTGGACCTCTGCCACGAACCGGCACGGAAGTCGGCCTCCGCCGCGCCCAAGCCATGACACCATTCGAGCAGCTGCAGGACGACATATTCCGCGGTGCCGGCGCCGTGGCCGCGCACATTGCATAGGGTGGCGTTTGCCGGCAACGCGCCGACTTCGATCTCGTCGCAACCGACGCCCGGAACCTGAACAAGCCGGACGTTGCCCGCGTCCCCCAGCCCGGCGTGCCATCGGACGGTCACGACGCCGTCGGCGTTGGCCAGTGCCAGGTGCTTTTGCGCGCTGTCAGCCGCATAGTCCAACGTTGTAACGGAAAAGCCGTCGCCCAGCGCGTCAGCCAACCACGAGGCACGGCCCGCGACCGGGCTGCCATAGGCAACGATGGCGATCACGAGGCCACGCTCCGCGCCTGCAGTGCACCCACCCTGCGCGCTATTTCGGCCGACATATCCAGCAACCGATCGAGCGACGCCGCGGCCTCGGACGCGTCTCCAGAGGCGATCGCCAGCATCAGGCGGGCATGCCAGCCGCCGGTCTCGTCGAGTCCGTGCCCGTCCCCGCCGGCCAGCACGAACCCGATGCGCCGGCTGACGCTGTGCAGCGGTACGATCGTGCGGGCCGCCACCTCGTGCCGTGCTGCCCTTGCGACCAGCCGATTGAAGGCATCGTCAAGCCGCATGAACCGGTGCACGTCGGGCGCGGCCGCTGCCTCGCCCATCAGCGGCGCCATCTCCATCAGCTGCGCCCGTTCGACCTCGTCGGCATGCTGCACCGCGCGGCGCACGACCAGATGCTCGACCAGACGGCGGATCTCGATCGTCATTAGCGCATAGTCGACTTCGATAGGCCGGATCAGCACGCCCTTTCTGGCCACGATCCGCGCCAGATAGCCCTCCGCCAACCGCAACAGCGCCTCGCGCACGGGCGTCCGGCCCATGCCCAGCGCGGCGCACAGTTGCTGCTCGGTGGTCATCGCACCAGGCGCCAGGCGCAATGTGACGATGTCCTCCTCGATCCGGCGATAGGCAGTATCCGCCAGACTGTCGGTTGCGGCGGTGTCCAGCCAGGCGATGGTCATGACCGCCCGT
This sequence comes from Alphaproteobacteria bacterium, assembly GCA_028277405.1. Classification (GTDB taxonomy): domain Bacteria; phylum Pseudomonadota; class Alphaproteobacteria; order DSM-16000; family Inquilinaceae; genus JANQGH01. The sequence continues at coordinate 74,204 of JANQGH010000026.1, read as the reverse complement.
CCGAATGACGCAGCCGCCTTGCCAAGAACAGGGCCAAGGGCACGAGGCATAGTCCGATCACGACGATTGCCAGGCCCATCGAAACGGGACGCTCGACAAAGGCGAACAGATTTCCGCGGGCGCGAGTCAGGGACAGCAGCAAGTTCTCCTCAAGCATCGGGCCAATGACCAAGCCCAATATCGCCGGTGCCAACGGATAGTCATTCTCCTCCAACACGAACGCGACCAGCCCCATGGCGGCCATGGTCAAAATGGCGAAGACCGTGTTTTCAACAGCGAACGCGCCAACCATGCAAAACCCGAGGATGACCGGCATCAAGACCGATCGCGGCACCCGCAAGACATACTGAAAGCCGGCAATGGCGGCAAAGCCGAAGGGAACGATCATGACATTCGCCAGCAAGAAGGCCAAAAACACTGCGGTGATCAGTTCCGGGTTTACCAGGAACACGGTGGGACCGGGGTTCAGTCCCTTAAGGAACAGAACGCCGATGATGATGGCCGTCAAGCTGTCGCCAGGGATGCCAAAGACCGTCGCTGGAACCAGCGCCCCGCCGATTGAACTGTTGTTGGCGGCCGACGCGCTGGCGATCCCGTCCGGCACGCCGGTGCCGAAGCGGTCACGGCGCGGCGACAGGCGGCGCGCCACCGCATAGCTGACATAGGCGGCAATATCCGCCCCGGCCCCTGGTATCGAGCCGATCACCGTGCCGATGACCGACCCGCGCGCAATGCCGCCCCGTTGCCTCACGAGTTCCCTGCCGACACCAGAGAACAGTCGGCGCGCCGGCTGGGACTTGACGGTCGGGGTCGGGCCTCGGCCAAGCGCGTAGCGCAACAGTTCCGGGACCGCGAAGAAGCCAATGAGTACCGGAATAAAGCCCAGGCCACCCGCCAGGTCGCTGAAGCCGAAGGTGAAACGCATCAGCCCGGACACGGGATCGAGCCCGATCTGCGCGATCGTGAGCCCCAGCAGCAACGACAGGAAACCCTTCATCCAACTGCGCTGGCTGACCGCGATCGCCGCCAGCAGGCCGAGGCAGGCCAGCCAGAACTTCTCATAGCTGGAAAACTGCAGCGCGATCCGCGCCAGCCACGGGGCGGCGGCGATCAGCACGACTGCCCCGACGAGGCCACCGATCGACGAACAGACCAAGCCGACGCCAAGCGCCAGTCCCGCCTGACCCTTGCGGGTCATGGCGTAAGCCTCATCGGCGTAGGCTGCCGAGGCCGGCGTGCCGGGGATGCGCAGCAGCGCGCCCGGCAGGTCGCCAGCGAAGATCGCCATCGCCGAAAGGCTCATGACCGCCGCCAGCGCCGGTATCGGGTCCATGAAAAACGTGATCGGGATGATCAGGGCTACCGCCATGGTCGCCGTCAGGCCCGGAACCGACCCGACCGCCAGCCCGTAGATCGAAGCGGCGACCATGACCAGTATCACGTAGGGGTCGGCTAGAAGCGCCGCCGCTTGGACGATTACATCCATGTCAGGACGCCGGCATAGCGCTCAAGCAGGCCCCAGGGCAGCGGTACACGCATCACCTGTTGGAAGATTGTCTGGAGCAGCACGGTGCTGACCACGCCGGTCGCAACCGCTGTCGGCCAGCGGGCACCGGAGACCATGGCCAAAATCGCGATCAGGACCGGCGTTGCGATCAAAAAGCCGAGGATGGGCAGCACGAACGCAAAGACGAAGGGCGCGATCGCGAATACCGCAAACGCCGCAATCCGGTCACGCGACGGTTGACTGTCCGATGGCGGCGCGTCGGCTGCAGGTTCCGGGTCGACGGATGCCTCCGGCGCACCGCTGTTCCGGCTGAGGGCGACCACCAGCCCGGCGAGCGCCATCAAGATGCCGAGAGCAGACGGAAACAGGCCCGGACCGTAAGCCATGTGGCGCGGTCCCTCCAACCCCAGGGACAGCGCCAGCACGACGAGGCCCAGCAGAATGAAGCCAATGCCGGTGGCCCGCGTATGCCTAAGCCACCGCATTGGCGGCCTCGTCGTCCCGACGCTGTCCGATCTAGAAGCCGAGCGTGCTGATCAGCTGACGAACGCTGTCTTGTTCCGACAGCATGAAGGTCTCGAAATCCTCCGCATCACGCCAGCGCAGACCGAAGCCACGCGAGGTCATCGCCGTCTGGAACGCCTCACTGTTGTAGATCTCCTCCATGGCCGCCGAAAGCTGTGCGGCAATGTCGTCCGGCAGTCCCGCGGGGCCGACAAGACCGCGCCAGGCGCCGAGTTCGAGGTCCAATCCGGTCTCTTCCTGCAGCGTCGGGATATCGGGAAAGGCCTCCAATCGCTCAGTGCCGAACACCGCCAGCCCGTCGACCAGACCCGACTCGATCAGCGGACCGGCCTCCGGCACTGAACTAGGCACGACATCAAAGCCGCCGGCGACCATCTCCTGAAGGGCGGCGGCGGCACCCTGGCCGGAGATCATCTGGACCTCGCTGAGATCGACATCCCATTCGCGCAACAAGGTGGCCAGGGCGATCGGCCAAGACCCGCCACACCCTCCGCCGCAGGCGATGTTGTATGCCCCAGGGTCCGCCTTGATGTCGTCCAGTGCCTGGCTGATCGTTTCCCATTGGGAATCAGACGGAACGTTGAACCCGGCCGGATCGAAGTTGTATTGGGCGATCGGCGTCATGTCATCGACATCGAAGTCGCCTTGCCCCATCGGCCGGTAATGGGCGAAATTGTAGATCACACCCAGCGTGTAGCCGTCGGGTTCGGCTGTCGTGATGCTGGTAAAGCCAACCACCCCGCCGCCCTGGCCCTGGTTGACCACGTTGAACGGCTGTCCGAACTGTTCTTCCAAACCCAACGCCAACAATCGGCCGGTGGCGTCCGTGCCGCCGCCGGCGCCGGCTGGCACGATGATGGTGACCGGCCGCTCCGGCCATTCAGCCTGCGCACCGGCTGGCGCCAAGGCCAGAACCGACGCCGCGCCGAGGCCGCAAGCGATGGCTGTCACTCTGGTTATCGACATTTCGCGTTCCCCCCATTCTTGATATATGGTGATATATCATAATAGCAGCGCCCAATGAGCTGTCAAACGGCTCTCCGGCATCGAAACCGAAAACCCGATCTCTCGGCGAAGCAACAGTGCGCTGGATAACGCGGGCGAGGATCAGAGGCGCCGCCGATAAACCATCTGGGGCCGCGACAATCCGCGCAGACGACGGGCGCCGATCAGCTCGACCTGGTCGGGCACATGCTTTGCGACGGCGCCGGAAACCAGCACGCGATCGCCGATCTCGGAGCAGAGCCGTTCCAGCCGGCTGGCCAGGTTGACGGCGGGTCCGATCACGGTGAAGTCCAGCCTGCGCGCGGCGCCGACATTGCCAAAGCTGACATCGCCAAGATGCATGACGATGCCGATGTCGAGACCCTGCTGGTCCGCACCCCTCTCTTCATTCCACGCGTCGATTGCCGCCCCTGCCTCGTCGGCGGCTGCCATCGCCGCCTCACAGGCCGCCGTGGCACCGCCCTCGATATCGGTCGGAAAGACCGCCAGCACACCGTCGCCGATGAACTTGATGACCTCGCCGCCACGGGCCTGCACCGGTGATATCACCTTGTCGTAGTAGGCATTCAGCAGCGCGATCAGGCGATCGCGCGGCAACCGGTCGGACAGGGCCGTATAGCCGCGCAGATCGACCAGCCAGATGACCGCCTCCAGCGTTTCGCCGCTGCCACGGGCGATTTCGCCGGTCAGAATGCGGGCGCCGGCGCGTGGCCCGACATAGGTATCGAGCAGATGGACCGTGGTCTCTCGTAGATTTCGGTTTTCGAGTGTCTGGGTCGTTGCCGTCAACTCGCGCTCAATGAGCACGAGTTCATCCGTGGAAAAGCCACCCGGCCGGTCCGTCGTCCAGGTTGCGGTGACGCCACCAATGATGCCTGCGGAGGTCGCCATGGCAACGTAGTCGGTGGCGCCCATCGCCCGCATCTCGTCGAGCACGCCGAGATCGTTCAACTCGTCCGGTCGCTCAAGCCGGCGACGGATGCCGGCATAGCCGTCCTCGAAGAACAACTTGTAGGGACTACGGTCGTAAAGCCCGTGCTCGACCCTGATGCGCCGCCCCTCGACCTCGACCGTTTCATCGGTCTGGCGCGTCCAGCGATAGCTGAACCCGGTGAACTCCGGATGCAGGGTGGTCAAGGCGATGTTGGCGCGCAGCAGCGGCACATCGGCGGCCAGCAGGCGCCGGAACAGGGCATCGGAGATGCCGCGCGTGTCCGATGCCGGGGCTTCGTCGATGAAATGCCGCCCGAGAATGGTCGTCCATGGGCGGTCGGTCACGGCTTCGCGTCTCGCGGCGCCGTCGGATCAACGGGCCGAAAGGAACGTGATGAGACCGTCGACATAACTGTCCCAGCCTGCGTCGTGCATGTCCCTGCTCTCCTGCCTGGCGAAGCCGGAATGGCTGAGCTGGAGCGCGGTGCCGTCCGGATGGCCGGCGAAGCGGACGTCGATCTCGGTCACCTCGCCGTCCGAATTCCACTCCCAACTATAGGTCAGCCGTTCGTTCGGCACGACCTGGGAGAAGGTGCCTTCGCTGCGCGCGGCGAAGTCCGGCCTCTCCATTATGAGACGGTAATGGCCACCGACCCTGGGATCGATATCCATCGCCGTGGCCGGGGGAATCACCGTCTCGGATGCGGTCCAGGCCCGATAAACGCGATCGACCGGAAACGGCAGCAAATACGACTTCGCAATCGGCTTGACCATGGTCGCCCCTCATCAGGAGCAATCATAATAGCACGCCGGCTGCCTGGCAGGCCTGTCGAGGGCCGCCCTTGTCGTAACCCCTTTGAATCGCCACCTGAAATGATCCGACAGCAACCGCCAAAGCCGCCCGATGCCAACCGCAATTCCTCTCCAAAGAAGTGTGCTGCGCCTGACCGGCGAGGACCGTGTCGAGTTCCTGCAAGGCCTGACCACCAACGATGTCGCGCTGGTCGGTCCTGACCGTTCGATCTATTCCGTGTTTCTGACGCCCCAGGGCAAGTTTCTGCACGACTTCCTGATCGTCGCGGCACCGGACGCGCTGCTGATCGATCTTGACGGCGATGCGGATTTGCGGGCCGACCTGTTACGGCGGCTCAAGATGTACAGACTGCGGTCCAAGGTCGCGATCGAGGATGTCAGCGACCGGTGGGCGGTGGTCGCGCTGATCGACGACGGAGCTCTGGACGCCGTCGGTTTGCCGGCCGAGGCTGGCGCGACGGCAGAGTATGAAGATGGCTACGCCCTGACGGACCCGCGCACACCGTCATTAGGGGCGCGGCTGATGCTGCCCGCCGCCACGGCACAAGGCGTTGTCGATGGTCTGGCCGTGGCGGCCGGCAACGCCGACACCTACGACCATTTGCGCCTGTCGCTGGGCGTGCCCGACGGCCCGCGTGATCTGGAGCGCGAGAAGTCGAACGTTCTGGAGGCGACGCTGGATCAGTTGAATGGGATTTCCTGGACCAAGGGGTGCTACATGGGCCAGGAACTGACCGCGCGTGTCCACTATCGCGGGCTGTTGAAAAAGCGGTTGGTGCCGGTCGAACTGGACGGCCCGACGCCGATCGCGGGCAGCGACCTTACCCAGAATGGCCGGGTCGTGGGCGGGCTGCGCAGCACGGCCGGCGAGATCGGGCTGGCCCTTTTGCGGCTCGATGCGTTGAAACAGCCGGAGCCGATCGTGGCGGGCGCCACCAAGGTGACGCCTCGTCAGGCGGTTTGGGAAAGGGGCTGAGCCCCGTTAGCGTCGTCCAGCAGGCTCCGGCCGCAGGAACCGAATGACCATTTCTTCGGCCTCGACGCGCCTTTGCTCAAGCCACTCGTCGGTGATCGCGCAGCCGAAAACGGTGCTTAGTGTGTGCCGGTTGGATAGCGGGAAGTAAAACAGCGACGCGATCGTGATGTAGAGCTCAATCGGATCGACGTCCGGGCGGAAGACGCCCTCCTCCTCGCCACGCCGCAGCACCTTGCGCAGTTCATCGATGAGCGGGGATTGGATCTCGCTGACATCCTCGATCCGGCGGATCGCCGAGCCGCCGCGCAGATTTTCGGTGTTCAGCATGGAGATGAACCAGGGCGCGGACCTGAAGTGGTCGAGCGTGAAGCCGACCAGCGCCCGGATCGCGGCTTCGGGGTCCTTGCTTTGCAGGTCCAAGGTGCGCTCGCCGGCGCGGATCTGGACATAGGCCTCACGCAGGGCGGCGGTGTAAAGGTCCTCCTTGTCGCCGAAATAGCTGTAGATCAGCGGCTTGCTGACCCCTGCCCGTTCGGCGACGTTGTCGATGCGGGCGCCTGCGTGGCCAAATTCGGAGAATTCGACCAGGGCGGCATCGAGGATGGCGCGTCGGGACCGTTCGGCGTTGCGCTTGGCTTTCGGCCCAACCGTCTGTCGCTCGGCACCGGCGCGTGTCACGGCCGGTCCCCGGCACCGCCAAACAGGCGCGAGACAAACGCCCGGACCGACGGAATGGACATGGCGATCGTCGCAACGATCAACACCACGAACACGGCCGAGATCGGGCGCGTGAAGAAAGGCGTCAGATCCCCGTCGCTGAGCATCAGGCCGCGCCGCAGGTTCTTGTCCAGCAGGGAGCCAAGAATGATGCCCAGGACCAGCGGCGCCATCGGATACTTCATCTGACGCAAGACAAAGCCGAGGAAGCCGAAGGCGACCATGACCCAGACATCGAACAGGCGCTGGGTCAGAGCGTAAGGCCCGATCACGCAGAGGGTGAAGACGATCGGCATCAGGATTTCGCGCGGCACGCGCAGGATCAGGATGAACAGCCGTGTCAGGGTCAGGCCGAACACGCCGATCGCCAACATGGCGAAGGTCAGCATGATGGCGACCGAATAGATGAAGTCCGGCATCTCGACCATGATCATCGGGCCCGGCCGGATGCCGTGGATGAACAGGGCGGCGATCAAGACCGCCGCAGGTGCCGAGCCGGGCACCGCCAAGGTCAATGCAGGGATCAAGGCGCCCGGCACGACCGCGCTGTTGCCGGTTTCGGCGGCGGTCAGACCCTCGGTCGACCCCTTACCGAACATCTTCCTCTCGCGGCTGCGCCGACGCGCGGCAGCGTAGGACGCCCAGGCCCCGATATCCTCGCCGACGCCGGGAATGATGCCGATCATGGTGCCGATGACGCCGGACCGGCCGATCGTGATCTTGTATTTCCAGAGATCCGACAGCCTGGGCAGAACCCGATCCTGGTCCTCACGCTTGGCGACCAGCTTGGCCTTGGCGCGCCACATCACGGTCAGCACCTCGGCAAAACCGAAGGCGCCGACCATCGCCGGGATCAGGCCGATGCCGCCGTTGAGGTCCTGAATGTCGAAATTGAAGCGGACATGGGCGTGGATACCCTCGCTGCCGATCATGGCCACCATCAGGCCGAGCAGACCGGCGATGTAGCCCTTCAGCGGGCTGGTCTCGGCAGTGAGCTGGCCGGAGATGACGATGCCAAAGACCGCCAGCCAGAAGAACTCGAACGAGCCGAAGCTCAAGGCCGCCCGCGCCAATAAAGGCGCCAGCAATACGAGCAGGATAATGCCGACCAGCGTGCCCAAGACGGAGCCAGATGTCGCCAGCGCCATGGCATAGCCGGCGCGGCCCTGCTGGGCCAGCGGATACCCGTCCAGCGAAGTCGCGGCACTTGCGGGCGTGCCGGGGATGTTGAGCAGGATGGCGCTGCGCGAGCCGCCATAGATGGCGCCGACATACATGCAGATCAGCACCAGGATCGCCGTGTCGCGGTCCAGCGTGTAGGTCAGCGTGGTCAAGAGCGCGACGCCCATGGTCGCGGTCAGGCCCGGCAGGCTGCCGACGAAGATGCCCAGCAGCGTCGCCCAGGCGACGTTGAAGATGGTGCCGAACGAGGCCAGGCCAGCAAAGGCGGTTCCGAGTGCGGCCAAACCTTCCATCAGGGTAGCCTCACGAGAAAGCCGTAGCGGAACAGCGCCGAGATCGCACCCGCCGTGGCGACAGCAAAGACAAGCGCAATGACAACGATTTTGACTTTTCCGGCGCTGGTTCCCGAACCGGGCCAAGTGAAGATCAGAATGAACAGGCCGACATAAAGCGCGGTGGCGACAAAGAACGGCAGCCAGCCGACCAGCACGAGCGCGTAGACGGCGCTGAGACCTGCAGTCGCCGCCATGCGGCCCCAGGATTCGCCACCTTCAGTGGGGGCCGGCTCGACCGCTTCGGCCCGCGCGCGTCGGGCGGCGCCGACGAACAGCAGCGCCGCGCAGAGCATCATCGTCGCGCCCAGGATCATCGGCAGCAGGCCGGGAATGCTGGCCGGATGGATCTGCCGGATCTCCAGACGATCCATGGTATAGCCGCCGACCAGCATGGCGAGGCCAAGCGCGAACAGCACGACCGCCGTAATGCGGTCTGCCTTGGCGGAGTCCAAACTCACGGTAAGCGCGTCCTAAGTGCCATCAGGTCGAAACCGCGAGTGGTGACGACCAACAGAGTGCACAAAACACAGGCCGAATGCGCTGCGCGGCCGAGATCGCTCGTACCGCGCAGCACCCTCGGGCTCTACTCTTCGGGGCAGTCGATGCCGATGTCCGAAGGATCGACGACCGCCTCGCCGCGCGCCACCCGGGCACAGGCTTCGAAGATCACCACCGGCATGGCCACCTCTCGCGCCGCGTCACCATAGCTCGGCGCAAAGACCGCGCCGCGATCGGACGCATAGCTCTGCAGTTCAGGCGCCGTCATGACATGCTCTTCCCAAACCTGCTCAACGGTGTCGTAGACCTCCTGCGGCGCACCGACCGGGATGAAGACGCCGAAATAGTCGGCCGCGATCGGCATGTCGGGGATCCATTCGGTGATCGGCGGGATCGGGTCGATGCCCTCAACCACCAGCGGCTGGTCGGACAGCACGGCGAGCGGACGCAATTGCCCGGCGCGGATCATCTCCGTCTGCTCGACCGCAAGCTGGGTCGTCGCCGCGACCTCGCCGCTGGCAGCCGCGACCACGGCCGGGTTGCCGCCATCATAGGTGATCATCCGGGCGCCAAAGTCGCCGCCAGCCGCCTCACGGATGCCCGCCAGCGCCATGCCGCCGGAGGAGTTCACGCCGGCCGTGCCGACGGTCACGTCGTCCCCGCGCATCGCTTCCAGCAACTCGCCGAAATCGGCGTAGGGCGCGTCGGCGTTGACGCTGACCACCGGCACGTTGGCGACATGCAGGAAGATGGCGTAGTCGTCAATGGAGGTGTCCTCGATCAGCCCCGTGACCGCGTAAGTCGCATTGTTGGCGATGGCGTTGGCGGTCCAGGTATAGCCGTCGCGGGGCGCGTCCAGGGCGGCTTGCGTGCCAATCGACCCGGATGCGCCGGGCTGGTTGACCACGACGATTTCAGTGCCGAGGCCCTGTTCCAGAAGCGGCGCGACGACGCGCGTCACCTGGTCGGTCGACCCGCCGGCGGACCAGGGAACGATGATGTTGATCGGCCGGTCCGGCTCCCACTGGCTCATGGCCGGCGACGCGGCAAGCGCGAGTGCCATGGCGGGCACTGCGAGGATGGCGGCTTTGTGGATGTTCACGAGTTCTCCTCCCCTTAGGTTTGTTACCTACTAGTTGGTAACTTTTGAGCGCGCGGCCTGTCAAGTTGAGACAAGCGATTGCTTAGCTAGAGCGACCCCACCGTCTAGTTGCAGTTTGCTGAAATCTGATATATCTTCTATTTTTAGTGACCATTCGCAAGAGTTCGCTTGGTTCAAATGCACCCATTAGATTCTCTGCTCCAGAACACTTAGCCTCACCGAGACCATGCCCACTCCAACGCTGTTTGGTTTTTCCGAGTCCCAACTCTTCGCCGCAACCGGCACACTGGTTGCACCCGTGCTCGCATACCTTGTTCTGTATGTCATTGGGGGAGCAATAAAGTCGGTTTCCTTTATGAGCGTTGAGCTGCGAGCCAAGATTCCGAGCATCGCGCTACCACTTGTTACGATCTTTTTGGCATCCCTTATGGCGCTGTTCCTTAGTGCAGCACTCGCCCTAAAGTATCTGGCACCTTCGCCGCCAGTTAACGACTTCAATAGTCAATTTCATCAAAATATTGGCCTTTTACTCCCCGATGGAAATCAAGCTCTCGAGGATATTGTTTATGCGGAAATAACATTATCAGAAATCGAACAATTAAGCAATATTCGTGTCTTTGTCAACCAGCGCAGATTATTCGGATCAGGCTATCATTGCCGGATGATTTATCAATGCAATGAGCAGCACCCACAAACAGAACAATTGGCACTTCGCGCTGTTGCAGCCGCGTCTGGGCTAAACAATTTTCTTTATCCGCGCGATCCCTACTTCTTGCCTATTAGATTGTCGTTTCTCGAACATCTAGTAGAAGGACAAAACACCGTTGACATTCATATAGAGAACTCTGGCCTCAACTACTGCAATCTCCAAGGATCGCTGGTGCTGGAGTTCTCAAATGGACGGATAGTGGAACATGAAATCAGCGTGTTTGGAAATGCGTCTTGGGATCGATATCGAACTTGGCCTACCAACAACAGCTACGCTGTGTGCGATAGGGCTCGGGTTCAGTTCGCATTGGGATGACCGCCATGCAAACGGAAAGCGAAGCGCCTGATGGCGGACAGGCCGTAACAAGGGCCCATGAAGGTAAAGACGATACGGTCGCGAGCGCTAGGCCGGCACTGGCCTCAGAATGGCCTCGAATAATTGTCCTAATTGCATTTGTCGTAGCTGCTAGCGTGACAGGGGTCGGCTTGGTTTTTGAGTTCGGCGAGCACCTCAGGTCCTCAGATACTTCTGTTGAAAACACTGCCTACATTCGACGCGTACCACTACCTAACGGTGTACGTGACAGGCAGGATGTGACAAGCTTTGAGCTCGAAGTCGATGGTGCAGACGACTTTGCGCGAGTTTATGTCAACAACTATTTAGTGTTTGATTCTGAGGCAGACAGAAGCCTTTTTTACATCGATCAGGGCGACGCAGGCAATACGTATTCCGAGGTCTACTCGCGAGTGAGAAATCTAAGTGGAGAAAACAGTCGAGACTTGAAGTTCTATTTGAGGGACGGCTGGAACCACGTCATCTATGAACTGGAGAACAGTCGGTTTGGCGCGTGTATGGGTAGCTTTGGACTTAGGATGAACGGCGAGCCACTGAGAGGGCTGCCCGTTACTGTCCGATACGAAGATATGGAGTTCTTCAGTAACGAGCAACTGCGGCAGCGGGAGCCGGGCAGCTATCACTTGGATGCTATTTGCGGGCGTTGGGTCTGGTCGTTCTATCTACAGCATTGATCTTCGTGCCACCTTTCTGAAGTCGGCAAAGCCTCGGATTCGGCCTACATACGGCGCGCAGTCTATGTCTCGCCCCTAGCCGACTCGGAGCTTTGGCCAACTCGAGCACCGTGATGGTCACAGCAGGCTGGCGCGCTTTTTGTAGCCTTCAGGCACCGCGGCATCGGTGCCGAAGAAGGCGTGCTTGGACATGTCGGGCGAGAAGCGGCTCGCCTCCGGTCGGCGTCCAAGCGCCTCGGCGACGGCGCGGATGTGGTGGGGGCCGGCGCCGCAACAGACGCCGAGATAGTTGACGCCCATCGCATAAGCGGCCTTGGCGAATTCCGCCAGTTCGTACCGATTGCACGTGAACGGGTCCAGCGCGACGGGGAACGGCCGATCGTCGGGAATGCAATGACAGCCTGGATCGCGCAGGCTTTGGAAGGTTGGCATCGCGTCGGTCGTACGATACGGCACCGGCAGAGCGGCCACCGGGCAGGAAACAGCATCGCGAATACCCTGCAGCAGCGGCAGCATGCTGTCCGGCCCGCGTATGCAGTTGACGCCGACCACGTCCGCCCCCGCCCCTTCCAGCATGCGGCAGGTCTCGTTCAAATCCACACCGTCCATTGAGGTCGGGTGGGCATGGACCGCCATGGTCACGACCATGGGCACGCCCAGCGCCTTGCACGCTTCGACCGCGATCATGGCCTCGCCGGTGAAGGAGAACGTCTCCGCGATCACCAGGTCCGGGCTGAACTCCGCCGCCCAAGCCAATTGCTCGTCGAAGATGGCCCGCACCTTTGCGTGGGTGTCGGGATCGTCGGCCTCGAAGATGTTGGTGTTGCAGATGTTGGCGGCCAGCAGGGTGCCGGTCTCGTCCGCGACATCCTTGGCGATCTGCAGGGCCTGGCGGTTCAGCGGCTCCAGCACCTCCTCCATGCCGATCAGGCGCAGCTTTTCGCGGTGGCCGTAATAGGTGAACGCCTCGATGATGTCAGAGCCGGCGCGGGCGAACTCGACATGGAGCTGGCGCACGGCATCGGGGTTCTCAAGCACGACGATGGGAACGAAGGCGCCGGCCTGCAGAAAGCCGCGTCTTTCGAGTTCGAACAGATAGCCTTCGGCGCAGATCACCGGGCCCTCGGCCAGGCGCTGCATAAGGCCTAGGCCAGAAGCGTTTGCTGACATTCCTTTTCTCCCCAACCGAAGGCGGCTACGCCGTCTCTCGCGTCAAAAAACTCTGTCAGCGAAGCCCAATACGCGGCAAGAAAAATCGTGCGCGTGGCCGCGATCAGCCGCGCATCCGGATGCCATCCGGGTCGAACAGCGGAGCATCAAGTCGGCGTGCCGCACGCCTATCGCCGAGAATCTCAATCTCGAAGCCCTCGCTCGCCGCGGCCAACCCGCCTGGAACATAGCCAAGGGCGACCGAGGCCTGGGACCAATGCGCATAGCCGCCCGACGTGACCCAGCCGACCACCGCGCCGTCATGCCAGATCGGCTCGTCACCGATGACGTCAGCGTCGGCAGCATCGACGGCGAACGAGACGAGTTGGCGTTCCGGACCCGCTTCGCGCGCCGCCAGCACGGCGTCACGGCCAATGAAATCGCCCTTCGCCGGTTTGACGAACCGGTCGAGGCCGGCCTCGGATGGCGTATAGATCGGCCGGTACTCCCGCGCCCAGGAGCCGAACGCCTTGTCGAGCCGCAGACTGTCCAGCGCGCGGCCACCGAACAGGCGCAGGCTCAGGTCCCGCCCCTGGTCCATCACCAGATCGAACAGCCCTGCCAAATACTCCGGTTCGACCCAGATCTCGTAGCCGAGATCGCCGGTAAAACTGAGCCGTCCGACAAGCGCCGGAAACGGCCCGAGATCCATCTGCCGGATGGCCATGAAGGGAAAGGCCTCGGTCGAAACACCGTCCCGCGTCAGTCGCGCCAGCAGGTCGCGCGCCCTCGGCCCAGCGATCGACAGGCCGGTCAGCGATAGCCCGAGCGGCTGCAGCATCACGCCGCGTTCCGGCAGTTGGCCGAGGAACCAGCGCATATGGTACTGCTCGGCCACGCCGGAACCGAAGATGTAGAAGGTTTCCGACCCCGTCCGCGCGACGGTGAAATCGCCGATAAGCCGGCCCGCCGCATTCAGCATCGGTGCCAGCACGATGCGCCCTTCGACCGGCATGCGGTTGGTGAGCAAATGGTCGAGCCAGGCCTTCGCGCCCGGGCCGCTGACCCGGTATTTGGCGAAATTGCTGATCTCAATCAGGCCGACGCCGGTACGCACCGCGCGCACCTCCTCGGCCACCGATGCAAAGGCGTTGGAGCGTTTGTAGGTCACGTCCTCGACCGGCTCCGCACCGTCGGGCGCAAACCACAGCGCGTGTTCGATGCCGTAGGCCGCGCCGAAGACCGCATTGCGGGCTTTCAGCCGATCGTAAACCGGCGTCGCGCGCAACGGCCGGCCGGCGGGCAGTTCCTCGTTCGGGAAGGTGATCTGAAAACGCCTGGAATAGTTCTCCCGCACCTTGGCATTTGTGTAGGCGGGCGTCGCCCAATCGCCGAAGCGGGCGACATCCATGCCCCAGACATCGAAGCCAGGGTCGCCATCGATCATCCAGTTGGCCAGAGCCAACCCGACGCCGCCCCCCTGGCTGAAGCCGGCCATCACGCCACACGCGACCCAATAGTTGCGCAAGCCCCTTATCGGCCCGACCAGCGGATTGCCGTCGGGCGCGAAGGTAAACGGGCCGTTGATGATTTGCTTGATCCCGGCGGTCTCGAACGGCGGGAAGTGCTGAAAGCCGACTTCAAGCGAGGGCGCGATGCGGTCGAGGTCGGGTGTCAGCAACTCGTGGCCGAACGCCCACGGCGTTGTCTTCGCAGACCAGGGCACGCCGGCACGCTCGTATGTGCCCATCAGCATGCCCTTGCCTTCCTGGCGCAGGTAGATCTCGCCCTCGAAATCGATGACGCCCATCACCTCCTTGCCCGTTGCCTCGTTGTAGGCAACCACCTCCGGCATATCGTCGGTCAGGATGTACATGTGCTCCATGGCCAGCACCGGCAGTTCCAGCCCGACCATGCGGCCGACCTCCCGTGCCCACAGGCCGCCGGCATTCACCACGTGTTCGGCGCGGATCGTGCCCTGCTCCGTCACCACGTCCCAACTGGCGTCCGGCTGCTGGATCAGCTCCACAACGCGGTTCTGGCGATAGATCTCCGCACCGTAATGGCGGGCGGACTTGGCGTAGGCGTGCGTTACCCCGGCGGGATCGAGGTGCCCCTCCAGCGGGTCATAGAGCGCGCCCACGATCTGCCTCTTGTCGAGCAGCGGCATCATCTCCGCCGCCTCGTCCGGCCCGATAAGTTCGGTCTGCATGCCCAGATAGCGGCCCTTGGCATGGGCGACGCGCAGGAAGTCCAGCCGTTCCGGCGTGCCGGCCGTCATCAGCCCGCCCGGCAAGTGCAGGCCGCAGGACTGGCCGGAGAGTTCCTCGATCTCCTTGTAAAGCTCGATCGTGTAGGCCTGCAGCTTGGCGACGTTGGGATCGCCGTTCAGGGTGTGAAAGCCGCCTGCCGCATGCCAGGTGGAGCCGGAGGTCAGTTCCGACCGTTCGACCAGCACCACGTCGCGCCAGCCAAGCTTGGCCAGATGAAACAGCACCGAACAGCCGACGACGCCGCCGCCGATCACCACCACCTGCGCCGTTGTCTTCATCGCTGGTTCATGTCCCGCGGTGCTTCCGTTGACAAAGATCGCTCACCCCGACCCTAGGCAGGCGAGCTTTGTGCAATCAAGCGCCTTCGATCAGAGGCACCCATCGTCGCGACATCTACGACGTTTCCGCCGATTGAGGCTTCGCAAACCTCGGCAAGGTTCGCCAGCAAACGACCAGCACGATGAGGAACAAGACGGCGGTCAGCAGAAAGATCGTCCAGTAGGCGCCAGTGGTGGCGAACAGGGTGCCGCAGACGGTCATGCCGACCGTGCCGCCCAAGAGCTGGGCCGTCATGCTGATGCCCCCGGCCTGCCCGCGCTTGTCCGGCGAAACGGCGTCCATGACGTCACGCAGCGACGGCACAAACAGGATCGACACGCAGCCGCCCCAGATGATCATCGCCGGCAGCAGCGGCCAAAAGCTGTCCCATGTGACCGCGAGCGCCAGCCAGAGCATCGACAGGAACGATGCCAGAAGACCGCCGAGCAGAAGTGCGCGCCCACCAACGCGATCGAGGATGATGCCGGTCGGGAGCGAGGTCAGCATCGGCGGGACCGTGCCGGCAAGCAGTATGATCCCCGCCACCATTGCCGAAAACCCGAGCCTGTCTTGGAGATAGGCCGCGATAAAGATGAACACGGCCAGCTTGCTGAACTGGGCCAGAAAAATCACAAGGTTGAATGAACTGAACGCTCCGTTCCTGAACAGGGTGACATCGATCAGCGGGTGCGCTGCGCGCAGTTCAACCACCACGAACAGCAGCGTAATCACCAAACCCGCCGCCAGGACCAGCCAGATCGCCAGATGTGCCCAGCCCCAATCCGGCCCCTGCATGATCGCGAAAACCACCAGGCCGACCCCCGCCACCAGCGTGACCAAGCCCGGAACGTCCAGCCTGACGGCCGACTCGCGCGGCGGATCACGCCAGACAGCCACCACCACCGCGCCAATCGCAATCACGATCGGCGGGTTGATCCAGAAGATCCAGCGCCACGACAAGAACTCCGATAAGAAGCCGCCGGCGAAGGGCCCCAGCGCCAGAAAAAACGTGCCAACCGCGCCGTAAACGCCCATGGCCATGCCGCGCTGTTCGGGCGGGAAGGCGTGGGTGATCATGGCCAGGGAAGCTGGAAACACGATGGCCGCGCCGACGCCCTGTACGGCTCGGGCGGCTATCAGCCAGGCACCGCTTTGGGCAAAACCGGACGCCAGGGACGCCAGGCCAAAAATGGCCAGGCCAATGATGAACAGGGTCTTCAGCCCGACGATGTCGCCCAACCGCCCAGCCGCGGCGGCCAGCCCGGCGAAGACCAGCAGATAAGCATTGACCACCCAATGCGATCCCACCGTCGACAAGCCGAGATCGCGGGTCATGGTCGGCAGAGCGACCCCGACCACCGTCTCGTCAAGGACCACGATGCCGAGCACGGTGCCCATCGCGGCCAGCACCCAGTATTTGCGGGCGTTCTCTTTGATCAATGGCATTGCGACCGAGCCGGGCTTGAAGCGGGTCGCAGGCTTACACACGGCCTTGCGGATTGCCAGCCCTTAACAAGCGGCCATAAGCGGTGCGCAGTGCAGCGCTCGTCGCAGGACGGCGGCCCAGCCTCGCCGCCGGGCCGCCGCCTCCAGAAATACCCCGCTGCCGGGAGATCTAGATCCCGAACTGGTCGCGCATGCCTTGCATGAAGGTCGCGTCGTCAGCGGCTTTTCGGTTTGCCAGGTAGATCTTGGCGTCCTCGCCAGCCGCGTAGCGCAACTGATCGGTGCCGTCGGTGGCGGCCTGATAGATCACCTCCGCGACGACGCTTGCCGGCGAAGCATTCGCCAGCAGGCTTTCCGCGGCGCCCATGAGCTTGGCCACGATGCCCTGATACTCCGTCAGGGTCTCATCATTGGCGAAATCGAATGACCGGCCATTGAAATCGGTCGCGATGGCGCCGGGCTCGACGATCTTCACCCTTACGCCGGCGGGCTGCAGTTCATAGCTCAGCGCTTCGGAGAACCCTTCGACGGCGAATTTCGTGCCGTGATAAAGCGCGCCGAGCGGGAACGTGATCTTGCCGCCGATGGACGAGATGTTGACGATCACCCCGTCATGTTGAGCGCGGAAATGCGGCAACAGGGCCTTGGTGACGTCGATCAGGCCCAGGACGTTGGTATCGAACTGGCGCCTGACCTTGTCCATCGAGAACGCTTCGAGCGGGCCATAGGCGCCGTAGCCGGCATTGTTCACCAGCGCATCGATACGGCCGAACTTGTCGATCCCGGCATTGACGGCGGTTTCGATGGAGGCGCCGTCGGTCACGTCAAGACGGGTGACGAGAATGGCGTCGCGCGCCGTCAACTCGGTCTCATCCTCCGGCCGGCGCATCGTCGCGACCACGTTCCATCCCTTGTCGGCGAAGAGTTGCGCGGTGGCCCTGCCGATGCCGGACGAGGCGCCGGTGATCAAGATGGTCTTGCTCATGCTTGCATCCTGTTTTGGTCTGTTGGGGGTCGGTCTTCTCGATCGGCCCGCTGCCGAGGTTCACGGCGCAACACACGCGCGCCGCTCTCGTGAAAACTTAGGCACAAGGGTCCGGAACCACACTCGCAAGTTGCGCCAAAGCGCTCGCCAATGCTGCCAAGGTAATACCTGGCCGGGGCGTGCCCAGCCGTCCGGGTCGCCGTCGGACCTATTGACGGTACTCAGACACCGTGATCGGCGAAAAACGTGTCGACGGCCTCCATCAGAGGGGTTCGGGTCGTGTCCTGCTCCATGAACAGCTCGTGACGGGCACCGCCGAACACCTGCAGGCGTGCATTGGGCATCCGCTCGACCGCCGACGCCATGGCGCGATTGTCGACAAGGGCCTCCTCGCCTGCCTGTCCGATCAAGACTGGTATGCGAATGCGTTCAAGATAGCCCTTGGCGGCCATCTTCTTGACGCTGCGGAAGGCTGCATCCAGCCAGCCCATCGTCACCGAACCGACGCGGAGTTCGGGGTAGGTGGCGAAATAGTCCATGCGAACCTGGTAGCGGTCCGGGTCACCGGTCAGGACGTTGCCGTCAAACGGTTCACGGGCCGGATCGAACGGGCCACCGCCTAACGTGTAGCGATCGGCGAGGCCGATGCGCGTGGCAAACCATGCGATCAGATGCACCACGACGCGGTGCAGCGGGCCTGTCCTGATGTTGATCATCGGCGCGGACAGCGCCACCGCGCGCACGGGCGGACCACGATCTGCAAGAAAGCGAAGGGCGATGTGCCCGCCCATTGAATGGGCCACCATGACGATCGGCCGCGCGCCTGCCGCGGGCGCGACAACGGCGTCGAGGAAGGCTTCGAGATCGTCGAGATAGGTCTCGAACCGGTCGATGTAGCCTTTGTCGGTACCGGGTAGCGGCCGCGTAGAGAGTCCCTGGCCGCGCCAATCCAGGCTGAAGACGTCGAAGCCCAGCGCGGCGAAATCCCGCGCGGTCTCGTCCCACTTCTCCAGAAACTCGCTACGGCCGTTCAGCAGCAGCAGCACGCCGCGGTCCTTGTCGCCGATGGCCCGCCAGCGATACCAGCGCAAGCGCGCCCCGTCGCCGAGCGTGAACCACTCGGCGTTCAGCAGATCCCGGCGGTCGGCGGATGCCTCCATTGCAATCCTTATGATTGGCGCGGGCGATCGGCCGGTCCATACTGCCCAACGCATCGTTCGAGACCAAGACCCGTGATTTTGTGACGCCGACCGACGGCTCCATAGCCCGCGCCTCTCACTTTCCGACCCGCTTACCACAGGCTTGCCGGCCGTAATGGCGGCCGGCAAACCGTCGCCGATGCAAAGCCGGCTGGCGCAGCTGCGCGCGGTCGCCTATCGCCGGCTGGCGCTGGCGCTGGTGATCGGTGCGGTGGGCGGTGCGATCGCCGACGCCTTCCATGTCCCGCTTGCCTGGATGATCGGCGCCATGCTGGCGACCAGCGCCGGCGCGCTGATGAAGGCGCCGATCGCGGTGCCCGGCGGCTTGCGGGCCGGCATGGTGATGGTACTGGGCATCATGCTGGGCAGCGCCTTCAACCCGGAGCTGCTGGACCAGATCGACGATTGGCTGCTGTCCCTGTCGATCCTGATCCCCTACATCCTGACGGCGATCGGCCTTTGCCTGCTCTATCTGCGCTTTGCCGCCCGTTATGACCCGGTGACGGCGTTCTTTGCCGCCGCGCCGGGTGGCTTCAACGAGATGATCATGATCGGCGGCGCCCTGGGCGGCGACGAGCGTACGATCGCGCTCAGCCACTCGCTGCGGGTGTTGCTGGTCGTCTGCGTCGTGCCTTTCTGGTTCGTCCTGACCCAGGGCTATGACGGGGCCAACCCGAACCGCTCGCTCGGGCCGGCGCTTTCGGAGATGGAGTCGATCGACACGCTGTTCTTGATCGGCTGCGTGCTCGGGGCACCTTTGGCGAAATGGGCCAGGCTGCCGGCCGCTAATCTGGTGGGGCCGATGATCTTAAGCGCGGTGATCCACCTGATCGGCCTCACCGACGACCGGCCACCAGCCCTGCTGATTGCCATTGCGCAGATCGTCGTCGGCTCGGCCATCGGCTGCCGGTTCACCGGCATCAGCCTCAGGCAGATCGGGCGGGCCTTGGTGGTCGCGGCCGGGCTGACCGTCATCTTGCTCGCCATCGCGGCCTTTTTCGCCTACCTGATCAACGCGCTGACCGGGCTGCCGGTCAACGCGCTGCTGCTGGCCTATGCTCCCGGCGGACTGGCGGAGATGAGCCTGGTGGCCCTCAGCCTCAACGTCGATGCGGCCTTCGTCGCGACCCACCACATCGTGCGCATCGTCTTGATCGTCCTGTTCGCGCCGCTGGTCTTCAAGCTGTTCAGTCTAGCGACCGGCGCCGGCCGAAGACCGACAACCGGCCATCAGCCGCCGGTCGAAAAGCGATAGATCTTCAGCGGCCCGCGCAAGGACTCCGTGTCGCCGAAAGGTAGCCATCCGCGTCGCTTGAGAATGCCGTCCGCCGTGTCGGTCGACGTGTAGATCTCGGCAAATCCCAGCCGCGCCGCCTCGCCCTCGATCGCGGCCACAAGGGCTGTGCCCACGCCCCGCCCCCGATGCTCGGGCGCGACCAGAAATGCGGCCAGCCAAGGGCCAACGCCCAACTCGCTGCCGACCGACTCTTCCTTCAACGCCGCCGTCCCCAGCAGTGTGTCGTCGGCATCGAGTGCCACCAAGGCGACCGGCAGAGTATCGCGATTGAGGCACCCGCGCAGGTCGCTGCCGGCATCACCGGGCCCGCCCGCGCCGTAATAGGGTTCCCACTCAGCGGCGAACCAATCGGTCAAAGTCGGGATCAGATCCGGCCGATCCGCCAGAAGGACGATGCGGCACGCGAGGTCGATCATCGGCTTTAGCCCTATGCTCAGGCGTGGGTGGCGGACAGTCCGCCATCGACGATCAGTTCGGTGCCGGTGATGTATCTGGCCTCGTCGGAGGCCAGAAACAGGGCGGCGTGGGCCACGTCCCAGGCATCGCCCATATGACCCATCGGGCAGGTCGCGTCGCGCTCTTCCATCATGGCCTCGCTGTCTTCACCATAATGGGCCTTCAGCGGCCCCTCGATCATCGGCGTGCGCATCAGCCCCGGCAGGATGGTGTTTGCCCGGATGCCCTGCCGGGCGTATTGCAGCGCGACCGACCGGGTGAATTGCATCACCCCGGCCTTGCTGGACGAATAGCTGATGTAAGGGATGCTGGTCGACCGGATGGCGCCGACCGTCGAGACGGTGACGATGGCCCCCTTCCCTTGCTCCAGCATCGACGGCAGCACCGCCTTCGCGGTCAGGAACAGCCCCTTCAGATTGACGTCGACCACCCTGTCCCAGTCCGCCTCGCTGGTTTCGAGCGGGCCGCCAAGGGTCAGGATGCCGACATTGTAGTGCAGCACGTCGATGCGGCCGTGATCGCTCAACACCCGATCGACGCAGGCAGCCATGCCCTCGCCATCCACAACGTCGGCCGCCAACGCGAACGCCGCACCGCCCTCGCCTTCGATCAGGCCGACCGTCTCCTCCGCCGCTGCCATATCGCGGTCGAGCGCGGCCACGGTGGCCCCCTCGCGTGCGAACAGCACGGCCGCCGCCTTGCCATTGCCCCAGCCAGGCCCGCTGGATCCCGCGCCGACCACCAGTGCCACCTTGCCGGCCAGACGTCCCGCCATCTGCACCCCCTGCCCGAATTGAAACATGCTTCATGCTATGATGACGCACGCTGGCACAAAATTACGGAGGATGACATGGTCCGAACGACGCTCACCCGCATGGCCGCCACGCTCGCGCTCGGCTGGACGCTGATCGCCGGCGACGCGCTGGCCCAGGACATCGCGGGCGCCTATGCCATGTCGGGCACCAGCCTGACGGGCGCGCCCTATTCCGGCACGACCACCATCACCCGCACCGGCGAAACCTTCGCCATCGAGCAAAACCAGGGCGGCGGCATCCTGGAAGGTACCGGCATCCTCCAAGGCGATGCGCTGGCAGCGGTGTTCGTCGCGAGCGGCGAGTCGTTCGTGGCGATCTACGACCTTCAACCGGACGGCAGCCTGGTCGGCGAATGGACCAGCTTCGGCAGCCCCACCGTGGGCACGGAGACGCTGCAGCCGCTCGGCAGCAGTGGCGGCGGATCGGGGAAATAGCGCCAAAACGACCACATGGTGCCCGCTGCCGGACTCGAACCGGCATGGCCGAAGCCCAGGAATTTTAAGTCCCTTGCGTCTACCAATTCCGCCAAGCGGGCAATGCCTTTGTTGAAGGCGGCGGCACCCTAGGAGTGATCGGCCGGCGAAGGCAAGCGCCCTGTCGCTGTCCTACGACGTGAGATGGAACGCCTGTTGGGCGCCGTCGATGATGAACTGGATCGACAGCGCGGCCAGGATGACGCCGAACAGGCGGGTCAAGACGCTGGTAACCGTGTCGCCCAGCAGCTTGTCCAACTTGCTGGACAGCAGGAACAGGGCCATACACATGGCCATCAGCACCACGACAACACCCAGGACGACCGCATCGCCGACGCCGCCCTCGGTCTGCTGGCTCATCAGCAGCAGGACGGTCGTGATGGCGCCGGGGCCAGCCAGAATGGGAATGGCCATGGGAAACACCGAGATATCGACGGGCGGGGGGTTGCCGTCATCGCCCTGATCGGCTGAGGCTTGCGCTGCCGGCTGCGCGGCAGCGGCACCGGCCGCGCCAGCCGCCTGCTGTTTGCGCCGATGGATCTGATGGGCACTGTCCGACCGCCGTTTGCCCCGGAGATCGAACACCATCTCAAACGCCACCAGAAGCAGCATCAAGCCGCCGGCAATGCGAAAGGCCGACATTTCCACGCCGATGAAGCTGAGCAGGCTTTCACCGGCCAGCGCAAACAGCAACAGCACGCACAGCGCGATGATCGGCGCCTTGATCGCCATCGCCCGTTGGTGAGCGGCCGGCGTGTTGGCCGTCAGCGAAATGAAGATCGGCAGATTGCCCGGCGGATCGATGATCACGAACAAGGTCGCGAAGCTGGTCAGCGCAAGTTCAAGCATGGTCGGCCGCCTTCTTGTCAGTGGAAAGGTCGCGATCCTCCGGCGTGCCACCGAGGGAGCGCATCAGGTCGCGGACCTTGTCGGCCGCGGCTTCGACGTCTGTCGTCTCCAGGCCGCGCAGCACGATGCTGACGCCGAACCGGCTGGCGGACCGCGCCGCCGCGAAATGCGGATAGCTGCCGATCGAGACGTCCGGATGGTCCGACTGGATCTCGCCCAGCCCCGGCGCCAGGATGCTTTCCGGCAAGGCGCAGGTGATCGACACCGCATGCATCTGCCGCCCGCCCGCCATGCGGCCCTGCAGCCCGTCGATCATCGCCTGCATGATGCGGGGCACGCCGGCCAGCACGAAGACGTTCTCGACCTGAAAGCCCGGCGCGGCACTGACCGGATTGTCGATCAGCACCCCGCCCCGGGGCACGTTGGCCATGCGCAGGCGCGCCTCGGTCAGATCCTCCGGCCGTTCGTAATGGCGCTGCAGCCGGCGCACGGCCTCGTCATGCCGGTCCAGCGGCACGTCGAACGCCTTGGCGATCGAGGCGGCGGTGATGTCGTCATGGGTCGGGCCGATGCCGCCGGAGGTCAGCACATAGTCGAACTTGGCGCGCAGCGCGTTCACCGCGCCGACGATCTCGTCCTCGATGTCCGGCACGACCCGCGCCTCCATCAACTGAATACCCCAGCCGGCCAGCCGTTCGGCGATGTAGGGCAGGTTGGCGTCCCTGGTCCGGCCGCTCAAGATCTCGTTGCCGATGATGATCGCGGCCGCCGTGACCACGCCTTGATCGCCCATACCCGTTTTCCGCACCGTTGTCAGACTCGGGCACAGCCTATAGGAAAGCGCGATGCGCTTCGCCACCCCTTTGATCGAAGGCCGGTTGATTCGCCGGTACAAACGGTTTCTGGCCGACATCGCCTTGCCGGACGGCACGGAGATCACGGCCCATTGCGCCAATCCCGGCGGCATGATCGGGCTGAACATGCCGGGGATCGGCGCCTATCTGTCCTATCACGACAAGCCCAGCCGCAAGCTGAAACACTCGCTGGAGCTGGTGCGTCTGGACGACGGCACCTTTGTCGGCATCAACACCAGCCATCCCAACGGCTTGGTCGAAGAGGCGATTCGCGATGGGACGATCGCCGAGCTTGCCGGCTACCCGTCCCTGCGGCGCGAGGTGCGCTACGGCAAGAACAGCCGCATCGACATCCTGCTCGAAAGCCCGGACCGGCCGCCCTGCTATGTCGAGGTCAAGAACGTTCATCTGACGCGGCCCGACGGCCCCCACCCGACGGCAGCGGAGTTCCCCGACGCGGTGACGGCGCGTGGCGCGAAACATCTGCGCGAGATGACGGACATGGTCGCCGATGGCGCCCGGGCGGTGATGGTCTATCTGGTACAGCGGTCCGACAATGACCATTTTAGGATCGCGGCCGACATCGACCCCGCCTATGACAATGCCCTGCGCCAAGCACGGGCCAACGGGGTCGAGGCCGTTTGTTATGCCTGTCAGGTCAGCCCTGCCGGCATCACCGTGGAAAGACAACTGCCGCTGATGCTATAGCCGGCGGCGAGATTGGTTCGACAGGATCATATTTGATGGCTCAGGATTATTTGGCCGACGCCTTGGAACTGGAACGGGTGCCGATCCACGGCCCCGAAGGCTTTGCCGGCATGCGCAAGGCCGGCAGGCTGGCGGCCGCGACGTTGGATTTCATCACCGATTATGTCGAACCCGGGATCACCACCGGTGAGCTCGACAAGCTGTGCGAGACCTACATGCGGGACAATGGCGCGGTCCCGGCGACGATCAATTATCGCGGCTACACCAAGGCCAGTTGCATCTCGCTGAACCATGTCGTCTGCCACGGCATCCCCGGCGACCGGCGACTGTCGCGCGGCGACATTCTGAACATTGATGTCACGGTCATTCTCGACGGCTGGTACGGCGACAACAGCCGCATGTACTTCGCCGGCGACAAGGTCTCGGTCAAGGCGCGCCAGTTGGTAAGCGCGACCTATGAGGCGATGATGAAGGGCATCGCGGCGGTCAAGCCCGGCGCCACGCTGGGCGATATCGGCCATGCCATCCAGTCCCATGTCGAGCCGCGCTTTTCCGTGGTGGAGGACTTTTGCGGCCACGGGCTGGGCCGGGTCTTTCACGCCCCGCCCAGCATTCTACACTACGGCAATGCGGGCGAAGGCATGGTGCTGAAGGAGGGCATGTTCTTTACCATCGAGCCGATGGTGAATGCCGGCCGGCGCGACGTGAAAGTGCTGTCCGACGGCTGGACCGCAGTGACGCGCGACAAGAGCCTGTCGGCCCAGTTCGAACACTCCGTCGGCGTTACGGCGGATGGGGTCGAGATCTTCACCCTGTCGCCCGCCGGCTACACCCAACCGCCCTATGCGGGGCCGTGACGGGGACGAAGACCAAGCCTCACTACACCGGCCACCGCGACCGGCTGCGCCAGCGCTTTTTGAGCGCCGGCCCTGACGGTCTGGCGGATTACGAGCTTTTGGAACTGCTGCTGTTCGGCGCCATTCCCAGGCGCGACGTGAAGCCGTTGGCCAAGCAGTTGCTCGACGAGTTCGGCGGCTTCGCCGGTGTTCTTGCCGCCGATCCGGCGCATCTGGAGCAGCGCGGCGGCCTGGGCCCATCGGCGGTCGTGGCGCTAAAAGCCGTCCAGGCCGCCGCGGAGCGCATGCTGCGTCAACAGGTCGCTGAGCGCCCAGTGTTGGGCGGCTGGGAGCAACTGATGGCCTATCTGCGGCTGGCCATGCAGGATCAGACGACCGAACAGGTCCGCCTTCTGTTTCTGGACAAGAAAAACGCTCTGATCGCCGACGAGGTGATGCAGCAGGGCACGGTCGACCAAGCGCCGGTCTACCCGCGCGAGGTGGTCAAGCGGGTTCTGGAGCTGGGTGCCACGGCGATCATCCTGGTGCACAACCACCCGTCCGGCGACCCTCAACCGTCCGAGGCCGACATCGCCATGACCCACCAGATCGCGTTGGCGCTGTCGTCCGTCGATGTCGTCATCCACGACCATGTCATCATCGGCCGCGCGGGGCAGGCCAGTTTTCGAGGGTTAGGGTTGCTGTAAAACCGTTACAGCCTTGGCGGTGAAAGCGCGTAGGTAGGGGTGGCTGCCGAGCGCAATCCCTATCTGTGAAGACGACAATCAATGATCCCACGCTATTCCCGGCCCGAGATGGCCAAGATCTGGGAGCCGGAGAACAAGTTCCGGATCTGGTTCGAGATCGAGGCCCATGCCTGCGACGCCCAAGCGGAGTTGGGCGTGATCCCGCGTGAGGCGGCCGAGACGGTTTGGAAAAAGGGCAAGTGGGAGATCGCGCGCATCGACGAGATCGAGCGCGAGACCCATCACGACGTCATCGCCTTTCTGACCAATCTGGCCGAACATGTCGGACCCGAGGCGCGCTTCGTCCATCAGGGCATGACCTCGTCGGACATTCTGGACACCACGCTGGCCGTCCAGCTCAAGCAAGCCGCCGACCTGCTGCTGCGTGATGTCGATGCCCTGCTATCGGCGCTGAAAACCCGCGCGTTTGAGCATCGCAATACGATCTGTATCGGCCGCAGCCATGGCATTCATGCCGAGCCGACGACTTTCGGGCTGAAGCTGGCCGGCCATTACGCCGCCTTCGCGCGGGCGCGCAAGCGGCTGGAGGCGGCGCGAGCGGAGGTCGCGACCTGCGCGATATCCGGCGCGGTGGGCACCTATGCCAACATCCACCCCAGTGTCGAGGCACATGTCGCGGAAAAGCTCGGGCTGGTGCCGGAGACGGTATCCACGCAGATCATCCCACGCGACCGGCATGGGGCCTTCTTTGCCGCGCTGGGCGTGGTCGCGGGCTCGGTGGAAAACCTGGCGGTCGAAATCCGCCATCTTCAGCGCACCGAGGTTCGCGAGGCGGAGGAGTTCTTCGCCGCCGGCCAAAAGGGCTCGTCGGCCATGCCGCACAAGCGCAACCCGGTGCTGACCGAAAACCTGACGGGGTTGGCACGCATCGTCCGGGCGGCCGTGGTGCCGGCCTTGGAGAACATCGCCCAGTGGCATGAGCGGGACATTGCCCATTCGTCGGTCGAGCGCGTCATCGCGCCCGACGCGACGATCGCGCTGGATTTCGCGCTTGGCCGGCTTGCCGGCGTGATCGGCAAGCTGATGGTCCATCCCGACGCGATGCGTGCCAATCTGGACCGGTTGGGTGGGCTGGTGTTTTCACAGCGGGTGCTGCTGGCCCTCACCCAGGCGGGGATGAGCCGCGAGGAAGCCTACGAGACCGTTCAGCGCAATGCCATGGCCGTCTGGCAATCGGGCGGCAGCTTCCTCGACCTGCTGCGCCAGGACGCAGGCGTGACCGAGCGACTCGATGAGGATCAGCTAGGCCGCCTGTTCGACCTAGCCTACCACACCAAACACGTCGACACGGTGTTCAAACGGGTGTTCGATCCGGACTGACCGTTCAGAAACGGTCGACGAAGCTCAGCCCGTCTCCGTCATGATCTGCTCGTGCGCCACCGCCAGCAACTCGTCCATCTTCTTGCGCAGGCGATGGTCGGAGAGGTCGACGCTGGCCGCCTCTAAATCCGCCGCGACCTTGTCGTGGACGTCATCGTCGCCCGGCGCCTCGAAGTCGGACAGGATGACCTCCTTGGCATAGGCATCGGCATCCTCGCCGGACTTGCCCAACAGGTCGGCGGCCCAAAGACCAAGCAACTTGTTGCGACGATTCTGGATCTTGAACAGCATCTCCTGATCGTGCTGGTACTTGTTTTCAAAGCCCTTTTTGCGATCGTCGAAAGTTGACATTGGTTCCTCAATCGTTGCCCGTCTGCCCAAACGCCGCCGCTGTTATAGCCGTCGCCGACATAGCGACAACCCCTTCGCTCCACCAACACAATCAACGCGCCGATTGAGCCTTAAGCCGGCACTTGCTATATGAGCCCAGGTCCGCCCAATTAAAGGGCGCAACCGCCCAATCGAGGCGTTACCAAGTAATGATACTATCACTCATTGGGTCCCCAGGGGTTTTGACCGGGATCATTTCAGAAGGTTGCCGCGCATGAACAAGCGCCGCCGCATATATGAGGGCAAGGCCAAGATCCTGTTCGAGGGGCCAGAACCAGGAACAATCGTGCAGTATTTCAAGGACGATGCAACCGCGTTCAACGCCAAGAAAAAGGGCGTGATCTCGGGCAAAGGTGCATTGAACAACCGTATTTCCGAGTATGTCATGCTGCGGCTGGCCGACATGGGCATTCCAACCCACTTCGTCCGCCGTTTGAACATGCGCGAGCAGCTGGTGCGCGAGGTCGAAATCATCCCCGTTGAGGTGGTGGTTCGCAACGTCGCCGCCGGCACCATCTGCAAACGCCTGGGGCTGGAGGAAGGCACCGCCCTGCCCCGCTCGATCATCGAGTACTATTACAAGTCCGACGAGCTGGGCGACCCGCTGGTTTCCGAAGAGCACATCACGGCGTTCAACTGGGCCGCACCGCAGGACCTGGACGAAATGATGTCGTTGAGCCTGCGCATCAACGACTTCATGTCCGGCTTGTTCCTCGGCATCGGCTTGCGCCTGGTCGACTTCAAGCTGGAGTTCGGGCGGATCTATAACGAGCATGGGGATGTTCGCATCATCCTGGCCGACGAGATCAGCCCGGACAGTTGCCGGCTGTGGGACATCACTTCCGGCGAGAAGCTGGACAAGGACCGGTTTCGCCAGGATCTGGGCAATGTCGAAAACGCCTACCGCGAGGTCGCGCGGCGGCTGGGTATCCTGGAGGATGGCGAGGTGATCGAGTTGACCGAGAAAAAGGGTTTTGCGTCTTGAAGGCCACCGTTCACGTCACCTTGAAGGACGGCGTCCTCGACCCCCAGGGCAAGGCCATCGGCAATGCGCTGCATGGCCTCGGCTTCGGCGAGGTCGGCGAGGTCCGCCAGGGCAAGCTGATCGAGCTGGAGATCGACGGCAACGATCCGGAGGCCGCCAAGGCGCGGCTGGACGAGATGTGCCGCAAGCTGCTGGCCAACCCGGTGATCGAGCGCTACGCGATCGAGGTCGCGTCCTAGGATTTGGGGCGGGCCGTGGCTGGCGAGGTGATTCGCCATGCGGACGATCTGCAACAGGCTGCCGCCCTGGTCGCCGCCGATGAACCACGGCTGGCCCCGGCCCTGCCGCTGATCGACGCCTTTCCGTTTCGCCTGCGCGGGCCGGGCTTCCCGACCCTCTTGCAGCTGATTCTCGAACAGCAGGTTTCGGTCCGCGCGGCGGAAGCGATGTGGCGCAAGCTTTCGGCCTGCCTGCAGCCGGTGACGCCGGCGGGCTTTCTGACGCTGTCGGACGATACCATGCGCGCCTGTGGCTTCAGCCGCCCGAAAATGCGCTACGGCACCGCGCTCGCCCATGCCGTCATCGACCGGCATTTGGATTTCGATGCGATTGGCGAGATGGACGACGCCGACGCCATCGAGACCCTGACGCGTCTGAAGGGTGTCGGCACGTGGACGGCCGAATGCTATCTGCTGTTCGGACTGGGCCGGCCCGACATTCTGCCGGCGAAAGACCTGGCCTTGATGGTCGGCTGGCAAATGCTCGCGGGCCTCGACTCGCGGCCCTCGGCCCCCGAATTGGCAGAGGCCGCCGAGTCGTGGCGCCCCCGCCGCAGCGCGGCCGCCTTCCTGATCTGGCGCTATTACGTCGCCAAACAGAAGGACAAGTCGCTACCGGGGCTGTAACCGGCATTCGGTTCTTGAAAGGCGGCCAGACCGCCGCTACACCCGCGCTCATGAAATCCTGCGTCATCGTCTTTCCCGGATCGAACTGCGATCGTGATCTGGCGACCGCCCTGGCCCTTGTGACCGGCACAGCGCCCATGATGGTCTGGCACCGCGAAACGGCTTTGCCGGACGTCGATCTGATCGGCGTCCCCGGCGGGTTCTCCTATGGCGACTATCTGCGCTGTGGCGCCGTGGCGGCGCAATCGCCGGTCATGCCGGCCGTCGCCGAGGCAGCCAAGCGAGGCGTCCGAGTGCTGGGCATCTGCAACGGCTTTCAGGTCCTGACCGAAATCGGCCTTTTGCCCGGCATTTTGATGCGCAATCAAGAACTCTGCTTCATCGGAAAAGCCATTGAACTGAAAGTAAAAAAAGAGGGATCTTCATTTACCTCTTCGTATGAGGATGACACGCAGATCCGTTTGCCGATCGCGCATCATGACGGCAATTATTTTGCCGACGACGAGACGCTCGACCGGCTCGAAGGCGAGGGTCTGGTGGCGTTTCGCTATGTCGACAACCCGAACGGCAGCCAGCGCAACATTGCCGGCATTGTGAACCCGGAACGCACGGTTCTGGGCCTGATGCCACATCCGGAACGCGCGGTCGATCCGGCCCTGGGCCCGACCGACGGCCGACCCCTGTTCGACGGCCTGATGCAGGCGCTGTCATGACGGTTGCGATGGGTGAGGTCACGCCGGACATGGCGGTCGAGCACGGCCTGACGTCGGACGAGTACGCCCTGATCCTGAAACTGTTGAACCGGCCGCCGAACCTGACAGAGCTCGGCATCTTCTCGGTCATGTGGTCGGAGCACTGCTCCTACAAATCGTCGCGCCGTTGGCTGAAGCAACTGCCGACCGAGGCCCCCTGGGTGATCCAGGGACCGGGTGAGAATGCCGGGGTGATCGATATCGGCGACGGGCTGGCCGCCATCTTCAAGATGGAAAGCCACAACCACCCCAGCTTTATCGAGCCCTATCAGGGCGCGGCGACAGGGGTTGGCGGCATCCTGCGCGATGTCTTCACCATGGGCGCGCGCCCGATCGCCAATTTGAATGCGCTGCGCTTCGGTGCGCCCGATCACCCCAAGACGCGACATCTGGTCGCCGGCGTGGTGGCCGGCATCGGCGGCTACGGCAACTGCGTCGGCGTGCCGACAGTGGGCGGCGAGACCAATTTCCATCCGGCCTACAACGGCAACATCCTCGTTAACGCCATGACGGTCGGGCTGGCGGCCGCGGACCGCATCTTCTATTCGGCGGCGGCCGGCCCCGGCAATCCGGTGGTCTATGTCGGCTCAAAGACCGGGCGCGACGGCATTCACGGCGCGACCATGGCGTCGGCCGAGTTCGGCGAGGGGTCGGAGGAAAAACGCCCGACGGTTCAGGTCGGCGACCCGTTCACCGAGAAGCTGTTGATCGAGGCCTGCCTGGAACTGATGGCGACCGACGCCATCATCGCGATCCAGGATATGGGCGCGGCTGGCCTGACCTCGTCGTCGGTCGAGATGGCCGACAAGGGCGGCTGCGGCATCGAACTCGACCTTGATCATGTGCCCTGCCGCGAGACGGGCATGAGCGCCTACGAAATCATGCTGTCGGAAAGCCAGGAACGCATGCTGATGGTGCTGCGCCCCGGCCGCGAGGACGCCGCACGTGCGATCTTCGAGAAGTGGGAGTTGGATTTCGCCGTTATCGGGCAGGTGACGGACAGCGGACATCTGGTGTTGCGCAAGGACGGTGCGGTCGTGGCGGACATCCGTGTCGGCCCGCTGGTCGATCAGGCGCCGAACTATGACCGGCCCTGGACATCGACGCCGACAGCGTCCGAAGCCGACGCGGCCGATTTCCCCCTGCCCGATGCGGCAGAGCGTGTGCTGGAACGATTGCTGGCCAGCCCGGACCTGGCCTCCAAAGCCTGGATCTATGAGCAGTATGACAGCCAGGTCATGGCCGACACGGCCGCTGGCCCGGGCCTGGACGAAGGCGGCGACGCGGCCGTCGTGCGCATCCATGGCACGTCGAGGGCGCTGGCCATGACCACCGACTGTACGCCGCGCTATTGCCGGGCCGATCCGGAACGTGGGGGCGCCCAGGCAGTGGCGGAGGCCTGGCGCAATCTGACGGCCGCCGGCGCCAAGCCCCTGGCGATCACCGACAACATGAACTTCGGCAACCCGGAAAAGCCGGCCATCATGGGCCAGTTTGTGGGCGCCATACAAGGCATGAAGAACGCCTGTCAAGTTCTTGATTTTCCTGTCGTTTCCGGCAACGTCTCACTGTACAACGAAACCGATGGCGAGGCCATTTTGCCGACCCCGGCAATCGGCGGTGTCGGCCTGATCGACGATATCGGCCAGCACATGACCCCGCGCCTGAAACGGGCCGGCGAGACGTTGATGCTGAT
Organism: Alphaproteobacteria bacterium; assembly: GCA_028277405.1. Taxonomy (GTDB): domain Bacteria; phylum Pseudomonadota; class Alphaproteobacteria; order DSM-16000; family Inquilinaceae; genus JANQGH01. The sequence continues at coordinate 42,401 of JANQGH010000026.1, read as the reverse complement.
CGGTGAGACCAACGGCCATCTCGGCTGCTCGATCTATCTTCAGCAGCTTTTCGGCGAGGAGCGGCATCGGCCGCCGCCGGTCTCGCCCGCCAGCGAGCGACGCAACGGCAACCTGGTTCGCCGGCTGATCATCCGGGGCCTGGTCAGCGCCGTCCACGACCTGTCCGATGGCGGCCTCTATGTCGCCCTGGCCGAGATGGCGATCGCGGGCCAGATCGGCGCCGACCTTGAGGTGCCGGACGATCTGCCGCTCCAGGCCTGGCTGTTCGGCGAGGACCAGGCCCGCTATCTGGTCTCGACTACCGAGCCCGGCGAGGTCGAGGCCCGTGCGGAGGCGGCCGGCGTGCCGTGCCGCGCGGTCGGTCGCACGGGTGGCGATGCGTTGACACTAAATGGCGCGAACGCCATATCTTTGGACACGTTGCGGGCGGCCCACGAATCGTTCCTTCCCGAACTGATGGCGCGGGCCCGCTGACGCACGAGCGTAGCAGGCGATAAGAACTCAAAAGGGGCTGACGACATGCCGATGGATCCGACTGAGATCGTGCGATTGATCAAGGAAGGCATCCCCGACGCCGACGTGCAGATCGAGGATCTGCGCGGCGATGGCGACCATTACGCCGCCCATGTCACCAGCGCCGCTTTCGAGGGCAAGTCGCGGGTACAGCAGCATCAGATGGTCTATCAGGCCCTGCAGGGCCGGATGGGCGGCGAGTTGCACGCGTTAGCGTTGCAGACCGCGACCCCGACCAGCTAAATCACAGTCTCCTGAAGGGATCCCCGGCATGGACAATCCGGTTTTCGAACGTATTCGCGGCGACATCGGCCAAAACGATGTGGTGCTCTACATGAAGGGCACGCCCGTGTTTCCGCAGTGCGGCTTTTCAGCCGCGGTCGTTCAGGTCTTGACCCATTTGGGCGTTCCGTTCAAAGGGATCGACGTGCTGGTCGACCCGTCCCTGCGCCAGGGCGTCAAGGACTTTTCCGACTGGCCGACCGTGCCTCAGCTCTACGTGAAGGGCGAGTTCGTCGGCGGCTGCGACATCGTGCGCGAGATGTTCCAGACCGGCGAACTGTCCGAACTGCTGAGCACGCGGGGCATCAACCTGCAGCCGGCAACGCAGGACGCCTGAGCCGGATTTAGCACCGGGCGGCTCGCAACGCCGCCATGCAACCAGATCGATTGCTGTGGGTTGGCGCCGGCCTCTAGGCTTGGCCAACCATGGCGCAATCCATAAACACCGTCGCGGCGTCGGCGGATGCTCGACACGAAACGCTTGTCGGCGTCTCAGCGGCGCTTGGCGCGTTCGTGTTTTGGGGCATATCGCCGCTTTACTTCCATGCGGTGGCCCATGTCGGGCCATGGCAGGTCGTCGCCCACAGGATCGTCTGGACGGTCCTGTTGATGGTGTTGCTGATGGCCCTTCTGGGGCGTCTCAATCACATCATGCCGGTGCTCCGCAACCGACGCTTCGTCCTCGTCCTGACCTGCACGACGCTGATCATCTCGGTGAACTGGACGATCTTCGTCTGGGCCATCGAGCATGGCCGGCTCTACGAGGTCAGTCTCGGCTACTTCATCAATCCGCTGGTGAATGTCGCGCTTGGCGTGGTGTTTTTGCGCGAACGCCTGCGGCGCTGGCAGACGGTGGCCGTGCTTCTCGCCTTGATCGGCGTCGGCTATCAACTGGCGGTCCTTGGCACGGTGCCGTGGGTCGGCCTCTGGCTGGCGATCACGTTCGCCATTTACGGCATGATCCGCAAGACGGTCCGTATCGACCCGCTGGTCGGCTTGTTCGTCGAGACCCTTTTGATGCTTCCCCTCGCCCTGACATTCCTCATCTGGCTGACGGCGGCGGGTCTTGGGGATTTTGGCCCGGCGTCCATCGGCGGCGGTGGCTGGGTGATCAGCCTGCTGTTGGTATGCTCCGGCATCGCGACGGGCGTGCCGCTGGTGCTGTTCGTCACGGGCGCCCAGCGGCTGCCTTACACCACCATCGGCCTTCTGCAATACCTGGCGCCGACGCTGCAGTTCGCGATTGCGACCCTGGTCCTGCGCGAGACCTTCGACCCGCAGATCTTCGTCACCTTCGGCTTCATCTGGCTGGCTCTGGTGATCTTCAGCACCGATGCGGTTCATGCCTACCGCCGCGACAGCCAGGCACAGACCACGCCGGTGGCCCAATGACCGCCGTAGGCGATATCTCCTTACGGCAAGCCACCCCGGGCGATGGTGCCGCGGTCGCGGCCATCTACCGCCCCATCGTGGAACAGACGGCCATTTCGTTCGAAGAGGTACCGCCAGCTGCCGACGACATGGCCGGGCGCATCGCGCATGTTCTTGAGCGCTATCCCTATCTGGTCGCCGAGCAAGACAAGCGCGTCATCGGCTACGCGTATGCCGCGCAGCATATGGAGCGCGCGGCTTACCGCTGGTCGGTCAACGTGTCGGCCTATGTGGCCGAAAGTGCTCGCGGTGCCGGCGTCGGCAAGCGGCTCTATCGCGCGCTTTTCGAGACCCTGGCCGAGCGTGGCTTTCACATGGCCATGGCCGGCATCACCTTGCCCAACGAAGCCAGCGTGAAGCTGCATGAGGGCATGGGGTTCCAACCGGTCGGCATCTATCGCGAGGTCGGCTTCAAGTTCGGCCACTGGCACGATGTCGGCTGGTGGCAGCGCCGCATCCAAGCGCCGCCGTAACAACCGCCGACCCAAAAAGCGAGAAGCCACCCGGCCTGGCTGGCGGGTGGCTTCGTATAGAGATCCGATTGGCGCGGGTTAGCGCGAATAGAACTCGATCACCAGGTTCGGTTCCATCGGCACCGGATAAGGCACGTCGGCCAGTTCCGGAACGCGGATCAGCCGGCCCTGCATCTTGTTGTGATCGACCTCGAAATAGTCCGGCACGTCACGTTCGACCGACTGGACACCCTCCAGCACAACCGGCAGTTCGCGCGACTTTTCCTTCAGTTCGATCAGGTCGCCTTCCTTGACCATGTAGGAAGGAATGTTAACGCGCTTGCCGTTGACCCGGACATGGCCGTGGTTGACCAGTTGCCGCGCGGCGAAGACCGTCGGGCAGAACTTCATGCGATAAACCGCGGCGTCCAAACGGCTTTCCAGAATGCCGATCAGGTTCTCGCCGGTGTCGCCCTTGCGGCGCACGGCCTCGGCGTAATACTTGCGAAACTGCTTCTCGCCGATATTGCCGTAGTAGCCCTTCAGCTTCTGCTTGGCCATCAGCTGGGTGCCGAAATCGGTCGGCTTGCGGCGGCGCTGGCCGTGCTCACCGGGGCCATATTGCCGGCGGTTGATGGGGCTCTTGGGCCGCCCCCACAGATTGACGCCCAACCGGCGATCAATCTTGTACTTCGAACTAAGACGCTTGCCCATGGCTGCGGGCTCCTTCTCTGATGCTTCAGTTGCGTTTCGTCTTGTTCCGATAGGTCCCGGTCGGGACGGGGCGACGGCTTCAGACACCCGTTTGGGCGCTGCACCGGACCCGCGTTCTCGGAAAGCGGCGCGGACCATACCCCCTGGCGCCCGAATGTCAAGTCAACTGGCGGGGGGCTCGCATTGCGCCTTCATGGGTTTCCGCCGCTTTCAAGCCCCTGGTTGCCCCGTCCCTTTTCGTAGCCGCTCAATCCGCTTGGGATAAAGGCCCAGGTGACTGCTGACGATGTCCAGCTTTGATAGACAGGCTTAACGATCGTCGGGTCGTCGAGACTTCCGGCCTTGACATAGACGAAGGTCGGATGTCTCGGCGATGAGGTGTAGATCGGCGATCCGCAGTCGGTGCAGAAATGCCGAGTCAGGCTGTGGCCGCTGTCGGCCGTCTTGGTGAAGGCTTTTGGCTCGCCGAGAAGCACGCGAAAGCCTGCCGCCTCCAACCTGACACCGACATTGAAGGCACCGCCGGTGCAGCGTCGACAGTCCTCGCAATGGCAGTAGGCCGCCGGCCCTACTTCGCCGCGATATTCGTAGCGAATCCGGCGGCACAGACATCCGCCTCCGACAGGGTCCATCGCGCGCATCCTTCTCATTGGCCTGGTCTCGCGGCCAGTCAGACCGCACCGAGCCAGCTTCGATCTTGGACATCGAACATCACCAGCGGCTACCTTGCCAACCCGCGAGATCGAGATCTCGGACAGCGGGCTCGCCGGCACCGCCCGCGCGCTTCAGATGCGGAGAAACCCCATTGATCGCTGAGCAGCGAGGTCAACGCAATGTCAGCTCGATTATAGCCGACCCAAAGCTGTTCAACGCGGACCTAGCGCCGATTCAGCACCGGCATCAGACCTGGGGCTGGTTCGAAATCTTCAGTGTCTGGGCAAACTTTTCGCAGAGCCTGTTCGCCTACACGGTAGCCGGCACGCTGTTTCTGTCGTTCGGGCTTGATGGCTGGACCGTCTTTGCTGCCATCGTGGTGTCCGGGTTCGTGATCATGGTGTTGATCAACATCTCGGGCCGGCCGGGCATCAAGTACGGGGTCCCCTATCCGGTGATGGCACGGGCCGGCATGGGCGTGTTCGGCGCCAACCTTCCCGCCCTGATGCGGGGCGTCGTCGCGGTCTTCTGGTACGGCGCCCAGACCTATGTGGCGTCGAACGCCGTCGCCCTGTTGATCCGCTCGCTGTTCGGGCCCGGCCCGGACTGGCGGTTTCTGGCCTTGGACGCGGCCCATTGGCTGGCCCTCGTGATCGTCAGTGCCACCCAGGTCGCCCTGTTCTGGCGCGGTATCAAGGCCATCAGGCGCTTCCTGAATTGGGCGGCGCCCGCCGTCTACGCCGTGATGATCGTCTTGCTTGCGATCCTTTGGATCAGATCCGGCGACAACCTGCTGCGCGAAACCGGCTCGATCATGCGCGGCGATCATTCGTTTCCAGGCGGCACCTTCGCCGCCTTTATGGCCATCGTCGGGACCCAGATCGCTGCCTACGCGCCCGTCATCCTCAACTATTGCGACTTTTCACGCTATGTCCGATCCGAGCGGGACATGAGGATAGGGAACCTGTTGGGCCTGCCGCTGAACATGGCGTTCTTTTCCCTGCTCGTCCTGCTGACGATGAGTGGCGTGGCGGCCGTTTTTGGCGAAAGGCTGACCGATCCAACCGCGATCATCGGCCAGGTCGACAATCTGACGCTGACCATCGTGGCGACTCTGACCTTCTTCATCGCCACGATCGGCATCAATGTGGTGGCCAACTTCATCGCACCGGCCAACGATCTTTCGAACCTGATCCCCAGCAGGATCAGTTTTCGGTTCGGCGGGCTGCTTGCGGCCCTGGCCGCGTTTGTCGTCTCTGCCCTCTGGGTGTCGGTGATCAGCGAGTTTGGCGTGCCCAAGTTCGTGAACACACTTGGCGCCGTGCTCGCCCCGGCCTACGGCATCCTTATCGCCGACTATTACGTCATCAGACGGCAACGGCTGGATATCGACGCGATCTTTCGCTCCGATGCCGACAGTGCCTACTATTACACCAAGGGCTGGAACCGACGGGCATTGGTGGCGTTTGTCATCCCGACGGTGTTCGCCGTCCTCACCGTCTGGCTGCCGGCGCTGGAATTCCTGCTCGGCTTCGGTTGGCTGATCGGTGCTTTTCTCGCCTGCGTGATCTATTGGCTGATCAGCCGAGGCCATCGAGCCGAACGCCATGCCCCCAACAATCCCTAGCGGAGGAGGATACTCCCATGACGATCAAACGGTTTCACGGTACCAGTCGCGGCCGCTGTCGCGCGGTCGCCCATGGCGGCCTTGTTTACGCCGTCGCGACCGATACTGGCTCGGCGCCGACGGTCGCCGAACAGACCAGATCCACTCTGGCGATCCTGGAACGGATCTTGGTCGAGGCCGGCAGCGGTAAGGGTCGCCTGCTGCAGGCGACCGTTTATCTGCGCGACATGGTGACCAAGGCGGAAATGGATGCCGTCTGGTGCGATTGGATCGGGGACAAGGACAACTGGCCCCAACGCGCCTGCGTCGGCACCGACCTGGCCGGCAACGACTTGGTCGAGATCGTGGTTACGGCTGCCGCCTAAGTCTTGGGCGTTTGTCATCCACCAAACGTCATGTACGATTTGGGTGGCGATCAACGACTCATCCAAACTTGGCGGGATCTGGGCCGAAGGCGATAAAGCGTGTCCATCATTCGCAAGCTGACTTCGATCGGACTGCCCTACTGGATCGTCATAGGCGCCGTCGTCGGTTGCCTGATCGGCGTTCTGTTCGGCGACTACGCCAGCGTTCTCGCGCCCTTCGGCGAAGCCTATATCGGCCTGTTACAGATGGTGGTCTATCCCTACATCATCTGCTCGCTGCTGCACGGGCTCGGCAAGCTGACGCCGAACACAGCGCTGCGCCTGCTGAAGGCCGGGATCTACGTGTTCGCGCTTTCAGCAGTCGGCATCTTCGCCACCGTGTTCATCCTGGGTCTCGCCATCCCCGAACCGAGGCCACCGGTGGTCGTCCAGCCGGGCGGGGTGTCGGCCGGCGCGGAGCTGATCTCCCTGCTGATCCCAGCGAACCCGGTGTCCGCGCTGGTGGACAATTACGTGCCGGCGATCGTTTTGCTGGCGGTCATCTACGGCGTCGCCATTCAGCGGTTCGACAATCGTGAGGGCTTTCTGAACGGCGTGGATCTGGTGCGCCGGGCCAGCGCCAAGATCTGGAGTTGGGTTACCTATGTCGCCCCCATCGGCGTGCTGGCCCTGTTCGCAGATCTGTCCGGCTCGATCCAGATCGACGAGCTGGGCAGCATCGTTCTCTATCTCGTCTTGTTCACGCTGGGCGCCGTATTGCTGGCCTTCGGCGTGATCCCCTTTTTGGCAACATCCCTGGTGCCGATCAGCTATCGCGAGATGCTTGGCAGCCTGAAGGCCGCCTTGATCATCTCGGTCAGCACCTCGCTGCTGGTCACTTGCGTTCCCTACGTCGTGCAGTTTGGGCAGAAACTGGCGGCCAAGCTGGGCATCGAGGACGAGGACCGCGACGATATCGTCGCCACGACCGTCGCCGTTGCCTATGCCATCGCCGAGATGGGCAACTGGTTGATCGGCCTGTTCGTGTTGTTCGCGGCTGACTTCTATGATCACGCGCTGACCTTCACCCAGTATCTGCTGCTGCCGTTCATGACCATATTGTCGACCGTCGGCTCGCCGACCTCGACCGTGAATGCCGTTGGCTTCCTGGCTGACTGGATCGGGCTGCCGCCGGACACCACGTTCCTTTATGTCGAAACCTCGGCCGTGACCCGATACCCGCAGATCCTGTTGTCGGCCATGGGCCTGGCGATCATCACGATGGCTGTCGTGCTGGGCTATTTCGGCAAGCTGCAGATCCGGCATCGGCGGTGGGTTCCCGTGTCGGTGTTGAGTGTGGTGTTCGTCGGCGGCCTGGCGGCCGCCGGTGTCGCGGCCAGGCCAATCCTCGTGCCCAGCCAGCCCAACCCCTATCTCGCGTTCGAACTGCCCCAGGATCTGATCACGGACGTGGACGTCAGCTTTGTCCAGCGCCCGCCCTCCGCCGCTGCGCAAGCCGGCGGCGCGCAGGCGACCCAAGGCGACGCCGTCTCAAGCGCCGACACGACAATGGACCGCATCCGGTCAACCGGCACCATGCGTGTGGGCTACAACACCGGCATCATCCCCTTCGCCTATTTGAACGACGACGGCAATGTCGTCGGCTACGATGTGGAGTTGGTTTATGCGCTGGCGCGCGATCTGAACGTCCGGCTGGAGTTCATACCGTTTGACTGGAACTCGCTGAGCGACGATCTGGTCGCCAACGAGTTTGACTTCGCCATCGGCGGCATCTTCGTGACGAATGAGCGCTTGCAGCAGGTGACGATCTCCAACCCGCAGCTTGTCGCCCCCATCACGGTTATCACGCCGGCAAACCGAACGCTGGATTTCTCGAACCGCGAGGCCATCGCTGGCGGCGACGGGATGACCATTGCGGCCTTCAGCGACCCGGTCATCGTGCCGCTGGCCAATGATCTGTTTCCAAACGCCGACATCCTGGTCGTCGAGACCTACGCCGACATCCTCGGCAATCAGCAGGTCAGCGGGGCCCTGTGGACCCTGCCCCAAGCCCGCGCCTGGGCGGAGATCCATGAAGGCTATTCCGCCGTCGTGCCGGAAAACATCGGTACGCCCCTGCCCATTGCCTACCTGATGCCGCCCAACTCGCCCGAGCTGCTCAACTTCGTGAATTACTGGCTGAGCCTGCGGGAGTCGGAAGGCTATCGGGAACAGCTTCGAAGCTATTGGCTGGAAGGCCATCCGCGACCCGACACATCGCCGCGCTGGAGCGTGCTGCACAACGTGCTCGGCTGGATCGACTAGCGGCCGTCGCGACCGCATTTCCCGATGCCGCAGCCATCGCCCAACGCGCTTTACGACGATCCCGAACTCGCGCAGTTCTACGATGCGCGCGGCGCCGCAAGGCCGGATTTCGACTATTGCCGCACGCTGGCTCAAGATGCCGCTTCGGTGCTCGATCTCGGCTGCGGAACCGGTGAGCTGGCCGCGAGCCTGGTGTCAGGTCGCACGGTGACGGGCGTCGATCCGGCGGGCGCCATGCTGGACATCGCGCGCGCCCGAGCGGGCGCCGACAAGGTCGCGTGGGTCGAGGCGGACGCGCGGACAGTCCGGCTCGACAAGCGCTTTGACCTCGTGATCCTGACCGGGCACAGCTTTCAGGTGTTTCTCACGGAGGATGACCAGGCGGCGGTGCTGGCGACAATCGCGGCTCATCTGGCGCCGGGCGGACGTTTCATCTTCGACACGCGGAACCCGGCCTGCCCGGCCCGGAAGACCCGTTCGGCCGATGAGACACGCCGTCAATTTCGCCACCCCCGCCTCGGAGCCGTCGAAGCATGGAACGAGTCCACCTACGACGATGAAACGGGCGTCCTGAGCTACGAGAACGCCTATCGCATTCTGGATAGTGGCGACGTTTTCTCCGCGACCGCCCAGATCCGCTATACGCCGCAGCCCGACCTAGCCGCCATGATCGCTGACGCGGGCCTTGCCGTCGAGGACTGGCTGGGCGACTGGACGGGTACGAGGTTCCAACCGATATCGCCTGAGATCATTCCGATTGGCCGTCTGAACTGACCTCATCTGGCGCCGGCTGCAGTGCCGCGATCGCGCGGGCCGCACCCGCAACATCCGCGACGCCCCACAAGCCGTCCTTGAACCCGACAGACGTGTAGGTGCGGATATAGTCGTTGTGATCGCGGCCGACTTTGGTCGTAGAGCGGTAGGAAACGTTGCCAGCACCATCCGGCTTCTCGACGCGGCGCAGCTTTCTGATTTCAGACCCCGTCACGCTGTCGACCGAAATCGATCGACCGGCTGTGATGATCAGGATGCGCTTGTTGGTCACCGCGTAATAGGAGCGGCCGGCCCTCAGGTAGTTGGCGAGCGCGTGACCGGAGAGCTTGGCTCCGAAAACCAGGCCGACCAGGCCAGGTATGGCCATCCATATCTGGATGTTGATCAGGAAAATCGTCCAGGCGCCGCCAACGATGATGAACACAACGCCAGCAACGGTCCTCGACAGCTGGATCCTCGCACAGGCCCCGGGGCTCGGGCGACCGCGCCAAACGATCTCTTCGCCTTCGTTGAGAACGGCATTCTCGACATAGGTGAGAACGGCGGCATCCCTGTCAGCGTTCACGGTCGACCCCTGCCCTGCGCCAGCAACGGACCCTGTTATCGCCGTGCCGTGATAGACACGTCAAACGGTGGCGGGCGAGAGCCAGCCTTGGGCCGTGTTGCCGACGGATCGCGCGAAACGCCGCCGTCAGGAGGGCGGGCAGGCGACCGACTGCATCTGGCCGGCCGACAGCATTGCGGGGAAGTCCGGCCCAAAGCGCTGGAAATGCGGGAAAGAACCGAATGCCTCCGTCACGACCGCCAGATTCTCTGCCCCGGTGAGCGGCGTCAGACTGCCAACCACCGACCAGGACTCTCGATCATCGATATCGATCGACAGCGCATCCGTTCGGCAGTCGAATGTCAGGTCGCCGAGCCGCAGGGCGCGGCGGTCAGGGGCCTCGACAGTCTGATAGCGCACCTCTTGCCCGATCGGGTCGAAGACGACTTGCCAGCGGGTCGACGGCGAGCGCACGGCCGACAGCGCTTCGAACGCGGCTTCCGGCGATGCCGCCGCCCGCGCCTCTTGGCCCGCCAGCACGGCATGCGCGAACCGGACGACGCTGTCGTCGAGCCCGGAACCGGGCAGATCACGCACGGCTGGAAGTGCCGTGTCGCCGCCAAATGGCGCGAACAGATCAACCTGGTCGACCAGGACGTCATAGGACAGATTTGTCAGCGCGGGCATCGGCAGAGTTTCCCCGCGCCGAACCACGGGCAAACCGTCGAGAAAGGCCAGCGTCGCGGCGTCCCCGCCGGCGTCGGCCAGGAAATAATGGATCGGCACCATGCCCGCGACTTGGGCCTCGGCGGCAATGGCCAGCGCCTCCTCCACGCTGCCGGCCCCGTCAAGCAGATACTGGATAAACTCCAGTTCATTCAGCCGGGGACGGCCATCTGCGGGCTCGTAGGCCACGTCGTCGTTCCACATGAGGGTGACGACGAGGCCGGCCGTATTCAGCCCGGCCGTGGGCATGCCCAGCCCCGCCTGATTGACCGTCACACTGCCGTAGCGTGCCTGCCAGCTTGCGCGGGGCGGATCGTAAAGAGAGGTCCGCACGATGCCGACCGGGTTGACGACCACCATGCCAGCACCGGTTGGGCCAAAGTCGAAGCTGTAAGCGACAAGCCTGTAGCTGGCGGGCCCCAATGCCATGGTGGTGCAGGCCAGCGCGGTGACAGTAGTGCCGAGCAGGCAGACGATGGCATGTGTTAGGGACCGGGCAACGCGGCAAGCGATTTGGCCGAGAGGCGGCATTTCGGTATCCTCGAGGAAAGCGATGATCACAGATGGACGAGCGTGTGACGCCGATCTGGAAACGGGCCCAGGGTCGAGGCAAGGCGAAATGAGCGAACCGTCACTGCAATGCGCGAATGACAGCCCGATGTCATTCGCGCTTCGCGAAACGCGCGGGATTGCACGGGCACCCCGCGCCTGGGTCGGACTTGCCGTGATCGCGGCCCTTGTCGGCCTGATCGGTCCGTTCGGAACGTTCGATGCCTTCGCCTTGCCCCAAAGACTGGCCTATTGGGCCGCCAACGTGGCGGCGACCTTCTTCGCGGCGACCCTTACCATCACGCTGGCCGACGCGTGGCTTTCGCAACGGATCGCCTCGCGGCCCCTGACGCTGGTGCTTGCCGCATTGCTGGCGGCTATTCCGGTCACGGTCATCGTCGTCACGATTGTCAAGACCACCGGTGCCAACCCGCGGGCACTGGACATCGCGGTGCTGTATCTCTACTGCGCGTTCATCACCTTGGGCGTTGCGCTTCTCTCGATCCTGGTCGGCACGCCGAAGCCTGCCGCAATGTTCGATCCGGCGACGCCGCCTCTGCTCGGCCGCCTTCCCGTGGAGAAGCGTGGCCGGCTGATCCGCCTGAGCGCGCAGGATCACTACACCGAGGTCGTGACGGAGGCCGGACGCGAACTGGTCTTGATGCGGCTGGCCGATGCGATTGCCGAGGCCGCGCCGACGGAGGGCCTGCGCATTCACCGATCCCACTGGGTGGCAAGCTCGGCCGTTACCGGCAGCCACCGCCGTGCCGGTCGGGTTTTCGTGAACCTCGAAGACGGTGGCGAAGCGCCAGTTAGCCGCAGCCAGATCAATGCAGCGCGTGCGGCGGGGTTGGTTTGACGGCGAGCCTTTTCTCGAGCTTAACCGTCACCAACTCGATTGATCGAGTTGACTTAGCGGACTTGTTCGACGCGAGCGGAACGCTACTCGACCAACCGGCAACCTGCTTGCAAACAGGCTTCGAGAGCTTCGCGCGACACGGTGCGGTAAACGCCGTCAAGAGGCCCTGGATCGAAGCCGAGCCGCCACAGGGCGCGCTGATACTCAACAATCCAATCGGGTCCACCGAGTTGCATCGCGCGCTCGAATTCGCTCAGGGCATCTTCTGAGCGTCCGAGGGCTGCAAAAATATGCGCGCGGGTATCGATGATATTGACTGCCTCGGGCAGCACTAGCAGGGCCTTGTCGGCATTCAGCAATGCCTCATCCAGACGCTCCTGTTCAAAAAAGGCCATGGCCAATCCATGCTGGCTTTCAGCTAGGTTGGCGCGAACTGTCTCAACCGACAGCTCCGGACCAAACCCCAAAGCGAGCGTTCGCTCGAAGTCCCGGGCCGCCATGCGATGCTGTTCAAACACGCGATAGACCAAAGCACGATTGAAGTAAGCTACAGCCAAAGCAGGATCCAGCCGGATTGCTGCCGCAAAGTCCAGGAGCGCTAGCCGAAACTCACCTTGCATTCGAAACGTGTCGCCACGGTTGCTGTAGAACGCAGCAGTCTCTGGGTTCAGACGAACAGCTTCGTTGAAGTCTTCGATAGCTTGTTCGAGTTCACCGATCGCGGTTAGTGCATTTCCACGTTCATTGTATGCCCAGGGAGACCCGGGGCTTAGCCGAATAGCCTCGTCGAAGTCTTCAATAGCTGGCCCGTAGAGGCCGAGCTGTGAGCGGCTAATGCCTCGGCTCAAATGCGCACCTTCAAACCCAGGCGAACGGCGAATTGCCTCATCGAGATCGCGCACAGCACCTTCATGGTCGCCAATCTCTCTCCTAACGTTGCCTCGGTTGCTGTAATATGCGGCCTCGTTAGGATCTAGGCTCAGTGCGAGACTGTAATCGTCGATCGCTCGTTCGTAGTGACCGATCTCCACAAAGGCAGCTGCCCGGTTGGCATAAGCGTTTGCGTTGCTAGGATCAAACTGAATTGCTTGGTCAAAGTCTGCAATTGCCAAGCGGAACTGTCCGGACAGCCGATATGCGTAGCCTCGGCTGACATACGCACGACCGAAAGACGGTTCGAGCCGAAGCGCTTCGTGGAAGTCACTTATCGCCTGCTCAAACAGACCAAGTTCGGCATGGCTAAGGCCTCGATTGAAGAATGCGCCGGCAAACTCAGGATTGAGGCGAATTGCTCGATCGAAATCCAGGATCGCCGCTTGAAACTGGCCGATTCTGTTTCGGGCGTTGCCGCGGTTGTTGTAGACGAGAGCTATGCCCGGATCGAGACGTATCGCATGATCAAAATCATCGATTGCGCGCTCGTATTCGCCAAGATCTATCCGGGCGTTGCCACGGTTGTTATAGGCGGCGACTAGCCCCGAATCGAGCCGCAGCGCTTCGTCATAATTCTCGATTGCGCGCGCAGTCTGGCCTAGGCCTCCATAAGCGCGACCGCGGATGTAGTAACTAACTGCGAGATCGGGATCGACACGAATTGCCTGATCCAAGTCGTCGATTGCCTGTTCATAACGCCCGAGTTCGACGTTGGCAAAGCCGCGATTGCCGAAGGCCGGGCCAAAAGTCGGATCGATGCGGATTGCGCTGTCGAAGTCCTCGATCGCGCGCTCCCAGAGATCCAGTTTGTTGAAGGCAGAACCACGATTGTAGTAGGCCATCGCAAGATCAGGATCGAGTTCTAGGGCCTCGGTGTAATCATCGATCGCCCACTCAATTTGACCCAGTTCTTCATGCGCAACACCCCGTTCCAGATAGGCTGCAGAATAGGACGGCTCCAAACGGATCGCCTCATTCAAATCAACAAGAGCACGATCATGTTCGCCGAGGTCATTGCTGGCAACACCACGATTGTAGTGGGTCGCGACTTGTGCCGGATCCAGCCGAAGAGACTGGTCCCACAGGTCCATCGCACGATCTATCCGGCCAATGTCATAATAGGCCAATCCCAACGCCATATGGGCAACGGCCAGTGTCGGATCTAAACGGACGGCCTCAGTGAGGTCGGCGATCGCGCCTGGATGATTGCCAAGGCTTCTACGCGCCAAGCCGCGATTGACGAACGCGGGCGCCGCTTCAGTAACGTCGCCCATCTCCCGGATCAAGACGGAGCATGCGGCCGCACGGTTGATCGGCGCCAGATCCTGATCGGCGCACCGCTCCGCGTCGCGACGATCCCAAGCGGCGGCCGTTTGGGAAAGCGCCGCCGCGACAACGCATGCGAGAAGAGAACCTGGTACGAAGCGGCTCATTGCAGCGCTTGATCTCCGACAAACAGCGAGATTGACTGCACCATAGCTAGCAGAAGCCTGCATTGACTAAAATGCCGGCAATTCGCTTTTCAAGAGCGCTAGCGACCGTAGGGGCTGAATGTGGGTGCAGCCCGTGGGCCTGGCGGCCGCTAATCCCGCCTTTCAAACCGCGCTGAACCGTCCTTTCGCATCCCCGACAGCGCCGTGATGATGCCGTGCCAGGTGCGGACCTCCTGTTCGGTCAGGTCGGCGCGGTGGAGCATGTTGCGCAGCGCGCGGACCATGGACGGGCGCTTTTCGGCGACGCGGAAGAAATCCGCAGTGTCGAGGGCGCCTTCGAGATGTTCGAACAGGTTGACCAGGGCCTTGGTGTCGGCTAGCGGGCTGTCGCCGGTTTGGAGCTGTCTCGGGGGTGTTTCGTCGGCCGCCTGACGGTATTCGGCCGCGACCAGCAAGACGGCTTGGGCCAGATTCAGAGACGAGAAGGACGGGTTCAGCGGGGCGGTGATGACCGTGTCGGCCAGGGCCACATCGTCATTGTTCAGGCCCGTGCGCTCCGCCCCGAACAGGATGCCGACCGACGCGCCTCCAGCCTCGGCGGCGCGGATCTCGGCGGCGGCACCACGCGGTGTCAGCACGGGCTTGACCATGTCGCGCGGCCGCGCGGTGGTCGCGTAAAGGCGCCGGCAGTCGGCGGCGGCGTCCTCGGTCTTGTCGAACAGGCGGACCGTATCCAGCACGATGTCGGCGCCGGAAGCGGCGGAAACGGCGCGCGGGTTGGGCCAGCCGTCGCGCGGGCGCACCAGGCGCAGATCGGTCAGGCCGAAATTCAGCATGGCGCGGGCCGTGGTGCCGATATTCTCGCCCATCTGCGGGTCGACCAGGATGATCGCCGGGCCGGGCGCACCGGCCTCCGCCCTGCCCCTGGTGCCGTCGGTACCAGCCAACTTGATCAGCCGGCGGTGACGCCGTTGCGGAACAGCTTGTAGGTGAAGCTGTCGAGCAAGGCGTCGAACGAGGCGTCGATCACGTTGGTTGACACGCCGACTGTCGACCAGGTCTCGCCCTTGCCGTTGGCGCTTTCGATCAACACGCGCGGCATGGCGGCCGAGGCGTCGCCGGCGCGCAGGATGCGCACGCGATAGTCGGCCAAACGCATCTTCTTCAAGACCGGATAGGTCGGCTCCAGCGCCTTGCGCATCGCGCTGTCGAGCGCATTGACAGGGCCGTTGCCGAACGAGACTTCGTGGAGGGTTTCGTTGCCGATCTGCAAAAGAACCGTGGCCTCGGATTCCTGCACCACCTCGCCACGTGCGTTGAAACGGCGCTCGTCGACCACGGTGAAGCGTTCGACCCGGAAATAGCTGGGCACCTGGCCCAGCATGCGGCGCGCCAGCATCTCGAAGCTGGCAGCCGCGCTGTCATAAGCGTAGCCGTCGAATTCGCGCTGCTTCACGGTTTCGACCAGTCGGGACACGCGACTGTCGCCCGGGTCCAGATCGATGTCCAACTCAGCGAAACGCGACAGGATGTTGGACTTGCCGGACTGGTCGGAGACGACGACGAGGCGCCGGTTGCCGACGGTCTCTGGTTCGATGTGCTCGTACGTGGCCGGGTCCTTGCGCACGGCTGAGACGTGGGCACCGCCCTTATGGGTAAAGGCGCTGTAGCCGACGTAAGGGGCGCCATTGTCGCTGGCCCGGTTCAACCGGTCGTCGAACCAGCGGCTGAGATGGGTCAGGCGCTTCAGCCCTTCATCCGTGATGCCGGTCTCAAAGCCCATCTTCAGCATCAGGCTGGGGATGACCGAGATGATGTTGGCGTTGCCGCACCGCTCGCCGACGCCGTTCAGCGTGCCCTGGACGTGGCGCACGCCGGCCCGCACCGCCGCCAGGCTGTTGGCCACCGCGTGTTCGGTGTCGTTATGGGTGTGGATGCCCAGCCGGTCGCCGGGGATGTGCTTGGTCACCTCGCCGACGATGTGCTCGACCTCGTGCGGAAGGCTACCACCATTGGTGTCGCACAGCACGACCCAGCGGGCGCCAGCCTCGTAGGCGGTCTTGGCCGCGGCCATCGCATAGTCCGGGTCGAACTTGTAGCCGTCGAAGAAATGCTCGCAGTCGAACAGGGCCTCGCGGCCGCGCTTGACCGTTTCCGCGACGCTGTCGCGGATCATGTCTAGGTTTTCCTCGCGCGGGATTTCCAGCGCGACATCGACCTGAAAGCCGGAGCTTTTGCCGAAGATGCAGACCGCCGGGGCGTCGACATTGTAGAGCGCGTTCAGGCCGGGATCGTTCGCGGCACTGCGGCCTGCGCGCCTGGTCATGGTGAAGGCGGTCAGCGTCGCGTGCTTCAACTCCGGCGGATCGGCGAAGAAACGGTCGTCGGTCGGGTTGGCGCCCGGCCAGCCGCCCTCGATGTAGTCGATGCCCAAGAGATCGAGTTCGCGCGCGATGGCGATCTTGTCCGCAACCGTGAAATCGACGCCCTGCATCTGGGCGCCGTCGCGCAAGGTGGTGTCGAAGAGATAGACGCGGTCGCCCATCAGCCGGCTCGCTTCCAGACCGTGCCACCGGCACCGTCCTCCAGCACGATGCCGCGCGCGGCGAGCTTGTCCCGGATCTCGTCCGCCCGGGCGAAATCGCGCGCCGTGCGCGCTGCTTGACGGTCGGCGATCAAGGTCTCGATCTCGGCAGCGTCGGAGGCATCGGTTTCGCCCTGGAACCAGCTCTCCGGCGTTGCCTCCAGATGACCAACAATGCCGCCCATCAGGTGCAGCAGCCCTTTCAGGCGCGCCGGATCACCGCCGTCGAACACCTCGGTCACCACCCGGTCAATCACCGATAGCGCCAAGGGCGTGTTCAGGTCGTCGTCCAGCGCGGCATGGAATTCCTGCGCGAGCGGATCGTCGTCGACATCCGCCGGCTCGACATCCTCCAGCCTGCGCAGGGCCTCGTACCAGCGGTCTAGCCGCGCCTTTGCCGCGCGCACGCCGTCCTTGGTGAAGTCGGTCGGCTGATGGTAGTGGGCCGACAAGAGGGACAGGCGCAGGGCCTCGCCCGGAAACTCCTCCAACAGGTCGTGCACCGTGTAGTAGTTGCCGAGCGACTTCGACATCTTCTCGCCCTCGACCAGCAGGAAGCCGTTGTGCATCCAGATATTGGCCATGACATCGGTGCCGTGGCCGCAGGTCGACTGGGCGATCTCGTTTTCATGGTGCGGAAATATCAGGTCGACACCGCCGCCATGGATGTCGAACACCTCGCCCAGATGCTCCGCCGCCATGGCCGAGCACTCGATATGCCAACCGGGCCGTCCCCTTCCCCACGGGCTGTCCCAGCCCGGCTGGTCGGCAACGCTGGGCTTCCACAGGACGAAGTCCGCAGGGTCCTTCTTGTAGGGCGCCACATCCACGCGCGCGCCGGCGATCAGTTCGTCCCGGTTACGGCGCGACAAGCGGCCATAGTTGGGCATCGACGGCACGTTGAACAGCACGTGGCCCTCCGCCTCATAGGCGTGGCCGCGTTCGATCAGCCGTTCGATCAGGGCGACCATCTGGGGGACGTGGGCGGTCGCGCGTGGCGTCACGTCGGGGTCGAGCGCGCCCAACGCCGCCATGTCCTCATTGTAAATCCGGGCCAACGGTTCGGTGATCGCCTCGATCGCCTCACCGGTTTCCTTCGCCCGGTTCAGGATCTTGTCATCGATATCGGTGATGTTGCGCACATAAGTCACACGCGGATAGCGGTGGCGCAGCAGCCGATAAAGCACGTCGAAAACCACAACCGGTCGGGCGTTGCCGATATGCGCATAGTCCCAGACCGTCGGGCCGCAGACATAGAACCGGACATGGTTCGGGTCGATCGGCCGGAAGGCCTCTTTCGTGCGCGTCAGCGTGTTTGTCAGCCTGAGAGACATGACGGTGTGGCCGGGTGCTTGGCTAAGCTTGGTTTCGGGGCCGGGACAGGTATCAGGTTTTGCCAAGCCCTGTCTATGCCTAGGGGTCAACCCTGCCCTTTCGGCGGCGCCCCCGTCAGTCGGCGCACCGTTCGGTCGCGGCCCATTAAGGGCAGAAGGGCGGCAAGTTCAGGCCCGTGGTCCTGGCCGGTCAAGGCTCGGCGCAGCGGCAGGAACAGGGCCTTGCCCTTGGCGCCGGTCTCCTGCTTGACCCGGTCGGTCCAGGTTTTCCAGGTTTCCGGCCCCCACGGGTCTTCCGGCAGCAGGTCGGCGGCCGTGTCGAGAAAGTCCGGGTCGTCGCGATGGCGTTCAATCGGCCCGCGCGCGATCGCCCACCAATGGCCGACATCCACCATGAGGTTCAGGTTCGGACGCACTGCGAGCCAGAAGGCTTCGTCGATCTGGTCGAATCCGAGCGCTGCCAGGCGCGGCCATGCGGCGTCGAACGACAGGCCGTGCAGGATGCGGGCGTTCAGCCGGTCGAGTTCCGCCGGATCGAACTTGGGCGTCGCACGGGCAAACTTGGCGAAGTCGAAACCGTCGATCAGCGGCTGGATGTGGTCGAACGGTTCGATCGGGTCGGACGTGCCGAGGCGGCCCAGCAGGCTGATCAGAGCCATCGGCTCAATACCGCCATTGTCGCGCAAATCCACGATCGACAGGCTGCCGAGCCGCTTGGACAGGCCCTTGCCGGCTGCATCGGCCAACAGCGGTAGATGGGCGAAGGCGGGTGGCGTGCCGCCCAGCGCCTCGATCATCTGGATATGGGCGGCCGTGTTGGCCACATGGTCCTCGCCGCGCACCACATGGCTGATGCCAAAGCCGATATCGTCAACGACGGACGAGATGTGATAGAGCGGCCGGCCATCGGCGCGGATCAGCACCGGATCGGACATATCGGCACCGTTAAAGCGCACCGGGCCGCGCACCAGGTCGTCCCATTCGATCGGCTTGTGGGTCAGCAGGAAGCGCCAGTGCGGCCGGCGCCCCTCCTCCTCCAGCCGTGCCTTCTCGATATCGTCGAGGTTTAGCGCAGAGCGGTCATAGATCGGGGGCTTGCCCTGCTGCAAAGCGCTCTTGCGCTTCAGCGACAGCTCCTCCGGCGTCTCGTAGCATGGGTACAGCCGGCCGGACTGCTTCAAGTCCGCAATCGCCGCATCGTACCGCGCTGTCCGCTCCGACTGGCGGGCCAGTTCGTCCCATTCGAGGCCCAGCCAGGTCAGATCCTCCTGTATCGCATTGGCATAGGCCTCTTCAGACCGTTCGGTGTCGGTATCGTCCAGGCGCAGTAGAAAGTGGCCGCTCTGGTTGCGGGCGAACAGCCAGGTCACCAAGGCGGTGCGGACATTGCCGATGTGCAGCAGCCCGGTCGGGCTGGGGGCGAAACGGACGCGGACGGTCATAGAGCTTAAATGAGACTGGTGAAGGCGTTTGTGATCGGATAGCGGCGATCGCGGCCGAACGCGCGCGAGGTGATCTTCACCCCGGGGGGGGCTTGGCGGCGCTTGTATTCGGCCCGATCCAGCAGGCGCCACACCTTGCTGACGGTCGCCTTGTCATGGCCGCGCGCGACGATGGCATCGATGCCCAGGTCCTGCTCGACCAGGCAGTTCAGGATATCGTCCAGTACGTCATAGGGTGGCAGGCTGTCCTGGTCCGTCTGGTCGGGCTTCAGTTCCGCCGAGGGCGGCTTGGTGATGATGCGTTCGGGCATAACGCGGCCCTCGGGGCCAAGCGCACCGTTGGGGCGCCGCTGATTGCGCCAGCGCGCCAGGTCGAAGACCGTGGTCTTGTAAACGTCCTTCAACACCGAATAACCGCCGCACATGTCGCCATAAAGCGTGGCGTAGCCGACCGACATCTCCGACTTGTTGCCCGTGGTCAGCACCATCGGCCCGAACTTGTTGGAAATCGCCATCAGGATCAGGGCGCGGGCGCGCGACTGCAGGTTCTCTTCCGTGATGTCGGCGGGCAACCCGTTGAACAGCGGCGCCATCATGCCGTCATAGGCCGTCATCGCCGGTTCGATCGACACCGTATCGTAGGCCACGCCCAGCAGGACGGCACAGGCGGCCGCGTCCTCCAGGCTTTCCGGCGAGGTGTAGGGCGACGGCATCATCACGCAGCGCACCTTGTCCGCGCCCAGTGCGTCGACGGCGACGGCCGCCGACAAGGCGCTGTCTATCCCGCCGGAAAGGCCCAGCACGACGCCCGGAAACCGGTTCTTGCCGACATAGTCGCGCAGTCCCAGCATCATGGCACCGTAGATCGCGTCAAGACCGTCGGCGGGCTGGTCGACCGGGCCGGGTTCGCACACCCAGCCCTCTCCGCGCCGTTCCCAGCGCGTAAGCCGAACGTCCGGCGCGAACGGTGGCAACTGGTTGGCCAGACTGCGATCCGCGTTCAGCACGAAGGATGCACCGTCAAACACCAGTTCATCCTGGCCGCCCACTTGGTTCACGTAGATCAGGGGCAGGCCGCTTTCGGTCACCCGCGCGACTGCCAGATTCAGCCGCGTGTCCAGCTTGTCGTTATCGAACGGGCTGCCGTTCGGAACGATCAGGATTTCAGCACCGGTTTCCTCAAGGCATTCGGTGACCTCAGCCGTCCACATATCCTCGCAGACCATGACGCCCAGCCGGACGCCCCTAAAGTCGATGGGCCCTGGCAGCGGTCCGGCGTCAAACAAGCGCTTCTCGTCAAACACGCTGTAGTTCGGCAGATCGTGCTTCAGCCGAACCGCGACGACCTTGCCGGCGTCCAGCAGCAGCGCGGCGTTGTAGAGTTTGTCGTCCATCCGATGCGGCGCACCGATCAGCATCGCCGGTCCACCATCGGCGGTGGCCTCCGCCAACCGGGCCACTGCCTCGTCGACCCGGTCGAGGAAGAACGGTTTGACGATCAGGTCCTCCGGCGGATAGCCGCAGACGCAGAGCTCGGTAAACACGGCCAGGTCGGCGCCCAAATCCGCGGCTTGCCTGCGGGCACGGAGGATCAGGTCCACATTGTCGTTCAGCGCGCCCATGGTCGGATTGATCTGGGCCAGCGCGATGTTGAGGCGATCAGTCATCGTGAACGGAATGTAGGCGTTCGGCGTCGAAAGAGTATCGGCGCTATTTGCGCATCAGGAATTCGCGGCCGACCTTCACCCGGCCGACCCCATCGTACTCGACGATATCGGCTGTAGCGTAGGTCTCGCTCCACTTTTCCGGCAAGAAGCTGCCGGTGCCGATGATGTCGATCGGCGCATCGGCCAACGACATCACGCGGCATTTCGCCGGGCTGAAGCCGGATGAGGCCACGATCTTGACCCTATCGAACCCGGCCGCGTTCAGCTTGTCGCGCAGGTGATGGACGGCGGCGGCCGAAACGCCGGTGCCGATCAGATAGCGCAGCTCGGTCTCGTCGCGGTAGCCCCGGATCGAGTGCGGCACGTGGCGTTCCAGCACGGCGTAGGATGTTGGCGGGTCCAAGCCCTCCAGATAGCGTCCGCCCGGCGTATCGATGCGCACGCCAAGCCGGCCCTCGGCCGCCAACTCCGGAAACCGGCGGCAGACGGCCAAGGCATCCGTGATCTCCTGCCCGAAATAGTCGACCAGCACGATCAGGTCGATGTCGGGATGCACCTCGTGGAACATCTCCGCCGCGCGAACGGTCGACTTGGCGTAGCCGATCAGGGCGTGCGGCATGGTGCCGAAGCCTTGGGCCTGGCCGAAATAGTGGGCGGTCGCGTCCGTCGCATTGCCGATGAAGCCGGTGGCGTCAGCCTTGCGTTTGGCCCGGTCCGAACCGACGCTGGCGGCATAGGCCATCATCTCGGCCATGTCCGTGCCCGCGCAATGGCGCGCGTCCATGGCGAGAAAGGCGACGTTCGGCAGTTCCGCGCACATGACAGTGGCGTTGTAGGCGGCGACGCAGGCCGGCCCGATCTTTTGCAGGAAGATCGTCTCGCAATCGATCAGATGCGCCAGCGGTCCGGTGATGTACATGATCGGCTCGCCGGCACCGACCCATTTGCCCTCGGCGAACTGCAGGTCGATCCTGATCGTCACCCCGCGCTCGGCCGCCACGCCCTCCAGCCATTCGATAGCCAGGCGGGGCGCGCAAACGACGGGCCGGCGCATGAAGATGGCGTAAGTCGCCTCGACATCGCCGAAATGCTCGATGACGGCCTTGGTACGCAGGAAATACTTGTCGGTCCAACGCCCGAGATCGTCGGCGCCAGGCGCCATGGCGCCGGTCATTGCCGGCGGTCCACTACCGTCCGCCATCTGGTCGGCCTTGTGCTATTCGGCGGCCGCGGCCGCACGGCGATGCCCGTTCGCGCGGTCCCGGTCTTCCTTCAGCCGTTCGGCCACGAGGAAGGCCAGTTCCAGCGCCTGGCTCGCGTTCAGCCTGGGGTCGCACGCCGTGTGATAGCGCAGGCTGAGCCCGTCATCAGTGATGGCCTGGGCACCGCCGGTGCATTCGGTGACTTCCTCGCCGGTCATCTCGAAATGGACGCCGCCGGGATGGCTGCCTTCCGCGCGATGGACATCGAAGAAGCGGCTGACCTCGTCCAGGATCCTCTCGAACGGGCGCGTCTTATAGCCCGAGGCCGATTTGATCGTATTGCCGTGCATGGGATCACAGGCCCAGACGACCGTGCGCCCTTCCTGCTCCACCGTTCGAACCAGCGCGGGCAGATGCTTCTCGACCTTGTCCGCTCCCATGCGGGCAATCAGGGTCAGACGCCCCGGCTCGTTGTCCGGGTTCAGCGTATCGATCAGCCGGATCAGATCCTCGGCCTCCAGCGACGGCCCGCACTTCAGGCCGATGGGGTTTTTTACGCCACGCAGAAACTCGACATGGGCGCCATCCAACTGCCGTGTCCGGTCGCCGATCCACAGCAGGTGGGCGGAGACGCCGTACATGTCGCCCGTGGTGCTGTCCTGGCGCGTCAGCGCCTGCTCGTAGGGCAGCAACAGCGCTTCATGGCTGGTGTAGAACTCGGTTTCGCGGATCTGCGGCGTGGTTTCGGCATTGACGCCGCACGCGGCCATGAACTGCACCGCCTCGTCGATGCGGTTCGCCAGCCCGTGATAGCGCTCCGCCTGTGGCGTCTTGGCGACAAAACCCAGATTCCACTGGTGGACCTTATGCAAGTCGGCATAGCCGCCCTGGGCAAAGGCGCGCAGCAGGTTCAGCGTGGCGGCCGACTGGTTGTAGGCCTGAACCATCCGGTCCGGGTTGGGCGCCCGATCCTCGGCTAAGAAGTCGAAGCCGTTGATGATGTCGCCGCGGTATGACGGCAGTTCCACGCCATCGACCGTCTCCATGTCCGACGAGCGCGGCTTGGCGAACTGGCCGGCCATGCGGCCCAGCTTCACCACCGGCAAGCCGCCGCCGAACGTCAGCACCACCGCCATCTGTAGCAGCACACGGAAGGTGTCGCGGATCTTGTCCGGATGGAACTCGGCAAAGCTCTCCGCGCAGTCGCCGCCTTGCAACAGGAACGCCTCGCCCTCGGCGACCTTGCCCAGGTTCGCCTTCAGGGACCGAGCCTCGCCGGCAAAGACCAGCGGGGGAAACCGGGTCAACGTCTCCTCGACCGCCGTCAAATGCGGCAGGTCGGCATAAACCGGCATCTGCTTGGCAGGCCGTTGCCTCCAGCTCTCGGGGCTCCAGCGCTCGACCATAACGGTTCCTCCTCAAGCGGCCGGCCCGCGACGATGCGCGCCCAAGCCGGCCCTCTGATCAACAGGGCACTGGCTATACGCCCTGCAATCGCCGATTTCCAGCCCGAAGCGGTTGTTTTCGACCGTTTCTTCGCGGATTGCCCCACATTTCGTCACAGGGATGTGAAGCGTCGTCAATCAGGCTTTACTTCAAAGCATTGGTGCAAGGCTTTAGATCGCCGGTAAGGTAAATCCGGGTCAGAACCGACTGAGAAACCGACGCGCCGACATGTCCAACGCTTCAATTGCCGCCCAGATTGCCGCGCTTGCAGGCGCCGTTGCCGCCATGGCCGCGCCCGCCGCCGCGGAGGGCCTGGAACGATGCTACGGCATCTCGATGGCAGGCGAGAACGATTGCGCCGCCGCCTTCGCCCACACCTGCGCCGGACAGTCGACCGAGGATTATAGCGGGACCGACTGGGCGATCGTACCAATGGGAAGCTGCGTCGAGCCGGGCGCGACGTCGGCCTTTGAAGGCCGTGGCGGCCCGATCGATGTCGACCGGCCCACACCGGCTGAGGATGGCGGTAATGGCTGACCAAACACGTGAAGCGCATACCGGTTTCGAGCATCTGGGAATTCCCGATCGCGCCGGTGTCGGTCTGCGCCATCCGCATATTCCCGCCTTCGTTCGCGAGCGGCCGCCGGCGGCTTGGCTCGAGGTCCACACAGAGAACTATATCGGCGCCGGCGGGCCTAGGTTGCGGGCGTTGGAGAAGATCCGTCAGGACTATCCGCTGAGCTGCCACGGCGTGGGACTGTCGTTGGGCTCTGCCGAAGGCCTGGACAAGGGCCATTTGGCAAACATCAAGGCGGTGATCGACCGATTTCAGCCCGGCCTGATCTCCGAACACGTGTCCTGGTCGGTGACCGGCGGGGTCTACCTGAACGACCTGTTGCCGTTGCCGTACACGGACGAGGCGCTGGACATCATCTGCCGCAACATCGAACACGCGCAGGAGGCGCTCGGCCGGCAAATGCTGGTCGAAAACCCATCCTCTTACGTGTCGTTCAAGAGCTCGACGATGCCGGAATGGGAGTTCATGGCCGCGATCGTCAAACGGACGGGCTGCGGCCTGCTGCTGGACGTCAACAATATCCATGTCAGCGCCCACAACCACCGGTTCGATGCCAACGCCTATCTGGACGCGGTGCCACTGGACAAGGTTCAGGAAATCCACGTCGCCGGGCATTTCGTCCAGCACTTCGCCGACGAGGACGGCACCGACCGGGTGATCCTGATCGACGATCACGGCACCCATGTCGAGTCCGCCGTTTGGACTCTGTTTCGGCGGGCTTTAGAACGGGTCGGCCCGACCCCCACCCTGGTGGAATGGGACAACAACATCCCCGAACTTGACGTTTTGCTGGCCGAGGCGCGCAAGGCGGAGCTGATCCTGTCGTCGGTCCGCGCCCAGCACAGCAGCATGGCCAATGTCCACGTTGCTTGACATCCAAGAGGCGTTTCGCGCCGGCGTGCTGGGCGACGACGATCTTCCGGCGCGCGGCTTCATTGTCGAGGATGAGATCTCGTCCGACCGCCGGGTCGGCATCTACCGCAACAACACGCTGATCTCGCTGTCCAAGGCCTTGGCGGCTTGCTATCCGGTCGTCGAGCGGTTGGTTGGCGAGCGCTTTTTCGACCAGGCCGCGCGCGCATTCGTGAAGGCTCACCCGCCACTGCAGCCGCAGTTGCTGGCCTATGGTGGCGGTTTCGGCACCTTTCTCGATGGTTTCGAGCCGGCCCGATCGGTGCCGTATCTCGGCGATGTCGCGAGGCTTGAGTGGGCGCGGAACGAGGCGCTGTTCGCCGAAGAGGCACCGATCGTCGATATCGCCGCCCTGCAGCGCGTACCGGCCGACCAATACGGCGCGCTGTGCTTTCGCCCGCACCCCAGCGTCCGCATCGTGCGGTCACGCTGGCCGGTGCAATCCATCTGGCAGGTCAACCAGGCCGACGAGGTGAAACCCGTCGATCTGGACCGGGGCGGCGAGACCGTGTTGGTGATGCGCCCGACGTCACAAGTCGTCAGCCAGATTTTGACCGCCGGAGAAGACGCCCTGCTGGCAGCCATCGCCAGCGGCGCGACCCTTGAAGAAGCGGCGGTTCGCGCCGCCGAGACCGACGCGCAATTCGACCTGCAACATGCGCTTGTCGCCCACTTACAGCGCGGCACCTTCTGCACGGTGTCGTTGGAAACCGATCGCGGGACGGCTGAATAGCAAAGGAAAGCACCCATGTCGTACGAAAGCACCGCAGCATCCCCTGCCCCCAGCAAGGCCCGAACCTTTTGGGCGCTCGTCTTCGGGCGCGGCCCGTTCGACCGGTTGTCCACCATGCCGGCTTGGATTCTGGGCCTCGTATTGCTTGCGCCGCGGATCTGGCTTGCCATACCGTTCTGGGATGCCGGCCAAATCCGGCTGGCAAGCTACAGCCGCCAGCCGCTGTTCTTCCAGTCCATCCACCCGGTGCCCTTCCTCGACCCGCAAACAGCCGCCTTTGTGACCACAGCCGCCGAGATCACCCTGCCGGTCCTGCTGGTCTTCGGCTGCTTCGGCCGCTGGGCGGCCCTCGGCCTGGCGATCATGGCGGCGACCATCTTCTTCATCGTCGGCCAGACCGAGCAGGGCATGGCAAACGGCATCGC
This sequence comes from Alphaproteobacteria bacterium, assembly GCA_028277405.1. Taxonomy (GTDB): domain Bacteria; phylum Pseudomonadota; class Alphaproteobacteria; order DSM-16000; family Inquilinaceae; genus JANQGH01. Next base: position 15,918 of record JANQGH010000026.1, on the reverse strand, counting down.
CATCGCCAGCGAACAGTTCCCGTGGATGTTCGTGGGGTTGGCCCTGTTCATCATCGGCCCGGGCCGGGCCTCGATCGACTACGGCATTCGGTGGCTGATCCTGAAAGAGCGCTAAGGACCAGCGCCAGATCAGCGCTCAAGGGCGGTCCTTGCCAGGCCGCCCTCTTTCTTTTCAGCTTATTCGGCCGCCTCTTCCAGATCCGGTTCCGGCGCCTTCTGGCGCATGGTAACCAGTTCTTCCGCACTGGTCGGGTGGATGCCGATGGTGCGGTCGAAATCGCGCTTGGTGGCGCCGCAATTGATCGCGACGGCGACGGATTGCACCATTTCCGCCGCATCGTCGCCGACCACATGGCAGCCGACGACACGCTGGCTTTCCCGGTCGACCACCAGCTTCATCAGCGAGCGGGCGTCGCGGCCGGACAAGGTGTGCTTCATGGGCCGGAAGCTTGTGCGGTAGATGTCTACCGCGACATGCTTGCGCCGCGCCTCGTCCTCGTTCAGGCCGACGGTCCCGATCTCCGGTCGGCAAAAGACGGCCGTGGCGATGTTGCGATAATCGACAGAACGGTCGTCGAAACCGCCAAACAGGGTGTCGGCCAGCGCGTGCCCCTCGGCGATCGCCACCGGCGTCAACGGAACGCGGTCGATCACGTCGCCCAGCGCATAGATGTTCTCCGCCGAGGTGCGGTAGTCGTCGTCCACGATAATGGCGCCGTTCTCGGCCAGCTTGACGCCCGCCCTCTCCAGGCCCAGGCCCGCCGTGTTCGGTGTGCGACCGATCGCCATCAGCACGGCATCGACCTCCACCATCGAGCCGTCGCTGAGTTCCACGATCAGGCAATCATGGCTTTTGCTGACGCGGGAGATGATGGTGTGAAACCGCAAATCCACACCGTGCTTGGCCATCTCTTCGGCAACCGTGGAGCGGACATCATAGTCGAAGCCGCGCAGGAACAACTCTCCGCGATAGAGAAGGCACACATCCGCGCCGAGACCGTTCAGGATGCTGGCGAACTCGACGGCGATGTAACCGCCCCCCGCGATCACCACCCGCTTGGGCATCTTGTCGAGGTGAAAGATCTCGTTCGACGTGATGGCGTGTTCCTTCACGCCGGGCTCGTCCGGCAAGTTGGGCCAACCGCCGGTCGCGACCAGAATCTTGTCCGCGGTCACGGTCTCGTCGCCGACCCGGATGGTGTGGGCGCCCTCAAGAACCGCCCTCGCCTCATAGATCGTGACGCCCGCCCCTTCCAACAGGCGCTGATAGATGCCGTTCAGGCGGTCGATCTCCGCGTCCTTGTTGGCGATCAGGCGCGACCAGTCATGGCTGGTTTCGCCGACCGTCCAGCCGAAACCGGCGGCATCGGAGAAATCCTCGCCGAAGTGCGAGGCGTAAGCCAGCAGCTTCTTCGGCACGCAGCCGACATTCACGCACGTGCCGCCGAAATACCGTTCCTCGGCGATGGCGACACGCGCGCCATGCTGAGCGGCGATACGGGCCGAGCGCACGCCGCCCGACCCCGCGCCGATGACGAAATAGTCGTAGTCGAAAGCCATGGTCGGCGTTCCCGAAGCGACGGATCAGCTATCGAGGCCGGCCATGCAGAGATACTTGATCTCGACATAGTCCTCGATGCCGTACTTCGAGCCCTCGCGCCCGATCCCGCTCTCCTTGATGCCACCGAAGGGGGCGACCTCGGTGGAGATCAGGCCGGTGTTCACACCGACAATGCCGTATTCCAGCCCTTCGCCGACCCGCCAGATACGACCGATATCGCGAGCGTAGAAGTAGGAGGCGAGGCCGAATTCCGTGTCGTTGGCCATCGCAATGGCCTCGTCCTCGGTCTTGAAGCGGAAGACCGGCGCGACGGGGCCAAAGGTTTCCTCCTTCATGATCTTCATGTCGGTGGTCATGTCGGACAGCACCGTGGGTTGGAAGAAGGTACCACCATGGGCATGGCGCTCGCCTCCGGCGACGACGCTGGCGCCGCGCCCGACCGCGTCGGCGATATGCTCTTCCACCTTCTCGACCGCCGCCATGTCGATCAGCGGGCCCTGCTGCGCGCCATCCTCAAGGCCGTTGGCCACCTTCAGCGCGTTCGTCGCCTCGGTCAGCTTGGCAACGAACTCTTCATAAACGCCGTCCTGCACGAAGATGCGGTTGGCGCAGACGCAAGTCTGGCCGGTGTTGCGGAACTTCGAGATCATGGCGCCCTCGACGGCCGCATCGATATCTGCGTCGTCAAAAACGATGAAGGGGGCGTTGCCGCCTAGCTCCATCGAGATCTTCTTCATGGTGCCGGCACATTGCTCGGCCAGCAGCTTGCCGATCTCGGTCGAGCCGGTGAAGGTCAGCTTGCGCACGATCGGGTTGGCCGTCAGTTCGCCACCGATGGCCGACGACCCGCCGGTGACCACATTGATCACGCCGGCCGGAACGCCGGCACGTTCGGCCAGTTCGCACATGGCCAGAGCGCTGTAGGGTGTCGAGGTCGCCGGCTTGACGACCATTGGGCAGCCGGCGGCCAGTGCCGGCCCCGCCTTGCGCGTGATCATGGCTGACGGGAAGTTCCACGGCGTGATCGCGGCACACACCCCGATCGGCTCCTTGGTAACGACGATGCGCCGGTCCTTGGCATAGGTCGGAATGACATCGCCGTAAATCCGGCGTCCTTCCTCGGCGAACCAGTCGAGGAAGCTAGCGGCGTAGGCGACCTCACCCTTGGCCTCGGCCAGCGGCTTGCCCTGCTCGATCGTCATCAAGCGGCCGAGATCATCCTGGTTTTCGATCATCAGCTGGGACCAGCGTTTCAGGATGACCTCGCGCTCCTTGGCGGTCTTGGCCCGCCAGGCCGGCCAGGCGGCATTCGCGGCCTCGATCGCCCGGCGTGTCTCGCGCGCGCCGAGCTTCGGCACGGTACCGATGACGCTGCTGTCGGCCGGGTTGGTGACATCGACGGTGGTGCCATCGTCGGCATCGATCCATGTGCCGTCGACGTAGCATTGCTGGCGAAACAGAGTGGCATCTTTGAGGGACGGCGCGGCCATAGGTTTTCCTCTGACGATAGGATTAGTGATCTGAAGGCAGACACCGGCGGGACCGGGGTCGAGCAGTGGTTTCGCATAGCATGTAGGCAGTCGGCCCGCCATGCCCAAGCCAGGAATTCGAGAGCGGCGCTGCCGCTATTCGACCGTGACGCTTTTGGCGAGATTACGGGGCTGATCGACGTCGGTGCCCTTGTGAACGGCCGTGTGATAGGCCAGCAGTTGAACCGGGATGGCGTAGAGGATCGGCGTCACGAACGGATGCAGGGTCGGCAGGGTGATGGTCGCCTCCGGCCCCTCGCCCAGGGCCTTCACACCGTCCGGATCGGAAAAGAACAGGACCCGCCCCCCCCTGGCCATGACCTCCTGCACATTGGAGGCCGTTTTGTCGAACAGCGCGTCTCGGGGCGCCAAAACGATCACCGGCACGGCCTCGTCGATCAACGCGATCGGCCCGTGCTTCATCTCGCCGGCGGCGTAGCCCTCGGCATGGATATAGCTGATCTCCTTCAGCTTCAGCGCGCCTTCCAGGGCCAGCGGGTACGCCGTGCCCCGGCCGAGATAGAGCACGTCGCGCGCCTCCGCCAGATCGTGGGCCAGACCCCTCAGTGCCTCGTCATGGTTCAGCACGTCGGCCGCCCGCGCCGGCACCTCGGTCAGCGCTTCCACCAGATCGGCCTCCGTTTCATGGTCGATCGTACCGCGCGTCTTCGCCGCCACGATCGCCAGACAGGCGAGCATGGTGAGCTGGGTGGTGAAGGCCTTGGTCGAGGCGACTCCGATCTCCGGCCCCGCCAAGGTCGGCAGCACCACGTCGCTTTCACGCGCAATGGTGCTTTCCGGCACATTCACGACCGACACAATGTGCTGGCCCTGCGACCGGGCGTAGCGCAGGGCGGCGAGCGTGTCGGCGGTCTCGCCGGACTGGGAGACGAACAGCGCCAGACCGCCCGGCGGCAGCGGCGCCTCGCGATAGCGAAACTCCGACGCGACATCGATCTCGACGGGCAGGCGCGCGACGGTTTCCAGCCAGTATTTGGCAACCATGCAGGCGAAATAGGCGGTGCCGCAGGCCACTGCCGTGACCTTGGGCACGGTCGCCCAGTCGAAGGGCAGGTCGGGCAGGCTGATCGTGCGGGTCTGCGGGTTCACGAAGGCGCCGAGCGTGTCGCCGATTACGGCCGGCTGCTCGTAGATCTCCTTCAGCATGAAGTGGCGAAACTCGCCCTTGCCGATCAAGGCACCGGACGAGGCGGTCTGACGGATCGGGCGTTCGACCACGCGGCCCGTCTCGTCATGGATGACCGCCCGGTCGCGGGTGACTTCGACCCAGTCTCCCTCTTCCAGATAGCAGATCCGGTCTGTCCACGGCGCCAGGGCGATGGCGTCGGAGCCGATGAACATCTCGCCCCGTCCGAAGCCAACCGCCAACGGAGAGCCGCGCCGGGCGCCGATCATCAAGTCGGGTGCGTCGGCGAACAGGATTGCGAGTGCAAAGGCGCCTTCCAGACGCGCCAGCGCCTTGGCGGCCGCCGCACCGGGAGTCTCAGACGTCGCCAGGTGATGGCCGATCAGGTGCGCGACGATCTCGCTGTCCGTCTCGGTGTGGAAGGTATGCCCGGCGGCTTCCAGTTCGGCGCGCAGTTCACGGAAGTTTTCGATGATGCCGTTATGGACGATGGCGACCTGCTCGGTGGCATGCGGGTGGGCATTGGTCTCGGTGGGCCGGCCGTGGGTCGCCCAGCGCGTATGGCCGATGCCGATCGTGCCCTCCAGGGGCTCGCTTGAAAGCCGCTGCCCGAGATTGACCAGCTTGCCCTCGGCCCGGCACCGTTCGATCCGGCCATCGACCAGGGTGGCAATGCCGGCGGAGTCGTAGCCGCGATATTCCAGACGCTTCAGCCCGTCCATGAGGCGGTCCGCGACCGGTCCGTCGCCGATGATACCGATGATGCCGCACATGGGCGATCAGCCTCCGCGCCGGCGCTCGGCCTTCAGCCTCTCCAACCGTTCACGATAGATCTTGGCCCAGCCCGGCCGGTTCTCCTGGTGCCCCCGGGCGATGCCGAGCGCATCGGCCTCGACATCCTTGCCGATCGTACTGCCTGCCGCGACGTTGGCCCGGTCGCCGATTGCGACCGGCGCCACCAGTGCCGCGTTGGTGCCGATGAACACGTCCTCGCCAATCACCGTACGATGCTTGTTGACGCCGTCATAGTTGCAGGTGATGGCACCGGCCCCGATGTTCGTTCGGGCGCCGATCTCCGCATCGCCCAGATAGCTGAGATGGTTCGCCTTCGCGCCAGCCCCGAGACTGGCGTTCTTGACCTCGACGAAGTTGCCGATCCGCGCGCCCTGCCCGATTTCCGCACCTGGCCGCAGCCTGGCATAGGGGCCGACCTGGGCCCCCGCAGCGATCGTCGCGCCCTCGATATGGCTGAAGGCCTTAATGGTCACGTTGTCACCGACGACCGCCCCCGGGCCAAAAAACACCGACGGTTCGATCACCACGTCGCGGCCCAGGCGCGTATCGGCGGCGAAGAAGACCGTCTCAGGATCGATGAGGGTCGCACCCTCCTCCATCGCCTGCAGGCGCAGCGCTCTCTGAAGGCTCACCTCCGCAGCCGCCAACTCCGCCCGCGAGTTGATGCCGAGCAAACCTGGAGGACCGGCAGCCTCGACAACCGCCGCGCCCCAACCTCTGGCGACGGCCTCGCCGACGATATCGGTGAGGTAGTATTCGCGCTTGGCATTGTCGGCGCGCAATGCGTCGATCAGGGCCGGCAGCCGCTTGCCATCGACTGCCATCAGGCCGCCATTGCAGAGCGTAATCGCCCGTGTCTCCGCGTCGGCGTCCCTGAACTCGACGATCGCCGTCAGCCGGCCTTGAGCATCCGTCACCAAACGGCCGAACGCCGCCGGATCGTCCAGCCGCACGCCCATGACGACCACGGCCGGATCATCGGCCGCGCGGCGGCGGGCCAGCATGTCGCGCAGCGTCGACTCAGAAACCAATGGCGCATCACCGAACAGGACCAGCACGTCACCAGCAAAACCGACCAGTTCCGGCATCGCAATCCGGACGGCCCCGCCGGTGCCATCCTGCGCCGGCTGTATCGCCGGGATTGCCGGCGCCGCCGCTTCGGCGACCGCATCCATATCGGGGCCGATGACGATGACTGTCCTCGACGGCTCAAGGGCGCCGACCGCATCCAGGACATGGCTGATCATCGGCTTGCCGGCGAGCTTGTGCAGGACTTTCGGCAATGCGGACTTCATCCGCGTGCCCTTGCCGGCGGCAAGGACCACACAGGCGAGGTCGCGGGAATCGTTGACGGGGGGCGTGCTTGCAGTCATGACGCAGCCTGATGCCACGCCGGGCCCGAACCGGCGAAATAAATCTTTGTTGCGGAGTGTTTCAGCATTGCCTTCCTCAACGCAAAACCCAGCGCTGTTGATCTTCGATCTCGACGGTACGCTGGTGAATACCGGCCCGCAAATAACACGGGCATGGGGCCGCATCCTGACGGAACTGGGGCGCCAGCCCCTGTCCCAGGACGCGGTCGAGCGCATGGTCGGCGACGGCGCGGCAAAGCTTGTCGAACGCGGCCTTGCCGCCACGGGCGGGCAGCCGACGGCGCCTCCGTTCGAGGCCATTGTCGAACGCTATGCCGCGATGCTCGCGGCCGAACCGATTGACGCCGGCGACCTATACCCGAGCGTTGCAGAAACGCTGAGCCTTTTTTCCGCTGCCGGACACCGCATGGCCGTGTGCACCAACAAGCCGGCCGAAGCCGCCGAAACAGCCCTTGAGATGACCGGGATCCGACACTTCTTCGACCCGGTTGTCGGCGGCGGCTCGGCGCCGGCGCTGAAGCCGGACCCGGCACCTGTGCGCGTGATCCTCGACCACCATGGCTGCCGACCACGCCAAGCCATCATGATCGGTGATCACGAAAACGACGTGCGCGCCGCCCACGCCGCCGATGTTCCTGCAATCCTCGTGACCTATGGCTATGCGAAACCCGCTCAGGAGACGTTTGGTGCCCAGTCGGTCGACCGTTTCGACGCACTGCCGGGCGCGATCGCAGGACTCGCGGCCACCACCTGACGGATAATCGAGGGCGTGCCGGGACGGCGCATGGCATCTCGACTGCCGCTATGGTCTTATCACAAGGGCACAGACAGGCATCTGATCGAAGGACGTTGCCGGGATGAGCGAGCTAAGGATGCAGCAGCGGCGACGTCCGGCGCCGGACGGACCGGGTATAGGGCCGACCTGGACCAGCAGCGCGAAGGACATGGTCGGCTGTGCGCTGGGGCCATCGCGGATCTGGTTCACGATGGGCTTCGGCATTATCAACGAGGTCTACTACCCGCGCGTCGACATCCCGCAGGTGCGCGATCTCGGTTTCATCGTCGCCGACGGCAAGGGCTTCTGGGTCGAGGTCAAGCGGCTCAACAGCTATGAGATAACGTTGCCGGAACCCGGCATTCCGGCGGTCGAGGCGACGCATCGGCACGAGCGGTTCACGCTGCGCCTGCGGGTCACCCCCGATCCCTTGCGCGATGTGCTCGCGATCGAGTTGGATCTGAGCGGTGATCCGGACCTGCGCCCTTATGCCCTCCTGGCGCCGCGCCTGGGCGCCAGCGGCTGGCACAATCGGGCCGCGATCCAGGATCTGGGTGGACGCTGCATGCTGACCGCCTCGCAAGGCCCGTTCGGCCTGGCGCTGGCGGCCGTGGATGGCGCCCAGCGCGACGCGTTCGGCGCGGCGAGCGCCGGCTATGTCGGCACCAGTGACGGCTGGCAGGACTTCGACCGCAACGGCCGGATGACGTGGCACCATACCGAGGCGGGGCCGGGCAATGTCGCGCTGATGGCCGCCTTGCCGCGACAGGCGGTGCTTGGTCTCGGCTTCGGCGACTCCGCGCAATCGGCGGCAACACTCGCCCTTGCCACGCTGCTATCCCCCTTCAAGGTCATGTGGGACCGGCAGATTGCCGACTGGCGCCAGTGGCATAGCGACACTACGACGGACGTGATTGCCGGTCTGACCGCACCCGAGGCCATCAAGAACCAGGTGAAGCTGTCGGCAACCGTGCTGCGCACGTCCCGGGACCAGACCTATCCCGGCACCATGGTGGCCAGCCTCAGCGTACCCTGGGGCACGACCAAGGACGACCGGGCCGGCTATCATCTGGTCTGGCCGCGCGACCTGGTGGAAAGCGCGGGTGGCCTCCTGGCACTCGGCTGCGTGAACGAGGCGCGCGATACGCTACGCTATCTGATCGCGTCGCAGGCGGAGGACGGCCATTGGTATCAAAACCAATGGCTGGGCGGCACGCCGCACTGGACCGGCGTTCAGCTTGACGAGACCGCCGCCCCGGTACTGCTGGCCGCCATGCTGGCCGAGCGCGACGCCCTGGACGGCATCGAGGTCGGCGATATGGTCGGCCGCGCGCTCGGCTTCATCGCCGCCAACGGGCCGTCGAGCGATCAGGACAGGTGGGAGGAAAACGCCGGCCTCAACTGCTTCACCCTGGCCTTTTGCATTGCCGCCCTGGTGGCAGGTGCCCGCTTTCTCGAGACCGATACCGCCGGGACGGCATGCGCCTTGGCCGATTTCTGGAACGCCCATCTGGAGGACTGGTTGGCGGTCCGCGACACGCCGCTGGCGCGACGGCTCGAGATCGGTGGGTACTATGTGCGCATGGCACCCGCCATGGTGACCTCCGACGAACGCTCCCTGCATCAGCACCTGATTCTGCGCAACCGGCCCGCTGACCGCGCCGCCGTGCCAGCCGACGAAGAGGTCAGCACCGATTTCCTGCAGCTTGTGCGCTTCGGTCTGCGCAGCGCCGATGACCCGTTGATCCGCGACAGCCTGACCGTTACCGACGCCTTGCTGAAGGCCGAGACGCCGAACGGGCCTGCCTGGCGCCGCTACAATGGCGACGGCTATGGCGAGCATGATGACGGCGGCGCCTATGACGGCACCGGCCGGGGGCGCCCCTGGCCGCTATTGACCGGCGAGCGCGGCATGTACGAGGTCGCCGCCGGGCGCGACCCGCTGCCCTATCTCAACGCCATGACGGCCATGACCGGGCGTGCCGGTTTGATGCCGGAACAGGTCTGGGACGCCGAGCCCATCGAAGCGGCGCGCCTGTTTCCCGGCCGCCCCACCGGCTCCGCCATGCCACTGGCCTGGACCCATTCGGAGTTCATCAAGCTTGCCGTCTCGCACCGCCTCGGCCGCCCCAGCGACCGGCTTGAGACGGTGTGGCAGCGCTACAAGGGCAAGCGGCCGCAAGCCGAGCGGTCCTTTTGGCTGCCCCAGGCGCCGATCTCGACCGTCGCGCCGGGACAGAAGCTGACGATCGCCTTGACCAGCCCGGCCGTCCTGCGTTGGTCCGCCGACAACTGGCAGACGGCAAACGACGCGCCGACGGCGGAACTCGGCCTTGGTCTCCATGGCGTCGATTTCCAGCCCGACACGCTGAGCCGCCAGGACGGAATCGTCTTCACTTGGCGCCGTTTGAGCGACGGCGGCTGGGCCGGCCAGGACTTTACCGTGTGCCAAGGCGCCGGAGGGCCAGCCGGCTGATCCGCCGACCACACAAGGCAGAAGCGGACGGCTTGACACGGCCGTGCCACACCCCCTACACCACCGCCTGGATCGGGCGCGTAGCTCAGCGGGAGAGCACTGCCTTCACACGGCAGGGGTCACTGGTTCAATCCCAGTCGCGCCCACCAGGTTTTTCAAGAGGTTAGGCGGCGCTTGTTGGCGTCCATTCCTAACGGTGTCACCAGATAGTCACCGGCAGATCGGCGCTCGGGGATGTCTACGAGAGTGACACCGGTCGCGGGAGAAGACGAGTATCGCCTATCTCAGCAAAACAGTTGACATCAAGAACGACGGTCCAATGGCGGATTGGTCCGTTGCGACGGCCTCCGGAGGCAAAGATCACAGGTTAGAATCCTGTCGGATCCGCCAGATTTTTCAGGGGGTTATGAACGTTCGTACCATCTCCAAAATTGAAACGGTATCGCATAGCTATCAAGGCAAGCAGACCGCTTGCGTTCCTTTATGAGAACCGCAGCATCTAAGCAGGTGTCGCTGCGCGCCAACTGCACACGCTGACTCAATTCTGAGACAGCACTGTTGCGTCGAAGTGCGGCTCGCAATGATCGCCAATTGAGTATACGATCCACCTTCAATAGGGCAGTTTCCCAGCAATCCCGTCGATTGCCGCTTAACCCTCCGACACCAGGACCAGTCGCCTCGATTCCAATTGAGCAAACGCTACCGGCTATTTGTTTCGAGGTGCGGCTAACTCACCAAGTTTCTAGTAGCTTGCGAAAAACACGTCGCTGATCGCGCATGTTCTACTTTGCAATCAGCAAACCGGCTCGGGTAGCGAGCGTTGACATGCACCTATTGGGTACTCTTGGGCGGATTGCGGACTTTCGCTGCGAACGCGAAGCAATCCATGCCGCATGCAGAAAGGAGCCGTTCCCTGGCAATCCTTCTGTTCCTATTTTGTTCAGGTTGCTGTAATGTCAGCTAGAGATCCAAATCAACTCGCCGTACCATCGTGTGATCCGCGAGACGTCCTCTCGAAGAGCCGACATGCCAGACGCCCCCTCAATCAAATGGACCCACGCCTCAGTTAAGACATTTGCAAAAGGCGCCGATCCGCTGATTGCGATCGAAGAAGCGGCGCGCGCTCTTGTTTTGAAGGCAAGGGAGAAGGGGTGGGAAGGTCCCCCATTCAACCCTCTTCGCATCGCCGAGATGTTGGAGGTACAGATTGAGGCGAACTCAAGCGTGTCGGACGCACGACTGACAGCTACGCCTACCGGCCCGAAGATCCAATTCAATCCACAGCAGCCGCGAGAACGCGTTCGGTTCTCGATTGCCCATGAAATTGCACACCTCCTTTTTCCCGATTGGTCAGAGCAAATTCGCAATCGCGGTGGCGATGGAACACCCGACGACTGGCAACTGGAAATGCTCTGCAACATAGCTGCTTCGGAGTTTGTACTTCCTATCGGCAGTATGTCGGCAGCGTCGAGCATTTCGCCAATCGAGGAATTGATGCACCAGCGCCGAGACTACGATGTGTCGGCAGAGGCATTTCTTATTCGACTGGCTAAGATTTCGAATCCGCCTATCGGCGTTTTCGTTTCTTCACCAAAGGTCTCCGAAAACGGGACGCGTCACTACAGGATCGACTATTTCGTTAGTTCGCCTACCGCTCCGAACATCCGGGGCACAGGTATTGAAATACCGGACGAGAGTATCGTGCATAGGTGTACCGCTATTGGACATACGGATCGTGCGGTTGAAAGCTGGGTGACAGATGCTCCAACGCAAATCGAGTGTGTTGGCCTAACGGCCTATCCGGGCAGTGTGTATCCGAGAGTTGCTGGGTTGGTGAGATTTAATAAGACCCAAGAAGATAATATTCCGATACGCCTTCTCCACGGGAGTATTCTCGAGCCTCGTAATGGCGGCAGGAAGATCATCTGTCAGCTAGTCAACGACAAGGCCATCAAATGGGGAGGCGGCGTCGCGCGCAAAATTGCGAAGCGCTTTCCTGATGCAGAGAACGACTTTACAAAGCAGGTCATTCAAATTCCAAGAAACCAGAGGCTGGGCCAAGCGATCTTCTCGAAAGCAAATGAAGAAACATTGATTGCAAGCTTGATCGGACAGGAAGGGTTTGGCCAGTCGCTGTTTCCTAGGATTAGGTACTCAGCGTTGCAGGACTGCTTTGAACAAGTCGCCGCCTATGCTGCATCAGTTGGCGCTAGCGTTCACATGCCAAAAATCGGCACAGGGTCAGCAGGTGGCAATTGGTCAACAATAGAAGAAATGCTCGATGATCTGATGGTGCGCGCGGGTTTGACTGTGACAGTCTACGATCTCCCTCCAAAGCGCATCCAACTCGAGATGTTCTAATTGGCAGCTGGGAGCGCAAGCCTCCGTATCGTTCTACTGTCCGGGCCAATCTGTTCCGGCAAGTCGGCGTTAGTGCGCCTGCTCAACGAAAGGCATGGCGCTAAGGTCATCAAGACTAGGGAACTGATTCTCAAGAAGGCGCCTAAAGTTAAGCCGGAACGCAAGGCTCTGCAGCGCGCTGGGCAGAGGTTCGATCGAGAGGATGGCGGTGCATGGGTTAGCGAAGCGTTGCAGCGGGCAGTCGACGACTATGGTACCGGTCAGACGCCAAAGGGCCTCTATGTTGTCGACTCTGTGAGAATATTGGGTCAGATCAACGCCATCCGAAAGGCATACGGTGCCGAGGTTCATCACATCCATCTCACCGCGACGGAGGAAGAACTCCGGCGGCGCTACGAATCACGCAGCAGAGAAGACGACGAGGCAGTAGCCTACGACGAACTGAAGCGAAATCGAACAGAGCGAGAGATCGAAAACCTCCAGAAAGTAGCGGATATCGTCGTTTCGACTGACCGCTGCAGCGAAGAAGCAGCTCTCGTTCGGGCTACAGCGCTCCTCAACCTTTACCCGCGGTCGAACGATGCCTTGGTTGATGTGCTGATCGGCGGTCAGTTCGGGAGCGAGGGAAAAGGCAACATCGTTGGACATATCGCGCCAGAATACAGCCTCCTGGTGCGCGTCGGCGGACCAAATGCTGGCCACCAAGTCTACGCGGAACCGAAGCCGGAAAGATACTATCACCTGCCGTCGGGCACACAGCGAGCTCCCAACGCGAAGTTGCTCCTCGGTCCTGGCGCGGTGATCTATCCCAATAAGCTGCTTGAAGAGATTGCCGAGCACAAGATTGATGCGGACAGGCTCTCGATCGATCGACACGCGATGATAATCACCGACGCGGATCGCGACGAGGAAGAAGAGCGGTTCGGGAGCATCAGTTCGACCGCGCAAGGTGTGGGTATAGCTTCCGCGAGAAAAATGACTGGTCGCTCGGACTACAAGGAAAAGAAGGAAGCATTCCTGGCCCGCGACTGCGAGGTTCTCGAGCCCTACATTGGAAGCGCACGGCAGATCATAGCCGACGCGATGGTGGCTGGTCAGCGGATTCTCCTGGAAGGAACGCAGGGCACAGCCTTGAGCCTTCACCACGGCGACTACCCCCACGTGACCTCGAGGGATACGACTGTGTCAGGCTGTTTGGCTGATGCTGGCATTGCACCTTCAAATGTGCGGAAGATCATCATGGTCTGTCGTACGTATCCGATCCGCGTGGGCGGGCCGTCGGGTCCAATGGCGCACGAGGTCGACATGGCCGAAATACATCGGCGAAGCGATATCCCTTTGGAGGAACTCGAGCGTGCCGAGCGGACGACCACTACCGACAGGCCGCGGCGGATCGCGGAGTTCGACTGGGTTCAGTTTCGCGATTCAGTCCAGCTCAATGGCCCGACAGACATTGCCCTGACCTTTGTTGACTACTTCAATGTCAATAATCGGAAGGCCTTTCGCTTCGAGCAACTCTCACAGGATACAATTCGCTTCGTTGAGGAGATCGAGAGAATCTCTGGTCGGCCGGTGTCCCTGTTATCGACGGATTTCAACTGGCGAAATATTATTGACCGGAGGGCTTGGTGACCGAATCAGAACTTGAAGAACTGATTGGCAACTGCCCGACATTGTATCATATGGCCGAACGCGGCTCATGGCCATCGATCAGGCAATATGGGCTGCTGAGCACCAGCGCACTTCTAGACCACTATGCCGTCGATCCGCAAAGAAGAGCGGAGATTGAGAGTCGACATCGACCCGAAAGCGTTGAAGTGACGGGCGACGGTCTGCCTCGCGCCGTTGTGCGCGACCAAATCCCAATGAGCGATACGGGACTCAAGAGGGCTTTACCCGAACGCCTGTCTCCCATGGACTGGTATGAATTGCTGAACGCAAAGGCGTTCTTCTGGCTTTCGGAAACACGCCTTCACAAACTGACCAATGCCAAAGCCTATCGTGATCATGAGCACGATGTACTTGAAGTGGATACGAGGTCACTGATTGAGGCTCATAAGGATGCGATTTGGCTGTGCCCGATCAACAGCGGATGCACAAAACCGATGCCGCACCCGCGCGACGAGACCATTTTTGCACGCATCTCAGATTATCCGTATGTGCACTGGCGACAACGAAGGGCGCGGACGGAGCGCGTTGTCGAATTAGCCGTTGATTACTCCGTCAATGATATTCAGGACCATGTGAGGCGCGTTGTAGTCAAGCGAGGCACTGAAGTCCTGAGTGTCCTCGAATGAAAAACCAGAATGATGCCGCTCGGGATCTTTGGGCGCAGATTTTTGCAAGAGCTGCAGAAGAACCAGATGCCACGCTTCACAGGCCGGACGGCCAAAGCGAAGCAGAGCAGCGGGAGTTAATGGCGCATGCGTTGAGGGAGGCCGGCTGGCCGGAAGCGGAAATCGCACGGCGCAAATATGCGGTACACTTTCATGGAGAGCTGGAGAACGTCAATAGTCCCGGAGTTGGCCCCGGCCTCGAGTTCAGGTTGACGTATCTCTCAGACCGCGTGCGCAGGGCAATCTCAGAAATTGGGAACACTTCTCACGAGAAAGTCGAGATTGCGATCGACCCAAAACCAGGCGTTTCGGCATCACTCACCAACGTGATCATGACCGATGAAGGGATCCTCGCTGTCAGCTCGTTTCTCTTCAGATGGTGCGGTCTAGTAGCGCGAGCGTACGTCAGAACACTCCACTCGGACGTGGCGCATTGGACCTCTAAAGTGTCCGACCTGTCCAGTGACCAAAAGTTCTTATTGAACAAGCCGGATATTGTTCTGTACTGGCTCAGGATCTTTGCCTCCTTCTCCGGGACCGGAACACATGCCCTTGTGCCGTTTCGCCCTTCGTCACCGTATGAGTTTCACGTTTTTGAACGGGTCGCTTGGGCGATGGAGTACTTCGCTGTCGCACATGAGTTTGGACATCATGTCTTGGGTCATCGCAATATCGATGATGACCCCAAAGTGCAGGAGTTTCAGGCCGATGGGTTCGCAGCGAAAGTGTGCGAGCGGTTGGAGTTTGAGCCATTCCCACTGCTGCAAAATCCATACTTAACTACCGGAGCCGGCGGAGCTCTGATGCTTTCTTCCCTTGAGATACTGCGCTCACTCGAGGATCGGATCTGCAATGGTGCTTCTGTTGCCGAGTCCCACCCAACCGCGAGCGAACGGATTGCGAAGATATCATCTCGCAATTTGATGCAGCCTGAGAAACTCGAGGTGGATCAAGAATTTAACGGCACAGTCGTACGGGTGATGAGCACAGTCGCAGCATTGGTGAGTGACTTCATCGATGCGGGCGGAGAGAAAATTCTTGCCGACATTCGACGGGTTCTACGTGGAACAATGTAACCTAGATCAGAAGCAAATGATTCCAGAATCGAAGATTGGCAAATCGATGCCCACGCAACCATCACCTCATGGGTTCGTCTTCGGACGAGATTGCGGAGGTCTTTCACAAATCTGATATCGCGTGTACAGGGAGGGTAATCGGCTGACAGTGCCGCTCGGTTGAGGGCTCAGGCTGCGGTTTTCTGGGGTGTCTCCTTTCTGGTTGTTTTGGTCGGTTTGGGCCATCCGTCGGCGAAGGCCTTTTGGGGCGTTCTGCCGTTCATGTTTCGGCCCTGGTGCGGGCGCTTGGTATTGTAGGCGATTATATAGGCACCGAGCGCGGTCTGCATCTCGTCGATGGTTTCGAACCAGGTGCGCCGGCCTTCGACGCGGAAATGCTCGTCGAGCAGGTGACCTGCCTCTGAGAATCTCCTCCAGATGGAGCTAGAGTCCGACCCGACAGAAGGGACGGACGATGAAGCGAACGAGATATTCCGAAGAGCAGATCAT
>JANQGH010000009.1 GCA_028277405.1 Alphaproteobacteria bacterium | reverse complement strand
TCGCCGTCGAAAGGGCGATGTTCAGCGGCCCGGCGCAGGGCGGCGCGGACCGCGAGAAATCGAGCCGCATCTGATCGCCGTCGATGGTCAGATCCAAGGCGATCAACAGCGGGTCGTCGGTAACGCCGTCATTGTCGAGATAGTCGTCGTAGGAATAGGTGCCGTCCGGCAGGGCGGCGATGTTCTCGCGCATCAGCGCCTCGGCCCGATCGCTCAAGGCATCGAGAGCCTGGTTGACCGTGCCGATGCCATATTCGTCCAGCAGCGCGTGGACCCGCCGCTCGCCCAGGTCCAAAGCGTTGATCTGGCCATTAAGGTCGCCGTGGTTGCTGTCGGCCGTACGGCTGTTGGCCGTTAGGATGTCGGCGATGTCCTGGCGGAACTGGCCGGCCTCGATCAGCTTCACGGGCGGGATCAGCACGCCTTCCTGAAAGGACTCCGTCGCCTTGGCGTTGTAGTTGCCGGGCACGTTGCCGCCGATATCGACCCAGTGGCCGACCGAGGCCAGCCAGCAGAACAGTTCGCCATCCCGATAGACCGGCCGCACCAGGCGGAAATCGTTCAGGTGCGTTCCGCCCAGATAGGGGTCGTTGAACAGATAGGTGTCGCCCTCGTTCAACCCGCCATCGACCGCGACCTTGTCGATCACGGCCTTGACCGCAAAGGCCATGGCGCCGACGAAGATCGGCAAGCCGGTGCCGCCCTGGATCAGGGTTGCGCCCGTCTTGGCGTCGTACAGGCCGTGGCAGGCGTCGTGAGCCTCGGCGATGATCGGGTTGAAGGCGCTGCGGAACAGGGTCGCATCCATTTCGTCTGCGATTTGTTCCAGCCGCCCTTTCAAGACCGCCAGGGTGACCGGGTCCAGACTCATGCCGTTTTCCCAAGCTTGGCCTGAGGCCCGGTGGCGTAACGTTTGCCAGCCTCCAACGTTTCTGGTGTGCCGATCAGCGCATTCAGCGCATCAAAATCGAACATGCGGTCGCGGAACGGCGCGGTCGATCGGTGGCGGTGAAGGGACTGGTAGTAGTCCTGGGCCGATCGGGCGAGCGCGCGGACGATGCCGCCGGGGAAGATCACCAGATCGAAGCCCATCTCCTGCAGGGTTCCGGCGTCCAACAAGGGCGTCTTGCCACCTTCCACCATGTTGGCCATCAAGGGCACGCGCCCGCCGAACCGCTCGGCGATCTGAACCATCTGCTCGTGCGATTGGGGCGCCTCGACGAACAGCATGTCGGCGCCGGCGGAATGATAAGCCTCGGCCCGATCCATTGCCGCGTCAAAACCTTCGACGGCGACCGCATCCGTGCGTGCGATGATGAGCGTGTCGTCCGAGTGCCGGGCGTCGGCGCAGGCGGCGATCTTGCCGGCCATCTCGTCCAGCGGGATCAGCGCCTTGTCCTGAAGATGGCCACAGCGCTTGGGATAGGCCTGGTCCTCGATCTGCAAGGCGTTGGCCCCGGCGCGTTCATAGGTGCGCATCGTGCGCTGGGCGTTCAGCGCATTGCCGAAGCCATTGTCGGCGTCGATGATCACCGGCAGGTCAATCCGATCACGGATAAGGGCCAACGTTTCGGCCATCTCGGTAACGGATGTCAGGCCAATATCGGGCCTGCCCAGACGGGTGTAGGAAACCGCCGCACCAGATAGGTAGACGGCTTCAAACCCGGCCGCGACCGCCAGGCTGGCGGTCAGCGCGTCATAGACACCGGGCACCAGCAAGATGTCGCGCTGGGTCAGCCTGTGTCGAAGCGAATTTGGCGGTATCACAGAGTTGCGTCCTGAATCGACTTAATTTCAAAGATGATCGGGCTGCGGCCGGCAGCGGCCCGCCCGAAACGGAAAACTGTTCAAGGGTCTTGCTTTTTGCTGGAGCCCATAGAGGTTTCGGCAACCGGCGCCCACTGGCGCGTGCCGCCGGCGTCCACCCGGTTCAACGCGATCTGCAAGCGATAGTGGTTGGGCCGGTAGAGCGCCTGCAGGTGCTCCACACCCCGTCCTTGCGGATCGAAAACGGTTCGAGTCACTGCCAAGAGCGGTTCCCCAACCCCGATGGTCAAGGCCTTGGCCGTCGTCGGCGTCGACAGGGTTGCCGTGACCGTCTGTTCGGCATGGTCCACCTCGACACCGCTGCGTTCCAACAGCGCCAGCAATGACGTCTTGGCCAAATCGTCGCGGTCATAAGTCGCGCCGATCGCCTCGGGCACATAGGCAGTCAGATACGAAAATGGCTCGCCGTCGACAACACGGACACGCACGGACCGCTGCGCTTGTTCGTCTTCGCCCAGTCTCAGGGCCACGCGGACCGGCTCAGGCGGCTGGCCATAGCCAAACTCCAATAGCCGCGCGGTCGTCTTACGCCCCATCTCCAACAGATGGCCGAGCACGTTGGTGAAATCCGCCACGACCGGCTGCACGCCACCGCGATCCGCGACAACCGTGCCGACACCAGGCTTGCGGTCGACCATGCCCATGCGTTCCAGTTCGGCCATCGCCCGGCGCACGGTGACCCGGGAAACGTTGAACTGTTCGGCCAGCTTCAACTCGCCCGGCAGGCGAGAACCCGGAGGAAACGTGCCATTGGATATCGCGTCGCCGAGCGCCAGAAACATGGTGCGGGACTTGGTTGGCTCCAGCCCTTCTGCCGAAACGTTCTGTGCCACCCGACCGACGCTCCTTAACCTGCGGCGCTTTCGCCACCCATCTTTGGGCCCCGCTTGTAGGGCCGCTGGAATCTGTCTTAAATATGGTACAGCTTCTCCGTCGAAGTCAAACAATGCCGGGTATCGAATGGGTATGACCGAGGGCCAACGAAGCGCTGCAGGGCCGGAGACAGCGGCAGCAACAGTGCGCGCCTTTCTGGCCGCCATGGAGGCGCGAGACCTTGAAACGGCACGGTCCATGCTGGCGACCGACTTCGCGATGGTCTTTCCCGGCGGGCGCAAGATGACGCGCCTGGAGGACCTGGTCGCTTGGGCCGCCAGCCGATACCGACGCGTCAAGAAGCGAATCGAGCAAACCGAAACAACAAGCAACGAGGCCACGAAAACCGTCTACGTCATCGGTACGCTTTATGGAGAGTGGCCGGACGGTTCGGAATTCGATGGCATCCGCTTCATCGATCGCTTTGTGCTCAGCGACGGTGTCATCGTTCAGCAAGACGTCTGGAACGATTTGGCGGAACATCAGGGTGGTGCCAGGTGACAACCGGCAGACCGCTGACCCTGTTCGACAAGCTGTGGCGCAGCCACGACATTCTGGAGGAGGATGAGGATCACATCCTGCTCTGGATCGACCGGCACTTCGTGCATGAAGGCTCGTTCCATGCCTTCGACAAGCTGCGGGCGCGCCAAGGCAAGGTCGCGCGGCCCGATCTGACTTTCGCGATCGCCGACCACTACGTACCCACCCGTCAGCGCCAGAAGGGCGCGGCCGACCCGGACGTCGCGCGGATGATCGACCAGTTGGCCGAGAATGCCGCCGACCACCGGCTGCAGATGTTCGGCCTGGACGACCCGCGCCAGGGCATCGTCCATGTGGTCGGACCTGAACAGGGACTGACCCTGCCGGGCCTGTCGATCGTCTGTGGCGACAGCCACACGGCAACCCATGGCGCCTTCGGGGCGCTCGCCTTCGGCATCGGCGCCTCGGATGTGTCGCATGTGCTGGCAACCCAGACATTGTGGCAAAGGCGGCCGAAGCCGATGCGGATCACCGTCGAGGGTGATCTGGCCGACGGCATCGGCGCCAAGGACGTCATTCTGTCGATCATTGCCCGAATCGGCGCCAACGGGGCCGCCGGCCACGCCGTGGAATATGCCGGGTCGACCATCCGCGACCTGTCGATGGCGGGGCGGATGACCCTGTGCAACATGACCATCGAGGCGGGTGCACGCTTCGGCATGGTGGCGCCGGACGAGACCACGTTCGCCTATTTGGCCGTCCGGCCCTATGCGCCGGACGGGTCCCTGTACGAACGCGCGGTTGAGGACTGGCGGCTGCTCACGAGCGACGACGGGGCGGAGTTCGACGCGGAGATCGCCCTGGACGCGGCGGAAATAGCGCCGATCGTGACCTGGGGCATCAGTCCGGAAGACGCGCTGCCCATTACCGGGAGCGTGCCAACGCCAGCCTCGGCCACGAGCGAGGAACAGGGCCGGCATCTTGAATTGGCGCTCGACTACATGGATTTGAAGCCGGGCGCGCCGCTGAAAAGCATCGCGATCGACCATGTCTTCATCGGTTCGTGCACCAACGCCAGGATTGAGGATCTGCGCAGCGCGGCGTCGGTCTTGTCCGGTCGGCGCGCCAGGGTGCCCGGTCTCGTTTCGCCCGGATCACAGGCCGTCAAGCGCCAGGCGGAGGAAGAAGGCCTCGACCGGATCTTCACGTCAGCCGGCCTGGAATGGGTCGATAGCGGCTGTTCGATGTGCGTCAGCATGAACGGCGATATCGTGCCGCCCGGCGTGCGCTGCGCGTCGACCACCAACCGCAACTTCCGCGGCCGTCAGGGACCCGGTGCCCGCACGCATCTGATGTCGCCGGCCATGGTCGCGGCCGCCGCCGTCGCCGGCCATTTGACCGATGTCAGACCCATGCTGGCCGAGCGCGGCGGGAAGTAGGCGGGACCCGATGCAGCCCTTCACAACACTCTCCGCCGTCGTCGTGCCTCTGCCCATGGCCAACGTCGATACCGATCAGATCATCCCGGCGCGCTTCATGCGCAAATCCCGTGCCGAGGGCTATGGCGACTATCTCCTGCGCGATGTCCGTTTCGACGAGCAGGGACAGCCGCGCGGCGGGATCGCCCTTGATGATACCGCCTATGCGGGCGCCCAGATCATGGTGGCCGGGCGCAATTTCGGCGGTGGCTCGTCGCGCGAGGCGGCGGTCTACGCGCTGGTAGATTTCGGGCTGCGCTGCGTGATCGCGCCCAGCTTCGGCGACATCTTCACCAACAACGCCGTGAAAAACGGGCTGCTGCCGGCGCGTGTCGACGATGAGGCCGCCCGACGGCTGATCGCCGCGGCTGAGACACAGCCGGGCCGGTCCATCACCGTGGACCTGCCGAGCCAGACCATCGATCTGGACGGCCACAAACTGCCGTTCGACGTGTTGCCCAATCACAAAACCCAGTTGATCGAGGGGCGCGACGATGTCGATCTGACCTTGCGCCACCGGCAGGAGATCGCCGATTGGGTCGCGTTGGATCGCGCCAGACGCCCCTGGGCATTGCCGAACAGCCAATAGAAAGAAACCACTCCCCGCTGGACCGCCGGCCGAAATGTATCATAATAGATACAAATTTTCTAAGGATGGCGGGATATGGCGGATACGCAGCGGGTGATCATCGTCGGGGCGGGACCCGTGGGCCTGATCTCAGCGATCCGGCTGTCAGAGGCCGGCATCCCCACCGTTCTGTGCGAGGCCGGCCCCGGCTTGCCGCACGATCTGCGCGCCTCGACCTGGCATCCGCCGACCTTGGACATGCTGCAGCCCTACGGTCTGACCGATCGGCTGATCGAGGCCGGACTGATCTCGCCAACCTGGCAGATTCGCGATCACGAGACCAGCGATCGCGCGGTCTTCGACCTTTCGATCCTGTCGGAGGAAACCGACCATCCCTACCGCCTGCAGTGCGAACAGCACAAGTTCGGCGGCTTTGCCTTGGACTGGCTGACCCGCAATGGCGACACGGAGACCCGCTTTTCCGCGAAGGTCACCGGCGTCGAGCAGGATGCCGACGGCGTCATGGCCACGGTCGAGGTCGACGGCGAGATTGAGCAATTGCGCGGTGCCTACATGATCGCCGCCGACGGGGCGAAGAGCACGGTCCGCGACGCTGTTGACCTGAAACTGTCTGGCAAGACCTATCCGGAAACCACGTTCCTGGCGACCACGACCTTCCCGTTCCACGACCATCTGGAGGGGCTGTCCAACGTCAACTATGTCTGGTCGAAGGACGGCACATTTTCACTGCTTCGGCTGCCCGGCGTTTGGCGCGCCAGCCTCTATCCCGACGAGGGGGAGACGGTGGAACAGGCACTGGCGCCGGCGGCGATGGAGGCGAAGCTGCAGCGGATCGTCGCAACGCCCGAACCTTACGAAGTCCTGGAGGTGCGGCCCTACCGCATTCATCAGCGCATCGTCGAGAACTATCGGGTCGGGCGCATTCTCCTGGCCGGCGACGCGGCCCATCTGAACAGCCCGTCGGGCGGCATGGGCATGAATGGCGGCATCCACGACGCGTTTTGCCTGACCGACCTGCTGATCCAGGTCTGGCGCGGCGCCGATCCCGGCCTGCTGGACCGCTACGTGCGCCAAAGACGCCCGATCGCCGAAAAGCAGATCCTGGCCCAAGCCGACCGCAACCGCGCCCGCATGCAGGAACGCGATCCGGAACGGCGCCGTGCCCATCTCGCCGAGCTTCAGGCCATTGCCGACGATCCGGTCAAGGCAAAGGGTTTCCTGCTGCGCAGTTCAATGATCGACGGCCTGCGCCAAGCAGCCGCCGTGACCTAGCAAACGGAGCACCGTATCAATGCCAAAAGGCGTTTCCGTTGCCGATCACGCACCCGACTATGCCACCCGGGGCCGGATCGGCATTGCCACCCCGCAGGCCAATCCGACCGTGGAGCCGGAGATGGCGCTGCTGATGCCGCCGGGTGCCGCGCTGCACATGGTGCGGCTGACCAGCGATGCGTCGGACAGTTTGCAGCGGCTGGTCGACTATATCGAACGCCTGCCCGACTACGCGGCGCGGTTCGACACGATGAAACTGCGCGGGTTCGGCTTTGCCTGCACCGGCTCGACCTATCTGGTCGGTCGCGACCGGGCCCTGGCCATCCAGGACAAGACCGCCGAGATGCTGGGCTGCCCGGTGGAGTCGGCGGCGGAGGCCTTGCTGCAGACCTGCAAAACGCTGGGCATTGCGTCGATCGCGATCGCCGCGCCCTACCCCGGCAAGCTGGGCGAGGCCAGCCTGGATTTCTGGCGCGACAACGGGCTGACGATCACCGCCCACACCACGATCGATATCGGTACGGGCGACACGCGGGCTATCTATGGCATCACCGCCGATACCGCGTTGGGCGCGCTTGAGCGGTTCGATCTGAACGGCGCCGACGCCCTGCTGCTGACGGGCACGGGCATGCCGTCGCTAAAGGTGATCGACCAGGCGCGCGACCGCTTGGGCGTGCCGATCGTGTCGTCAAACTATTGCCTGGCGTGGCGTCTCAGCCATCACGTGATGGGCTGGACGCCGACGACGGCCGACCCGCTGCTGAGCGGCTGGCAGGGCCGGTTGGCCCAGATCCCCGCCTTGGCCGAAAACGCCTGACGGGCTTAAGCTGGCCGACCGTTCGCATCGGGGTCGGGCCAGTGAACATCCGCCATCTGGAAAGCTTTGTCTGGCTGTGCCGTCTGCGCAGCTTTCGCAAAGCCGCGCAGCGCCTGCATGTCAGCCAGCCCGCCATGTCGAGCCGAGTCCAGACCCTGGAAAAGGAGCTGGGCTGCAAACTGCTGGATCGGGCGTCAACCAAGGTCACGCCGACACCGGAAGGCCGGCGGTTCCTGCCCTATGCGGAGCGCATCACCCGGCTCTATGCCGAGGCCAAGGCCGACCTGGCCGCCGCCAGCCCCATCCGGGGCCGGGTGCGCATCGGCATCATCGATACGGTGACGGAGACCTGGCTGCCGGACCTTGTCGAGGGGCTGCGGCGGGAACACCCCGATCTGCTGTTGGACATCGTCGTCGACTCCACCGCCAACCTACTGGCCCAGTTGGGCGACGACGCGATCAACATCGCCTTCACCCTTGCCCTGCCGTTCGACCCGACCCTGTGGCAGGTGATGATCTGCGCCTTCGCCATGGACTGGTTCGGCGGGCCCGACATGACGCCCTCAGACCGGCCGCTGGCCAAGGCTGAACTTGAATGCATGCCGATCATCACCTTTCCGTTCGGGACCCCGCCGAACGCCATTCTGGAGCACTATTTCGAGCGGCAGGAAGGCTGGCTGGCCCACAAAAGCACCGCCAACTCGCTGATGACCATGGTGCGTCTGGTGTCGGACGGGCTGGGGATCGCGGCCATGCCGCCGGCTGCTCTTCTGCCCGCGATCAACGAAGGCCGTTTGGTGCGGCTGAATGCCGAAGCGCCGCTGGACCCGATCGAGATCGTCGCCGTTGCCGCCGCCGGCCAACCGTCGCCGGTCAATGAGGCGGTTATCGACAAGGCGCGCGAGGTGGCGTCCGACCTGTGTCGGACCTTGCCGAACGGCTTTGGCTGGGTCCCAAGCCGATAAAGAAGATCTATCGGTTTTGCCGAAAACTTCCAATTGGACAATATCGGTCTCGGCTGAGAGCATCAGGCTATCAATCAACAAGGATGCGATCCGCATGGCCCGACGTCTCTATGCCAGCTTCATCGATACCGACGTGCGGGCGACCATCACCCTGAATGAGGATGCGGCACCCGTCACCAGCAGCGCGATTTGGGACGCGCTGGCAAAGCCGATCCAGTCGCCGGCCCTGCACGCCATGTATGCCGGGCCGGAGATCATGTTGGGCCTGCCGGAAGAGGCGCAAACGTTCGACCCGAAGGCGCTGCCGGCCGAAAACCAGGATTGCATCACCAGTGCCGGTGACTGCCTGTTTTTCTATCAGACCAAGAACATGATGCGCGGTCTCGACTTCGACCTGTGGGAGATCGGCATCTTTTACGACAATGGCGGCCGCACCTTCGGCCCGCTGGGCTGGACCCCGGTGACGATTTTCGGCCGCATCACGGAAAATCTCGCGCCGTTTCAAGAGGCCTGCCGCGACATCCGATGGAACGGCGCAAAGACGGTGGAGCTAGGCCGCGCCGACTAGCGGCGCCGCCGCTGCATCTTTGAACGGGAGAGGAGGGACAGAATATGACACACCTATCGAAAGGCGCATTAGTTGCCGTTGCCGCGAGCCTGCTGGCCGGCACGGCGATGGCGCAGGAGACCTTCGTGATCAACTCCTTCGGCGGAGCCTACGAAGAGGCCCACCGCAGGCTGGTCATCGAGCCGTTTGAACAGATGTACAATGTCGAGGTCGAGGTGGTGACCGCCTACTCGGCCGACGCTTTGGCGCAGCTGCGGGCCCAGGCGGAAAACCCGCAATTCGATGTCATCCATTTCTCCGGCGGGCAGGAGGTGACGGCCGCGGCGGAAGGCCTGTTGGCGCCGATCACGCCGGATCAGCTCAGCAACTACAGCCAGCTCTACCCCTTCGCGGTCGAAGGGTTGGAGCAAGGCCAGGGCCCCGTCTACTCCGTCGCGGTTCTGGGGCTGTTGAGCGATGGCGAGGCGGCGCCGACGAGCTGGAACGACTTGTTCTCGGCCTCGAACGGCGAAGACGTCGCGATCGCCGACATCACAAACACCTACGGCCTGCTGACGCTGTTGATGCTGAACCAGGTGCGCGGCGGCACGCTGGACGACATTCAGCCGGGCCTCGATGCGGTGACGGAACTGCTGGACAATGGTGCCCAGATCCTGAGTTCGTCGCCGGAGTTCCAGCAGGCGTTCGCCCAAGACGCGACGAGCCTGGCGGCTTATGCTCAAGACTATGCCTACACGCTGCAACAGGCGGGTTTGCCGATCGACTTCGTCCAGCCGGCGGAAGGTTCGCCAGGCATCTACATCACGGCCAATGTGGTCGCTGGCCGACCGAATGAAGAGTTGGCGCGGGCGTTCGTCGATCTGTCGATCAGCGCGGCGGTTCAGGCCGGCTGGGCCGAGGCGCTGCGCTATTCGCCGACGAACAGCACGGTCGAACTGCCGGTCGATCTGGCAGGACAGGTTGTCTATGGCGATGAGGCCGCCGCCAACCTGGTCCGCTTCGACCCGGTCGTCGTCAACGCGCAGCGGTCCGATTGGACAGACGACTGGAACCGTGCCATCGCGCAATAGCGGGGGCGCGGTCGGCTTCGTGCGGCCTTGATGCCGCACTCGTTGAGACCGGCCGAACGCGGCGCCGGGGCCTTCGGCGAATCGATCCTGCTGATCGGCCCCGGCGCGGCCCTGCTGATCGGCGCCTTTCTGTTTCCCGTCGGCCAGATTCTGGTTCTGAGCATCGTACCGCCCGAGGAAGGGCTGTCGATCTGGACCAATTTCGCCCGGTTTTTCGAAGACGACTACTATCTGCGGGTCGCCTGGCGAACCTTTCGATTGTCGGTGATCATCACGCTGGTCACGGCCATGATCGGCTTTCCGTTGGCCTACGTCGTGGCACGAACGCCGCGTGTTGTCGGCTACACCCTGCTGTTGCTTACCGTACTGCCGCTGATGACCAGCGTCGTGGTGCGCACCTTTGGCTGGATCATCGCGCTGGGGCGCGGCGGCCCCGTCGCTGACTTGCTGTCGCTGGCGGGCCTCGGCGCGCGTGATGCCACCTTGCTGCACACCGAAACCGGCATCGTGATCGCCATGGTGCAGGTGCTGTTACCGTTCATGACGCTGACGACGCTGGGCGTGATCAGCACGATCCACCCTCATTTGGAAGAGGCGTCGCGGACCATGGGGGCCGGCTTCTACCGAACGCTTCGGCACGTGGTCCTGCCGCTCAGCGTACCCGGTTTGGTGTCCGGCTCGCTGCTCGTCTTCGCCCTGTCGATCAGCTCGTTCGTCACGCCTAACCTGGTCGGCGGCGTGCGCCTGCCGGTGATGGCCGGGGCGATCTATCAACAAGCGACCAGCACGCTGGACTGGAATTTCGCGGCCGCGCAGTCGACCTTGCTGCTGGCGGCCGTGCTCGGTCTGCTGATCCCCTATCTGGCGCTGACGAGGCGGCGCCATGGTTAAGCGCTTTCCGGCGAGCGCGCTGATCGGCGGCGGCTTCATCCTGCTGCTGATCCTGGTCTTCATGCTGCTGCCGCTAGCGATCGTCGCGGCCGCGTCGGTGACGGCCGGCAGCTTCCTGACGTTTCCGCCGCAGGGGTTTTCGCTGCGCTGGTACGGCGAGGTGTTGGCCTCGACCGCCTATCTGGGCGCCGCGCGCACGAGCCTAATCCTGGCAACGGCGGTGACGGCCTCATCGGTCGTGATCGGCACCGCCGCCGCAATCGCCCTGCACCGCCGGGTGCTGCCAGGCACCTCGGTTCTGGCGGCCCTGTTTCTGTCGCCTTTGGTGCTGCCCACGATCATCTTCGGCATCGGCCTTCTGATCGTTGCGTCGATCTATTTCGGGGGGCCGTCCCTGGTCGCCCTGTGGGTCGGCCACACGGTGATCACCGTGCCCTACATCGTGCGAACGGTGGCGGCGGTGCTGTCCGACGCCGACCCGCAGATCGAGGAGGCGGCGCGGACGATGGGCGCGCGTCCGCTCCAGCGGCTCTGGTTCGTGGTCCTGCCGCAGGCGCGGGCCGGCATCATCGCGGGCGGCTTCTTTGCCTTCAATGTCAGCTTCGATGAAGCCGTGGTGGCCTTGTTCCTGCGTTCGCCTGGTGTGGAAACGCTGCCCATGCGCATCTACGGTCAGCTTGAGTTCTCGCCGACACCGGCCGTGGCCGCAGTCTCGACCCTAATGATCCTTCTGACCATCGTGCTAATCGTCGCCATCGAGCGATTTCTGGGCTTGAGGCGGGTGGCAGGATGAGCTTTCTGGAGCTTTCCAACATCACCAAGCGCTTCGGCACGTTCGAGGCACTACGGGGCATTTCGCTGTCGATCGAACGCGGCAGCTTCGTCTCGCTGCTGGGTCCGTCGGGCTGCGGCAAGACGACCTTGCTGCGCATCATCGCCGGGCTGGAGACGCCCAATGGCGGCAGCGTGGTTATCGACGGCAGCGACGTGACCCGGCTGCCGCCGGAAGCGCGCAAGCTCGCCATGATGTTTCAGTCCTACGCGCTGCTGCCGCACATGACCGTGCTGGACAATGTCCGCTTTCCGCTGCGCATGCAGGGATCGTCCAGCACGGCCGACCAGCGACAGCGCGCCCACGAGGCTCTGGCTCTGGTCAAGCTGGACCATCTGGCCGACAGCCGGCCACGCCAGCTTTCGGGCGGTCAGCAACAGCGCGTCGCCCTGGCGCGCGCCATCGTCTATCAGCCGCGCGTCCTCTTGCTGGACGAGCCCTTGTCGAACCTGGACGCCCGCCTGCGCGAAGACATGCAGATCGAGTTGCAAGACCTGCACCACCGGCTGGGCCTGACCACGATCTTCGTCACCCACGACCAGGAGGAGGCGCTGAGCCTGTCGGACCGGGTCGTGCTGATGCGCGACGGCGCGGTCGAACGCGATGCGCCGGCCGACGAAATCTACGACGACCCGGGCACGCCATTCGCCGCCGACTTTTTGGGCGCTGCGAACGTATTGAAGGTCTTGGTAGAGCCATCGGGCGTCAGGCTTAGTAACGGTCAGATGCTGACGATCGGGCAAGCACCGAAAAACGGCGAAGCACTGCTGATCCTGCGCCAGGAAGATCTCAGCCTTGGCGAAGGAACGCTCAGCCTCGACGGCATCGTTGAGGCAAGGGTCTTCATGGGCACGCGCGTGCGTTATGTTGTGCGCGTCGGCGACGACACGATCCGCGTCCTCACCGATCGCGACCAATCAGCCCAGCCGGGCGACCGAATCACGGTTGGCTTCTCACCAGAGCGCGCGCGCTGGGCACGTTGAGACCGCGAGAGGCCAACAAGCCACCTGAACTTGACCAACTACTTGTACATAGCCTGTATCGACGCCAAATCTGCCAAACAGAGAGTTTGACCGGTTCTTTCGTGAGGATATCGCACGATGGCAACGCAATCCTATAAGGTGGCCGAAGCGAGGGCGCATTTCTCAGAGCTACTGAAACGGGCGCAGGCCGGCGAGGAAATCCTGATCACGCGCGGCAGCCAGCCAATTGCGCGGCTGGGACCGGCCGAAAAGAGGGGTGCGCGGCGGCCCGGCATCTTGCGGGAACTGCTGAGCGACGCGGAGATGAGGGCGCTGGAACGGGCGCTCGAAACTCCCCTGGACGAGGAGGATCAGCGGGCCCTGGAAGGTGACGAGACCGATGACCTCGGGATCTGGGTCGGTCGGCCTCAGACCGGCGGAGACAATCGCCGGAAAGAAAAGCGTTGAGGCTGCTGCTCGACACGCACAGCCTGTTATGGTGGCTCTTGGACAGCCCGTCCCTCTCGAGCACCGCAAGAACGGCGATCGCCGATGAGCGCAACGAAGTGCTGACGAGCGCGGCCTCGTTCTACGAATTGCACTTCAAGGCGCGACGAAACCGACTGCCGATCGGCTCCCGGCAGTTGGCCACCGGTCTGACCGCAAGCGGATTGACGGCTTTATCGATCTCCCTGGACCACGCGGTTAGGGCGGCACAGTTGGACTGGTCTCATCGAGATCCCTGGGACCGGATCCTCGCGGCGCAAGCGCAGTTGGAGCAAGCCGTGATCGTCTCGCGGGACGTGGTTTTCGATCAAATCGAGCTTCCGCGCGTCTGGTAGCTCGCGAGCCGCCAAGCCTTATCGCACCACCGCCGATTCCAGCGGGTAGCCGAGCCAGGCGGGCAAGGCGAGCGCCAAGGCAGGGATCGCGGCGACCAGGAACAGGCGGATGAAGTCGGCGATCAGGAACGGCGAGATGCCGCGATAGATCTGAGTCAGAGTCAGGTTCTTGGCGACCGCGTGCAGCACGAACACGTTGATGCCGATCGGCGGGGTGATCATGCCGACCTCCATCACCATGACCATCATGATGCCCCACCAGATAGCGTTGTAGCCCAGCGTGTCGACCACCAGCGGATAGACGAACGGCAGGGTGATGACCATCGCGGCCACCGTGTCGAAGATACTGCCCAGGATGATGTACATCAGCAGCAGGACGAGGATGATCGCAAAGGGCTCCAGCCCGATCATCTCGATCCAGTCGACCAACGCCTCGGGCGCGCGGGTATAGCCCATGAAGGTGCGGAAGATCTTGGCGCCGATGATGATGACGAAGATCAGGCAGGTGTTGCCGGCGGTCTCCAGCAGATTGTCGAAGAAGATCCGGCGCGTCATGCGGCCGGACAGGACCGCGAAGATCAGGGTCAGGCCGGCACCGACCGAGGCCGCCTCGATCACCGTGAAGATGCCGGAATAGATGCCGACCGAAACCGCCGCGATGATCACGATCGCGCGCCAGGATTGGGCCACCGCCCGGCCCCGCTCCGCCCAGGTCAGCCGATCGGCCGCCGGCCCGGACTCCGGCCAGATGCGCACATAGATTTCAATGGCGACAAAGTAGAGGGCGATGGCGATCAGGCCCGGAATCAATCCGGCGGCGAACAGGGTCAGCGGCGAGTTTTCGGTCAGCACGGCATAAAGCACCATGATCACCGAGGGCGGGATCAGGATGCCCAGCGTGCCACCCGAAGCCACGGCGCCGGCGGCGAAATGGGGCTGGTAATTGCGCCGGGTCATCTCCGGCAAGGCAATGCGCGCCATCGTCGCCGTCGTTGCCACCGACGACCCGCACACCGCGCCGAAGCCGCCGCAGCCGGCGACGGTGGCCTGGGCCAGACCGCCGCGCCTGTGCCCGACAAAGGCGTTTGCGATCCGGAAGATATCCGCCGACAAGCCCGCCACGCTGGCAAACGCCCCCATCAACAGGAAGAGGGCGATGACCGCGAAGCCCTCATTGCCGATGGCCGAACTGACCTCGCTGGAGGCCACGGACAGGCCAGCGCGCCAATTCGTGAACTCGACGACGCCCCAGAAGCCGACGCCGGCCATGGCGATGCCGATCGGCACGTGAAGCAGGATCAGGCCAAACATGACTGCCAGCCCGACCATCGCCAGGGTGAAACCGTCCACTAGCGGAAACGCCCCCCGGAACTCTCCGGGTGCTGCTCGGCCCCTTCGTCGATCAGGCCTTCCTCAATGCCATGCTCTGTGGCGCCGCCACGGTCGTCGACCAAGGGCTCACCGGTCACCAGCTCGGCGAAGCGCGCCAGCACGACCCAGACCTGCACCAAGGTCGCAGAGACGATCAGCACGAAGGTGGCCCACCACCAGGGTGCGACAGCCATGTACCCCGTTTGGGTCACCCGCCCGGCCAACCCGTCGGCCCGAAGGCCGAGTGCCCAGGCGAACAGGACAAAGACCGCCAGCGTGGCCAGCGCGCCGAACAGGCTCAGCACCGCATGGCTACGGCGGCCGGTCAACTTGCCTAGGACCGTGATGGTGATGTTCTGGTTCTTCAGCAAACCTGCGGGAAAGCAGCTTGCGATGATGACGGCGAAGATGACCTCGCCGAAATCGTTGAAGCCGGGGATGCGCGCCAGTTCGGTGTAGCGCGCAATGCCGTCATACATGGTCAGCAGGCTGATGACGACGAGGCCGCTGAAGCCCACGATCGCCACCAGCCGCGTGACCCTGTCAAGCAGTCCCCGCGTTCTCAATAGGAACGACATGACCTGCAACGCGCGGTCACTACCAACCGTCGGTGTCAGCCACCGCTGCGGTAGTCGTTCAGCAACTGGATGAAGGTGTCGTAGATCTCCTGACCATTGTCGTGCTGCTCGATCCAACGGTCGTGAACATCGCTGTACTGATCGGCGTACGCGGCGATGTCGTCCTGGCTGGCCTCGATGATGGTGTGACCTTCGTCGCGCTGCGTTGCGATGATGTCCTGGGTAATCGCGTCGTAGCGACTGCCGCCATAGGCGCCCAGCCCTTCACCGGCGTGGCGCATCATCACCTCCTGCACGTCCTCCGGCAGGCTGTTCCACGTGTTCAGGTTCATCAACAAGAGGAACGGGCTGGCGCCCAGCGGCACCATGTAGGTCGCGTCGGCAACGGCGAAACCGCCGAAGGTCCGCATGCCCGTCCAGCCCTGAAGCTGGCCGTCGATCGTGCCGCGCAACATGGCTTCGTTGGCCTCGACCGAGCCCAACGTTTGCGGGGCGGCATCGATCGCCTCGACGAACAGGGCCTGGGTCGCGCCGGCCGTGCGCAGCGCCGAGCCCTCCAGGTCTCCCAGGTTCTCTACCGGCTCGGTCAGGTGGATATTCGTGATGTCCGGCGTCCAGATGGACAGCACATGGACATCGTCAAAACCGTCCAGCAAGCCGGTCTCGTAAAGCCGCCAGGCCACCGTTGAGGCCTCTTCGCCCGACTGCACCGTGAACGGCAGTTCGGTGATCTGCAGTTGCGGGAACTGACCGGGCGTGTATCCAGGCAGGATCCAGGCAACATCGATCACGCCGTCACGCACGAGTTCGTACTGGGCGAACGGATCGGGGCCGAGCGTGCCGCCCCAGAAACCGGTCAGCTCAACCCGATCGCCGAGTTCGTCCTGAACCGCCTCTATCCACGGGATCATGACGTTCTGGACGCCGACGGCGCCCTCCGGCGTGAAAGAGCCGACCCGGATCGAATGTTCCTGCGCGCTTGCCGCCATTGCGCCGGTCAAGACGGCTGCCGCCGCAGCCCCCACCATCAAATGCTTCATCGCCGTTTCCCTTCGCTTAGCCTCGCCCATTGAGGCGGCCCGCCTTATCCGTCGACGGGCACACCTGTATTATTCATAATACAATTCTGAGCGCGTTGGGCAATGGTGAGGTTGCGATGATCTTGGAAACGTCCGTGCTGGTCGTCGGCGGCGGCCCCGTCGGCCTGACCCTGGCCATTGATCTGGCAAGGCGCGGCATCGATTGCATTCTGGTCGAGCGGCGCGAAACGACCACCGAGCACCCCAAGGCGACCCTGCTCGGCGCCCGGTCGATGGAACTCTACCGGCGCTGGGGGCTGGACGAGGTGATCTACGACAAGGCCCTGCCGCCAGAACACAACTATTTCATCATCTTCGCCACGAGGCTGGCGAAGCAGGAGCTTTACCGCTTCACCTCGCCCTCGATCGACCAGGTCCGCAACCGGGACCCAGAGGCCGCCAAGCGCTTTCGCGAGCTGGCCTGGTCGCCCTACGGCAAGACCCAGATCGGCCAGCAGAATCTGGAGCCGGTGCTGGTCGACGAGGCGTTGCGCCAGGCCCCGACGCTGGACTTCATGCGTGGCTGGCGGATGGAGAGCTTTGAGCAAGATGAAGATGGTGTCACGGCCAACATTGGGGCCGAGCGAGACGGCACCCAACGTCAGGTCCGCGCCCGCTACATGGTCGCCTGCGACGGCGGCACCAGCCGGGTGCGCAAGGCGCTGAACATCCCGATGAACGGGCGCGGCGCCATGCGCGCCAATACCAGCTTCTACTTCCGGGCACCGGATTTTCTGAGGGTTCACGGGCTGGGCGTGGCCAATCTCTATTTCGTCTTTGCCGACGACAGTTTCGGCGTTTTCACCGCCATCGACGGCAAGGAGCTGTGGAACTATCAGTACTACTTCCTGGACCCGGCCAAGGAGACAAGCGACCTGGACCCGGCACTGGTGCTGACCCGTGCCGTCGGCAAGCCATTCGACTTCGACCTGCTGGACGTTACCCATTGGCATCATCACCAGTCGATCGCGGCCAGATGGCGGGTCGGCAACATCTTCCTTGCGGGCGACGCGGCCCATCTGTTCGCCCCGACCGGCGGCGTCGGCATGAACACCGGCATCGGCGATGCCTGCGACCTGGCCTGGAAACTGGCCGGCGCGCTCGATGGCTGGGGCGGCCCGCGCCTGCTGGATGCTTACGAGGCCGAGCGCAAACCCATCGCGATCCGCAATTCGCTGATCTCGGCCACCAATTCCGACAAGATCGACCTGATCATGGCCGAAACCCCGCCGGACATCGATCGCGACGGCCCGGAGGGCGACGCCTTGCGCGCCGAGCTTTCAGCCAAAATCAAATGGCTCGCCCGCCAGTTCAACTCCGCCGGCACCCATCTCGGCTACCGCTACGCCGACAGCCCCATCTGCGTACCCGACGGCAGCCCGGAACCGCCGGACGACACCGCCGTCGTCGTCCCCTCAACCTGGCCCGGCAGCCGCGCGCCGCATGTCTGGCTGGCAGGTGGGCGCTCGTCGCTGGATCTGTTTGGCGACGGATTTACGTTGTTGGTACTAGGCGCCGACGTTGCCGACACCGCGAGCTTCGCCGATGTAGCTCGAGCCGTCGGGTTTCCTCTCGACATCGTCGCAACCGAAGATCCTGAAATGATCGGAACCAACAAGCAGCGTTACGTACTGGTTCGCCCCGACAGCCACGTCGCTTGGAGGGGAGACAGGCTGCCAGACGACGCGCACATGGTGATTGACAAGGCGCGTGGCGCCTAGAGTGTACGATCAGCTATCGCCCAACCGCCGCAACGCCAGCGGCGCGGTCGGAATCGAGACCGTCTTCGGCTCGGTATAGAAATCCCGGCATGCCTCCCCACCCTCGCGGCCGACGCCGGAGTCCTTGTACCCGCCGAACGGGGCGCGCAGTTCGCGCATCATGGGGGTGTTGACCCAGACGACGCCGGCGCGGATTTCGTTGGTCGCGCGCATCACCGTCGGCATGTCGTTTGACCAGACATAGGAGACGAGGCCGAACGTGGAGGCGTTGGCCAGCGCGATGGCTTCGTCGACCGTGTCGAAGGTGAGGAAGCTGGCGAAGGGGCCGAAGATTTCCTCCTGGCAGACGCGGGCGTCGTTGTTCGGCGCCATGACGGCGGTCGGGGTGACGTAGTAGCCAGCGCCAAGATCGTCGCGGCGTTGGCCTCCCGTAAGCAGGCGGCCGCCCTCGGATGTGGCGATGTTGGCGTAGCCGAGGACGCGGCGCATATGGGGCTCGGAGGCCAAGGGGCCGAGTTCGGTATCGTCCGCCATCGGGTCGCCGACGCGGATGCGTTCGGCGCGGGCGACAAAGCGTTCGATGAAATCGTCTGCGATCGAGCGCTGGACCAGGATGCGGCTGCCGGCGAGGCATTGCTGGCCGTTGTTGGAGAAGATGCCGAGCAGGGCGCCGTTCAGCGCCTGTTCGATATCCGCGCTGTCGAAGATGATGTTGGCCGACTTGCCGCCCAGCTCCAGGGTGGTCGGTACCAGACGCTTGCCGGCCGAGGCCATGATCTGGCGGCCGGTCTCCGTGCCGCCGGTGAAGGAGACGAGGTCGACGCCGGAATGGTCGACCAGCGACTGGCCAGTCACCGCGCCCCTGCCGTTGACGAGGTTGACGACACCGTCGGGCAGGCCGGCCTCATGTAGCAGTTCGACGAAGCGGGCGAGCGCCAACGGCGTCTGTTCGGACGGTTTCAGGACGCACGTATTGCCAAAAGCGATCGCCGCGGCGACCTTCATACTGGCCAGCGCCAACGGCGCATTCCAGGGCGCAATCAGGCCGGCGACGCCAACGGGCTCGCGCGTGACGACTGTTTGGTAGGCAGGGTTCTGGCCATAGACCTGGCCCGCCATCTGGCCGATGAACTCGGCAAAGAAGCGGAAATTGTAGGCGGCGCGGGCGACGTGCCGATCCTTCAGTTCGCGCAGGACCAGGCCGGTGTTGAGGCATTCCAGGAGGGCCAATTCGTCGACATGGTCGAGCACGGTCTGGCGGATCTTCATCAGGATGTCCTGGCGCTTGTCGGTGGCCAGACCGGGCCACGGGCCGTGATCGAACGCCTTGCGCGCGGCGCCGACCGCCCGGTCGACCTCGGCGGCGTCGGCCTCGCGCAGTTCGCTGATCTTCTCGCCCGACGCCGGGTAGAAGACCGGCAGGGGTTCGCCCGCCGGCGCGACGGACGCGCCGTCAATGAAGCTGGTAACGGTGGTTGGTGCGGTGTGCGACATGGATGGTCCCTAGGGCATCAAAAGCCCGCCATTGACGTGCAAGGTCTGGCCGGTCAGGTAGGCGGAGGCCGGGCCGAGCAGAAACAGGATCGGGCCCACGATATCTGCCGGGGTTGCGATCCGGCCAAGCGGAACGCGCTGTTCGTACGCGTCCAGGTCCAGCCGTTCCGGCGGCCCATCCTCCCGACCGCGCCCGGTGCCGCCACGCAGAAACGCCGTATCGACGGCGGATGGCGCGACGGCATTGACGCGGATCGAGGGCGCCCATTCCTGGGCCAACGTCTTGGTCAGCGCGATCACGCCGGCCTTCGACGCGGCGTACGGCCCGTAGCCCGGCGTGCCAAGCGTGGCGATGCCGGACGAGATGTGGACAAGCGATGCCGCGCGGCCCTTGTCGAGTAACCGCCTTGCGGCGCGGGAAGAGGTGAATGCGGCACGAAGGTTGCCGGAAACGACCTCGTCCCAGTCCGCGTGGTCGGTCTGATCGACCGGCAGCTTCGCGGCGGCAAAGCCACACAGATTGACCAAGCCGTCCAAGCCGCCCCAGGCTTCATCGAGGCGATCGATCGCCCCGGCCAGGCTGCCATCGTCCAGAGCGTCACAGGGCACGGCGAGCACACCCAACGGGACCGGGTGGCGCTCAAGCGATGCCGCCAGGTCCAGCACGGCGACCTGACAGCCAGCACCGGTCAGCGCATCGACCAGGACCCGTCCGATGCCGCCTCGGCCGCCGAGAACGGCAATACGGGCCCCCTCGGCCGGCGCTAGACGGTCGAATGTCGTTTCCAATACCATCCGCCTAGAGTTGTCTGCTTTTTAATACAGATCAACCCGGTTTACGCCACGGGCATCCATCGCGGTGCGACGCCGGCCGTGATGCGCGACAATGTCATTCGGTATTCATACCGGTCCGGCGGGTAGACGCTCTCCTGAAACAGGATCGCGTCGCCTTTCGGATCGAGCACGGTGCGGCGCATGCAAATCAAGGGCGCACCAACCTCGACGCCAATATCGGCGGCCAGGTCGCTGTCCGCCAGGGCGACCGTTAGAACCTGTTCCGCCGTCATCGGAATGACGCCGGCCCGTTCCAGCGCGACCATCACCGGCTCGTCGCCCAAACCGTCGACATCGACCAGCGCCGCCAGCGCCATCGGCAGCATCAGGACCGACACGCTGAAGGGCGCGCCGTCCTTGTCGCGACGCCGGACGATTTTGAACAGGCGCTGCTTCGCAGGCACCTTGCCGGTCGCACGAACCCACTCCGGCTGCAGCGTGTCGCCCGACCACAGCGTGATCGCGCTGGTCGCCTTTTCCATCGTGATCAGATTTGCCAGCATGCCGCCGATATCGTCCCGTTCGGACGGGGCGGGCTGTTTGGGGGCCACGGGATAGGTACCGCTGCCGCGACGGCGGCGGATCAGGCCTTCCCGCTCCAGCCGATCGAGTGTGCGCCGGATGGTGACGCGCGAGACGCCGTAACGGTCCGCCAGTTGCAGTTCGCTGGGCAGGGCCTCGCCCATGGGAAAGCGGCCGTCGCGCAACTGCTCGGCCAACAGCATGTAGATGCGATGATAGAGCGGCAATACCTGACTGCCGTCGCCCGGCTTGCGACCGCGGCGGCGGTTGGTCGTTGCGGCTGTCGCCCGCGCGCCTATCGGCTTGGTGATCGCGAACCTCCCAGAGGAAACCATCGGTACATTGGCGGCCATAAGATGGGACCGCCGGTCGGAACGCAAGCCGATTTGGGCCAATGATCACGAACAGGCGTTGACGATCAAGCGCGCCGGCCGCATTGTTCTGCCTGTCTTATTCATAGGACATTTGCGGCCGACCGCCGACGCCGAGATGGCGGACGCGCGCGGCCCAGCCGTCCGCCCGATTGAGCACACAGGGGAGCCAGCGTCATGAACCCAATCAAGAAGCTTTGCCTAGCGTCCGCCATCGTTGCGGCGTCATTGCCGATCACCGGTGTCGTGTCGGCACAGGATGACGAGGCCGTCCAGAACTTGCGCGTCGGCATCTGGGCGATGCCGCCGGGCCAAGGCAACCCCTTCAGCGGCCGCAGCACGCCGGGCATCTTCATTTGGGACGCCGTCTTCGATCCGCTGGTGCGGATCGGCGAGGGCGGCGCGCCGACGCCGGTTCTGGCCGAGAGCTGGGAAGCGGTGAGCGACACCACCTGGCGCTTTCAACTGCGCGACGGCGTGACCTTCTCGAACGGCGTTGCCTTCAATGCCGATGCGGTCGTCGGCACGCTTGACTATCTGATGTCCGAAGAAGGCCGCGCGACCCCGGTGGGCGGCGAGATCCGCAACGTCGTCGGTGCCACGGCGGTCGACGACATGACCGTGGAGATCACCACGAGCGGCCCGGACCCGGTGCTGCCCAACAAGCTGGCCCTGGTCTACATCATCGAACCGACGGCTTGGCAGGCGTTGGGTGCGGAGGCGTTCGCGGTCGACCCTGTCGGCACGGGTGCCTTTACCGTGCAGGGCTGGGGCGGCGGCGAGGCCACATTGATCGCCAATCCGGACTCCTGGCGCCCGACCGAGCTGGACGAGATCACGATCCTCGATCTGCCGGAACGGCCCGCACGCCTGCAAGCCCTGTTGTCGGGCCAGATCGACGTCGGGTTCGGCTTCTCGCCGGACAATATCGGCCAGTTGGAATCGAACGGCATGGTGGTCGAGGCAAGCGCCGCGCCGCAGGTCATGTCCCTGGTGTTCGCGACCGAGGCCCATCCCGACAGCCCGTTCAGCGATGCGCGGGTGCGCCAGGCGGCCAATCTGGCCGTCAACCGCACGGCCATTGCCGAGATCCTGCTGGGCGGGCTGGGCGCGCCAGCCGGTCAGGCGGGCACACCTGCCTCCTTCGGTTATGACCCGTCGATCCCGCCCTACCCGTACGACCCCGATCAGGCGCGCGCCCTGCTCGAAGAGGCCGGCTATGGCGACGGTTTCGACGTCACCGCCCATGTGGTCGTCGGCTCGTTCCCGGCGGACAGCGAGATCTATCAGCAATCGGCCATCGATTTGGCGCAGGTCGGCATCAATGTCGAGCTGCAGCAGATCCGCTTTCCAGAGTGGCTCGATTACTTCCTGGCCAATTCCTGGCCCGGCGAGATGTTCGGGTCGTCCTGGAACACCTCACCCTACATGGATTCGATCCGGCCCTACACGTACATGACCTGCATGAAGCGCAATCCGCACTTCTGCGACGAAAGCATGACGCCGGCGGTCGACGCCACCTATCAGGAATTCGACCCGGTCGCCCGCCAGCAATTGCTGTTCGATCTGCACCGGCTGACCAACGAGGTGCTGCCGGCGCTGTGGCTGGTTGAGCAGGTCGACGTTACCGGTCTGCGGCCGGAGGTTGAGGGCCTTGTTTATGTCAACCGGTCGGTCGACTATGACGACGTGACGATCGCGGAATGATCCTTGTACCCTTAGCAGGCACTTAGCGAGAGGTCCGTCTTCGATGACCAAGCTGGTTCTGACACGTCACGGCCATGTGGAGGGCATCGATCCGCCCCGGTTCAGGGGGCGGGCGGAGCTTGAGCTGACGGATCTGGGGCACGCGGAGGCGCGGGCGGTGGCCAGTCGCATCGCCAGAGACTGGTCACCGCGCGCGATCTACACCAGCCCGATGGGCCGGTGCCGTGCAACGGCGACACACATCGCCGAGGCCTGCGGCACGGAGACCATCGTCAGCGAGGGCTTGAACGATCTCGATTATGGCGCGTGGCAGGGGCACAGCCATGACGAGATCAAGGAGAGGTTTCCCGACCAGTTCGGCGCCTGGTTCGCGACGCCCCAGCTTGTCCGCTTTCCAGATGGCGAATCGCTGCAGGACCTGATTGCGCGGACCGCAGACATGCTGCGCCTGGTCGTCGAACGACATCCCAACAAGGGTGACACGGTCGTTCTGGTCGGTCACGACAGCGTCAACCGGGCCCTTCTCCTGCAATTGCTGGACATGCCGATCGCG
Organism: Alphaproteobacteria bacterium; assembly: GCA_028277405.1. Lineage (GTDB taxonomy): Bacteria > Pseudomonadota > Alphaproteobacteria > DSM-16000 > Inquilinaceae > JANQGH01. Next base: position 138,063 of record JANQGH010000009.1, on the reverse strand, counting down.
ACCTATTGGCGGATCACCCAGACGCCCTGCACGATCAACGAGATCGACATCGAGGGAGACCGGGTTCGCGCGTTAAGGATCAACGAGACCGGTCATCTGGAGGGCGTCTCTCTAGGCGCCTGATAACAGCCCCTATCGCAGGGCCCGACCCACCACCTCGCCGACCAGCCGTTGGATCGTGGCAGGGTCGTTGTCGGCTTCCTGATCGGCCAGTTGCGCCTCCAACTTACTGACGCGCACGTTCAGGTCGGCGATTTCGGCCAGCAGTGTGTGCACCAGATCGGCAATCCGGTCCGTGTCACGCCCGTCAAGCAGCGCCCGAACGGCCAGGTCGGGCGAGGTCGGTGTTTCGGACATCAGGCAGCCTTTCTGGCGACCGTCATCGCCCAGGGGGTGAACCATTTGCGCTTGTCGGCCTCGGTTTCCGGGCTGGTGCCCTTCATGTACCAGGCGCGCGTCTCGCCGGTTTCAAAACCGGCCTCCCGGGCCAACTTCGGTATGTCCAGGTCCCGATAGGGCATCGAATAGGGCTCGTCGATCAACTGGCTGTACCATCTCAAGAGCGTGTCGCGGAACGGGTCGCCGAGCCAGCGATTCTCCAGCGTCACCAGGGTACCGCCAGGCTTCAGAACCCGGGCCGCCTCAGCGAACGAGGTCGCGATCGCGTCCGCCGGCATTTCGTGCAGCACCATCGTGATCGTCGCCAGATCGATGCTGGCACCCTCATGGGGCAGCAGTTCCATGTCGCCCTGGCGCCAGTCGATCTCCAGGCCCCGCTCGGTCGCCATGCGCCTTCCCAGCGCCAGGCAGGGCGCCGACAGGTCGATGCCTTCAACCGAGGCCGACGGCCAGCGCCGTTTCAGCGAAAACGTCGTCTTGCCGAAGCCGCAGCCGATGTCGAGGATGCGCGCGGGGTCCGCCACATCGATGCTGTCGGCGAACTGGTCGTGCAGCTCAAAGTCCGAGTTGCGGCCGATATGGACGATCCGGGCGCCCAGCAGATAGACCGCCGCACCGGCCGCATCCCGCCAGATGCCACCGCGCTGGCGGTGATAGTCGAAGAGATAGTAGGCGGGGTAGCGAATGTCGTCCGCCGTGCTCAAGGAGCCGAGGTCGCCGTCACACGGCTCAAGCGCGGCCTCGATCGCGCTTAGCCGGTCAGCGACCACGCCTTCGCACAGGCGCCAGGTCTGGTCCTGGTTGTAGCGGTGCAGCCATTGAACGTAGCGGGCCGACGGCAGATCCTGCATCAGCGCCTCGACCGCCTCCCGGCTGTCCGGCTCATCCGCGCCGTCCAGGGCCGCCTCATACTCCAGCCGCAAGGTGCGAAACAGGTCGGTGACCCAATAACGCTTCGCGGCCAGCAAGGCGGCCACACGCGGCAGCGTCTCCGGCGGCCAGGCCAGGATGTCGTCTATGGTCTCGGCGGATTTTTGAAGCGTGTCGATCTGCGGCGTCATGGTCCTTGCCCTTGTCAGTGACCCTGGTCAAGCTGTCTTAATCTTAATACAATTGCTGTTCGTCCAGCAACAGGCCCCGGCACCACGGCAACGGTTTTGACAGCGATCGGTCCCCTTCTCGCAGCCACCATCGTCACGGATGATCTGGGCCGCTCCCGCGCCGCTTACCAGCGCGGCCTGGGGTTGGACGTGGTCGCGGACGGCCGGATCGACAAGGCCACTGCGTCACTGTGGGATTTGCCGGCTATGGCGGGTGCAAACTGGTCCCTGCTGGCATCCGACCCCGGCGGCATCGGGGGACTTAGACTGATCGAGGTCGCGGGTCCCATACCCGAGACACCCCCTCTCGGCAGCCTCGGATGGGCCGCTGCGGAACTGTCCGTCATCGATCCAGAGAGCCTGCGGCCACGGCTTGAGGAGGCCGGTTTCCATTTACTCGGTCAGCCGAGGCCACTGGGCAGCAACCCGTCCGTACGCGCCATGCAGGTCGCCGGACCGAGCGGCGAGGTGTTGTACCTGACCGACGTGCGCGCCTATGAGGGCGCCCTGGACCTGCATCGGGCACGCCGGCCGGTCGACAGGCTGTTTATTTCGGTGCTGGCCAGCCATGATTTGGAGGACGCGCGCGGATTCTACGAAGAGCGGTTCGCGGCCGACCGCGTATCCGACCGACCTGTGGACGTCCCGGTTCTGCGCAAATGCCTGAACCTTAGCGACGACGCGCAGATCCGGATATCATCACAGCAGATATCCGGCGGGTGCCTGATCGAGCATGATCAGTATCCCGAGACGGCGCGCGAACGGCCGACAATAGCCGGCCTGCCAAGCGGCATCGCCATGATGACGGTCCGCGCTGAGCGGGTCGACGGCCCGACGATTGACGTCCCACCCTATGGCGGCGCGCCTGTTGCACTGGTCCGCGGCCGGCAGGGCGAGTGGATCGAACTGGTCGGGGCTCCAGCATGACCGTCTGGACCACCATACGCGGCGTTTTGAGCAAGCGCGGCCTTGAGCTGGCCATCCTGCTGTTCGCGATCTCGACCCTGCTGTTCTTCCTGCTGCGCCTGTCGGGCGACCCGGCAGCGGTGCTGGCGGGTGAAGAGGCCGACCCGGATCTGGTTGCCCTGATCCGCCAGCGCTACGGGCTCGACGACCCGTTGATCGTGCAATATGTCCGCTACGTGCTGTCGATCCTGACCCTGGATTTCGGCGAATCGCTACGCGGCGGTCAGGAGGCCTTACTTCTCGTTCTGCAACGGCTGGCGAGCACTCTGCTGCTCGCCTTCCTGGCCCTGATCGTGACGGCGTTGATTTCGGTGCCGCTGGGCGCCTGGCTGGGGGTCCGGCCGGACGCGAAGACGCGCAAATGGGTCAACGGCATCGTCTTCATCTTCCAGGGCATCCCCGGCTATATCGTCGGCCTGCTGCTGATCCAACTTTTCGTCGTCGAACTGCGCTGGCTGACCTCGATCGGCAATCAAGGGGTGACGAGCTGGATCCTGCCGTCCCTCACCCTGGCCTCGTTCCTGGCGCCGAAGATGGTGCGTGTGGTGGCCGCCAACGTGTCTGAGGCCATGCGCGAAGACTACATCCGCACCGCGCGCGCCAACGGTGCCTCCACGGCCGACGTGCTTTGGCGCCACGCGCTGCCGAATGCGCTGCTTGGCGCCACGGCGCTGATCGGCACCCAGTTCGCGTTTCTGATGTCCGGCTCGCTGATCACCGAATGGATCTTCGCCTGGCCGGGCTTCGGCCTGTTGCTGGTCCAGTCCGTCGAACAGTTGGACTTCCCGGTGGTGCAAGCGGCGGTCTTCGTCATCGCCGGCCTGGTATTCGTGGTCAACGCCGGCACCGACGTGGTCTTCCGGCTGATCGATCCAAGGCTGAGGCGACAGCAGGCATGACGGCGCAAACGGAGACAACCTCGCCCGTGCGTTCGCTGCTGCCGCGCCTTCGCATCTGGCCGCGCGCGGGCAGCGGCAATGGGATGACGATTGTCGGCACGGTCATCGTGCTGTGTTTTGCGATCGCGACGATCGGGGTGCTGATCTGGCCACCCGCCGAAGCCTACACCGGCAATCTGATGGAGCGGTGGAAGGCGCCGCTTGAAGACGGCTCCGTGCTCGGCACCGACCAGCTTGGCCGGTCGCTGCTCTGGCGGGTCGCGGCCGGGATGCCCTGGTCGCTCGGCATCGCCTTCACCGCGGCCGTCATCGCCATTACCCTGGGTACGGCGGCCGGATTACTGGCGGCCTGGAGCCCGGGCCCGATCCGCCGGGTTGTACAGCACCTGGTCGATACCGTGATCGCGTTTCCGTCCCTGGTGCTCGCCGTCACCGTGATCGCCTTGCTGGGACGCGGGTTCTGGCCGCTAGCGGCAACGTTGGGCCTGGCCACCTGGCCGATCGCGGCCAGGGTTGTCTATGCGGAGGCGATGAGCATTTCCAAGCGCGACTATGTCATGGCCGCGCGTCTCGCCGGCGTCGGCTCGACCACCATCCTGATCACCCATGTGCTGCCGGCCTTGCGGCCAACCCTGCTGGTCATGTTCGCCTTCACCTTCGCTGACATGCTGATCGCCGAAAGCGCGCTCAGCTTTCTGGGCATCGGCGTGCCGTTGACGGCGCCGAGCTGGGGCAACATGCTGTCGGAAAGCCGCGAGTATCTGGTGGAGGCGCCGCAGCAGATGCTGGTGCCGGCCACGGCGATCGTGCTGGCGGTCGTCGCCTTCAACCTGATCGGCGACGGCGTCGCGGCCAAGGCGCGATCCCGCTCGCGGGCCGTCGAGTAAGGACCATGGCCGACACCGCCCTGCTTCAAATCGAAGACCTGAAGATCGGCTTTCCGGCCAGGGACGGCGGCGAGGTCACCATCGTCGACGGCGTCAGCCTGTCGGTGAACCATGGCGAGATCGTCGGCCTGGTCGGCGAGTCCGGCTCCGGCAAGTCGATGCTGGCGCTGGCATCGATGGGACTGGTGCCGCGCCCCGGCCGGATCACCGCCGGCAGCATTAAGCTCTTGGGCGAAGACACCGTCGGTCTGCCGGATCGCCGCATGCAGGATCTGCGCGGCGGAACCATCGGCATGGTGTTTCAGGACCCGATGACCGGCCTGAACCCGGTTCGCACCATCGGGTCGCTGCTGTCGGAAAGCGTCCGGCGGCATCAGCGGGTCAGCCGCGACCGGGCCTTGGAGATCGCCGAGGCGGCCTTGACCTCCGTTGGCATTCCTGCCGCGCATGAACGGCTGTCGGTCTATCCGCATCAATTGTCGGGCGGCTTGCGCCAGCGGGCGATGATCGCGTTGGCGCTGGTCAACGACCCGGCCGTGATCATCGCGGACGAGCCGACGACCGCCCTGGACACCACGATCCAGGCCCAGATCCTGGATCTGCTGCGCGCCAAGCTGGTGGCCGCAGGCGGCATCCTGATCACCCACGATCTCGGCGTTGCGGCGGAGATCTGCGATCGGCTGGCGGTGATCTATCACGGCAGACTGGTCGAAACCGGACCTACAGCCGATCTTCTGGCCGCGCCGCGACACCCGTATACGGAGGGGCTGTTGCGCGCAATCCCGCGGTTCGATCGCAGCCGGCCGCGGCTGGTTCCGATCCCCGGGCAACCGCCCGCCCCGTCCATGGATCGCGGCGCCTGTTCGTTTCGGCCCCGCTGCGATTACGCAATGGACGCCTGCGCCAAGGCCCCTGCCCTGACACCGGATGGCGCCGACCGGTCCGTCGCCTGCTGGGCGCCGATCGGCGCACCTGTCTTGGAGCGCCGGGCATGACACCGCTGTTGCAGGCAAGCGACCTCGAGGTGCGCTTCGACACGCCCAAAGGCATCCTGCACGCGCTCGATGGCGTATCGATCGAGGTGGCACGCGGCGAAACTGTCGGCTTGGTCGGCGAGTCCGGCTCGGGCAAGTCGACCCTGGCCATGACGCTGATGCGGGCCATCGACCCGGATGGCGGACGCATCCTGTTCGACGGCCAGGACATCACGCATCTGAAGCCAAAGGCGCTGAAACCGGTACGCCGGCGCCTGCAAATGATCTTCCAGGACCCCTACGCCAGCCTGGACCCGCGCATGACGGTCCGGCGGATCATCGCCGAACCCTTGAAGGCGCATAAAACCGGCAGCCGTGCCGAAATCGAGGCGCGGGTCGCCGCGCTGATCGATGCGGTCGGCCTGCCCCCGGACGCGGCTGAGCGCCTGCCGGCCCAGTTTTCCGGCGGCCAACGCCAGCGCATCGCCATCGCGCGCGCAATCGCGTTGGAACCGAACCTGGTGATCGCCGACGAACCGGTGTCCGCCCTGGACGTCTCGATCCAGGCGCAGATCGTCAACCTGCTGCGCGACATTCAAGAACGGCTGGGCATCGCCTATCTGGTGGTCGCCCACGACCTGGCGCTCGTGCACCAGATCGCCAATCGGATCGTGGTCATGTATCTGGGCCGCGTCGTGGAGGAGGCCAGCGCCGACGACCTGATCGACGCGCCCCAGCACCCCTACACCGTCGCGCTATTGTCCGCGCAGCCAACGACCGATCAAGACGGCCGCAGCCGCCTCGTTCTGAAGGGCGACCCGCCATCGCCGATCGACCGTCCGCCGGGCTGCCCGTTCCACCCGCGCTGCCCCATCGCGCGAGCGCGCTGCGCAGCCGAGACGCCACCCCTGACAGGGGTCAGCGACGGTAGGCGGGTGGCGTGTTTCTATCCAGGCGAACTGGCCGTTCCCTGGGATCAGCCGGTTCAAGAACAAAGGAGGGAGATTGCCCAATGACAGCGACCCAAGACATTTCGACGGGCGTGGATCTCGACCACCGCGCGGACATCGATTTCGTGCTCAGCCTGCGGCGGCGCTGGGCCGATACCATGTACCCGGCACTGCGCCATGAATACGATGTCGCAACCCGCGCCGACCCGCCGGTCACCCGAAAGGAAGCGGCGCCTGTCGTCCACCAGTTGCCGCGCTATCGCTGGTTCGCCTGGATGGAACGCGGGTCCCAGAAACAGCTCTGGCGCGCCGTGGCGGATGCCGTCGGTGACGGCCATGCCATCGAGGTGCCGGAAAGCCCGATCGGCAGCCTGGAGCTGAACCCGGATCTGGTCTTGCCGGACTGGTACACGGATTGGGATATCCATGTGCAGCCGGGCGGCGTCTGGCGCGCGGATGCCTCGGCCGAAGTGTACGAGCTGGGCGCCAAGCTGGTGATGCTGGGCGGCAACGACGATTACACCTTCCACCGCCTGTTCACCGATGCAATCGCCCAAGACCTAGGCGACCGCGAGGTCACGCGGCTGGTCGATCTCGGCTGCGGCTTCGGCAAGTCGACTTGGCCCCTGAAAAAGGCGTTTCCGTCGGCTGAGGTGATCGGCGTGGATCTGGCCGCGCCATGCCTGAAGATGGCGCATGCGAAGGCCGAAGCGCAGGGCCTGGCCATCCGCCTTCGCCAGGCCGACGCGACCGATACCGGGCTGGAGCCCGACAGCGCCGATCTGGTGACCGCGACCATGACGCTACACGAAATGCCCCAGCCGGCGATCAGGGCGTTCTTCGCCGAGGCGGCGCGCATTCTGAAACCCGGCGGCCTGCTGCGGTTGCTGGAGTTCCAGTTCACCGGCGAGCCGTTTCGGGATCTGGCCATGATGGAACATGGCAGCCGCAACAACGAGCCGTTCATGCCGGGCATGATGGCCACGGACACCGCCGCGCTGGCCAACGACAGCGGTCTTGCCAACGCGCGCTGGGTCGCCTTCGACGAGCGACCCGAGGGCGGCCGGCTCGACGGCCTCAAATGGCCTAACCGTGCCGAATGGCACTTCCCCTGGGCGATCCTGGAAGCGGAGAAACCGTCATGAGCCGGCGAGACGAAATCACATTCTTCGATGACGCAGAGGACGACACGCTGGCCGCCCTGGTCATGGATTTGGCCGCCCAGCTGCACATCGAACGCCAACGCCGGCTGGCCCTCGAAGAGGCCCTGACCCGGTCCGGCGTCATCGCCGGCGATGCGATCGAGGCCATGGTCAACGATGCCGCGTTTCGCGCCAAATCAACCCAAGCGCTCGACAAATCGCAGGCGCGCCTGATGCGCATCATCACCGAACATGGCGACCGAACCGGACCCCTGCGCGACGAAGCCCCGCCGATCGAGAGCTGAGGCCGATGGCCAGACCCCAGATCGAGTTCGTTCAGTGCCAGGCGCTGCCTTGGCAGGACCGGCCGTTGGCCGATTTGCGACCAGGCACGCAGGCGCGCGTCCTGTCGGAGGACAGCGAAACGGGCGCCTGCAGCCTGCTGGTGCGCTACCCGCCGGGTTGGTCGCGCGAGACCGACGGCTTCCTGAACGCCGATGAGGAGTTTCTGGTGCTCGACGGCGACCTCACGGTCGGACAGCACGACTATGGCTATCTCGGCTATGGGCATCTGCCCGCCGGATTGCCAAGACGCAAGGTTGCAACTCGGGCAGGCGCCGTGGTCCTGACCTTCTTTTCCGCTGAACCGAAGCTGAAACAAGGCACGGTCGAGTGCGACCGCAGCCGCTTGGTCGAGGGGATCGACGCGTTTGCGGTTCCCTACACGGGCAATTTCCATCCGGAGTTTCCGCCCGGCGCCGGGCGCAAGATGCTGTTTGAGGACCCGGACACGGGCGACCAAAGCTGGCTCTTGGGCACGCTCGGCCTGCGCTGGGCGGACCGGGCCGAGCGGCATCCGGTGGTCGAGGAGATGTTTCTGATCGCCGGCGAAGTGCACGGCAATCTGGGCGTCATGCGACCCGGCGCCTATTTCTGGCGGCCGCCGAACATCGCCCACGGCCCTTATGGCAGCCTGACCGGCAACATCTATTTCTTCCGCACGAAGGGCGGCAAGCTGGCCACCGAATATGAAGACCCCGAACGCCCCTTCGCCTGGTGGCCCGACCATCGCCCTGTCTTGCCCGACGAACTCTCCGGGTTCGCGCAGGAAATGCCAGGTGCGGCCAGACCATGGTGACGTCCCGTATACGCCGCGGCTTCGTCGATCTCGACGAGGGTCAGTTGCACTATCGCGAACTGGGTTCAGGCGACAGAACGCCGCTGGTGATGCTGCACCAGGCCTCCGGCTCGTCGCGGACGATGGCACCGATGATGCCGGCCTTGGCCAAAGACCGGCGGGTGATCGCGATCGATCTGCCCGGGAATGGCGATTCCTGCCCGCCGATTTCCGAAGACCCGACTATGGCCGATTATGCTGACGCGATCGGCCGCGCCACGGATGCCATGGCGCTTCAGCGTTTCGCGGTCTACGGCTTTCATGCCGGGGCCAGTGTGGCCGCCGAACTGGCGATCGCGCGACCGGATGCCGTCGCCGCTTTGGTGCTCGATAGCGTCGGCCTGTACGAACCGGAAGAGGCGGAGCGGCTGGCAAACGACTACATGCCGCCGGTCGATCGGCATCCGCACGGATTGCATCTTATCCAGCTCTGGCATTACGTCCGCGACACCTACCTCTTCTGGCCCTGGCACCAGACCGACGCCGCCCATGCTCGGGCGGTCGGCCTGCCGCCCTTGGCGGAACTGCACGACAAGACCGTCGAGGTGATCAAGGGCATGGACCATTTCGCCAAGCTCTATCGGGCCGCGTTCCTGCACGACAAGGCCACGCGACTGCCGATGATCACCGCGCCCACCCTGGTGACGGTCGGCCGCACCAACAGCCAGCGGGACAAGCTGGACGCCGTGGCGGCTCTGATACCAGGGGCGGAAACCCTCGTCACAGACGGGATCTATGCGCCAAGTGACGCCGACGCGACGGCGCGCCAATACGCGACGTGGTTAATGACGCAGGCGGATCAGTAACGGCGGGTCTCGAACTCGGCGTCTTCGACGTAAACCGGCGGCTCTTGGCCCGCGATCTCCGCCAGACGGCCCAGATCCTTGACCAGGAAGTGCTGGACATCGACCAGCCGGATCACGCCGTCCGCCTTCAACTGGGATAGCTGCCGACTGACCGTCTCGACCGCCATGCCGAGATAGCCGGCCATGTCGGCGCGGCTGACAGGCAATTCGAAGACCAGTTGGTTTGGCGGCGGGTCCTGGCCGCAGCCCGTATTGAACGCCCGCCGGACCAGCATCAGCAAAAAGCTGGCGATCTTTTCCGCCGCCGTCTTACACCCGAGCAACAGCATCCATTCGCGTGCCGCGTCCAGCTCGTCGAGCGTGTCGATCAGCAGCTTGTGCTCCAGGTCCCGATGGTCGGCCAGGATTCTCTCAAACCCGGGTTTCTGCAGGCAGCATAGCTCGACATCCGTCGCCGCCTCGGCCGAGAAGGCGGAACTGTCGGCAAACGTGCGGCCGACAAAGTCGGACGGAAACAGCAAACCGACGATCTGCTCGCGCCCGTCGGGCGTGATCTTGGTCAGCTTGACCACGCCGGAGACGACATTGCCGACAAAGTCGACCGGCGCCTCTTCGGACATGATGGTCTGCCCGGCCTCGAAGCGGGTTCGGCGCGAGATCTGATTGAGAGCCTTAAGTGCCTTGTCGTCCGCCACCGAGCACAGGGCGCGATGGCGGATCGGGCACGTGCCGCACCGGTTCAACGGCAGCAGTTCGGCGATGTCAATCGACATCGAAAAGCCTCCCCAAGGCTTGCATGTCATGCCCCCGCTGAGGTGTTCAACCTACGCGTTCGACGGCAGACACACAAGAACCGCTTAACCGACGAGGCCTTTCGAATGCCGGATCATGTCCGGCTGTCGGCTGGCCGGTGTTCAGACGAGGAGCGACCGGCGAAGGTGCTCTTCCAATCGCGGTATTGGCAGCTTCGTCAGATCTTTGGTGATTTCTTTCGACACAAGGTCTTGCAAACGCTTCGGCAGCATGGACCGCAGGTCGCCCATGGTTTGCGGCGGCGCGATCAGCACCAGCCGGTCAAACGCATTTGCCGCCGATTCAGCCTCCAGCAGGTCAACCAGCGAACGCGCAAATATCCGCTCGTCCTCGCGCACCGGATCGCTGCTATAGGCCACCGCATGACGGCCCTTTCCGACGACACCCGTGGCCCGGCCGGGACGATCGGACATAATGTCGCGCAGACGCCGTTGCTCACTTCGGAAGTCAAGGTCGGGGCGGGGTTCAATGCCCCGGCCAGGCCCGTCATTGGTCACGACGCGACAGCGGACACCATCGGCAATCACGATCCAGGTTCGAATTGGTTTCATGGGTTTCTCCCGCCGTCCCATGGTCGATCCGGCGCAGCGACCGCGTGCGGGAAATCCAAACAAGAGCGTGGGCGGGTCCGCTTTGATATCGGTCAATTGTCGGCACTCCGCCGGGGCCGCGAAGGAAATTGACAGCCGTCAATGACCCGCCAACCGCCCAGCGGTACGCGCATGGCGTGGGCATCGGCTGGCAGGGCAAGATCACGACCGGCGGCAAGGGCAGTTCGAAGCTCGGCATGACAAGGCCGGCGCGGGCCGCGACTAAGCCCTAGCGGATCGCGGTTGCCGGTGGCCCAATGCCGAGGGCTGTCTCGCAAGCCCACTAGGCAGGTGGCTCGCGGCCCAGTGAGTTCAACAAAACAAGAAGAAAATCAATGGGCTACAAGACTATCTTAACCTATCTACCCAACGCCCGTTTGGCGATCGAGGCCTTGGCTGCGGCCAAGGCGGTCGCCCAGATCGACAATGCGCATGTCATCGGCCTCTACGTTGCGCCGGCGCTCAGAAACCTTGGGGCGACCCCGCTGGGCGCCAGCGACGTGACCGGCGAGTTGATCGAACAGCACCAGGAATGGCATCGGGAAGAGAGCGAGAAGACAAAGGCCCTGTTCGACAAGGCCATGGGCGGCGAGGCGTTCGTCTTCGAATGGCGCCACGTCGACAGCGGCCGGCCGGACCCGCTGGACGACGCGCTGGACCACGCACGAAACGCCGAACTGATCATCTCCCCCCTGGTGGGCGAGGAAGACAGCGACTTCGAGGATGAGCGCATCGGCGAGCGCCTGATGATGGAAAGCGGCCGGCCCGTCTTGCTGATTCCAACCGGAAGCTTGATCCAGCATGTCGGCCGCCATGTGACCCTGGCCTGGGACGCCAGCCAGCAATCCAGTCGCGCCGCTTTCGACGCTCTGCCGCTGTTGAAAACGGCCGAGCACGTCCAGATCGTCTGGGTCGATCCCGTCATGCCGGCCGGGCAGAGCCGATCCCGGGCGGCGGACGAGATCGCGGCAAGCCTGGCCCGCTGTGGCGTCACCTGCGAGGCGGTCGACGCGCAGTCCGAGGGCCGGGGGATCGGCGCGGAACTGCTTGCACGGGCCCGCGATCACGGTTCCGATCTGCTGGTCATGGGCGGCTATGGCCAGTCGCGCTTTCGCGAGTTCATCTTCGGCGGTGCGACCCGCGATGTGTTGCGCACCATGACGATCCCGGTTTTGATGTCGCACTGAACCGGCCCATTCAACGGAGGGCGGCGATGCGGGCGATGGTTCTGCAACGGCCCCAGACCCCCTTGGTGCTGCAGACACGCGAGACTCCAAGACCGGCGCATGGCGAGGTGCTTGTCAAGGTGGCGGCCTGCGGTGTCTGTCGTACCGACTTGCACGTCGTCGATGGCGAGTTGACAGACCCCAAACTGCCCATCGTGCCCGGTCATGAGATCGTTGGGCGCGTTGTCAAGGTCGGGCCGGACGTGACCGCGTTCAGCCCGGGCGACCGCGTCGGCATCCCCTGGTTGGGCAAAACCTGCGGCGTCTGCCGGTATTGCCGCAGCGGCCACGAAAATCTGTGCGACGCGCCGGGTTTCACCGGCTATCAGATCGATGGCGGCTACGCCGATCACACGATCGCCGATGCGCGCTATTGCTTCGCGATCCCGGACGCCTATTCGGACGTGGAGGCCGCGCCCCTGTTGTGCGCCGGTCTGATCGGGCATCGGTCGCTGAAAATGGCGGGCGAGGCCGAAAATCTGGGCATCTACGGCTTTGGCGCTGCCGCCCATATCGTCGCCCAGGTCGCTCTGTACGAGGGTCGCAAGCTGTTCGCCTTTACCAGGCCGGGCGACGAGGCGGCGCAGGCGTTCGCCCGCTCTCTAGGGGCGTCGTGGACTGGCGGATCGGACCAATCGCCGCCGGAGGAGTTGGACGCGGCCATCATCTTCGCGCCCGTCGGCAGTTTGGTGCCGGCAGCCCTTCGCGCCGTGCGCAAGGGCGGTGTCGTGGTCTGCGGCGGCATCCACATGAGCGACATTCCCGCCTTCCCATACGACATCTTGTGGGGCGAAAGAAAAGTTGTCTCCGTTGCCAACCTGACGCGGCATGACGCCATCGAATTTCTCGACCTGGCACCCAAGGTGCCCGTGAAAACGCATATCGAACCGTTCCCGCTAAACGCGGCGAACGAGGCGCTTGACCGCTTGCGCGACGGCAGGCTGACGGGGGCAGCCGTTCTGGTCCCGGAAGAAGCCAACGCCACGGCAGCGTAGTTCGATCGCAGCTGTCACACACCGTCGCGCGGCACGACACTGACGCCGTCGGCGATCCGGTCACTGGGGTAGAGCACCAGGGTCTCGCCCTGTTCCAGACCGCCATGGATTTCAGCAGCGACGGCATTGATCGCGCCGACCTCGACCGGTGTCAACGTCGCGACACCATCGACGATGCGGAACAGCGCCCAGTCGCCGCCTTCGCGAAACAGCGACCCGAGCGGCACTTGCAACACATCGCTGTCGCGGCGCAGGACGATGCGGATATCGGCCTGATAGCCGTGGCCAAGGCGCGACCACGCCGTCGGCGGATCGGTGATATCGATCATGACATCGACTCGCTGTTCCTCGATGCCGAGAGACGAGACCTCGGTCCGGGCGAAGGGTGCCACGCGGCGGACGGTGCCGTTCAAATCCATGTCGCCGCCCCAATCCTCGATGACGACGGGGTCGCCGGGCGACACCCGAACCGCGTCCGACGACAGCAGGTCGACGACGATCTCAAGATCGTTGGCGTCGCCGATTTCGACCAGCGGCGTGCCGACCGGCACCACCACCTCGCTTTCCTGCAGGATGCGCAAGATTTCGCCGCTGACGGGTGCGCGTACGGTGATGCAGCAGCCTTCCGCCTCGCCGTCGAGGTCCTGTTCGGGCCCGATCAAAGCGGCGCGCGCTGTTTCCAACTCGAACGACCGGACGCGCAGAGCGGCGCGCGCGGTCTCCAAGACGGCCTGTTCGGTGCTCAACTCCAGCCGGGCGCGGTCCAACTCAGCCGGCGAGATCGTGCCGCGATCCGCCAACGGTTCCGCCCTGTCATATTGGGCCTGGGCATAGTTGACCGCCGCTTGGGCTCGATCGACCTCGGCTTCCGCCAGGCTCGTCGCGGCCTCCGCTGCCGCCACCAAGGCCTCGGACTCCGCCCGCGAACGCACATCCAGGAACACCGGGTTGGTCGGCAGGATTTCGGTGAGCGCGCTTTCGCCTGCCGTCACATGGTCGCCGACTTCGCCATCGAACCGCATCACCTGCCCGGCCACCAGCGCGGAGACAACATAGACCTCGCGCACCCGGGCCTCGCCGTCATCCGTGATCGATACCTCGAACATCCCGCGCGTTACCTCGGCGATGTCGACCGGCACCGGACGCGGCCACAGCGCGTAGACGAACCCGGCGACGACCACAGCCAAGAGACCCAGGCGAAGTATCCAACGAACCAGCCGTTGCATGGCAATCTCCGATCAGTCGCGCGTCTTCAAGACGGCAATCAAATCAAGCTTGGCGACGCGCCGTGCCACGAGGGCGCCGGACAAGATGGTGGCCAAGACCACCACGATCGCCGCATGGGCATAGGTCGAGGTCTCGACAATCAGCGGCAAGCGAAAGACGTCGTTGCCGAATTCCTGAACCATCAGCGATGCGAGGTAATAGCCCATGACGCAGCCGATCGGGATCGCGATCAGGGTCAGCGCGGCCAATTCGCCCAACAGCAGGATCGCCACCTCTCGGCGGTAGAAACCCAGCACGCGCATGCTGGCCAGTTCCCGCGCCCGTTCCGACAGCGAGATCCTGGCGCTGTTGTAGACCACCCCGATGGCGATCAGCGACGCGAAGGCGATGTAGACGATGACGGTCGTGCCCATCGACTGGTCGATCAACTGCTGGAACGTCTCGAACGAGGCGCGTCGACGGCTGACGCCTTCCACCGCCGGGCTGTGGGTGAGGTCGTAGAACAGCGCGTCGTGCCGGTCGCTGTCGACGGTCAAATAGGCGCCCGAGGCAACCTGGCCGTCGCCCACCAGACGGTTCAGCGCGGTCCGGTCCATATAGGCCGCCCGGCCGACATACTCGCGAACGACCAGGCTTACGGGGACGGTCAGGGTCGGCTGGCGTCCGTCCAGGATCTCGACGGTCAACAGGTCGCCGACCCTTGCGTCGAGGTCTTCGGCCAAGGCATCGTTCAGAACAATGCCGTCGGACGGCAGCGCGACATCGAAGCCGTCGACATCGGTGATCAGGGTCAGATTGGCGCCCGGGTCTCGACCCGTGATGCCCATGCGCTCGCGCAATTTCCCGTTGATCAGCCGGGCCGGTACCGACCGAAACAGCTCGACCGCGTGCACACCGGGCAGATGCAGAAGATCGGCCGCGACCGCGTCTTCGGTCGGCAAGGTGAAGCTGACGGTCACGTCCTGGCGCTGGTTGTCGAAGAAGAACAGTTCCAGCATCTCGTCCATGGCATCGAGAAAGAACAGGGTTGAGATCAACAGCGCCGTCGACAGCGCGATCCCGAGCGCGGTCAGGCTCGACCGCAACGGCCAGCGCAGCATGTGACGCAGGACCATGCGGCCCTCCGCCCCAAACGCCCAGGTCAGATAAAGGCGATCGAGAACCGTGCGCTTATAGCTCGCCGGCGGAGGCGGCCGCATGGCGACCGCCGGCTGCAAGCCGATCGCGCGCCGAACCGCCATCAGGGCACCGGCCAGCGCCGCCGCCATGCTGATCAGTCCGGCGGCCGCGAAAGTCGCGGTGTCGAGGGAGAAATAGAGAAACGGAAACCGGAAAAACCCGCCATACAGCGCCGTCAAGCCGCGGCCGGTGTAGTAGCCGCCGGCAAAACCAATGGCGATGCCCAAGAACGCGATCACCAGCACCAGCTTCACGTAATGCCAGCCGACACCATAGCTGGTGAAGCCGAAGGCTTTCATCAGCCCGATTTGCTCGCGTTCGGTGTCGATCAATCGCCCGGTCACCAGGTTCAACAGGAAGGCCGCGACGATCAGAAAGATCGGGGGCACGACCGTCGTGAGGGCCTCCAGCTCGTCCAGTTCGCCATCGATAAAGGCGTGGGAGGGATGATCGTCGCGCCCGAAGGCCCCAATGCCTCCATAGGGGCGCAAGATGTCGTCGACGGCCCGAATGACGTCTTCCTCGACGGCCGTTCGGGTGATCGCCAGGGTGACGTTGTTGAAGGCACCGTCCAGATCATAGGCCGCTTCCAGCGCATCGCGACCCATCCAGAAGATGCCGAAACGGCGATCGTCCGGCACGAAATCGCCCGGTGCGATCGCGTAGATGAACTCCGGCGACAGCGCGACGCCGACCACGGTGAGGTCCCGCCGACGGCCGTTCAAGTTGGCCTGTATGGCGTCACCCGGAAGAAGATCATGGGCCTCGGCGAAGGCCTCGCTGACGACCACCTCGTCCGGATGGTTGGCGGAAGGCAGTCGGCCCCGGCGCAACACGATGGCGTTCAGCGCGGCGATACCATCCTCGGGCAGCGATAGCACCTGGCCGCGCACCGGTTCCACAATGCCGGGCATATCGAGCAGGACCGTGTCGACGATCCGGCTCTCCACCCGGGCAACGCCTGGGATTTCGGCCAGATGGCCGACCATGGCCTCAGGCGCCCGATTGGCGTAGGCGAAAATGTCGGCGAAACGATAACCGTCATAGTACGCGGCCCGGGTTTCCTCGAGCGAGCGGTGCGTTCCGGTCGCCATGACCATGGTCGCCACACCGGCGGCGATGACCAAGGCGATCGCCAGCACCTGGCCCCTGATGTGCCACAGATCGCGCACCAGCTTGCGGTCGAGAATGGCGAGCAAGCGGATCACCAGGCCAGCTCCGACGGCTTTTTCGGGCTGTCGTTCTGGCGCACCTCATGCACGACGCCATCGGCGATGGTCACGACGCGATCCGCCATGTCGGCGATGACCACATTGTGGGTGATCACGATCGTAGTCGTTCCAAGTTCCCGATTGATGCCGGTAAGGGCTTCGAGGACGGAAATACCGGTTTCGCTGTCCAAGGCGCCCGTTGGTTCGTCGCACAGCAAAACCTCGGGCCGTTTCGCGACGGCCCTCGCCACCGCGACCCGCTGCTGCTGGCCGCCGGAAAGCTGGGCCGGGAAATGGTCCATCCAGTCGGTCAGGCCGACCAGCGCCAGCGCTTCTTCCGGCGTCATCGGGTTGCGCGCGAGTTCGGCCACCAGCCCGACATTCTCCCGCGCGGTCAGGCTGGGCATCAGATTGTAGAACTGGAAGATGAAGCCGACATGGTCGCGCCGGAAACGGGTCAGCGCCCCCTCGCTGAGGTCGCCAAGGGTGCGACCGCGGAAGCTGACCGTACCGTCGGTCGGCCGGTCGAGGCCGCCCACGATGTTCAACAAGGTGGATTTGCCGCTGCCGGACGGCCCCAGAAGAACGACGAACTCACCGGCCGGCAAATCGAGATCGACGCCGCGCAGCGCATGCACCGAGGTCTCGCCCATATGGTAGACCTTGGTCAGCCCACGGATCGAGAAGGTCAGGTCTTCCGACCGCGATCGCCCCTCGCTTTCGATGACTGTGCCGGCGCCCGGCATCCGGTTCCTCTTCCTCAGGCTCTGCCGAAACCCCCTCGCGGTCGGTCAATCTGCCGACATTGCTGCACGCCGGACTTGACGGAGGTCAATCAATGTCTTCCGGAGCAACTCGCTTTCTGCTATCGTGAATTGACGGTCGTCAACGACAATTCGCGCATGGCGTGACACAGAAGTGTCGGCTCAAGCCGGCCTTGAGGTCACGGCGGGGAGCCAACAGCGGGACCCTGTATCCGCGTCGGAGACGGAGCCTTGAAGATTGCACAAATCGCGCCGGTGTTCACACCCGGTTCGTCCGCCATGGGGCGCGGCATTGAACGGATCGTCGTGTATCTGGCCGACGAACTGGTCGCCAGGGGCCACGACGTAACCCTCTTCGGACGGGGGGACCTGACAACGTCGGCACGGCTGGTCAGCCCTTACGCCGGGTCTCACCAGCCCGGCACCGATTTCGCGGACTCATGGCCGCATCTGATGATCCTGCTGGATCATGTTCAGCAGCGGACCTCGGACTTCGATATCCTGCATTTCCACATCGATCCGCTTCATTTCCCAGTGTTTCGGGCCGACGCGTGCAAAACGCTGACAACCTTGCATGGATCGCTTGAGACATCGGACCTGGTGCCGTTCTATCGCCACTTCAACGACATGCCCTTGGTCTCGGTCACGTTCGCGCAAAGACAGGGAATGCCCAAGGTACGCTGGGCCGGAAATGTCGGTTACGGACTGCCGCGCGACCTCTATCGATTGTCTCGGGCGCATCAAGGCTACCTGGCTCTGCTCGGCCACCTATCTCCGAACAACCATCCGCGTCTCGCCATCGAGATCGCCCGTCGATCGGGCGTGCCCTTGAAGATCGCGGCGACGATTGACCAGGACAATCAGGGCTTCTTCGAGGAGACGGTCAGGCCGATGCTCGACGACCCGATCGTAGAGTTTGTCGGCGAGATCCGCGAAACCGAGAAGGCAGACTTCCTTGGCGGCGCCTTGGCCGCGTTGTGCTCGATCGACCAGGCGGAACCCTCCGGCCTGGCCATGATCGAGGCGATGGCCTGCGGCACGCCGGTTATCGCCTTCCGGCAGGGAGCCACGGAGGAGATTATCGAGCCGGGCATTACGGGGCTGATCGTGGACACGATTGACGACGCTGTCGCCGCTGTATCAGCGGCAGGAGACCTCGATCGTCTACGCGTACGCGACCGCTTCGAGAGCCGCTTTAGCATCGAGCGAATGACCGACGATTACCTGCTGCTGTACGGGCTCGCGCAGGAGCGGGCGGATCTCGGTACGCCCGTTCAATCCGCTGTTCCGATCGATCCGGCGCCGCATCGCCCGCCTTCGCTTAAGCTAAGGCGCGGCCGCACGAACCGCCTTTACCGCCGCGCACTGTCCGGACAAGCCAAATAGGCGCACGCGCCGTTTAGGAAGAGCCGGCGGCATGGCCCGGCTCGATTGCACCGTCGGCCGGATAGCGACCCTTTGAGCCGAGCAGATCGAACCAATCGGTCGCGGTCATGCGCATGGCCTCCATGGCGGACGCCATCATGGTCAGCCGATCGTAAACATCCTGCTCGATCGAGCGCCGGACACCGGCCCCAAAGGCCTGGCGCAGCGACGTGCCGATGTTGAATTTCGAGACTTGGGTGCGCGCCAAGGCCCGCAGATCGTCGCGATAGATGCCGGTCGTGCCATGGATGACCAACGGCGCGTCGACAAGGCCGCTGATCGCCTCCAGCCGATCGAAATCGATGGTCACACCCGGCGACGTCAGCCGGTGCACATTGCCGACGGAGATGGCGAGGGCGTCCATGTGGCCCTCATCGCCAAACGCCCGCGCCTGGTCGAGCGTCGTGATCTCCGAGCGGATGTGATCACGGCCCTCTGCATAGGGCACCGACCCGACCTCGGCCTCCACCGATACGCCTCGTTCGTGGGCATAGACGGCGATCTCGTTGACGATCGCAAGGTTCTCCCGTACCGGCAGTTGGGACCCGTCGAACATGACCGAGGTGAACCCCAGATCGACCGCGCGCAGCACGGTTTCCTTCTCGTAAGTGTGGTCAAGGTGAATGCAGACCGGCACCGTTGCCCCTTCGGCCGCATGGCGAAAGGTCTGGGCGATCAACTCCAGCGGCATGAAGCGTACGAAGTCGAGATTGGCCGCCAGGATGACCGGCGCACGGGCCGCCTCGGCCGCCTGGACAACCGCCTTGGCATCTTCATAGCCGAATACGTTGAAGCAGGCGACGCCATAGCCCTCGGCACGGGCGGGCGCCAGGATGCTCTGAAGGTCGACGATCATCGGTCGTTCAGGTTGGGCTATTTGAACTTGGCGATCATGTCCTTGATGCCGGGGATGGTCTCGATCTGATAGGCGTGTTCCGGGTCGAAATACTGGGTCAGCGGCCGTTGGGAGGCGCCGGCCAGGATGGTGAAGTAGTACATTTCATAGCCGGGTGCCGCGACACAGGGGTGATAGCCTTTGTCGATCGCGAAGGTCGACCCGTTCTTCACATGAAAGACCTCACCGAAAGTCTCGCCGTCCGGCCGCAGGAACTGGGCGCCAAAGCCGATCTCCGGGTTGAAGCGGAAATTGTAGACCTCGTCGTGATGGCTTTCGTCGGGCAGCCGGTCGGTATCGTGCTTGTGCGGCGGAAAGCCGGACCAGCCGCCGGCGCCGACCGTGTACAACTCGCTGACCAAAAGCCGGCCGACCTTGCCCGGCGGCGACTGGCCAAGGATGTGCTTGATCTTGCGGTGCGTCTTGGTGTCGTCGGACCCGTATTGCACATGGTCCAATTGAGTGGGTCGCACCTCGAACGGTTCATAGACCTCGTCATGGCGCGCGCCGGCGACGAAGATTTCGGCGTCGTCGCTGGTGCAGGTCAGGCTGGCGGACGCGCCTACCGGTACATAGACCGCGCTGGGGTCACCGTTGAAGATGCCGTCACGGTCGCCGATGGCGGTGAATCTGGCGTCGCCCACCGCGACATCGATCGTGCCATGCGCCGGCACGACACAAGTCTCGTAACCCGGCACGGCGTGGTCAAAGCGCTCGCCCTTTGTCAGCTTGACGATGTTGAAATAGGCCAGGGGAACCCGGGCATCGTCCGTATCGACGATCGGGGTGTTGGCGTTGTCATAGGGTTTGATGTGCATCCTGCCCTCGGGCTTCGCTGATGTCGTTTGCTTCGATGAACTGTCGTATCTGATCTGGGGTCGGCATGGCCGCGGCGCAGCCCCTCCGGCTGACCACGATGGCGGCGGCGGCCGAGCCGGTCGTAACCGCGTCGGCCAAGGCGTCGCCCGCCGACAGTCTGGCGACGACACCAGCCAGAAAGGCGTCGCCGGCGCCATAGGGCTTTTTGCTTGCGACCGGGAAGATGCCGATGTGTTCGGGCTCGTGCTCGCCGGTAAACACAACACTGCCGTTCGAGCCGCGTTTGAGGATGCAAACCCTACCCTGGCTCGCAAAAGCGCGCAGCCGTGCTTCGATGGATTGGCCGCCGGCGATCAGCGCGAACTCCTCGTCATTGCCGACCAACACATCGCTCAGCGCCACGGCCTGCATGTATATGGCCTCGGTCCGATCTCTGTCCGGCCAGGAATAGGCCCGATAGTCGAGGTCGAGAAGGACATGGGCTTGGGCATAGCGGGCGGCTTTCATCCAAGCCAGCGCCGCCGATCGCGACGGCTCGGCGACCAGGGCCGTGCCCGTCACGATCAGATACCTCGCACGGGCAAGCGCCGTGCCGTCCACCGCATCGGCGGTGATCTGCAGATCGGCGGCGTTGTTGCGGTAGATCACGACCTCGCAATCCCGGTCCCTGACCTCGGCCAGAGCCAGGCTGGTGCGCGGGTCGCCCGCGACGGTCGCGACGTGCGTGAGATCGACGCCGGCCGCCTCCAGCCGCCGACGGACGAAGCGGCCGACCGCGTCACCGGACAAGGCACTGATCAGGCCGACCGAAACGCCGTGCCGGGCCAGACCCACGGCGATGTTCCCGGCCGAGCCGCCAACATCGGTGGTGAATGCTTGTGTGTCCTCGATCTCCCCGTCATCGACCGACGGGTACAAATCCATGCCGGCGCGGCCCAGAACCAGGACGCTGGCATCGTGCCCCGGCGCGGGTCTGAGCCTCTCGGTCACGAGACGCGTGCTCAATAGCCGCGGCGCTGGTGCCGGCGGCCTTCGTCCCACGTGGCCGCCGCGGCGCGCACGGACGGTCGGTCGGACACCTGCGGCACGCCGACCTCCCACCAGGCAGCACCGTCGGTCCAGACCGTCTTGTCGACCTCGATCGAGATCACATAGGTGCCCTCGACCGCCCGTGCCCGCTGGAACGCGGCCTCCAGATCCGCGATCGAGGCGACCGTCTCGGATTCGGCGCCCAGCGCCTTGGCGTGGGCCGCAAAGTCGACCTTGCGCAGGCCGCCGCCGCGACAATCGCGCAGCAGATTGTTGAAGGATTCGTTGCCGGTATTGCGCTGCAGCTTGTCGATGACGGCGAAGCCCTCATTGTCGCACACGACGACGATCATCTTCTGACCGCCCAGCACGGACGAGTAGATGTCCGAGTTCATCATCAGATACGAACCGTCGCCGACCAGGACGATGATCTCGCCCTCGTCACCGGCATCTTGGCGCGCGATCGCCGTACCCCAGCCGCCTGCGATTTCGTAGCCCATGCAGGAGAAGCCGAACTCGACATCGACGCTGGCCTGGCTCAACGGCCTCCAGTTGGCGTTCACCTCCGCCGGCAGTCCGCCCGCGGCCGTCACGACCCGATCGGCAGGGGATGCGAGCCGGTTCAGCGCGCCGACCACCTGGGCATAGGACGGCATGGCATTGCCGGGTGCCGTCCGTGTCTCGATGCCGGCCAGCCAGTCTTCGTGTTTCACCCGCCCCTGGGCCGCCCGGTCGGCGGGCGCGCGCCAATCGCCCAGCGCCGCGTCCAGCTCAGCGATCGTCTCGCTTGCGTCGCCGATGACGCTCAGCGCGTTGTGCTTGCGGGCATCGAAACGACCGACATTGATGGAGACCAGCCGCAGATCCTCGTCTCGAAACACGGTCCATGAGCCCGTCACGAAGTCCTGCAGGCGGGTGCCGATGGCGAGAACTGCGTCGGCATCGGCGGCGAGATCGTTGGCGCCGGCAAATCCGGTCGGTCCGATGGGGCCGGCGTTCAGCGGATGGTCGGCGGTCAGGGTCGCGCGCCCGGCGATCGTCTCAATGACTGGGATACCGTACTTCTCGGCAAACCCGCGCAGCGCGTCGGCGGCTTGCGAATAATGGACGCCGCCCCCGGCGATGATCAGCGGCCGTACCGACTTCTTCAGGGCCTCTGCCGCGGCCGTGATATCGGCGCGGTCCGCCCGGGCGCGGCGGATGCGGTGCAGGCGCGGTTCCAAGAACCGTTCGGGGCAGTCAAAGGCTTGCGCCTGGACGTCCTGCGGCAAGCCAAGGAACGCCGGTCCGCAATCGGCCGGGTCGAGCATGGTATCGATGGCCTGCGGCAGCGAGGATAAAAGCTGGTCGGGCGCATCAATCCGGTCCCAAAACCGGCTGACCGCGCGAAAGGCGTCGTTCACGGTCGTCGACGGTGCGCCGAAATGCTCGACCTGCTGCAGCACCGGATCCGGCAGGCGGCTGGTGAACGTGTCACCGGACAGCAGCAGCAGCGGCAGCCGGTTGCTGTGCGCCACGCCGGCGGCGGTGACCATGTTGGTGGCGCCGGGCCCAACCGATGATGTCGCGATCGCGATCTGGCGCCGCAGCCTGGTCTTGGCATAAGCGACGGCGGCAAGGGCCATGGATTGTTCGTTCTGGCCGCGCCAGGTCGGCAGGCGGTCGCGCGCCGCATAAAGCGCCTCGCCCAAGCTGGCAACGTTGCCGTGGCCGAAGATGGCGAAGGCACCGCCAAACAAGGGCTGGCGCGCGC
Organism: Alphaproteobacteria bacterium; assembly: GCA_028277405.1. Lineage (GTDB taxonomy): Bacteria > Pseudomonadota > Alphaproteobacteria > DSM-16000 > Inquilinaceae > JANQGH01. Next base: position 114,837 of record JANQGH010000009.1, on the reverse strand, counting down.
CGTCCTCATGCTCGATTTCCTGCGCCACCAAGTGCCGCACGAGGGCCTGGGCGACCGTTAACCTGTGGGTCTTCATTCGAGCCTCCCGCCCATACCCTGTCCGCCATCGACGACGCGTCGTTTAAGCCCAAATTGCAAGGCTTTGCAAGAAGTCTTCGTTCATTCAACCACGTTTTCGCATTAGCCTCGAAGGCAGTTAGCGCCTGAGCACTCAGCTGATCTTGTAAACGCCGAAACGGAATCGACACAAATTCTGCAAACGCTTGCGTTTTTGGGCGACCTGGATACGATGCGCGCAGTTTGGCGAACCAGGTTTTCACGGGTGTGGTCATGTCCCGCAAAATCCGCATCGGCGTCATCGGCTCCGGCTATATGGGCAAGGCGCACGCGATCGCCTACACGGCTGCCGCGACGGTCTTTGACCTGGATGTCGAGCTGGTTTGCGAAATGCTGTGCACCACGACGGCGGAAGGCGCGAAGGCTGACGCCAAGAGGCTAGGCTTCCGCCGGTCGACCGACGATTGGCGCGTGCTGATCAGTGACCCTGACGTGGACGCCATCAACATTTCCACACCGCCGTTCACCCATCTGGAAATGGGCCTGGCAGCCCTCGATGCGGGCAAGCCGGTGTTCTGCGAAAAGCCGCTTGCGATGTCGGCAGCCGATGCCCTGAGCCTGACCGAGCGCGCCGAAGAAACCGGCGTGCCGACCATGGTCGGTTACAACTACATCAAGCATCCAAGTGCCCAACTGGCGACCGAGATCGTCCATTCGGGCGAGATCGGCGAGGTTCTCCATTTCGCCGGGACCCATATCGAGGACTATTTCCATGATGCAGACGCGCCTGCCAACTGGCGCGTTCAACAGCGCACGGCGTCGCGCGCCGGCGCCCTGTCGGATGTCGGCACCCACATCGTCAACGCCATGTTGCGCGTGGCGGGCCCGGTCGAGCGCCTGGTCGCCGACACGGACATCGCCTATCCGACCCGGCCGGCCAATGACGGCGCAGCCCTGACGGTCGAGAACGACGACCAGGTGCAGTTCATGGTGCGCTTTGAAAGTGGCGCCATGGGCAGCATCCACGCCTCGCGCGTCGCGGCGGGCAAAAAGATGGGCTACAGCTTTACCGTGACCGGAACCAAGGGTTCGGTCGCGTTTGACCTTGAGCAGCCTGGCGAGGTGCACCTGTTCAGCGCCAGCGACGATGCGGCGCGCAGTGGCTTCAAGCGCATCCTGACCGGGCCGGAACACCCGGATTACATGAACTTCTGCTTAGGTGCGGCGCACGGCTTTGGCTACAACGACATGATCATGATCGAGGCGCGGGACTTCGTGACCGCGATCGTCGAGCAGAAACCGGTCTGGCCCACGTTCCGTGACGGATATGACGTCGACCGCATCGTCGACGCGGTGTTGCGGTCCAAGGACGAGGAACGCTGGGTCCGGATCGACGAGATCTGAGCGCCCTCCCCGCCCAACCCGGCCACATGATCGCGACCCCCAAACCCATGTGCAGTCACCTACCACATCCGCTGCTTGCCGAGAGGGATCGATGACACAGTTTCGCTGGGGCATGGTCGGCGGCGGCAAGGGCAGCCAGATCGGCGGCACGCACCGGTTGGCGGCCCATCTCGACCGACACTTTGCCCTGACGGCGGGCGCGCTGGACATCGACCCAGAGCGCGGACGCAGCTTCGGCATGGAACTCGGCATGGAGCCCGATCGCGCCTATGGCGATTGGCGGGAAATGCTGGCGGCAGAGATCGACCGGCCGGACCGCCTGGACCTCGTCACCATCGCGACGCCCAACAACAGCCATTACGAGGTCGCCCGGGCCTTTCTGGACGCCGGCTTCGCGGTCTTCTGCGAAAAGCCGATGACACTGAACGTCGACGAGGCCGCGGACTTGATCGCGCTGTCGCGCGTCCGCCGAACGCTTTGTGCCGTGAACTACAGCTATTCCGGCTATCCGATGATCCGCCAGGCGCGCGCCATGGTGGCGGACGGCGCCATCGGCAAGGTTCGGGTCGTGATGGCGGAGTTTGCCCATGGCGGGCACGCGGATGCCGACCCCTCGCCTGGAACCGTCTGGCGCTATGACCCCAAGATCGCCGGCGACAGCGCGGTTCTCACCGACGCGGGCAGCCATGCGTTGTTCCTTGCGACATTCATCCTGGGCGACAGGCTGGATGCGGTCAGCGCCGTGTTCGACCGGTGCGTGCCCGGCCGCGAGCTGGAGGACGACGCCCTGTTGGCGCTGCGCTTCTCGGGTGGCGCGGTCGGACGGCTATGGACCAGTTCGGTCGCCATCGGCCAGATTCACGGGCTGACGATCCGCGTGTTCGGGGAAACCGGCGGCTTGAGCTGGTCGCAAGAGCAGCCCAACCAGCTCTATTTCTCGCCGATCGGCGAGGCCACGCGGATCCTGGAGCGCGGCACGGCGTATCTGGCGCCAGAGGCGCTGAAAGCCTCGCGGATCGGGGGCGGCCATGCCGAGGGGTTCGTGGAGGCGGTGGCCAATCTTTACCGAGACGCCGCCGACATCCTGGCCGGAGGACCGGAGGCAGAGGCGGCCCGCCATCGTCTTCCGACGGTTGAAGACGGTTTTGACGGCGTCGCCGCCGTTTCGGCGGCGGTCGACTCGGCAAGCGCCGGCAGCATCTGGTCTCAGGTACGGCGCGCGACGGGCTAGGACGACCTGACCGTGTCGCGTTCGATCACGGAACAGGGCAGGATGCGTGTCACCGGTGACACGTCGGGGGCACTGATCTGGTCGGTCAGCACATCAATCGACTGGCGGACCATGGCATCCATCGGCTGGCGGATGGTCGTCAGCCGATAAGGCTTGGTGGCGGCGAACGGAATGTCGTCGAAACCGATGACCGCGAAGTCCTCGGGAACGCGGAGGCCGAAGTCGTAGCGTGCGGCATCGAGGGCCGCCATGGCCATGATGTCATTGGCACAGAAAACGGCCTCTGGCCGGTCGCCACCGTTAAGCAACCGAGATACGGCCTCGTATCCTTCATCATAGCCATAGTCGGTGGCGTTCACGCGGCGCACGCGGTCGAGCCCCGCTTCCGCCAGCGCCTGGTCAAAGCCCGATCCCCGGTCCAGCGAGGTGGAGACGGTTTCCGGCCCGCCGACATAGGCCATCCGGCGATAGCCCCGTTCGATCAGCAGACGCGCGGCCAGCCGCCCGCCGGCGACATTGTCCGCCGTCACCACATTAGCCTTTACGTTGCGCGGGTGGCGCGCGAACACGACCAGCGGGATGCCCCGCCGGCGGCATTGGTCCGACAGAAGCGGGGACATGGATGCCGCCGAGACGATCATGCCGTCGATGCTGTATTCCATGATCTGACGCGCCGACGCCTCCAGATCGTCGCCGCGCGAGACGTTGAACAGAAGCGAACGCAGGCCACGCTGCTGGATGGCATGGGTGAAGCTGTCGAGGATCGAGAGATAAACCGGGTTTTTAAAGTTGGCCATGATGATGCCGATCAGATGGGTCCGATTGGTCATCAGCGACCGGGCCATTGCGTTGGGCATGTAGTCCAGCCGCTCCGACACCGCCAAAACCTTGGCCCGCATCTTTGAGGACGCGCTGGCGCCCGGCGTGAACACCCGCGAGACAGCCGAGATCGAAACCCCCGCCTCGCGCGCCACGTCGACGGCCGTTACCCGCGATCGTCCGCCTGCCTTACCGGTCACCACCCTTGTTCCGTCCCGACCTCACATGTGCCAATGGCCGGGTCAGTCGATAGCATTCAAGCGCCATTTTGCAAAGGCTTGCAGGCGTTAAGCCGTGGCGCTGTCAAAGGCGCGCATAAAGTCGACCACCCGGCTGGCGTCCACCGGATCGGTCCAAATGCCGCTTGTTTTCAGCGCGCTGGCCACGATCACGCCATCCGCGATCGACATGATCTCCCCGACATTATCGGGCCGCACGCCGGAACCGACCAGCACGGGCAACTGGGTCGCGGAGGCCACGACGCCGAGTTCCTGCACCGTGGCGGTATCGCCGGTCCGCTGCCCCGTCGCGATCACTGCATCGGCATCGAAGAACTCCAGGTCCCGCGTCAGTTCCTCGATCGATCGGTCGGCGGTGATGGCGTGGGCGCCGTGCTTGACGTGGGCGTCGGCGAAGATCGCAACCTCATTCGCCCTCAGATTGGCGCGATAGCGCAGGGCCGATGCCGCCTCGCCGTCCAGCAGGCCTTCGTTGGAAACATAGGCGTTGGCCCATTGATTGACCCGAATGAAGCCCGCGCTGGCTGCCTTCGCAACGGCAAGGGCCTGGATCGCGCCGTTGGCCAACACATTGATGCCAAGTGGCACATCGACCTGCCGCCTTATGCGGTCCGTTACGACCGCCATGGCAGCGGCCGTTTCCGGCCCCAGATCGGCTGGCCGCAGGAAGGGAATGTCGCCGTGATTCTCGATGATCAGGCCATGCATGCCGCCGTCGGCGTAGGCCGCGGCATCGCGCATCGCGGCATCGTAAACGGCGTCGATCGCCGCCCCGTCGTACCGCGGGGAACCCGGAAACGCCGGGCAATGTACGACACCAATGGCGACTTTCGGTCGTCCGAACAGGGCGATCAGGCAGTTGTCTTTCGGCGCGGAGACCGCTTGCGACATGGTTTTTCCCTAGGTTTTCAGATATCGACAGGGTCAGGTCGGCCTGCCGGCCATAAGGCCGCGTCTGATCCGTCGACGATGGGCAACGTTGACATAGCAAGCGGTTTTCACGCGCGCCATCACCAAACGTCGTAGCTTATTTGCGTAACAGATGACGATACTTGTTCTTGGCAACGTAACCACCGATCAGGTTTTCCGCGTGCGCCGGCTGGCTCAGCCGGGGGAGACCGTGCTTGCCGAGGCCCACGACCTTCATGTCGGCGGCAAGGGTGCCAATCAGGCGGTGGTCGCCAGCCGCTTCGGCGCGGACGTGCGACTGGTCGCGGCGGTCGGCAGCGACCGGGATGGCCAGTTCGTCCGTGACCAGCTGGCAGCGGAGGCGGTCGACATCGCCGGGCTCGTCGCGGTTCCGGCGCCTACCGATCAGTCGGTTATTACGGTCGATAAGGACGGCGAGAATATCATCGTCAGCAGCCATGCGGCCGCGCGATCGCTGTCGCCGGAGCTGCTCGCCCGCCACGCAAGCAGCCTGACACAGGGCAACTGGTTGGCCGTTCAGGGCAACCTAAGCCAAGAGGCGACGCTGGCCGCCGTGCAGGAGGCCAAGCGGCGGGGTGCGAACACCTTCTTCAACTCGGCGCCGATCCAGTGGGACGTTCGGCCGCTGCTGCCGTTCGTCGACCTTTTGGTGTTGAACCGACCAGAGCTTGCGGCACTCGCGGACACCGACGATCCGGCTAGCGGCGGCGAGCGGCTGCTCGAGGCTGGGGCGCGGCAGGTCGTCGTGACGCTTGGCGGCGATGGTGCCGCCATCGTCGACGGGGCGGGTATCGAACACCTGGCGGCGAAACCGGTGAAGACCATCGACACCGCCGGCGCCGGCGATACCTTCTGCGGTACGACGATCGCCGGCCTTGCCGAGGGTGCCGATCTGACACTGGCGGCCACCCTCGGCATGCGAGCAGCCGCCATCACCGTCACGCGCCCCGGCACCCAGCCCGCGTTTCCGACGACGGCCGAGGCGGGCCGTCTCAAATCAGAAGTTCTGCCCGGCGCGCCCGGCTGACGCGGTCAGACCAGCGCCAGCACCAGCCCAACCGACAGGGTCGCCGCGCCAGCAAGCCGAAACCCGATGGGCCTGACTAACAGCCGGCCGAGAACGGCACCGACCGCGCAAAGCCCAACGCTGGAGGCGACAAAACCGGCGATGTAGGCCAACCACGACGCGCCGACCGGCGCGCCCAAGGCGTGGGCATAGCCGTGGAACAGGGCGAATCCGCCGACCAGAACGGCCGCAAAGATCGCGCTCGGCCGGAACGCCAGACTTAGTGCCAACCCCGCCGCCAGCAGGGACAGCAGGATGCCGCTTTCGACGAACGGCAGTCCGATGCCGACAGCCAGCAACGAAGCGCCGGCAATCAAGCCCAGCGGAAGCGTGATGCCCATCGCTAGCGCGGCACGGCCGCCGATCATCGCCGCCCACAGACCGATCGCCAGCATCGCCGCCACGTGATCAAGACCCGTGAGTGGGTGCAAGAGGCCGGCCGCAAGCCCGGACCCTTCACCATGCCCGGGATGGGCAGCCGCCGGCAGGGCGAACAGGAGCATCGGCACCAGCGCGGAGGCGAACGCTGTGGCGCGGGTCTTGGTGGTCATGGTGGTTATTCCTTTGGTTTTCGGGAGCTTGGAGAGAGCGGGCCGGGATGGACGACGTCACGTTACGCCGCCTGTTTGCAAAATGAAGTCGGCAATGGTCGCGACGCCGTCGCCGGCCTTCAGGTTGGTGAAGACGAACGGTCGGTCACCGCGCATGCGGCGCGTGTCACGGTCCATCACATCCAACGAGGCGCCGACAAGGGGCGCCAGATCGGTCTTGTTGATGATCAACAGGTCCGACCGCGTGATGCCTGGGCCGCCCTTGCGCGGGATCTTGTCCCCGGCCGACACATCGATGACGTAAAGCGTGATGTCGGCCAGCTCCGGGCTGAAGGTGGCGGCCAGATTGTCGCCGCCGCTTTCGATCAGGCAGATCTGCGCTTGTGGATAGCGGCCGACCATCTCGTCGACGGCGGCCAGATTGATCGACGCGTCCTCGCGGATGGCCGTATGAGGGCAACCGCCGGTCTCGACGCCCATGATGCGGTCCTGCTCCAGCGCGCCCGCGCGGGTCAGGATCTGCTGGTCTTCCTTGGTGTAGATGTCGTTGGTGACGACGATCAGGTCGAAGCGGTCGCGCAAATGCTTGCACAGCGCCTCGACCAGCGCCGTCTTGCCGGAGCCGACCGGCCCGCCGATGCCGACACGCAACGGACCATGCGCTGGCGTTTGGGCGGCCGGGGCGGCGTCTGTGAGTGTATCGGTCATGAACGAAACAGCCTTGTGTGCAGAGTTTCATGGGACATGGAGGCAAGATCGAGCACCCAGGCGCACGCGCCCAACCGATCGAAGTCGGCCTCGATCAGGTCAGTGACCAAAGCGGGCAATTGGGCGTTGATTGCGGCGGTCGCCCGCTGCGCGTCGCTCTGGCCCAACGGAACCAGCCGGCAGGCGGCGGAGATCAGGTGCGCGGTCAAGCCGCCAAGATAGGCGGCGAGCGTCCGATCCTGATCAACCGAGGCGGCAGCACAACAGGCACCGACCGCGATCGGCAGCGCGACGCCGCCCTGCTCCCTGAGCGCGCTTGGCACATGGTCCGGCCAGCCGGCCGCGACGGCGCGCAGGAATGCCTTGCCCTGGGCAACCGTTTCCAGTTCAAACTCGGTCGTGCCGGGCAAGGCAGCGGCGAAGTCGGCGAGCTCACCGAGGCGGTCATTGTCGGAATGCGCCACCGCGCGCCAGGCCTCGCGACACAGCAACCCGTCGGTCCAGCCGCCGCCATAGGCAAGCACGGAAGACAGCCAGGCAACGACCTCGTCGGCCGAGGCCACCCTGTCCTCGTCGACAAGGGTCTCCAGCGCATGGCTGTAGCTGAAACCACCGGTCGGAAAAGCAGGCGAGAGCCAGGTCTGGATCAACAAGGCCTCAGAAAGCTGGGCCCTTCGGTCAGTCATGATGATGGCCCTGATGGGCGTGGCCGCGCCCGCCATAGGCCCCGCCTTCCGGCTGAAAGGGGGCGTCGACATGCCGAACCGTGCCGCCCAGGCCGACAATCATGGCCTCGATCACGTGGTCGGGCCGAATGCGCAGCCAGCCGGGCCCGATCTCGGTCGGCAGATGTCGGTTGCCGAGGTGCCAGGCAATGCGCATGAGGTGATCGCGATCGCTTACCGTGATCTCAACCAGCGGCTCGTGCGCCGCCTTGACGGCAATCCAATCGCCGGTGTCGAGTTCCAACCCGTCGCCATCGGCCAACGCGACGGCCCTGGGCAGGTCCAGCAGGATCACCCCGCCCTCGTCCAACTCCAGACGCAAACGCCGGCGAAAGCGCTGATCGAACGCCAGCGTGACGCTGCCGACGGCGCGTGCGATCGGCCAATGGCCGGCTTGGGCGTGTTTCAAGGCGTGCAGCAGGGTCACGGTCGCGCCGTCGCTTAGTAGAGGAAGTATCGCTGGGCCATGGCCAGCTCCGTCGCGGGCGGGCAGGTCAACTCCCGCCCGTCGGCCTTCACGATATACGTCTCCGGATCGACCTCGATAGTAGGCAGCGCGTCGTTCAAGATCATGGACGCTTTGGAGATGCCGGAGCGCGTGTTCTTGACCGGTACTAACGGCCGATTGATCGCCAGCTTGCCGGCCAAATCCTCGTCCAGCGAAAGCTGCGAGACGAACAGCACCGAACTGACCTCCAGCGCCTTGCCAAAGGCACCGAATTGCGGCCGGTAATGCACCGGCTGCGGCGTCGGGATCGACGCGTTGGGGTCGCCCATCTGGGCCATGGCGATCGAACCGCCCTTGACCACCAAGTCTGGCTTCACGCCGAAAAAGGCAGGCGACCAGACCACCAGATCGGCCAGCTTGCCGACCTCCACGGAACCGACTGTTTCCGAAATGCCGTGGGCGATCGCCGGGTTGATGGTGTATTTGGCGACATAGCGGCGGCAGCGGAGATTGTCGTTGTCGCCGGTTTCTTCCGACAGGCGGCCGAGCTGGCGCTTCATCTTGTCCGCCGTTTGCCAGGTGCGGATGATCACCTCACCCACCCGGCCCATGGCCTGGCTGTCGGACGCGATGATCGAAAACGCGCCGCTATCGTGCAGCAAATCCTCCGCCGCGATGGTCTCCTTGCGGATACGGCTCTCGGCGAAGGCCACGTCCTCCGGAATCGCGGGGTCGAGATGGTGGCAGACCATCAGCATATCGAGGTGCTCCTCGATCGTGTTGACGGTATAGGGCCTGGTCGGGTTGGTGGAGGACGGGATGACGTTGGCCTCGCCACAGACCTTGATGATATCCGGCGCATGGCCGCCGCCCGCGCCCTCGGTGTGGAAGGCGTGAATGGTGCGGCCCTTCAGCGCCTTGATCGAGGTCTCGACGAAGCCGGACTCGTTCAGGGTGTCGGTGTGGATCATAACCTGGATGTCATGCTCGTCGGCAACCGACAGGCAGCGGTCGATGGCGGCAGGCGTGGTGCCCCAATCCTCATGCAGCTTCAGCGCGCAGGCCCCCGCTGCGATCTGTTCCAGCAGGCCTGGCGTCTGGCTGGCGTTGCCCTTGCCGGCGAAACCGAGATTGACCGGAAAGGCGGTTGCGGCTTCTAGCATGCGCTGGATGTGCCAACCGCCCGGCGTGCAGGTGGTGGCGTTGGTGCCGGTGGCCGGCCCCGTACCGCCGCCCAGCATCGTGGTCACACCGCTGGTGATCGCCTCTTCGATTTGCTGTGCGGCGATGAAGTGGATGTGGGCGTCGATGCCGCCGGCGGTGATGATCTTGCCTTCCCCCGCAATCACCTCTGTGCCCGGGCCGATAATGACCGTGACATCCGGCTGAATGTCCGGGTTGCCTGCCTTGCCGATGCCGTCGATCCTGCCATCGCGGATGCCGATATCGGCCTTCACGATGCCCCAATGGTCCAGGATCAGCGCGTTGGTGATCACCGTGTCGACGGCGCCTTGGGCGCGCGTCACGGCACTTTGGCCCATACCGTCGCGGATGACCTTGCCGCCGCCGAACTTCACCTCCTCGCCATAGGTGGTGAAGTCGCGCTCGACCTCGATGAACAGCTCCGTGTCGGCAAGGCGCACCCGGTCTCCGACCGTGGGGCCGAACATGTGGGCATAGCGGCTGCGGGAAATGCGATAGCTCATGTCTCGTCTCCCAACGGCGGCAGCGGGCCATCGACCAGATCGCGAAATCCCTTGATGATGCGGGCGCCGGACAGCGCGACCAGCGTCACCTCGCGGGTCTGGCCGGGCTCGAACCGCACGGCCGTACCGGCCGGGATGTCGAGGCGATAGCCGAGCGCGCTGTCGCGATCGAACTCAAGCGCCTCGTTGGTCTCAAAGAAATGATAGTGGCTGCCGACCTGCACTGGTCGGTCGCCCGTGTTTGTGACGTCGAGGGTCCGGGTCGGCCGGCCCTCGTTCAGCACGATGTCGCCGTCGGCGACGATGAATTCGCCCGGGATCATGGGTCGCTCTCCTCAGCCGGCGGCGCGAATGGGTTCGTGGACTGTGACCAGCTTGGTGCCGTCCGGGAAGGTGGCCTCGACCTGAATCTCGTCGATCATCTCCGGGATGCCTTCCATCACCTGGTCGCTTGTCAGGACCGTGGCCCCGGCGGACATCAGATCGGCGACCGAGCGGCCGTCGCGCGCGCCTTCCAGCACGAAGTCGGTGATCAGCGCCACCGCCTCCGGGTGGTTCAGCTTCACGCCCCGCGCCAGACGGTTGCGCGCCACCATGGCGGCGACCGCGACCAACAGCTTGTCCTTCTCTCGCGGTGTCAAATTCATCCTGTCCCCTTTTTCACGCCGCTGCCCCGGTCGTTCCTAGATGACCCATACACTTGGCAGCCGGGTCGGAAAGCCGCAGATCTCTCGCCTCGCCCAGCGCCAAAACCCTCCGACGGATGCGCGCAGTGCCGCAGCGTCGGTCCCCAGCCAACGCAGGACCAGCAGCGGGCCGCGGCGCGTCGCCCCGCAGCGCAGACCCGGCTTCTGCCTTAGGCGGTCCCGCACCGCATCGAGAAGATCGCGTTCCGGCGCGTGTAGGATCACAAGCGCGACCGCCTCGGCACCATCAAGGGCAAAACGATCGGCCAGCGCCGCCATGCCATCTGTCAGACAAAAACGATCGGCGAAGACCCGATCACCGGCCACCGAGACGTCCAGATTGTCGGCAATGTCGCCCGACGCCAGGCGCTCGCCCATACCGTGACGGCCGAAGACCAGGATCTCGCCATAAAGCAGGGCGGCATCGTCGGCCAGATCGATCGTCGTCAGCCGGATCATTCGAACGCCGTCGAACAGGATCGTGCCCTGGGGCATCCAATCGAGTTTGCCGCCGCTCTCGACCGAAATGCGGTTGCGAAGGCGCGCCGTCGGGCCAGCGGATCGATAGACCTTCTCCGCCGCTTGACCGACGGTCGACACTGCGGCGTAAGGTCCGACGGCCAGCGACAGATCCAGCCGGTCACCGCCGACCACGCCGCCCGAGACGTTGGCGGCAACGGCAAGCGGCGGCTCGTCAGGTTCGACCATCGGCGTCAACAGCCGATAGGGCGCCGCTTGGTCCACGGTCGCCAACTGCGTCTTGTCGGCCACGCAGCGCCAGCGCATCGAAAGACGCCCGCGCGCATGATTTGACTGATCAGCCTGCAAGAAGCCCGCGCCGGCCACAGCGCCATCCATAAAGAAAACCCTCATCAAACGGTGAGATGGCGTCGGATTTCGGCGTCATCCATGGCGCCGGCGTCGCCAGCGGCCACCACCCTGCCACGATCCATGACTGCAAAGCGATCGGCAAGTTCGCGGGCGAACTCGAAATACTGTTCGACCAGCAGGATCGCCATCGTGCCCTGGTCACGCAGATAGCAGATCGCGCGGCCGATATCCTTGATGATGGAGGGCTGGATGCCTTCGGTCGGTTCGTCGAGCACCAGAAGCCTGGGCCGGGGCACGAGAGCGCGGGCGATCGAAAGCTGCTGCTGTTGGCCACCGGACAGGTCGCCGCCGCGACGGCCAAGCATGGAGTTGAGCACTGGGAACAGTTCAAAGATGTCGGGCGGAATGGTCCGCTCGCCGCGCGGCAAAGGGGCGAAGCCGGTTTCGAGGTTTTCCTTTACGGTCAGCAGGGGAAAGATCTCTCGACCCTGAGGGACATAGGCGATACCGCGCCGCGCCCGGTCGAATGGGCGCATCGCAGAGATGTCCTTACTCTGCCAACTGATCGTCCCGCCGGCGATCGGTTGCTGGCCGACGATGCCGCGCAACAGGCTGGTCTTGCCGACACCGTTGCGGCCGAGCACCGTGGTGATCTCGCCGACCGGCGCCTCGAGTGACACATCGCGCAGGATTTGCGCGGCGCCGTAGCTGAGATCGACATGGCTAACGGTCAGCATGGCGTCGTCCCTCTCACGACCGGCCGAGATAGACTTCGATCACGCGCGGGTCGGCGCTGACATGATCCAGGGTGCCCTCGGCCAGCACCGCGCCCTCATGCAGCACCGTCACCTTCACGTCGAGGTCGCGGATGAAATCCATGTCGTGTTCGACCACGATGACCGTGTGGTTGGCGGCGATGCGGCGCAAGAGGCGCGCTGTCTCGGCCGTTTCGGCGTCGGTCATGCCGGCGGCGGGCTCGTCGACCAGCAGGATCTTCGGGTCCTGCGCGATCAGCATGCCGATCTCCAGCCACTGTTTTTGGCCATGAGACAGATCGGCGGCCGCGCGCTGGGACAGATGCCTTAGCCGAATGGTATCGAGCACGGACTCGATCCGCGCGCGCTCATCGGTGTTGGTCCGGGCAACCAAGGTGGCGAAGGGGCCGCGCGGCGCCTTGAGCGCCAGGGCGATGTTGTTCCAAACGGTGTGGCTTTCGAAGACCGTCGGTTTCTGGAACTTGCGGCCGATACCGAGATTGGCGATCTCCGCCTCGTCCAAACGCGTCAAGTCCGTTGTCTGATGAAAGGTGATCGTGCCTTTATCCGGTCGCGTCTTACCCGTGACTACGTCCATCAAGGTCGTCTTGCCGGCGCCGTTGGGGCCGATGATGGCACGCATTTCGCCCTCCTCGACCACCAGCGACAAATCGTTCAGGGCCTTGAAGCCGTCGAACGAGACGCTGACGCCATCCAGGTAGAGGGCGACCTCTTCGTCCTCTTTGGGCGGCGCGCGGTTGATCGTCGGCGCGGCGGCGGCGCCCAGCGATTGCGGCTGAGGTTCCGCGCGGGGCATGGGCTCGGGTACCTCCGGCGGAGGTCCCTTGCGGCCCCGGCCCATCAAACCCATGACGCCGCGCGGCAGGAAAAGGGTCGTGAGTACGAACAGGGCCCCCAGCGCGAACAGCCAGACCTCCGGAAAGGCCGTGGTCAGAAAGCTCTTGCCGATGTTGACCAGGATGGCGCCGATCACCGGGCCGACCAGGGTGCCGCGCCCGCCCAGCGCGACCCAGATCACCGCCTCGATGGAGTTTGCGGGCTGGAACTCGCTGGGGTTGATGATGCCGACCTGGGGCACGTAAAGCGCGCCGGCGAGGCCTGCCATGGCGGCCGACAGGGTCCAGACGAGCAGCTTGTAGCGCTCGACCCGATAGCCGAGGAAGCGCGTGCGGCTTTCCGCATCGCGCACGCCGACCAGCACCTTGCCGAGCTTGGAGTTGATCACCGCGGAGCACAGAAACAGGCAGAGGCCGAGCGCCGCCGCCGAGGCGACAAACAGGCCGGCGCGGGTTTCGTCGGCGCGGATGTCGAAGCCCAGAATATCGCGGAAATCCGTCAGGCCGTTGTTGCCGCCAAAGCCCATCTCGTTGCGGAAGAAGGCCAGCATCAGGGCGAAGGTCATGGCCTGGGTGATGATCGACAGGTAGACGCCCGTCACCCGGCTGCGGAAAGCAAACCAGCCGAAGGCGAAGGCCAGCAACGAGGGCACGACAAGGGCCATCAGCATGGCGAACCAAAACTGGTCGAAGCCGAGCCAGAACCAGGGCAGGTCCTCCCAGCTCAAAAACACCATGAAGTCCGGCAGCTCTGGGTGGCCATAGACCCCGCGATCGCCGATCTGGCGCATCAGATACATGCCCATGGCATAGCCGCCGAGGCCAAAGAAGGCGGCGTGGCCGAGAGAAAGGATGCCGCAAAACCCCCAGACCAAATCGATCGCGACGGCGAGCAAGGCGTAACAGAGAAACTTGCCGCCGACCGTGACATAGAACGTCGAGACATGCAGCGGATGGTCCGGCGAGAAGGCCAGGTTGGCCACAGGCACGGCGACCGCAATCAGCGCCATCGCGATCAGAAACAGGACCGCGCGCCGATCGAGGCCACGCAGCAGCATGGCCGTGATCATGTCTCCGCCGCCCTGCCACGAACGGGGAACAGACCGCGCGGACGCCGCTGGATGAACAGAATGATCAGGACCAGGATCAGGATCTTGGCGACCACGGCGCCCGCCCAAGGTTCCAGGAACTTGTTGGCAACACCCAGGGTCATGGCCCCGGCGAAGGTGCCCCAAAGGTTCCCGACGCCGCCGAACACGACGACCATGAAACTGTCGATGATGTAGCCCTGGCCGAGATTGGGACTGACATTGTCGATTTGCGACAACGCCACCCCGGCGATGCCGGCAATGCCGGAACCAAGACCGAAGGTCAGCGCATCCACGCGCGCGGTGCGAATGCCCATGTTGGCGGCCATGGCCCGGTTCTGGGTCACGGCGCGCATGTGCAGGCCGAAGGGCGTGCGGCGCAAGATCAAGACCAGCGCGGCAAACACGACCATGGCGCCGACGAAGATCCAAAGCCTGTTGTATGTGATCGTGAGATGGCCCAGCTCGAAAGCGCCGGACATGAAGGATGGGTTGGCGACCTGCTGGTTGGTCGGGCCGAAGATCGAGCGTACGGTCTGCTGCAGGATCAGCGAGATGCCCCAGGTGGCCATCAGCGTCTCCAACGGCCTGCCGTAGAGCCATTGAATGACGGTGCGTTCGATCAGGATGCCGACGCCGCCCGCGACGACGAAAGCGACCGGCAGGGCGACGAAGATGGAATAGTCAAAGAATACCGGGTCGAGACCGCGGAAGATCTCCTGCACCACGAAGGTCGAATAGGCGCCCAGCATGACCATCTCGCCGTGGGCCATGTTGATTACGCCCATGACCCCGAAGGTGATGGCCAGGCCGATGGCCGAGAGCAGCAGGACGGAGCCGAGGGACAGGCCGTAAACAGCATCCTGGCCGATGCCCCAGACCGCGAGATTGCTCTCGATCCTGCGCGCCGCATCGCCAGCAGCCTCCGCAACGGGACCTTCCGCCTGTTGCGCCAATCGATTCAGCAAGGCTTGAGCGTCGCGGTCGCCGCGATCGCGCAGGGTCTCGATTGCGGCGAGTTGATCGGCTTGACCGGCGTCGTCATCCAGGATCGCCGCGGCCCTTGCCTGTTCCAACACGGCGCGGATCGCGCTGTTCTCCTCCGCGGCAATGGCCGCGTCCAGCGTGTCGATCGTATTGGGATCCGGGTTCTGAAAGGCCGATTCCGCCGCCTCCATACGGATCGCCGGATCGGGGTTCGACAACGTCAGAACGCCGATGATGGTCCGAAGCGAGCGGCGCAGCGGGTTGTTGACCCGGACCTTGTCCATGGATCGTTCGGCCACTTGATCGACGGTTTCGCCGGTGATCGGATCGATCAGGGTGAGCTGATCGCCCTCCTCGACGCCGATGAAAACCGCTCCATCACTGGGCCGACCGTACAGGTTGCCCTCCAAGAGTGCGGTTAGTACGGGGGCGGCGGCGGGATCGCCGGTGGCGGCCAGCGCCTCGGCGGCGGCACGCCGATCCCTGAAATTGCCCTCGGCAAGAATGTCGATCATCGGCCGCACGCCATCCTGCGCGCCGGCACCGGTCGGCACCATCACCAACGTCAAAGAGACTAAAAGCAGCCCGATCAGGCGGCGGAGAGCGGTCGGCATGTGGGGGTACCCGTCTCGGTCACGGACGGCCCGGCTGGCGACCGGGCCCGTGAGGGCGGGATGATTGTCACCCCGCCCCTGTGTCGCGGCCTAGTAGTTCTGGCCGCTGCAGGTACCCGATTCGACATTGTAGTTGCCGCAGGACATTGGCGACCGCCAGTCGGCGATCAGCATGGCGCTGTCTTCCAGATAGTCCGACCAGGCATCGCCCGGCACCAGGCCGGCCGTTTCCCACACGATCTCGAACTGGCCGTCATCCTGGATCTCGCCGATCAACACCGGCTTGGTGATGTGATGGTTCGGCATCATGGTCGACAGGCCGCCGGACAGGTTCGGCACCGAAACGCCGATAATCGAGTCGATCACCGCATCCGGATCGGTTGTGCCTGCCGCCTCGACCGCCTCGACCCACATGTTGAAGCCGATATAGTGCGCCTCCATTGGGTCGTTGGTGACCCGATCCTCATCGCCGATGAAGCCGTGCCAGGCCTCGATGAACTCTTCGTTCTCCGGCGTGTCGACGCTCATGAAGTAGTTCCAGGCGGCGAGATGGCCGACCAGCGGTTCTGTATCGATACCGGCCAGTTCCTCCTCGCCGACGGAAAACGCGACGACCGGAATGTCCTCGGCCGAAATGCCCTGGTTGGCCAGCTCACGATAGAACGGCACGTTGGCGTCGCCGTTGATGGTCGACACGACCGCCGTCAACGGACCCTCTGAGCCAAACTCGGCGACCTCAGCGACGATCGACTGCCAGTCGGAGTGACCGAAGGGCGTGTAGTTGATCATGATATCGTCGGGCGAGACGCCGCTGTCCAAGAGGTAGGTTTCCAGGATGCGATTGGTCGTGCGCGGGTAGACATAGTCCGTGCCCAGGAGTACCCAGCGCTCGATGCCGTACTCGTCCATCAGATAGTCGACGGCGGGGATGGCCTGCTGGTTCGGTGCGGCGCCGGTGTAGAAGATGTTGCGCGAGGATTCCTCGCCCTCGTACTGGACCGGATAGAACAGGATGCCGTTCAGCTCTTCAAACACCGGCAGGATCGATTTGCGCGAGACCGAGGTCCAGGCGCCGAAGACGACGTCGACCTCATGCACGGTCAGCAGTTCGCGCGCGCGTTCGGCGAACAGCGGCCAGTCGGACGCCGGGTCGACGACCACCGCCTCCAGCGGCCTTCCGAGCACGCCACCGGCTTCGTTTTGCTCTTCAATCAACATCTCCATGACGTCCTTCAGCGTGGTTTCGCTGATCGCCATGGTGCCGGACAGGGAATGCAGAATGCCGACGCGGATCGGCTCGTCGGATTGTGCCGTAGCTGCGCCCGTCGTCAGGACCGTCGACGCCGCAAGTGCCCCCAAGAGAGTTGTCAGCCTGCCAGTCATTGTTATCTCCGATTAGAATTGACCATCGGACCAGCAGCAAGATCCGGGCCAAATCGGCAGGGCGTTGATTTTGTTGGTACTACACTCTGAGAAACGAGCACGGCGCAGTACGCCACTTGTGCGCTGCGATATTGCAGATGCTCAATGTTGAAGCAGGCGGGCCAGCTTTTGGGCAGGTTTGCCCGACAATCGCTTGTCAGGTCAGGCCACATCACCCCAGATATCGCGCATGATCCGCGTTACCGACACCATCGCCATCGATCCGGACGAGATCGAGGAGAGCTTTATCCGCGCGTCCGGTCCTGGCGGCCAGCACGTGAACAAGGTCTCGTCCGCAGTTCAGCTTCGGTTTGATGTGGCTGCATCGGCGTCGCTGCCGGACTATGTCCGCGCCCGAGTCAGGCGGTTGGCAGGCAGACGTCTGACAAAGGACGGCGTCATCGTAATCACCGCCGACCGTTTCCGAAGCCGGGAGCAGAATCGTGCCGATGCGCTGGCGCGGCTGGTCGATCTGCTGCAGCGGTCGGCGAAGCGGCCCACGTTCCGCCGTCCGACCCGGCCATCGAAGGCTGCGAAGGCATCGCGAACCGACACAAAGACGCGGCGCGGCGCCTTGAAGAAGTTGCGTGGCAAGCCGCCCGTCGACGGTTAAGCCGATCCGACCTGTCGAACGGGACTTGCGCACAAAGAAAGCGCCGGCCCGGGCAATGCCGGACCGGCGCTTCTTAGACGGTTGGGTGCGACCCGACGGTTAGGTCAGGAAGATCTCCACCCGGCGGTTTTGAGGCTCGCGCACGCCGTCCGGGGTCGGCACCAGCGGGTTCTCCTCACCGAAGGCCCGGATGACGATCTCGTCCGGCGCGATGCCGCGCGCGATCAGGCCGTTCGCGACAGAGTTGGCCCGCCGTTCGGAGAGGCCCAGATTGTACTGGGCCGAACCGGAGAGGTCGGTGTAGCCATCGAGGCGGATCGAGGCGTAGCCGGACTGGTTGGCCACAACGACCACATCGTCCAGAACCAAGTTGGCCTCAGGCGTCAGATCGGCCCGGTCCCAGTCGAAGAACACGATGAACGCCGTCTCCGCCACGGGGGCCACGATCGGCGCCGGCGGAGGCGGCGGGGGTGGCGGCGGCGCGAACGTGTAGCGCAGACCGGCCATCACCGTGTGGTTCTGAAGATCGTCCTGCACCACCCCTGCTCCGCCCGGCAGACCGGAACTGAGCCCGTTAAACTCCAGATCGAAAACATTGAAGAAACGATAGTCGACGACGGCGCTTAGCTGCGGTGTGAACGGAACCCGGAGGCCAGCAATCGCTTGGGCGGCAAAGCCCGTATCGTCATCGCTGACCTCAAAACCGCCCGGGGTTCTAAGTTCGGCATCGACAATCGCCGCGCCGATGCCGGCCCCAACATAGGGATGAACGCCGGCCACCGGATTGAATTCGTAGAGTGCGTTGACCATGAAGGCCCACGAATCGACATCGAAATCGTAGTTGTCCGAGAACCGCACATCCGGCCCGCCCGTCGCGGTCCTAAAGCCGCTGACGTTAAGGTCGCCATCGTTGCTGCGATAGGTGACTTCACCTTCGAGGATCAGCCCGTTACCGAATCCGTAGCCGACCTGGCCCGACGCGGCCCAGCCGGCGTCGAATGTCGGCGACCCGATAACCCCCCGGGCGCCCGAGATCACGAATCGATTCGGCTCGATATCAATGTCTTCCAGCCAGTTCACACCGCCTTGGCCTTCGATGTAGAAGCCCTCGGCTTGCTGAGCCTGAGCCGGCAGCGACAGGCCGATCACGGCCGCCGACACCAGCAAAAGGGAACGATTGCGCATCTTCCAAATCCTCCATTACGTGACGAGCCATACCGCCGATCATCGGCGGCCCCTGCCCCCACAGTGCTGCGCCTACAAATAGTCGAGGCGACAGTGTAGAACCAGATAGGCCACCGCGCTTGCTGCCCTTTTGACACTCACTGTTGCAATTCAGCAACAGAATATGACTTTAGGGGGCTTGATTTCTAGTTTGGGTGCGTCCTCGACCTCTGCAAAGGTCTGAAAACTCTAACAAATGGTAGCGGCGCATATCTGACACATATGTGGCGCAAACGACTTTTGGGAAGCCGGCGCGGCGGGATGTCGCGAGCCCGCCGGCGAACGAGGCCGACTCAAGCATCAAACACCATCGCGCCGACACAGTTCGGCAACCGATCTCGCGAATGCGGCAAGCGGGCGTCGGCGCCTAGTGGCCGCGGTTCATGCGGTTGTCGATCAGGTCAGTGACGACGGCGGGGTCGGCAAGCGTCGAGGTGTCGCCCAACTGGCCGTAATCATCGGCCGCGATCTTGCGCAAGATGCGGCGCATGATCTTGCCCGATCGCGTCTTCGGCAATCCCGGTGCCCACTGAATCAGGTCAGGTGTGGCGATCGGCCCAATCTCTTTACGGACCCAACCCACGAGCTCCTTTCTAAGCTCTTCCGAAGGGTTCTCACCGCTGTTCAGCGTGACATAGGCGTAAATGCCCTGCCCCTTGATGTCGTGCGGATAGCCGACCACGGCGGCTTCGGCTACCTTGGCATGGGCCACCAGCGCGCTTTCGACCTCCGCCGTACCCATCCGGTGACCCGAGACGTTGATGACATCGTCAACGCGGCCGGTGATCCAGAAATAGCCATCCTCGTCGCGCCGACAGCCGTCGCCGGTGAAGTACTTGCCGGGAAAGGTCGAAAAGTAGGTCTGCACGAAGCGTTCGTGATCGCCATAGACGGTCCGCATCTGTCCCGGCCAACTGTCGGCGATGCACAGATTGCCCTCCGTCGCACCCTCCAGATGGCGGCCCTCGGCATCAACGACGACGGGTTGCACACCAAAAAACGGCCGGGTCGCCGATCCGGGCTTCAACAGCGTGGCGCCCGGCAACGGCGTGATCAATATGCCGCCCGTCTCGGTCTGCCACCAGGTATCCACGATCGGGCAGCGGCCATCGCCGACGACATTGTAGTACCACAGCCACGCTTCGGGATTGATCGGCTCGCCGACCGTGCCGAGCAGCCGAATGCTGCTTCGGTTGGTGCGCTTGACCGGCCCTTCCCCGTCGCGCATCAGTGCCCTGATCGCGGTCGGCGCGGTGTAGAAGATGTTGACCTTGTGCTTGTCGCAGACCTGCCAAAAGCGGCTGGTGTCGGGATAGTTGGGCACGCCCTCGAACATCAGCGAGGTCGCACCGTTGGCGAGTGGGCCGTAGACGATATAGCTGTGGCCCGTAATCCAGCCGACATCGGCCGTGCACCAATAGATGTCCCCGTCATGATAGTCGAAGACGTATTGATGGGTCATGGAGGCGTAGACCATGTAGCCGCCGGTGGTGTGCAGAACGCCCTTTGGCTTACCGGTCGACCCGGAGGTGTAGAGGATGAACAGCGGGTCCTCCGCCGCCATCTCCTCGCACGGGCAGTCGGACGAAGCCGAAGCACATGCCTCGTGGTACCAGACATCCCTGCTGCCGGACCAAGTGACCGAACCGGCCGTGCGCTGCACGACGACGCAGGTGTGAACCCCGGGGCAGTCCGCCAAGGCGGCGTCCGCGTTGGCCTTCAACGGCACCTTGCGGCCGCCGCGCAGGCCTTCATCGGCGGTGATCAGACAAACCGAGTTCGCGTCCAGGATGCGGTCCTTCAGGCTGTCGGGCGAAAACCCGCCGAAGACGACCGAGTGAATGGCGCCGATGCGCGCGCAGGCAAGCATCGCGTACGCCGCCTCCGGGATCATGGGCATGTAGATCGTGACCACATCGCCCTTCTTGACCCCACGATCCTTCAGGACATTCGCCAGCCGGGAGACGTTCTGATGGATCTCGGCATAGGAAATGTGCTTGTGCTCGGACGGGGAATCGCCTTCCCAGATCAAGGCCGTCTGGTTCGCCCGCGTGTCCAGGTGCCGGTCGACGCAGTTGTAGCAGGCGTTGGTGACGCCATCCTCGTACCAGCGGATCCGAACGTCGCCGGAATAGCTGACATTCTTGACCGTGGTGTAGGGCCTGAACCAGTGCAGCCGCTTGCCGTGTTCGCCCCAAAAACCCTCCGGATCGCTGACGGAGCGGTCGTACATTTGCTGATAGGCCGTGTCGTCGACCCAGGCCCGTTCGGCCCATTCCTGCGGTACCGGAAAACGACTGGTTTCGGTCGACATGAAGGTCCATCCCCTAACGATGTTGCTTGGCTTCTAACGCGCCGCTAACGCGAGTATCCACAGATTGTGAAGCCACTCAACGACGGACTGTCTCGCAAAGCCGTTGCGGGCGGCCTATAATTGATCATGCCCACGATCGGGTCACATTATGAGGCTGTTATGACCTATACCCCCAGTTTGCGCGGCGGCATCGTCGCGATTTTGGCGTCGTTGATGCTGGTGCTGGCCGCCTGTGCCCCCAACATCAATCAAAACACGGTATCGCTGGACGACGCGAACCGGGCCGAACGAACGGAGATTGCGACCGTCATCAGCTATCGGCCGGTCAATGTCGAAGGGACTCGGTCGGGCGTCGGCGCCCTTGCAGGCGCAGCGGCCGGCGGCACCGCCGGGTCGTTGATCGGTGGCGGCACGACCGAGAACATCCTGGGCGCGATCGGCGGCGCGGTTGCCGGCGGTCTGGTCGGCAACGCGCTGGAAGAAGGCCTGACCAGACAGACCGGCATCGAGTACACGCTGCGCCAGCAGAACGGCCAGATTGTCACCGTCGTGCAGGGCGCGGAGGACCCAATTGCCCCGGGCACCCGTGTCTTGATCATCTACGGCGAACGCACCCGGGTGGTTCGCGCCAGCGGGGTCTAGGCGCCGAACGCGGGCTCGACATCGTAATCTGTGCTGGAAACGCTATCGGCCCGGTGATCGGCTGACGACAACGTCGCCGTCTTCAAGCCGGGCCGCTAGCTCCGTCAAGCGCTTGCCGACACAGGGACCGTAGACGCAGAGGCCGTCCTCGATCCGGAACCGTGCACCATGGGTGGCGCATTGCAGCAGCGTCCCATCCGGGCTCATGAAGTGATCCGGCCGCCAGTCGAGCGGCGTGCCGCGGTGAGGGCAAGCGTTGACATAGGCGAAGACGTCCTCGCCCCGCCTTGCGACCAGCAGTTCGAAGCGATCACTCCCCTCGCCAAGGCAAAAACCCCTCGCCTGGCCGTCCGCTATGTCCTGCAGGGCACAAAGACGGATCGTCGACATACGGGTCTCGGCGCCGCCAAAGACGAGAGCGAAACCGCTTCGATTCCTTTTGAGGTCGCCTAGCCCGGCTCGGTCTCGCCAAGTGCGCAGACCAGCGCCCATTCTTCGTCCGTGACGGGCTGGACGGAAAGCCGGGAGTTCTTCACCAGCACCATGTCGGCAAGACGCGGGTCGGCCTTGATCTGGTCCAGCGACACGGGCTTGTTGAACGGCTTGACCGCCCGAAAGTCCACGCAGGTCCATTTCCCGGTCGTGTCGGTGCTGTCCGGATGGCTTTCCGACGCCACCTCGACGATGCCGACGACCTGCTTTTCCTTCACCGAATGATAGAAGAACGCCTTGTCGCCGATCGACATCGCCGACATGTTGTTGCGCGCCTGGAAGTTCCGTACGCCATCCCATTCCTCGACGCCGGCCTTGACGTGATCGTCCCAAGACCAGGTTTCCGGCTCTGACTTGATCAACCAATAGGCCATGGCCCTATTCCTTCGGCAGCGTTTGGCGCCAGCGCACGATCGAGGTGTTTGAGAACAGGCCCGCCTTTGCGTAAGGATCGCCCGCGCAGAACGCCTCCGCCTGCGCCTCGTCGTCAAAGCGCATAACAAGAATGCTGCCGTTCGGCTGACCCTCGTGATCGAGGCTGGGCCCCGCGACGATGATGCTGTCGGCAAAGCCGTCGAGATAGGCCAGATGCGCCTCGCGGGTCGCGGCGCGCAGATCCCGGTGGTCGGGCTTGTCGGTACAGGTTATGACGAACGCCATAAGCCAAGGTCCCCCAGAGATGATGGTCGAATCGCGCCCGACCGTAGCCTAGCCGGCGGCCGGGCGCCAAGCCCCGGCGTCTCAGGCCTTGGCCAGGCCCGCACCGACCGATTTCGGGGCGCTTTCGTCAAGCGGCCAGCGCGGTCGAGGCTGGAAATCGAGCGTGTCGACCAGGCCCAGCCGCAGGCGCTCAAGCCCGGCCCAGGCGATCATGGCGCCATTGTCGGTGCACAGGGGCAGCGGAGGCGCCAGGAAGTCCAGCCCGACGTCGGCAGCCAGTGTCGCCAGGCGACGTCTAATGGCCGCGTTGGCTGCGACGCCGCCGGCCACGACCAGCGTTCGCAGGTCGGAGTGCTTGGCGCGGCACGCCATGATCGCATTGGCCGTGCGGTCGGCCAAAACATCGGCGACGGCCTTTTGGAACGCGGCCGCCAGATCCGCCCTGATCGCAGCGTCGTCCAGATCGCCGATCTCTCGATCAAGCGTCCGCTTGACCGCCGTCTTCAGACCGGAAAACGAAAAATCGCAGCCTGGCCGGCCCTGCATGGGCCGGGGCAGGCTGAACCGGTCCGGGTCGCCGGTGATCGCGGCCTGCTCCACCGCCGGCCCGCCGGGATAGCCCAAACCCAGCAGTTTTGCGGTCTTGTCGAAGGCCTCGCCGACCGCATCGTCGATGGTTGTTCCCAGGCGCCGATACTTCCCGACACCCTCCACGGTTAGCAGCTGGCAGTGCCCGCCCGAGACCAGCAAGAGCAGATATGGGAAATCGATGCCGTCGGTCAGCCGGGCGGTCAGGGCGTGTCCCTCGAGATGATTGATGGCGACGAAGGGCTTGCCGGCGGCCAGCGCCATGCCTTTCGCCGTGGTCACGCCCACCATGACCCCCCCGATCAGCCCCGGGCCGCCGGTGGCCGCGATGGCGTCCAAATCGCTGAGCCGGCAACCGGCTTCCGCCAGCGCGCGCCGCACGATCGGGTTCAGATGGACCAGATGGGCACGGGCCGCGATCTCCGGCACGACGCCGCCGAAGGCGCGGTGATCGTCGATTTGGGACAGAACGACATTGGAGAGGATGCACCGCGTGTCGTCGACGACCGCGGCGGCGGTCTCGTCGCAGGATGTTTCGATGCCTAGAACAAGGGTCATGAGCGGCGGTCCAAATTCAACGCAGCGTTAGCATGTCGACCGGGCGCTTGCCACAGGGGACCGCCAACGGCTAGGAAACCGGCCGACATGAAGACACCGCCCAAAATGACAGCGTCGGCCACAGGGTGAAGCCCCTTCTGACCATCGGCACACGGGGCAGCCCCTTGGCCCTGGCCCAAGCCAACGAGGTGCGCCGCCTGTTGGGCGAGGCGCATGACGATCTCGCAGCACCCGACGCGGTCGCGATCAAGGTCATCAAGACGACCGGCGATCGGGTCCAGGACAGAACGCTGGCCGAAATTGGCGGTAAGGGTCTGTTTACGAAGGAGATCGAAGAAGCGCTGATCGACCGCGGTATCGACATCGCGGTCCATTCCATGAAGGACGTGCCGACATGGCTGCCGAAGGGCTTGGAAATCGGCTGCCTGTTGCGTCGGGAAGATCCGCGCGACGCGCTTATCGCCAAAACCGGATCATCGATCGCCGATCTGCCCGCCGGCACTGTCGTCGGCACTGCCTCGTTGCGTCGGCAGGCCCAGGTCCTCGCCTTGCGGCCGGATCTCACAGTCGTGCCCTTGCGGGGCAATGTGGAAACGCGCCTGCGCCGGCTTGCCGAAGGCAAGGTTGACGCGACCTTGCTGGCCATGGCCGGCCTCAACCGGCTTGGCCGCCGCGACGCGGTGACGGCCGCGCTGGAGCCGGAGGAAATGCTGCCGGCGGTTGCGCAAGGGGCGATCGGCATCGAGATCCGCGCCGACGACGACGCCGTGGGCAACCGGCTCGCCCCGCTCAATTGCGAGCTGACGGCCCAGCGGGTGGCGGCAGAGCGCGCGCTCTTGGCGGTGTTGGACGGCAATTGCCGGACGCCGATCGGGGGCCTTGCGGAAACCGACGGTAAGAGCCTGCGGTTCAGGGGCCTGGTCGCCCACCCCTATGGCGAATGGGTTCATCGGGTCGCGCGCGATGGCGCATTGGCGGACGCCGCGACACTCGGCCGCGATGCCGGCGAAGAGCTGTTGGCGCGCGCCGGCCCGATGGGATCCGGCGTCTAGCGCGCGCATGCGCTGGTTGATCACCAGACCTAAAGCGGACGGCGATCGCGTGGCGACCCTGCTGGCGCGGATCGGCCATGACGCGCTGATCTGCCCCCTTATGGAGCCTGTCGCGATTGAGGCTACGCTGCCCGATCTTTCGGCTGTTCAGGCGGTCCTGGCGACCAGCCGCCATGGGGTCAACGGATTTGCCAGGCTCACCAAGTGGCGCGACGCGCCGCTGTTTGCCGTTGGCGAAGCGACGGCCGAGGCCGCGGTGAACGCGGGCTTTGGCCAAGTCGAACATGCCGGGCGGGACGCGGATGCGCTTGTCGACCTTGCCCGCGCGCGGTTGCGGGCTTCGAACGGACCGCTGCTGCGACTTCGTGGCGAGGTGGCCCGGGGAGATGTCGCGCGGTCGCTCATAAACGAAGGCTTTGCCGTTCGGTCGCTGATCACCTATCGCATCGACCAGGCCGAGCGCTTGCCCGACCCGGCGCGCATCGCGCTCACGGAACACAGCGTCGATGGCGCTTTGTTTTTCTCTCCCCGTTCGGCGACGCTGTTTGCTAGGCTGGTCGATAACGGGACCTTGGGCGACCGTCTGGCAGGTTTGGCGGCTTTGTGTCTCAGCCCCATGGTGGCCGAATGTCTCGATCGACGTCGCTGGCGGACCGTTCGCGCCGCCGGCACCCCCAGCTTGGCGGCGCTGGTCGCCTTGGCCGAAGAGTTTGAAAACACACGAGCAAGTCCTAGCCAAGAGCCAAGATGACCACCGAATCCTCATCCGACGAGACCGCCGCGTCCGCAACTGAACGGGTCATCGCCCTGTTCGGCGGTGTGCGGCCCATGGCCGCGAAGCTCGAGATCAGCGCCAGCACCATTCAGGGCTGGAAAGAGCGCGACAATATCCCCGAGGCGCGGCATGCCGACATCCTGGCGGCCGCGGAAAAGTACGACATCGCGCTGGACCCGTCAGACCTCGCCAGCCCCAGGCAAGCCGATCAAGAGCCGGACGAAACGACGGCCGCCGGGCCCGAAACGCCGCCACCCTCCGCCGAATCGCACACGTCGCCAAGCGAGACCAAGCCGGCATCGGACACGCCCGCGCCGGAACCGAGCCAAGAGGCCCCATCGGCGACACCCCCTCCATCCCCGCCTATTCCACCGACCCCGGTGCCACCGCCCAGCGGCCATTTGGGCAGGCGCAACGCGCGGGCGCTGACCGTCGCCATCGTTGCCTTGGTCATCGGCATTGCCGGCCTGATTTGGGCGGTGGTCGACGGCGAAACCGAGGGCACATCAAGTCTGGCCAGCCGCGTGGCCGCGCTGGAGGCACGGCCGGAGCCGCAGCCCGTCGACCTGAGCGGCATTGAATCGCGCCTTTCGGCCCTTGAGGCCGAGGTTGGCAGCCAGTCGGACGCTTCCGGAACCCAGGACCTGGTCGATCAAATGTCGGCCTTGTCGGATCGGGTCGCGGCCCTGGAACAGGCGGCCTCCGGCGATCAAAGCGATGCGCTCGCGCAGCAGATACAGACCCTAGGGGACCGCATCAGTGCACTGGAGCCTCTGACGGACCGCGTCGCGGCGCTTGAGCAGGCCGACCCCAGCGACCAGATCGCGGCGCTGAGCCAGCAGGTCCAGACCCTGTCCGACACGCTGACGACGCTGCAGGCGACGGTCAGCGGACTGCAGGAAAGCCAAGCCACACTGCGGGCCGCGTTGCAGGCCTTGCCGACGGCCGAGATGCTGAACAACACCTCATCGTCCATCGACCAGAGGCTGTCAGCCTTCCAAACCCAGATCGATCAGGCCTTGGCGATCGCCCGGCAAAACACCGGCCAGGGCCCGGCGCTTGTTCTGGCGGTGTCCCAGCTGCGCGACGCGGTCGACAGCGGCGCGGACTACGCATCCGCCCTCGCCGCGGTCACCTCCTTGGCAAGCGGCGACGACACCCTGACACAGCCGCTGGGTGTCCTAAGCCAGCACGCTGATACCGGTGTCCCGACTTTCGATACGCTGACGGAAGAGTTTTCGGCGGTGGCGGACGCCATTCGCGAGGCGGCCCGGCCGCAAGCGGAAGGCTGGTTCGACTCAGCCTTAAACAGTGTCGGCAGTCTGGTCACCGTGCGCCGGGCGCCAGGCGAAAATGACGGTGACGATGCCGACGCCATAACGGCACGGGCCGAAGCGCGGGTCGCGGCCGGCAATTGGACGGGCGCCGCTCAGGCCCTATCGGACCTGAGCGGCGCGCCCGCCGAAGCCGCCGCAAACTGGCTATCGGCGCTGCAGGCGAAACTTGCCGTCGATCAAGCCCTGTCGTCCGTCCAGACCGCCGCAATCGACGCCTTGGCGAGCACCCAATGACCCGAGCCATTTGGTTCATCGTCAAGGTTGCCATCCTGATCGTGGTGGCGCTTTGGCTTATCGACCGTCCCGGTACCGTGGAGATCGAGTGGCGCGGCCGGATCATCGAGATGTCCATAGGCGTGTTGCTCGTCGGCATCTTGGTGCTGATGGTGGTCGCCGCCGCAGTTTTCTGGCTTTACCGCAACACCGTGCGGGCGCCGAAACTGCTGGCGCATGCCAGGCGGACCGGCAGGCGGGCAAAGGGCTATCGGGCATTGACCAACGGGCTGGTAGCGGTCGCGGCCGGCGATCCCGGTGCGGCGCAACGCTTCGCAAAACGGGCCGGTTCCCTGTTGGACGAGCCGCCGCTGACCATGCTGCTGTCGGCGCAGGCCGCCCAGCTTGACGGCGACGACCAGGCCGCCGCGCGCTATTTCCGCGCCATGCTGGAACGCGACGAGACACGTTTCCTAGGCTTGCGCGGGTTGATCACGCAGGCCCTGCGCGACGGCGACAGTGAGGAGGCGCTGCGCCTGGCACATCAGGCCAAGGATCTGCGCGGCGACACCAAATGGGTGCTGAAGACCTGCTTTGAGTTGGAGGTGCAGCGCGGCGATTGGGTCGCGGCTCAGGCCAGCCTGAACCAGGCGGTCAAGGAGCGCGCGATCGATGCGCAGCAGGGCAAACACTACCGCGCCGTCGTCCTGGTCGAGCGGAGCCGCAAAGCAGCGCTCGCCGGCAAGCCGCGACAGGCTCTCAGCTACGCCTCGGAAGCTGTCTCCCTCGCCCCAGACCTGATCCACGCGGTGGTCGCCGAGGCCGCGCTGTTGTCGGAGGCCGGCAAGGGCAAGGTGGCGCAGCGGCACCTGGAGCGTGCCTGGGCCAAGCACCCTCACCCCTTGCTGGCGGATGCCCACGACCGGCTGGCCCCGCCTGGTGCCGACGCACTGGCCAAGGTGAAGCATCGCGAGCGGTTGATCGCGGCGACGTCGGACACGCCGGAAAGCCTGATCGCGCTCGCCCGCGCCGAGATCGCGGCGGAGCTGTGGGGGTCGGCCCGCAGTCACCTGATGGCGGCGGCCGACAAACGCCCCAGCCGACGCGTTTACCGGCTGCTGGCCGATCTGGAACTGGCGGATGGCGACAACACGTCGGCGTCGCGGGACTGGCTGGCCAAGGCCGAGTTCGCGTCGCCGGACGCGGCCTGGGTTTGTGACGCGTGCGGCAGTATCTCGATGGATTGGCAGGCCCTGTGCGGCACGTGTGGTGCCTTTGACACCATCGATTGGCGGGTGCCGGCGGTCGACATCCACGCCTTGCCCGCAAGCGGCCCATTGGAGCGGTTGAGCGTGGAGACCGACACGGCACCGCCATCGGCACCGGATGGTGATGCCTCGCCCCAGGTCACCGCACCCAGGCCGAAGGCAAACGGAACAAACGGCCCAAAGCCGGCAGAGACGTCGTCGGCGAATTGACGCCACGGTCGCCCTCCGCTAGTGTCCCGCCGCCTTTCGGCAGGACATGGCCAACCCATCGGCCCGCCGGCGTAGCTCAGGGGTAGAGCAACTGATTCGTAATCAGTAGGTCCGCGGTTCAAATCCGCGCGCCGGCACCATTTAAAATCAATAACTTAGCATCCCATGCGAATGCCATAGAAGGCGTAGCTGGTCAACTACTGGTCAAGTGGACCACGGTGCATTTTGGCCGCCGCTGCAGCTCCCAAGGGAACGGCCAAGGCGATGCCAGATCCCCGAATCGGCTTTGCTACAGTTTGCTAGTACCGCAGGTCGACGATTTCGCCCGTAAGACCGAGGAGACATCACTCCGTCTCCGCACTAAACTCCTCTCGACCAGACTTGCGAGCTCTGGACTCGCAAGAGCCCCAGACAAGACGACAACGAGATCGTCACCGGCTGGAGGCCGGACGCGGCGATGATCGGCGGTGCGCTGCACTGGCGCCGGATGCCGAGGATCATCCACGCCAAGTCGACGCGTAAGACCTCGCTGTCACATATTGGCAACGCGCTGTTCAGCGCCAACCCTTGGCAACGGCTCGGCCATGCCAGCCTGCCCATCGCGCTGGACGAGCAAGAGGCGGAGGCCTATCAACGCAAATTGCAGTCGGTGATCAAGTTGGCGCGCCAGGCATCCAGCGGTGACGTGATCCTGCGCGGCGGCGCGGACCATCAGGGCGCGGCGTTCACGGCCCGCTCGTGTTTCCTGTTTCAATCGATCGTCATCCCGGCCCTGCAGGCGCAAGACGTGTCGCGGATGGCCATCCTGGAGCTGGAGCCCCTGCCCCGACCCGGTGAGCCCGGCGCGGTCGACCTGCCGCCGCTGGTGCCCAAACGCTTCGCCGCGATCGGCGCGGCGTTGCGCCGGCGGCTTTTGCAAGGGTGGCCGCGTTGGCGCGCGACGGTGGAGGCCTATGCCGCCGCCCTGACCCGCGCCGGCCATGGCGCCCGTGGGGCCGACCAGTTCGGCGTCTTGCTGGCGGCGGCCGATCTGCTGTTAAGCGATCACCCGCCGCATGCCGACGAGCTGACCGGCTGGGGCTCCAAGCTGTCGGCCGCGCAGCTGGCGGCCGAGAGCGACGACCAGTCGGACCATGACCAGTGTCTCGCCCGCCTGCTGTCCAGCCCCGACCCGTACCGGTCGACCACGCCGATCCGCACGATCGGCGAAATGGTCGCGGCCGTCGTCGGACGGCTGCCCGGCATCACCGAGCCCAGCGCCATGGCCGAGGGGCTGGAGCGGTGCGGCGTTAAGGTGGTCCGCGACCGCGACGTGGCGGGCAAGGACATCGCGCTTAACGAGTATCGCTGGTTGGCGGTGGCCAACTCTCACCAGGGCCTCGCCTCGATCTATGCCGACAGCCATTGGAAGGCACTGTCGGGCACAAGCGGCGGCTGGGTACGGCCGCTGCGCCGTGTCACGGCCATGGACCGCGACGGGAACCTGCTGAAGGGCAAGCGTATGGAACGCTGCGCTTCGCCGGCACCGTTTGCCGCTGCACCCTGCTGCCGCTGGAGGCGGCCTTACCGTCGCAATTGGAGAGCTGAGCATGACGGAGACCGAGCGCCCCCAACCCTGGCCGGTCGATCATGAGCCGGATCGCAGTACGGCCGTTTGCATCTCGGTCGAGCGCGATGTTCGTGTTGGCGAGAGCCACAGCAGCTTTCGCGTCAAAGTCGAAGTTGACTTCATAGATCCGCGCGACCTTCCCGGTGTGCTGGACGAAACGCTGAAACGCTGCCGAAACGCTGTGATTTTGGGCTAAGCGACTGTTCCAAATGGAGAAACCGAAACCCGAAACGCTGAAACGCTGTTGACGGCCCCTCTCCACGCGTGCGCGCGCGCACGCGCACATGTGCCCATACCTACCGTTTCACCGTTTCACCGTTTCACAGATAGAATTCTATAGAGAGATCAGAGGGTTAGACCGAAACGCTTCCGAAACGGTCAGGGAGTTGAGCGTTTCGGGCCGTTTCGGGCCAGACAAGACGGCGGCGCGGGGCCGCCAAAACCGAGGAAAGGACGCCCATGTCAAAACTCAGCCGCCGCCGGGGTCGTAACCGGGCCAATGTGGAGCGGGAACCGAACGGCCGGACCAAGCGCACCTATGGTCGCGACGACGGCACGCCCGAAACCAAAGCCAGGCGCATGGGCCTGGCCGAACGGTATGACGGCCGGTATGGCGACCCGGCCAAGACCACGACGCCGCTGGACGCGCTGGAGGCCAACGGCACGATCACGGCCGACCAGCACAAGGCGGGCGAAGCGTTCGGCCGGATGTATCGGGCCGTGTTCGGCAGGGCCGATGGCAGCAAGCCTTTTGGCGATCACCCGACTGACGACACGATGGCCAAGGTGGAGGCGCGGTTGCGCCGGCGGATGGCCGCGATCCTAGGCGGCGGGCGCCGACAGCGGGACACGGTGGTTAATATCTGCGCTTATGGTCGCTGGACGCGATGGATCCCGACCGGCAACCGGAACCGCGAGGGCGATATTCGCGACATCGCGCTGCTGGAAACCGGCCTCAATCGCCTGATCGAGGTCAGCCAAGACGAGGGAAGGCGGGCGGCCGAGGCGAAGGCGAAGCGCGCGGCGGAAAAAGCGGCCGAGGAAAAAGCCGCTTGACAATCATGGCCGACCTGATCTATGTTGGAAATAGAACATACGAATACTGCGCCTGGAGCCAGACAGCCGCCGGGCGCTTTTCGTTTTGGGGGTACGGCCATGGCACGTCGCTTTGACATCATGGCCGAGGCCCGCCGCGTGGTCGCCAGCCAAAACCGGTGGGGATCGCGGATCGTCGACGTGGCACACCCGCGCGCCATGAACCGCATCGCCAACACGGTGCGTTCAAAGGGCGGCAAGAAGATCGCCGTCGACATGGGCGCCAAGCAACGCGACGTGCGCAAGTCCACCAAGATCCAACCCGCGCGCCGGCGTCGCCCGCTGGCCGCCGTCATCTGGGCCGGGCGGCCCCTGACCTTGATCGCCTTTCAGCCTCGGCAGACGCGCCGGGGTGTGACGGCCAAGGCGTGGGGACAACGCAAGCTCTATCGCGGCGCGTTCATCGCCACCATGCCGACCGGCAAGCGCCAGACCGTGGCACGGAAAGGTAAGTCGCGGCTGCCGCTCAAGACCTTGTACGGCCCAAGCGTGCCGCGCACCGTCGGGCGGCGGGAGAACGTCAACTTCTTCAACCGCATCGTCCGCGACCGCTACGCGCCGGAGATGCGCAGCGCCATCCGATCACTTGATCGTCGATAGGGCTCGGGTGCGGGTCGGCCGACGCGGGTCCTTCCAGCCGGCCGCACGGACGGGTGCGTGGCTCGCGAAGTTTGGCTAGTGACAGAATGTTATAAGGGGGGTTGGTATCTTGGCCTCAGCGCAATTGAGCCTCGGCGGCGACGGGCCAGAATTCGCCCCTAAGATCAAGAGATGGGGCACGCAAGCCGAGCTGGCGCGGCATCTGTCCATGACCACCAAGACCGCCCGCGAGCTGATCGCCAAGGGCGTGATCGAGCAACCGGACGGTCGGGGGCTTTACGATCTCGACGCCTGCCGACACGCCTACATCGTCTATCTGCGCGAAGTGAGCGCCGGCATCGCCGGCACCACGCTGTCTGGGGAGCAGGCGCGACTGGCGCGCGAGCAGGCCGACGGCAAGGCCATGGAGAACGCGCGCATGCGCGGTGAGCTGCTGGAGCGCAGCGAGGTCGTCGGGATCATGCAGGCCGCGATCGCGCCAGCCGCGCCGCCCTCTTGGCCCTGCCCAGCAAGGTGGCGCCCCTGGTGATCGGCGTCGAGGACTTGCCGGAAATCACAGCGTTGATCGAGGAGCACATACGAGGCGCGCTCGATGAACTGTCAACCATGTCAATTGAGCCGGAAAGCGGCGGAGACGTGGTCGGCAGCGATGACGCTGTGGCGGCCGCCGCCGAAACTGACGGTCAGCCAGTGGGCGGATCTGAAACGGAGACTCAGCGCCGAGGCCAGCCGTTGGAACATGCAGAACGCCGCAGGTTACCGCGCTAGCGCGGATGCTAAATCCGATGCGACCGTCCACACAAATATGATCATTGGCACCTTTAGGGCGGGCTGGAGATTCGCCACTTAGCACCGAACGTCCAAGCTTGAGCCAATGGCGTCGAAGAGCCTCTGGTTGGAGTGGTCGCAAGGTCCTGGTTCGATCTGCCCGTCAATGCTCGAAGCGATGGCGGCGAAGGTTCCGCGACAGGTGACGCTGTGTGCGCTATTCTTAAGCTTCTCGATCGAGGATCACGTTCCCGCGGATCATCTTTTGCGGCGGATCGACCGCTTCGTGGATCTATCCGACATTCGCCGGTTCTTGGCCCCGTACTGCAGCTCAACCGGTCGGCCTTCGATCGATCCGGAACAGACGACCCTCGTGCTGATCGTCGGGTATTGCTTCGGCAGCCGATCGGACCTTCGGCTCTGCGACGAGGTCCATCTGAACCTGGCGTATCGCTGGTCCTGTAGGCTCGGCCTTGGCGATCCGGTCCCCGATCACTCGAAGTTTTCGAAGAACCGCCATGGGCGCTTCCGGGATTGCGATCTGTTCCGCCAGCTCTCCGAGCACGCGCTGGCGCGCCGGATCGCCGAAGGTTTCGTCGGCAGCGACAGCTTCGGCCTCGACGCCTGCCTGATCTCGGCCGACGCCTGCCGCTTCGAAAAGATCGAGCCCAAAGACTGGGTACCGGAGCGCATCACCCGCGCCACCCAGGAGTACCTGGACACCCTCGATGATGTGGCCCTTGGCGCGGCAACGCCGGTCAAATCGATGGCACCGTCGCCCTTCGATCCAGCCGCGCGCTTCACGGCGGCCAGCGGAGACCGCCCGTTCTACGCCACTGCACCAACTATCTCGTGGACCTCGAACTCGCCGCCATCGTCGATGTCGAAGCAATCGCGCCGATTCGAAAGGCCGAGGCAGGCGCGGCCATGGACATGATCCACCGCACGTGGGAGTGCTTCGGCCTCTACCCTGAGAAACTGGTGGCCGACACCGCCTACGGCTCAGCAGTGACGCCCAACTGCCTGGTCGAAAGCGCAGGGATCGAGCCGCATATCCCAGCGATCGATGAGTCCGGACGCAAGGATGGGACCTTCTCGCGCGAGGACTTCGCGTATGATGACGCGACCGACAGCGACACCCGTCCTGACGGTAAGGAGCTGATCCCAACCGCCGTGCCTTCGAGACCATCCGGTCAGCAGTAAGGGAAAACAGCCACATCCGTTATCGCGGCTCCAAGGCTGACTACCGGGTCTACCCGCTCAAGCCGCGATGCTGCCCGAACACGCCTTCCAGAAACGTCACGCGATCGATCCACGAGGACCCGCAAGAAGTGGCCCGGGAGATCGTGTGAAGCGATGCCTATGTCGCCTCCGCCCATGCCAGGAAGAAGGTCGAGATGCTCTTCGCACACCTCAAGCGCATCCTCGGGCTCGCGCTACTGTGTCTCAGGGGACCAAATGTCGCCAAGGACGAGTTTCTGATGGCAGCCACCGTCAAGAACCTCCGCAAGCTCGCAATGACGCCGCTAACGCCGGCTTGACACGAGCATAGACCCCAATTCGAGCGCCCGTCTCACCGCGCTGCAACATCAACTTCTCGAAAGAAGTGGGCGGAGAACGGACCTTCGGCGCTGGTGCGGGCTGATTAGCGTGCGATGTCGAAAGCAGACATGCCAAGGAGGGGTGAATGAGCCAGTACGAGTTGACGGATTTTGAGTGGGGCGTGATCGAGCCGGTGCTGCCTAACGAGCCGCACGGCGTGCCGCGGGTCGACGATCGGCGTGTGCTGAACGGCATTTTCTGAGTCTTGCGCACCGGGGCGCCGTGGCGGGAAATTCCGGAGACCTATGGCCCTTATACGACCTGTTACAATCGCTTCGTTCGCTGGCGCAAGGCCAGGGTTTTCGACCGGATCATGGCAGCGGTGACAGAGGCTTACGACGGCGATGTCCAGATGATCGACAGCACCTTGGTGCGGGTTCATCAGCATGCCGCGAACTCAAAAAAAGCCACCCGGATCGTTGTATGGACCGCTCGCGCGGCGGGTTGACGACCAAGATCCACGCTCTGACCGACACCAACGGTCTGCCGCTGGCTCTCGTGCTGACACCAGGCCAGGTCGGCGACTGCCCGGCCGCCGCCCATCTGCTCGACCATCTGCGGCCAAATACAATCGTGTTGGCGGACAAGGCCTACGACGCCGACTGGCTGCGCCGAGCCATCGAACGGGCTGGCGCTTCGCCCAACATTCCCTCAATGAAGCACCGACGCTGGAAGGCCTGCTTTAGCAAGGTGCTCTACAAACAGCGCAGCCGCGTCGAACGCTTCTTCAACCAGATCAAACACTTCCGAAAGATCGCAACGCGCTACGAAAAGCACGCCTCCAACAACCTCGCAATGCTCAACCTCGCCGCCATCAAAATCTGGCTACGTACTCACGAGTCCATTACCTAGTGTCTGGGGTTGGCTGCAGCTTGTGGCAAGAACTCTGATCAGGTTCGCGCCCGACGTTCGATCGAACTCGTCGCTAGTCTGTTGCGAGCTTACGACAGCGCGCACTACAGACGTTACTGTTTGACCAACGTCATTCTGCGCAAGATAGTCCGGATCGGAAGGGGGTAAGGCGATGCGTAAGTTGTTCACGCGCCTATTGAACGCAGACACAGAAAGCGAAGTTCAAGCGATACTGGATGCAGAGGGTCTGACTTCGGACGCATCGAAATGGACGCCTTACGGCGACAACGAGTCATTCTTCGGTGTAATTGAAAACCAGCAAGCTCATCCGGTACCTGCTCTTGTCGAGAAGGTCACCAACGGAATTGACGCTATTCTCGAGAAGAAGGTGCTCCAAGACGGTGTGGACATCCGATCGTCAGCCGCGCCAAAAAGTATAAGGGAGGCGCTTGATCGGTATTTCCCTGACCACCGACACTGGGACTTGGGAGACGCGCGACGTCGCCAGGCCACAGATTTACAGATTGTGGCAAGTGGACCGCGTCGCGACACATCGCTGCTGGTATATGACGACGGTGTCGGGCAGGCCCCCGCCGACTTCCCGGGTACCTTTTTGTCACTCCTGCGTGGCAACAAGAACGATGTCCACTTCGTACAGGGCAAGTACAATATGGGTGGCGCCGGAGCGATCGCATTTTGCGGCGACCTCCGGTTCCAACTCATCGCAAGCAAGCTCTATGACGGCTCCCAGCCTCTTGGCTTCACACTGCTCCGCCGCCACCCGCCTGCGCTAGCAGAGGCCGCGAACCGCAAGAACACTTGGTATGAGTATCTCATTTTTGATGGAAAGGTGGCGACTGTCGATGTCAACGAGTTGGACATCGGTTTAGCTGGCCGGAAGTTTCGGACGGGCTCACTCCTGAAGCTCTATTCTTATCGCCTTCCGGGAGGTTTGCGCACGATAATCTCACGCGACTTAAACCTGAGCCTCAATGAGTTCCTGTTTGAACCTGCGCTCCCGTTTCTGACGGTCGACAATAACGAACGCTATCCAGATAATCGCGCGCCGGTAACCCCAGTCTACGGCCTCAAGCGCCGACTGGAGGCTGACACCGAGACGATCGAAACGAAGTTTTCAGAAGTGTCACGCACTGTCGAGTTGGGGGAGCTCGGTATCACAGTCTATGTCTTTAAGGCCCGATCCCGTGGCAAAGGCGTCAAAGAGACGAAGCGATACCTTCAGAACGAGTACTTCAAAAACAACATGACTGTGCTGTTCTCGCTCAACGGGCAGGTGCACGGTGCCTATTCGTCAGAGTTTGTGACCCGTGCGCTTAAGATGCCATTGCTGAAGGACTACCTTCTGGTTCATGTCGATTGCTCGAGCCTCCATCTCGAGGTTCGCAATGAACTGTTCATGGCGTCGCGTGACCGGCTTAAGGCAGGCGACAAGGCCGACGTGGTCCGAAAGCATCTTCGGGATATGCTTCTAGCAAGCGAACTCAAAGAGATTTCCCGCCGTCGAAAGTCGAGCCTTGGTGTTGACAGTGGAGACGCGGGCGAGATGCTTCGAGACATCACGCGCAACATGCCGATGAACGACGCGTTATCTCGCATCCTCCGGCAGACCTTCAAAATCTCTGAGCAGAGGCCCGGAACCGCGGCGACTAAGGAGCGTGAGCCTCCACGACGCCCAAAGCGTGGGCCGCGCGACGCCCCCCCTTTCAACCCGCAGCGTTACCCATCGGCCTTCCGGGCAAGGGGAGGTGATATGCGGGGAAATGGCCTCAAGCTGTACCGATTGCCTGAGGGCGGAGATCGCACGATCGCGTTTGCAACTGATGCTGAAAACGACTTCTTCGATCGGACAGACGATCCAGGCGATTTATCAATCTCCCTCATGCGGCCATCGCGTGAAGGTGGCGGAAACGGCGTGCCGACCCCGAGCAAGCAAGGCGACCTCCTGAATGTCGTCCGTTCTAGTCCGATAGACGGAACGATCAAAGTTGGACTCAGGGCTACGGGCCAAATGACGGTTGGCGATACAGTCAAGCTGACCGCAACTCTCACCAGTCCGAACGGCGATCTGACCGAGACCGTGCTCATTCAGATCACTGACCCCGAACAAAAGCCGCCTCGCAAAGAGCCCGACGTCGAACCACCCCTGGGGATCCCTGAGCTGATCCTGTGTTCGAAAGCGGGGGGGCGTAGGGCTTAAATCATGGGAAGAGATCAACGAAGCGGGTATCGAGATGAGCCACGACGTCGTGGTCCACCCGTATGTTGACGATGACCAACTGTCGCGCATCTACGTCAATGTGGACAGCAGGGTCCTAAAGGACTTTAACACGGGCGCCCGCTCATCAGAGGCAGTAGAGCTAGCTGAGCGACGCTACATCAGCGCAGTCTACTTTCACACGCTGTTCCTCTTCGCCACGACAAAATCGCGAAAGTACGACCTGAAACGAGGCATTGATCCAGATAGTGAGGACGTGGACCTGGCCGATTATGTCTCGGACCTTTTCAGCTCCTCATACGCGCAGTTTCTTCTGAATTTTGATACCGCCAACTTGATTGATGCAGTCAGCTGAATTCAGTCGGGGATACGGCTTCCCCTCGATCGAACGGTATCAGGCCGTTGGGGGAAGCAGAGTATTCTTCGGATGTGTGTTTGGTCGGTTCTCCGAAACAATTCGTGTAAGCTGAACTTTTTTGGGATCAGCTGTCGAGGGCTCAGCGCATTACAGGTGGCAAGTGCTGCGCTATCTCCGTCTCTATGGCATCGAGTGGGCGTATGCGAACTCATCGCCGAGCGACCAACCGTTCTGATTGCAAGCACTCAGAAGATACTGCTCGACACGGTGAGCATCTTTGCCGGAGCTAAACACCCGGAAGCTGATCGGCACATAGCCGATAGATGCGCGCGAAGGGAGGCCGCTGGCCAGTTCAGACATCCGGCGATCAAGATTGCAAGTCCGCCCCAGCTTTCCGAGTGCGTGTCCCTCACGAGCGTCGATTTCGGAGCCAGGATTTCGATCAGGCCGTCGATCAGCAAGAGGTGAACGCCGCTACAGCCGTCGTCGATTGCGATTGTGCGTGATCCGAAAGTGGGGGATGGGCCACGTGAGTTTTGCTCTTCAAGCATCCAGTCATCAGCTGAGATCGAGTGTCTAAGCCGAGCGGCTTCAGCCATCAGCGCTGTGCGGTCACCGCTAAAATCCCGCCAGACCCGCATCCCTTCCCTAGGATGCCACGGGATCGTGCTTCCCGAAGTTGCGTAGACGCGTTGCGCCACCGACCGAACTACGGAATTATGCAAGAACAGTGCGACTACCGCGTCAGCCGGCTGCGCGCAGCAGCAATGACAGGGTGTCAACCTCAGGGTGGCTTCTCTCCACTCTGGGAGCGCCGACGTAAAGCTCCATGAGCATAACAGATTGACAATACGCCCAGTCCGGGTTTCGGCCACGCGTTTTCGTCATAGTGAGTCACCCGTCATGCCGCATCGCAATCCCCGTTCCAAAGCAGTGACTCCAGCTCTTTCGGTAGAGGCGTTGTTTGCAATTTGCGCTCGGAATGAGCTGTCATCTGGTGACCTCAGCTTTACTGTCGTATAGCCTGCGCCAAGCTTTTCGAAACGGGCAATGACTTGACGATTTATCTTGACAATATGGCCTCCACACCAGTGGACCCGCGTGTCGCCGAGCGTCACCGAGAGGCGATGATACAATACCCAGGCAACGCCCACAGCGCGGAACATGCGTTTGGTGAAGAAGCAGATATAGCGATCGACGGTGCCGCGGAAGTACTCCTGCGCGCGCTCGGCAGCGGGGCCGAAGCTGTCACTTTCACACCGGGAGCTTCCGCCGCGCTGTGGCTCGCGGTCGAAGACGCAATTGCGCGAGCCGTTGGGAGGCCAGCGCAAGTCGCCGCGACTTCAACCGAGCATCCAGCTCTGCTCAGCGCATTGCGGCGAGCTGCAGGTGAAGGGCAGCTTTGCCTAAAAATCGTCCCTGTGGACGATAAGGCAGTGCCCCGGATAGACGCACTGGAGGAGGCGCTTACCTGCGGCGTCGATCTCCTTTGCACTATGGCAGCGAACAACGAGGTCGGCACGATTAGCGATTTGGCTGCAATCAGCTCCCTGGCACAGCTTCATGGTGTCCGGCACTTGGTTGATGCCAGCCAGGCGGCCGGCCGGATCGATATGTCTGTGGCCGCAGCTGCTGATTTAGTGGTAGTGAGTGGCGCAAAAGCATACGGGCCGCGCCGTGCTGGTGCGCTCGTTGGCAAGCTCAGCGGCCATGCCTCGAGCCTTGCGCATGACGTCTTTGGCAGCCCGGACGCTCCAACTGCGGTGGCTCTTGCCTACGCAATGAAAACTCGCAAGGCTGAGAGGCGAGCCGACGAGCGACGACTTGCCGAGATGCGAGATGCTCTGCAGTCGCGCCTTCTGGCTGAAGTGCCGGACTTGCGCATCAACGGTGCGATTGGTTCGAGGCTCGCTGGCAGTCTACATATCTCCACACCGCACCTTCCCGGAGAGGCCGCCGTGGCACGGCTTTGGGGACGCGTCTCAATATCAACCGGTGCCGCCTGCCAGTCGGGAGCTCCCGGTCCATCACACGTCCTAGCGGCGATGGGTCTTCCGGATTGGGTTAAAGAAGGTGCCGTTCGTATTGGTCTTGGCCGGTTCAACACGGAGGCCGAGATCGAAGAGGCAGGTGATTTGCTCACCGCCGCACTGGGCGCCGTTAACCCCGCAAGGAAACACGCATGACAGTGGCCGTTGCAGTCCGCCCGCGCTTCAGCGGTCACGAAACTTTCGCCTGCAGGTTCGCATGGCTGCCCAAGGCCGTGCACTTGATCGCCAGGGAGCCCCGTGCGCTTTCTGACGACGAGCCCGCCATCCTCGAACTCGGGCTCGGCAAGAATATGGTGCGTTCGCTGCGTTTCTGGCTACAGTCCTTCAACGTAGCCTCGTCTCGCGACGGCTCTTGGTCGCTCTTGCCGTTTGGCGAAGCGATCTTCGGAGAGAACGGCCATGACCCCTATATTGAGCGCGCCGAGACTCAGTGGCTTCTCCACTGGCAGCTCAGTACGGCAGCCGACAACCCGCTGTTCGCCTGGCGACATATCCTTTACCGGCGCATGCGACCTGATTTCACACGTTCCGAGTTGCTGGCCGAGATGCGTGTTGAGGGCGAACGTCTAGGCTACCAGCATTCGGATGTTACGCTCCAGCAGCATGCCGACGTATTCGTTCAAAGCTATGTCGGTTCGCTGAAGCCTGCATCTCCTGAAGATGCGCTTGATAGTCCGCTGGTCGATCTAGGTCTGTTGCGCAGGCTCGGGCGCCGGCCTGGCGGCGCAGCTAGAGTCGAACCGGTCTTCGCTCTTGCCCGGATCTCGATAAACGAGATTGGTCCGTCTGTACTGGACTATGCAATCGCCCACTATTGGCAGTCGCGGCGGCTGGGGGAGCCGGTCATCACCTTCCGTGACCTCGCGCATGGCGAGGGGTCTCCGGGCGCGACCTTCCGACTTGAGTCAGACGAGCTTCGCAATCATCTTGAGGGCGCTACGGCGCTCTGGTCATATCGGCCCTCGGGAGATGCGGGCAACATAATGGCGGTGCGTCCAGTCGAGCCTTCTAACTTACTTGCGGAGGTCTACGCATGACCGGACCGTCCGTGATTGCAGACTTTCTTGGCTACCCGGGAATGTTTTACCGGTCTGTGGCACTCGAGCGCGATGTGGTGGATCCGTCAGCGGGACGTTCGTTCGTACTGACCCCTTGGCTCAAACGCAGCGCTGGCGAGATCATTTCAGGCATACAGAAGGCCAGCACCCGCCGCGCGTGGCGGGTAATCGGCGATTTCGGCGTCGGAAAGTCTGCGCTCGCGCTTGCGCTTGTACAAGCGCTCGACCCGCGTGTAGCAGACCCAGACATGCCCATACGGGGGTTGGTGGAAGAGCTCGGTGGCGCACCGCGGATGTTCCCGCTGCTCGTTACAGGCTCACGCGAAGGCCTGGCCGTGTCCCTCTCTTCGTCGATTTCGCGAGTGCTGGCCACGAGTGGCCTGATTGATCCCAAGTACAAAAAGGCAGTGGCCGCCTTGGCGGACCCGTTCGACGCCATCATCGCTCTTCGAAACGCGCTTCGAGCGTCCAAGCGCTTCGATGGTTTGCTACTTGTCGTGGACGAGATGGGTAAGTTCCTTGAGACCGCCGATGAAGAGGAAGGCCATGACGTCTATCGTTTGCAGACGCTTGCCGAGACGGCAGTACGCTCTGGAGATACCCCGTTCGCAATCGTCCTGATCCTCCACAAAGGCTTCCAATCTTATGCTGAAGACTGGCAGTCTGCGAGACGAAGCGAATGGGAGAAAGTGGCCGAGCGTTTCGAAGAGATGGTGTTCGACCATCCATTATCGCACACAGCGGCCCTGCTATCAGCAGCCCTTGTCGTCGACGGAACCAATTTACCCAAGAAGGTTCTCAAGCTCTACGACCATGTTATCGCGAATGTCCGCAACTTGGGATGGCTCGGTCCTCGCAATGGCACCGGGATGGCTGGTTGCTGGCCGGTTCACCCTGCGGCGATCCCGGTTATGGCAAGGTTCTTTGCCAGCTATGGGCAGAACGAGCGATCTCTCTTCGGCTTTGCCGCGAGTGAGGAGCGGAATGGGCTCCGCGCATTTGCTTCTGATACGTCTCCTGCGGGTGGATTCTATGCCCTCCACCACTTCTTCGACTATGTTGCATCTTCATTCGGCCACCGGCTCACCTCGCGCGCTGGTGCTGGTGAATGGTCGCGTATCTCCGAAGTGCTCGACCGAGCTGCCGACGCGGATGCTGTCGAGACGGCTGTTTTAAAGACAATCGGCATTTTGAACCTGATCGATGCGCCTGGCTTTGCCGCTACGACGGAAAGCTTGAGTGCCGCCCTTTTTCCAGCCTTCGCGTCTAGCGATGTCGACAATGCTGTTGCCAGGCTTCTTACGGACGGTCTTCTCTTCCGTCGACCTGGTCGGTCGGAACTGAGGTTGTGGACAAGCCGACGGGTGGATCTGTCCTCGATTTGGAGTGAGGCCGAGGACGCCGTTGATGTGCGATCCGTCCTCCGCGATCTGCCGCGCCACATAGCAGGTGTTCCGATCCGACCCCATCTGCTCGCGCGGCGACACTCGGTCCTTACCGGCACCAATCGTCGGTTCGCGATCCGCGGCACCCATGCGTCTGGGCTCGGGGAGTATCGCGGGCATATGGACGCAGACGGCGGGATCATCGCCATTCATTGCGCGGACGCAGAAGATCTCCGTATCGCTCGTGCTTGGTCCGCTGAAGTGACGTCCGAGGATCCAACGATCCTAGCGGTGGCCATTCCGCCGATACCTGAGTTGGGGCCGGTAATGGTAGATCTCCTTCGGCATCGATGGGTCATTTCGAATGCGGCGGCGCTTCAAGAGGACGCCCACGCGGCTGCGGAAATCGAGCGCACGGTTACGGACCTCGAGGTACGTCTTGTCACAGCCGTTGAAGCCGCACTCGGTCTGCGCGGCCGCGCACCCACGGTTTCGCTTGAGGTCTTCTGGAAGGGTAAGGCGAAAGGGGTGGACGGGCCGATTCACTCGGTGATCTCGGCGCTCTGCGAGGAGATCTACAATCAGTCGCCTTTAGTCGAAAACGAGCTCGTGAACAAGCATACGCTTACCTCGGCCGGTGCGGCGGCTCGTCAGCGGCTGATTGAGCGGATGTTTGCAAATGCCGACCACCCGGAGCTAGGCTTCGTTGCGAACAAGAACCCGCCTGAGCGAGCGCTTTATTTGTCGCTGCTTCGGCGTGGTGGCCTGCACCGCAAGCAGGAAGACGGGTGGATCGTTGGACCGCCCGCGCCCGACAATGACCCACTCCGCCTCGCTCCGGCACTCACCGCGATTGAAGAGCGCCTTGGCAAGGACGGTGACCGTGTCCCGCTGCCAGATATCTACGCGGCGATAGAGGCGAAACCATTTGGTGTGCGTCGCGGGCTAGCACCGCTTCTCCTGGCCGTATCGCTGGTCGCAGCGGGTCACCGGGTCGCACTTTTTGAAAGAGGAACGTACTGCCCACGGTTGGATGGGGCGGCTTTC
Organism: Alphaproteobacteria bacterium; assembly: GCA_028277405.1. Taxonomy (GTDB): domain Bacteria; phylum Pseudomonadota; class Alphaproteobacteria; order DSM-16000; family Inquilinaceae; genus JANQGH01. The sequence continues at coordinate 71,106 of JANQGH010000009.1, read as the reverse complement.
ATGCGCATCCTGAAATCGCCAGAGCACTTTGCCCTCCAGTTGGTGTCGCTAGAGGGCGTCCGAGCGGATGTGTTTCGCCGCTTGGCGAAGCTTCTCGATCAACCCACAGGCGATTTCGGTATCCGGACCGTTGTCGATCCTCTGATCCGCTTTGGTGTGGAACTCCCATTCCACGTTCAGCGGTCTTCAGTGCTTACTGCAGAGGCGCGCGGCGTCCGGAGAGCACTCGCGCAGGCACGCAGCCCGGTTGACCTGCTCTTTAGCGAGCTACCGAAGGCATGCGGATTGGATGCGTTCGGTCTTGACGCACAGCCGGACGCGGAGCGGGTGAAGGAATTCGTTTCCCGGCTTGACGCAGCAATAGCTGAGCTACGTAGCTGCTATCCAAAACTCCTTGAGAGCATGCAGGCCGAACTCTTTGAAACATTGGAGGCGCCGTCCCGAGTCGCTGTCGCTGAGCGGGCCACTGCTTTGAGCTTCAGAGTGCGTGAGCAGCAATTGCGAACGTTCGTATTGCGAATCGCAGATGCAGCTTTGTCGGACGATCAATGGACTGAAGCGCTTGCGGGGGCTGTTCTCGGCAAGCCTCCGGCGCGATGGCTTGATAGCGATGTCGACCTATGGCGCTCGAAGTTAGCCGATCTCACCGCTCAGTTTCGACGGGTTGAAGCTACCAACTTTGGCCAAGTGGGATCTCCGCACGACGCCGTCCGCGTATCTTTGACGCGAAGCGATGGAAGCGAGCACGCGGTGGTGGTAAATGTTGCTGACTTGAACGAGAGCCAGGTGACTGCGGTGAACACGATCAAACGTTTGGTGTCTGAGGCTAACCTTTCTCTCGACACTGTTGCGGCGCTTCTTTCGCTAGCGAGCATGCATGAAGACGAAGAACTGGCCGAGCCAGATCATGAAGCTGAGAGCGAACACAGATGACGCGCCATGTACTTAGCCTTTCCGGCGGCAAGGACAGCGCTGCGCTCGCCGTCTATCTGCGCGACCGCGTGCCAGAGATGGAGTATGTCTTTCATGATACGGGCAAAGAGCTGCCTGAGACATATGACTACATGGCTCGGCTGGAGAGCATTCTCGGGCGCCCGGTAACCCGGACGACGCCGGAGGATCCTTTTGAGCACTGGCTCTCCGTGTATGGTGACATGTTACCTTCGAACCACCGTCGTTGGTGTACGAAAATGCTCAAGCTGAAGCCGTTTGAGACCTACATCGGCGACGACCCCACGATCAACTATGTAGGCCTGCGTGCGGATGAGAAGCGCACTGGCTATATCAGCACAAAGCCGAACATCACTGCTGTCTATCCTTTCATTGAAGACGGGCTGGTACGGGCCGATATCATCCGGATTCTGGAAGACAGCGGACTTGGTCTTCCCCCTTATATGAAGTGGGGACGATCAAGATCTGGCTGCTACTTCTGCTTCTATCAGCAAAAAATCGAGTGGGTCCGGTTGAAAAGGCAACACCCAGACCTCTTTGAACGGGCAAAACAATACGAGGCGAGGAGCGCCGTTGTTAGCCAGAATTTCACTTGGTGTAGCGGCGAGTCCCTCACAGAACTCGGACAACCAGATCGTATGGAGCAGATCGAGCGCAATTGGGAAACTGCGAGAAAACGACGCGTGGCTCGACGAGAGAACCTGCCGCTGTCTGCTGTATTGGCTGGTACTGACCCCGAGGAAGATGAGCCCGAAGGCTGCCTCATCTGCAGTCTTTAGGCTAGACCAAGGACCGCACCTAAAAACTAGGATTTCAGTACCACAAGGATTACGTGGTTCGGAGAAGCCGGAATGTCGGCTCCACGTTGACCAAGAAGTGCGACTTTCAGGTAATTATCTATTCCGTGAGAAGCGGGGTTCTGACGGGTGGCCATCTTCATGAGTTGATCCATGCGCTCCAAGAGCCCTTGGGCTTTGGCTTGGGTCTCGTTATGCCGGTCGTTTGAACCGGCCGTCAGTTGCAGGATTTCCCGGAAGTATTCGAGGAATGCCCCCGAAAAAAATACTGGCTGTTTGGAGGCAGCCGTCCCTCGCAGCGGAGACTGAAAAGCAAAGCCGCTCTTGAAGTTAAACCCTTCATCTAGATCAATAATATTTCCGGCCTCTCTGACACAGATTTTCCCTGACAAGGGCTCTATAAGTGCAGGCACCTTCAAGAGACCAACCCTGGAAAAAGAGGCAAGATATTCTGATTGGAGAGCGAGAAAGTGTTCTGCTTTCAACCTCCCGAGCCAAGTCCTCTTTTTTGTGCGAACATGCTTTCTAAGTTCCTTTAAGGGAAGAGCTTGGGGATGTTTCATTCCCCAATCCACCTCGTAGAATCGTTGATTAACAATAACGATCTGAGGATCGAGCTTATGCCTGTGATAGGTGGGGCACAAAGTACCTTGGAGCATCAACACTGATGTTGCAGCGGGCTCCTCGCCGTTTCTACTCATCAGGTCACAGATTGGCGTCATCACGGCGCTCACGGTCCGGCCAACTAGGGATGTACTAGGTCGTTTCGGCAATACGCCCTCGAGGAACAGATCGCCAGAAACAGGCAAACTATCGTCAGGTCCGCGATAACCTCGGTCTGTTGTCATGCGTGTTGCGCTATACAACTCCGCCATCGCATTGGATGGGGCTTCAATGAAGCGGCTAGGGACATCGGCAAAGGGGTTGGGTCTGTCTTTGGTCGGCGTGAGGCTGGAAAACGAGCACATGATGCGCTCAGCGACAGCGCCCGCAACCACCTCTTTAACGTAGTCTTCGATGGGCTGCCCTTCGGACTGGAGGCTTAGTTCATACAATCGCGCGAAGTCTGCGATATCGAGATCAATAAGCCTTTCTTCGACCCACTTATGGGCTTCTTCAATGACCGACGGTAGCGCCTTCCGCAGTGGTTCAAAGAGTGCGCTGGCCCGACAAGTTCGAAGAATTTCAGCGATGGCGAGCAGATCCTGCGGATCTTCTCGCTCCAAGGCTTGCTTCTGCACAAAACGAAAGCGAGAGGCCGTTTGCGATGTCCGTTTACGGAAGTTCTTCGCAATCTGCCGTGTTCCGACCGACGAAATCAGTATGAACGCCGGGGGGATCGCTGCTATGTCATCCGCCGTTTCCTGTCTGACGTCGTCCAGATAACGCTCCGCACGCTCCCGCGCCCTATCCAGAACAGTTCGTGAAGTTGCTCCGGCAATCAGAGTGGGCGGTACATCTGCAGAAAGGAAAAGGTCCAGGAAGACAACATTCGCCTTGGCCACCACGCTGGGCTCGGGGTCGGCGCCTAGCTTCATGACGCGTACCTTGGTCTTTGCAAGGAGCTTTTCGAGCGGCTTCAACTGCTGCAACTTGCTGACCCGGTCCTGACTGACGTCCGAGAACAGAATGTCCAAACTCTGTCTCACCCCATCAGTCATCGCAGTGTGTGTAGCCACACCTACGTTCAGGTTCCAAAGACGATCGATCAGTTCCGCTTTGCCGGCGAATGTCTCCCAGTCTTCTAGATCGTTCTCTCCGAACTCACTGGCGGTTTCGAGCGCAGCCATCCGCTCCGGCTCATCCTCGACCGATTGGACAAAACGATTGAACGCATCTTCGGAGATTTCTTCACCGCGGGGAGGATCGTAGGCGTCGTCGACGATCGCCAGCAACTCCACGCCGCCGACCTTCGCGGCCAAATCAAGATTCTCGCTCATTTGGGTTTCCCGCTGAGGTCCAGAGAGAAGCGCCGCCAGACCTTCTCTCCGGGCGGGCCGACGAGATTGAGCGTCCAATTGTGATACTCGGCCAACTCACGAGCGATATAGAGTCCCAAGCCGTTGCCTTGGCCGGGGGGTTTGGCTGAGACGAACGGCTTAAATATCTCCTCGGCCTCGGACGCGTCAATTCCAGGACCGTTGTCAGAGATTTTGATGAGGCTCCCAGATTTATCAATCTCAATGTGGATGCGCGGCTTGAAGTCAGGTTCAATCACTGCTTGCTGCTTCAACCAGTAAAAGGAATTCGAGAGGAGGTTTTCCAAGATCTGAATCAGCATTCCGCGTACCGCTTTAATTCGCCACGACTGCTTTGAAGTGCTGTCAATCGTGATTAGAATCTTGTGCCGCCCGGCTTGCGCGTCTCTCGCATCGACGATTTCTTGAACCAACCCCTCAACGGTAAAGCTTTCCTTGGTTTGCCGTCGTGCGGTGCTTAACGGATCCAGTGTTTCAATACGCTTCTGCAGCGTTCGCAGCTGACTCTCGAGCGTCTGGAAAACAGCCGGAAGCTTTCCGGCAAGCTGGGTCTTATCAACGCCTTCGAGCGTGCTGAGTGTGCTACCGCTGCTCCGCCCAAGCTCATGTAAAATCAATTCCACCATTAGGCCTAGGCCGGCCAGGTGAACGAACTTTCGACGTTCGTCTTTGTAATCATCAATGATCGCGTCGACATCGTCGATCTGCGATGCCAGGGCCTTCACCAGACGCTCAACTTCCGTGAGCGGACCTGCTTGTTCCGGCGCGTCGACGGCAATTTCTCGGATACGCTGCTGAATCTCGGTCTTGGATTTGGCAACGCGCGCCTTCAAAATATCAACTGAAGTAAGATCTTCTTGCCTGAGTTCTTTCTCGATGTCCTCGCTGAAGGTCTTGAAATCCTCGAGTATCTTCTGAAGGATGCTGACCAAGGCCTCCTTGTACTCGTTGTCGACCAGGCCCTCGCGATTAGTCTGTTCGACCAGGCGGTGGTTCCGCCAGCTGAGGTTCACGCGCCCTATGATCTGTTGGCGATTTAGCTTGTAGCCACGGCGTCCAAATGCTCGCTTGTCAAGATGCAGCCAATCATCATCGCCACCACCGTAAGGATTGATACGAAAGCCGCTGCGGAAGACCATGAGCCCGCCCGCCCACTGTCTGACCATGGCCTGCACATCGGACCTCGTCCCGAGGCCTTCGACTGCGGTAAGGAAGAGCCTATTGAACCACAGGAACTCTACTTTGAACGGGCCGAGACGACGAAGGACACGCGTCGAACGTGATTGCGTTACAGAGACGAGCTGCACTTCCGGTAAAGTCACCACCAGCTTTTTGTGCGTGCTGAGCCGGTACTCCATTTCAATGACAAGTTGGGCTTGACAATTCGGTAGATAGTCGAATTTCGCAGAGACTTTCGCATGTGCCAGATCAAACAGCCGTTGCGGGATTTGAGGCAACGTTACATGTTGGTCATTGTACGTGATGCGAAAAAGGCGATTACCACGGCGGCGGTCGAAAGGGTCAACCATGCGCGAGAATTCTGAGTTCAACATCTCGCCAAACTTCGCTCGCGTCCAATCACCCTTCAACTGGGAAACACGAATGGTGGTCCCTTGTGTGTCCGGGTCGTCCTTTCGGGGGCCGCGTTCCGGTGCAACCGTCACTTCTTCCAGCAATGCGTCAGAGTCGTGGCTGAACCTCGTCCAATCTATCCTAAGGTCATTCCATCGCGGTACACCGGCCTTGGTGGTTCTCACCAACAGATGATCCCCAAGTCGCATGGCGGAAAGCCTGCCCACGCCCTTATCGCCCAGAAGCGGACGAGAGGGGTCTTCGCCGTGATCATCCCAAGTTCTCTTTTCCTCACGCCGCGATCGCGTTCCAATTGTAAGAAATACGTCTTCGAGATCGCGAAACGACATCCCTTCGCCGTCGTCAGACACCTCTACGAAGTTGATATCCCTGTAGCCTTCGGTCAGCAGACGTCTAAATTCGTCAGCGTCTTTTGCCGCGGTAAGGGTATGGAGCAATGGGCGTGCCGCACCTGACGGCGCATCGGACACAATCCACTGTTCGATGTTGTCACGGATTTCAGCCAACGGCATCTCACCGTCGTCGATGAGATCGAGAGCATGCAGATAACGGGAATAAAGTAACACCGATTGCACCCTGATACGGACAACCGGTGAGCGGGCGTCGACAGAATTCTTAGCGAGTTCGTAAAGGGCAACTGCGTCTGATCCAATTAATTCGCCGCCTAATTCCAGCAATGTTCGCGCAGTAATCTTGAACGCCATACTATTGAGCACCCCTTTTTTCCCGCGAGAGCCAAGATAGCACTCGCGTCCATCACCGCAACCTGAACGAAAAATGCGTGCTGGATGGCCGTTCGCGCCCCTAATTCATACGCCTACTGACCTGCTACTGATCTTTCATCCGGTTGGGACTAGAGTCCTTTGGGTTGTTACGCCATGTGGCGGGGTGTGAGCAGGCAACCGCTGCGCGGAACCATCAAATCGTGCAGCGGAGCGGTTGCTTGCGGTGGTCAGGTGCTCGGCGAAGGCCGCGGGTGTTTGGTAGCCGATTGCGGAGTGTGGCCTCTCGGTATTGAAATCGTCGACCCATTCTTCGATCGCCGCGCGGGCGTGATCCAGACCTTGGAACAGGGTCTCGTTCAAGAGCTCGTCACGCATGCGACCGTTGAAACTCTCGACGAAGGCGTTTTGCATCGGCTTGCCAGGTTGGATGTAGTGCCAGTGGATGTCGCGCTCGGCACACCAGGCCAGGATGGCGTTTGAGGTTAGCTCGGTGCCGTGGTCGGAGACGATCACGCCCGGCTTGCCGCGCCGCTCGACGATCCGGCTCAGTTCCCGCGCGACCCGCCGGCCGGAGATCGACAGATCGGGAATGGCGCCCAGACATTCGCGCGTGACGTCGTCGACGATGTTCAGGATCCTAAACCGGCGCCCGCAGCTTAACTGGTCGTGGACGAAGTCCAGCGACCAGCGGGCGTTGGGCCTTGCATCAACCAGGATCGGCGTGCGGCTACCGACAGCTTTGCGTCGAGCCCGGCGCTTGCGTACCGCAAGACCTTCCTCGCGGTAGAGCCGATAGATGCGGTTCAGACCCGAGCGCTCGCCCTCGCGGCGCAGCAGCACGAACAGGCGGCGATAGCCGAACCGACGGCGCTCGTTGGCCAGCTCGCGCAGCCGGCCGCGCAGCGCCCCGTCGTCGGGCCGGCGCGATGGTCGAGCTAATCGGCCAAGAGATTGAGAATGTCGAGACCTTGCTGGAGCGGGGCCTGGAGCGCCTGCCCAGACTGCTCGCGCTACAGCGCGCCATGGCGGAGCTGGAAGGCGCCCGTGCCGCCAACGTCGCCGCCATCGCGACGGCGGAGGAGCGCATCGGCGAGACCGAGCTGGAACTGGTCAATCTGGAAACCGAGCACCTGCAGGCCGTCAGCGACCAGCTCCTCCAGGTCCAGGCCGAACGGGCGCAGATCGAAGACCAACTCGCCGCCAGCGCCGACGTGCTGGCCCGAACCATCATCCCCGCCCCGATCGGCGGCACGATCGTCGGCCTCAGGGTCCGCACCTCAGGCGGCGTGATCTCACCCGGCGAACCGATCCTCGACATCGTGCCCTTGAACGAGGCCCTGCTGATCGAGGCCCAGATCGCCGTCACCGACATCGACACGGTGGCCCTCGGCCAGCCCGCCCGTATTCACCTGTCCGCCTATCCACAACGCAACCTACAGCCGCTCGACGGCGAGGTCGTGGCGCTCTCAGCCGACAGCATGGCCGACGAGCAGACCCGCATCCCCTACTACGCCGCCCGCATCAGCGTCGCGACCGAGGCGCTGGAGTCCCTTCCGCCCGACGTCGAGCTCCGCCCCGGCATGCCGGCGGAGGTGTTCATCACCACCGACGCCAGAACGGTGATCGACTACCTGCTCAGCCCATTCATCTCATCCTTCAACCGGGCTTTTCGCGAGAGTTGAGGACGTCGTTGGCCAGCTCACACAGGCGGCCACGCAGCGCCCCATCATCGCGCCGGAGCGATCGATAGAGGATTATCGTACGATCCGCGCCAACAATCCGGCAGGCCCGCCGCTCTGACAGGTCCGGTTTGGCCTGCAATCCCCTAATGGCAATCCGAACGCAGTGTCACGGATTCTCGGGATCGAAATCGAAGCGCTCGGGCAGCGTCAGGCCATTGGCCATATGATGGCGCACGGCCCGGACCGAAACGCCGTCGCGGAACAGCCAGGGGTCGTCGGTCTCACGCTGCCAGGCTTCGAGCGCGGTGCGGAACGAAACCAGCCGCTCAGCGTGGCCAGGATCGTCTACGAGATTTATGACTTCGAGCGGATCCTCATCCAAATCATAGAGTTCCTCAGGTGGTCGGCGCACATAGTCGCCGATGGGCCGTTTGCCGATCAGCGCCGGGCGCTGGCGGCGCATGCTCTCCCAAGACAGCGAGCCATAGAGATCGCCGGAGAAGGGGAAATCGAGCTGCCACGCGATGTTGCGATGGTATTTGTAGCGCGGTGTGCGCAAGAAGCGGGTAGGCCAATAGTTGGTGACTTCATGAAACGTATGGGAGCCGAAGACACGGTCCCAGTCGGGTAGGAGTATCTCCCGCTCCAGAATCGGCAGGAGCGATCGGCCCTTGCGCCGGCTGTTATCGGGGGCCCGGCCTGCCAGATTGAGAAACGTGGGCAGCAAGTCGGTGAACGAGACAAGATTGGGGTTTGCAATGCCCGCCCTCTGCCCCGGCCTGCGCATGATCAGCGGCAGATGCACGCCCGCGTCGTAAAGCGTGGTTTTGGAGTTAAGGAACGGCGCGCCGTTGTCGGAGAGGAACATGACCAACGTGCTGCCGGCCAGACCCTCGTCCGCCAGCGCGTCCAGCACCAAACCCACCCCGCGGTCGAGGCGGTGGACGGAGCGGTAGTAATCGGCCAGTTCGTGCCGCACCTCGGGAAGATCGGTCAGGAATGGTGGCACGGAAACGGTATCCGGCGAGACCACCGGGTCCTCGGCGCCGAAGGTCTCGTTTCCGAAGCCGCCTCGTGTTTCGTCGCGGTGAGGGTCGATGAAGCCGATGGTCAGGAAGAACGGCTTGGCATCGGCGCGATGGTCCGCGAAGTAGGCGCGGGCGCGCTCGGCCACCCAAGCGACGTCGCGCGATGCGCTCTCTTCCCGGGTGATCCAGGGATAGACCGACTCAGGCCCCACATGGACCTTGCCGATGATGCCCGTATGCCAGCCGCTTTCGTTCAAGAGCGCCGGTGCGGTCGCGACATCGGCGAAGGTCATGAAATGGTGGTGGTCGTGGTGCAACCCGTATTGCCCGGTCTCATGGGTATGGAGGCCAGTGAAGACCACCGAACGGCTTGCCGAGCAGGAGGCGGTCGAGGTGAAGGCCATATCGAACCGCGTGCCCTCCCCAGCCAGCCGGTCGATGTGTGGGGTGCGGATTCTCGGCTCACCGTAGCAGCCGGTCATACGGCCGAGGTCATCGGCGATCATCAGAAGGATGTTCATGCCGAAGATTGGCTCATTCTCGACGCGCGAGAGGTCGGCCGCCCGCATCGAAAAGATGAACCGAGGCCGGGTCCGGGGTCAGAAACACGTCGGCCCGCGCGCTTATATCGGTGCGGCCCTCGACGCGGACATTCACGCGGCCGACGCCTTCGACATCCACATGCACGAACGTGTCGCTGCCCAACCGCTCGGTCAGCATCACGCGGCCCTGCCAGTCGCCGGACTCCCGCGAGAGCGCGATGTGTTCGGGCCGGATCCCGTAGGTCTGTGCGCCATGGGCGTCGGCCAAGGGACCCTTCAGGAAGTTCATGCGAGGCGAGCCGATGAAGCCCGCGACGAAAAGGCTCGCCGGCGTTTCGTAGAGCTCCATCGGCGTGCCGACCTGTTCGATGTTGCCTTCGTTCAGCACCACGATCCGGTCCGCCAGCGTCATCGCTTCGACCTGGTCATGGGTGACGTAGATCATCGTCGTCTCGGGCAGGCGTTCGTGCAGCGCCGCGATTTCCAACCGCGTATCGACGCGCAACGCCGCGTCGAGGTTCGACAGGGGTTCGTCGAACAGGAACACGCGAGGGTCGCGCGTGATGGCTCGGCCAATGGCCACACGCTGCCGCTGCCCACCGGAGAGCTGCTTGGGCTTGCGGTCAAGCAGCCCATCGATTTGCAGCATCCGGGCCGCGCTCAAGACGCGCTCGCGGATCTCATCTGAGGGAAGCTTGGCCTGCTCAAGACCGAAGGCCATGTTTTCGAACGCGGTCATGTGCGGATAGAGCGCGTAGGACTGGAACACCATGGCGATGCCCCGCTTGGCCGGCATCACGTTGTTCATGGCGACATCGGCAATGCGCAGCTCGCCGCTCGTGATGTCCTCAAGCCCCGCGATCATCCGCAGCAGCGTGGACTTGCCACAGCCCGATGGGCCGACAAAGACGACGAACTCCCCCCGCTCCAGCGACAAGTTGACGTCGTGCAGCACCTCGACCGACCCGAAGGACTTGCTGACATTGATCAGTTCGACTGTTGCCACTTTCTACCCCTTCACGGCGCCGGCGGTCAGGCCCGACACGATCTTGCGCTGGAAGACCAACACGAGCATCACGAGCGGCAAGGTCACGATGACCGAGGCGGCCATGATGTTGCCCCAGGGGATCTCGAACTCGCTGCGGCCGGAGATCAGCGCGATCGCGACTGGCACGGTACGTTGGCTGTCGGTCGACAGAAACGTGAGCGCAAAGAGAAACTCGTTCCAGGCGTGGATGAAGGCCAGAAGCCCGGTTGTCACCATCGCGGGCCACATGAGAGGCAGGAACACTCGGCGGATGATGGTGAGCGACGAGGCGCCGTCCATGATCGCCGCCTCCTCGATCTCGACCGGCAGGTTGCGCATGAAGGCCGTCAGCACCCAGACCGTGAAGGGCAGCGTGAAGATCATGTATGAGAAGACCAGTGCCCAGAGCGAGTTGAACAGGCCGAAATAGCGGATCACTTCAAACAGACCCGACAGAACCGCGATCTGCGGGAACATCGACACAGACAGTATCGTCAGCAGCAACAGCCCCCGACCCCGGAACCGGATCCGCGACAACGCATAGGAGGCGGTGACGGCCAGGGTCAGCGAGATCAGCACCACCACGGTGGCCACGAAGACCGAATTCAGGATCTGCCGGCCAAAGCCCCCCTCCGTCAGCATCGTCCGGTAATTGGCGAGGTTCACTTGTTCGGGCAGGTAGTTCACCTCGAACAGGGCCTGTCCGTCTTCAAGCGAAGTCAGGATCGCGTAATAGAATGGAAAAACGGCCTGCAGCACGATGACAATGACCAGCGCATAGAGGCCCACATTCTGAAGGGGCGTTCGCTTCACGATCGCTTGCCCTCCAGATCCATGCGTGTGGCCATGATGAAGGCGATGGTGATCACCGCGATGATCAGAAACAGCACCGTCGAGGCGGCGGAGCCGTAGGCGAACTGGTCGAAATCGAAGAGGTTCTCTCTTGCGAAGACCGACATGGTTCGCGTGGCGTCCGTGTTGGGCGTCAGCACGTAGATGATGTCGAAGATGCGCAGCGCGTCCAGCGCGCGGAAGACGACGGCCACCAGGATCGCGGGCAGGATCAGCGGCAGCGTCACCTTGCGGAAGGTGCGAAACGCTGGCACGCCGTCGAGCTTGGCCGCCTCGTAGATATCGTCCGGCACCATCTGCAGACCTGCCAGGATCAACAACGCCATGAAGGGCGTCGTCTTCCAGATATCCACGATCAGAACGGCGATCATTGCCGTGTCGGGCGATGCCGTCCAGGCGATGGGCTCCGAGATCAACCCAAGCCGTTCGGCCATATCGTTCAGGATGCCGAACTGATCATGCATCATCCAGCCCCACATCCGGGCCGAGACGATTGTGGGGATGGCCCAGGGGATCAATACCGCGGCCCGCACGATCCCGCGACCAAGGAACTTCTGGTGGAGGACGAGCGCGATGATCAGGCCGAACAGAGTCTCGAAGCTGACGGAAACGACAGAAAACCAGACCGTGTTCCAGACCGCGCGCCACCAGCGCTGGTCAACCAGCAGGCCGAAATACTCCCCTTCGCCATCGCCATAGTCGACATATTCGAGGTAGTTGCGGAAGCCGACCCATTCGGCCTGCGAGATCAGGTCGAGCGAGGCATCGGTCAGGCTGAACCAGATCGTCCGCATCAGCGGCCACGCCGCGACGACGAACAAGGTCACCAGCATCGGGACCAGGAACAGCACGGCCGTGCGGGTGCGCGTGCGCGACAGACGCGAGGTAATGCCGTGATCGCTTATGGTGTTGCCTCTCAGAGATGCTCCGGGCGGCCAACGCCGCCCGGAAGTTCAAAGTGACGCCGGACCTTACCAGCCGGACCCGCGCAGCCGCATCAGCGAGCGTTCCAGCCCGGCCAAATTCTCCTCCGCCGTGCCATTGCCCGACAGCGTGTCGTGCACGGCCGTCCAGAAGGCTGCGGACACCTCGTTGTAGTTTCGGCCCACCGCGGCCGACGGGCGCGGCAACGCGTTTTCCACGACAGGACGCCACAGGGGAATGAACTCCTGCTCCACCGCCACATCAGGATCGTCATAGACGGCCAGCAGGGTCGGGGGACGCGATGTCACGATGGCGCGTTCCTTTTGGTTCTCATAGTTGTTGAGGAAGCGCACGAGCTCGATCGCGGCATCCTGATGCTCGGAGTACTGCGACACACCCAAGTGCCAGCCACCAAGCGTCGCGGCGGACACTTGGCCCTCGCCTCCGCCCGTCGGCAGGGTGGTTACGCCGAAACTGTCGCGCACGGGACTGTCTTCGCCCGCGGCCAGGGCATAGGCGTAGTTCCAGTTGCGCATGAAGACCGAGTTGCCCGACTGGAAAATGCCGCGCGCGTCCTCTTCGGTGTAGTTCAACACGCCTTCTGGAGCGATGCCGCCGACCCAGCTTGCCGCCAGCGTCAGGGCCTCGGCGGCGGCGGGGTTGTTGATGTCGATGGAACCGTCCTGCTCCACGATCCGGCCGCCGCCATAGCTGACGATCCATTCCTGCGCGTTGCAGGTCAGGCCCTCATAGGCCGCACCCTGGAAGACGAAGCCGAACATGTCGTCGTTTCCGGCGGCGCGCTCGGCTTCCATGATGCGCTGTGCGGTGTCGGTCATCTCCTGCCAGGTCGTCGGTACGGCCTCGCCGTACTGTTCCAGCAGGTCGGTGCGGTAGTAGAGCGCGGGCGCGCCGAGGAACATCGGCAGCGCGATCAGACGGCCGTCGACGGTCTGGCTTTCGACCGCCGCGGGCACGAAATCGTCGATGATGTCCTCGACATGCGGGGTGAGATCCACGAAATGCTGCGCCAGCTGCGGCGCCCAGATCACGTCGAGACGGTAGACGTCGATATCGGGCGATTGCGCCGAGAGCCACAGGCGATATTGGCCGAACTGGTCGGTCGTACTCTCGGGCATCGAGACGATGGTCACCTCATGCCCGGTTTCCGCCTCGAAGCGGTCGAGCTGGGCGCGCAGCACCTCCTGATCTCTGCCGACCGAGCCATGGACAATGGTCAATTCCTCGGCGATTGCACCGGTAGCCAGCAGCGCCAAGCCTGCCGCGCCTATCATCACATGCTTCAGTGTTCTCATGGTTTCCTCTTGTTTACGGTTGCGTTGTGGGTTGCTTCATCCTCGCCGCGCGAAAATCGGCGAGGTCCATGCCATCTGGCCGCTCGTCTGGCGCAGTCGCAGATAGATCGTTTCGCCCGCGCTAAGCGAACCGAGCGGCAGTCGGCCGTGCCATTGCCAGTCCTCCGGGCGCGGCAATTGGTGGAACCGCCAGGCGGGGCTGTCGATGGGGCCAAGACTGCCGCTCTGTGCACCGCGATAGAGCCGTGCGGCGGGGATCGTGACGTGCTGACCGCACAGCGTGGCACGGATTGCAGCCTCGGGCGTGAGGCGGGCACGGACCATCAGGCCCTGCATTGCGGGGGTGCTGTTGTTCGGATTGGCCTCAGCGGTGACGGCAAACCTGACCGTCCCATCCTGGCTGGCGATCTGGGGGATCGGCGCGCCGCTGTCTTCGCCCTCCAGAGGCGAGACAATTTCGGGGCCGCGAAAGCGCGGTTCGACGGCTAGAATCTCTCCGTCGTCCAGGGCGATTTCACCCTCCCAGAAATGGCGGCTGCCGCGTGCGCCCCACCCAAGGTCGAGATGGATCAGCGTTTCGGCGCCGTCACTGGGATCGATGGGCGCGGGCGTGATCGCGGGGCTCACACGGTGCGACAGCCGGCCGTTGCGGATGACGTCGATACAGTCAATCGCGCCCCCTGCCACCGCTTCGATCCCAATCTCGGCCGACTGCCGGACATCGATCTCGCCGCCTTGGACCACACCCTCAATGTCGGCCAGAAGGTGAATGCGGTCTCCGGTCTGCGCCCCGGTCCGTCGTGCGCGCATCGCGGCCCAGAACGCCTCTCGGTCATGGGCAGGGGCATAGAGCGCCATGCGTCCATGACCGTATGAGCCGGGAAAGCCGCTGTGGTGGTCGGTGTTGCCGACAATGCCGAAACGATGTCCTTGCGCCAGCCCTTCGACCATTGTCGAAGGCCCGTCGACCGGCCCCATGGAATGGAGATAACCCCGCTCACTTTCCGACGCTTCGGCGCAGCCATGCATCGACAGCATCTCGACGAAGGGCGAAAGCTCCGGATCGAAACTGTCCCAGTTGATGCCGCGGGTGCCCCGTCGGTAGCCGATATGGTGCGGGAAGGCGAAGGCGCGGTCGCCATGCTGGGCCACCAACGCTGCCTTCAGCGCGGCGGGGTCATCCACCAGGCAAAGCGGTGCGCTGTCGAGATCGGCCAAAACGATCGTGTAGTCGCCATCGGCGCTGGAGTGGATTTCGTATCCTGCGAAGACCGCAAAGCGCCCAGGTTCATCGGCGGCGCGCAAGACGTCGAAATGCGTTGGCCAATTGCGACGCAGCTTGGCAAAGCCCTCGACGTGAAAGGCGACGATGTGAGCCACGGACGGGTCGTCGACCGGCATATCGGGCCAGTGCGCATGGCCGGTGACCGATACGAAATCGAGCTGCAGCGCAGCCTTCTTCAGCGCATCGGGAAAAGCGCCATGTCCGTACGACAGGTCGGAGTGATTGTGGATGTCGCCATAGAACGGGCGGATCCCCAGCGACGCGGCACGCGGCATCAAACGGTCGGGCAGGGGCGCATTCAACGTCATGCCGATTGCCCGCTATCGGTCAGATCGACCGCCTGCCCCCCTTGGTGGAGGCTGTCGAGCGCGGCCTGTACGAGCCGGAGCGAGGCGACACCCTCGGCCACGCCCACAGGGGGCACCTCTCCGCCCAGGAAAGCTTGCATCCGCCGCACCAGTTCGCGGTCCGCGCCGTAGTGGGAGGAGTCGCGATCGGGATCGGAAAACCGGATTATGCTGCGCGCGTGGCCGTAGTTTTCGACCAGATCGATCTCGCCACTGTGGCGTTCCATCCTGAGGCGCCCGCTGTCGCCGACGATCTCCAGCGTCTCCTGATCCTCAGACCAGGGCCCGAAGATCGCGAAGAAGAGCGTTGCGACCAGGCCACTGTCGTAGTGCACCGTGACCACCGCGTGGTCGTCGATATCGGCGCCCGGCAGGTAGACGCAGTTGTCGTCGCGATCGTGAACCTCGGCCGCCTTGATCCAACTGGCATTTGGACCTTGGCCGCTTCCTTCAAACTGGTCGACCAGCGTCTCATGCCGACGATAGGGACAGTCGCGATCGCAGTCGCGGCATCGTGCGGGCGCTTCGGGGTCAGGCGCGAAGATGCCCGATCGCCCGCCCATTGCGCTCAATCTCACGGGGCGTGCGTCCCCCGCGATCCAGTTCAGCACGTCGAAATGATGTGAGCCCTTGTCGTTAAGCGCTCCGCCAGACCGCGCCTGATTGCGGTGCCAGAGCTGCAGGTAGCGTGTGTAGGGAATAACGGAACGCAAAAGCACCATGCGCGGCGTGCCGATCCGCCCGCCATGGGCGAGCTTGATCGCCTCGATCCAGGATTGCTCGTAGCGCCGGGTGAACCCCATCATGATCGGCTGTCCCGAGGCCCGTTCGGCTGCCGCGATGGCCGTCGCGTCTGCCAAGGAGACCGCGATCGGCTTGTCGAGATAGACCCGCCGTCCGTTCGCCACGGCGCGTTCCACCGGCTCGCGGTGGCCGTCGGTGTGGGTCGTCACGACAACAAGTGACACTGCTGGATCGCTGACCGCGTCCTCTAGCGACGCGAAGACCTGCACGCGGTTGGGCGCGCCCTGTTCGGCATACAGCCCGTTCAAATACTCCGAGGCTAGTTCGGCCCGCGCCGAGATGCGGTCGTAGACGCCAACGACGTGCAGCCCGCCATGGCGCACGACTTCGGCGATCCGGCTGCCAATGAAATGCACGCCACGCTCGCCCGCCCCGATGATGGCGACCCCGGCATTCGTCGTGACATGCTGCATCGCGTGACCGCCGCTCCCCCTTCAGTCGAGCGGTCAGTCTGGGTGGGTATAACTTGCGGCGCCAGCCCAGTTATACTCAATTGTCGAGAAGTTTGCCGCCTAGAAGCTGAGCACCGAGCCGTTCTCGACAAAGTGGATCGGCAGATAGTGGGTGCGCGGCGGCGCCGGGTCGCCGGCAATTCGTGACCGAACGATCCGCTCGAACAGGTCGAGTTTCTCGACATGGCTGTTCCCGATCACGTCGAAACGTGCGAGATGCTCCGACGGGACGTCTATTGAGCCGAGCAGCATGACGCTCAAGTCAACACCCACCTTCAACCCCCGCTCGTTCAACGCGCCGTCAAGCAAGGAGCCGTCGACCAATCCCCAAACGATCAAGGCCGTGTAGTCCTCAGAACGCTGCTGGGCGTCTGTGGCGACTGGAAGGGCGTGCTCGATCGCTGTGCGCGGATAGGACCCGGGCAGCGCATCGACTTGAAACAACAGCGGATGGTCCGGTTCATCGCGACAGCCGCTCAGCAGCAGAAACTCGCGTCGCGCCATCGCCACCTGTCGCGCGCCATGTGATGAGGTCACGAAGGCAATCCGACGGTGCCCCTTCTCAACGAGCGAGCGATAGGCAATCGAAAGCGCTTCGCGCCAGTTGGTGCCAATAACGTCGGCGTCGATACCGGTGACCGAAATCCCGTCAATCACCAAGGCGTCGGCGTGTGCGCGAACGCACGCTAGAAACGCAATGCTGACGATCTCGAAATTGATCTGAACGAGGCAGCAGCGCGCTCGGCCCTGCCGCTCCAGTCGCTCGATCGCCGAGGGCTCGTCGTCGAAGCTCATAAGCGTAACGTGCAGGCCCGAGGCGCGCAGCCTCTGCTGAAGCTCCAGCAACACGGACTGCGCCAGCCGGCTTTCGGAGTTGCGATAGAGGATCAGGCAGTCGGTTGCGTAGTGCGCCGTGGGCTCGGGCGCGCGTGCTTCCGCGACTCGCAGTCCCGCGCCACGGCGAGCCCGCACAATTCCTGCGTCAACCAGCGGCTTCAGCGCGCGCTCGACGACACGCTGCGATGTCCCATACTTGGCCATCAGGTCGCGGACCCTTGGCAGCCGTTGCCCAGGCCCGCGCGCTGCGATCAGACCGCGTAGATGGGCGCGAATTGCGAGAGTCTTATCAGTCGCCCGTGTCACCGATGTCATTCCGTCTTAGCGCGAGTCTCGATGATAGCCGGCGCGGCGGTCCGAGCAATTCTAACGTTCCAGTGGCTGTAGCGACGACGGCAGTGATCGTCCTCGACCAGCTCGTGAGAAGCGTGCTAAGCGCAGCAAGGCTGGACGATTGTCTCGGGCGCCCGATCGGCGGATCCGACGTGGCTGGCGGTCAAGAGCGTCAGAAACGACCATGCACGAATGATCGGACCGAACCGCGCGATGGGAGCAGTTCAAACGGACGAGCCGTTACCGTTGGCTGGTCTTGGCCAACAGAGGAGAGCGCCCCGTGGCCTATGCCCGCACGTTTGACGGCCCCGGGTTCGGCGCCGACTTGGCCGCGCTTTTTGTCCATCAGCTGACCGCTTGCGCGCTCAAGCCCGGCGAGCTCTGCGTCTGCATCACCGACAGCGCTTGGATGCCGGCCTATGCCGCCGCCTGCATGGGCGCGGCGGAGGCGCTTGGCGCGGATGCGGTGCAGGCAACCTTTGGCTGGAACAAAGCGCCGGACGCCCGCGCGCTGAGTGCTTTGTGCGAGGCCGCCGATTTGATCGTCTACATGACCGCGCACACCCTGCACTATCGACCCGAGATCGCGGCAGCGCTTGATCGTGGCGCCCGTGTCCTGTGCTGCATGGAGCCACCCCACGTCCTTGACCGCTTGCGGTTCGATCCCGAGGTTTGCACCCGCGCCATGGCGGGCGCGAAGCTGTTGGACAACGCGCGCAGCCTGCGCATTACCTCCGCCGCTGGAACCAGCCTGACAATGGACAAGACCGGGCGTCGCGGGCTTGCGGCTTATGGTGCCGCAGATGTGCCAGGGCATCTGGATTTCTGGGGCCTCGGCGCGGTTCAGGCCGCGCAGATCGAAGGCACGACCGAGGGCGTGTTGGTCCTGGACGTTGGGGATTGTGTCTTCCATCTTGGGCGCTTCATTGAGGCCCCGGTGCATATTCAGTTCGAAGCGGGCCGCGTCGTCTCGCTTAAGGGTGGTCTTGACGCCAAGCTCATCCGCGACGCGCTGGACGCGGCGGGCGATGCGGAGGCTTGGAACGCAGGTCACATGGCATGGGGTGTCGATCCGCGCGCAAACTGGACGCAACCGATAATCCAGACGCCCAACACCGGCGGTGGCGGCGCGGATGTTGAAAGTTTTGCCGGCGCGGTTCAGGTTCAACTGGGCAGCAATGACGATGTCGCCTTCGCAGGCAAGAACCGCAGCCGCGCGCATCTGGGCCTATGCCTGAGAGGAGCAACGCTGAGCCTAGATGGCGTGGACGTGGTGTCAGGCGGACAATTGACAAATGTGAATTGAGGCCTCCAACGGGTCCGGCTCCTTTCTGATCGGTTCCATGGCCGAACGCATGTTTCGACGCGGCAACACGCCCGGATGCTGAAGGATTGGTTTCAATCGATCGGCCCGGAACCGAGCGCTTATGGAAACCACTCCATGCGACGAACCAAAGCTGCCCAGATTTATCCAAAGACCGGCAACCTGAGAGCAGTGCAGCAACTGCTCGGGCATAGCAAGATGGACATCGGCGTGCGCTAGATTGGCATCGGCCTCGGCGATGCGCTCTCGATCTCCCAAAGCGTCGAAATCGGAACTTCCGGGCAGGCGGCAAGCGGCCCTTAGCCACCATTGCCAGAGGGGTCGAGAGGTTGCTTTCGCGTTCCTGATTGCCGCCGTTCGCTGCGGTGCAATGTAGAGCGAGCGTTCAATGGTAAAGCAGCGCTCATGGGATCAGGAGACGCATCCAGCCCGTCACCCTGATCATAGCCGGAAAACTCTAGCCTCCGGCGGTCCAAACATTGGGAGCACAACAATTTGGGGCGGACTCTAGCTCTTTATGGACGAATTCCTCAGAGGCGGGTCATACTGCCAACGTTGTTCCGTTCACTCCGATGGCCCACGATGAGCGAAGACAGCGTCTCTTCGCACGATGCGACCCAAAACCCTCCTTCGAAGCTGGTTGGCCGATATCGTTCTCCAAAACCAATATCACTCGCGCCACCGGCTTCCGTTGCGACCAAAACGCCCGCGGCATGGTCCCAAGGTTTCCTGGCGGCATTGAACACGAAATCCGCCTTGCCCAAGGCAAGGGTTCGATATTCGTGGCAAGAACATCTTAGCGAGCGCACATACCCAACGTGATCGAGTTCTGCCAGACGCTGTGACCGTTCGCTCGCCGGCCAGAGCCCCATGGAAACAAAGCCCTCGCAGTTCATTGGTGAACGTGCGGGTCGGGTGCGTAGCTTCGTCTTCCGTCCACAACTGGAAACATACTCGGCCCCGGCGCCCCGTTCCGCCGTGACCCAATCGTCCATCACCGGGTCGTAGAGCAAGCCAAACGTGGTTTCCCCTCTTTGGGTCACCGCGAGGATCATCCCGAAGGTGGTCAAGCCTGCGACGAAGTTGCCGGTCCCATCGATGGGATCGATGATGACGCAGCATTCAGCACTGGCGATCCGCTCCAGCAGTTCCGGCTTCTTTTCAACAGCCTCCTCGCCAATGACGACCGTCTCTGGAAACTTCGACACAATAGCCCGTCTTATCGCGCCTTCCGCCTCTTGGTCGACGGCAGTCACGAGATCGAACAGGCTGGATTTGGCCGTAACCTGCGTCGCGTCGAGACGTCGGAACCGCGGCATTACTATCGATGCAGCAACTTCTCGAATGGTCGAGATGAGAAATTGAGGATCCGGGATCGATGTCGTCATGCTGTGACGACTGCATCGATACCATTCCTGCCCAAGGTCGCGACACACTCGAAGCGGTGCATGTTCTCGAACACACAGAGTTCCATCGGACCAATACGGATTTCGGCGAGGTCTGCCTCAAAAGCCCGGTAGCATTCGCTCGAATAGCCAACGATTTCCCGAGCTTGTATTTGATCGACCCAGGTTAAGAGATAGGCGAGGGTCACATGAAAGGTGTAGGTGTCGAAGTCTTGCCGTCTTATGCCCAATCGATCTCTTAGGGTGTTGCGGACGGACCGGAGCGCATCTTCTTCAGCGTCATCCGCCCCTTCTACGGTCAAGCTGTGACCCGCGAAGAGATCGCGGGATGCGATCCGAAAGGACGTCGGCATCGATAGAGCATCCAGTTCCTTGATGATGTGAGCCGTGACTTCATCGCGAGATGACCCAAGCTCGATCCGTTTTGGCCAGTCTTCGGCTTTGATGCGGGTTCCGGATATGCCTTGAAACACGGTCATGTGGAAGCTCTCGCGCGGCAGGTATGTGAAACATGCCGCATGTGGTCCTCTCTTCAAGCATTCCTGGAGCGCCACCAGAGCCTCAAAGGCACGGCTAGTCTTGTCGATGTGGCAGATGATCGTGTTCCCGGGGAACTGCAGCACTTCGCCGGTTGCCAGGAATTTGCCCCCACCCGAAGCGTCGGAGATAGATCTGGGTCGATCTCCAGGTTCAAGTCTGCCGGTGAGATACGCTAAGGGGTCGGGTCTGAATGTTGCCATGAACTAAGCGGCTCGCTTGCCAGTATGGGGATCGAACAGGTGGACGGCGTCGGCCGGTATCTGCAGCCGAACATCGCTGCCCAGCTGTGGCTTGTCCCCAAGCGCAGTGCTGATCCTTACTGAGGACATGTCCGGCAGGGTAACCACCAAACCATGATGCGACCCGAGGTCTTCGCGATAGGTCACCTTTGCAGGGACGCCGCTGTGCGAGAGCCTGATCAGTTCTGGCCGGATGCCGACAGTGAATCTGCCCCTGGCCTCGGTGTCGGTGATGGCGGTGCCATCTGAAAGACGAAGGGAGCCTTCTCCGGCGACGGCCTCAACCAGATTCATAGGAGGTGAGCCGATGAAGCCGCCCACGAAAGCTGTTGCCGGTTTGTGGTAGATTTCCTCTGGCGGGGCAAACTGTTCAATCTCTCCCTTGTTCAGGATCATGATCCTGTCCGCCAGGGTCATGGCCTCAACTTGATCGTGTGTCACAAAAACTGACGTCGATCCTAAGCGCGTGTGCAATTCCGAAAGGCCCATGCGCATCCCATGGCGCAACTTCGCATCGAGGTTGGAGAGTGGCTCGTCGTAGAGCAGTACCTCGGGCTCGCGCACAATGGCCCGCGCAATCGCGACCCGTTGCCGCTGGCCACCCGAAAGCTCCGATGGCCTGCGTTTCAAATACTCACCAAGTTCGACAAGCGCAGCCGCATCGGCAACTCTTCGAGCGCGTTCAGCCTTTGGGACGCGAGCGACTTTGAGTGCATAACCGATATTGTCAGCCACGGACATGTGGGGATAGAGGGCGTAGTTCTGGAACACCATCGCGATACCACGGTTCTTTGGCTCATCATCTTGAACCTCGCGCCGTGCGATGGTGATCTTTCCGCTGGTGACACGCTCCAACCCGGCGACGCAATTGAGCAGCGTTGATTTCCCGCATCCCGACGGTCCGAGGATCACGGTGAACTCACCGGCGCGCAGTTCCGCCGACAGATCTGGGATTACGATGGTTTCGCCGAAGGTTTTTCGGACGTTGTGAAGCCCGATGTCCGCATCAGCCTTTTCACCGACCATCACTATTTCTCCGAGATCGTAAGGTTGCGCACGATCTGACGTTGGAATAAGGCGATCAGAATGAGCGGGGGTAGGGTGACCAGGATTGCGCCGGTCATCTCTACGGGGAAGTTCGCAATCGCGTCTTCATTCCCTTGGCTGAGGCGGGTCAGTCCGACGACTGCCACCATGCGATCCGGCGAACTGGCGGCAATGAGCGGCCACATATACTGGGTCCAGCCGCCGATGAACATGTAGATACCCAGGGCGAGCAGTGGACCCTTGGACAACGGCAAGAGCATATCCCACATGAAGCGAAGAGGGCCCGCCCCGTCGATGGTGGCGGCTTTCGCCAGGTCTGGAGAGATGGTGCGGAAATACTGCACAAGGATCAGAGTGGCACTTCCCTGAGCCATGAGCGGAACAGCGATGCCCGCATAAGTGTCGAGCATGTTGGCCTGTAGATTCAAGGGCTGACCAAAGAGCGAAGCCCAGAGGTCCGCAACATTGGCAACGGCATTTAGCGGCAGCGCCACGTTGGCAGCGACCTGGTATGCGGTGATGACCATCAACTCGATCGGCAGCATGATCGACGCCAGCACGGCTGCGTAAATGATCGGACGATACCGGGCGTGGAAAAAGACGACGGCGAAGGCAGTGGTGAAGGCCAAAAGTATGCGCCCCGACGATGCCATGGCCGACACAATGATGCTGTTGAGGGTTTGGCGCGGCAGGTCCGTCCGCTCCCAAACCTCGGTCAGATTGTCGAAGAAGGATGTCCCGGGAACGAGAGAGAAGTCATTCCTTAGAAAATCGCCGTAACTCTGCGTCGCCGTTACCACGACGAATACAAGAGGCAGCAGGATGAAGGCGAGCCCCAGCGCGAGCACAATGAAGGCGGCCCGATTTATGGAGCGAGTGTCTTCGATCATCTGTCGTATTGGACTTTCTTGTCGAAGAAGAGGTATTGAACCGCTGTGATGGCGGCCACCAAGGCCATCAGGATCACGGTTTGTGTTGCGGCCCCCGAAAGGTCGTAGGCTTCGAACCCGTCAACATAAATCTTGTAGACTAGCAGATTGGTTGCGCCCCCTGGACCGCCTTCGGTCATGGTGTCGATGAGACCGAAGCTGCCTGAGAGGCTGTCAGCAATTTCAAGCACGATAACGATGAAAAGCTGGGGCGTTATCAGTGGCAACTGCATGTCCCACAGCCTGCGCCAAGGACCGGCACCGTCGATGGCACCCGCCTTGTGAATTCCGTCTGGTATCGATTGCAGGCCGCTTAGCAAAATGAGGAAGCTGAACGGGATCGCGTTCCAGACATTCGCGATGAACAGCATGATGTAGGTGTGCACCGGGTTCGTGCGGGGGTTCCAAAACCCGGGGAACAGTTCGTTCAAAGGCGCGAGAAGGCCGAGAAAAGGGTTCATTATGAACAGAAAGATCACACCGACGGACGCCGACGCGATGGCTTTGGGCCAGATGAAGACGTTGCGCGCTATGGGCGACAATCGGATGGCCCGATCTGCGGCAAAGGCCAAGATGAGTGCGACTGTGATCGATGTTCCCGAAGCCACGAGCATGTAAAGGATCGTCGCGCCGGCGCTTACCCAAAATTCCGAGCTTCCCAAAACCCGTGAAAAGTTTTGCCAGCCTACGAAAGTCGATCCACCGCCGAACGGCTGCTCTAGATGGAAAGCCCAAAAGAAAGCGAGAAGAATTGGCAAGTAGAAGAAAAGGAACATCACGATGAGTTGCGGCGCAGACAGCCAAAACGGCAACCAACGAGATCGATAGATTGCTTGTTTCATTGTGTGTTCCCGCACAGTGAGGCCGGCCCGGGAGGCTGTTCGGGCCGGCCATCGTCAAACGGTTACGGAAGCTCAACACCTGCGTAGGTTTGCTCGAACCGTCGCAGCAACTCGTTGCCCCGCGCCACTGCATTGTCTAGGGCTGTCTGCATGTCCTGATCGCCTGCAAAGGCCCGCTGGGTTTCCTCCTGGAAGATCGATCGGAACTGCACGTAAAAGCCCAGCCGGACGCCGCGGCTGTTCTCATTGCCCGGCATGTTCAACGAGGCAACGCCGATATCGGCAGTGGCGAAGGCCGGCTCGTCTGCGCGCCCCGAGGCCGCCAGGGCTTCTAGGGCACCTGACGTGACCGGCACATAACCAGTCGCCTCTGTGAAAGCTAACTGCGTGTTTTCTTGGCGGAGATAGTTGAGGAATTCCTGGGCGGCTTCGTATTCTTCGGCTTCATGCTCCTTCATCACCCAGATCGAAGCCCCGCCGATCAGTGTGTTGCGACGCTCGACACCGTCATACATAGGGGCAAAACCAATTGCGAACGCGTCGCCAAGCGCTTCAAGCGCCGAACCATAAGAGCCGGTCGAGGCCTCCATCATAGCGCACTCGCCTGTGTTGAAGGCGGCATTGTATCGACCTGCGGCGGTATCCTCATTCAGGCGCAGCAAACCGTCTTCGCGCCATTCGGCGAGGTTGATCATGTGCTGCGCAACGGGGCCTTGGTTGAATGTGTATTCAGCATCAAGACCGCCATAGCCATTGTTGTTTGATGCGATCGGGACGCCGTGACGGGCAGAGAACTGCTCCAGCACACGCCAGGGATGGGCATCTGTCGTGAACGGGCAGGAATGGCCGCTGTCGCGCAGAAGCGTGGCCACTTCGATGACCTCTTCCCAGCTCTCCGGAAGTGCAGTCACGCCCACTTCGGCCAACATGTCCATATTGCCGTAGAAGATCAGTGTGGAGCCGTTATAGGGCTGCGAGAACAGATCGCCGGTTGACGCCTCGTAGTAGGAACGGGCTCCGTTGATGTAGCTGTCCCAATCCACTTCGGGCATGATTTCAGACACGGGCACGACAGCGTCCGACAGCATCAGATCGAGCGTCCCCGCGTCGAAGAACTGAATAAGCACCGGGTGAGTGCCGGAGCGGTAGGCTGCAATCGCGCGTTGCATGCCTTCCTCATAGCCACCCTGGCCGACGCAGGTTATCGAATGGCTGCTCTGAGATTCGTTGAATGCAGTGCAAGCGGCCTGGATGGCTTCTTCAATGCGACCGGTGTTGCCATACCAAAACTCGATGTCGGCGGACATCGCGGCAGGCGCAGTTGTCATAAGCGCCGCGGCGGCGGCGATTGTGTGCTTGAGCATTGGAAAACCTCTGATCAGTGGCGGGCGTGGCGGGAGATCGCTTCCCCAAATTTTTAATAACACTTTATGTGTGACAATGGTGTGATTTTGCATGATCGATCGTTATTCGTTATCCCGCCTTGATCATCGATGGACTGTGAAAATGCTGACTGAAGCCTATGACCCGCTAAAGCGGCTGCGTCCGAAGTTCACGCGGCACGATGCTGGGATCGTATCCGGCAACGAGCGGCGACTGCTGTCCCTCGTCTGGCGCACTCCTCAGATTCCGCGGGCGGCCTTGACTAAAGAAATTGGCCTCACACAGCAGTCGGTTCATCGACTGGTTGGCGCGCTACACGAGGACGGATTGCTCTTGTTTGGCCCATTGGTGCCGCCGGAATACAAAGGCAAGCCAAGCCCGGCCTTGTTGCTGAACCCGCGGTTCGGGTGCAGCCTCGGGGTTTCCGTCGATACCGACGTTGCTGGCATCGCTTGTATGGACTTCGCAGGCGGGCACGTCTCTCGTCGGATCAGCATCGCCGGTCTCAGCAGGGACCGAGCAAGTGACAGGATTCGAGACGCCATAAGCGAGCTTCTGGCGGCCTCAAGGTTCACAGAGGAAGATATTATCGGTCTTGGCTTTGCGATTTCCGGCTTCAGGATGGAGGGGGACCGCTACAATCCTCCGATACCGCTTGCCGAGTGGGCCAAGGTGCCGTTGGCTCAATACGCCGCAGACACCTTTGATATCGCCACTTGGGCAGAGAACGGAGCGAACACCGCGGCCCTCTGTGAAGCCATGTTTGGGGCCGGTCACAGGTTCAGCGATTTTGCCTACCTGTCATTCAACTATGGATTTGGGGCGGGGTTCATTGTCAACGGCGAATTGCTCGCGGGCGGTTTTGGAAACGCAGGCGAACTCGGCGGCATGTTCGACGATCACGAAATGGACGTCAGGCCCGCCTTGCAATTCCTCTTGGGACGATTGAACGCGGCTGGCCGATCCGTCTCCACGATTGAAGACTTAAGCAAAGACTGTGACGAGAACGACCCGGTAGTCCGGCAATGGCTCGACGATGTTGAGCCGTACCATAACCGCGTCATCAACGTGCTGTCGTCGACCATGGACCCGCAGGCCATCATACTTGGTGGCCAGATGCCCAAGCCGATCGCCGAAGCGCTCATCAGAAGATCACGGTTTTTTGGTAAACCCCGACACGGGGTCTACCGACAGGTTCCGGTCCTAGAGATTTCGCGTCTCGGAACGGAGAGTTCTGCAATAGGCGCGGCCTGCCTGCCCCTGAAAGAGTGTGTTTTTTAAGCCAGTTCTGGCCCTGATGGTCTTGGTCCACAAGCAGCGGCCACTGGATCGTGCTGACAATAGCGGAGCCTCTGCATTTCCCAAGTACAAGGCACCTTGCAATTGCAGGTTTGGACCAGTCAGATCCAGCCCTTGAAATCAACGATATCACCACCCGATCCTCACTTAGACGATTGGGTGTTTTGCGTCCTGATGCCAGCGTCAGAATGCCGGCAAGGTCGCCAGCGGCGAAGCCGAGAAAGAGGGAGCGATACGTAATTGAAACCATTTTGGATAGCAGCAGTTCGTCTGAAGCCGACGTTGACGCGGGCCGCAGCGAACTTCCGCTCTCCGCCCATTTTTGCCAAACCTCAAGGCGTGGCTAAGATCTCGTCGCGAAAGCCAACCCACTACAGCTAATGCTTGTCTGCTAAGGCCAGTTGCCGTACGGCTTGAGAAGTCGGCCTGGTGGCAGGCAGCCGGCGCGTCGCGACCTCGGGCGATTTGGTCACGCCCGAATGTGGTGTTCCAACTGGGTGCTGTATAGCGTTTGCAGGCCGTCTACCAAGCGCGAATCGGCTCATTGTCCGGTTTGCCGGCGACGGCTTTGACAAGTCGCCTGGGGTTAACTCTTCCTCCCAAAAACGTCAGTTCAATCCGTTCCCTCTGGTCTTCCGCTCGATTGAGACAGGTCGCGTTCGATTCTGGCGGCGACTGTCTCGACCGCTTCGGCCAAAGGATCGTCGGCAAGATGGGCGTAGCGTTGGGTCGTCGCGGCCTGGGTATGTCCCAGCATCTTGCCGATTATCGGAAGCGAGTATCGTAAGGCGACACCTATGCTGGCGACCGTGTGACGCAGGTCGTATAATCGAACATGTTCCAGGCCGGCGCTTTTGCGAATGCGTGACCACGGACCCTTCAGGTCTGTCAGTGGCCGATGCTCGTTTTTGCCGGCAAAGATGTAGGGATTGTCAGAACGATGTGGAGCCAGGTCTCGCAAGACCTGCATAGCCGCCTCAGGCAGTCTGATCAGCTTTGCTCCGGTCTTGCTGTCCGGCAGGCTGGCGATGGATCGATCGAAGTCGACATCGTCCCAACGCAACGATAGCGCCTCGCTCACGCGACAGCCGGTCAGGGTCAGGAACCTGATCGCCCCCAGTGCTTCTGGCGACACATCCCCTGTCTCCTGTGCACGGTCCAAGGCCGCGCCGAGCCGCTGAAGTTCGCCACTCTTCAGGAACACCTCGCGCGGCCGCTCCGGGTTCTTGGCGGCAAAGCGGACCGGGTTGCTGCCATCGGGCCGCCAGCGCCAGCGTTCGGCCAATGTAAACATCTTGCTGAGCAAGGCTCGAACCCGATTGGCGATGAAAGGGCCTCCGCGCAGCTCTCCCCCTCCCCTGCGATCAGGATGACCGGGTGGCATCGAACGACCACCCTTTACGACCGCCAGAGCGCGATCGATTTCGGCAGTCGTAACATCGGCCACCTTCCTCTTACCCAACAGAGGCAGGATATGATTGGTTATGTTGCGTTCGTCTTCACTGACGCTGCGTGGCTTCTTGTGAAGCCGCGCGTGATCCGCCAGGTAGCGGTCGCACAGTTCCGCCATGGTGGGGGCACGCGTGTTCGCTGCCCTTTCGGCGGCAGGATCGTTCCCTTGCGCAGCCTTGGTCAACCAGTCCCTGGCCAATGAACGAGCTTGGTCAGGCGAGAGCAGCCCGTGGCGCCCCAGCGAAGCCTTTCGGCTACGTGCAGCGCGCCCGCCGCCGACGCGATACTGGACGATATAGGTGCGGCGTCCAGTCGGCATGACCCGCGATCCAAAGCCGGCCAGCCCCTCATCCCAGATGACGTATTCCTTGGCTCGCGGTTCAAATCCGCGCGCCGGCACCATGTTTCTTGGGTCCGACCTCGGCCGTTTGGGCCCGTTTTCGTCAGTGGCGTGACTGGCCGGTCGGGTTGTAATCCGCCATCCAGCCCGTCACGATTCCGACCAGGCCGCCATCATCGACGCAGGCTTCGAACGAGTGTCCGCTGCGTGGCAGCGTCTTGAAGTCGATTGTCGGCTCGATGCCGCGCCGCCGCGCGGCCTCGCGCATGGCCATCGTCCAGCGGGCCGCACGCTCGACGCGCGTTCGACCCTGCCGATCGTCGACCCAGGCGCGCTTGCGCAAAGCCGAGTCCCGCAGGACGTCGCGTTCGCCGACGAGAACCAGAATCGGGATCGACAGGCAGTCGGCGAGCCTGGCCCTGAACGCGCCTGCCCAACCTTCCCCGGGGCTGAGGCCGTAAGGGAACGCGACAGCGTGATCGGGAAAGGTGTACC
The DNA here is from genome assembly GCA_028277405.1 of Alphaproteobacteria bacterium. Lineage (GTDB taxonomy): Bacteria > Pseudomonadota > Alphaproteobacteria > DSM-16000 > Inquilinaceae > JANQGH01. The sequence continues at coordinate 42,336 of JANQGH010000009.1, read as the reverse complement.
AGCCGGCCGAGGCCAGCGCGAGGCGTCCGATGCGGTCCGGATACATGAGCGCGAGGCGATGGCCGAACTGCGCACCGCCGGAGAAGCCAAAAAAGTCGAAGCGGTCGATCGTCCGGCCCGTCGCCGCCTCAACGTCCTTCAAAATGGCGAACAAGGCGTGATCGGCGCGGCGGCGATCAACCAGCATACGCTGATAACGGCGACACTGCTTTTCGGCGAACAGGGGCGCGATCAGAATCCTGCCGGTGCGTTCGGCCCAGGGGGCGAACGCCTCGAAATGGGTCCCGGCCCGTCGCGATATCCCGTGCACGGCGATCAGCGGGCGCGCCGTCGGATCGATCCGCCGCGGCACATGCAGATAGTACGGCACACCTTGGCAGGACCTGGGTAAATGCAACACGGGCCGCGCAACGGGTTCCGGGACATCGGCTCGCGGTCCGGGATTGGTCGGCGGCTCTTGCAGCAGGATCTGTGCGGGCATCGTCATCACCTTTGGAGGCGGATCGGCGGGCGGGGGCGGGTCGGCAGGCGGCCCCTTCAGGCCACCCGGCCCTCGCCGTACACCTCGGCGACACGGTGGCGCGGCAACATGTCGAAGATGATGTGGATGCGTTCGGCTTCGCCGTCGTTGTGGGCTTCGTGCATCTGGTTGTTGTCGAACCACCACAGCTCGCCCTCGGCCATGCGCACCTCTTCATCGCCGGCCTTGAGATAACTGCCGGCCGCGCTTTGCAGGATCAGGTGATAGCGGTCGCGGACACGGTAGTACTCGCCGCGATCGATGTGCGGATAGACACGACGGCCCGGCATGAGCCGCACGATCTTGCCCCGGCCCAGCTCGGCATCTTGTTCCGCAGCGAAGCTTTCCAGGAATGCCCTTGCGACAAGGAACTTCCTGGAGCCGTTGGTATAGCGGCTTTCATGGACGTCGCGGCGCTTGCGGTCGCCGATCTTGGATTTGACCAGACCGCGCAGCGGGATGGCCTCGGCCTCGCGCTGGACGGCGATCTTGTCCTGGCGCCCCGTGCTGCGCGCCCAGGCATCGGGGATCGAAGCGATTTCGTTCAAGAATGGCTGAACGTCGATGTTGTTCTTCATCAGGCGAAAGTACTTCACGGAACCAACTCCTTGTTGTCAGGGGTCAAAGATCAACGGTGGTCGTCGTGTTCACCGCTAGCGGTCGCCACCAAGCGCAGCCCGGGCGGCGTGGTTTCGGCGGTCGTCGGGTCGCCCACGGCCTCGTGCAGGCGGCCCTGCTCAAGGCAGAGGATGCGATCGGCCTTCGCGGCGCGGGCCGGATCATGGGTGATAAACAGCACCGTGCCCGGGAACGCACCGATCACCCGTTCCAGCGTGTTGCGCGAGACCTCGTCGAGGTTGGCGTCGGCCTCGTCGAGCAACAGGACACGGGGCTTGGCCAGCAGGGCGCGCGCCAGCGCGATCCGGGCGCGTTCTCCGGTCGACAGGCCGCCGCCATTCTCCGAAATGCGGCTGTCCAGCCCGGCGGGCAGGCGGTCGATCAGCGGATCGAGACCGAGATCGGTGAGCGTGTCTTTGACCTCCTCCGCCGACGCCCCTGTGGCGCCGTAGGTGACGTTCAAACGCAGTGACCCGCGCAGCAAGGGCAGTTCGGGCGAGACGATGGCAAACGCGGCGCGCAGATCGTCCCAGCGGCAGCGCGCGATGTTCTGGCCGTCGAGCCGGATCCGACCCTCGTCGGGTTCGATGATGCCCGCAATGAGGCGTAAGAGACTCGACTTGCCGGCGCCGTTGGGACCGACGAGCGCCACCCGCTCACCGGCCTCGATGACAGCCTGAATATCCTCAAAGACGCCGCGCAGATGCACACCCGACACCTCGATGCGCCCCGGTCCGGGCTTCAGCGCGCGCCGGGCCCGACGGGTCGCACGACGCCGACCGGGCGCCAGCGCCAACATTTGTTCCAGCTTTTCGCGCGCGATCAGCGCACCGTTCCAAAACTCGTAGACCCGACCAAGATCCTGCAGCCGCGGCGCCAAGAGGCCGGCAACGACCATGGCCGCGACGACGGCACCAGGGCTTGCAAGGCCCAGCCCGACCTGGAAGGCACCGACGAACAGGGCGCAGGCGCTGGCGAAGCTGGCGCTGGCTTCGGATAAGGCGCGCAAGAGACCGACCACCTTGGCGCGCGCGATCAGGGCATGCCGCAACCGGTTGCTCAGCCGCCCGAAGCGCTTCTTTTCCCTGGCTTCCTGGCCGAAAGCTTCGACCACGCCGATGTTGGCGACGCGGTCATTCAACTGCGCGGCCAGACGTCCACGGCGGCGGCGCGATTCCCGTGTGGTCGCGCGCAAGTTCGGTCCGATGGCAAGGGCAAGGCCGGCGGCGACCGCGACCGCGATGCCGACGGACAGGGCCACCACGGGCTCGATGAACGAAAGCGCGGCGATGGCCAGGCCAGCTGCCAAACCGCTGACCGTCAATCGGGCCAGGCCCAGGCTGATCCATTGGCGCAGGGCGCTCAGGTCGCCGACGAAGCGCAAGACGATCGCCCCCCGGCTCATCCTTCGAGAGCCCTCGGCGCCGATCTTCGCGACGTGGCGGAACAGCCTTTGACGCACGGCGTGGACATAGCCTTGGCCCAGATGTTCCGCATCCAAATGACCGCGCCATCTGAGCCACGCCCCGGCAACGATCGCGGCGCAAAGGCCGGCTGCAAACATGGCGCCTTCGCCCAGAGGCAAGGGTGTTTGCGGCGTGATCAGCCGGTCGAAGCCGTGCCTGACCAACATGGCCGTCCCAATCGCCACACCCGCCTGCGCGACGCCGTTGGCCACAAGCGCGGCAAAGCGCAGGCGACGTCGGCCGGCGAGAACCTTCGGCAAGGGCATCGGACCGGCCTCTATTCGGCGGCGTGGGCCGACGGATCGGCGGCCTCGGCCAAGGCTGCCGGAACCCAAGCGCCCTCCATCAGATCGTCGAGCGGGACGATGGGAGCGTCGGTCAGGGCCTTGGCCTCGCGAACGGCCAACGGGCTCGACGTCATACGACCGGCGATGGCAACCGGCGTGATCGCACTGTCGGCCAACCGTCGAATACCAGCCTCGGCCCCCATGGCGTCGCCGGCGGCGATGACCACATCATCCACAACATCGGCGAATGCCGGGCATTCGACCAGGCCGGCCGTTTCGGGAAAGAACAGCCCGTCGGCGAGTTCCAAGACGACGACATCGGGCTGCCGGTCGGCCAACGCGCAAACCATCGCCGGCAACAGCGCGGTCAGCTGGTCGTCCGGCAGAAGGTAGGTCGACGGATGCCCGAAGTCGGTGAAGTCCAGCACGGCATGCGCGCCGGCATCCACATAGGCCCAGCGATCGCCGCCGGCACCCGTTCCGGTGACCTTGCCGACAGCGACCTTCTTGCCCATCCGGGTGAGCCCACGGACAAGACCGGCGATCGTCGTGGTCTTGCCGGCGTTCATCGACGTGCCGACGACGCAGAGCGTGTAAGGCCGCGCTGCGGCACGGCGGCCGGTCGGCTGGGCATAGCGCCTCAGGTTCAAGACCTGACCGGCCGCGTCGGCGACCAAACCGAGGGGCGTGATGCGGGTTGCCGGCTTGGTCGCGTCGTGGCGGTTGACACACCGGGCGGCGATGCCGCCGGCCGCGACCATATGACAGGGCCCCATGGTCTCGGGTACCAGGGCCTCGAACTGATCGCTGGCATAGCGCGCGCCGTAACACAGCAGGACCTCGTCGCCGACATAAAGCTGGCGCCGGCGCCCATCCGGGCTTTCGATCCGCCGATGGTGGCCAATGCGGTCGATCCGGGCCAGAACCAGGTCGCCGCTGGCCGGATGCGCGCCGGAGGTGATCAGCCGTACGGCGTCACCAAGCTCGATCCGGCGCGTGGCATAGGACCGCTTGGCCGCGCTCAGCCGAGTTTCGGGCAGCGGCGCGGTCGTCGCGACGTCTTCCGACCAGTCCGGCTGATTGCCACCGGCCAGATCGGCGAGAATGCCCCGTTCACCACTGACGCTGTAGTTCTCCAGTTGCGTGAACACGTTTTGTCTCCTCGGATGTCGTTTTCACGAGGGGACAACAGGTGCGCTGGCCGTCTATTCCGAGACGTCGGCGATTATTTTCGGGACCCGCTGATGGATCGCCCGACTAAGCGGTTATCACGTAGGAGAAACGTTGTGGTCACGGGCGAACGATCCAGCCGCCCAACCCTTAGGGCCAGGCAGCCGGATCGCGACCGTCAAGCGCCCGGCCTCTGAGAGGCGAGCGCGGCCTTGTCAGGCGCCATATTCGTCGTGGCGGCGGATCCAGGCCATAGGGAACGGCAAACTGTCCTCATCGCGGCCATTGGGCACCAAATCGAGGAACTGATAGGTGCCCAGCAACGCGTCCAGACCCCGCCCGTAGGTCGAATAGGTGTGGAAGATCTGGCCATCATCATCCTTGTAGAAGACGCTGAGGCCCGGCGCCTCGTCGACCGGGAAGCTGCCCGTCTGGTAGTTGTAATAGGCTTGGCCGTTCTCACGCTCCTCTTCCGTGAAGGTAACGTGGAAGTCCTGATTGAAATCGCTGGCTTCCGAGGACAGCCATCTGAAATGCCAGCCCATCCGGTCCTCGTAGGCTTTCAGCTTGGCATGGGGCGCGCGTGAAACCACCACCATGCTGACGTTCCGCTGATTGAGATGGACGATGGCGTCGTCGAACGTGTCGGCCATCATCGAACAACTCGGGCAGCCCTCTTGCCAGTCCGGGCCGAACATGAAGTGGTAGACGACCAGCTGGTCCCGGCCGTCGAACAGATCGGACAGGCTTTCCGAACCGTTCGGACCTTCAAACCGGTAGTCCTTGTCGATCTTCACCCAGGGCAGTTGCCGTCGCTCGGCGCTTAGTTCGTCGCGCTGCCTGGTGAACGCCTTTTCCTTGGCCAACAGCGCCTTGCGCGCGTCGATCCATTCCTGCTGGCTGACGATTTGGTGGTGCTGCATGGTTTTGCTCCCTACGCGCTTCAGGTCTTGACCATTGAATCCGGACCGGGGTCGCCGCCGGCCGCCGCGACGGCCAACCGGTTGAAATAGTGCGTCCAGCCCTGGCCATGGGGTGCGACCGCCGGCTCGGGCAAGCCGGAATGGACCAGCTTGACGTTCGTGCCGGGCGGTCGCGGGGTGAGCGTGATGGTGACGACGGAACTGCCGGGCTCGACGGATGTCTCCGGGCCTTCCCAGCCCCAGCTGTAGACCAGTCGATCGTTTGGCGAGACCTCTTTGAACTCGCCCCTGGCGATGTTGCCGTTCGTGACATCGACCCGATAGATGCCGCCCGGTTTCGGGTCCAGCTCATGGGTGACGCCCATCCAGCGAACCATTTTTTCCGGGTCGGTCAGAAAGGCGAAGATGGTCGCGGGCGGTGCCTCGATGAAGACTTCGTGTTCGAAGCTTCCGGTGCTGGTCATGGCGGGTCTCCTTGACTGGCGATTGCGGGTGTGCGGGTCGATCAGGCCGGTCCGGCGTCCGGCCCCGGATCTTGGCCGGCCGCGGCCTGAGACAGACGGCTGCAATAGTGCAGCCAGCCCTTCTTGTGGCCTTCCAGGGCCGCAACGGGCAGGCCGGAATGGACGAGCGTGACGCTGGTTCCGTTGTCCTGGGGTACCAGCACAATGGTCACGACCGTGCTGCCGGGCGGCACCGATGTCGCCTCGCCTTCCCAGCCGAACGTGTAGACGAGGCGATCGTTGGGCGAGACCTCGCGGAACTCGCCACGGGTGACATGCCCGTTCATCACGTCGACGCGGTACATGCCGCCGGGTTTGGGGTCCAACTCGTGGCTGACGCCCATCCAGCGGATCATCTTTTCCGGATCGGTCAGAAAGGCAAAGATGGTCGCCGGCGGCGCCTCGATGAACACTTCGTGCTGAAAACTGCCGGTGTCGGTCATGAGGTTTCTCCTTCGGGTTCGTGGGCATCGGCCGCCTTTTCCGCGGCCCGTGCCTCCGCTTCCGCCTCCTGCTTTAAAAGATCCAGGCGTCCCCGCCACAGCGTTTCCATCTCGCGGCGCAGAGCATCCAGGCCAAGGGCATCGGCGCGATAGAACCGCTTGGTGCCGTCGCCGCGCACGGAGACCAGGCCCGCATCCAGCAGCACGCGAAGATGCTGCGAAATGGCCGGCCGGCTGACTGTGAAGTGGCCGGCAATGTCGCCCGCCGTGCGCTCTTCCCGCGATACCAGGGCCAAGATCCGCCGCCGAGTTCCATCCGCCAGCGCCTTTAACGCTTCGTCCATGGAACAATATGTAAGAATTCACTTACGTAGCTGTCAACTTACATTTTCGCATTTTGCCGACCGACGAAATATCTTGGACCTGTGAACAGACCAGCCGCCAACGCGTCACCCGATCCGACGGCCCTGCATGACTGGCTGGCGACCGAGGCCGCGCGCTCACCCGCCGTCCCGGCCCTGCTGGCAGGCGTGTGCAACAAGGCGATCGAAGGCGGCCTGAGGCTGTCGTCCGCCAGCCTTGAGGTAGCGGCGCTCAACCCTCTGCTCGCCCGCATCACTGTCGATTGGAGTGCCGAGACCGGCCGGGCGGCGGAGCGGTTCGTCTTTCACACCGGATTGGGCGCCAGCCTGCCCGGTCTCGCGGACGGCGGCAAAACGGCCGAGCCGGGGCTGGTCACACCGCTGACCTTCAGCGACGGCAGCCTGCATATCCTGCAATGGTCGGGCACCGAGCCAGCCGAGCGGAGATTGTTCGAAGACTTGGCCGCCCGATTGGCGACGCCGCTGGAGGTGCTGGTGCAGCGCGAGACCTTGTCGGTTGTCGCCGAGACTTATCTCGGCCGGCGCAGCGCCGCGCGCGTCCTGGAAGGCGCGATGACGCGAGGTGCCGGCGAAACCATCGACGCCGTCCTGTGGGCGTCGGACATTCGCGGCTTCACCGAGCTGTCGGGCCGGCTACCCGGCGATCAGGTCATCGCACTGTTGAACGCCTATTTCGAACGCCAGGCAGGCCCCATCAAGGCGTTCGGCGGCGAGGTCCTGAAATTTATCGGCGACGGATTGTTGGCGATCTTCCCGACCCTGGATGACCCGCGCGAAGCCGCGGACCGGGCATTAAAGGCCGTGCGATCGGCGCGCGGTGCGATCGATACCGACCGCGAACGGCGCCGCGCCGCCGGCGAGCCCGACCCGGACTTCGGCATCGCGCTTCATGTCGGGCCGGTCATCTACGGCAATATCGGGGCGCCGGACCGGCTGGACTTCACCGTAATCGGCCCGACGGTCAATCATGCCAGCCGATTGGAGGGGCAATGCAAGCGACTGGGTGTTCCGGTGTTGCTGTCGCGGCACCTCGCCGATTTGGCGAGCGAACCGATGCACGCCCTGCCCGCGGTCAAACTCGAGGGCATTGACCGGCCGGTCGAGATCGCAACGTTGCCCGAGTACGCACCGGCGCCCTAAGCTTTCCAAAGCTCCCGATTCGATAGCCGGCTTGCCATGCCAATCCACTTTTCCGCCAAAGAACTTGCCGACCGACGAGCCCGCACCTGCCGTTCGATGACCGACCATGGTTTCGACGCGCTGCTGCTGTTTCGCCAGGAAAGCCTCTATTACCTGACCGGCTACGACACGTTCGGCTATGTCTATTTCCAGTGCCTGGTGCTGACCGCCGACGGCGGCATGACATTGCTGACGAGGGCGCCGGATCGGCGACAAGCGCACTTCACCTCGGTGATCAAGGATGTCCGGGTCTGGACCGACCGGGCCGGCGCAAATCCGGTCGACGATCTCAGAGACATTCTCGTGGAGAAGGGTCTGCGCGATGGCCGCCTGGGCGTCGAATGGGATGCCTATGGCCTGACCGCTGCGCTGGGCTTTCGGCTGTTGGAGGGACTGGCCGACCTGGCCACCACCGAGGACGCCTCGTCCCTGGTCAGCCGGCTGCGGCTGGTGAAGAGCGACGCCGAGCTCGCCTATGTCCGTCGCGCCGCCGAGCTGGTCGACCAGGCCTACGACAAGGCCGTCGACGCCACATATGCCGGCGCCTTCGAAGGCGACATCTTGGCCGAGCTGCAAGGGGCGATCTGGCGTGGCGGCGGCGACGATCCGGCCAATGAACACATCATCGGGTCAGGCCCGGGCGCCCTGATGTGCCGATACTTCACGGGCCGGCGCCACCTCGATCCGGACGACCAGCTGATGCTGGAAATCGCTGGGACGTACAGGCACTACCATGCTTGCCTAATGCGCACGGTTCGGGTCGGCACGCCACCCGATCGCCAGGTCGCAATGCACCGGGCTGCCGTCGATGCCCTCTACGCCGCGATGGACGCGCTGAGACCGGGCCAGCCGATCGGAGCCGTGTTCGACGCCCATGCCGACACGCTCGACCGGGCTGGCTTCGGCGCGCATCGTATGAATGCCTGCGGCTATTCGCTGGGCACCACGTTCGCGCCGAACTGGATGGACTGGCCCATGCTCTATCACGGCAACCCGATCGAGGCGGCGCCGGGCATGGTGTTTTTCATCCACATCATCCTGTTCGACAGCGACGCGGGGCTGGCCGCCACGAGCGGCCATACGGTTCTGGTGACCGACACCGGGTGCGAGCCCTTGACCAAGTCCACCGTGGATCTGATCGTCAAATAGTCCTCAGCCCAGTCTCCCCGGCAGCCACAGGGCGATCTCCGGCAAAAGCAGGATAAGGGCGATCGCGGCGAGGAAGGCGATCAGGAACGGCAGCACGCCGGCGTAGATCCGTCCGATCGGAATGTCGGGCGCCACGCCGCGTACGATGAACACGTTCATGCCGACCGGTGGCGTGATCAGCCCCATCTCCACGGTCATGACCAGCAGGATGCCGAACCAGATGCCGGTTTCCACGGCGCCCAGGCCGAAATCCAGGGTCATCAGCACAGGAAAGAAGACCGGCACGGTTAGAAGGACGATGCCGAGGCTGTCCATGAAACAGCCGAGCACCATCAGTACGAGCAGCATCAGCAGCAGAATGGTGATCGGCGCCAGCCCCGATTGGCTGGTCAGGGCACTGAGCGCCTGGGTGATGCCCGTGACGGTGAGGAACGTCGAAAACAGGCTGGAGCCGAAAATGATCAGGAAGATCATGGCCGTGGTCACCGCCGCCTCCAACAGGCATTCGATCAGGATTTTGGCGGTGAATCGCCGGCGCGCGAGACCGATCAGAAAAGTGCCGAACGCGCCGATGCCTGCCGACTCCGTGGGCGTGAAGAAGCCGGTGTAGATGCCGCCGATGACCAGCAGGACCAGCAGCAGGACCGCCCATATGCCGGCCAGGGCCTGCAAGCGCTGGCGCCAGGGAAGCCGGTCCGAGCGTGGCGCGGCGCCGGGTCGGAGACGCGCCCAGACCCAGATCGTAACCATGAACAAGGCGGTCAGCAGGATGCCCGGCAGCAGGCCGGCGGCAAACAGGGCGCCGACCGACTGCTCGGTCAGGATCGCGTAGATCACCAGAATGACGGAGGGCGGGATCAGGATACCGATCGTGCCGCCCGCCGCCACGGCGCCCGAGGACAGCCGGTTGTCGTAGCCATAGCGGGTCATCTCCTTCAGCGAGACGCCGCCCATGGTCGCCGCCGTCGCCAGCGACGAGCCGCAGATGGTCGAAAAACCGGCGCAACCGGCGACTGTGCCCATGGCCAGCCCGCCGCGCCGATGCCCGGTCATCGCGTTGGCCGCGTCGTAGAGCTCGCGCGCCAGCCCCGTACGCGCGGCGAACGCGCCCATCAGCACGAACAGCGGCACGACGGAAAGCGCGTAGGCGGTGGAGGCAAACGGGACGGCGCCAAGCTGGAACGCGGCGGCCCGCCAGCCTTGGATCACCAGGATACCGCCGATGGCCGCGACCAGCATCGACACCGCGACCGGCACCCTGAGCCCGATCAGCACGAACAGCAGGATCGTGAACAGAATGCCGATGGCCAGCGGCGTCATGCGGTCTGCCCGGGCCTTGGCGAGAGAATGCCTAGCGCGATCCCCCCCTGTCGGACAGCCATCAACGCCACGACCGGCACGCACAGGGCCGCACCGGCCAAGAGCGGGATCCAGAACACGATTTCGGGCATGCCGAGATCGACAGTGATGTCTCCGCGCCTGAGCGCATTGGCGGCGCGACCCCACGAGGCCCAGACAAGCAGCGCCATGACCAGTCCGGCGAGGGCTAGGCCAAAGGCGATGATCGCGGCACGCAGACGGTCTGGCAGCCGGTCGGTAAACAGCTCCACCGCGACATGCCCGCCGGTCCAAAACGCGTACGGCATGGCCAGCGCCACGAGAACGCGCATGCCCAAGGTCACCAGTTCGAAGGCGCCCGGAATGGCCAGGCCGGCTTGGCGCAAGACAACGTCGACGACGGTGACGAGCACCATGAGGAGCGCCAGCGCCACAGCGCCGACCAGCGCCATGGCGCGCGTCGTCCAAGCGGTGGCCCGTTCCGCGGCCGCCAGCATGGCCTGGACGGATTTAGGCTTGCCGTGCCCTACTCGGCGGCGATTTCCTGAATGCGGCCGTAAACCTCGCGCGACGGATACCCTTCGTCCTGCAAACGATCGAGATAGGCCGCGATAGCGGCGTCGACGGGTACCCGCCAGGCGGGGATCTCGTCTTCAGGAATGACGATGATTTCGTTGCCGAGTTCCTGGACGTAGTCGCGGCCGCGCTGGTCTTCCTCGTCCCACGAGCGGCCGACGGCGACTGCCTCGTCCATCCCGGAATTGTCCAGGATCACTTGCTGCAGATCCTCCGGCAGATCGTCGAACACCTGCTGGTTCATGATCATGTAGAAGGTCAGCGTATAGAGCGGCAGTTCAGTGTGGTAGCTGACCTGTTCGCCCAGTCGCAGACCTTTCATGGCTTCATACGGGAAGGCCACACCGTCCAGCACGCCGGTTTCCAAATTCTCGTAAACCTGCGGCGCCGGTACGCCGACGGGATCGGCGCCCCAGGCCGTCAGCATTTCTCGCACGGGCGCCGATGGAAAGCGGATACGCAGACCGTCAAGGTCGCCGGGCGCGTTCACCGGCGCCTCGCGGGTGTGTACGCCTGCGGGCGAATGGGTGTGGATGTAAAGCGGCACGACACCGTCGAACTCGTCGTCCAACACGCCCTCATCGAGCAAGGTCATGGCGACGCGGCTCGCCTGTTCTGCGCTTTGAAATTCGAACGGCAGTTCCATCAGCGACAGCATCGGAAAGCGGCCGGGCTGGATCGCCGGCAATCCCCATCCAATGTCGGCGACCCCCGCCTCGACCCCGTCATAGATGTCGGCGATGCCCAGCAATTGACCGGCGGGAAAGACCTCGATCGCGATCCGCCCATCCGACTGCTCCTCAATCCGCTGGACCCAGTCCGGGATCACGTTGGCGGCCTGATTGTGGGTGGGCGGCAGATAGTGCGCCAGGCGCAGCGTGTATTCCTGCGCCAAGGCCGTACCGCCAAAGGCCATGAGTGTGGCGACAGCTCCCAACAGGCCAGCACGAACCGACTGCATGATAATCCTCCCCCATTCCGACTGGCTTCGACGCAAGTTTCGCGCCGGCTTCACGCCAGTGTAGGCCAGCGCACCGCACCACCCAAGGTGCTTTGCGCAGCCAAGCTCGACGCGAGACAAGGTCCACAAGCGCATGAATCCGCTTGCTACAAAAACGTTTTTGTTTCAGTCTGGAGGCTACATGCGAACCATTCTTGCGGGCCAACGGTTCTGCAGGGGCATATCGGGGAGGAAGGCGATGAAACACGGCTTTGGGCGTGCAACCAGACGCCAGGTCTTGGGCACCATGGGTTTGGTCGGCGCGGGTACCGCGGCGAGCCTCTATCTGCCGCGTCGGGCTCGCGCCCAGGTCAGCACGGCGGAATCGCTGATCCTGACCGACGAAGAGGTGGCGGAAATCAGGGGGCGTGGCCTGCGCCTTGGGTTCAACATGAACCACCGCACCGATGACTTCATCAACTCGGTGGTTGAAGGCGGCGAACTGGCGGCCAGCGAGTACGACATCGACCTGTTGATCAGCGACGCCAATTTCGACGCCGCCAAGCAGATTTCGGATATCGAATCCCTGTTGCAGCAGCAGGTTGACGGCATCTTCATGATCGCGGTCGACAGTGACTCGATCTCATCGGCCATTCGCCAGGCCAACCGCCAGGACGTTCCGGTGGTCGTTGTCGGCGGCCCGCCAAGCCGCGGCGAGGTGCTGTCGGTCATGAACTCAGCTTCTTACGAAGGCTGCTTTCAGGGTACCCAGGCGCTGCTGGACGCGCTCGGCGGCGGTGCCGGCAAGCGCATCGGCGTGATCTCGATCCCGCTGGGATTGCAGACCATTCGGGACCGCGAGCAAGGTTCGATCGACGCCATCGAACAGGCCGGCGCGGAGATGGTCGCCATGCAAGGCGTCTGGAGCCAGGACGAAGCTCTGACCGCTGCGCAGAACATCATCCAGGCCAACCCGGATCTGGACGGCATCTTCGCCAATTGGAGCCGGGCCATTCCGGGCGCCTGGCGGGCGATCGAGGAATCCGACCGCGAGATCCTGCTGTGCGGTTACGATGCCGAGCGCGACGGCATGCAGGCGCTCCATTCCGGCGAACCGGCGTTGCCGAACGGACAACCGATCCTGCGCGCGCTTTCCGGCCAGCAAGGCATCCTGACCGGACGCGCGGGCATCGACGCCCTGTGCAAGAACGCGTTGGGCGAGACGGTGCAGCCCGATATTCTGGTGCCGACCGTTCTTGTGACCCACGATAATGTCGAGGAGATGTGGAATCGGCTCTATCCGGACGCCGATCCTCCCTGGGCGGGTTGAGCCAAGTCGACCTTGCCAACTGAACCGGCGGCGGGACCACCCGGTGTCCGCCGCCGGCCCCTTTTTCCTCGATGGGGCCGCGCGTGACCAAAGCCGTCGTCTCGTTTGAAGGCATCCTTAAGCGGTTCCCCGGTGTCACGGCGCTCGACGGCGTCAGCTTCGACGTTTCGGCCGGCGAGGTGCACGCGCTGATCGGCGAGAACGGTGCCGGCAAGTCCACCTTGATGAAGATCCTGGCCGGCGCCTACCGCGCCGACGAGGGCACCGTTCGGATCGACGGGCACCAGGTGCAGATCCACGGGCCCGAGGCAGGGCGCGGCCTTGGCGTGCGCATGATCTATCAGGAACTCACGGTCCTGCCCAACCTCGATGTCGGCCGCAACATCCTACTCGGGCGCGAACCGACCAGACGCGGACTGGTGAACTGGCGCGCGCTTTACCGACAGGCGCAAGCGATCCTGACGCAGCTGGGTCTCGACATCGACGCACGGACCATGGTGGAAGATCTGGCGATCGGCGAGCAACAGATGGTGGAGATTGCCCGTGCCCTGGTCGGCGACCCGAAGATCATCGTGCTGGACGAACCGACCTCATCCCTGACACGGTCGGAAGAGGAAGCGCTTTTCGACCTGGTTCGCCGCCTGAAGGATCGCGGCGTCGCGATCCTGTACATCTCCCACCGCATGGAAGAGATCTTCTTGCTCGCCGACCGCGTGACCGTTCTGCGGGACGGGCAATGGGTCGCGACAAAACCGATCGGCGACGTTACCGAGCAGGACTTGATCGCCCTGATGGTTGGTCGGGACATCGATACGAGCGCCAAGGCGCCGGCCCATGACGCCGCGCCCGTGGTGCTGGAGGTGCGCGACCTGCAGGCCGGCCCGAGGGTGCGCGGCGTGAGCTTTGCGGTCGAGGCGGGCGAAGTCTTGGGCTTCTCCGGCCTGGTCGGATCGGGCAGGACCGAAACAGCGCTCGCGGTCTTCGGGGCCGAGCCCCACAGCGGCGGCGAAATCCTGCTGAATGGCGACAGGCGAACCGTTCACACGCCGCGCGACGCTATCGCGTCGGGCATTCTCTACGTGCCGGAGGATCGGAAGGGCCTGGGTCTTGTGCTGATCCACACAGTTGCGGAAAACCTGGCGCTTCCCTCCCTGCCCCGCTTCGAAAGGCGCGGCCTGCTGGACCGGAGGGGGGAACGGCGGTTCGTCGCCGAATGGATCGAAAAGCTGGGCGTCCGCACGCCCTCGCCCGATCAGCAGATCGAGTTCCTGTCCGGCGGCAATCAGCAGAAGGTGGTGCTCGCCAAATGGCTGGCGCTTGGCCCGAAGATCCTGATCCTGGATGAGCCGACCCGTGGTATCGATGTCGGCGCCAAGGCGGAGGTGTTCCGTCTTATCCGGGAGATCGCGGCCCAAGGCGTGGCGGTCATTCTGATCTCGTCGGAACTGCCCGAGATCTTGCGCGAGAGCAACCGCATTGCCGTTTTCCACCAAGGCCGCATCGCCGGCGAGCTTGATGCCGCAGACGCCAGCGAAGAGGCCGTCATGGCACTGGCCTTTGGCCAAGACCGGCAGCCAGACCGCACGCAGATGGAAGCATCGCCATGACCGACGCCGCCTCCGTTCGCCGCTTCATCAGCCGGTCGGGCATCTATGTCGCCTTCGCCATAGTCGTCGTGGTCTTCAGCCTGGCGAGCCCGTATTTCCTTACCGTCACCAACTTCCTGAATATCGGCCAGCAGACCTCCGTCCTGTTCGTGGCCGCCTTCGCGATGACCTTCGTCATCCTGTCCGGCGAGATCGACCTGTCGATCGGCTCGCTGGCCGCGCTCGTCGGCGTCGTCATCGCGCTTTTGCTGTCACAAGGCTGGCCCTTGGCCTTGGCGCTTTTGGGTGGCTTGGCCGTCGGCCTCGTATCTGGCCTGATCTCGGGCAGCTTGACCGTGATCGGCCAGATCCCGTCCTTCATCGTGACGCTGGGCATGCTGTCGGCGCTGCGCGGCATATCCTTCCTGCTGACCGGATCGACCGCCGTGCCGATCGAGTCCGACGCGATGCTTGAAATCTTCGCCGATGCCGAACCCTTGGGCATTCCCGTCTCGATCTGGTTCGCCGCCGGCATCTTCGTCGTTCTTTGGGTGGTCCTGACCCGCACCCGCTTCGGCGCTTACGTCTATGCCGTCGGTGGCAACGCGGCGGCCGCGCGGCTGTCGGGGGTCAACGCCGTTCGGGTGAAGATCGCCGTTTTTGGGCTCGCCGGCCTGGTCACGGCCTGCGCCGGCATCCTGCTGACGGCACGGCTCGGCACCGGCCTGGCGGAAGGCGCGCGCAACCTTGAACTCGACGCTATTGCCGCCGTCGTCTTGGGGGGAACCAGCTTTGCCGGCGGCCGAGGCTCGTTGGGCAAGACGGTCATGGGGGCATTGCTGATCGGCACCTTGAACAACGGCCTGACCTTGCTGAACGTCAGCTATTTCGCCCAGTTGATCATCAAAGGCGCCATCATCATCGCGGCCGTCCTGCTGGATCGCTGGACGCGTGGCAACCGCTGACCAGCCATGCGGGACACCTGTACCCATGCGGTTTCATTTGCGCGGCAGGATGACCGTTTCGTCCGTCAGCAGAAACTCCAGCCGCTCGGCAAAGTTCGCGACATCGTCACCGGCGACCCGACCCTCGGGACTGGCCAATCCGGCATCAAGCGAGGCGCGATCGTCGAACCAGATCTCGGCGGAGCCGTCCCAAGGCGCCCTGCCCTCGTCCAGCTGGCTTTCTCGCGCGACGTTGATGCGATAACCGCGCATGCCCGGCATTTGCGCGGCCAAGGGTGCGTGGCGTTTGATCCAATAGTCCGCGAAGGCGCGCTGGTCCAAATCCGGCCGTCGCTTCACCAGCACCACCATTTTGATCATCGACCCCGCCCCGTTCGGATTGTCCGCCCCGCGCGGTCCCATCCTATTCGGCGGTCAAGACGGGGCAAAGGGAGGCCATCCATATTATGACCGATTTCGATGTCCGCGACGCGTCGTTCGAAGGCATCATCAAGCCCGGCGCATCGGTCGAGCGGCTGGCCGGTGGCATGACGTTCACCGAGGGGCCGGTCTGGATTGAGGCCGATCAAGCGCTGCTGTTTAGCGACATCCCGGCAAGCCGCATCATGCGCTGGTCGCGCGCTGACGGGCTTTCGGTCTGGCGGCAGGCGAGCAAACAGGCGAACGGCAACTATCTGGACCATGATGCCCGACTGGTGACCTGCGAGCATGAAAGCCGTGCCGTCACACGCACGGAAACAGACGGGTCGATCACGGTTCTGGCTGACCGCTGGGACGGCAAGCGGCTGAACAGTCCGAACGATCTGGTAGTCGACCGCACCGGTGCGATCTGGTTTACCGACCCGCCCTACGGCCTGCCCGGCTTTCCGGACCTGTCGGCGCAAGAGCAGGCGGCCTACAGTGTCTATCGCCTTGACCCGGAAACCGGCGAGATGGTCATCGCCACCGACGCGGTGTTCCACCCCAACGGCCTCTGCTTCACCCGCGACGAGCGGCATCTCTATATCGGCAATTCGTCGGAGGACTATCGCCAGATCATGCGGTTTGTTGTGAACGCGGACAGGTCACTGTCGGCCGGCGAGGTGTTCGCGCAGATCGAGGTCGGGGTTCCCGATGGCATGCGGATCGACGTCGAGGATCGGCTTTTCTGCACCGGCAAGGATGCGATCTATGTCTACCGGCCTGACGGCATGCTGATCGGCAAGATCCTCATCCCCGAAATGGCGACCAATTGCTGTTTCGGCGGCCCCGACCGGTCGACGCTGTTCGTGACGGCCGTGACCTCGCTCTATGCCATCGACCTCAATACCAGGGGCCATCAACGGCCTTAGCAAGGGGAGCGATCGATGCGCAGTTTCGTTGTCCAGGACAGGCACAAGGGCCGCGTGGTCGTCGTGACCGGGGCCGCGACCGGGATCGGTGAAACGTGTGCAAAACGGTTCGCCGCCGAGGGCGCGGCCGTGGTGGTGGCCGATATCGACGAGGCAGGCGGCGGCGCCACGGCAGCGTCGATCCGTCAACGGGGCGGTCAAGCCTTGTTCGTTGCCGCCGACATGGGCGAGGACGATGCCGCCGAAGCGATCGCCAAGGCGGCCATTGAGCGCTTCGGCCGCATCGACGTCTGGCACAATAACGCTTTCTGGAGCGTCTATCGCACCATCGACGACCAGACCTTGGACGAGTTCGACCGCACGATCGCGGTTTCGCTGCGCGGCTATTGGCTGGGGGCGAAGGCGGCGGTCCGACACATGGTGGCGCGCGGCGGCAAAGGCGTCATTCTGAACACGGCCTCCGTCCAGAGCTTCTTGGGCGAGAAGGCCTTTTCAGCCTACCAGGTGGCAAAGGGGGGCGTGATGGGCTTGACGCGCTCGTTGGCTGTCGACCACGCACCGGACATTCGATGTGTCGCCATCGCGCCTGGCCTGGTCGAGACGGACGCCGTGAAGGCCATCCCGGACGACCAGATGGCCGAGGTTATGGCCGGGATTCCGGCCAATCGCGGGGCGTCACCGGCCGAGGTCGCGGGGTTGGCGGCCTACCTGGCGTCGGATGAGGCGGACTACATCACGGGCACCAGCGTGATCATCGACGGCGGTTATCTGGGCATCGGTTGATCGCCGCGACTAAGCGACGGACACCACCATCAGTGGGTTCGCGGGGGCGCGCACAAGGGATCTTCATCAAGCGGAACGATCACGGTTTCTTCGGTGAGAAGGAAACCCTTGCGCTCGGCAAAGTTATCGACATCGGCGATGGCAAGAACGCCTTCGCGGCTGGAGATGCCGGCCTCGAAAGCGTCGCCGTCTTCAAAGAAGATCTCAACCAGCCCATCCCACGGTATGGCGTCCTCGGGGAACGGAACCTCGTGCGCGATGCTGATGCGATAGCCCTTCAGGCCGGGAATACGTGACGCGATCGGACCATGGACGTTGACCCAGTAATCGGCGAACTCGGCCCGATCCATGCCTTCCTTGCGCTTGATCAAAACCACGAACTTAATCATCCGCATAACCCCCCGGCACATCCGCAGTTCTTCACGCTATGTGCCGAATAGGTCAAAACAAAGGAAGCCGAAAAGTAACGGTTTTCCAAATACAATGCCGTTTCCGTGGAATTGTCGCTTGTCGTCCACTATCCGACGCGGAACACGCGCAGCCGCGGGTCCAGCAGGTCGCGCAGGCCGTCACCAAGCAGGTTGAGGCCCAGCACCGCCAGCGCGATCGCGACGCCGGGGTAGATCGCCTGGGTCCAGTCGATCCACATCATGCTCTGGGCGTCGAGTAGCATTTTGCCCCAAGACGGGTGCGGCGGCTGGGTTCCGAAGCCGAGGTAGGAGAGGGCCGCCTCCGCCAGAATGGCAATGGCGAACTGGATCGTCGCCTGCACGATGAGGGCTGAGGCGATGTTGGGCAGGATGTGTCGGATCGCGATGTCCGATCGCCCGCGCCCCAGCGCCAACGCGGCGCGCGGGAATTCGCGGCCATATACCTGTAGCGCCGCACCGCGCGACACCCGGGCGAACACTGCGACGTTGAAGATCCCGATCGCCAGGATCGAATTGACGGCGCCTGGGCCCATGAGTGCGGTGATCATCACCGCCGTCAGGATGGCCGGAAAGGCGAAGGTAAGGTCGACCATCCGCCCCAGCACTTCGTCCCACCAGCCGCGATAGGCCGCGGCGGCAACGCCCAGCGGAACGCCGATGACCAGGCCGATCCCAACAGCGACGACGCCGACCATGATCGAGTTCTGGGCCCCCACGATGATACGCGAAAACGTATCGCGACCGAACGAGTCGGTGCCGAGCCAATGGGCCCAGCTTGGGCCTGCGAAGGGCGGCCCGACACGCATGCGTTCCGGCGCGTAGGGCGTCCAGGCAAGGCTGATCAATGCCGCCGCTACCATGAGGCCGACCAGGATGACGCCAAGCAGGAAGCTGCGATGCTGAAGCGCGCGCCGTAGCATGCCGGTCAGGCCTGTTTCGGGCGCGGGTCGATCGCGGCATACAGCGCGTCAACCAGAAAGTTCACGAACACGACGAGAACGGCGAACAAGACGACCGCGTTCTTGATGACCTGAAAGTCACGCTGTCCGATGGCCTGGATCAAAAGCTTGCCCAGCCCGGGCAGTTGAAAGACCTCCTCGATGATGATCGACCCGGCCAGCAGAAGCGCGAACTGCAGGCCCACGATCGTCGATATCGGGATCAGCGCATTGCGCAGCACGTGCCGAGTCATGACCTGCCAACGGCTCAAGCCCTTTGCCCGCGCCGTCCGGACATAGTCCTCGCGCATGGTTTCCAAAACGGCCGATCGGGTGATCCTGGCCAGGATAGCCGCCTCCCCCAGTGCAAGCGCAGCAGCCGGCAGCACCAGGGCCTTCAGGCCGGCGAACAACCCCTCATCCCAGCCCGGAAAGCCGGTGTCGAAAACCTGCCAATGCACGGCGAACAGCAGGATCAGCAAGATGCCGAACCAGAAGTTCGGAACCGCGACACCGATCTGGCTGAAGGTCATCACGCCGTAGTCGCCGGCCCGGTTGCGATTGGCGGCGGCAAACATGCCGAGCGGGATGGCGATCAACGTGGATACCACGAGGGCCATCAAAGCCAGCGGCAAGGTTACGGCAATGCGCTGGGCAATCAGTTCGCCGACCGGCGTCGAGTAGGTGAAGGATCGGCCGAAATCCAGCGTCAACAGCCCGCTGATCCAATCGACGTAGCGCACGACGGCCGAACGGTTCAGTCCCATCTCGGCGCGCAGCCTTTCGACCGCCTCGGGACTGGCCTCTATGCCGAGTTGCAGCAGTGCCGGATCGCCGGGGACAACCTCGAGGACCAGGAAGACCACAAGCGACGCGGCGAAGGCCGTGCCGACCAACGTCAAGAATCTGCGCGCCAGGAAGCTCAGCACGGGCGAGCCTCCCGGCGCGTCGGCGTCTGAGGCTTAGTGGCTACTCCTGCCAATAAGCCCCCGTGATGTCGTTGGCTTGGATCGGCCGGTTGGCCCAAACGCCCTGAACGTTCGCGTTGCGCACGCCCAACTGCGGCAGTTGGAACAGGAAGATGCTGGCCAGATCCTCGGCGATGATTTGCTGGGCCTCCTCATAGTCGGCCGCCCGGGCGCTGGGGTCGGCTTCGCCCCGCAGTTCGTCGATCACCGCGTTAAACGACGCGTTGTCGTAGCCGAAATAGTAGTCGTCGGGGCCCAAAGCGTAGATGCCGATGTCCAGAGGCTCGGTATGGCTGACGATCGTCAGATCATAGTCGTAGCCCCGAAACGGGCCTTCCAGCCATTGCGCCCATTCCACCGGCACCAGCTCGGCATCGATGCCGACTTCCGCCAGATAGGCCTGGATAACTTCGCCGCCTCGCCTGGCGTAGGCGGCGGGTGGCGGCAAGACAAAGGTGGTCGAGAAACCATCGGGATAGCCCGCCTCGGCCAGCAGTTCGCGCGCGCGGTCCGGGTCGTAGGGGTAGAGGCCAGTCAGGTCGACATAGGCCGGGTTGTGGGGCGCGAAATGAGTGCCGATCGGCGTGCCATAGCCGAACATGGCGGCGTCCACAAGGCCCTGGCGATCGATCGCGTGCATGATCGCCTGGCGCACCAGGGGATCGTTGAACGGTTCGCGCCGCCAATTGGCGGCCATGACGGTCTCGCCCTCCGTCGTGCCGACAATGACCTCGAAGCGGTCGTCGTTCTCGAAGGCGGCCAGCGCCTCCGGCGCGCCGATGTTCGGGAAGACGTCAACGTCACCGGCCAGCATGGCCGCGGTCATCGCCGCTGAGTCGGTAATGAAGCGAAACTCGACCGTGTCGAAATGGACCGCGTCCGGATCGCGGTAATTCGGGTTGCGCACCAGCGTGATATGATCGCCCTCGACCCGCTCGTCGACCATATAGGGACCCGTACCGATCGGGTTGGTCCCGATCTCATCGATCGTCGCCTCATTGACGATCACGCCGTCGCCTTGGCCAAGATTGAACAGGACGAGCCCGTCGGACTCGGAGAGCGTTATCTCGACGGTGTTATCATCGATCTTCTGGACATCCGCGATCGACGAGAACAGCTGCGGTTTGCCGCTGACGCTGTCCGGCCCGATGATGCGGCCGATCGAAAAGACGACATCATCCGCGTTGAACGGGCTGCCGTCAGCAAACTCGATGCCCTGGCGCAGATTGAAGGTGATGGTCAGCCCGTCATCCGAAACGTCCCAGCTTTCCGCCAATCCCGGCAGGATCTCGCCGTTTTCGTTGATCCGTGTCAGACCCTCGAAGATGTTGGCATAGGTCACCTCGTCAACCGCTGCGGCCGCCGTGGTCGTCGGATCCAGGGTCGGCGGCTCCAGATTCATGCCGACGATCAGATCCGTCTTGGCCTGCGCCAGTGCCGGGGCGAGCGCCAGCGTCACAGCGGACGCCAAAAGCGCGTTACGAACGGTCCCCATATCGTGCCTCCATGTGTGTCGGATATCCGCAAAGCGACCGCAGCCGCCCAAGTCGTTAGGATGCGCCGCCGAACGATCTGGTTTCAAGTCTTACTCCGCGCCACCGCCCCCTGTCAGCGCATGGCCGTGGCGCGATCGGTAGGACGGAAACCGACCCAAGCTCTCCGCCTCGTAAACACCGCGCGCGATCGCGCGGGCCACCACATCCGCCCCGAACGTACCCAGCCGCGCGATCAACCGCGGCCTGTTCCCTTCGGCAAGCCCTCGACGACCGGTCGCGATCGCGAACAGCACGTCGCCATCGAAGGGTGTGTGCGATGGGCGGATCGCGCGGGCAAATCCGTCCTGCGCCATGACCGCCAGCCTGTGGGCTTCCGGCTTCGACAGGTCAGCGTCCGTGGCCACCACACCGATGACGGTGTTGGCACCGACACTGGCCAGTGGATTGTCGAATTCAGCGTCCGCATTCGCCGCGATCGGGCCGGTCGGGATGGGCTGACCGCCTAGCTCCCCGTTACGCTCGAAGCTCCAGGCCCACAGGCTGTCGCAACCCGGAATGACGGGGCTGCCCAGCGGATTGGCGGCGATCAGCGCGGCAATCGTAACGCCACTGGCCGGATCGACGACCGACGCCGTGCCCAGGCCACTTTTCAGGCGGCCAGCCTTGGCGCCGAGGCCGGCGCCCGCGTTGCCGAGCGCAAAGTCCGCTGCCGCCGCGTTCAGCGCGGTCACGCCGAGCGCACGATAGGGCGGCGTGGCACCCCAATTCTTGTCGCCGCCATACGCGATATCGAACAGAATGGCGGCCGGCACGATCGGGATGGGCACCGGTCCGGCATCCACGCCCCGCCCTCGCACTGACAGCTCCGCGCACACGCCGGAGGCCGCCTCCAGGCCGAACTCCGAGCCGCCCGCCAACACGATCGCGTCAACACCGGCTGAGATCCGGCAGGGGTCTAGTAGGTCGGTATCCCGGGTTCCCGGCGCGCCGCCGCGCACGTCCACGGATGCGATCAGCGGCTTGTCCGCCAGCACAACGGTCACGCCGGTGCGGACATCGGCATCCTGGGCATTGCCGACCAGCAGGCCGTCAATGTCGGTCAGGGCGTTGCGGGGTCCTGGAGATGCCATCAAGGGCGCGATGGGCAGACGCGGCCGGTGCGGCTCACAGACCTTCGGCGATGTCTTCCAGCGCCTCGCGATCGACGATCTGGATCTTGTGCCCGTCCAGCAACCGGATGATCGAAGCCGTTTTCAACTGGGTGACGGTGCGGCTCACCGTCTCGGTCGTCAGGCCGAGATAGTCACCGATGTCCGCCCGGCCCATCGGCACCGTAATCGGGTTGTCCGGCTGGCCGCGCCTGACAGCCCTGCGCGACAGGTTCAGAAGGAAAGACGCCAGCTTTTCCTTTGCCGTCTTGCGGCCAAGCAGCAGCATCTGGTCCTGGGCCGACGCCAGCTCGTTCGACGCCATGCTGAACAGCCTGCGCTGCATTTTGGGGAAGTCGTCCAGCATCTGTTCCATGCGCTTGCGCGGAAAGCGGCAGATGCTGACCGGCGTGATCGCCTCGGCCGAATAGGCATAAGTGCCACTGACCGACAGCCCCATGAAGTCGCCGCCGAACAGAAAACCGGTGATCTGGCGGCGGCCGTCGGCCAGGAGCTTGTAAAGCATGACCGTCCCACCGGTGACGTTGAACAAATCCGTCGCCTCGTCGCCCTCGGCAAAAATGGTCTGATGCGGCGCGTGGTTCTTGGGAATGACGATCTCGGCCAGGTGGTCCAGCTCGTGATCGTCAAGGGCGGCACAGATCGAGAGGCTGCGCACGGGGCAGGCGCCGCAGGGATGCATCGGCTGAACCGCGGGGTCTAGCTGGCGATTGTCGGCCGCGAATGGCCTGCTGATTGACATCGTCACTCCCTGCTCGAAGCCTTGCAAGCTAAGCCAAAACAGCGCTTGAGCGCAAGCCGAGGTGCGGTGAAATGCCGCCGCGGCCGGCAACGGCATTGGCCATTGCTTGATATGGATCAAAGAACCGTCGGGTGGAGTTTGATGGGCTGTCGAGCCAGTCAGAAACAAGGCAGAAGTCCATGGCGGACGCGCGCGATTGGCTCATCACCCCCTTGACGTCGGATCGGATCGATCAGGCCTTCCCGCTCGTCCAGGCCGACGACGCCACGGCGACGCTGGAGGAATGGCGCCGGCTGGCGCGTTCCGCGCTGGGTTCTCCAGAGGACAACGCCGGCATCGTGACGGTCCAGTTTCGCGGCTATCTCAACGGCCTGTTTCTCTACCGCATCGACGATGATTTCGACGATGGCCGGGTCTTGACCATCGACATGATCCGCGTGCTGGACATTATCGACCCGGCCAAGGTGAACCGGGTCCTGCGCCAGGCGATGTCGGCCACGGCCGAACGTTTTGGCTGCATCACCATCAGGCCGCCCTTGGGCGGTGACGCCGTGGCGTCACACACGGCCGCGCCATCGATGGAGCCCTGCCCGGTCGTCTGGCTCAGCGAACGAAAGACGTCCTAGCGACCGGACCTCAGCGTTTCGCCAGAAGGAAAAGGCGGCGGAACGGAAACAGGGTGATGCCGTCCGCGCGTTTCGGATAGGCCTTCAGCAGGCGCTCACGATAGTCCGATAGAAAGGCTTCACGGTCATCACCCGTCAATGCTTCGAGCACGGGCCGCAACCCGGTTGCCTTCACCCACTCGTACACCGGTTCGTCGCCGGTCAGGCGATGCCAATACTCGATCTCCCAAACCTCGATCTGGTCGACCAAAGGAGACAAGAGCGCATCATAGAAACCCGGATCGGCCACGGGCTCGCTGCGCAGATTCGTTCGACCGGCGAAGCGCGGCTGGCTTGCCACATCGCGCATCAAGCTGTGCGACGGCGCGCCGAAGTTCCGCGGCATCTGCACCGCCAGAAGACCGCCCTTCGTCAGGCAATCGACCAAAGCCGGCATGAGACGGTCGTGATCGGGCAGCCACTGCAAGGCCGCGTTGGAGTAGATCAGGTCGACGGGTCGCTCGGGGCGCCATTGCGCGATATCGCCCTCGACCCAGACGCGATCGGGAAACTGGCCGCGTGCCTTTTCCAGCATGGAGATCGACGAATCCAGCCCGGCGACCGAAGCCTCGGGATAGCGATCGGCCAACAACGCGGTCAGTTCGCCAGTGCCGCAACCCAGGTCAACCACCGCTTCGATGGGACCGTGCGGTGGTAGCCGATTGATCAGGTCCAGCCCTGGCTGCAATCGCGGCCCGGCAAACTTGGCATATTGATCGGGATTCCAGGTCATCGGATCTACAGAATCCTAGCTGGTCGGAACGGTCAGTCTGAACGTCGTGCCATCCGCGCCGCTGCTGGCCAGGGCGAGGTCGCCGCGATGGGCCATGGCGATTTCTCGCGCGATGGCAAGGCCTAAGCCGGTGCCACCGGGTCGCGCGGAGCCGGCAAAGGGCTTGAACAGGTGCTCGCGCGCACGCGGCGGTAAGCCAGGCCCGTCATCCTTGATCAAGATGTCGACATTCCTGCCGCGCTGCCTGGCACCGATGGTGACGATCGTCGCGTCCGCTTGAAAGGCGTTACGGATGATGTTGTCGAGCGCCCTTATCATCTGGTCGCGATCGACGGACACAGAAAGCTCGGCTGGGGTCTCGTCGATCAACTGCCGCTCCTCGTCCAACAGATCGGTCAAGTCGGCACGAACGCCGTCGAGCAGATCGGTGATTGCGATCGCCTGGCGCTGCAACGGCGCGCCGCGTTCGCTGATGTAATCGAGCGTCTGGCCACAGAGGCCGACGGCGCGGTCCAGAGATTCCAGCAGCCTCGGCGCCGTGCGGCGAACGGACGGGTCGTCGCTCTCGACCAGCCGTTCGGAGACCAGACTGGCGGTGGCCAGAATGTTGCGCAGATCATGGTTGATCTTGGTCATCGCCGTGCCGAGGGCGGCAAGCCGCGCCCTTTGGTGCAGCGCCTGGCGGAGGGCCACCTGCATGCTGCGCAGTTCGCGCGCGGCGACGCCCAGCTCGTCACGGCGGCGCGTGTCGGGGACCGTCGCGTTGTCGTCCTCCGGATCGTCGCGGAACGCGATCATGCGGTCCGTCATCTGCTCCATCGGCCGCACCATCAGCCAGCGCAGCGACAGGAAAACCAGCGATGCCGTGATCAGCGAAATGATGATCGACAGCGCCAGAATGCGATAGGAAAACGCGATCATGCCGGCGCGCATCGGCGCGTCGTTCAAGACCACCATGACGAACGTTTCCGGGTCGTTCGGACTGTAGCCTTGAACCCGGATGATCCGGTCCTCACCCTGAAACAGCGCCTGAAACGCGTCGACGATCAAGCTGACCACGGACTGGTCTTCGAGATCGAAGGTTTCCGCGATCGGACCGATCGGCTCATCGCCAAGCATATAGCTGATCTCATCACCGCGAATCATGTCGATCATCGCGGCGCCGACCTGGTCCAGCAGTTCGCGCTCCAGATCCACCGTCACCATGCGCTCCGGCGCTGCCGCCACCGACAGGGCGGCCAGATGGCCGGCGGCCAGCCTGCCCTGCAGCCATTCCTCGCGATAGCGCGCGATCGACGGCGTGTAGATCAGCACCTCGGACAGCATCACGAAAAAGATCGTGAGCACCAGCAGACGCGCCGACAGGCTGCGGAGGAAAGACAAGCGCCCCATATACCTTTACGCGCAGATCTCTATCAGAATCGGCCTTATAGCAGGCAACAGAGCGACCGCCTAACCGAACCGCAGCAACAGCTTGACCAGCCGGCGCGTCCGGTCGCTGAACAGGGCGGGCGCGAAGTAGTTGCCGGCCGCGCGCTTGGAGATTTCACCCAATGTCGGATACGGCGCGATCATGGTCGCGACGGCGCCGACTTTCAGTTTGCGGGCGATGGCGAGCGACCACAGGTGGATCAGTTCGCCGGCATGGGCGCCGACGATCGTGGCGCCGATGACGCGGCCGCGCTTGGTCGTGATGATCTTTGCAAAGCCGTCCGTCCGCGCCTCGGTCAGCGCCCGGTCGTTTTCCGCAAACGGGTGGCGCAGAATGCGGATGTCTTCGTGGCGGTCGCGCGCCGCCGCCTCGGTCAGGCCCGCCTGGGCCAGTTCAGGATCGGTGAACGTCACCCATGGCAAGCCGGCCAGATCAATCTTGGCGGGCCAGCGAAACAGGGCGTTTCGCAGGACGATTCCGGCGTGATACCCGGCAATGTGGGTGAATTGCGGCCCGCCCGCCACGTCGCCGGCGGCATAGATGCGGCGGTTCGTGGTGCGCAGCCTTGCATCGACCGTGACCCCCGAGGCGGTGGCCTCAACACCGGCCTCTTCCAGGCCAAGGGCGTCGATGTTGGGCTTTCGGCCGGTGGCAACGAGCACATGGCTGCCGTCGATCTGCTCTCCGCCGGCCAAGTCGACAAGGATGCCACCGTTGGACTGTCGGACCCCTGCGATCTCGACGCCGTCACGCAAGGTGACGCCTTCGCGCTGCAGCTGGCCGCAAACGACGGCGGCGGCCTCCGGATCGTCCTTGGACAGGAACTTGCCGACCTCCAGCACCGTGACCTGGCTGCCGAGCCGCCGATGCGCCTGGGCCATCTCCAGCCCGATGGGGCCACCGCCGATGATGACCAGATGCTGGGGCAGCTGCCGGTTGCCGAAGATCGTCTCGTTGGTGAGGTAGGGAACCTGATCCAGACCTTCGATGCCCGGTACGGCGGCCCGCGACCCCGTCGCGATGACGAAGCGCTTCGCCTCGACCTTTGTCTCGCCGGCGATAAGGCTGTTGGGGCCGGTGAAGCGGGCCTGTTCCTTCAGAACCGTAACCCCCAGCCCTTCATAGCGTTCGATGCTGTCGTTGGGTTCGATGGCGGCGATGACCCGGTGCACATGGTCGTTGACGGCGCCGAAATCGATCGTCGGTTCCACCGTTCGAATGCCAAATCGGCCGGCCTGTCGAACGGTGTCGGCGGTTCGCGCGGCGGCGATCAGGCTCTTTGACGGCACGCAGCCGGTGTTCAGGCAGTCGCCGCCCATCAAGTCGCGCTCGATCAGCACGGTGCGGGCACCCATCTGCGAGGCGCCGGCGGCCACGGTCAAGCCTGCGGAACCGGCACCGATCACGCAGAGGTCGGTCTTCAGTGTCTCCGGCATGGCTCGTCTCTCACACGGGAAATGCTTAGAATAGCTGGCCGCTAAGCCAAACGGCCAGTAGAGCACCGAGGGCTATTGCCGCCGCTGGCGGACCCGCTTGTACACCGCCGGCAACAGCGCCAGCACGGCCAGCCCGATCAGCGGCAGCAGGATAGGTGGATCGAAAATGATCGACAAATCCGGTGTTCCGCCCTGGTCCAGGGTCGCGCCCAGCCCGTTGCCGACCGACACGAAGACAATGGTGCCCGGGATGATGCCGATGAAGGTCGCCAAAACGAAGGTCACCAGGGGAACCCCCAGCAGCGCCGGCACAAGATTGACCAGCCAAAACGGCACAATCGGGATCAGCCGCAGGGTCAACAGATAGCTGAAGGCGCTGTCACGAAAGCCGCCCTCCAGACGCTTGATCCAGCCGCCCGCACGGCGCTCGACAACGCCGCGAAGGGCCGTTCGCGCGGCCAGGAAGATCACGGTTGCGCCAACCGTTGCCGCGGTGACGACCAACAGCGCCGCCCAGACAACGCCAAACAGGAAGCCCGCCGCCAGGCTAAGCAAAAGGCCGACCGGGATGGAGCCCGCGATTGCGACCGCATAGACCACGAAAAACACGGCCGACGCCAACACGGCGTTATCGGCCACAAACCCCATCAGCATCTGCCGGTGTTCGCTCAACATCTCGAACGTGAAGTACGTATCGAGGTCGAACGCGAAAAACGCGATCAGGGCGGCGACCAGCAGGCCAAGCGGTACGAAGCGCTGCCAAACGGGCCGCGGCGCGGCGATACCAGGGATGGCCTGGCCGTCGGTGGTGCTCACAGTGTCCTCGTCAATTGTCGCCGCGGACTGGGGCGGTGCCCCGCGATCGGCGTTCTGAGATTTTTGGTGCATGGCGCTGTGCTCTTAGCTAGCAGCCCATCCGCTCAACAACCAGTCACCATTGGGTGAAAAACAGGACGTGCAGTGGGTTCGAACCATCCTATATGACCGTTGACGCATGGGCGATGAACGGCTAAAAGCCGCGCCTTTCCGTAACACCGACGACGGTCGATCCGGCGGTCGCCGCAATTTGTGAGGAGATAGAGCCGTGAAACGGACCTATCAGCCGAGTAAACTGGTTCGCAAGCGCCGGCACGGGTTTCGCGCCCGGATGGCCACCGTCGGCGGCCGTCGCGTCATCGCCAACCGCCGGGCCAAAGGCCGCAAGCGCCTCAGCGCCTGAGCCGCGCGACCCCAATGTGCCACCAATGGCCGAACGAGCGGACAGGCTGAAACGCAGGGAAGACTTCCTGCGGCTGGCCGGAGGTCGACGCAAGGCCGTCACGCCGGGCATGGTGGTACAGGTCGCGAAAACCCCCGCAGAGGCCTTGTCGCGGAATGTCGTCCGGCTGGGCTTCACCGCAAGCCGCAAGGTCGGTGGCGCCGTAGCCCGCAATCGGGCGAAACGAAGGCTTAGGGCGTTGGCGCAGTCGGCGGTGCCCGAATTGCCAGGTGGCTTGGACGTTGTGCTGATCGCCCGCCGCGCCACCGTCGATCGCCCCTATCAGACCCTGAAACAGGACCTGGCAGCGAGCCTGACCAAGCTGGGGCTGGGTGAAGGTCGGGGCCGATGACCAGCCCGCTGGCCTGGCTGATGAAGGGTGCGGTGCTGTCCTATCGTTACACGCTGTCGCCTTGGGTGGGGCATGGCTGCCGTTTCCGGCCCACCTGCTCGGAATACGCCCTGGAGGCGATCGACCGCTACGGGGCCTTCAAAGGGGGGTGGCTCACACTGCGGCGACTGGCGCGCTGTCATCCCTGGGGGGGGCACGGCTATGATCCGGTGCCTGATCGTCCCGCGAGATCAGCCGAACTTGGCAAATAACCGCGTGCCGCTGCCGGCCAATGGTTGAACCGGCCGTGCGGTACGGTTAGGAATAGCGCGCCCCGAACACTGCCCGGACACTGGCGGTGACCGGCGCCCGTTTCCTGGAGCAGTCATTTTGATGGATAACCAGCGTAATCTTATCATAGCGGTCGTATTGGCCATCGCCATCCTGCTGGGATTCCAGATCTTTGTCGAGGGACCGCGCCAGGCTCAACAGCAGGTCGTCAACCAGGCAACCGACATTGCGGAGGGCATAGCGGGCGAAGGCCTCACCGGCCTGCCGCCGAACGCCCAGGTGGCGCCCGGCACCGACACCCAGGCGCTGGTTCAGGAAATGCTGGCCCAGACCGTCGATCGGGACGAGGCGCTGGCGGCCGTGCCGCGCGTGATCATCGACACGCCGCGTCTGCACGGGTCGCTGTCTTTGGTCGGCGCGCGGATCGACGATCTGACCCTGGCCGACTATCACGAGACGGTCGACCCCGACAGTCCTGAAGTGACCCTGCTGTCGCCGCCGAACGCACCGGACCCGTACTATGCCGATTTCGGCTGGGCGCCGACGGATCCGTCGATACCGGTTCCGACGAACGATACCGAATGGACGGCCGACGCCGATGTGCTGACATTCGACCAGCCGGTAACCCTGACGTGGGACAATGGCGCCGGACTGACGTTCGAGCGGATCGTGGCGGTCGACCAGGACTACATGTTCACCGTGACCCAGCGGGTCATCAACCAGTCCCCCGACGGTGTCGCCCTTCGCCCCTTTGGCCGCATCATGCGGTTCGGCACGCCGGAGGTGCTGGGCTTTTTCATCCTGCATGAAGGGCCTTACGGTGTCTTCAACGGCACGCTGGACGAGTACGACTATGGCGACCTGGTCGATGACGGCCAGATCGTGACCGACAGCACCGGCGGCTGGCTGGGCTTTACCGACAAGTACTGGATGGTCGCCCTGGTGCCGGACCAGCAAACGGCGATCCAGGCACAATTCGCACACTCGCAACCGGCTTCCCGCGACCAGTACTTCGCGACCTTTGCCGCCGACACCATGGTGGTGCCGGCCCGTGGCAGCGTCGAGATCATCAATCATCTCTTCGCCGGGGCGAAGGAAGTCGATGTCATCGACATGTATGAGACGACGCTGGGGATCGACAATTTCGACCTGGCGATCGATTGGGGCTGGTTCTACTTCCTGACCCGGCCGGTGTTCTGGGCGCTCAGCATCATCCATGGCTGGGTCGGCAATTTCGGCGTCGCCATCCTGGTCTTCACCGTCTTCATCAAGCTGCTGTTCTTCCCGCTGGCCAACAAATCCTACAAGTCCATGTCGCGGATGAAGGCGCTGCAGCCGCAGATGACCGAAATCCGCGACCGGTACAAGGACGACCGCCAGAAGATGAACCAGGCGGTCATGGAGATGTACAAGCGCGAGAAGGTCAATCCGGCCTCCGGCTGCTTGCCCATATTGCTGCAGATCCCGGTGTTCTTCGCGCTGTACAAGGTGCTGTTCGTCACCATCGAGATGCGCCACGCGCCGTTCTTCGGCTGGATTCAGGATCTTTCGGCGGTCGATCCGACCTCGATCTGGAACCTGTTCGGCCTGCTGCCTTGGACGCCGCAGGACTATCTGCCGTCCTTCATGGTGCTGGGGGCCTGGCCCATCATCATGGGCATCACGATGTACCTGCAGCAGAAGCTGAACCCCGCGCCCACCGACCCGATCCAAAAGCGCATCATCGGCGCCTTCCCCTTCGTCTTCACCTTCCTGCTGTCGACGTTCCCGGCCGGCCTGGTGATTTACTGGGCCTGGAACAACACCCTGTCGATCCTCCAGCAATGGGTGATCATGAAGCGTATGGGCGTGAAGATCGGCGGCGGACTGGAACAATCGGCGCTGGCCACGACCGCGCCCCCATCCGTACAGCGCAAGAAATCCAAGGATGAGGACGGCGAAAAGCCGGCCAACGGGCAGCGCAAGAAAAGGCCCGCGGCAAAGGCGGCCAACGGCGGTGCCCCCAAAACCCAGACGAATGCGCAGCGCAAGAAGAGGCCGGCTGCAAAGGCCGCCAACACCGGCACGGCAAACGCCCAGGCAAAGAAGAAGGCCCCGGCAAACGTCGACAAGCCGACCGGAACCGGAGGCGGCGCCCAGCGCAAGCGCAGCGGTTCGAACGCCAAGCGCACGTCCGGCGGCGGCAATCGCCGCAACGGGCGCCGCACCGGCAGCCGTCGCACCTAATCCTCCGCCCTTGCTGCCGGCCGTGGACCGGCCAACCGATGATCGATCCGCCGACCGAAACTGAAGACGCGCTGGAGACCGGTCGCCGCCTGTTCGCCCAAGCCTGCGACTTTCGTTTCGCGGTTGCTGACGTGGCCCAAATGCCGGCGGCCGGCTTACCGGAGGTGGCCTTCGCAGGCCGGTCAAACGTTGGAAAATCCTCGCTGATCAACGCCTTGACGGGGCGCAAGACCCTGGCCCGTACGTCCAACACGCCGGGCCGTACACAGCAGCTGATCTTTTTCGACCTGGGCGGGCGCCTGACATTGGTCGACCTGCCCGGCTATGGTTACGCCAAGGTGTCGAAAAGCCTTGTCGCGCGCTGGACCAGGCTGTTGCGCGCCTATTTGCGGGGCCGCGTCACTTTGCGACGGGCCTACGTCCTGATCGACGCGCGCCATGGCCCCAAGGCGACAGACGAAGACATCATGGCCCTTCTCGACCAATCCGCCGTGCCCTATCGGATCGTCTTGACCAAGATCGACAAGGTCTCTCAACCAGACTTGGACGCGGTAATGGCGAGCCTTCGTGAGGACCTGAAACGCCATCCCGCCGCCTTGCCGGAACCGCTTGCGACCAGTGCGGCGAAGTCTCTGGGGCTCGATCAGATGCGGGCGGACGTCGCCACGTTAGCCAACGAACCGGCGGCGCCCGGCTGATTTCGTCCGCGCAAGCTGCTAACTTCTGCCTTCCTCGCCACCAGCCTCGGCCGTTCCATGACAGACAAACCGGTATTCGCTGACGCCGCCCCGGGCGACGCATGGCTGCAAAAGGCCAAAACCCTGTCCGAGGCGCTGCCCTTCATGCGGCGCTATTCCGGCGCCACGTTTGTGATCAAATACGGCGGCAACGCCATGGGCGACCCTGGCCTGGCGCACGACTTTGCCCGCGACCTGGTGCTGTTGAAGCAGGTCGGCATCAACCCTGTCGTCGTCCATGGCGGCGGCCCGCAGATCGGCCAGATGCTGGAACGGTTGAACGTCAAGACGACATTCATCGACGGGCTGCGCGTCACCGATCAAGACACGGTCGACATCGTGGAGATGGTTCTGTCCGGGTCGATCAACAAATCGATCGTGTCGGCGGTGCAATCGGTCGGCGGCCAGGCCATCGGTCTGTCGGGCAAGGACGGTGCCCTGATCTCGGCCCGCAAGCTGCGCCGCGCCAAGCGCGACCCCGACAGCCATATCGAACAGGTCCTGGATCTGGGCTTCGTCGGCGAACCGACGGCAGTGAACCCGGACATTCTGTCGGTGTTCGCCAACAGCGCGTTCATCCCGATCATCGCCCCGATCGGCATTGGCGAGAATGGCGAAACCTACAACATCAACGCCGACACGGCCGCCGGGGCTGTGGCCGGCGCGCTGAACGCCAGCCGCTTCTTCCTGCTGACCGATGTCACCGGCGTTTTCGACAAGGCGAAGACCCTGATCACCGACCTGCCGGTCGACAAGGCGGAGGCGCTGATGGGCGACGGCACGATCTCGGGCGGCATGATCCCCAAGATCGAAACCTGCGTCTCGGCGGTCAAGGCCGGTGTGGGCGGCGCCGTCATCCTGGACGGCCGGGTGCCTCACGCCCTGTTGCTGGAGATCTTTACCGACGGGGGCGCGGGGACGTTGATTCATCGATAGGCGGCGTGCGACGAGCATATCGACAAGGCCGGCCGCCTACGCCCCCGATGGCGGCTAAGGGCCCGCCTGGTCGTGGACTGGATCGCATCGTCGCTGGCGTACCAATTGGGAGCGGGCATGTATTTGGGAATTGATCTCGGCACGTCGGCGGTGAAGGCCATCCTGGTCGACGATGCCCAGGCAATCATCGGACAGGCGTCGGCACCGTTGACCGTCGAACGGCCCCAGCCGTTATGGTCGGAACAGGATCCGGAATCCTGGTGGCAGGCGATGACCAACGCGCTTTCGGCGTTGCGGGCCGATCACGCAGGGCCACTGGCCGATGTGCGGGCAATCGGCCTGTCCGGTCATATGCACGGCGCCACCTTACTGGACGGCGACGACAACCCTCTGCGGCCGGCCATCTTGTGGAATGACGGCCGCAGCTTCGCCGAATGCGCCGCCCTTGAGCGCATGGTTCCCGATCTGACGACGATCACCGGCAACCGCGCGATGCCCGGCTTCACCGCGCCCAAGCTGCTTTGGGTAAAGAACCATGAACCCGAAATCTTCGCGCGCGTCAGGCGCGTGCTGTTGCCCAAGGACTATCTGCGTCTAAGGCTGACGGGGGAGGCCATAAGCGACATGTCCGATGCCGCCGGCACCCTGTGGCTGGACGTCGGGCACCGGCGTTGGTCACCAGCTTTGCTGGACGCCACCGGCCTTGATGAGCAGGCCATGCCATCGCTGGCCGAGGGATCGGATGTGGCTGGGCATTTGCGATCCGATATCGCGGCGGAGTTGGGCCTGCCCGCCGGCATTCCTGTCGCTGGCGGCGCCGGCGACAACGCGGCCGGGGCGGCGGGCATCGGCATCGTCGACCCTGGCCGAGCCTTCGTCTCGCTGGGCACATCGGGGGTCGTTTTCGCGGTCAGTGACGGCTTCAGGCCCGATCCGGACAATGGCCTTCACGCCTTCTGCCACTGTTTGCCGGACCGCTGGCATCAGATGGCGGTGATCCTGAGCGCCGCGAGCTGTCTCGACTGGGCAGCCAAAGCGCTCGGCTTCGACGATGTCGGCAGCTTGATCGCGGCGGCGGAGACGGTCGCCCCGTCGGATACGCTGCCTCTGTTTCTGCCCTATCTCTCTGGAGAGAGGACGCCGCACAACGACCCAAGCGCCCAAGGTGTCCTGTTCGGCCTCACCCATTCGACCGATCGCGCGCAGATGGCCTACGCGGTGCTTGAAGGCGTTGCCTTCGCGCTGGCGGACGGGTTGGACGTCCTCACGGCCGCCGGCACGGATGTCAGCGCCTTGTCGGTCATCGGCGGTGGTGCCCGCTCGACAGGATGGGGCCAGATGATCGCGTCGGCGTTCGACCGGCCGCTGTACTACCACGAAGGGGGCGATGTCGGTCCTGCCTTTGGCGCGGCGCGGCTTGCCAGATTGGCGGCGACGGGCGAGCCCGTCAGTGAGGTCTGTACGCCGCCGCCGATCAGGGAGATTGTGGAGCCGGATGCCGCCCTGACCCGGTCAATGGCACCGAGGCGCGCCACCTTTGGTGCCCTCTATCGCGATCTGCGCGACCGTTTCGCCGCACCCCAGCAACTGTCCGATTGAAATAGGGAAGACAACGGCCATGAGCCCTGCCCCGTACTTCGACATCGACCGGGTCCCGTTCGAGGGCCCGGACAGCCACAACCCGCTGGCGTATCGGTACTACGAGCCTGACCGTCTAGTATTGGGCAAGCCGATGGAGGACCATCTGCGCCTGGCGGTTTGCTATTGGCACAGCTTCTGCTGGCCGGGCAGCGACATGTTCGGCGCAGGCACGTTCGACCGGCCCTGGTTCGCCGGCGCCGGCGACCCGGAGACCATGGAACTGGCCGAACACAAGCTCGCCGTGGCATTCGAGTTCTTCGAAAAACTCGGAACGCCGTTCTTCTGCTTTCACGACGTCGACGCCGTGCCGCTGCCCGACGACCTCGCGCAGTCCCGTCGCAATCTCGATCGCATCGCGGCGCTGATGGAGCGGGAGATGGATCGGACCGGCGTGAAGCTGTTGTGGGGCACGGCCAACCTGTTTTCGCACCGGCGATACATGGCCGGAGCAGCGACGAATCCGGACCCGGCGGTCTTCACCTATGCCGCCGGACAGGTGCGCAACATCCTGGAGGTCACCCATCGGCTCGACGGCGCCAACTATGTGCTGTGGGGCGGACGCGAGGGCTACGACACCCTGCTGAACACCGACATGCGCCACGAGGCGGACCAGCTGGGGCGCTTTCTGGCGCTGGTGGCCGAGCACAAGCACAAGATCGGCTTCAAAGGCACGCTGCTGATCGAGCCGAAGCCGATGGAACCGACAAAGCACCAGTACGATCACGATGCGGCAACCGTGCATGCCTTTTTGCAGCGGTATGATCTCATCGGCGAGTACAGGCTGAACATCGAGGTCAACCACGCCACGCTGGCCGGCCACAGCTACGAGCACGACATCGCCTACGCCATCGCCAACGACCTGATGGGGTCGTTCGACATCAATCGCGGGGACCCGCAAAATGGCTGGGACACCGACCAGTTTCCCAACGACGTGACCGAGGCCACACTGGCCCTCTACCGGGTGGTCCGGGCGGGCGGCTTGACGACAGGCGGCTTCAACTTCGACGCCAAGTTGCGGCGCCAGTCCATCGATCCGCTGGACCTGGTCCATGCCCATATCGGCGGCATCGATACCCTGGCCGGAGGCCTGCTGGCCGCCGAACGGCTGATCGAAGATGGTGCGCTGGACCGGTTCGTCAGCGATCGCTACGCGGGCTGGGGCAACGAAGAAGGCCGTGCCGTGCTGGCGGGGGAGCGCAGCCTGGAAACCCTGGCGGACCGGGCGCAAGCCGCGCCGGCGCCGGTTCCGGTTTCTGGGCGTCAGGAGTATCTGGAAAACCTGATCAATCGCTTCGTGTGAACCGCAGCCCTTCCTCGCCTATTTCACATAAGACAGAGGCAGGGCCGTGGTGTGTTTGATCTCCTCCATGACGAAGGTGGAGGTCACATCTGAGAGGCCGCCAACCGCGATCAGCCGCTTATAGACATCGTCGTACGCGGCGATGTCGGGCACGACCAGGCGCAGCAGATAGTCGATTTCGCCGCTCATGCGGTAGAAATCGACGACCTCAGGTATGGCGTCCAGGGCCGTCGCGAACCGGTCAAGCCACTCCGCATTGTGTTCATGGGTCTTGATTGTGACAAAGACGGTCGTGCCGACATTCAGCTTGACCGGGTCCAGCAAAGCCACACGGCGGCGGATCACACCGTTTTTCTCCAGCTTCTGAATACGCCGCCAACACGGGGTCGCGCTTAAGCCCACCTGATCGGCGATATCGGCCACCGAAAGGCTGGAATCCCGCTGCAGACACGACAGAATTTTTTTGTCAATTCCATCCATATTCTAGGACACACTATCAGGATCTAGCGCATTTCTTAGTCTAGTTTGCAGGAAACTACCTCGAAAGTCGAGCTATCGTTGCGCCTGCCTTCAACTTAGAGGATTGCTAGCGCCATGCTGTCAAAACTGTTCACCGACCACCCTTCATCCGTCGGCGAGACCTATTGGCAGCATATGGGCATGGCGTTTTCCTTCGCTTTCGCCATGATCGGCGCGGGGTTCGCCTGTCTGCTGCACGGCTTCTTCCCATTTCTGTTCGTCAAGACCGGCAGCCGAACGATTACGGGACTGCATGACCGCATGGTCACCAACCGGTCCCGCCTGCACCAAGCGGACGACGCCGCGGACCGTCAGCAAGCTGTTAACTGGCAGATTTGATCGCTTGACCTCATAGCCTTCGGTCCGAACAATCAGGGCGCCTTCAAGGGCGGTCTTTCGACCGAATTTCGGCTAAACAGGGGTTTTGGCATGAAACGAGTTCTCGCAACTGCGGCGTTTGCCGCCTTTGGCTTGACGGCCGGCACCGCCAGTGCCGTCTCGACGTCGATCAACTACATCGACCTGCAGCCTGGGATGGATCTGCAGACCTGCCTGAACCGAGGCGACGCCGCCCTGTCGGCAACCGGATTGTCGCCGCTCTCGCGCACATCCAGTGCCGCATGGGCCGAAACCTATGAAGCCGACGCATTGTTCATCGTGTACTGCATCATTGATCGCGGCATTGCTGTCGTATCGGCTTCTGCCGAACAGGCCCAAAGATCGGACGAGATGGGCAACTACATCGACCGGATCATGGACAACTTCGAGAATCCTCAGTCCGGCGGGCGGAAGTAACCTTCACCTGACAAGCAAGGGCGCCATGCGTCTGTGGTCCGGTGCATTGAAACGGTTTCCGGCCTATATCTGCGGCCATGGGTATTCCGTTTCTGAAAATGCACGGGCTGGGCAACGACTTCGTTGTCATCGACGATCGGGCATCCGTCGGCCGGGTTGACCAAGCACTCGCGGTCAAACTGGCTGATCGGCGCCTGGGTGTCGGCTGTGATCAGGTGATTGTGCTGGAGCCGTCGCAGCGTGGCGATGTGTTCATGCGCATTTTCAATCCCGATGGCAGCGAGGCGGAATCCTGCGGCAACGCAACGCGCTGCGTCGCCGATCTGGTGTTTGAGGAGTCCGGCTCCGAAAAGGCGGTGATCGAGACGCGCGGCGGCCTGTTGGCCTGCCGTCGTGCGAAAGATGAGATGATCACGGTCGACATGGGTCCGGCCCGGTTCGGCTGGCAGGACATTCCGCTGGCCCACGCGGTTCCGGACACGGCCCATCTGCCAGTGGCACTTGACGACCTGACCGACCCGGTCGGCGTTTCGATCGGCAACCCGCACTGCACGTTCTTCGTTCCCGACGCCGAAGCGGTCGCGATCGAGCGGCTGGGTCCGTTGATCGAGACCGACAGTCTGTTTCCAGCGCGCACCAACGTGGAGTTCGTTCAAGTGATCGCGCCCGACCACCTGCGCATGCGTGTGTGGGAGCGGGGCGCCGGTGTCACGCTCGCCTGCGGTTCCGGCGCTTGCGCTTCGGCGGCCGCCGCCGTCAAACGCAAGCTTGCCACCCCGCGCATGGCGATCGATCTCGACGGCGGCAGGCTTTGGCTGGATGCCAGCGATCTGGACCACATCCTGATGACCGGCCCGACCGAACTGGCCTTTCGCGGCAACTGGCCGACCGACGATGCCCCGGCCGGCTGAAACAGCCTTGGGTCGCGCGACGGCTTCGCCGAGCGTCGTAACCTTTGGCTGCCGGCTGAACAGCCAGGAGAGCGCGGTCATCCAGTCTCATCTGGTCCAGGCCGACGCGGGCGATACCGTTGTCATCAACAGCTGCGCGGTCACGGCGGAGGCGGAAAGGCGCGTACGTACAGCGATACGGCGGGCGCGGCGCGAACGGCCGAACGCTGAAATCGTCGTGACCGGCTGTGCCGTCCAGATCGCGCCGGAACGCTATCAGGCCATGCCGGAGGTCGACAGGATCGTCGGCAACCACGAGAAGCTGTTGCCGGAAACATGGCAGGCGGCCGACGGGGAAAGCACCGGCATCCTGGACATTCAGGACGTGCGGGAAACGGCCGGCCATATGGTCGCCGGCTTTGACGGCAGAACACGCGCCTTCCTGCAGGTCCAGAATGGCTGCGACCATCGCTGCACCTTTTGCATCATCCCCTTCGGTCGCGGGCCGTCCCGGTCGGTGCCGATCGGGTCGATCGTCGATCAGGCGCGGCAGGCGGTCGCAATGGGCTATCACGAGATCGTCCTCACCGGGGTCGATGTCACATCCTACGGCAGCGACTTGCCAGGCCGGCCAACCCTGGGCCAGATGATCCGCAGACTGTTGGCCTGCGTTCCCGAGTTGCCCCGCCTCAGGCTCTCGTCAATCGACCCGGTCGAAATCGACGACACTCTCTGGCACCTGATCGAGCACGAGCCTCGGCTGATGCCACACCTGCATCTCAGCCTTCAGGCCGGCGCCGATCTCGTCCTAAAGCGCATGAAGCGTCGCCACTTGCGCGCCGACATCCTGGATCTCTGCGGCCGGGCACGTGATCTGCGGCCCGGCATCGTGTTTGGCGCGGATCTGATCGCCGGCTTCCCGACGGAAACCGACGCGCACTTCGAAGCGACACTCGACCTGGTTGAGACCTGCGATCTCAGCTATCTGCATGTCTTCCCCTACAGCGCGCGCGAGGGCACGCCTGCGGCACGGATGCCGCAAGTATCGCCCGATGTGCGACGTGAGAGGGCGTTGCGGCTGCGCGAGGCCGGCGCGGACAGGTTCAACAGGCTGCTGGACCGAGAGGTCGGACGGACAAGACGGGTCTTGATCGAACAGAAAGCCTCCGGCCGAACCGAGCATTTCGTGCCGGTTCGGATGGGGGACAATCCGACAATCGGCCTGGATGCGGGCGCGATCGTCGATACCGACATCATCGCCAGAGACGCAGAAAGGTTGATCGGCCGGCCCCTGCGGATCGTAAAACAATCGAACTGGAACGCTGCTTGAAGGCGTATTGGGGGCCGACGATATCCCTATCACGGCCACCGCCACGCCGCAAAAGCGCCGCAACGGACACTGCATGATCCGAACGATGATGAAACGACGCTCGCTGCTCGCCGCCGGTCTTGTCTCCGCCTGGATCGGATGGACATCGTCTGCAGGTGCGCAGGTTGCGCTTAGTCTGAACGATCAGCTTCTGGTCACACGCGTCCAGACCTACCTGGACAGTCTGACGACGCTGCAGGCGAGGTTTTCGCAGGTGGCTCCCGACGGGTCGGTCGCCCAGGGCGATTTCTATCTCCAGCGGCCGGGCTTCATGCGTCTTGAGTACGACACCGAGCCCTATCTCTATGTCGCGAATGGGCGTTTTCTGTATTTCTACGACGAGTTGATGGACAGCAGATCCAACACCGAAATCGGTTCGACGTTGGCCGACTTCATCCTGCGCGAGGATGTTCGTTTGTCGGGCAACGTAACGGTCATGGATGTGCGCGAGGACCCGCAGGCCATCCAGGTCGACCTGATCCAGACCGAAGATCCCACGGCCGGCCAGATAACGCTGATCTTCGATCGCGACCCGATCGTGCTGTCCAGTTGGGTCGTGATCGACGCCCAGAACCAAACCACGCAGGTCATCCTGGACGCGATTCAGCGCGACATCGACCTTCCCCGCAGCCTCTTCCGCGCACCCACCGCCGGCAACTAGCCGCTCTGTCGCCGTCAGTTCCGCTCGCGAAACGGCGCGACGAACAGGCTGGGCAAGCTCTCGTCGTGGCGACGCTCGACGCCGATCGGCATGTCCGGAGTTCGTTCCGTTCGACTGCGCGAGGCGAATATGCGGTCCCAGAACGAGAACAGAGTACCGTAGTTACTGTCCGTATCGCGCCGGATGGCGTGATGGTGCACCCAATGGATCGACGGCGTGATGATGACCATCGACAGCGGCCGCTCGAACCAGCGCGGCAGCGCGACGTTGGAATGGTGGAAGATGGCTGCCGCCAACAGCAGGGTTTCGAACAGCAGCGCCGCCGCCAGCGGTATGTCCAGCAAAATGATGAACAGGGCCCGCACCAGCGCACTGAACACGACCTCGCCGAAGTGAAACCGCACCGCGCTGGTCGAGTCCAGAAACTCGTCCAGGTGATGGACGTGATGGAACCGCCACAAGAACGGGATCTCGTGATTGGCCCGATGCCACCAATAGATGAACAGGTCCAACAGCACGAGGTCGATCAGCAAGGTGTACCAGTCCGACCACCAGTCGGGCCACGCCAGAGCGTCGCGCCAGCCAAGCGAATTCGTCGCCGCCAAATAGGTTACGGGCACGACGATGAGCGGCGACAGGCCGACATTGGCCAGCCAAAGGCCGGCGTTCCGCCCCAGCCTGCGCCAGCCGAGCGGTCCTTCGTCGCGGCGTGGGCGCGCGCGGGGCAGCAGCCGTTCCACGACGAAAACAAAAATGAGCCACAGCCCCACGACCCAGAGTTTCAACGCCAGCAGGGCTTGAACTGCGTCTTCCATGGCACGCATATATGTTTCACTAGCCGCTGAGGCCAAAGTGACAACAGCGTGACCCATGGTCGCGCGCATTCATCAAGAAGGGAAGATCGCCCATATGCGACCCCTTGTCGGAATACCCTGCTGCGTCAGGCAGGTGGGCCTGCACCCGTTTCACATCGTTGGGGACAAGTATATCCGCGCCGTCACCGATGGCGCGGGCGCGCTGGCCGTCGGCTTGCCGGCGCTGGGCGACGCCTATGATTGGCGCGAATGGTTGCCCCGGCTGCATGGTGTCCTGATCACGGGCAGTACGTCGAACGTGCATCCTGCACTTTATGGCGACACATCCGACGGCCATGACGCAGACCACGACCCAGCCAGGGACGCGACCACACTGCCCCTGATCCGCGCCGCGCTCAGCGAAGGTGTTCCGCTGTTGGCGATCTGCCGCGGCATTCAAGAGCTGAACGTCGCCTTTGGCGGCACGTTGCACCAGGATCTGAAGTCGGTCGACGGCCGCTTCGACCATCATCCGGACCCGGAGCTTGATGCCGAGGGCCAGTATGGACCGGCCCACCCGGTGCGCCTGTCGACGGACGGCCAGTTGACCCGGCTGTTCGACAAGCCTGAGATCGTCGTGAATTCGATCCACTATCAGGGCGTCGGTAAGCTGGGCAACGGGCTGTCGGTCGAGGCGGTGGCGGAGGATGGCCAGGTCGAGGCGGTGCGGGTCGACGGCGCCAAGGCGTTTGCCATCGGCGTGCAATGGCATCCGGAATGGCGCTACTGGGAAAACGCCGAGTCCACGGCCCTGTTTCGGGCCTTCGGCGAAGCGGTCGCCGCCCATGCGGGCGGGTCGGGGCGCTTGGCAGCCGAGTAGCAGGCGCTAGGGCATCGTTCGATCGATTGGAATCGCTTCGCGATCCAAACGATCGAACAAAGATGCCCTATCTTATTCAAAAATAGAGCAAATTCTGACCGTTGAGAATCGAGGGGGATTCCCAAGGTTCTGGAAATCTGATTCAAGATGCAGGCTGGTGAAGGAGGCCAGCCTGTATGGCGAGAGTTCTTTCGGGTGATCTGCGGCG
>JANQGH010000003.1 GCA_028277405.1 Alphaproteobacteria bacterium | reverse complement strand
CTGCTCTTCGCTGAACCTGCTGCGCTTCATCGTCCGTCTCCTCTGATCGAAGAACGGACCCTAACCTCAAAGCGGGGGCAATTCAGGGGAGCAGGTCAGTCGTAGAAAAGCTGCGCCGGCGCCGCCTGTTCGCCCATCATCGTGCCCGTCTCCCGACCGTTCGTCTCAGAAAGACGGAATCACGCTTCGCCACCCATCACAACGCAGACTTTATCAACGGTATCGCCCCGCAGCAGACGTCGCGTTCTCGATGATCGACTGGCCGCTTGGTGCCAGGAGCGGACAACCGCGCCGAGATCACAAGACGCGTTTTGGCATCGGACATCGGCGATTTGCTGGAGTATCTGAAGACGCTCTGACAATCCCGACATCGACGGCTGCTCAGACCCCGACGCGCAGACCTGTCAGTGCCAAGCCTCCGATGGCAGAGAAGTGCCGATATTGTTGAAAAAGTCCGGCGTGTCGCACCGCAAACGCGCGCAGTAGAATCCTATTTCGTTTCACAGGCGTCGCCGGAATCAAGATTCAGGACCACCGCCGCGGTGAAACGAAATTCTCAGTGATCTAACCGAAACGCCCGCTCGCCGACTTTTTCAACAAAATCCGGACATAGCAGACATTCGATCCTCGTTCGCAAGGGACATAACGGAAATACAAATAGGGCCCTACCGTGATACAAGCCCATGTCGCAGGTCTCAGCTTGAACGAAGGCACGAACTACTGTGATCGGAATTTGAAAAGCGAAAACAGGGGAGGCCACCCTTGCCGGCCACAGTTCGCAATGCAACACCGGAAGACACGCCCCTTTTGATCCGCGTTATCGACATGGCAAGCGACGGGCTCATACCTGCACTATGGGACGGAATGGCGCCCGAAGGCTTGGACGGGTTTGCGGTTGGCCAAGCACTTGTGTCAGCGGAAGGTGGCGATTTCAGCTATCGGCATGGGTTTGTCCTCGAGCAGGACGGCTCGCCAATTGGTGGGATGATTGGATACCCCCTTCCAACAACGGCTAAGCCGGCTGGACCAGAGGTTCCGGACGCCTTCGTGGCAATCGAGGAGCTTGCGAACCTCGTTCCAGGTTATTGGTACATCAACGTGGTGGCTATGATACCCGAAGCCCGCGGCAAAGGATTGGGGACAGCCCTGCTGAAAGAGGCGGAGGCGCAGGCACGTCGTAATGGGTGTCCGCGCCTTGCGCTGGTCGTAGCCGCCACAAATGTCAGCGCAATTCGCGCCTATGCTCGTGCAGGTTATAGAGAAGTAGCCCGGCGGCCTTTCGAGCTAGAGGAGTTCGGTATGGAGACAACCGAGGCGCTCCTAATGGCCGAGGAAACAACCTAACCAAATCCCACTCAGCCGTGCTTTGCGTCTGCGATTCTACTGAGAGCAGCCGTCAAAGAGCCGGGAAATCTCTCGGTGCAGGCGCGCCGAGCTGGAATCGTCCCGAGACAATTGAAAAAAGGCGCGGGAGGGAGTTTGCCGCCCGCGCCCTTTGCCGTGTCTGAGGCGCCGCTTACGCCGCCTTGTTCTGCCGGTTCTCCACCAGATCGTCGACCACGGCCGGGTCGGCCAGCGTCGAGGTATCGCCCAGATTGGAGAAGTCGTCCTCGGCGATCTTGCGCAGGATTCGGCGCATGATCTTGCCCGAGCGGGTCTTCGGCAGCCCCGGCGCGAACTGGATCAGGTCCGGCGTGGCGATCGGCCCGATCTCCTTGCGCACCCAGTTCTTGAGCTCGCCCTTGAGGTCCTCGTCCGGCGCCTCGCCCGACATCAGCGTCACGTAGCAATAGATGCCCTGGCCCTTGATGTTGTGCGGATAGCCGACGACCGCGGCTTCCGAGACCTTCGGGTGCGCGACCAGCGCCGATTCCA
Organism: Alphaproteobacteria bacterium; assembly: GCA_028277405.1. Classification (GTDB taxonomy): domain Bacteria; phylum Pseudomonadota; class Alphaproteobacteria; order DSM-16000; family Inquilinaceae; genus JANQGH01. Next base: position 196 of record JANQGH010000003.1, on the reverse strand, counting down.
CCTCCGCGGTGCCCATGCGGTGCCCGGACACGTTGAGCACGTCGTCGACTCGGCCCGTGATCCAGTAATAGCCGTCGGCATCCCGCCGGCAGCCGTCGCCGGTGAAGTATTTGCCCTTGTAGGTGGCGAAATAGGTCTGCACGAAGCGGTCATGGTCGCCATAGACGGTGCGCATCATCGACGCCTGGCCGGGCAT
>JANQGH010000092.1 GCA_028277405.1 Alphaproteobacteria bacterium | reverse complement strand
ATGATCTGCTCTTCGGAATATCTCGTTCGCTTCATCGTCCGTCCCTTCTGTCGGGTCGGACTCTAGCTCCATCTGGAGGAGATTCTCAGAGGCAGGTCAAAACTGCTGCTGTCGTCGTGCGCGATAGCAGCATTCGCTATTAGAGTGGCGGTACTTTTCCGAAGATGATTTAGCGCTCAGCGTGCTGAGGTTAATGAAGGAGCTCGCCGATAGGCTGCGATAGAGGACAAGACCGAAGAAAAATTTTTGGCGGAGATTCGTCTTCAATAATCAGCACCATAGCTTTTTGGCGGACTAGAAGTCGGCTTTTGCAGCCGCGGACAGGAAAAAATACAATAAGATCAATGCTCTAAATGAGGTTTGGACGATCGAGTGGGAATAGGCGATTAACATGGCTTGACGGGCCAGCCTGACCTCGCTGGCCCGTCTCTCGTCATGCAAGACGCCGGAGAAGGCTTACTGGCAGTCGGCGTCGAGGATTTCGATGTTCATCGCCAGTGAGCGTTCGTCGACCTGCGGCGTGTAGTCCAGCCGATCGTGCATCGCCCAGATGTTGAACTGGTGGTGCAGCGGAATGATCGCCACGTCGCTGATCGCGACCTCCGTCGCCGCGCGGTAGATCGCTTCGCGCTCTTCGATATCGACCGACGCCAAGGCCTCGTCGAGCAAGGCATCGAACTCCGGATTGCTGTAGAGCGACCGGTTGGCGATGCCGCGGCCCCGGTCGGGATCGACGGTCGCCAGGATGCCGACCATGGGCGAGTCCGGCTCGCCCGTACCCGTGCCCCAGCCGAGCAGTCCGGCCGAAAACTCACGGTTACCGGCGCGGGAGAAATAGACGTTCGAGGGCATGGTATCGACCGATGTGGCGACGCCGATGCGAGACCACATCTGGGCCACGGCTTGCACCACCTCGGCGTCGTTGATGTAGCGATCGTTCGGGCCATGCAGGGTAAGCTGAAAACCGTCCGGATAGCCTGCCTCGGCGAGCAAGGCCCGCGCTGCATCGGGATCGTAGTCGACGGGACCGAGGCCCTCGATATGACCCATGATGCCTTCCGGCAAAAGCTGGCCGGAGGGTGACGCTTGGCCGCTCATGATGCGCGAGACGATCGCCTCGCGATTGATCGCCATGGACAAGGCCTGGCGCACGCGCAAGTCCGTCAGCGGATTGGTGTCGAGCGGGTTTCCGTCATTGTCGAACACGAACGGCGTCACGTCGTTGCCCTGGTCGAGAAACAGATAGATGTTTCGCACGCCGGCGGTCGATCGGACGCGGATGCCGGGTTCGTTCATCAACCGCTCGACGTCCGTGGTCGGTACGGTATCGATGATGTCGACATCGCCGGCCAGCAAGGCGGCCACGCGCGTGGCGTTGTTGGGAATGAAGCGGAACTCCACGTTTTGCGCGTCGGACGCCTCGCCCCAATAGGCCGGGTTGCGTTGCATGGCGATTCTGTCGCCGGGCACGTAGTCCACATACCGGTAAGGCCCGGTGCCGATCGCCGCCGTGCCGTCGTTGAATTCAGGGGTGGTGCGTCCTTCCGCCGCGTGTCGGGGGACAATGGTCAAGAGCGCCGCATATTGCGGCATCAGCGGAAACACGTCATGCGTGGTGAACTGGATCGTATGGTCGTCGAGGACGTCGATCTCGGCCACATGTTGGGTGTAGATCGAGTAGTTGGACGGCGAGTTCGGCACATTGGGAACCCGCTCGAACGTATAGACGATATCGTCGGCCGTGAACGGCTCGCCATCGTGCCAGGTGACGTCATCTCGCAAGTGGAACGTCCAAACGTGCGGATCGTCGCCCACCTCCCAGCTTTCCGCCAAACCCGGGTGGACGCGCAGGAACTCGTCCTGCAGCGCCATCTTGGAGAAGAAGTGCTCGGCTATCGCGCCGTTCGGCGTTAACGCGTGAAAGTGCGGATCCAGACTGCTTACCGCCGCACCATGCGCGAACACGACATCGCAGGCATTGCCGTCTTGGGCCGAGGCGGATGAGGTGTAGCTGGCGAATGCCACGACCGCTGCTGCCGATAGTAACAGGTTGGTCTTCATGATGTGCTCCCCGATCAGCAGGCGCTTGCTGGGCGCCGATCCAGCCGAGCGTAAGGGCAAGCGATGTCCGACCCAATCCTTGGTGGTGTCGCCGCGGTATCATAATAGTTCGTAAATAGCCCCTCACGGCGCTGGCCAGATCGCCGGCGGGACGGTGGTCTGCCGGCGCTAATCCCGTCCAATTATGCTATCCGCCTGCGCCCGGTTTGGCTGGATCGGCAAAGCCCGGGCCCGCTATCCAAACCTCGGTTGCCCAAACCTCGATTGCCCAAACCTCGATTGCACGTCGCGAGAAAACTCTCCGCCGCCGTCAATCGGCAAGCAATCCGACTGCAGACCCGAGGAGCGAGATGGTCGATACGCTGATCGAAAACGGACATGTCATAACCGTTGACCGCGAGCGCCGGTCTATCCCCGATGCGTCAATCGCAATCGACGACGGACGCATCGTCGCCGTCGGTCCGACCGCGGAGCTGGCCAAGACCTATCGGCCAGGCGCGCGGCGACGGATTGACGCGAGGAGAAAGGTGGTGCTTCCGGGCCTGATCGACGCTCATGCCCATGCCGGGCACGGCCTCATGAAAACCATCGGCGGCGGCGACGGCGAGAAATGGGCTCAGGCCTGCGCCAAGGTCTATGCCCTTCATTCACCACCGTCTTTTTGGGAAGCCGAAGCGCGGTTGGCGGCGTTGGAGCGGCTGAAATGCGGGACGACGACCGGCCTGTCGTTGCTGGGCGGCGGCGACGGCACGATGCGTACCGACCGCCCTGACTATGCGCTGGCTCACGCGGCGGCGACCAAGTCGGTGGGAATCCGATCGATCCTGGCGGTTGGCCTCAGCAATCCGCCGTTTCCAAAAACGTTTCGAGATCACATCAACGATGCCGACGAAGTGGTTGACGTAGAGGATCAATTGGCGTCCTGCTCGGCTCTGATCGATGCATTCTCCGGCGGCGATGATTGGCGGATCCGCATCTGTTTGATGATGTCGGTTCTCAAACCCGACGCGGTCGGTGACAGTGGCATCGACCCGTTCTGGTACGACCATGCCGATGCCGTCCGCTCGCTGTCGCGCGATGCGGGGACGCTGTTCACGCAAGATGGTCATTGCCGCGGATCGGTTGCCCTGGCCGACACGCTTGGCCTGTTGGGCGACGACGCCGTGTTTTCACACTGCGTCGACCTTGAGGATGCGGAGGTCGAACGGATTGTCGAAACCGGCACGCGGGTCGTCACCAACCCCAGCGCCAACATGGCGATCCGCGGCCGCTGTCCGGTCGTGGAGCTGTTGGACGCCGGTGGCATCGTGATGATCGGCTCGGACGGCACCGCGCCGGACCGCAGCGCCGACATGTTCCGGCATATGCAGCAGGCCATGCACTATCACCGGCGTCATTTCCGCGATACGCGCGTATTGCCGCCTGGCAAGACCCTCGAGATGGTGACGATCGACGCCGCGCGCGGGCTCCGCCTGGACGACCACCTCGGCTCGATCGAGGTCGGCAAGCGGGCCGACCTTATCTTCATCGATGTCGCCAAGCCCCACCTCTATCCTTTGCAGATGCCGCTGTGGCGTGTCGTCAGCTTTGCCAACGGCGCAGACGTGGACACGGTGATGATCGACGGCGAGATCCTGATGGCCGGCCGCCAGGTGGTGACGGTCGATGAACAGGATACGCTCGACCATGCCCAGGAGGCGGCAGTCCGCGCGATCACCGATGCCGGGCTTCTGGATCAGTTGGCGGAACCGCCCAGCCTTTGGCGCGGTACCAGGTTCTAACAAGGGCCTCGGTATTACGACGCATTACGATATGCGGTCGCGTGCGCAAAGACTGGAAATCCGGCAAGCGGCCGCGAAGATGGTGTCGCGGCGTGTGCCGCATACCGCAACCCAGTCGTAGAGATCATTGGCGGTGCCTGTCTTGCACGCATGGGCGGTTGAGAAGTCGGGACGGCCAGCGTGAGCGCCTTCATCGTTCGGCGCCTCATGCAGGCGGTGTTGGTCTTGCTTGTCATGTCGATGCTGGTTTTTTTCGGCATCTATGCCGTCGGCGACCCGATCCAGATTCTGATCAACCCCGACGCGCCGCAGGCGGAAATCGATCGTGCGCGCGCGGCGCTGGGCTTGGATCTGCCGCTTTTGGAGCAGTATTGGCTGTTCCTCAAGAACGCCCTGCAGGGTGATTTGGGCATCTCGTTCGTCTATAACGAGCCGGCAATAGAACTGATTCTTCAGCGCTTTCCAGCCACCCTCGAACTGGCGCTGGTCGCGCTGGTCTTCGCCATCCTTCTGGGTGTTCCGCTGGGCATCTATGCGGGCCTGTATCCGGACAGGGCGAGTTCCAAGGCCATCATGGCCGGGTCCATTCTGGGCTTTTCGGTGCCGACGTTCTGGATCGGGCTGATGTTGATCCTGCTGTTCGCGGTCGAGCTTGGCTGGCTGCCGGCCACCGGGCGCGGCCAGACGGCGGAAATCTTCGGCATTGAGACCAGCTTGGCGACGGTCGATGGCTGGTCTCACATTGTCCTGCCCGCGTTCAACCTCGCGCTTTTTCAGATCGCGTTGGCGATCCGGATGTCTCGTGCGAGCATGCGCGAGGTCCTCGGCCAGGAGTACATCAAATTCGCGCGTGCCAAGGGCCTGGCTGCCCGGCGGATCAACTGGGTGTATGCCTTCCGCAACACCCTTATCCCCCTGATCACCGTGCTGGGCCTGGAGTTTGGGTCGATCCTCGCTTTCTCGGTGGTCACGGAAACGATCTTCGCATGGCCCGGCATGGGCAAGCTGATCATCGACAGCATCAACCTGCTCGATCGGCCTGTCGTCGTCGCCTATGTCCTGGTCACGGCCATGATCTTCGTGATCATCAACCTGCTGGTCGATCTCTCCTATGCGGCCCTGGACCCCCGTTTTCGCACGGCATCGAGGGGCTGAGGCGATGGCGACACACCCAGCCCAAGGCGATGCGGGCCCGAAAGCCGGCGGGCGAAGGCCCGGTTCCGGGGACGGGCGGTCGGCTGTGCGCACCTCGTGGCTATGGAGATTGAGACACTCTCTGTTCACCAGTCAGCTGCGCGACTTTGCCGACAACAAGGTGGCACTGGTCGCCAGCATCGTCTTCTTCGCCATTGTCGTTCTGGCCCTGGTCGCCCCGGTCATCACGCCGCAGAACCCGCACGACCTGACGCAGATCGACATCATGGACAGCCGGCTGGCGCCCGGTGCCGAGGGCTGGGGCGGTCAGACATACCTGCTTGGTACCGATACCCAGGGGCGGGACATGTTTTCCGCCATCCTTTATGGCTTGCGCATCAGCTTGTTCGTGGCGGTGGCCAGCGGCGCCATCGCCCTGACCATCGGGCTTAGCGCGGGATTGACGGCGGCCTATTTCGGCGGCGCGGTCGACGCCCTGATCATGCGCATCGTGGACATTCAACTCAGCTTTCCGGCCATTCTCATCGCGCTGGTCATGTTGGCGGTCATGGGCAAGGGCGTCGACAAGGTGATCTACGCGCTCGTCTTCGTGCAATGGGCGTACTATGCCCGAACGATCCGCAGTGCCGCCATCACCGAGCGCCAGAAGGAATATCTGGAAGCGGCGCAGTGTTTGGCACTGAGCCACCGCCAGATCGTTTTTAGCCACCTGCTGCCAAACTGCCTGCCGCCGGTGATCGTGGTCGCGACCATGCAGATCGCCAGCGCCATCGCCATCGAAGCGACGTTGAGTTTTCTCGGGCTTGGGCTGCCCGTGACCCAACCATCCTTGGGGTTGCTGATCGCCAACGGTTTCAGCCTGATGATGAGCGGCGAGTACTGGGTCAGTGTCTTCCCCGGCGTGGCCCTGTTGATCACCATCATGTCGGTCAACCTGATGGGCGATCAGCTGCGCGACGTGCTGAACCCCAGGAACCAGCGGTGACGCCCGGCCAACCCTCTGGCCAATCCTCTGGCGCGCCAAGAGCGCCCGAGGCGGCCGTGCTGTCGGTGCGCGATCTGCGCACCTGGTTTCACACCCGCGCGGGCATCCTGAAGGCGGTCGACGGCGTCAGCTTCGATCTGCACCCCGGCGAGATCCACGGCCTGGTCGGTGAATCCGGGTCGGGCAAGTCGATCACCGCGTTCTCGATTCTGGGCCTGATCGATCGGCCCGGGCGCATTGAATCGGGCAGTGTGCGGCTTGGCGGCTGCGAACTTGTCGGCTTGTCGGAAGGCGCGATGCGTCAGATCCGCGGCCGCGACATCGCCATGATCTTCCAAGACCCGATGATGACGCTGAACCCCATGCTGCGCATCGATGCCCAGATGATCGACGCAATCCAGGCGCACGAGCGAACCTCGCGCCGGGCCGCTTTGGACCGTTCCTTGGAGGCTTTGCGCCGGGTCGGCATTCCGTCGCCAGGGGAGGGTATTCGTGCCTACCCCCACCAGTTTTCCGGCGGCATGCGCCAGCGCGTCGCGATCGCCATCGCGCTGTTGAACAACCCCAAGGTGATCGTTGCCGACGAGCCGACGACGGCGCTGGACGTAACCATTCAGGCGCAAATCCTGTATGAGGTCGGCGAGCTTGCGCGGGCCACCGGCACGGCGCTGATATGGATCACGCACGATCTGTCGGTGATTTCCGACCTCGCGGACACCATCAGCGTCATGTACGCCGGCCGTATCGTGGAGCAGGGGGCGGCCGACGCGGTTTTGGAGGCGCCGGGCCACCCCTATACGGAGGGACTGCTCAGCAGCCTGCCGGCCATGAACGAAAGGGGGCGCCCGCTCCGCCAGATACCGGGCATGACACCGCCGCTCGGCGACCTGCCGGCCGGTTGCCCCTTTCGACCGCGTTGCGGCCATGCCACCGAGGACTGCCGGGCCGAACCGCCAATCCAGACGGGTACGTCGGGCCGCTGGATGCGGTGTTTTCACCCCTTGGTTCCGATGCCGCCCCGCGAGGGCGTGGTAACCGGGCCGGCAGCGGCGCGTGAGCCCTGATGGCGGTGTCGATGCCTTCCGCCGATCTGGTCGGTGAGCCGGCGCTTTTAGCCACCCACGGCCTGCACAAGACGTTCGAGCAGCGTCCCGATTTGGCGGCCCGCCTGGTCGCTCTCTTCGGCGCGCATTTCGATCGCCGCAGCGTCCACGCGGTCGATGACGTCAATCTGTCGATCCGGCAGGGCGAAGTGGTCGGCCTGGTCGGCGAGTCCGGTTGCGGCAAATCCACTTTGGGCCGCTTGATCGCCGGCATCATGGCGCCGACGGACGGCGATGTGCTGATCGACGGCAAGACGGTCGGCACGCTGCGAGGTGCTGAGAGGAAAACCGCCCACCTAAGCGTCCAGATGGTTTTTCAAGATCCGATGAGTTCGCTGAATCCGCGCCATCGGGTCGAGAAGATCATCCAACAGGCACCGTTGAGCCATGGTCTGATCACACGAGGCGAAGCGTCTGACTACGTTGCCGAGATATTGGACCAGGTCGGCCTGCCGCCCGATGCGGCGCGGCGCTTTCCCCACCAGTTCTCCGGCGGACAACGCCAGCGCATCGGGATTGCCCGCGCCCTGGCCGTTCGGCCTCGGCTGGTCGTGGCGGACGAGGCCGTGGCGGCGCTGGACGTCTCGATCCAGGCACAGATTGTCAATCTGTTCATGGATCTGCGCGACCAGCATGCCCTGACCTACCTGTTCATCAGCCACGATCTCAGCGTTATCGAGCACATATCCGATCGCACTGTCGTGATGTATCTCGGACGCGTGGTCGAGAGTGCGCCGACCGACCGGCTGTTCCGCGACACGAACCATCCCTACACCCAGTCATTGATCGACGAGCGGCCCCGCATTGGTCGTCGTCGCAAGGACTATCGTCCGATTCAAGGCGAGATCCCGTCCCCCCTCGATCCACCCAGCGGTTGCCATTTCCACACGCGGTGTCCGCACGCCATGCCGCGATGCCGGGTCGAGGCGCCGGTGGCCCGGACAATCGCGCCGGGCCACGTATCCGCCTGCCATCTGAACGACGTCACTTAACACCAACATGGGATAAGGGAGCAGGAACGCCTCATGACTGACCAGGAAGCCGTCACGGTAGTCCGCAAAGCGGCGCGCGCGATCGTCTATGATCGCGCGCGCGACCGCCATGTCTACCGCAGCGATGTCGACATCGCGTTTCGGAACGACGAGATCGTGTATGTCGGCACCGAGTATCCGGGCACGGCCGAGCGCAGCATCGACGGGTCGCGCAAGATGGTCATGCCCGGGATGATCAGCATCCACGGTCACTCAAGCTCGGCCGTCAAAGCCAAGGGGTGTTGGGAAGAACTGGGCAGTCCCCGGATCTATATGAGCACCCTGTTTGAATACCAGTCGCTGATGCATACCGACGATGCCGACAACATCGCCATGTCCGAGTTTGCCGTCGGCGAAATGCTGCGGTCCGGATGCACCACCATGATGGACATATTTGGTGCCTACGACGGCTGGTTGGAGACGTTGGCCGACACCGGCATTCGTGCCTATGTGGCGCCGATGTACGCGTCGGCTGCCTACAAGACCTCGACCGGGCATTCCATGGAATACGTTTGGGACGAGACGGCGGGTCAAAAAGGGTTGGATGAGGCGATCCGCCTGGTCGGACAGGCCGAGGAACACCCGTCAGGACGGCTTCGCGGCGTCATCTCGCCGGCCCAGGTCGATACCTGCACGGTCGCCCTGTTGCGCGACAGCGTGTCGGCCGCGGAAGAGTTGGGCGTGCCGCGCACCATTCATGCTGCCCAGTCGGTCCATGAGTTTCGCGAGATGGTGAACCGGCACGGCCTCAGCTCGATGGAGTTTCTTGAGGATGTCGGGTTTCTCGGACCGTCGGCGATCCTCGGCCACGGCATCTTTCTGGATGATCATCCATGGATCCATCAGTACCCGGGCAAGCGCGATCGGCGGTTGCTTGCGGAACGGGAATGCAACGTCGCGCACTGCCCCGCGGTCATTGCCCGGCGCGGGATCCTGCTGAACCACTTCCAGTCCTATATCGATGCCGGGATCAATGTCGGCATCGGTATGGACATCTATCCGCACAACATCGTCGACGAGATGCGTTGGGGGCTGGTTTGCGCCAAAATCGCGGCCGGCTCTCAGCATGGCACCTCGTTGGCCGCCATGTTCCATGCCGCCACGCGTGGCGGCGCGCAGGCGCTGGGCCGCGACGATCTCGGCATCATCGAGGACGGCGCACGGGCCGATCTGGTGCTGGTCGACCTTGACCACCCCGACATGAATCCGGGCTATGACCCCTTGGCGGCGCTCGTGTTTTCAGGCCTGGAGCGGCCGATCTGCGACGTTTTTGTTGCCGGTCGGCATCTCGTGCAAGGCGGTGTCGTGCAAACGGTCGACATGGCCGCCCGTGCCGCGCAACTGAACGGCATCCAGCAGCGTGGTTTTGCCGCCGTGGCCGATCGGGACTGGGCACGCCGGTCGGCCGAGCAGGCCTTTCCTCTCAGCTTGCCCCTGGTCGACTGATATCGCGGTATTCTGGACGACCTCGACGGGATCTCGGCTCGGTGGTTCGCGCTGCGATGGACATGGTAGGCTTGCGCAAAACCAAAACCAGGACGGGGAGGGGCGAGGATGGGGATTTGGAAGCGGAGGTCCTTCGAGACGGTCGCGTTTCCAAGGCCGAGCCAGGATCTGAGGACGCCGCGCTATCAGCAGATCGCCGCCGTGCTGCGCGAGGAAATCCTCGGCGGCCGCTATTCGCACGGCGAGCAGCTGCCGCTTGAAAGCGCCTTGTCGCTCCGGTTCCGGGTTTCACCCCTGACGGTTAGACGCGCCCTTGAGCAATTGGCCACCCAAAACCACGTGGTTCGACGCCCGGGGCGCGGCCATGGCACGCGGGTGAACGCGCCCCATGCCGGGCCACGGCCCGACGGTTTATCGATGGCGAGATTATACGAAAAATACGAAAAGCTCGCCGGCAAGACTGAAATCCAAGTCCTCAATTTCGACATGGTTCCGGCGGGGGAAAGGGTGTCTGGCTGTTTGAAATGCCGGCCGGACGACCTGATTCAGCGAACGGTCCGCCTGCGTTTTATTGACGACGAGCCTTTCTCCCTGTTCACGACCTATGTTCCGGAAGACATCGGTCGACATTTCACGATAGAAGAGGTTAAGAGCGAGCCGGTGCTCGTGCTCGTCGAGCGGCAGGGGTGCAACGTGATCCGGGCGGAGCAGGCCATTTCCGCCTGCCTCGCGGACAGCACGACCGCCGACTTGATGAAAACTGATGTCGGGGCTGCGCTAATAAATGTCAGGCGAAGTGTTTTTGATGACAATGATCGTATCGTTGAATACATCTCAGTATTGTACCGGCCTGACCGATATCAGTATACCTTCCCACTAAGGCGAGACAATAGTGCAGAGAACCACTATTGGGCACTTGAAGGGCATATCTGAATACGGGCCTTGAGTTAGTTACAGAACCGGTTGGCGGCCAGGGGGCCGATCCTCTACCAAGACATGCTGCGCGTCCCGTTCATCGTTCGACAGCCGGGGCCGCTCGCGGCCGACGTCAGACGACGACCAGGTCGCGCGGCAGCGTCCAAGCCCGCTGTGGTCCGCGCTCGCCGATCACGAACTGATCTTCGACCATCAGTGCGCCCAGGCCTTGGATGTACCACGGCACCTCGACGGCAAGGACCATGCCGGGCGCCACCGGTTCCGCCTCGCCGGGGCCGATGAACGGCCATTGCTCAACAAAGGACGATGCGCCGAGCCCGTGCCCGAAATGGCCCCGGTGATAGCTGTCGAAGCCGGCACGATGCATCACCGTGATGGCGGCGCGGTGGATATCTCCCAGCGAATTGCCGATAGCCACGGCGTCGACCGCCGCCGCATGGGCTTCCAGCATTGTCTTGAACAGGTCCGACACCTCGTCACGGGGGCGGCCGCAGGCAAAAGTCCGCGCCGAATCCGACGAATAGCCGTCGATCACCACGCCGACGTCGAACTTGATCGTGTCGCCGCGTTGAACCGGCCGGTTGCCGCTGAAGGCGTCCGGCCCCGAGGCGACCGAGGACCATGTGTCGAGCGGCATTCCTGGGCAGAGCGTGGCGGCGTGGTCGAGCGCGGCATCGCGCCAGATATCGGCCAGCGCGTTGCCGCTCACGCCTGTCGCGATGCTGGCTTGCGCCCGATGCATTCCGGCTTCGGCCGACGCCGCGGCCCGGGTCAGGATGGCGATTTCGGCGGCCGATTTGATCATGCGCAAACGTGCCAGCAGCGGCCCGCCATCCAGCCAGCGCACGTTCGGGCAGGCGCGCTTGATCGCCTCGCTCTCCGCCGCAGTCAGACCATCGGTCTCGATCGCGATCGCGGCGCTGCCCAGCCCCCGATCCGCCAAGACGTCGTTCAGCAGGGCGAATGTCCGTTCCGGTTCGAAGGTCGCCGGGCGCTGCCTGCCGGGCGGCCTGTCGGCCAGCGCCAGCTTGTCCCGCAAGGATAGGTCTTGTCCGGCGAACCCGGTGATGTCTGCTGTCTCGATCCAGGTGGGAAAAGGGCGCACATCCGCGATGCCGGTGCGTGCCGCGAAGGTCGTGGCGCCGAAGTCACCGATGATGGCGGACGGCGGATCGCCCGCGTCGGCCGGGATCACGACGAAGGCGGAACCGGCCCTGTTAAACAGGGTAACGGGCCCGGCATCGGCGCCGGTGGCGTATTTGATGGTCTGCCGGGTCAGCAGAAGCAAGGCATCGGCGCCGGCATCGGCCAACAGGGATTGCGCCCGGCGACGATCCAGATGGCCGCCGCCGATATGCATCGGCTCGGCGTCGGTCGGATCGGATTGGCCGGCGCTGACGGCGGCCTCGCTCTGAGTGTCAGGGTGCGTCATGATCAGACAGTCTAGGTGAAACCGGTCGCGTGGTCCTGTTCGATGTCCTGCCGAAGACGGGGTAGAAACCTTCAGACCCTTTCATCGTGACGAATACCTCTCTCGGCGCCCGTCGCCCGACCGATATCCGCCGATCAACAGGGCGACGAACAGGACCGCGCCCGCCAGGTTGGTGACGATGGCCCAGGTTCCAAGGCCGGGCGGTATGAAAAGAAGCACGCCGACAACCGCCCAGGCCAGCCGCCATGGCCTGTCCAGTTTCACCCGGTGGAAACCAACGGCGCCGGCGGAGATGCAATAGATGCCGGCCATCGCGGTCGCGACGGTGACGCAAACCAGAAACCAGGGCGCGGCCAGAACCAGGGCCGGCGAAAAGACGAACAGGAACGGCACGATATAGGCCACCCAGGCCAGCCCCAAGGCGTTCCAGCTTGTCGACCAGGGGTTGGTGCCGGCGATGTTCGCGGCCGTGATCGCGGCCAGCGCGATGGGCGGCGTCACCATCGACATCATGCCGAAATAGAGAATGAACAGATGGGCCTCGATGCCCCCAAACCCGGCCGTTTCAAGCGCCGGTGCGAGCAAGGTTGCCAGCAGAATGTAGACCGCGACCGTCGGCATGCCCATGCCCAGAACGATGGCCGTCACGGCGACGATCAGGAGGAGGGCGATGGCACTGCCGCCGCTCAACGCGATGGCGTCCAGGGCCAGCGAGAAGCTGACGCCGGTAATGTTGATCAGCCCGATCAGCAGGCTCGCCGCCGCCGTGACCACAACCACGGGCACGGCGGCCGTGCCCGCGTCCCGCGCGGCCCTGACAAGCGCCGACAATGTCAGTCGGCGACCGCGATAGCCATGCACCAGCCCGATGACGATGGTTGCGGCGATGGCATAGAGCGCTGCCGTTTGCGGGCGCGCGGCCAGGACCAGAAACGCGACGAACAAAACGACGAACGGGATCAGGAACAGGGCGCCGGCCGCGAAGGTCGTAAACGTCGAACGGTCGGCGCTTTTGACCCCGCGAATGCCGTCGCGTGCGGCCACACGGTCGACCTGGATGAACACTGCGGCGAAGTAGAGCGCCGCCGGCAGCAGTGCGGCGAGCAGGATATCGGAATAGGGGACCCGCAGAAAATCGGCCATCACGAACGCGGCCGCGCCCATCACCGGAGGCAAGAGCTGGCCGCCGGTCGAGGCGACCGCCTCGATCGCGCCAGCCATCCGCGACCGGTAGCCGGTCTTGACCATCAACGGGATCGTGATGACGCCGGTGCCCACCACGTTGGAGACGGCATTTCCCGACACCGAGCCGAAGAGCGCCGATGCGGCGACCGAAACCTTGGCCGCACCGCCTCGGTAGCGTCCGAACGCGGCCTGGGACAGGTCCGTGAACCAGGCGCTGCCGCCCGTCACTTCAAGCAGGCGGCCGAAAAAGACGAACGGAATGACGATCTCAACGGCCACGCGCAAAGGCAGGTTGAGCAGCCCGCTGGCGTCGGTCACCAGATAGAGCGCGAGGCGGTCCGGTGTCACCGTCGGAATGCCGATCGCCGAGCCGGCGAGGGCCAGCACGATGAAGATGCCGAGAATGATCGCGATGGCGGCCCCGATCAGGCGCCAGATCAGCAACATCAGGACGATGATGGCCGCGCCGCAAAGCCAGGCCAGTCCTTGCGGGCGCTGAATGGCCAGCATGACGATGTCCTGATACCCCGCCGCCAGCCAGACGAAGAAGCCGCCGGTGGCGATCGCCAGCGCGAGCACCAGTGCCCGGCCAGCAACATGGTTGGCGATCGGCCGCCCCGTCATCACGATCAGCCCGCCCGACACGATGGCCAGGGCTAAGGCCAAGGCAATCGGCTGTTGGGCGAACAGCACCAGATCGGCCTGACGATGCAAGCCGCTGATCCAGGCAAGAGACAGCAGGGTCAGGCACAGCCCGACGACGCCCATCGCTGCTGCGTGCCAGCGCCGGGTGCCGTCGGACGATGTCCGCCCGTTCACGCTCGCCATGCGAGCCTTGGGTGCTAGTTGGAGAGTGTCGCTTCAGCGATCGGATGGTAGGTCAGGCCCGGATACGCGCGGATGAAGTTGTCCGGGTCAAGCGACCCCAGCACGGGGCTGGTCTCGCTGATGCCGGCCGGATCGTCGGCCAAGGCGTCGACGATTGCCTGAACGACATCGTCGGGCACGTGCGCGCCGACGACGAGGGCGTAGTCATAGGCCATGGTCGGCATGTCGCTTGCGATGCCGATCACGCCGTCATCCGCCGAAACATCAACCAGATAGGCCTCGCTGGCCACGTCCTGCATGGCCGCAACCGCTTCGTCGGAAGCATCATAGGGCAGCCAGCGGACGCCACCGAGCGCCGAATCCGCCTCAACCACCTTGCCGGCCCTCAGCGCGAACAGGGTCGCGTCGACCCGCCCGGCGATCAACTCGTCCACGCCGGCGCCGACGGAGGTGACGGGCACCAGTTCGACGTCGTCGAGCGTGAGGCCGCCATTGGCCAGCGAGCCCTCGACATAGGGCAGCAGGCTGGCTTGGGCCGGCAGCCCCCAGGCCACCCTTTGCCCCTGCAGGTCGGCGATGGTTTCGATGCCGCTGTCGTCGGCGACCATCATGCCGACCGGGCTGGGGAACATCGATGCCAACAGCACCAGCTGATCCATCGGCTGGCCGTCAAACGGGCCGCGCCCGCGGATCGCGTCGCCGACATCCGGCATCACTGCCGCCGCCACGTCCAGTTCACCCGACTGCAGCAGGGGCAGGTAGGCCGCCGGTCCGCCAAACGACTGGACCGAGATGTCAAGCGATGTGCGGTCGGTCAGGGCCTGGGCCAGTGACGCGTTGACGCCGAAATTCTGAGACCCTTGCTGACCGGCGCCCATGCGGGCGTCCTGCGCGGTACCGGCCTGGGTGGACAGGGCGACAAGTGTCATTGCCGCCACGGCGAACAGCTTTTTGGTCATCGGTTTCCCCCAATTGTTGTCTTCGATCGGCAGATCGGCCGAGCGGCAACGGCTGACAGGGCCCATGGCTGCCTTGGCGCTTGGGCCGCCCCGCAGCCTGCCCCTCATTCCGGCCGTTCTCTCGCTTGGCGAGGCACCAAGTATAGGGCTCGTCGCTAAGGCAACTCAATCAGTATATGAAAAATGATTACCATATGATGATAATCAGAGGCGGCGTACCGAGTGTCGCTAAGACAGGCTTCCCCCCCGTCGGTCTCAGGCCATGCGTGACGCAGCGGCAACGGCATCGGCATGGAAAAGGCGGCCGTGTCTGCACGACCGCCCCTCAGATACCGCCGGATGCAGCTATGGCAGGTCGACCGGCTCCGCGCTCAGGCCGCGCATGTAGACGATGAGGGCCGCCCGATCGTCCACCGCGCGCACGCCGGCATAGGCCATGCGGTTGCCCGGCGCAAAATCGCGTGGGTTCGCCAGATAGGCGTTCAGATCCTCAAACGACCAGTCGCCGCCAAGTTCAAGCAGGACGGGACTGTAGTTGAAGCCCTCCCGCGAGGCCTTTGGACGTCCCACAACGTCCCAAAGGTTGGGGCCAACGCGGTGCGGCCCGCCTTCCTCGAAAGTATGGCAGGCAATGCATTGCCGGGTCAGCGTCTGACCCTGGGCGGGGTCGGCCGTCGCCAGCAAGTCGGAAACCGGCTCCACGTCCTGGGCCATCGCGGACGGTGCAAGGACGGTCAACGCGGCGAAAGTCGCGAGGGCGCAGAGAGAGCGGCGGGATTTGTTGCCTATGGCGTTCATGAAGACCCCTTCGGTGTCTGGGACTCTTGGCAGTGGTTTGGACAGGCGCGGCATGTGCGCGCCAGGACCGAAGTGTAGGGCATTTACCGGCTTGCTGCAGCACGCGACCGCCTCACCTGCAACAGATGGCCGCGGGCCTGTCGCGCGCCGCGAATATCGCCTTGCTCGTGCCGTCTTACGTCCATGTTCTTGTGCATTCTTGCCTGGATATCAGACGGTTGGCCGCCGAGTGCTGTCAGACAGCCTGCCGTGCGAGACGGCCAACACGTTGCGGCAAGATCGACTTTTCAGGCTCCGTTTTTCATGAATGCAATTTCCATGACGTACTCAGGATCGACACTTTTGTGCTTGTCTAATGGCGCGCTCTGGGCTCCATTCTCTTTGATCAAAGAGACCCTGATTGATCCCGTCGCGCATCGCTGGGTGGGTAAGGCTCCGATGGCACAAGGGAGGCAGCGACGATGGCAAGCTTTCGCGTGAAGTCACTGGCCGCTGCCGCCGGGTTGCTTGGCGCGGTCGCGGCGACGCCGGTCATGGCCTGTGACCCCTTTGTCGCCCACGGTGCGGGCGACACCCGATCGGTCGCGTATGTCAATGTCGGTGAGGAGACCTTGTCCCAGGGTGACATGCGCCTTGGCGGGCGAACGCTCAACGATGATGATGGCGAGCCGCTTGGCGTCTATAGCTGGGTCTCGACGTTACAGGAGCCGCCGGACGAAAACGGCTCGGGCACAGTCGCGATCGACCTTTATCTGGAGTTGGAGGGCGGTCAGATCATGACCCATGCCCTGACCAGAAACACCGGTCGGTTCGACGATCTCGATGCCGTCATCGTGCAGCCGCCGATCGAGTTCGCGATCGTTGGCGGCACCGGGGACTATGCGCGCGCAAGGGGCATCAGCCGCCTGATCGTTTCGGGCTCCGATACCGTGTTCGTGGTCGACGTCTTCTGCGACTAGGTCTCAAAGAGAAGGGCGTAAACCCCTATAACGAGGGCCAAAAGGGCCGCCAGTACGCCAAAGGCCAGAAGGCTCCACAGGAATTGGCGCATCTCGCCCTGCTTCCAGGCACTGCGCGCCAGCAGCAGGATGTAGGCCGCCGCAAAAAGGGTTACGAAGGTCCAGATCGACATTGCCGGCCAGCCAGCCCGGGACGGGCTGAAACGTCAAGCGCCATTTGCCCGCCCGGCCATCCGCACCGACCATGCCGGACGCTGATCGAGATCGGTGGCTGGCAGCACGACCAACCGGACACCATGTCTATCGCGGATTTGGACGGAAGGTTCGGATGCATCCTGTGTCGTCTCGCCCTCGGCATCTGGCGTCCGCCTGTCGAGAGCAGCTCGCCAGATACATGGCATGGTGCGCCACGATCGGGGTCGCGGTCGGTGTCGGATTGGGCGCCGGGGTCAGCCGGGCCCAGGCCCCGGCGCCGATTGCCGACAGCGCCTTCGCCACTGCCGGGTGGGTAGGGGCGGCCTTTCGCGATCCGGCATCGGGCCAGTTCGCCTTTTGCCGACAGGGCCGCGCCTTCGACGACGGCACGGTTCTGACCTTTTCGCTGGACGAAACCGGCGATCTCGATGTTGGGCTGGTCGGCGGCGCTTGGACTGCCGATCCCAACGTCACACTGCCGACGGCCGCACGGCTGGACGATATTGGGCCGGTGGCGCTGAACGGCCACGTCGATGACGCCGGCGCGGTTGTCCTATCCCTCGACAACAATCCGGCCATCCTGGCGGCATTTCGCAGCGCTTACGTCTTCGAGATCGTCGGCGATGCGTTCGGGCCGCTGCTGTTCGAGCTATCCGGCACGGCGGCCAGCCTCTCCGATTTGCGCACATGCGCCATCACCTACCGGGAGACGCCGGCGGCTTCGCTCGCCGAGCTGGCGCCCGATCGGCCAGCGGCGACCGGCAACGGCGCTTTGACAATCGAGGATCTGGGCCGTGTGCAGGCTGCAATGGTCGCGCCGGGCTCGGATGCTGAGCGCCAGTCGTTGGACCGGTTGCTGCTTACCGGGCTGGCGGACAGGTTGACCGGTGGCCTGGGCCTGACGATCGATGACGCTCCCGACCAAACGGTCGATCTCGTGTCCCCTGATGCGCTGCCGGCAAGCCCGATCGTGCCGCCGCCGCGCAGCCGCGCCTATCGGATCGGTGACCAGGGCGGCTTCGGCAGCGATGGCCTTTACGGCACGCCCTATACGATCCGCCCGCCGTCGTCACCCTACAGCATCAGCACACCAGGGACCGCGAATCCGGACCGGCGCTGACCGGTCTCGCGTTCAGGACGGCGAGCCAGCCGGCAGCGAAGGGCGCCGCTTAAGCCTGGGCCGCCACCACGCCATGGCAGTGCTTGTATTTCTTGCCGGAGCCGCACGGGCAGGGGGCGTTGCGCGGAACCTTGCCCCAGGTCGCCGGGTCGTTGGGATCCAGCTGGATCCCCGGCGGCGGCTGGCGGGTTAGCGGACGCACCGTCCCACTTTCCTGCGGTTGCTGTTGGCCGGCGAGGGCCGGGTCGGTGTGCCCCTCCTGCAGGTTCTGAGGCGGCGTGCCTTGTGGGGCGGGAACCGCGTCCGGCGTGTTCACGCGCAGCTGCACCATGCTCAGCACCCTGCTGACCGATTCGCGCAACTGGCGCAGCATCATCTGGAACATGTCGAAGGACTCCTGCTGGTACTCGCGCAGCGGGTCGCGCTGGCCGTAGGACCGCAGGGTGATGCCCTGGCGCAGATGGTCCAGGGCCAGCAAGTGCTCTTTCCAGTGCTGGTCCAGCAGTTGCAGCAGCAGGCTCTTTTCGGCCATGCGCATGACCTCGGCGCCGAACTCGGCTTCCTTCGCGGCCATCTTCTCGTCCGAGGCGGTGCGAATGCGCTCCTCGATCTCCGGCTCCGCGATGCCCTCTTCCTGGCCCCACTCGTCGACGGGCAGGTCCAGGTCCAGCACGTTCTTCACCCGCTCCTTCAGGGTGTCGATGTCCCACTTCTCGGCGTAGGAGTTCGGCGGGATCGCGGCCGTGACCATGTCCTCGATGATCTCGTGGCGCATCGCCGTGACCATCTCGTCGACCTTGTCGGCCTGCATGATCTCGCGGCGCTGCTCGTAGATCACCTTGCGTTGGTCGTTCATGACATTGTCGAACTTCAAGAGGTTCTTGCGGATCTCGAAGTTGCGGGCCTCGACCTTCGTTTGCGCCCTCTCCAGCGCCTTGTTGATGAAGGGGTGGGCGATCGCCTCGTCTTCCTTCAGGCCCAGCTTTTGCAGCATTCCGTCCAGCCGGTCCGACGCGAAAATGCGCATCAGATCGTCCTGCAGGGACAGGTAGAACAGCGACTGGCCCGGGTCGCCCTGACGGCCCGACCGACCGCGCAACTGGTTGTCGATGCGCCGGCTCTCGTGCCGTTCCGTACCGATCACGAACAGGCCGCCGGCGTCCAGGACGGTTTGCTTTTCCGCCGCGACCTCGGCCTTGATCTGCTCGATCTTGGCGGCGCGCTCCGCCTCGTCCTCGATCGGCATGGCCTCGTCGGCGATGCGCATGTCGAGATTGCCGCCAAGCTGAATGTCCGTGCCGCGGCCGGCCATGTTGGTGGCGATGGTCACGCCGCCCGGTCGACCGGCCTGGGCGATGATGTGGGCCTCTTGCTCGTGAAAGCGGGCATTCAGCACGTTGTGCTTGATCTTGTCCTTGCGCAGCCGGTCCGACAGGCGTTCGGATTTCTCGATCGACACGGTGCCGACCAGCACGGGCTGATTGCGCTTTTGCGCCTCCTCGATCGCCGCGACGATGGCGTTGAACTTGACCTCTTCGGTCCGATAGACCTCGTCATCGTCGTCGGCGCGGTTGACGGCCACGTTGGTGGGGATGTCGACGACCTCCAGGCTGTAGATCTCGCCGAACTCCTTCGCTTCGGTCAGCGCCGTGCCGGTCATGCCCGCCAGCTTGGGATAAAGCCGGAAGAAGTTCTGATAGGTGATCGAGGCCATGGTCTGGTTTTCGCGCTGGATCTGGACGCCTTCCTTGGCCTCCAGCGCCTGATGCAGGCCGTCGGAATAACGCCTGCCCTCCATCATGCGGCCGGTGAACTCGTCGACGATGACGACCTTGCCGTCCTTGACCACGTAATCGCGATCGCGCTGGAACAGCTTGTGCGCCCGCAGCGCCTGTTGAACATGGTGGACCAGCGAGATGTTGGCGATGTCGTATAGGCCGCCCTCGGCCAGTAGACCCGCCTCCGTCAGGATGTTCTCGACCCGCTCCTGACCCTCTTCCGTCATATGGATCGAGCGCTGTTTTTCGTCGATCTCGAAGTCGCTGTCGTCAAGCTGCGGGATGACCTTGTCCGCCTTGACGTACTGTTCGGACGTGTCCTGCGCGGGGCCGGAGATGATCAGGGGTGTGCGCGCCTCGTCGATCAGGATCGAGTCGACCTCGTCGACGATGGCGAAGTTGAAGTCGCGCTGGACCATCTGGTCCAGCCGGAACTTCATATTGTCGCGCAGATAGTCGAAGCCGAGCTCGTTGTTCGTGCCGTAGGTGACGTCAGACGCGTAGGCGCTGCGGCGTTGCTCGTCGGTCAACCCGTGCACGATGCAGCCATAGGTCAGGCCGAGGAAGTTATAGATCTTGCCCATCCACTCGGCATCGCGGCGGGCCAGATAATCGTTGACGGTCACGACGTGTACGCCCTTGCCGCCGAGCGCGTTCAGATAGACCGGCATGGTCGCGACCAGCGTCTTGCCCTCGCCGGTTTTCATCTCGGCGATCTTGCCCTGGTGCAGCACGATGCCGCCGACCAGCTGGACATCGAAAGGGCGCATGCCGAGGGTTCGTTTCGACGCCTCGCGAACGGTGGCGAAGGCCTCCGGTAACAGGGCGTCCAGCTTCTCGCCCTTTTCCAGGCGCTCGCGGAACAGGTCCGTCTGGGCGCGCAGGGTGGCGTCATCCATCTCGCTCATGGACGGTTCCAACGCGTTGATCTTGTTCACCGTCTTTTGCAACTGCTTGACGATGCGGTCGTTGGAGCTGCCGAAGACCTTGCGGCTCAATGCACCCAGCATGGGAAACCTCTACTGTCGATTGGCCCCAAACCATTTGGGGCTGTGACGCCTCTCGATCACGCCCGTATCGGGCGTGGATGCGCCAAGAAAAAGGGAAGGCTGCGCCGAAGCGCGCGAATGGCTTGAGGCGGCTAGGAACTGCCGCTCAAGCGGCCCAGCAGCGGCGTGCCGCTCATCAAGGGGCCGCTCGTGGCATCCATCGTGCGGACAAACGCGGACGCCTCGGCCTGGCCGCAGATACGCTCCGGTCCGACCGGCACCGGTTCGCTGGCGACCCGAACGGGGGCAACAGCAACATCCTCGGCATCGACTGGCTCGGCCTCGTATTCGGCGACTTCCTCGGCGGCGTCGCTCGCGCAATCCGCAACGACACCGTCGCAGGGCGCCTCCGGCTTGTGGGCGTCGTCATGCGCGGCTGCAGTCCAAGAACCGCCGCCGATCAACAGCCCCAGCAAAAAGGCGCGTATGCGGGCCCGCCGCGTCATATCCGATGCCATTCTCCGGTTCGCCAGCGGCAATAGGCCGCGACAATGCCCTTATATAGGCCAGCACCGGCACTCAAGCGACCCTTTTGACGTTTCTGGGGCAGATCCGGGGCAGGGGACCTCCGCGCTTGCGGGTCTTGCCATCCTATGCTTTACCCCTGCCAGCCCCCCGGCCGGCGTCACGCGCGGCCGACTGCCCCCAAACAGGGATGAGATTTCGATGATGCATGATGTCTTGCGCCGCACGGCCGCCGTCGGCGCGCTGGTTGTTGCCTTGGCCGCCCCCGCCGCTTTCGCCCAATCCGATGCCGCCGAAGGCGACGAAAACCGGGTTGTCGCCACGGTCAACGGGTCTGAGATCCTGATGTCCGACGTCATGGAGGCCTTGGTTGCCCTGCCGCCGCAATACCAGCAATTTCCGCCGGAGATGCTGGTCGGCATTCTGGCGGACCAGCTCGCGACCGGCCGGCTGATCGAACAGCAGGCCCTGGACGACGGCCTTGGCGACGACCCGGAGGTCCTCGCACTGTTGGAACAGGCTCGTTTGGGCATCATTCAAGAGGTCTGGCTGGCCCGCGCGATCGACGAGCGTGCGACGGACGACCGCCTGGCCGCAGCCTACGACGTCTTCCTTGAGCAAAATCCTCCGTCCGAACAGGTCAGTGCGCGGCACATCCTGGTCGAGACGGAAGAAGAGGCCAACGCGGCCATCGAGCGCCTGCAGGCCGGCGAGGACTTCGCCGATCTTGCGCGCGAACTGTCGGTCGGGCCCAGCGGCGAGAATGGCGGCGATCTGGGCTACTTCTCGCTCGGTGACATGGTCGAACCCTTTGGTGAAGTGGCCTTCGGCCTTGAGGCTGGCACGTTCACGACCGAGCCGGTGGAGACCCAGTTCGGCTGGCACGTCATCAAGACCGAGGAGCACCGCACGGTCGAACCACCGTCGTTTGACGACATCAGGCCCCAACTTGTCGACGCGACCGCCGCCGAGATCGCCCAGGAGATTGCGGCGGAGCTGCGCGAGGGCGCCGAGATCGTGATTTTCGGCCCCGACGGCGAACCCATCGAGCAATAGTCGGCCACACCGAAGCGCCTATGGAACTGCCCATCTCGCCCCTGGCGCCGGCCGAACCGCCATCGATGCCGACCGTGCCAGGCGTTCGCCTGACCGGACTGGCAGCGGGCCTGAAGAAGGACGGCTCGCCGGACCTGATGCTGGCCTTGTTCGACGAGGGCACGACGGTCGCCGGCACGCTGACGACAAGCCGGTGCCCGTCCGCGCCCGTCGATTGGTGTCGAGCGGCGCTGCCGGGTGGTCAGGCGCGGGCGGTTCTGGTCAACGCCGGCAACGCCAACGCCTTTACCGGTCGTCTGGGCACGGAATCCGTGGCCGAAACCGGCGCGGCGCTGGCGCGGGCGGTGGGTTGTGCCGAAAGCCAGGTGTTCCTTGCCTCGACCGGCGTGATCGGCGAGCCTCTGCCGCCGGAAAGCATTACCGCACACATCGATCGCGCCAGGGATGCCGCGTCGCCCGACCAATGGCATCCGGCTGCCGATGCGATCCGGACGACCGATACCTTTGCCAAGCTTGCGACCCGGCAGGCCAAAATCGGCGATCGACAGGTCACGATCAACGCCATCGCCAAGGGCTCGGGCATGATCGCGCCGGACATGGCGACCATGCTGGCCTTCATCTTCACCGACGCGGCGGTCCCGGCGCCTGTTCTCAGGCCGATGCTGAAGCGGGTGGTCGACCGCAGCTTCAATGCCACGACGGTCGACAGCGACACCTCGACCAGCGATACCGTCCTGGCGTTCGCGACCGGTGCAGCCGGCAATGCGATTGCCGAGCGACCCGATGACCGCTTATGGCGCGATTTCCGCCGCGCGCTGGAGCAGGTGGCGACTGATGTCGCCCAGCAGATCGTCCGGGACGGCGAGGGCGCCAGCAAGTTCATCACCATCAATGTCAGCGGTGCCACGTCACCCGTCGCCGCGCGCCGGATCGGCAAGTCGGTGGCCAACTCGCCCCTGGTCAAGACGGCGATCGCCGGCGAGGACGCCAATTGGGGGCGCATCGTCATGGCCATCGGCAAGGCCGGCGAACGGGCCGAGCGCGACCTTGTTTCCATCGCCGTCGGCGGGGTCGAGATCGCCCGGCGGGGACAACGGGTAGAGGGCTACGACGAGGCGCCGGTGGCCGCGCACATGAAGGGCCGGGAGATCGTGATCGATATCGACCTGGCGATCGGGCGGGGCCGGGCGACCGTCTGGACCTGCGATCTGACCCATGGCTACATTTCCATCAACGCCGATTATCGCAGTTAGGTCCTGATGGTTTTGGCGCTGCCCCAAAGGCTGCAGACGGAAAGGCTGGTGTTGCGCCGGCATCGGCGCGACGACGCGCCGGCGATCGCGGAGGCTCTGGCCGACTGGGAGGTCGCGCGCTGGCTGGCGCGGTTGCCGATCCCCTACACGCTGCCGGACGCGGTGAGCTGGATCCGAACGGCCACGCGAAACTGGAATCAAGCCACCGACTATCAGTTCGTCGTCGCCGAGACGGATGACGATCGGCTGGTCGGTCACATGGGTGTGCGCATCGAGCCGGGCGGCACGGAAGGTGAGTTCGGCTATTGGTTCGATCGCCAGGTCTGGGGGCGTGGCTACGCCAGCGAGGCCGGGCACGAGATCCTGCGCTTCGCCTTCGACGAGCTGGGGCTGCAGCGCGTGACCGCCGTCGTCTTGCCGGACAATGAGCGGTCCGCGCGCGTCGTGCTCAAACTCGGCCTGACGCCGGACGGCTATCGGCGCCAGCGTTTCGACCCGATCGATGCCACGGTTGACGCCCCGGTCTACGCCATCACGCGCCGGCAGTGGCAGGACCTGCAGGCGGGCTGAGGGTGGACAACGCGACGGCTGCTGCCCCGAAGAACCGCCCGGTCGTGCTGGTCGCGGCCGTTGCCCTGATCGACGCCGACGGCCGCGTGCTGATCGCTCAGCGGCCCGAGGGCAAGGTCATGGCGGGCCTGTGGGAGTTTCCCGGCGGCAAGGTTCAGCAAGGCGAGACGCCCGAGACGGCGCTGATCCGAGAGCTGCGCGAAGAGCTCGCGATCGACACGCAGGAAAGCTGCTTGGCGCCCTTCACCTTTGCCAGCCATGCCTATGACGATTTTCATCTGCTGATGCCGCTTTATCTGTGTCGGCAATGGCGCGGCACGGCACAACCGCTTGAGGGCCAGGCGCTGAAATGGGTGAGGGCGAAAGCGCTGCGCGACTACCCGATGCCGCCGGCGGACCGCCCGCTGATCGCCATGCTGCGCGACCTTCTATGAGCCGTCGGTTCGGTCAGTGACCAAGGGTACGGCTTCACCAGCCGAACGCTCTTCGGCGCCTAAGGCGTCGGCGAGGCTGGAGCGCGCGCTGCCAGGGCGCAGCGGCTGCTGCTGGCTTGCCGCAGGCGCCCAACCGGACAGGTACAGCACCTGAAAGGTCGCGGGAATGCGGCCGTCGGCTTCGGCAAAGCGCTGGTGATAAATCTCCGCGACGCGGGGCCAGAAAGCGCGCGGCGGGATCGCGGCATTGCGGTTCATGGACGCATTGGTCTCGCCCATGCCCCTCAGGTCGGCGATCAGGCGAAACGCGTTATCGTACGTCACCGTCACCGTTTCCCGGTCGACGACCGGCAGCGCGAAGCCGGCGCGCTGCATCAGACCGCCGGCGTCGCGCACATCGGCCAGTGGGGACAGGCGGGGGCTGGCGCCGCCGCAAAGCTCGATCTCGGCTTCGGTCAAGGCGATGCGCAGTTCGGTCAAGCTTTCGCCGCCAAGTAGAGCGCCTAGAAACAGCCCATCGGGACGCAGGCTTCGGTTGATCTGGACCAGGGCGCCGGGCAGGTCGTTGGTCCAATGCAGCGCCAGCGCGCTTGCCACGAGATCGACCTTGGCCTCGCCGAACGGCAGCAACTCCTCGTCGGCGACAATCGCGAGTCCGCTTCCGGATGCCTTTTGGGCCAATCGCGGCGACAGATCGCTTCTGATCACAAGGTTGGTGCCAGGGCGCTGTTCAAGCCGCTTGGCCAGCCCGCCATTGAACGTGCCCAGATCGATCGCGGTCGGAAAGGTGCGCAGCACGTCGTCAAGCCGATCGATCATGCCGTCGGCGACATGGTCGAACAGAAAGCCGTGCTCGGCGATCGACCGGCATGCCCGGTCGCGATGGGCCCGTACCCGTCGCCGGTCAAACACCTTCATCGAATCCTGGCTCATGCCGGCGTATATAGCCCTATGGGATCGACAGACAAAGCCGACGATGGCGCCGGTGGCGAGCGGTCGCGGATTACCCGACTGGTGGCCGCAGGCACAACCCTGCAGTCGATCGGCCAGCGGGTGCTGGACGGGCTGTTGCCGCCGCGCTGTGCGGCCTGCGGCCAGGAAATCGAGAGCGGGCAGGGGCTTTGCGCGGGTTGCTGGGGCCGTCTGACCTTTATCGACGCGCCCCATTGCGCCTGCTGTGGCCTGCCGTTCGATTTCGAGATCTCGGGTACGACCTTGTGCGGTGCCTGCCTCGCGGACCCGCCGCCGTTCGATCGCGCCCGCGCCGCGCTGGTCTACGACGATCACAGCCGGTCGCTGATCCTCGGCTTCAAGCACGGCGACCGCACCGACCGCGCCGGCGTCTTGGGCCGGCTCATGGCGCGCTTGCTCGCCGGTCTGGACGCGCCGGTCGACGTCTTCGTGCCCGTACCGCTTCATCGCTGGCGGTTGTGGCACCGACGCTACAACCAGTCGGCTCTGTTGGCACAAGCGATCGCCGACGCCGCAGAAGACGCCGCAGAAGACGCCGCAGAAGACGCCGCAGAAGGGGTCTACCGACATGACGCGCTGGTGCGAACGCGCGCGACGCCGTCACAGGCCAGGCGCAATGCAAGAGAGCGCCGCCAAAACGTGCGCGGCGCCTTCAAGGTAGCGCCCCGGGCGGTGCCTGCGCTGGCCGGCCGCCATATCCTTCTGGTCGACGACGTGATGACCACCGGGGCGACCGTGCGGGAATGTGCCCGCGTCCTCAAACAGTCGGGTGCGGCCGAGGTGTCGGTCCTGGTCATCGCGCGGGCCGTCTTGCCGGTGCGGGTCGGCTGATCGCGGGTGGCGCGTGACTGGAAATCCGTGCCCGGATGGTCATATTCTACCGATCCAGACGTCGGTCCACGCACGGGAGCGCCCTTGATGCCACAGGTCACGGTCTATTCCAGCCCCTTCTGCCCCTACTGCTTCATGGCGAAGAAGCTGCTGCGCTCCAAGGACGTGCCCTATCAAGAGATCGACGTGATGATGCACCCCAAGCGGCGCAAGGAGATGATCCAGCGCGCCAACGGGCGCACGTCGGTGCCGCAGATCTTCATCGATGATGTCCATGTCGGCGGCTATGACGATCTCTCGGCGCTCAACGACGACGGCAAGCTCGATCCTCTATTGCAAGGTGCCGCATGACCGCGACGCTGACTGCGGCATGCGTTCAGTTGAATGCCGGCCCGGAGATTGAGCCGAACCTGACCAAGGCCGGCGAACTCGTACGCCGCGCGCGCGATGCCGGCGCCGACTTCATCACCCTGCCGGAAAACGCCACGATGATGGTAACCGGCCGGCGCGAAATCCTCTCACGGGTGAAGACCGAGGATGAGCACCCCGGCATTCCCTACTTCAGCGACTTGGCGCGGGAAACCGAGGCCATGCTGCTGGTCGGCTCACTCGGCATCAAACTGACCGAGGATACGGTCGCGAACCGGTCCTACCTGTTCGGTCCGAACGGCGAGATCGTCGCGACCTA
Organism: Alphaproteobacteria bacterium; assembly: GCA_028277405.1. Taxonomy (GTDB): domain Bacteria; phylum Pseudomonadota; class Alphaproteobacteria; order DSM-16000; family Inquilinaceae; genus JANQGH01. Next base: position 2,627 of record JANQGH010000092.1, on the reverse strand, counting down.
CGACAAGATCCACATGTTCGATGTCGATCTGGGTGGCGGCGAAAGCTATCGCGAGAGCGCGACGTTCCGGCCGGGCGACCGTGCCGTGGTGGCGCCGAGCCCCTGGGGCGGCATCGGGCTGACCATCTGCTACGACGTTCGCTTCGCTTATCTGCACCGGGCGCTGGCCCAGGCGGGCGCCGATATCCTGACGGTTCCGGCCGCCTTCACCGTGCCGACCGGCAAGGCCCATTGGCACGTGCTGCTGCGCGCGCGGGCGATCGAGACCGGCTGCTTCGTCATCGCCCCGGCGCAGACGGGTACGCATTTCGCCGATCGCAAGACTTATGGACATTCTCTGATCGTTGCGCCCTGGGGCGAGATCCTGGCCGACGCCGGTGAGGATGTCGGCTTTGTCACGGCGGAGCTTGATCTTGAGCAGGTCCAAAAGGCGCGCCAGGCCGTGCCGGCCCTGACCCACGATCGGACCTTTGCACCGCCGGCGGCGCCGGTATCGTTGGCCGACACAGGCTCCTAGGCGCGGGGCAGCGGCCAGGGGCCGGGATATCCGTCCAGGTCCGGTGTGTCGCCGGCATCGCGGGCCGCCACTAGGCGCTGCATCACCGCCGCCTTCGGGGAGGCGATCTCGCCATGTTCATAGGCGATGACTTGAAGTTCCGGCTCTGCCCAGGCGAGCAGTTCGCCGGGCCGTAGCAGGTATGCCGGATTGCTTGGTTTGCCGAAGCGCTGATTGCCGATCGCGAACGTCTCGTAGATGACCAGACCGCCCGGCTCAATCGCCGAGAGCAGCGTGGGCAGGAGGGGCCGGTGCAGATAGTTCGTGACCACGATGGTGCCAAACCGGCGACCATTGAACGGCCAATCGGCACCCTCCAAATCCGCCTGGACAAGGTGGATACGCGGTTCGGAGGCCAGGTCGGCAACGCCGCGCAAATCGATGTCGACGGCGACGACGCGGTTCCCGCGTTCGGCGAACAGCCGAGAATGGCGGCCGTTGCCGCAGGCGACGTCCAGAACCGTTCGGCCAGCCGGGACCAACGGCGCAAACCGTGCGACCCAGTCGGAGGGGGTATGCAATGCACCGGAAACAGACATCCAAAACCGCCTGACTTGTCGTTTTGCTCTTGGTGAACAATTTGATAAGCGTTATGCCGGGTCTCCGGAAAGGGTCAGATGCATGATCTCGTTTAACCTCCGCTGCGCCAACGGCCACGGCTTTGAGGCGTGGTTCAAGGATGGTGCCACGTTTGATGCCCAACAGGCGTCGGGCGAGATCAGCTGCCCGATATGCGGCGACTGTGAGATCGTGAAGGCCCCGATGGCGACCCGCATCGGCCGGCCGACCCCGTCATCCGCGGCCGAGGAGAAAATGGCTGCGGTCATGACCAAGATGCGCGACCAGCTAGTCGAGATGCGTAAGAAGGTCGAAGAGAACTGTGACTATGTCGGCCCGCGCTTTGCCGAGGAAGCCAAGCGCATCCATTTCGGCGAGACCGAGCACCGGGACATTTACGGCGAAGCCACGGACGAGGAAGCCGAGGAGCTTGAGGAGGAAGGCGTCGAGTTCGCGCGTATCCCTTGGCTGCCGACGGATAACTGAGTCAGATCAGTCCTTCGATGCCGCCGCGATGTAGTTGATCACCAGATCGCGGCGCGAGAGTTTCCAGCGCCCCCTGATCGGGTCGTAGACCATCCCGCTGATATCCTCGACCGTCAGTCCCGCCTTGCGCAGGCCGGCGGCAAGCTCGCTGGGTTTGACGAATTTGCGCCAGTCATGGGTGCCGCGCGGCAGCCATCTGAGGACGTATTCGGCGCCGATGATCGCCGTGGCGAAGCTGCGCCTTGTCCGGTTCAGCGTGGACAAAAAGACCATGCCGCCGGACGCCGTCAAATCGGCCAGCGCGCCCAGGAACTCGTCCACATCGGCCACATGCTCGATGATCTCCAGCGCCAGCACGACGTCGAACTTGGCACCCGACGCGGCCAGCCCCTCGGCCGTCTCGACCCGATAGTCGATTGCAAGCCCGCCTGCCTCGGCATGGGCCTTGGCCACCGCCACGCCCTCGCTGGCCGCGTCGATGCCGGTGACGCGGGCGCCCAGCCGGCTCATCGGTTCGCTCAGCAGGCCGCCGCCGCAGCCGACATCGACGATGCTCAGCCCGTCGAACGGCACGACGCTGTCATCGGGCCGTTCGAAACGCGCCGCAACGCGGTCGCGTACGTAGCCGATCCGCAGCGGGTTCATCCGGTGGAGCGGCTTGAACATCCCGTCCGGATCCCACCAATCATGGGAAATGCTGTCGAACTGGCTGATCTCGCGATCATCCACCGTGGATTGGCCGTGGGCGGCCGTGGCACTGGTGGCCATGGGGCTTCCTGTCCGTCGGTTGCAACGGTGCGATGTTGCGAGTATGGATACGCCGCCTCGCCCAGGCAATGTCGGCGCAGCGTTTGGTCGCGCCTGGCGGGCATCCCGCCTGAACCAACCCATTTGCCGGCTTGTACCAAGGATCGATGATGATGACCCATGTGATGGCGGCCAAATCGCTCCACGGACAGGCGCGTCGCGTAGCGCGATGCTTCAGCATCGGGCAAGCGGCGCAACGCAGCCGTGGAGCGATTTGGCC
>JANQGH010000082.1 GCA_028277405.1 Alphaproteobacteria bacterium | reverse complement strand
CGAGGAGATCCGGCTCTACCGGCCGACGCAGATGGCGATCTACTTCCAGGTCGGCGACGTCGACAGCGCCAAGGCGATCCGCTCGATGGAGCTGCTGGCGACGGACGTCGTGCCCGCGATCGAAAAGGCCTTCGGCCGGCCGCTGGCCGAGATCAACAGCCCGGTCCCCGCCGCCGCCGAGTGAGCCCGGGGGGGGGGGGGGTCGCGCGGCGGAGATCGCGGAACAAGCCCATGCACAGGAACCGTCAAGCAAAATAAACGGCGGAAATCCGGGTCATTTCGATTGTTCGATAAGTGTCGAAATGATGTGGTTTAGTGAGACTCCGCGCGGCGAATGTTTGTCGCGGCGGCGAACGCCGGTGAGGGCCGCGGGCTAGCGGTTGGTGGGGGCTTTTCGCCGTTGGCGGCGGCGTAGGTAGCCGGCGCCCAACAGGCCGGTGGCGAACAGGAGCGCCGAGTCGGGCACCGAGACCGGGGACGGCGCCGGGACGAACGTGAAATCGGCCAGGGCGGTGAGCTCGAACCGGAAGCTGTTGGTGTCGACCACGGCGAAGTCGAAGAGATCGGTGATGTCCTGCAGGAAGGCGAGATCGAAGGCGTCGTCCAAACTGAGGCTGGTGTCGAGCACCAGCGCCTCGAAGGCGAAGTCGTTGCCCAGGATCAGATCGCCCTCGGTGAGGATCAGATCGAAGGTATCGCCGGCCATGAACGTGACCGTCGGGTCGACCAGGAACTGCAGCGTGCCGCCGAGCGTCGCCGAGCCTTCGATGTTCAGGAAGTCGGCCGTCCCGGTGGCGTCCAGATCGAACAGCGACAGGCCGCCGGCGGTCTGCGTCAAGTCCCCGGTCAGCACGGTCTGGGCGCCCAGCCCCAGCGCGCCGACCGACAGCGCGCCGCCGTTCTGGAACAGTTCGCCCACGCCCAGGCTGATCTCGCTGCCGGCGAAGATCTGTCCCCCGGCCAGATTGTTGACGGCGTCAACGCCGTTCGCCAGCGCGACCGAGCCGGTGATCACGCCGCTATTGTCGATCGTATCGCCAGCCTGACTGCCGAAGACCGCGAGCCCCGAAGCCGCGCTGATCGCGCCGGCATTGTCGAGCGTGGTCTGGGCCGAACCGGCCAATCTGACGCCCGCAACGGTTCCGCCGGTAACCGACGCGGTTTCGGTGACGGCGACCGTCGTCGCGCCGCTGCCATTGTTCGTCGCAACAATGCCAGCCAACGCGCCGTTGACCGCGCCCGAGGCCGTGATGTCGAGATCGGTGCCATTGTTGATGCCGATGATGGCCGAGCTGGTGGCACTGTCGACATCGGCCGCCGCGATGGTGAGCGCGCCGCCGCCGTTCTGCGTGGCGAGGATGCCAACGGCCGAGCCACTAACCGCGCCCGTGGTGGTGACCGACATGTCGCCGCCAACGGCACTGCTGTTATAGGCCGTGATGGCGTTTGCCACGCCGCCGCCGCTGACATCGCCGGCCTCGATGGTCAGGTTGCCGCCGCCCTCGTTGTTGGCGAAGATACCGACGCCGGCGGTGCCGCTGACGGCGGCGGCACGGACGGTCAGGTTGCCGTCATTGTAATCGACGGCATGAATGCCGGTGTTTCCGCCGGTAACCGACGACGTCGCGGTGGCCTGGATGGACAGGTTGCCGCTGCCTTGGTTGATGGCGATGATGCCGTTGTCCCCGCCGCTGACCGCGCCCGAGGCGCTGATGGAGAAGGACGAGTCGCCTTCCGAGAACGCATCGATCCCGTCGTCGCCGCCGCTGACCGCGCCCGAGGTGGTGATCGACAGTAAACTGGCAAGACCGAAGCTGCCGGGGCCGTTATTTGTATTGCTGGCATTAATGCCGTCGCCGGACGTGCCGCTGACCGCGGCGGCGGTGATGCTCAGCGCGCCGCCGCCATTGTCGGCCGTTATGCCATTCGCCCCGCCGCTGACCGCACCGGTGGCGCCAATCGACAGAGATCCGCCCTCGTTGGCGGCATCGATGCCATTCACCCCGCCGCTGACCAGGCCCGAGGTGGTGATCGACAGACTGCCGCTGTAGTAGCCGCCGTAGGCCTCGATGCCGTCGCCGGTCGCGCCGCTGACCCCGGCCGCGATGATGGTCAGGCTGTCGAGGTTGTAATCGTTGTTAGAGGCATCGATGCCATTCACCCCGCCGCTGACCGCGCCGGTGGCGGTGATCGACATGGCACCACCAAATCCGTAGTTGCTGGCAT
>JANQGH010000068.1 GCA_028277405.1 Alphaproteobacteria bacterium | reverse complement strand
GCACGGTCGGGATCGTCGGCCTGGGCCGTATCGGCAAGGAAATCGCGGTCCGCGCCAGCGCGATGAAGGCGACCGTGGTCTATCACGGCAGGTCTCAGCAGCCAGGCGTTCCGTACCGCTATTTCCCCGATCTGGCCGCGATGGCCGCCGAGTGCGATTGGCTCGTCATCGCCGTCCCGGGCGGGGCGGGTACGCACGGGCTGGTGTCGCGCGACGTGCTGGAGGCCCTAGGGCCCGACGGCATGTTCGTCAATGTCGCACGCGGCTCTGTCGTCGATCAGCACGCGCTGGTCGAGATGCTGCAATCGGGCGCGCTGGCCGGCGCTGCGCTCGATGTCTTCGCCGACGAGCCCAGCGTGCCGGAGGAGCTGTTCGGCATGGACCATGTCGTGCTGTCACCGCACATGGCCAGCGCGACCCATCGCACAAGGTGGGAAATGGGCGACCTCGTCGTCCGAAACCTGGCCGCCCATTTCGCTGGGGAAAGCGTGCTGACGCCGGTTACTTGACCGTCTCTTTTGCCGAACCTGGCGCCCGCGCGCCGACGGAGGCGAGCCAGTGTCGCCGCTCGCGCGCCAGACGTCGCAGCGCGCGAATGGCGGTTCGTCCGCCTTCACCGAGCTGTTTGCCGCCGGCGCCACGGTTTCCACCGGCATCTCGCCGCCATCGGGTCCGTACATGACGACCCAGGTTTCGAAGTCGTCGGTGAAATCCTCGAACCGGTGGATCGCGCCGGCCGGCGCAAAGATCGCGTCGCCGGGGCCGAAGGCAAACCGCGCCAGCGCGTCCTCGCTGTCGCCGATGGCGAAGGTTCCCGAGCCGCTGACCACGACATAGACCTCGTCCTGCTCGTGTACCGGCTGGTGATCGATGCCGCGCGGCTGATAGAGAAAAAGCTTCAGTGTACCGCGTTCCCGCATCAGCGCCGCCGGCAGCCCGAACGGGGCGGTGCCGTCGGCGAGGCCGTCATGGATCGCGCGGCGCGCGTTGTGGATTTGGGTCACCGATCCAGGAATGATCGCGTCTGTTCGAAGACTGAAAGAGGCCGAGGCCATTTCTGGCTCCTTGATGAGATCCGAACATTTTGCAGGACTATGGACACTGTCCCGCGTACGGATATGTCGCCACTAAGTGGTCCCAGACAAGAACCACATGCAGTGCACATAGTGGGTCCAATCTGGGTGGGAGCCGAGTGCCCGCGAGACGCCCAAAAGACAGCCAGGCGAGCGTGTTGGCGGAGCCTCGCAAGCCGTCTGGTCAGCCCTGCTGTGGGGAGGTTCGCAGGGCGCGCAGAAAGCTGTTCACCGCCTGCCCGTTGGTTAAGTGAACGACGCGCACATGTGGCGGCGGGCCCTCGGCCATGGCCTGGATCTTGGCGCGGGCCTGTCGCCGTGTGCGCCAGATATAGGCCAAAAAGCGCAGCATCTCGATATTCACGCGTTCCGGACAGCCATCGGGGAGATCCGGCCGGCTGCGGCCGCGATAGCGGAGGGTGCGCCTGATAACCCGCCACAAGCGGAGCGACACCGGCAAGTCGAGCCAGATGAGCGTGTCGGCTCGTGCAAGACGTTCCGCATAGGTCCGTGAATGGCCACCCTCGAAGATCCAGGCCTCGCGCCCATGCACCTCGCGGGTCAGGCGGTCCTTCTCGGACTTGGGCCGCTCAACCCATCCGGGCATGTGATGGATATGGTCCATGTGAAAGACCGGCAACCCGGTCAGGGGGCCGAGCGCACGGGCAAGGGTGCTTTTGCCCGACCCTGGCCCGCCGACGATCATCACGCGCTTCATCGCTTCGCTCGCGAACGGTTGCATCGAGGGGTGCCGGTGCCGAACTATTCCAGAGGGCGGATTTAGTATCGGGCCCGGACCGGCGGGCCAGGTAGCAAGCCGCCGGCCAGATGGCAACAGGAGGGCGCACGATGAACACGTCGAAAAAGGCCCGCGCGGTGGGCATCAACCATATCGCGCTGGAGGTCGGCGAGATCGACGCGGCGCTGGACTTCTACGGCCGGTTCCTGGACTTCACCTTGCGCTCGAAAAGCGCCGGCATGGCCTTCATCGATCTGGGCGACCAGTTCATCGCCTTGTCGAGAGGACGGTCGCAACCCGGCGATGACGAGCGCCATTTCGGCCTCGTCGTCGACGACAAGGAGGCCGTGCGCAGGGCGCTGGACGAGATGGGCGCCGAGATCGTCTCAAGCCGGTTCCTGGATTTCTACGACCCCTGGGGCAACCGCATCGAAATCGTCGGCTACGACAACATTCAGTTTACGAAGGCGGAAGGCGTTCTACGCGGCATGGGGCTCGACGGCCTCGGCAAGACGGAGAAGGCGATGAACGAGTTGGCCGATAAGGGAATGGGGTGAGGTGAGGGAAACTGCGTTTGGCGTCAGCCGCCGAAAAGCACAAAAAGCAGATTGTCGTGCTATAGGTCTGGCATGGAACAGAAGGACGCGCTGCGACTTCTTCGCGAAGCGGCGCCGGAACTGAAGCGAAGATACGGCGTGATCGGCGCCTCGCTCTTTGGATCCGTTGCGCGCGGTGACGCGGACAGCCTTTCGGATATCGACGTCGCTGTCCGTTTCGCCAGTGGCGGACCGGTGGACGTTATGGCTGTTTGCGGCGTTTCGGGTTTCTTGTCGGGCGTGTTTGGTGTCGCGGTAGACGTCGTGGCGCTTCCCGCAAAAAACATCGACCTGGCGAGTGCGATTGACCGCGAGGCTGCCGTTGCCTTCTAGCGATCCGAAACGGCGGGTTGGCGACATCTTGAGCGCAATAGGGCGGATAAGAGCTTATGTCGCTGACGTCGGCGGGCTTGATGCCTTGATGCGCGACTCGTTCGTTCATCGAGATGCCGTCGAGCGCCAACTCTTGGTTATCTCCGAAGCGGCGACAAAACTGCGCGGCCAAGTCGAGGATCTGACGCCGTCTATCGACTGGAACGCCATCCGCGGGATCGGCAATTTCATCCGCCATGACTATGACGATATTGAAGACGAGATAATCCGCCGCGTTCTAGCAACGGAGTTGCGGCGCTTGCAGTCAGCTTGTGAAACACTGGAGAGGCATTTTCACGATCTCGAGTCTCGCTAGTTTGGCGTCCGACCAGCCCAGCTGCTCTTTCCCCTCTGGATACCCGCTAGAGCCTGTCACGCCGATGACGGGCTGTCGCCTGAGCCGAAAGCCGCCAGTTGTTGGCGTCGCCGTTGACGCTGACTCCACATCTTTTGCCTCCCCAAGCCCCTCCGAAAAACCTGCTAAAACGAGACCGAGAGGCGGACTATGCTCGAAGGGTTGGGGGCGAGGATGCATCGTCTGGTGAGGGGCGGCAGGTTTGTGAAACGCGAGTCCCTGAAGGTTCTGCCGTTCGCCGTCTTCTTTCTCGTCAGCCATGCCTGGCCCTAAAGAACCCAGACGCCCCCAACGGTTCGCTCTTGAGGCGATCGATCTGGACGAGGCCGCCGAAGAGCCCCTTTACCGGCAGCTCGAGGCCGGCATTCGCGCGGCGATCCAGGCTGGCCGGTTGCGGCCGGGGGAGCGGTTGCCGTCCACGCGGCAACTTGCCCGCGATCTCGGCGTGGCCCGCAACACCGTCGTCAACGCTTACGGACAGCTCATCATCGAAGGCTATCTCGCGCCCACGGCCGGGTCGGGCACGCGCGTCGCGGCGCCGGTGCCGGATGGCCTGCTTCAGGCGGCGGACGCGGGGCGGGCGTCGAGTAATGTTGCCACGCCGCCGACCTTGTCCGATGCGGCGCACAGGCTATTTTCCATCAACACCGTGATCGCCGACGAGGTCGATCGGCCGTCACGCCCTTTTCGGGCCCATACGCCGGCTAGCGACCCGTTTCCCCGTCGGCTGTGGGCCCAACTCGTTGCTCGGCGTCTACGCACGCTGTCGCGCAGTTGGATGGATCGGGCCGATCCACGAGGGTATCGGCCGCTGCGGGAGGCGATCGCGGGCTATCTTGGGTCGTCGCGCGGGGTAACCTGCGATGCCGACCAGGTAATGGTCACGGCCGGCGCCCAGCAGGCGATCAATCTGATCGCCCAATTGCTGATCGATCGGGGCGACACCGTCTGTATCGAGGATCCCGGCTACGTGCCGGCGGCCACGGTGTTCGAACTCGCCGGGGCCAGGATCGTTCCGGTCCCCGTGGATGATGAGGGTATCGATGTCGACGCGTTGAACGCGCACGTGCCGAGGGCAAAACTGGTTTTCGTCACGCCCGCGAGCCAGTTCCCGCTGTGCAAGACCATGTCGCTGGCCCGCCGTCTGGCGCTGCTGGATTGGGCGGAGAGGGCCGGTGCCACCATTGTCGAAGACGATTGCAGCGGCGAGTATCGCTATGCCGGGCGCCCCTTGCAGGCGTTGCACGGGTTGGCGCCGGCCGGCCGGGTGCTCTATGTCGGCACGTTCAGCAAGCTGCTGTTTCCGACCTTGCGGCTGGGCTATGCGGTCGTGCCTGACAGCATGGTCGACCATGTCGCGGCCGCACGGTGGCTGATCGACCAGCACTCGCCGCCGTTGGAACAGGCGGTCGTTGCCGATTTTATCGATGAGGGCCATTTCGCCCGCCATGTCCGCCGCATGCGCGCGCTTTATGCCGAACGCCAGGCGGCCCTGGTCGCCGTGGCGGCCGACGAACTCGGAGCGTTTCTGGACGTGCCGGCACTCGACACCGGCCTGCACCTGGTCGGCTGGCCGAGATCGAGAGCGTCGGAACAAGACCTCGTCGCGGCTGCCCTGTCGGCCGGGCTGGAACAGATGCCGTTGTCCTGGTTCGGTCTCGAACAACCGAAGAAGACGGGCCTGATCCTCGGCTACGCGCCCTTTGCGGAAAATGAACTGCGTCGCGCCGCCGCCAGATTTCGGCAGGCCATCGAGCGATAACGTGCGGACCGTCGGGGTGCCGATCGTGCCCCGTCGGCCAAAGGCGGGCGGAAAGACGCGTCAGTCGGCTTGGGCCTGAAGCTCCGCCAGCAGTTCCTCCAGCAGCGCCATGCCGGCACCCCAGCCTTTGTCCAGACCTTCCAACGCGCCGGCGAAGCAGGCGAGTTCGGCGTCGCTGGCCTCATGCGGCACCCAGGTCAGGCGCATGGTGGTCCGGCCGCTGTCGTCCTCCTCGAGGGTCACCGTCGTCAGCAACACGCGCGGCCAGTCGGCCATCATTGGGTTGGCAGCAATGTTCCAGTCCGCGTCCGCGACGGAATGCAGCCAGACCAGACGGGCAGGGGGCTCAACCTCGGTATACTCGACGCGCTCATAGTTGGAGTTGCCGCCCCATTTCATCTCGTTCAGCCACAGGCCGCCCGGCTTGACGTCTAGCCGGTGAACGATCGTCTCCACGTTGGGGCCGTACCAGCGCGACAGCAGCTTCGGCTCGGTGAAGGTTCTCCACACCAGCGCGCGCGGCGCGTCGAACACCCGCTCCAGCACGTAAGTCGGCACTTCAGTCATTGTCGGCCCCTTTCTTTTCAGCCTGTTTCAGCTCATGCAAGAGATCGTCGAGTTGATCCAGGCTCGACGACCAAAACTCCTTGAATTCCTCAAGCCAACTGACCGCCGCCGCCATCGGCTCGGCCTTCAGCCGCGCTGGTCTGCGCTGTTTGTCGATGTCCCGTTCGATCAGACCGGCCCGTTCCAGCACCTTCAGATGCTTCGACACCGCTGGCTGGCTCATCTCGAACGGGGAGGCAAGTTCGTTGACGGACGCCTCGCCGGCCGCCAGCCGCGACAGGATCGCCCGCCGTGTCGGATCGGACAACGCCGCAAAGACAGCGTCTAAGGCTTGGGGGTCCGATGAATAACCATGAAGTTCCATAACTGTATGGTTATTTACCGGGCGCGTGATGTCAACCGCTGAGTTTGCACCCCACTTGGATGGCGCGCGGTCAGCAGTTAAGGCTTGAACGCGTTGAACTTGGCAGTGGGAGAGTGAATGCGTGCCCGCTCCAATGGGCCTGATTAGACTGTCGCCTCGTTAAAGCCGGCAAAGCCCATGGCGGGTCATGGGTGGATGTCCTCGCGGTTCACCGTCTCGTCACGGCGTGGCTAAAACTGCTCCGCCTTTAGCGCCATCACGCTCTCCGCACCTTCGATGATTGCCGGCAGCAGGGCCGCGGTCTGAGGCATCACCTGATCGGCAAAGAACAGGGCGGTGGTTCGTTTGGTCTCGGCAAAGTCAGAATTGGCGCCGTTGGCCGACGCGGCGGCGGCACGGGCCATCAACCAGCCGCCGACGGTGATGGCGAACAGATTCAGATACGGGGTGGACGCGGAAGCCGCGATTGCCGGGCTGTCTTTATCCGTGCTCAACAGCCAGTCGGTCGCTGCCCGCAGATCATCAAGGCTGGCCCGCAAGCGGTGGGCGATGCGATCGATCGCCGGCGGACCGTCCAGCGGGGCCGCCATTTCGGCGATCAGCGCCTTTGCCGCCGCGCCGTCGTCGCGCAGAACCTTGCGGAACACCAGATCGTTGGCCTGGATGCCGTTGGTGCCCTCATAGATCGGCGCGATGCGGGCATCGCGATAGTGCTGGGCCGCGCCGGTTTCCTCAATGAAGCCCATGCCGCCATGCACCTGGATGCCCAGCGAGGCGACCTCGACGCCCATGTCGGTGCACCAGGCCTTCACCATGGGCGTCAGCAGGTCGACCAGCGCGCTGGCGCGTTGCCGTTCGGCCTCGTCCGGGTGCCGCTTCGACCGGTCGAGCGCGCCGACGGCGTAGTAGGTCAGCGCCCGCCCGGCCTCAACCTGGGACCGCATGGCCATAAGCATGCGGCGCACGTCGGGATGGTGGATGATCGCCACCGCCCCGTCGCCGGGCCGTGTCACCGCGCGGGACTGCACCCGTGCCAAGGCGTAGTCGCGGGCCTGCTGATAGGCCCGCTCGCCGATCGCGACCCCTTGCAGGCCGACGGCCAGGCGGGCGTTGTTCATCATCGTGAACATGCAGGCCATGCCGCGATTTTCCTCGCCGACCAGCCAGGCTTGCGCACCCTCATTGTCGCCATAGGCCATCACCGCCGTGGGGCTGGCGTGGATGCCCAGCTTGTGTTCCAGGCTGACGCAGCGCAGATCGTTGCGCTGTCCCGGTGCGCCGTGGGCGTCCGGAATGAATTTGGGCACGACGAACAGGCTGATGCCCTTTGTGCCCTCCGGCGCGTCGGGCAGGCGGGCCAGCACCAGATGGATGATGTTGTCGGCCAGATCGTGCTCGCCATAGGTGATGTAGATCTTCTGGCCGGTGATGCGGTAGCTGCCATCGCCGTTCGGCACCGCCTTGGCGCGGATGGCGCCGACATCCGAACCGGCCTGCGGCTCGGTCAGGTTCATTGTGCCGGTCCATTCGCCGGAGATCAGCTTGGGCAGGTAAAGCGCCTTCTGGTCCTCCGTGCCGTGGGCCTCGATGGCCTCCACCGCCGCGACGTTAAGCGTTGGACACAGGCCGAACGACATGTTGGCGGCATGGATCTGCTCCATCACCGCCATGGCGACCGACCAGGGCAGCCCCTGGCCGCCATGGTCGGGTGAGAACGGCATGGAATTCCAGCCATCGTCGCGGTAGCGGGCGTAGGCCTCGCGGAAGCCATCGGGCGTCCGTACGACGCCGTTTTCCAGGATCGACGGGTGCTGGTCGCCGACTTGGTTGAGCGGCGCGATCACCTTGCCGGTCAGTTTGGCCGCCTCCTCAAGCACCGCGTCGACCAGTTCCGGCGAAGCGTCCTCAAAGCCGGGCAGCGTTGCCAGATCGGCCAAACCGGCGAATTCGGCGAGGGCGAACCGCATGTCCTGAAGCGGGGCGGTGTATGCGGTCATTCGGTCATCCTTGGTGGCGGCGGTGCTGCCGGCTTACGACGCGGCTGCGGTGGAGGAAAGGGGCCTTGGCGCGGCGGCCCGCGTGAGCCGGTCGTTGATGGCCGCGCCCAGCCCCTGACCCGGGATGGGGGCGACCGCGATGCCGGCGATGCCCGGCTGATCGAGCGCGCGTAGCATGGCGAACAGGTTCGCGGCCGCGTCGTGCAGGTCGCCCTCAGCACTGAGGTTTGCAATGCGGTCGCCCTTGCGCAGGTCGGGCCCGAAGGCCAGATACGCCTCACCGGGGCGCGGCTGGCTCGCATTCAGCCGCAAGGGCGCGCTCGGGGCGTAGTGGCTGGCGAGCTGGCCGGGCGATTTTGGCTGGTCGGTCTGGTCGGCGCCGGTGAGGGGGCCTATCAGCACCTCCAGATCCTCCGCCGTCACCGACCCGGGTCTCAGCAACCGGGCGACGGGGCCCGTCAGGTCGACGATCGTGCTCTCAAGACCGACAGTGCAACGGCCGCCGGCCAGGATCAGCGGAATGCGGCCGCCCAGGCTGTCGCGCACATGCTGTGCTGTTGTCGGGCTGACCTGGCCGGAGAGATTGGCGCTTGGCGCCGCGATGGGCCTGCCGGTTTCCGCCAGCAGGGACCTTGCCACCGGCTGCGCCGGCACGCGCACGGCAATGCTGTCCAAGCCAGCGCTGACCAGCAGCGAGGCCGGGCTGTCCGGCCGTCGCGGCAAGACCAGGGTCAGCGGTCCCGGCCAGAACGTTGCCGCCAGGCGTCGCGCACGATCGTCGAACGCCGCCAGTGTTTCCGCGATCTGCGGGCTCATGACATGGACGATCAGGGGATTGAACCGGGGCCGCTGCTTGGCGGCAAAGATCGCGGCAACTGCCCGGTCATCCGTGGCGTCCGCGCCCAAACCGTAGACCGTCTCCGTCGGGAAGGCGACCAGTTCGCCGGCACGCAATAGGCGCGCAGCCTCGGCAACCCCGCTGGGGCTGGCCGCGATCAGCCGCGTTTCAACTGGCTTCGAAGCATTCGACATGGCCGCCATATAGCGCGCCGGTGCGGTTTTGACCAACCCCGGCTGTCGATGAAGGAGCCGTGGCTATGGATGGATGCCGCGGTGCAACATTGACTTGCGTTTGTCTTGTTGCGGTGCAGTATGAACCCTTCCAGTGTAGAGGGCGGCCATGGCAGGATCGGTTATCACGATCGCCCAGCAGAAGGGCGGCGCGGGCAAGACCACGTTGGCGGCTCATTTGGCCGTAGCGATGGCTCAATCCGGCCGGTCCGTCGCGATCATGGATATCGATCCCCAAGGCAGCCTCACGGCCTGGTCTCAGGCGCGGGGCGAAGCGGAACCGGCGATTGCCGGCCATCAGGTCACGGGCTGGCGCGCCGCCGGTGCCGTCGAACGGCTGACGCGTGACTTCGACGTGGTGATCGTCGACAGCCCCCCGCACGCCGAAACGGAGGCGCGGATTGCCGTTCGCGCGGCCGATCTGGTGCTGGTTCCGGTGCAACCCAGCCCGATGGACTTCTGGGCCACCAAGCCGACGATTGCCTTGGCGGCGGCGGAGAAGAGGGCGGTACTGGTCGTCCTGAACCGCGTGCCTGCCCGGGCGAGGCTGGCTGACGAGATTACCGATCAGATGGATGAACTGGGCGCCGATCTGGCCGGCGTGCGGATCGGCAACCGGATCGCCCTGGCGGCGGCCTTGATGAAGGGACGCGGCGTAACCGAAACCCATCGACGCTCCATGGCGGCCGAAGAAATCGACGCCCTGGCTACAGAGATCCTGGATCGGCTTCCCTAGCGGGCTCGCGTGCGACAGCCGTCGGTTCGGGCAAGATCAGCGTCAGCAGGATGGCCGTCAGGCCGGACAGCGCTATAGGTGACCCGGTGACCGAACGCACGATTGCCGGCAACTCCTGAAAGGCATCGGGCACGAGCGCCGAGCCGAGGCCCAGACCCAGCGAAACAGCTGCCACCAGGACGCGCTTTCGGGTGAAGGGCTCGGACGACAAGAGGCGGATGCCGGCGACGGCGATCGAGCCAAAAAGCACGACCATGGCCCCGCCGATGACCGGTTGGGGGATGGCGACAAACAGGGCGCCGACAAAGGGCAACAGGCCGAGCAGGACAAGGATCGGCGCGATGAACAACGCGATATGGCGGCTGGCGATGCCGGTCAGTTGAATGACGCCGTTGTTCTGGCCGAAGGTCGTGCTGGGAAAGCTGTTGAAGATCGCGGCGATCGCCGAGTTGACACCATCGCCCAGAATGCCGCCCCGAATGCGCTTGAGGTAGGTCGGCCCCGCCACCGGCTCGCCCGCGATGACGGATGTCGCGGTCAGGTCACCGGCCGCCTCGATGGCCGTCACGAGGTATAAAATCGCAATTGGAACAAAGAGTTCGATGCTGAAGTCAATTCCATACTTTAGCGGCACCGGCATCGTGACGGCCGGTTGGCCGGCGAGGCTGCTGAGATCCAAGAGCCCGGTCAGGGCCGCAAGCGACGAGCCGATGAGAATGCCGATCAGAATGGCGGAGATCCTGACCAGGGGGCGGCGTTGGATGAAGGCGGCGATGATGATCGCCATGGTGATCCCGCCAATCGCCAGATTGGTCAGGCTGCCGAAGTCGGCCGCTCCGCTGCCGCCGGCGAGACTGCTGAACCCGACTTCGATCAGGCTCAGGCCAATCACGGTCACGACGACGCCCGTGACCGTCCGCGTGATGATGCGCCGGATCAGCGGGACGATCTGGCTGAGTCCGATCTCGACCAGACAGCCGGCCAGGCAGGTGCCGAAAATGGCTGCCAGCATGGCTTCGTCGCTGCTGCCTGCCGCTCGCATCGCCAGACCGCCGGCAACGATGGTGGCCACGAACGTGAAGCTCGTGCCTTGAAGGCAGAGCAGGCCGGAACCGACGGGGCCGATGCGGCGCGATTGAATGAAGGTGGCGACGCCAGAGACCATCAGCGCCATCGACACCAGATAGGCGCTTTCGGTGGCGTCAAGCTGCAGCCCACGTGCGATCAGCAGCGGAACGATCGCGATGCCGAAAACACTGGCCATCAGGTGCTGAAGCGCCGCCAGCAGACTGCGCAGGGCATCCGGCCGATCATCGAGCCGGTAGATCAGGTCGCTGGCCGCGACCGAGAGGTTCGATGGGTCTTCGTTTGCGATGGGCGGACCTGCTCGCTTTTCAGCCCGTGGCGGCGGCGTATCGCGCCCAGCAGTCAACGTGTTCGGCTAATGGATGGACAGCGCCCATAGGCCACGAAGTGAGGGTTTCTGAAATCCTTCTTGGCGTAGGCCATCGGCGCGCCGTCAAGCGTCTCGACCCGTCCTCCGGCGGCGGCCAGGATTGCCTGGCCGGCGGCGATGTCCCATTCCATGGTGGGTCCGAGACGCGGATAGATGTCGGCTTCGCCAGAAGCGACCAGGCACAGCTTGAGCGAACTGCCAATCTGTCTCTGGTTGCTGACCTGGGCCGACTGCAAAAGCGCCTCCAGGGCCTGCTTGTCACCATGGCTGCGGCTTGAGACGACCGTAAGGCCCGTCACCGGTGCCGGTCTGGCGATGATGGACTCGTTGGCGCCTCCGGCCCAGCGGCGATAGGCGCCGACGCCGCACAGGCCACCGTAAACGATATCGAGCGCGGGCGCGACCACGACACCGAGGATGGGCTGACCGTCGACGATCAGGGCGATGTTGACCGTGAACTCGCCCTTGCCGTCTTTGCGGACGAACTCTTTCGTGCCATCCAGCGGGTCGACCAGCCAGAAAGGGCCGTCAGCGGTTTCAGGCACGTGGCCGGCCGAGGCCGCCTCCTCGGCCACCACGGGGGTCTCCGGCGTCAGGTCGGCCAATCCCTTCACGATGATCGCTTCGGCAGCCCGGTCCGCCTTCGTGACGGGGCTGCCATCCGCCTTGGTCCCCGGCTGTACCTTGCCGTGATAGCGCAGCACTTCATCGCCCGCCTGGCACGCCAACCTGTCGACACGGGTCAACAGGTCCGGTGTCGGTAAAGCAGCCATCCGTCGTCGCCCGTTTTCCCGGCCTATTCGGCCGCTTGTTCGATACGCCGGTCCCGGATCGCCCGCCAGACTGCCGACGGGGTGGCCGGCATGTCGATGTGGTCGATGCCGTGAACGGACAGCGCGTCTACGAGGGCGTTGATGATAGCCGGCGGGGCGCCGATCGCACCGGCCTCGCCGGCCCCCTTGACGCCCAGCGGATTGGTCTTGCAGGGGATCTCATTGTAGCGGAAATCCACGAACGGCAAGCTGTCGGCGCGCGGCATGGCGTAGTCCATGAACGAACCGCTGAGAAGCTGGCCGGAGTCCTCGTCATACACGGTCTTCTCCAGCAGCGCCTGGCCGATGCCTTGCGCGATGCCGCCATGGACCTGGCCGGCCACAAGCAGGGGGTTCAGCACCTTGCCGAAATCGTCCACGACGGTGTAGCGCAGGATATCGACCGTGCCGGTGTCGGGATCGACCTCCAGCTCGCAGATATGCGCCCCGTTGGGAAAGGTCGAGGCGGGCGGCTTGAAGTCGCCTTGCTCGTCGAAGGCGATCTCCTCGCCTAGGTCGGCCGCAATCTCGGCCAACGTTACCGACCGATCGGTGCCGACGATGGTGAACCGGCCGTCTTCCAGCGCGATGTCAGCCGCGGCGGCCTCCATCATGTCGGCGGCGCGTGCCTTGGCGCGTTCCTGGATCTTCAGGGCCGCGTCGGCGACGTTGGCGCCACCGACCGGGATGGCACGCGATCCGCCGACGCCGGAGCCGGTGGGCATGGCGTCCGTGTCGCCCTGGATGATGGTGATGTCGTCGAAATCGACACCAAGATGTTCGGAAATGATTTGCTTGAAGCCGGTCTCGTGGCCTTGGCCGTTGGTTTGGCTGCCCACGGTCAGCACGACGCGGCCATCGCCCTTGACACTGACCAACGCATATTCCGATCCGCCGCCGCCGCAGGCCTCGACATAGGTCGCCAGGCCGATGCCGCGCAACTTGCCGCGCTGGGCGGCCTCGCCGCGACGATGCTCGAAATCATGCCAGTCCGCCGCCTCCAGCGCGTCGTCCATGTTGCGCGCGAACTCGCCTGAATCGTAGGTCAGACCTGTCGCTGTCGTGTGCGGCATGGCCTCCGGCGGAATATAGTTCCGGCGCCGGATCTCGGCCGGAGAAACGCCCAACTCGCGGGCCGCCTTGTCGACGATCCTTTCGACCGTGAAAGCGGCTTCCGGCCGTCCGGCGCCGCGATAGGCGTCCACCGGCTGGGTGTTGGTGAAGACCCCACGAACCCTGCTGTGTACCCGCTGGATCGTGTAAAGGCCGCTCAACATGCGGTTGCCGGCATTGGTCGCAACGAACGGTCCGAAATTCGACAGATAACCGCCGAGATTGGCGATCGTGTCGACGCGCAAAGCCAGAAACTTGCCGTCCGCGTCCACCGCCAGTTCGGCGTGGGTGAGATTGTCACGGCCGTGATCGTCGCTGATGAAGGCTTCGCTGCGCTCGGCGGCCCACTTCACGGGCCGGCCCAAGACGCGCGCCGCGTGCAGGGTGGCGGGGTACTCAGGATACAGGAAGATCTTCATGCCGAAGCCGCCGCCGACATCCGGTGTCAGCACGCGCATGGATTCCGGATCGATGTTCAGGACGTCCTTGGTGATCCGGTCCTTGATGTTGTGGGCACCCTGGCTCGAAACCGTGAAGGTGAACCGTTCGGTCGCCGGATCGTATTCGGCCAGGCAGGCGCGACCCTCCATCGGGCTGGACACGACCCGGTTGTTCACATGGTCCAGCGTGATGATCCGGTCCGCCTGATCGAACAGCGCGTTCGTCTCGGCCTCGTGGCCTAATTCCCAGTCGAAGACCAGATTGCGCGGCGCCTCCGGCCAGATCTGGGGGGCGCCGTCCCGCAATGCGGCCGCCGGGTCGACCACGGCGTCGATCGGGTCATAGTCGACCATGATCAGGTCGGCGGCATCTTTCGCCTGGGCCAGCGTTTCGGCCACGATCAGCACGACCGGATCGCCGACATGGCGGACCTGATCGACCGCCAGGTTCGGACGCGGCGGCTCGGCCATGGCGCTGCCGTCTCGGTTGGTCAGGCGCGCGTAGGTCGGGATGCCGGAGATGCCCGCCCGCGTCAGGTCCTCGCCGGTAAAGGCACCGACCACGCCTGGGGCTTCGGCGGCCTCGCCGAGGTCGATCTCCGTGATGATCGCATTGGCGAACGGGGATCGGACGAAGAAGGCCTGCAACTGGCCATCGGGCTTAATGTCGTCCGTGTAGCGGCCGCTACCTGTGATCAGCTTGGGATCCTCGGTACGCGGAACTGATTGTCCGATGCCGAATTTTGCCATGGCGTTCGCCTGTCGCTATCGGGGACGCCGGACCAGGGCCGGCGATTGGGTCTGCTCAGTCTGCGGCTAACATCGCTATCGGAGATCGACCGGTCAACGCTGTCACCGCAAAAGACCGCTCATGATAGCATTGCATCGTTCGCCCCCACCAACCCGAAACCTTAGCGCGTCGGGGCGTTCGGCCGCTTTGATCCGTTTGTGCCAACCAGCTGGCGGGCCAAGTCTGCGGGGTCGCCGAAACCTGTCTTCTACCGGCGTACTCAGTCGCTACGAACCCGCGAAGAATTGTAGCCGTGTCAAGTCAACAGTCAGTCGCGACTGCCGGCGGTTAGTCCAAGGTAAATTGCGAGAAAGAAAAAAATCGGAACCAAAATCAACACCGCGAGCTGAATCCAATCCAAACCTAGAAATACGATCTCCGACATTTTCAGTCCTTTTGGGCCTTATCTGTTGAGGTTTCGTTTGAGGCCGCGCGCCGGGCAAGAGCCGGAACCATAGCAAGCCTGTCCGGACATTCCGAGACACTTTCTTGGCAAGGCAGGGCTTTCCGCCTGCAAACCGCCAAATAGTTTTGTTTCTGTGATATGGGTTATGCATTCGATGTAATATATACGAGTGGAAGCTACCCTCGGTAGTAGAAAACGACCATGCGTAACGCCGCCTTACAAAGGAGACACTGTCAATGCCGGCCATGCGTCTTGCAAACGAAATCGCCGACCTCGTCAGACGTTCTGGGGCTCAAGTCGAGGTTCGACCCGGTGTGGAGGGGTTCAAGACCGTCGCGTTTGCCGTCGAAGGCAAGCGCAGCGGCAACCCGGAGTTCGATCCGGACCTTCACCCGCTGACCCCTGCGAACAGCTTTTGGATCCGGTTTCGCGAGCCGGACGACTCGACCATCGCCTTCATTGCCGCGCGCCTGATCCAAACCGACAGCCTGCGGAACATGGCGGTGGATCGCAGCCTTTGGTACGGCGACAAGATTCGATTTAGTGAACCGCTGGACGTGGTTTCGGATCCGGACGATCCGGTGTTGAACGGTGAAATCGTTCTGGATGGCTCCATGTGGGTCGATCCCAGCTATCGGGGGCGGGCGTATTCCTGGTGTCTCAGCCGTATGCTGCGCTGTGTTGCCTGCGACTTGTGGGACCCTGAGCACTATTTCGGCTTTTCGCTAGCGAGGCTCGCAGAGAGTCGATTGCCTGTTTATAGCTATGGCTATGCCAGCATCGATCATTTCGCCCGCGACTATCTCGTTCCCGGTTTGCCGCGTTGCGACCTCTATATCACGCCGTTGAACCGCCAGCAGGCGAAGGTTCAGTTCGCCATGGATCTGGCGTTCCTGCAGGGCAGCCCAGACCTGGTGCTGGATCGCGATTTCTCGCAATCGCTGAAGCAGCATGGCGTCGAAGTGGCAGGCGAGATGGCCGCCGCCGGATAGGCCTCAGGCGCATCGGTTGCAAAGACACCGGCCGTGCACGGTCAAGCACCGTGGACGGCCGGCTCGCTATTAGGAGACCGGCGTAGCGGCGCGCCGCAAATAGCCAAGCTGACGCAAGCTGGCAAAGCTGTCGCGGGTGACGATCAAATGATCGTGAAGTTCGATATCGACGCTGTTGGCGGCGTATTTCAGGTCACGTGAAAACTGGATGTCAGCGGCCGACGGCGTCGGGTCGTCGGACGGGTGGTTATGCACCAATACAACGCCGCTGGCGTCCAGGTTCAGGGCGCGCTTGATGATCTCACGCGATTCGACCGGTGCAAAGGCGTTGCTGCCTCGGCTGATCTGCTCGTCATGGATCAGGCGCAGCCTGTTGTCGACGAACAGGGCACGCACGACCTCGACGGATCTGTGGCCGACCCGCGCGCGGCAATAGACCAAGAGTTCGTCCAGACTCTTCAAGAGCGGCTTGTCGACCAGATCGCGGCGGATGATTCGCGTCGCCATTTCGCCGGCGGCTTTCAGTTGCGCGATGCTGCCATATGACAGGTTGCCGATGTCCTTCAGCCGCTGCGGTTCGGCATTGATCACTTCGGCCAGGTTGCCGAAGGTCGAAACCAGCCGGGCGGCGGTCGCCCGCGGGTCGATCCGCGGAAAGATCTGGATCAGGAATTGCTCCAGCAGGGCGGTATCGTCCAGCTTGTCGAAGATGTCCGGGTCCAGGCCGACGATCGCGTCGTTCGCCTGCTCGACATTCGCGAAACCGGCATGGGACGGGCGCCTGTCCTGGAAGTGAAAGGGCGCGACCTGCCTGTCGGTCGAGCATTCCTGCAGGCGGACAACCGTCATCAGATGGGTGCAACGCCGCTTGTTGTCCGATCCAAGCGGCATGATCAACCGGGCAAAGCGGCGGGAGACGCCGCCGGTACCGAGCGAAATCTCCATGAAGCTGCAGCGGCGCAGGAACGCGGCGGTGGAATAGTCGACCATGACCGCCTCGGCCATGATCGGGTCGGGATAGTGTTTGACCAGCTTGCCGCTCAGGTCCTCACCCGCCAGACGCGCCTCACGATCGAACTCGACGAAAGCGTATCGGTCGGGATCGCCGGTTTGAACGTCGATCAGGTGCTTTTGAAGCCCGTCCTTCTTGGACTTGAACGAGGCGAGCATGTCCTGGTGGCGCGGCAGTTGATCGGGTGAGCCATGGCCTTGCCACCGCTCGTAGATCTGGGCGAAGTCCGGCAAAGCCTCCACGGCCTCAATGCCATATTCGTCGCGCCGCAACAGGCAGTTGCCGTTGGCGGCCAGTCGCTCGCTGAAGCCAATCAGGAATCGGCTGATCTGTGGGCGGGCTATGGGGCGTAGTCGCAGCACCGGTCTTTTACCGTAGCGTCCGTCAACAATGGTTTTTGATCTCGGTGACTGGATATACCAGCCCGCGCAAGATTAATCGACGTATTCGTTCAAACAAGGGGCAGAAAACAATGAATGCCGTCCAACAAGGGACGGCATTCTACATGTGTGGGTTGTTTGTTTTTCGATTGACTACTTCAATTCGGGAACTGCTACTCCGTCTCGCCGATCGCCCGCAGCAGGCCGACATACCGGTTGCGCAGCTTTTCGTCTTGGATGGCGTAGTAGGCCTCGACCAATTCGTTGGTTTCGCGGTCCATATGGGCGTCGAAGACATCGCTGGCGGATTCAGCAACGCCGGCCGGGATGCCCTCGATGTTTTCATCCACACCTTCGAAAAAGAAGCCGACGGGAACACCCAGAAATTCGGCGAACCGCCAAAGCTTGCCGGCGCCGATGCGGTTGGCGCCCTTCTCGTACTTTTGAACCTGTTGGAAGGAAAGGCCGACGGCGTTGCCTAGCTTTTCCTGGGACAAACCCAGCATTCTGCGTCGCAAACGAATTCTTGCGCCGACATATGTATCGACGGGGTTTGGCCCCTCGTCCTTGTCGGCCATACGACTTGCCATAACGAATTTCTCCTCAATGAAATTTGGTGATTTGCATACTTACGATAATTTGAGACGGTTTTAATGCACCCGTCCTGCGGGTCAAGTGATAATCCAACTCAATCGTCACAATTCCGTTATTTTGGGTTGCTCCGTTCAATTTCAAGTCCGCGCAGAACTCAGTTCGGTGATAAGAACGATTCTCAGGTCGTCTCCGAAATGAGCCAAGAGTAAAGTCTCAACTATTGTCAACGCTCGCGACATCGCGCGAATGCGACGAGTGTCGGTATTCGAGATCTGGGGCCAGTTTCGTCTTTGCCGCGATAGCGACGATGGATCGTGAACTGGCCGTTGATCCGCATTGTCGGCTGGCCGAGACAGGGAAGACGCCGGGCCTATCCATGTCGCGTCGAACCGATGCCGTCAGCCCAGCCCGGCCATCCTGGGTATCCAAAGAACCAGGTCCGGCACATAGGTGATCAACAGCAGCAGGGCCACCAGGACCGCGACGAAGATCCAGATCTCGCGGATCATCTGGCCCAGCGGGATGCCGTTCAGCGCCTTTATGATGAACAGCAGAATGCCGAGCGGCGGTGTGATCAGTCCGATCATCATGTTGAACACCAGCACGACACCCAGATGCACCAGGTCGATGCCCAAAGCTGCTGCGGCCGGAATGAACAGCGGGGTCACCACCAGCATGATGGTCGAGACGTCCAGCACGCAGCCCAGCAGCAGGTAGAGAACGTTCAGCAGCAAGAGGAACATGGCCGGCGTCAGGTCGAGCTGCTGGAACAGCTCGAACACGGCCTGCGGCAGCCGTTCGATCGTGACCACATAGTTGAAGATGAAGGCGCCGCCCAGAATGATGGTCACCACAGCGGTCGTGCGTGCTGTCGCGATCACGACATCGAGGAATTCTTTCCAGCCCAGCGTGCGGTAGCCGAACACCGCCAGCAGCAGGGCGTAGAATGCCGAGACCGCCGCCGCCTCGGTCGGGGTAAAGGCGCCGGTATAGATGCCGCCCAACAGCAGCGCCGGCATGAACAGCGGCGGCAGGGCGCGCAGGATGATGATCGGGAACTGGCGCAGCGGTATGGCGTTTTCGACTGGGAATCCACGGATCTTGGCCATCACCATCACCATGGTGCCGAGCGCGAGGCAGATCATGATCGCTGGGATCATGCCGCCCAGGAATAGGGCCCCGACGGAGGTCGAGGAGATCAGCGCGTAAAACACCATCGGGATCGAGGGCGGGAAGATCGGCCCGACCACGGCCGACGCGGCGGTTACCGCGCCGGCGAAACCGGCCGGATAGCGATCCTTGTCGGTCATCATGTTGACCAGGACCTTGCCGACCCCGGCGACGTCGGAGACCGCGCTGCCGCTCATGCCGGAAAAGATCAGGCTGGTAGCGATGTTGACCTGGGCCAGGCCGCCGGGCAGGCGGCCGACCATAGCCAGCGCGAAATCGAGCAGCCGGTCGGTGATCTTGCCCGCGTTCATCAAATTCGCGGCGAAGATGAACAGCGGCACGGCCAGCGCGACGAAATTGTCGAAGATGCCGTTCAGCACCTGTTCGGAGGCCAGTCCGACATCGCGGCCGACCATCAGCAGATAGAAGACGCTGGAAACGATCATCGAAATGCCGATCGGCATGCCGGCGACCGTGGTCCCGATCAGGATGGCCAGCATGATGATAAAGGCGTATTCGGCCAGCATCAGACGTAGTCGGGCCAGCGCCGGCCAAGCAGGCCGCGCAGCCGCCAGCCGCCTTGCGCGGCAAAGGCGATCAGGAAGATGAAAAAGACGCCGAAGACCCAGACCCTGGGAATGCGCAGGACCGACGTGCGCCGGCGGGTCAGGAACTCAAGATAGTCCCAGGTCGGCGCCAGCAGCAGCACGAAGGCCACGATCAGGAAGACCAGCGCAACAGCCGCCAGCCAGCGGCGTGTTCGTGCCGACACCGAATCGTAGACAATGTCGAAGGAGACATGTTCCTGTTCCTTCACCATGAAGGCGGCGGCCCAGAACACCGTCCACATATAGGCGATCATCGTGTACTCCTCCGACCACGCGACCGGGCTGTCGAGCACGTAGCGGAAGAAGACCTGAAGGATGATGCCGGCGAATGTCGCCAGAAAGAGAAGGACGCCGACGAGATCGGCGCCCTTCTTTAGCTGCTTCGCCAAGCCTGGCATGGGCTTGAGGGAAGGTCGTCCGGGGTGACGGATTAGCCGCCCAGCTCGTTAATCCGGTCGATCCAGCCCTCCGGCCACTCCGCGGCGCGGTCGGAGTTGAGGTAGAAATCCTGAACGTGGCTGCGGAAGGCGTCCACGTCGGGCGTGGTGACGGTCAGCCCTTCGCCTTCGAAATAGGCCACCAGGCGATCCTCGTTGGCCACGCGCTCGGCATTGTTCCAGTCGCAGGCCTCGACCGCGGCCGCGGTCATCGCCGCCTGCTCGTCCTCGGTCAGTTGCTCCCAAGTCTGGTTGTTGACTGCGAGGTTGATGAAATCGACCAGATGGCCGGTCAGCACGATCTGTTCGGTCACTTCGTAGAACCGCGCGGCCTCGACGGTCGGCAACGGGTTGTCCTGCGCGTCGATCGTGCCGGTCTGCAGGGCGAGATAGACGTCGGAGAAGGGCAGGGGCGTCGGGCTGGCGCCCAGGGCCTCGCCGAGGAACAGCCAGGCGTCCGAACTGGGCATCCGCAGCTTCACGCCCTCAAGGTCCGACGGTGTTTGCACGTCGCTGGCCTCGCGCAGGTTTAGCTGGCGCGTGCCCAGATAGCAGGTGTCGAGCAGCTGCAGGCCCAGCACGTCGGACACTTGCGCCTTCACCTCGTCGCCAATGTCGCTTTGCATCACCGCGCGGGCGTGTTCGGGGCTTTGGAACAGGTAGCCGGCGGTGAACAGGCCGAATTCGGGGATGTTGTCGGCGATGGACTGGAACGAGACGTAGGCCATCTCCGCATTGCCGCGCTGCAAGGCGTCCAGATCGCCCGACTGACCGAACAGCGAGCCGGAATCGTAGATCTGAACATCGAACCGGCCGGGCAGGGCCTCGTTCAGCGCGTCGGAGAACACGTGCAGGGCGCGGGTATGAATATCCGTCGGCACGCTGACGGTCGTGATCTTCAGCTCGATCGGATCCTGCGCCAGGGCGCCCGCCGTAAGCATGGTTCCGGCCAGCGCGGCCAGCGTGAGAGTTTTGACGATCCGCATGTTTGGTTCCTCCCTAGGCGTGTCGTTTGGCCGGCAACCACCGCGATCTTGTCGCCACGATCCAACCCGGGCCAACGTGACCGCGCGAATTGCCATGGCTGGACTGTGCAGCAATCGCACGCTGATGTAAACATTGATTGTATGACTGATTGTATCAGTTTACGATGACACCGCAGCCTGGGAGAATGTCAGCGTGCGCGATACGGATCTTCGCGGTGTCATCGCCGCCTCACTAACGCCGGTCACGGAAGGGCTGGAGATCGATGCGGATCGCCTCGGTGCCCATAGTGCCGGCCTGCTCGACCAGGGCTGCGATTTCGTCTCGGTGTTCGGTACGACGGGTGAGGGGGCCTCTTTTTCGCCCCGGCAGAAGATCGCAGCGCTGCGGGCGATGGCCGCTGGCGGCGCTGTCGCCATGGATCGCCTGATCCCGGCCGTGATCGGCTCGACCATCGACGGCGCCGTTCGCATGTTGGATGCGACCGCTGATCTGGGCTGCCGCGCGGCGCTGGTCTTGCCGCCCTACTATTATGCCGCCCACGAGGCGGGCATTGCAGCCTTCTACGAGGCGGTACTGACGAGGGCAACGGCCCCGAGCCTTCCCATCATTCTCTATCACATACCGGATCGCAGCCGGGTCCCGATCACGCCGGGTCTGATCCGCCATCTTGTCGATCGCTGCGGCGCGCGGATCGTCGGGGTCAAGGACTCGACGGGCGATCGGGATTCCGGCGTGATGCTGGCCCGGACCTTTCCCGATCTCGCGATCTTCACGGGCGACGACAGGGTCTTGCCGGACCTGCTGGCGGCCGGCGGTGCCGGGCTGATCGGCGGCTTGCCGAACCTGTTCGCGCCCGACTTGGCCGCCCTTTGCCGCTCGCCGGAAGGCGAGGATGCGCCAAGGCTGATCCGGCTCGCCAAGGCCCGGATCGACGCGGTCGACCATGAAGACGGCGTTGCGGTCATGAAAGGCATTCTGGCCCGCGCCACCGATGACCCAAGCTGGCGGCGCGTCATGCCACCGCTTTTGCCGTCGAGCAACGCGCGCCTGGATGAGGTCGAACACGCACTTGCCGCTGCGGGCCCTGGGCCGGGCGTGGCGGCGGCCTGACCTCGTGGCAAGCCCGCCCGCAGCGGCCCGGCCAGTTGCCGGCGCGTCCGTCAAACAGGCGGCCTATGAGGGCTTTCAGCAGGCTCTGCTTAGTGGCCGACTGCGCCCCGGCCAATTGGTCTCACAGCGCCAGATGGTGGGCATCCTGGGTGTTTCGATCGGCGCCCTGCGTGAGCTCTTGCCCCGGCTTGAAACCGAAGGGCTGCTGACCGTCCTGCCACAGCGGGGTATCCAGATCACGGCGATCGATCTGCCGATGATCCGCGACGCCTTTCAGATGCGCGCCGCCTACGAGCGCGAGGCCGTGATCACCGCCGTGCGCCGGATGCCGGACGACGAGCTGACGCGCCAACGCGCCTTGCATGTCGACATCATGGACCGGACCAGGAAGGATGCCACGCCGGAGATCCTGGCCGAGGGCCAGACCATCGACAGCGGCTTCCACGACCTGCTGATCGAGGCCACCGGCAACGAGCTGCTGGTCCGTGCCTACAGCATCAACGCGATCCGAATCCGCCTGATCAAGCTCGATCGCATCCTGCTGAACCCGGAGATCCTGCCGGCGGCTTTCGGCGACCATCTCGCCATCATCGACGCCATGCTGGCGCGCGATACCGCCGGCGCGGTCGAGGCCATGGACCATCACATTCGCAACGCCCGCGAACGCGCCGTTTCATTCTGATCGACACGGACAGCCCGAGCCACGAACGGAGGATTTGAGTGCCTGAAGGACCGTCGCCAGTCACGCCGATGCTGCACATGATCGGCAACGCCCATCTGGACCCGGTCTGGCTCTGGCGCTGGCAGGAAGGCTGCGCGGAGGCGATCAGCACCTGCTGGGCGGCCATCGACCGGTTGGAGGAAAGTGACGACTTCATTTTCACCAAGGGCGAGGCGCAAATCTATCTCTGGATCGAAGAACTCGATCCCGCCCTGTTCGACCGCATCCGGCATTTCGTCGCCGAGGGCCGCTGGGTCATCGTCAACGGCTGGTGGATCCAGCCGGACTGCAACATCCCTTCCGGCGAATCCGTGATCCGACAGGCGCTTTACGGCAAGCGCTACTTCCAGTCCCGCTTCGGCGTCGATGTCGATGTCGGCTACAATGTCGACAGTTTCGGTCATGCCGGGACGTTCCCGATGCTGTTGCGGCACACGGGCTCGTCGAAATACGTCTTCAGCCGGCCGGCGGAAGACGAGATGGATCTGCCGCAAGAGCTGTTCGTCTGGGCCTCCCCCGACGGATCGGCGGTCACCGCCTTTCGCATCCAGGGCGCCTACAACACGTCGAAGCGCAACATGCAGGTGCCGGAGAAGATCCCGCTGCACTACGCACTGAGCGCCGAGGCGGGCCATTCCTACATGGCCTTTTTCGGCGTCGGGAACCATGGCGGCGCGCCGACCAAGGCGGAACTCCGCGAAATCGACGGTCGTATCGCTGCCGGCGAACCCCTGAAATACTCCGACCCCAATCGCTTCTTCGCCGAGACCGCGTCGGAGGAACTGCCCAAAGTGGACGGTGAACTGCAGTTCCACGCCGTCGGCTGCTATGCGGTCGCCAGCGATCTCAAGCAGTTGAACCGACGGGCGGAGTCGATCCTGGAACAGGCGGAGGCCGCCGCCACCTTGGCAATGGTGCAGGCCGGAGCGGAGTATCCGCGCCAGGCGTTCGAGCAGATGTGGCGCCGGCTGCTGTTCAACCAGTTTCACGACACGCTGGGCGGCACCAGCCTGCACACGGCCTGCGAGGACTCGGTTTTCGAGCTGTCCTCCGTGATTGCGGACACCGAGATTGCCCTTAACGCGGCGGTCCGCCGGTTAGCCAGCCTGATCGCCCCGCCAAGGGATCCGACGGATGGCACGTTCGTCGTCATCAACCTGAACGGTGCGGAGTTCGACGGTCTGATCGAGGCCGAACCCTGGGTCGACAAGGATGTCGTCTCGCCGCGCACCTTGCGGGACGATCAGGACCGGGTCGTGCCCCTGCAATACATCGACCCGTACGGCAAGACGCCGGGGCTGCAGCGCCTGGCATTTCGGGCGCGGATACCGGCTTTCGGCTATCGGGTTTTCCGTTTCACCGTCGACCAAGCGGGTGCCGCGACCCCCGGCATGGTGTTCGGCAGCCGGGTCGAGGCGCGAGAGTTCGAGACCGGCGGCTACCGGCTCGGGCTCGACCCGGCAACGGGCGCCATCGCCAGCCTGGTCAACAAGCGCACGGGCCTCGACCTGTTTGCGGGCCCCGCCCATCGCGGCCTGATTGTGGACGACGGCACCGATACCTGGGGCCACGGTACGCACAGCTTTCCTTACCAAGGCGACAACCTGGCGCTAGACCATGTCAGCCTGATCGAGGACGGCCCCGTTCAAAAGACCATCGAGGTTACGGCCAGTCGTGGCCCGACCACCATGACAACGGTGATCGTGTTGCCGGTCGATGCGGACTTGCCGGTGGAACTGCGCGTGAGCTTGGACTGGCGGGAGAAGGGCAAGCTGTTCCGTCTTGCCTATCCGCTAGCAGCCGACAGCTTCGAGTACGAAGTCCCCGCCGGCTGGCAGGCCCGACCCGATGTCGGTCACGAGGTGCCCGGCCTGCGCTGGGTACGGGCCGTCGGCCCTGACCAGACCGTGGTCATCGCCAACGACGCCAAATACTCCTACGCGGCAAAGGACGGCACGCTCTTCATCACCGTCGTGCGCTCACCCGTCTTCGCCCATCACGACCCGATCGAACTTCGCGACGACGCCCATCTGCGCTACATGGACCAAGGGCCGCAGAGCTTCACGCTGCGGCTTTACGGTGATCGCCAGGTATCGCGCCGCCAGGCCCAGATCATGGCGGACAACCTGACCAAGCCACCGATCGTCACCACCCATGTCGCCCGTCACGGAACCGCCGATCACGCCGGCGCCTGGCTTGCTCTGACTGCCGACGAGGCCACGGCGATCACGGCCATCAAGGCCGCGGAGGATACGGACGACGTGATCGTCCGCGCCGTGGAGCTGGACGGCGAGACCGGACGGTTAAGTTACCACGACAGTCATCTTTCGATCAGCGGCCGCGGCATTCTATCGGCCCGGCTGAACGATGGCCGCCTGATCGAAACCGACGGTTTGGAGCGGTAGCGCCGGGCGCCTCAGTGGATCGTCATCTCGCTTAGATGGGCCAGCTTGTCCGGGTTGCGTACGATGTAGATGTCGGTTACGCGGTCGGCATCGTCGTAGCCAAAGGACACGGTGGCGTGAGTCTCGCCCTGACCCCTTACGATCATGCCCCTTGTGCCGTTGAGGTCGGCCCCAAGCCACTCGAACCTGGCCCAATAGCTCTGCAAGCGGTCGGAAACAAACGCCAGCACGTCGGATTTGCCGTGCAGCGTCTCCAGGACCGCCGGCACCTTGCCGCCGCCATCGGTGCTGAGCCTGACATCCTCGGACAGAAGCGCGGTCAGTTGAGCCGTGTTTCCGCCCGCAATCGCGGCCCTGAAGGCGGCGAGAAGCTGATTCTGCCGCTCCACCGGCGTTGCATGTCGAACTTTCGCCTGGCCAATGCTGGCCTTTGCGCGGGAAACCAACTTGCGGCAGGCCTCTTCGCGGATATCGAGGGTCGAGGCGATCTGGCCATACGGTACGTCGAAGACATCGTGCAGAATGTAGGCCGCCCGCTCCTTCGGCGTCAGCCGCTCCAGCATCAGCAGGAACGCCGTGGTCAGCGATGCGGACAGGTCCAGCTTGTCCTGCACCTCGCTTTCGACCGGCGTCTGGATCGGCTCGGGCAACCAGGCACCGACATAGTCGACCCGTTTGCGGTGGGCGGCGCGCAGCATGTCGAGGCAGCGCCGCGTGCAGGTGGCCGTCAGCCAGGCCGCTTCGTTTTCGATCAGCGCCCGGTCCGCGCTTGCCCACCTTTCGAACGTATCCTGTACCGCATCCTCGGCATCCGCGCGGGACCCGAGCATGCGATAGGCCAGACCCATGAGCGTAGGCCGGGCGTTTTCGAACGCCCGGCCGTAATCGCGATGCATGCTTGTCAGTGCCCCGAGATAGCGATGCGGTTCCACAAATTGATCATGGCGATCGTGGCGGTGAGGGCGGCGATTTGCTCTTCGGAGAAGCTTTGCCGCAATCGCGCACGCAGAGCGCCCCGATCGATGTGCGGATCAAGCGTCGTCAGCGCCTCGGTCCAGGCCAGCGCCGCCTTTTCCGCTTCGCTGAAGTCGTTGCCGTAATCCCAGACGATCACCCGGTCCAGTCGTTCGTTGGTCTCGCCATCCTCCCGGGCCTCGCGCGTATGCATCCTGACGCAATAGCCGCAGCGGTTGATCTGCGAGGCCCGCAACTGCACCAGATGATGGATGGTCCGGTCGAGACCATGGCCGTCCATGACCTTTTGGATGCCAGCCAATGCGGTGAGCACATCGGGGATCTCGCGTTCGTTGTTCACGGCTTTGGTGTTGTCCATGGTGGCATCTTTCGTGATTGGTGAGTTGTGCATTCGACCTTAAGGACGATTCAGCGCTACCGCTTGTGACACCACGTCGCGCAGTTTGCTCAGGTTCTCTTGATGGAATGGCTCTATATCGTATACAAACCAAGCAGGAATGAGCGCCGCCTTGCGCCAGCGCCTGCAAACGCGGCCGGCCGCTCGATGGCTTGCCAAAGTCCAGAAATCACTCAATCTTTATAAATATTTATCGTCATGTTTTGATCACGCTGTGCTGTCGTTTGGCAGCGAGTTTTGGCTTGCCAAACTGGTTTAGAGATGCTCCATATTGTATACGTTTTACCATAGATCAGTGCGCAAACCAGATGGCCACGCCGCCGTCGAACAGGTGCTCCGATCATCCCGAACCAGGTGCAGCGTCAGGGAAGCCAATCATGCCGATCGCGACGATCAACAACCACCAGATGTACTACGAGATCCATGGTGAGGGTCCGCCGCTGCTGCTGATGGGGGGCTGGGGCACGTACTGCCATGGCGCGCACTATCACCTGCCGCGCGGCCTTACAGATCACTATCAGGTCGTGATCTTCGATCATCGCGGGATCGGCGAGTCCGACGACGACCTGACTGTCACCCCCAGCATGCGCCTCTACGCCGATGATGCGGCCGGGTTGTTGGAGCATCTGGGCCTTACCGATGTGCACCTGATCGGCCTGGTCGGCATGGGCGCATGCATCAGCCAGGAGCTGGCGATCAACCGGCCGGACCTGGTGCGCAGCATGACCAACCTGGCGGCCTGGGCGCGGCCCGACACCTTCTTCACCGACCAGATCGAAATGCTCCGCAGCGTCCATCGGGATATGGGCTGGGAGGCGTTTCAGAAGCTGGTATGCGTGCTGTCGCTGGAGCCGGAGTTCTACCTGGCGAACCGGGACCGCGTTCTAGGACCGCAGGGCCCGTGGCGCGAGGTCAACGGCCGGTTCGAGGCCCATAGCCGGCTGATCGATGCCTGCCTGGCGCATGACACGCTCGACCGGCTGCCCAGCGTCTCCGCGCCGACCCTGATCGTGCACTGCCCCCTTGACCAGGTAACCGGTCCGCGCCTGACCGTTCCTATCGCCAAGGCCATACCAGGCGCACGCGAGGTAACCTTGGAAGGCGCGGCGCACGTTATTGCGGGGCGGGAGTTGCGGGGCAGGTTCGCCAAGGTCCTGCTGGATTTCCTTCACGAGGTCGATGCCGCACAGGCGCAGTCGGCATGAACACGCAGGCCGAGAGTGAGGGTCGCACCAGCGGGCCCTTGGCCGGCGTGCGCGTGATCGAGATGGGCCAACTCCTCGCCGGGCCGTTTGTCGGCTCGCGGCTGGCCGATTTCGGGGCGGAGGTCATCAAGGTCGAAGCGCCGGGCAAGGGCGACCCGATGCGCGAATGGGGCCATCACCGCTACGAGGGCAAGTGTCTGTGGTGGCCGGTGCTGGCGCGCAACAAAAAGAGCGTCACGGCGAACCTGCGTGATCCGAGGGGCCGCGACCTCGTGCTTCGGCTGCTGGAGACCGCCGACGTGCTGGTCGAGAATTTCAAGCCGGGCACGTTGGAGAAGTGGGGCCTGGGCCCGGACGCCCTGCACGCGATCAATCCGGGGCTGATCATCGCCCGGGTGTCGGGCTACGGCCAGACCGGCCCCTATGCCGAAAAGCCGGGCTTTGCCAGTGTCGGCGAGGCGTTGGGCGGTATCCGCTACATCAACGGCTTTCCCGATACCCCGCCGCCGCGCTTCGGCATCTCGCTGGGCGACACGCTGACGGGCCTGTTTGCGACCCAGGGCGTTCTCATGGCGCTTTATTGGCGCGACGCTGGCGGTGGCGGCAAGGGGCAGGTGATCGATGCGGCGATCACCGAGAGCTGCTTTTCGATGCTCGAAAGCACCTTGCCGGAATACGACAAGCTCGGGGTCATCCGCAAACCGTCGGGCACCGGACTGGCGAACGTGTCGCCGTCGAACATCTTTCCGACGCGCGAGGGCAAATACATCGTCATCGCCGCCAACCTCGACACCATGTTCCGCCGTCTTTGCGAGGCCATGGAGCGCCCCGAGCTGGCCGATGATCCGCTGTACAGCGATCACAAGGCGCGCGGTGAAAACGCCACGCAACTGGACGGCCTGATCGCCGAGTGGAGCGCCCAGTTTTCGATGCCCGAACTGACCGAGCGCCTGGAGCGGCACGGCGTCGTCTGCGGCCCGATTTACGCGATCGACGACATCGCCCAGGACCCCCACTTTCAGGCCCGCGACATGGTCATGAGAATGCCCGACCCGCGCTTCGGCGACATCGCGGTGCCCGGCATCGCGCCGAAGCTTTCAGAGACGCCAAGCGAGATTGCCTGGCTGGGTCCCGACGAGATCGGCGGTCACAATAAGGCGATCTATCGGGACGAACTGAAACTGAGTGACGCGGAACTCGCGCAGTTGGAGGCCGACAAGGTCATCTGACCCAGTCATCAAGGCTGTGCGTCCAACCTGCCAAACCATCCACAAAAAGACAGTTTGAGCGGCTGGAGAGCATTCGACCTGAGCCGAGGCCGCCCCTTCGCACGTCGATCCCGGCGGGCCAAGCCGTCAAGATATCCAACTATCGTCGGCAACAAAGTCCCGATCATGCTAACAAAATCAAGAGACGCAGCCAGCCCGTCACCCTGATCAAAGCCGGAAAACTCTAGCCTCCGGCGGTCCAAACACTGGGAGCACAACACATCGGCTGGGTCGGCGGCCGCGGCCAGAGGGCAAGCGACCGCCATTGCCTTGGCTTTCCCTGGCCCATCGGCGATGCCGGGTGGCGTCAGGCTCTTCTCGAGCGGCAATGGCCGACTTGGCGGATCTCACTCGCTTGCCTTGGAATCAAGCCGAGCGATGTTGCGCCCGCCAGCCGTCTTCGGCCTCGGACGGCGCGGTGACATCGAGGCGGGGCATGGCATCGATCAGGGCGCGGCTGTGCGGGTGCTGGGGCGTGTCGAGCACATTGTCGGCGGGTGCGTGTTCCACGATCGTGCCGCGATGCATCACGGCAATATCATCGGCAATGTACCGGATAACCTCGAGGTCGTGTCCGATGAACAGCAGTGCCAGCCCACGCGCCGTCCGCATCCGGTTCAAGAGATCAAGAACCTGGAACTGGATGCTGGCGTCGAGCGCGGAGACGATTTCGTCGCAGATCAAGAGGCCGGGTTCGGACATCAGTGCCCGCGCGATGCACACGCGCTGCCGCTGGCCGCCGCTGAGCTGATGGGGGTAGCGATCAAGGAAGCCGGCATCCAGGCCGACCTCCTCCAAGCCGGCGACGATCCTTGACTGCCGGCCGTTCGGCGGCTTCAGGCCGAGCGTGACGAATGGCTCGATCAAGGCTTGCTCGATGGTCAGGCGCGGGTTCAGCGCGCCATAGGGGTTTTGCAGGACGATTTGGCAACGGCGGCGCAGGGCCCGCGAAAGTCGCCAGCCGTCGCCGGCCAGCGGGCGGCCGAACAGGGTCAGGTCACCACTCGTCGGCCGTGCCAACCCCACGATGGCCTTGCCGATGGTACTTTTGCCACTGCCGGACTCACCGACCAGCCCCAGGGCACGGCCGGCGCTCAACGTCAAAGATGCCCGGTCAACGGCGCGGACCGGTCGGGCGAACGGGCCACGACCGGGATAGTCGACGCACAGGTCGCGGAGCTCCAGCGCGCATTCCGGTCCCACCGACCGGCTCGGGGTGGCGGCCGGCGCTCTGACGCTGAGCCGACGGCGGGCGGCGACCAGGCCTTGCGTGTAGGTGCTTTCCGGTGCGGAGAGAACGACCCCGGTCGAACCGCTCTCCACCACACGGCCACTGCGCAGGACCATGACCTCGTGCGCCATGGACGTGACTACGGCGAGATCGTGGGAAATGAACACCATGGCCAGGCCCCGCATGGCCTGAAGCGAGCGCAGCAGGTCCAGGATCTGGGCTTGAACGGTGGTGTCGAGCGCGGTCGTCGGCTCGTCGGCGATCAGGATGTCGGGATTGCCCGCCAGGGCCATGGCGATCATGACCCGTTGCTGCTGCCCGCCCGACAGTTCATGGGGATAGCGCCGACCGATCCGGCCGGGGTCCGGCAACCCGGCCTCGTCGAACAGTGCTGCGGCCTTGCGGCGGGCTTCCAGCGCCGAGCAGTCCGTGTGGCGTCGGATGCTTTCGACCACTTGGCGGCCGACCGTCAGCAACGGGTGCAGGCTGGCCATCGGCTCTTGGAAGATCATGGCCAGGCCACTGCCGCGCCGGGACCGCATGTCCGCCTCCGACAGGTCGAGCAGATCGGTGTCGCGGTAGCGAATGCGGCTCGCCGGGTCGAGGCGCGCCGCGGCCGGCAGCAAGCGCAACAAGGCCAGGCCGGTCAGCGACTTGCCGGAACCGGACTCGCCGACGATGCCCAGGGTCTGGCCGGCGTCGAGCCGCCAACTCACCCGATCGACCACCCGGAGCATGCCGTTTGGCGCCGGAAAGGCGATGCCGAGGTCGCGAACGTCAAGCAGGGCGGCCATGGCGCGGGTCACCTTTCCGGTCGCGGGTCGACCAGGCGCTGGGCCAGATCGGTCAACGCGTTGATTAGGATGACCGCGACGGCCAGGAACAGCACGACCGCCTGGATCAGCGGATAGTCCCGCCCGTTGACGGCGTTGAAAGCGAGAGAGCCGACGCCGGGCAGACCAAACAGCACTTCCATGGTCAGCGCCCCGCCAATGAACGAGGCCGCGACCAGGCCGGTCATGGCCAGCAGCACCGGCGCCGCCGCCGGCAAGATGTGACCGATCACGATCTTCAGCGGATGCAGGCCCTTGGCGCGGGCGGTGCGGATGTAGACCGCCGTGCCCAGTTCCTTCATCTCTTCATGCAGGGGTTTGACGATCTGCCCGGCGGCGTCGAGGCCCAGGATGATCACCGGCACCAGGAAATTGCCGAGCACCGGCAGCCAGCCAAGCCACAGGGAAAACACCAGGATCGCAACCAGACCGGCGCAAAAGGTCGGGATGGCGATCGACCAGATGTTCAAGATGTCCACCAGCGAGGCGACGATCGAGCGCGGCCGCAGGGTCGCGATCAAGGCGATCGCCACGGCCAGCACGAAGCCAGTGGCCAGGCTCGCCGCCCCCAACGCCAGCGTGACCGGTATGGCCTGCAACAGCAAATCGGCGACCGGCACGTGAAACCGTAACGACTCGCCGAGTTCACCACGCAGCGCGCTGAGACACCAGGCGGTGAACTGGTCCAGCCATGACGCGGTCAGGCCCAGCCCGGCGCGCATCGCCTCGGCCTGGCTGTCGGTCAGCCCGCCCTCGATGGCCAGCACGTCGACCGCATCGCCGGGGATCGCCCGGACCAGGATGAAGACCAGCACCGTGACGCCAAAGACCAGCAGCGCGGCCCGGGCGATATGGATCAGGACGGTTGCCAGCAGGGTTACCATCGCTGCCTCCCGCTGGGGTCGCCGGCGCGCAGCGGGTCGACGGCCGCCCGCACGTGATTGCCCAGCAAGGCCAGGGCAAGCGTCAGCAGCGACAGGCAGAACACCGGCACCAGAACCGCGTGGGGCGCGCGTTCCACCAGCGGGACCGCGTCGGCGATCATGCGGCCCCAGGTCGGGGTATCCGGCGAAACGCCGAGGCCGAGAAAGCTCAAGACGGACTCGGTCACGATGCAGCGCGGCAGGATCACCGCCGCCAAGGTGATCAGCGCGCCGCCGATGTTCGGCATGGCGTGGCGGTAGAGAATGCGCAGGCGGCTGGCGCCCAACGTGCGCGCGGCGGTGACGTAGTCGGCCGCCATCTCGCGCCGCCACGCCGCCCGGGCGATGTAGGCGAAGAAGGGCGAAAAGGCGATGCCAAGGGCGATCACGACCGACGACAGACCGGCGCCGAGCGCCACGATCAGGATCAGGGCCAGCAAAACGCCGGGCAGGGCGCGGATGAAATCGATGAAGCCAAACACGGCTGCCGCCAGCCACGGCCCGATCGCCAGTGCGGTCAGACTCAGTCCGGCGCCGACGATAAGCGCGCATATCACACCGCCTGCGCCGACGATCAGCGTCAGCCGGGCGCCATAAAGCAGGCGGGACAGCACGTCGCGGCCGAAATTGTCGGTCCCCGCCCAGTGGGCCGGGCTTGGGCCTTGATTGCGATTCAACAAATCTTGCGAAAACGGGTCCTGGCCGTCGAGCATCGGGCCGAACAGGGCGGCAAGCACGAACAGCGTGACGATCGCGAGGCCGAACAGCAGGCTGAACGGCAGCCGGCGCGCGCGCCCGCCACTGCCCTGTTCAATGGTTGGGCGACCCGGCCCCGGATAGCCGGACCGGGTCGCCTCTTGGTCGTGGGTCGACAATGGCGTCAGGGCGCCAGCCAGGCGTGGGCCACGCCGCCGCCGGCATAATGGGGTCCATAGGTGAAGCCGAACTCGAAGCCCTCGACCTCGTCCCTGACACCGAACACGGTCGGCGCGTGACCGGCAACGACGGTCCAGTAATTGTCCATCACCATCTCCCAGGCGTCGAGATAATGCTGACGGCGAAGCGCAGGGTTGGTTTCCGCGACGGCGGCCGCGACCGTCTGGTCATAAGCCTCGTCTTGGACACCGCCCCAAAGCACCGGGTTGGGCCCATCGGACATCATGCGCACATAGCGCAGGAAGACATCGGCGCGCGGACCGGATCCCATCGGGGCCAAGTCCCAGTCATACTGGCTCAGGCGCTGCTGCGCGCCGAGATCCTCCAAGGCGGCGTGCTCGACGTCGAAGCCCAGTTCGCGCACCATCTGCACGGCAACCTCGGCATAGGGCGACTGCCAGGACACGACTTCCAGGGTCACCTCGGACGGGTCGACACCCTCTTCGGCCAGGATTTGCCGGGCAAGGTCCAAGTCGGCCCCGGCGTGCTGATCGGCTTCGTGCAGCGCCTCGTCGAAATAGTAGTTGCCGGGGATGACCATCTGGTTGGTGACGATGCCCTGATCGCCGGCGATGAACGCCATATAGGCCTGCTTGTCCAAGGCGTAGGTGATGGCCTCGCGCACCCGAACATTGTCCAGCGGCGGCCGCGGCGACCGGTTGTTGAACGACCAGAAATACCAGCTCGTGTCCTTCAGGCGCTGAATGTCGATGTCCTCGGCCTCGGCGATGATCGGCAACTGGTCGCCGGAGACGGGGGCGATGTGCAAATCGCCCGAGCGCAGGGCCAGGCTGGGGTCCGACAGTTCGGTGAGATTGAATTCCAGGGCGTCCAGATAGGGCAGGTCGCCGTCCCAGTAACCCTCGAACGCGGGTGCGACGAGGCTGATGTTCGGGATCCATTCGCCGAACAGGAACGGGCCGGTGCCGATCGGCTGGGTGATCGTCTCGTCCCATCCGGGCGAGGCCGGGGACAGGATCCAAAGCTCCGAGATCAGGTTCAGGAACGGCGCGTACGGCTCGCTCAAGCGCACGACGAAGGTCCGGTCGTCCGGCGCCTCGAAGCTCTCGGTGAAGCCCATGGCGCTGGCCAGCCAGCCGCCCTCGACGTTCTCCCTGACCCGCTCGAAGTTCGCCAGCACGTCGCCGGCGGTCAGCGTGTCGCCATTGTGAAAGGTGACGCCGTCGCGCAGTCGGAAAGTGTAGGTCAGCCCGTCGTCGGAGACCTCGTAGCTCTCCGCCAGCCAGGGCGTCGTGCTGCCGTCCGGCGCGATGCTGGTCAGCGACTCCGCATAGACCTGCTGAACGCCGATCGAGCCCGTGTGACGGTGTGGATCGGACGTGTCGAGGCCCAGCGTCGCGAGCCGCAAGGTCCCGCCATGGACCGGCGCATCGGCCGTCTGACCAGACGCATCGATCACCGGAAGACTGACCGACGACGCCAGCAACAGACTACCGCAGGCCGTCAGCAGCGCGTGCCGCCTAACCTTCGTTGAACTGATCATTGCCTTTGCTCCTCTTCACCAATGGGTTGAACCGGTTAGTTGAGATCCATCTGTTGAGGGCGACCGTCCAACCCGCCATGCGGCAGGCCCAAATGCGTCAGGACGGTCGGTGCCAGATCGACGAGACTCGTGTCGACTTGGCGAACCGTGCCGGCGTCGAAGCCGGGACCGGAGATCATCAATGTCGGTGCCTGTTCGTAGCGCCCGAGCCCGCCATGCTGGCCGCAGCCGATCGGCACTGTCTTGTGGCCTCGCGGCGCCGCGACCAGGCTGGTGCCGGGCACGCCGTGCGCGTTGGCCTCGTCGTTGGCGGCCAAGGAGACCGCGACGGCCAGCCCATGGCCTCCGTTCTGCCCGACCGAGGCCAGATCGGCGCCGGCGATAACTTGTTCCGCCCAAGGCCGGGCGACCAGAAAATCGGCGATCTCAGGCGTCCGCGCTTGGGCGCCCGGCGCGACATAGATGAGGGCGGCGGTGCCGTTGGCGGCCACCACCACATCGTCGGAGTCCTCCGCCACCTTCAGGCGCGCATCGACCAGTGCGGCCGACACGTCGACCGATCCGCCGATCGTTTGGTGGCCATGATCGGAACCGACCATCAGCAAAATGTCGTGGCCTTCGTCGCGCAGTCGGTCGACGGCGTCGATCACCTGGCCGGCGTGGCCGTCGGCCTGCGCCAAGGCGGCGAGATGCGCCGGGGAGCCCAGCGGGACCGCGTGCTGGGTGGTGTCGGGATGTCCGAGCCAGAGCACCGCCAGCGCCGGCCGTCTTTGCATCAAGACTTCATCGACGAAACGCTTTGTCATCTGCCGGTCGCCGGCAATATCGCGGCCGATGGCCAAGGCATCCGGCTCCGCCACCGGCGATCGCCCAGGGCCGAAGCTGCCGGCCCGATGGTAGACATGGCCGTGCCCGTCCGGATCGTGCGCGTAGGCGGCCCCCGGCGAGACGTTCGACATGACGATCGCACCGCCGTTGTCGGCCAGACGTTCGGCCAAGGTCGGCATGCCGAGGGACCGGCCGGTTACGCGCCGCTTGTGCTGAAGGAAGGTCGGCAGCCCGGCATCATGCAGGGTCAGGCGACCGTCTTCGACCAGGACAAGGCTGTTTCCCGCAAGCTCGTGCCGGCGGGGGAAACACCCGGTGGCGATACAGGCGGAGGACACCCGGGTCGTCGATGGAAAGACGGCGCGGTGCCTGTCGAACCAGGTGGCCGAGCGCGCGAACTCGGCCAGACGCGGGGTTGTCTCCGCGCTCACCATGTCGCGGCGCAGGCCGTCCAGGATGACGATGACGGACCGGCGCATCACGGCCTCGCCACGCCGTTCAGCACGAAGTCGAAGATGTCGTGGCTGTTCAGCGCGTCGGCCGCCTTGGCGCGGTAGGCCGGCGTCACGGGTTCGGAGACGATGAATGGCACGTCTCGTTCGGCGAGACCGCCATGGGACCGCAGGCGCACGCCGGCCAACTGCGACAGGTCGTGGTCGCCCGCATGCGCACCCAGCGCCACGCCGGGCCGGGCGATGACGGCGATGTCGCCCTCGCGGTCGGCCGGCAGCTCGAACCGGCGGCAGACCTCCTGCTGGGTCAAGGCCTCTTCGACCTCCGGCAGCGCGCGCAGAAAGTTCAGCACCTCGGTGAGGTCAGGCGCCCCCTGCTGGCCATAGACCCGGACAAAGCCGCCAAGCGCGCCATGGTGGCGCACGAACGGGTCCGTGATCGGGCAAATGACCCGCAGCGTGCCCGCACCGAATGTCGCGTCGAGGCGATCGCCCAGGAACAGCACGTTGGCGCTGTCATCGTCGCGCGCCATGTCGCTCATGCCATGATCGGCCACGACACCGACAATCGCGCCGAGGTCGAGCAGGCGGCCAAGGCGCTCATCCACGGCCTGCATGAAGCCGTTGGCCTCCGGCGTGCCCGGCGCGTGCATATGCTGGACGTAGTCCGACAGCGACAGATACAGCAGGTCGGCGTCGTCCCGCTCAAGCAGGCGGATGCCGGCGTCGAGAACGAACAACGACAGATCGGCGGAATAGGGTGACGGGGTGGGGCGGCCGACCATGGCCGGCACGTCCGCGATGCCATGGCTCTCGACCGTGCAGTCCGCCGCCTT
This sequence comes from Alphaproteobacteria bacterium, assembly GCA_028277405.1. Taxonomy (GTDB): domain Bacteria; phylum Pseudomonadota; class Alphaproteobacteria; order DSM-16000; family Inquilinaceae; genus JANQGH01. Next base: position 48,307 of record JANQGH010000068.1, on the reverse strand, counting down.
TTCCGCCGACAGGGCGATGCCGTCCAGACCCCGGCTCAGGGCCTTGAGCAGCTTGTCCTTGGCGGTAACAGCCGCCACTTTGACGCCGGCTTGCGAGAACTCGCCCAGGATCGTCGGGCACCGCAACGGCTTGCCGTCAACCATCATGACGTCCTCGCCGGTCTCGCGATCCAGGTAGAAATTGCCGGACACCCCGTGCACTTCAGGCGGCGCGCCTGTGACGATCGACATGTTGTTGGGGTTGGTGAAAGTCGGAACCGTGGCCAGGGCGGTCGCGTCGAAGCCCTGTTTCTGCATGCGTTCGACGACCGGGATCACGCCGGTTTGGGCCGCCGCCTCGATGTAGGCCGGGTCGCACCCATCCCAGCAGATCACCACGCTTGGCCGGGACGGCAACCGGTAACGGCGTCCGTTGACGGTCAGCGCTGGTGGTGTCGGGGCGGGGGTTGCGTCCATTTCGGGGCCTTCAAGCAGCTGTCATGTGTCGGTGGTACGATGCCCGCCATGGTCCGATGGGGAAGCGGCGGGGTCGGTTCGATCGAAGAGATGCGGCAGGCCCGGCCGGAGGTAAATGGAGTTTTCGTCGGCGATGTGTGAGCGCACTTCACATGCCGGATAGACGATCGATACCGCCCTTGAAGGCGCTGGCGACGCTTGAGTGCGTGGTCCGCCACAGCAGCGTCAGCCGGGCGGCGGAAGAGCTGTGCGTGACCCATGGCGCGGTCAGCAAGCAGTTGACCACGTTGGCGGCCTGGATCGGTCACCCCTTGTTTGCCGACAATCGCCGCCGCATGGTCCCGACACCGGTCGGGCGAAAGCTCGCCAATGGGGTGGCGACCGGAATGCGAGCCATCCATCAGGTGCTTGACGAGGTCCGCGAAAGGGCGCCCGAGGTGCCCCATCTACGGGTGATCGCGCCGGCCACGCTGACCATCTACTGGCTCGTTCCGCGGCTACCGTCGCTACGCCGGTCGGGCTTGAACCTCAAGGCCCAGGTGCGCCACACCCACACCGACGAGACGTGGCAGGATCAACCGTTTGATTTGGTGATCCGCGCCGACCACGACGTGCCGCCCGACTATGAGTCGAGCCCGATGTTTCGCGATTTGCTCGGCCTGGTGGCGGCGCCCGAAATCGCGCGCTCGATCCGTGCCCCGGCCGACCTGCTTCAGTTCACGCTGCTGGAAAGCGAGACCCGGCCCGGTGAGTTGGATGCCTGGCTGTCGGCCGCTGGTCTTGCGCGCACGCAGGCCGCGGGGGTTGAGGCCTTCGAGCACAACTATATCTCGATCGAGGCGGCGGTTGCTGGGCTGGGGGCCGTGGTCGCCCCTTTGGCCGTGGTCGGCGGCCATCTGGATCGCGGCTCGCTGGTAACGATCCTGCCCGAAATCGTGGTTCCGGGCCCGGAATTCACCGCCTTACACGACCCTCGTTCGAACAGCGCCAAGCATGCAAGGGCGTTCGCCAACTGGCTGCAGCACGTCGCGCTTGAGGACCAGGTCCCGGCCACAGCCGCGACACTGGCTGCCCGATCGGCCTAGCCGCGCGTCGGTGGCCACCGTCCCTTCGGCCAGAAGACCCGTTCCTGGCCGACAGGGCCGAAATCGTTCCGTTTTGCAGGATGACAGCGTTAGGACTTCGGGTGGTTCGCCTTGACAGCCTGACCTTACCCCGCCAAGGCGCGATCGAGGAAATCACGAACGATCTTCTGGAATTTCTCGGGCTCCTCCAATTGCGGTGCGTGGCCCGATTTCTCGAAGATAACCAGTTCGGAGTTGGGGACCAGGTCCGCAATCGTCTCGCTCGCAGCGACGGGCGTGATCCAGTCATGTCGGCCGACGGTCACCAGCGTCGGCACCTCGATGGCGGGTAGCTTGTCTTTGATGTCATAGTCGGCCTGGTTGACGGCAAAGGCATAGTTGTGGGTTTCATAGCGGTAGGGCGTCTGTTCGACCCGCTCGCGCACGACCTCCATGTCGAGATCATGGTCGTAGAGCGGCAGGATGTGCTCCCACCCGCGCTTGAAGTCTTCGTTGTCGCGCACCTTGCCGGCCATCATCCGGTCGAACAGCTCGATATCCACGTCGATCCGGGCTGAAGCCAGCGCGTTCTCGCGCGAGGCCGTGCGGTGCGAGTTGTCTGCCGACGTGTCGCGCAGGACCAGCGCCGACACGCGATCCGAATAGCGGGTGGCGTATTCCAGGGCGATGAAGCCGCCGTAGGACCCGCCGGCCATCACGATCTTTTCGGCCCCGATCCAGGCGCGCAGACCGTCGACGTCGGCCGCCCACTGCTCATGGGTGTAGGGCGGCTTGCCTTCGCTGGCGCCGCTGCCCCTGGCATCGAACACCACGACCCGGAACTTGTCGGAGAACGGCGCGAAAGCGGCCTTCGGCTCGGTGTGTGCCCCGAGCCCCGGCGCGCCGTGATGGACGATCATCACCGGGGCATCGGGATCGTCGCCCAAGACTTCGACGTACAGGCTGGCATCGTTGATGGTGACGAGCATTCTCGTGGCTCCAGATCAAGGGACGTCTCGCCGAACCCCATGCCCGGCGAGACCGGACGGCACCTCAGGCGATCACGCATTCGTCCAAAGTGCGGGGATGGTTGGTCAGGCGTTCCGGGCCTTCCGGAGTGATCAAGACCGTATCGGAAATGCGGTAACCGCCATGGCCGGGGATGTAGAGGCCGGGTTCCGACGACACGACCATGCCCGGAGCGAGCGGTGTGTCGTCCCCATCCTCGATCCAAGGCGGTTCGTGCAGCCAAATGCCGATGCCGTGCCCCTGCCGGTGGCGCAGAAACTGGCCCATCCCGGCATCGCGGATGACATCGAGGCATTGGCGGTTGGCGTCGTTGCACAGTGCGCCGGCGACAAGCGCCTCCGTGCCGATATGCTGCGCCCGGGAGGCGACCTCGTGGTATCGCCGCTGATCGGCACTGGGCTCGCCGAACACAAAGGTGCGTTCGGATTCGGCGAAGCGCCCGCCGACCGAGCAGCCCAGGGAAAGGATGAAGGTGTCGCCCGGCTGCAGGCGGGTGGCGCCGGGCAGGCCGTGGGGGTAGGCGGCGTTTGGCCCGGTATAGACCAGCCCGCCGGCCAGCAGCGAACTGACGACGACATCGTCATGCTCTTCATACATCATGGCGATGCCGTGCCTCGTGACGTGCGAGGCCAATTCGGCTTCGCTTGGCATCGGGTCGCCGGCGGCGATCGCCTCGCGGATTAGGGACAAGCCCGCCTCGATCATGGCGTCGGATATGCGCGCCGCCTCGCGATGCAGGGCAATCTCTTCGGGCCGCTTAATCAGGCGCGCGCGACCGACCAGGTCGTCCATCACCCAGTCGATCTGGGGGGCAAGCTTGGCCCATTGCGCGACGCGTCCGGCGGCGGAGCCGGGTGAATAGGCGGCCCGTCCGCCCTGGCCGACACGGCGAAACAGGGCGGCAAAAGGATCCTCGACGCCAGGGTACTCGTCGTAGACCACAAGCTCGGCGGCGGCGTCCTGCCGCTGGGCATGATCGGCCTCCAGCGCCGGCACCAGCAACAGGCAGTCGTCCTCCGACAGCCAGACCGCGGCCGGCCGTTCGTTGGCGAAATGGAAGAACCCGGTCAGGTAGGCGACGTCGTGGTGGTCGTCCACGATCAGGGCGTCGACTCCCTCCGCCGCCATGCGGGCACGCAGATCGTCCTGCAAGGCGGCGTAGATTTCGGGGTCAAGCCGCTGGCGCATCTCAGGCCTCTCTCGTCTTGGGATTTCGGGCGTCGTTGTAGGCGATCGAGACCAGGGTGGCCGACACCACCAGCAGCAGGATCGCCAAGGAGGGGAACAGGGTTGCCCACCAGGCAATGGTCAGCGCGCCGGACCGCTGGGCGTTGTAGAGGATCTTGCCCCAGGACCAGCTATTGGGGTCGCCAAGGCCTAGAAACGACAGACCGGCCTCGGAAAGCACCGCCCGCGAGGCGGTCAGGACGACGGCCACGACGATCACCGGCGCCACAGCCGGCAGCAGATGGCGGGTCATGATCCACAGATGCGAACCGCCGATCGTGCGGGCCGCGTCGACATAGGGCAACCGCGTGACGGACAGCGCCTGAGACCGAACGATGCGCGCCACCTCGGGCCAACTGAACAGGGCGATGACCAGCACCAGCGTCTCGACGCTGGGCCCGACCAGCGCCGCGACGAGAATCATTAACGGCAGAACCGGCAGGGCCAGAGAGACGTCGACGAGCATCGACAGGAGCGGGTCCAGTTTCGGCGCGTAGGAGGCGGTGATGCCGACCGTCACGCCGATCAGGATCGCCAGGAACGACGCCGCGAAGCCGATGATCATACTGATGCGGCCGCCCCAGATGACCTCGGCGAAGATGTCGCGGCCGAGTTCGTCGGTGCCGAACCAATGGGTAGCCGAGGGTCCGACCAGGATCTCTTCGCCATAGCCCGATGGAAAATCGGCGATCAGCGGAGCGGCCGCCGACACAACGGCGAGAATGGCGATCACGGCCAGCGACCCCATGCCGAGTGGGTTCTGCCGAAACGCCCGCCATGTCCGGCGCCGGGGGCTGGGATCGGCCGGGGCCTGGACCTCCTCAGCCGCGATGCCGGATTGCGTGACCTCGGTCATGCCGTGCGCACCCGCGGGTCAAGCAGGCCGTAAAGCAGATCGGTCAACAGATTGGCCAGAACGACCGTGGCGGCCAGCAAGACGAAGGCGCCTTGCAGCACCGGATAGTCGAGCTGGCCGACGGCCTCGAAGATGGCGCGGCCAACGCCGGGATAGGCATAGATGGTTTCGGTCAGCACCGCGCCGCCGACGAGAAACCCGATCTGCAGCCCCACCAGCGTGGTTGTCGGCAACAGCGCGTTGCGCAGGGCGTGCTGCCAGACCACCCGCCTCTCCGACGCGCCCTTGACGCGGGCCAGGTCGCAATACTCCTCACCCAGGGATTCGATCAGGGTCGCGCGCAGCGTCAGCACGTAGCTGGCCAGTTGCGCCATCACCAAGGTCAGGCATGGCAGCGCCAGATGGTGCAGGATGCTCAAGGCGCGCGCCACGCCATGGGTGTCGGGATCGACCGCGCTGCCGATCGGAAACAGGTCCAGCCACAGGCCAAGCGTGTAGAGCAGGAAGATGCCGATGCTGGGCACGAACAGCGACTGGCCGATCACCCCCACCATCTGGACCAGCCGGTCCACGGCACCGCGTGCCTTCACGGCAGCCAGGACGCCCAAGGGCACGCCCAGCACGATCGTGACCAACAGCGCCGATCCGGTCAGCAGCAACGTCCAGGGCAGGCGCGCCATCAGGACCTCGGACACGGGTTGCCCCCGCAGAAACGAGATGCCGAGATTGCCCTGCGCCAGTTCCCGCAGATACGCGACATACTGGACGATCAGCGACCGATCGAGGCCGAGATCCGCGATCTGGCGGGCCAGCAACTCCTCGGTCATGCCGGGCGCGGCGATGGCCAGCATGGGGTCGCCCGGCAGGAGCCGGACCAGGAAGAAGGTGATCGTTACCGCAAACAGAAAGGTCGCAAACCCACGCAGCAACCGTCGGCTGGCATAGCTGAGCAGGCGCATCTAGCCGACTAATCGACCGGATGCACGCTTGCCAGCGACAGTGGATTGACCAGAGACAACAGGTCGGACGGTTGCGGGACGAAGCCTTCCCAGCGATCGGAATTGTAGGCGAACTGGAACTCCTGATAGTACAGGACGTTGTCGTAGACCTGTTCGTTGATCCGCCGCGCGATCGCCTGCACCGGCCCCAACGCCTCTTCCGGCGATGTTGCCGCCTGCGCCTCGTCCAGCAGCCGTTCGATCTCAGGGTCGCTGACATTGCCGTAGTTGATGAAGCCGCCGTCGCGGAAGGCGAGGTCGAGATAGGCGGCCGGCTCCTCCATGATCGACCAACTGCCGGCGTAGATGTCGTGATCGCGATCGCGGGCCCGCGCGAGATAGGTATTGCGCTCCAGCCCGGTCAGCTCGATCTCGATACCGGCTTCGGCGCTGCTGTCGCGCACAATCTGGGCCCAGTTCGCGATCTCGGCCGCGGCCTGATCGTACAGCAGGCCAAACGTAATACCGTCATAGAAGCCGTCCCCGTCGGCGTCGGTATAGCCGGCCTCTTCGAGCAGGGCGCGGGCGCGCTCAGGGTCGTAGGTGTACTCCTCGATCGTATCGTCGTGCCAGAAACTCAGCACCGGCGAGATGACCGACGACAGGGTCGATCCGGCCTGCCCCTGCAACGCGATCCGCCGGATCGCCTCGTAGTCGACCGCGTGGGCGAGCGCCTGCCGGACGGCGAGATCGTCCAGAGGCGGACGTTCCAGATTGTATTGCATGTGCGCCCAACCGAGCGCCGGGATCTCGACCAGGGTGATGGACGGGTCGGCTGACAACGCACGCGCGATGGCCGGTGGAATCGCGTTGGCGATCAGGTCCAGATCGCCCGCCCGCAGGGCCAGCGCCTGGGCGTTCACGTCGGGAAATACGCGGAACACGACCTCATCGACCGCCGCGCGGCCCCCTGGGGCAAATGGGTAGGTCTCGACCGCCTCAAGCACATAGCGCTGACCGCGCTCGACGCTGGTCATGACGAAGGGACCCGCCGAAACCCAGTCGGAATCGTTGGCGAACTCGCTGACCTGCCCGACCTCCGGGAAGACATGTTCCGGCACGATGGGCATCCAAAAGCCCATGTTCGTGAGGAACTGACCGTCTCTCTGGGTCAGGTCGAATTCGACCCGCGTCGGCGACACGGCGCGTGCGCGCTCAAACGAGCCGCCGACCAGACCGGCCGTGATGCCAATCGCTTCCTCGGTGACGGCGGTGATCGTGAAGGCGACATCGTCGGCGGTAAACGGTTCGCCGTCGCTCCACATCATGTCGTCGCGCAGTTCCATCCAGGCCGTCAGCCCATCGTCGGAATACCCCCAATCGGTGGCGACATAGGGTTCCTTCTGGCCGTTCGCGCTCATCTGCATAAGGCGCGGATACATCAGATTGGTCACCCAGGTATCCGAGCGGCTGTTACCGACCAGAGGGTTCAGGTTGACGACGTCCGCGGTTGTGCCGACCGCCAGGCGCGTCGGCTCCTGCGCGTTGGCGGGCATCGGGCCGGCCAGGGCGAAAACCGCCAAGGCGAAGAACGTGTAGGCCAAGGCGCGGAGTGTCCACGCGGCGGAACTCGGGCGGGGCATTGCGGCATCCTGAAAGCTGAGGAATCCAGATTGTATGACAATGTTGATCGCCCTTAAGGAGCGTGTCAACATTGCTGTTCGCACATCGGACCTGATCGTCCGACCGACATCGTCGAGGTATGGAACATGCGAAAAAAGGGCGGGATGAAGAGCAACTCGGAAGATGGCGGGGCGACCTGGTGACAGCTGCGACAGCTGCGACAGCGGCGGCTGACGGATCGGCCAGGGCGGATCAGATGCAGGAAGCGGCACTGTCGGTGGATCGGCTGACGGTCCGTTTCCGCACCTTGCGCGGCGAGGTGAAGGCCGTAACAGATGTCTCCCTGTCCCTGCCGCGCGGCGGGGTGCTGGCCGTCGTCGGCGAATCCGGTTCCGGCAAATCCGTCACGGCGCGCGCGATCATGGGACTGGTGACGTCCGACAACGCGACGGTATCGGCCGAGGGCCTGTCCCTGGCCGGACGCAATCTTCTGACCATGACGCCCGAAGAACGCCAGACTCTGCGCGGCAGCGCGATAAGCCTCGTGTTCCAGGATGCGCTGTCGGCGCTCAACCCGGTGTTGACGGTCGGCAGCCAGCTGGCCGAGCCTTTTCGAATTCACCAAGGCTTGAGCAGGCGGGATGCCAGAGACCGGGCGGTCGACCTGCTGCGGCGCGTCCGCATCCCGTCGGCGGAACGGCGCATCAACGACTATCCGCACCAGTTTTCCGGCGGCATGCGGCAGCGCCTGCTGATCGCCGTCGGCATCGCGCTCAACCCCGAAGTGCTGATCGCCGACGAGCCGACCACCGCATTGGATGTGACGGTGCAGGCGCAGATATTGGACCTGCTGGACGAACTGCGCCGCGATCTCGACATGGCGATCCTGCTGATCACCCACGATCTCGGTGTCGTGGCCCGGCTGGCGGAGGATGTGGCCGTTATGTATGCCGGGCGGATCGTCGAAACAGCGCCGGCTGAGCGGCTGTTCGCGCGCCCCGCGCATCCCTACACCTCGGCGCTGTTCGCCTCGGCGCCGCGCATATCGGCCGCCGCCGCGCTCAAGCCGATCGGGGGATCGCCGCCCGATCTGGTGGCGCCGCCTCAAGGCTGCGCCTTTCATCCACGCTGTAGCCGGCGCAGCGCCCTTTGCGTCGCGCAGAGGCCTCCGTTGATGCCGACCGGCGCCGGCCTTGCTGTGGCCTGTCACCACCCCCGGAACACCGAGGACGGAGGCCGGATCGATGCCGGGTGATCCGATTCTGGTGGCTGAATCCCTCGAGAAGGTCTTCCGCGTCGGCGGTGCGCTGTTCGGCCGCCGCTTCAACGCCGTAAGCGACGTCAGCCTTGCCGTGGCGCCGGGCGAAACGTTGAGCATCGTGGGCGAAAGCGGGTCGGGCAAGACGACCTTGGCGCGGATGCTTGTCGGGCTCGATCGGCCGGATGCCGGGATCATCCGGTTCCATGGCAGGCCGTCGGCCGGTAAGTCAGACGAGTCAAACAAGTCAGAAAAGAATGGCGCGACAGCCTTCGGCCACACCCGCAGCAGGACGCAGCGGCGCGCCATACAGATGGTTTTCCAGGACCCTTACGCATCGCTCAACCCGAGGCGCACGATCCTCGACATCGTGGCAGAACCGTTGGACGTTCATGGTCTCGCGCGCGGTCTGGCCCGGCGCCAGCGGGTTGAAGAACTGCTGGGTCTGGTCGGACTCGGCGCCGCGGTCACCGGCCGCTTTCCGCACGAGTTTTCCGGCGGGCAGCGTCAGCGGATCGGCATCGCCCGCGCCTTGGCCGCCGAACCGTCGGTGCTGGTCTGCGATGAGCCCGTGTCGGCCCTGGATATGTCGGTGCAGGCCCAGGTGGTCAACCTGCTGATCGATCTGCAGCGCAAGCTTGGCCTGGCAATCGTCTTCATCGCCCACGATCTGGCCGTGGTCCGTGCCATGTCGCACCGCGTGATGGTGATGTATATGGGTAAGGTGGTCGAAACCGGGACGGTGGCCGAGGTTCTGGACCGGCCACGCCATCCCTATACGCAGGCGCTGCGCGCGTCCGTTCTGGACCTGGATCCTGAGATTGCGCGGGCCCCGCGCCGCCTCGTCGTTTCGGGTGAACCGCCCAACCCCGTCGACCCGCCGGCGGGGTGCAGCTTTCACCCCCGCTGCCCGATGGCGACGGATATTTGCCGCCAGGCTGTGCCCGCATTGCGCGAAGGAACGGGAGATTTCGCCGTCGCTTGTGTTAATGCGTCGCTTAAGTCCGACTAAAATTCAACTAACCGATAAAATACAGCGCCCGGACTACACTTTCCGGCGTGCCATATATTTCTGACGAGAAGGTAAGGCCAAACGGTTTCGAATATGAACTAGACAAGACTGTTTTCACTGCGCACAAATGCTTGTCATAGGCTCGATTGTATGGAGCACGACCTGAAGGATAGTTGTGTTGAGAGGCGTTTAGGATGCACAGCAAACAAGCGGCCGCAACTGGGCGGGAGAGCGAAGACCCAGCGCAGCTGTGGGCGACGGCGGCGCTGGACAAGGCGGTACCGGCTGCCGAGGCCGGCCCCCGACTGGTTCGGGAGCAAGCGCTGGACAAGATCCGTAGCGCGATCGTCGAAGGGCGGTTGAGGCCCGGCGCTCGGCTGACCGAGCGTGAACTGTGTGCCGAACTGTCCATAAGCCGGACGATTGTTCGCGAGATCGTTCGCCAACTGGAGGCCGAGCGGCTGGTCGAAGTGGTCCCCCATTGCGGTCTGCGAATCCCGCGCCTCACGCCCAAGCTGGTTCGGGAGATCTACGACATCCGCGTCGAACTCGAAGTGCTTGTCGTCCGCGCCTTCCTGGAGGTTGCCGACGATGCCCAGATCGACAAGCTGCGCGGTCATTTCGCCGCGGTGGTCGCGGCCACCAAAACCGGTGACGTGGCGGTCATGGTGACGGCCATTACCGCCTTTCTGCGCTACATGATCGCTGTTGCCGACCACCAAGTCGCTGCCGAGGTTCTTCACCAACAACTCGCTCGGATCAACATGTTGCGCATCCTGTCCATGAGCCAACCTGGCCGGATCGAGGCTAGCCTGCTGGAGCTTGCCAAGCTCGTGGATCGGATCGCGGCACGCGATCATGTCGGGGCCGAACGGGCCACGAGGATCTATGTGCAGGCTGCAGGAGCCGCCGCATTGGCGCAGCTCGATACTAAAGAGGCCGATCCGGTGAAAAGCTGACAGGTGGCGGCCGCGGCGGTATCAGGAGAACGGTGCTGATTGGCGATTTCGCCGATCCCATCGCTCGCCGTCGCGCAGGCAAGATGCGGCAACTGAGATCGCGCGGCGCGGCCCAACGGCTCTTCTCCGCCCGAAGCGCTTAAGTAGCGGGTTTCAACCTACGCCAGCAGGACTAGGGGGCTCGGGTTGGTGTAACGTCTGACGTGGCTTCAGCAGATTTCTGGCACCACTGCGATATGCCCTGAGCTTGAACCTGGTCGTCCCTGCCGCTTACCCGGCGAGAATGGGCTCGATCAGCTCTAGCAGGCTGCTGAAGAAGTCGCTCGCCTGGTTGGCGAAACGTGATTCCCTCTGTGCATCAGCGACGGAGGCGGCGATGCGCGGAGAGGATCGGCAGTCTGGTGAGCTTTTCTCCTATGTGAACGTTGAGGATCGTAATTCGGGCCGATCATCCGCTGCGCACGATCAAGGTTCTTGTCAATGAGGCATTTGAGGGCCTTACTGCGGAGTTCTCGGCGCTGTATGCCCAAAGGCTGGGGCGGCCTTCGATCCCGCCGGAGCGACGCTCGGGGCCGACAAGGCCTACAATGCCTGGACCTTCAAGCGCGCGCTTCAGGGTCGCGGTGTCATTCCCCATATCGCCCTTCGATCGGAGATCGGCTGGGGTGGTGCGAGGATCATTCCGCCTGACGGCTACGACATCTCGCAACGCAGCCGCAAACGGATCGAAGAGATCTTCGCCTGGGTGAAGACGGTCGCCGGCCTGGCCAAGACCAAGTTTCGCGGACGCCGGCGCGTGGCGCAAGGCTTTGAGCTTGCCGTTGCCGCCTACAATCTCGTGCGACTGCCCAAGCTTCTGGCCCAGGCGGTGCCCGGAGCAGCACCATGACGGTCCCAATCGACTGCCGGCTGGTCGGCACATGGCGGATCACCGAGGCAGATCTTTGGGATCATGGCTATCTCGACCTGTGTGGTCCGGCCACTCTCGTCATTCAAGATGACGGCCACGGCGCAATCGCCTTTGGCGCTCTGCAAGCCGGGCTCGAGCCTGTCGTGAACAGCAGACGGTCATTTGCCGACGATCAAGAGGCTAGAATACTAATCGCCCCTCCATGAGCTTGCGGATGGCCGTGGCAATGGATGCCACGAGACGTTCCTTTGCCGGGCCGTGATCGGGGTAGCGGATCATATTGTCGCCGTTGTGCATGAAGACGAAGCCGCCGCGATGCGACCTGGACGGAAAGCGCCAAATCCAGTCGGCCGGCTTTGGGTCATGCGCCGGTCCGACATCGGTGAGCCAGATCGCACCCGGCGGCGGATCGGTCCAGCCGCGCGCGTATTGGCCGAAGATCCCTTGCCAGCCGTCGAAACCGTCGCCGAGATCCGCGAAGATGCCGAAGCGATCGTCGCGGATCCGCACCTTGATATTCTCAAACGGTCGAGACGGTACTGCCCGAAAGGGGCTTAGAAACGGCAGCCAGGTGCGGCAGGGTTCGGCGCAGAGGACCAGGCTGCCGCCGTACTCAAGAAAGTCGAGAAGATCGTCGCGGCGGCTTTCGAGGAACACTTCGTCGTGGCTGAAGGGTAGATATAGAATGTCGGTCTCGGCCAGCATCTTGGGGCCGAGATCGTAGAGCGGCCGGAATTGCGGTTCGAACCCCGCCTCGGACAGGCTGTGTGCGATCCAGTCGGGGTGCCACTCGGTCGCGTGATGCGAACACTGCAGGTAGGTAAACCGGTTTCGCGGCGCGCGGTCTATCCCCAATTCTCGGTTTAGCCAAGGATAGAAACGCTGCAGGAACGCCGTCGTCGCCGGCATGAAGCGCTGACCATTGTGGGAATGCGGATCGAGGGTGGAGAGCAGCAGCCGCCCGCCGCCGGGCAGATCCGGCATGTCCAGAAACAGACAACCGCTGCCATCCTCCAATTCCAGAATCGGGCGCGCGCCCGTCGGCGCCCGGTAGCTGCCGCCCCAATGCCAGCTCATGACCTCGATGGGCAGGTCGTCGGTGATCGGATGTGCCGGGTTCGCCAGGCGTATCTCCAGGCGTTCGCCTTTGGTCCACCAAAGCCAGTCGCGGCATGAACCGGGTTGCCATGTCAGGCCGGGCAGGTCGATCCAGTCGGCATGACCTTGCAGGAAGACGATCAAGAACCCGCCCGATTGCAGATAGGCGTTCAACTGGGCCGCGTGCGACCGCGGCGCCTCCTGCTCCATCGCGTCCGGCATGATCACCGCCGCATAGCGCTGGAGATCGACCTTCGGCAGGTCGTGGATGTAGATCAGCGCGTCGATATGGTGGTGGAAGTCCTGATAGCTGCGCAACTGCCAGCTATTGCCCCAGTGGATGTAAGCGATCCCTTCAGGCATGCTGCGGCTCCGTAGAGCGGAAGAGCGGCGCGAAGGTGTGGCGATCCGTTCCGCTGAACTCCGCGCGGCCGATGGGAAGGCCGTAAAGATCGGACAAGTGCGCCTCCGACATGACCTCTGCGGCAGGCCCGATCCGGTACGCCTTTGGCCCGGCCATGAGCAGCACATCGGTCGCGATCTCGATCGCGTGCTGCGGTATGTGCGTGCTGAAGACGATGGTCTTGCCGTGGTCGCCCTGCAACCGGGCGAGAAGATCGAGCACCACGTCCTGGTTGCGATAGTCAAGCGCGGCGCAGGGCTCGTCGAGAACCAGAAGATCGCATTCCGACGCCAACGCCTGGGCGATCATCACGAGTTGTCGCTGGCCGCCGCTCAACGTATTGAACGCCCGGGTCTCCAGCGACTCGATGCCGAGCAGTGCGAGTGTCTGCCGGACGATGCGATAGTCGCGCTGCCGCGGGGAACCGAACAGACCGATGTGACGGGCCCGGCCCATCAGCGCGATGTCGAGCACGGAATAGGAAAACGGCACGTCGAAAAGCTGCGGCACGAAGCCGGTTTGACCATGGACCCGGACCTGGCCGCGCGATGGCGGCAGGACGTGGGTCAGGGTGTTGAGAAGCGTCGTCTTGCCCACGCCGTTCGAGCCCAACACGGCGAGAATCCCACCCGCACGCAAGCCGAAGCTATAGCCATCGAGCACGGTGGCGCGCCCACGGGCGACGCACAGATCCTCGACCTCAATAATTGGTCCAGCCGCCATGCGCGTGAATGCGGCGCAGGATCAGGGCGAAGACGGGCACCCCGATCAATGCGGTGATGATGCCAAGCGGGATCTCGGAGGTCGTGGCGGTGCGCGCGACATCGTCGACCAGCAGCAGGTAGATTGCCCCGATAATCCCCGAGGCCGGCAGCAGCCTCTGGTGGCTCGCCCCGACCAGGGCCCGCGCGGCGTGGGGGATGACGAGGCCGACCCAGCCGATGATGCCCGAGGTGGCGACGACGCCAGCGGAGATCACCGCCGTGGCGATCAGGATCATCCATTGCACCAGCCCGACCGGGGTCCCAAGTGCCCGCGCCTTTTCCTCGCCGAGCGACAGGATGTTGATCTGGAAGCGCAGGAGATAAATCACCAGCGACGCAGGCAGCACCGCGACCGAGATCAGCAGCACATCGGCATAGTCGCTCGACGCGATGCTGCCCATCAGCCAGTAGGTGATGGCGGGCAGTTTCTGGAACGGATCGGCCAGCAGTTTCGCAACCGAGATGGCTGCGGTGAAGAACGCGGAAACGACCACGCCTGCGAGGACAAGGGTCAACATGCTGGTTCGGCGACGCACCGTGGCCAGCATCTTGACCATAAGGATGCTGCCCATCCCGAACGCGAAGGCGATGGCCAGCAGCACCGAGCCGGTGAGGCCAAGGAGAATTGCAAGCGTACCGCCGAACCCGGCGCCGGAGGTCACGCCGATGATGCCGGGATCGACCAGCGGATTGCGGAACATGCCCTGCAGCGCCGCGCCCGATACCGCCAGCCCGAAGCCGATCACGACCGCCGCCAGGATGCGCGGCAAGCGTACCTGCTCCACCACCAGTTCCTGCACCGGCTCCCACGTCACGGTCTCGAACGGGATGACATTGTCGAGCAGGATCGCCGCCACTTGCGCGACGCTGAGGTCATAGCGACCCAAGGTCACCGAGACCAGGATCGTAGCGACCAGCAGCGCGGCGAGCGCAGGCGTAACGAGGGCCGGCGCAAGCCGAACGCCAGCCCTAGCCTCGTCGGAAATGACGACCATTCCGCTGTCAGTTGAACAGGCTTGCGAACCCTGCGGAGCCGGCGTTCGCCTCGGTCTCCAACGCGGCGTCGAGCTGTTCGTCGGTCAGCGCGCTGCCATAGATCGTCTCGTAGGTGTCGCTGATCTGTTGGCGGAAGTCGTCGGCGAAGCCATCGCCATGCGCGACCATCGCCAGCCAGATCGACGTCAGGTAGATCTCCGGCGCGTCGGGCGTGCGGGCGAAGAAGGGCTGTTTGTAGACCCGCCCGCTTTCCGCCGCCGCCAGGCTGGACAGGATCGGGTGATCGAAGAAGGCCTGCGGGTCAAGATCGGTCGCATAAGCCGGGATAATGATCAGGTCAGGGTTCCAGGCCAGAAGCTGTTCAAGGTCGACCGTTCGCCACCACTCGCCGGTGTCATCGGCCGCGGGGTTGGTGACGCCGCTGAGCGACAGGTCCTGCGAGCCGTTGGCGATCACCCGGATCTGGTCCCCGATCTGGTCGATATGCAGGACAGACGGCCAGCCGTCGGGGTCCAGCGCCGCGACGCTTTCGGCCAGGTCGCCCAACGCGTCCGACTGCATGCCCAGGATCGCCTCGGCCCGGTCCGTCCGGCCCGTCATCAGCCCCGTCAGGGTTAGATAGTCAAGCCGGTGCTGTTCGGTACAGCAGTCCCAGCCGACAACCGTCAGGCCGACACGTTCCATGGGCTCGATGATTTCGGGGTCGTAGATCCATTGAATCACGGCGTCGGGGGCCTGCTCCAGAATGGCTTCGACATTCGGCACGAAACCCTCCTGCGCCGCACTGGCCGGAACATTGGCCATCTCGGGCAGGATCTCGGCATAAAGACCGGATGTGAAGTAACGGGTCAGCGAGTCGCGGTTCATCCCGACGATGTGCGCGTCCGTCTCGTCGATGGCGCGATAGATCAGCGGCGCCGATCGAACGATCGTCACGACGCGCTCCGGCGGGCTGTCAAACTCGATCGAAACGCCGCGGTGATCGTCGAAGGCGACTTGCGCTTGCGATCCGGACGTCGCGAGAACAAGCGCCGCAGCGACTATTGCGGGCGATAGAACGGGAAGAATTGGCATGATGCCGAGCTCCAGCGTGCGAGGTGTTTTAGCCTGGCTGGGACTGGCTCGGCTGTGACTTCGACGAAAGTAGTCTGTCGACGCGCGATATGTCCAGGAACGATTCGGACGCTCAGGCGTTGGGTCAGCACTGAAGAGTGTAACCTTTGGAGCAGTGTTCGGCCGGGCGTCAGTCGAAAGGAGGTTCGCCGGACGCGTCCCTGGCCTCAACTGCTTCTCCAAGTCGGCAAGCTGCCATTCGCCGCGGGTCCGAGTAACAGCGCAAACCGTCGACACGGTCGAACATTTGCCGTCCGTCCACACAGCGGGTCGCAAGGCAACGCCCCTGCAATCAAGACCTCTTAAGGAATGCTGACGACTATGCGCAACGGGTCCGCCGCGGCAACTCACCGCACTTCAGTGACCACGAACGGTCCGACGACGATCACCATCAGTCGCGGCTCAAACCTAACACCGCCGGAACGGTCAAGAACGCGCATCAGCGTCCCCGTAAAGGGATAGCAGCCGGCCCGCATCGGTGAGTTCGTAGATGCGATCGGAACGCTTTCGCAGGTGGAGCGCTTTCGCAGGATTTCGATGTCGTGCGAAATCAGCAACGCCGCTGCAGTGCGACCTCTCACATAGTCCGTGATCAGATTGATTGCTTGTCGTTGGAGACATGTCCAAGCGCGAGGACGGCTCATCGCAGACGATGAAATCCGGTTGCCCAACCAATGTCCTGGCAATCACAAGCCTTTGCAGTTCGCCGCCGCTGAGCTGATCCGGCCGGCGAGATCGCTTTCAACCCCACCAATGCCTACACCAAATCGCTGATCGCAGCCGCGGAGTTGCCATGAGACCGATACTTATCCTTTTGCTGGCCCTGTGGACCGGGGCCGCTGCCCCCGGCAGATGCAAGGAGAGGCACGATAACTGGCCTGGATTCAAATGCAGGATCGGTCGGTTTGGGCCTATGGCCGCTTCGGCCGACGCGGGGGCAGGCCCGTGCCGGTCCATCACGGCCTGATGGGGGACGCGACCCTGGGTGCGGCGTGGGCGCCGCTGGGCGAGTCGCTGGGTCTGGAGTGGATCGTCATCGCGCGCCCCGGCTACGGGCGAACGCCGCCGGCGGCAATGAACCGTGTGGCCGATTGGCCCGTTCCGATAGAGCGGCTAATGAACGCCCTTGGGGTGACCGGTCGGTTCGACGCCGTTGGCATCCCGGCGGGGCGCCATACGCGTATGCCTTGGCCGCCGCAATGCCCGATCGCGTCGGGCGCCTTTCCATATCGATGGTGGTCAAGGGGAACTTCGATTGGCACCTCTTTATCGGCGACGAGACCGCACTTCCCGCGATCGGGCGCCGGGTTGAGGAACTGCCCGCGAACACAACGGCCATCGCCCGGATCGAGATCAATGACGCCAACGAGCGTCAGACATTCAGCAGTGTTGGGTCGTTGGATTTGGCCTGGATCGAACGCAATGGCGCCGCGCCTGGAGGCCCGGACTTGCTGATGCAGGCGCTGGAGGACACCGCCATTCCTTCCGGCCTGGGCTATGCTTTCGTTGCCGCCGAGGCCAATACGGTCAAGCGCATCCGCCAATATCTGGTTGCATGGCGCGGTCTGAACCCGACGTGGATCAAGGCCTCGGCCTATTGGCGGCGGAATGCCGCCGGTTACGACGACGGTCATGAGCACTAGGCGGCCCGAGAGCGACCAATCGGATCGGTTGGCCAGCGATCCGTGATCTCGCGGCAAAGCCTGAGGATCGGCAAACCCGTTGCATCTGCACGGCCATGGCAGCTAAGCGACACCGGTCGCGACTCCAAGATAGAGCCACTCGATCGTTGCAGGATGCGGCACAGCCGGATCAGCGCCTTTCGAGGCTCAAACAACAGGGCACGCTAGATATCAAGCTGAGTAGGATGGCTTGAGCATCAAATAGGCCACCATCGTGACCCACGTATCGAAGCGCTCAATAGAGCCCCAAGGTGATTGACGGGCGCATTATCAATAGGAGCGTCACGCGCAGAAACGGCAGATCACGCAGCGTGCCAGGAATGTTCCGCGGCAAATTCTCGAACCGACCGATATCTATGAGATACTTTTTGGTTTTTCAACGCAAGCGGCGTGCCGCATAACCCCTTGAAAAACCTGGTGGGCGCGACTGGGATTGAACCAGTGACCCCTGCCGTGTGAAGGTTCGGCGGAGGGGATTTCCTAAGTTCGCAGACATTTTCGTGAGTGCCTAAGCATTTGATATACCGGTATTTCATGTTTTCTGCCGTTTGCTTATACGATCTCCTATCTTCCCTGATTTCCGATTTTGTGGTGACTATTTGGTGACACTAATTCGGTAGGGGGCGATGACGAGACTGACCAAGCGAGTTATTGACAGCGTCGAACTGAGGGACAAACCCTACTTCGTTTGGTGCAGCGACCTGACCGGATTCGGCGTCCGCGTCTTTCCGACCGGGCGGCGGGTTTACTACGTCGACTATCGCAACCAATCAGGCGCCCGAAAGCGGATGACGTTGGGTCCGCACGGCAAGCTGACGACAGAAGAAGCCCGCAAGTTGGCGATCAAGGCGTTGGGCGATGCGCTAAAGGGAGAGGATCCGGCAGAGGAGCGGGCGACCCGGCGCAAGTCCATGACCGTCAGCCAATTGTGCGATCGCTACATGGAGGCGGCAGAGGCCGGGCTGATCCACGGCAAGCGCGGACTGCCAAAGAAAGCGTCGACGATCGCAACCGATCGCGGCCGGATCGCGCGCCATATCAAGCCGCTTATGGGCGGGAAGCTGGTGACCGACGTGACGAGGTCCGATGTCAGCCGCTTCATTCGCGATCTAACGGTCGGAAAAACCGCCACAGACGAGCGTACAGGGCCGCGAGGCCGGTCCAGGGTTACCGGAGGTCCTGGAACCGCCGCGCGCACCAGCGGGCTACTGGGTAGCATCCTGACCTATGCTGTGTCTGAAGGTATCATCAGCCACAATCCGGCCCTCGGGGTGCGAAGGCCCGCCTATCGGGCACGGGATCGCCGTCTATCACCCGAAGAGTATCGGCGGCTCGGCATTGCGCTGACCGACCTACGGTCGGAAGTCGAGACGCCGCAGGCTGTGTTCGGAACCTGGTTGCTTTCGTTGAGCGGTTGCCGGTTCAGCGAGGTGGTGTGGCTGCGCTGGGACGAAGTCGACGCCGCCGGCGGTTGCTTCCGTCTGGCGGAGACTAAGGAGGGCAAGTCCGTTCGGCCGATCGGGCGGCCCGTCTTTGACGTGCTGGCTGGTATCCCCCGAGCCGGCGATCTGGTGCTGCCGTCGGTTCGCGGAGATTGCGCCTATATCGGGCTAAAGGGTGCCCTTCGTCGCATCACGGCGCGCGCTGAACTCGACGGCGTGTCTGCCCATACGCTCCGCCACAGCTATGCTAGCGTGGCGGGCGATCTGGGCTTCAGCGAGATCGTCATCAAGGCGTTGCTGGGACACTCCGGCGGGTCGGTCACCAGCCGGTACGTGCATCATTTGGACAGCGTTCTAGTAGCGGCGGCCGACAAGGTTGCGCGGGCTGTGCATGGCCAGTTGACTGGGCAAGAAGGCGTGGTCGTCCAGATGCCGGTGAGCAGGTAAAGATGTCTCAAAAGCGCGCCCAGAACGACGACGAACGCACAAAGGCGGTGGGCCTAGCCCGCTATGCTTGCGAGTACTATGAGGCTGGCGTAGCGGCCGACGACGTGATTGGTGAAAAGCCCGGCCACGAAAACGTGGCTCCGGCATCGGTGATGTTCATGATGGCACACGCGATCGAGCTGATCCTAAAGTCGTTTCTCAGAAGCCAGGGATGCAGTCTCGGTGAGACGAAGGCGCTCGGGTATGATCTCGAAAAGTGTTGGGAACGTGCCGTGCAAAAAGGCGTTCTTGATCATGTTCAGTTGTCGCCAGACGAACTTGGCGTACTCGGCCTGATCAACGATCCGCATGTTTCCGCCGAACTCCGATACATCGTGACGGGGGCAAAGACGTATCCAGTTTTTGGTCCGCTTCAGCGCTTAGTCTACAAACTGCTTGAAGCGATCTCGAAGTCAGTTGGCTGGACGTTCCGGCCAAGAACTCCTTTGCATGTCTAGAGTGTGAGGTCACGGCTGCCTCTATCCAGTATGGTCTTGAGCCTTTTCATCGTCTATGCCGGCAGATTCTAGCATGTACCTGCGAACGCCAATGGGTGCAGCGGGCTAGACGGCGGGTTGGCCGGATCGAGGCGGTCAGACCAACTCAGACACTCGAACTCGATTGGCGAGAGCTAGGCTGTTGTTGTTGCCGTCGAACCTTCACCAGATAAGACTCATCGCGATGTGATGCTCTCACGATCGCGTGGAGGCTAGGGCGGGTCATCTTCTCCTCTAGAGTGTCCACCGATCTGAGTGAATTGAAGGGAATCACAGACGGGCCTTGATCTGATTTAAACTGTCGGCCGGAAAGGAGGCCGGCAGGTATGTCGAAAGCTCTTTCAGTCGATCTACGCACGCGGTTTCTGACTGCCGTCGCCGAGGTGCCAGCTGCCAAGTGGCGGCAGCACGCTTCGGCGTCAGCGCGGCCAGAGTTAGCCGATGGCGTGCGCTGGCGCGCCGGCAGGGCGACGCGCGGCCCGGTCCGTTGGGCGGCGACCACCGCTCCGGTTGGGTCGAGGCGCAGGCCGGGCGATGACTCGGTCGACTCAGGACCTCATTTTGGATGCTTTGCGGCGAGCTGACTTGGTTCGCTCTTGGCCTCGCAACGTGATCGTGATGGCGGTCAGCGTTGCGCAGGCCGACCAGCAGTCGGCGCTCGGGTCCGATGTCGAAGACTTGGAAGACGATCACGATAACGAGATGGAGGTTGGCCGCTGATCCAACTGGCTGCCATCCGATAGGGCCTTGCAATGAGGCGCGGATTCTGGTCTCCTGGAGGCAACTAACTTCATGTAGTTAGATGCTGACTTTTGGAAGCCAGGGTGTACTTCTTGGAGTTTGGGCTGATGAAGCTCGCGAGGCACCTTCCCGATCTCACGGTCGATGAACTGAATAGGTATTGGCTCAATCCGATTCAGGTTTGCGATCTTGCGGCGATCGGACAGCATCGGGATCCCAAGGTGCGGCGGTTTTTGGGCAATGTTTCCGACGCGAAGATGTTGCCGTTTCGCAAGAGCGGGCCGGCGAAGACGGCCCCCAGGCTCTATAGCCTGAAATCAGCGACGATGCTGAGAACCATGAGGGAGGTAAGCGCCAGCGGGCGGGGCTACGAGTTTGCGGGTGCAATCGCCGACAAGGTGGCGACGATCATGACCGATATGGTCGAAAGCGTGTCTCACCACGATCAGGTGCGTGAGCAGGATCAATGGCTGATCGTGTATGCCGCCTTGTGGAACGGGTCCTTCGCCTTCTTCGAGTTGGTCAAGCGGCGCGATTTCAGCATTTCGTACTTGAAGGCCTACGACAGCAGCGTGTTCGACGCTGGCGCTCTCATTCAGGAAGCTCTTAACGCGTACATCGGGGCTTGGGGCCGCGACCGCGTTGATCGCGGCGTCGACATCGACCAATGCCGGTATGCCGGGTACGACGATGAGGGGCGTCCGCTTGACCCCACCGATCCTTCGAACTTCAGCGACGACCCTGTCGAGCGGGCCAGGCGCCGCTTGGAGATCGAGGAGTACATTGCGAAACGCGACGAAGAGGAGGGCGCCAAATGACCGACCTCCCGCGCCACCTCGACCGGCCGCGCTTGCGCCGGAAAGAGGCGAGCCAATACCTCGATTGGAAATTCGGCATCAACATCGCGCCGGCGACTCTGGCGAAAATGGCCAGCGTTGGCGGTGGGCCGCGCTATCACAAGTTTGGGCGGGTGCCGCTCTATCCGCTCAGCGAGTTGAACGATTGGGCTGAGCAGCGCCTTGGCCGCCTGCTGTCCAGTTCTTCGGACGCGGGCGATGACGCGGCGTAGTCCTTAGTGAACCAGAAGCGACGACCGATGCCCACCATCTTCGATGTCCTGCGCAAGATCAACAAACTGGTTCCGCGCTCGGGATCCGATCAGGACGGTGAGATCGTGGCGTCACCGGCCGCGATCCGGCGAACTTTGAAGGCTGCTGACTTGGACCTGCATGACTTGGTCGCTGAACTGAACGCGCCGTCGGGTCGGCGGTGCGACGCAGACCGTTGCGGCCGTGCCGGTTGGGTTGAGCCTGTAACGCTTGACGATGTCGTCGAGGTCGCGATGCGGTTTCGCGGTTTCTTTAGCGATTGGGAGGTCCGGTTTCTTGCGGACATCCAGGGCCGGGACAAGCTGAGCGTAGAGCAGCTCTCGATCGTTGAGTGTTTGCTCGATCGCGCCCGTGGCATCGCCCTCCGGCCCACAGGCGGTCAGGCTTGTGCGGATGGGCAAGGGCAACTCGATGGGCCGGAGCCGTAATCAACGAAAGGGGATGAACAGCCGCCCCGCGCGTTAAGCGTGGGGTCGCCTTTGGTGGACGGTTTAAAGACGGTGGCGCCAAACGCGTAGATGGCATACCACGGGGTGGGGTCACATGCCACGGGCAGTCCGAAAGGCCGAAGCCTGACCCCCGACACCACACCCGGTGTCGTGACGTAGCGGCCAACCTCTGGGCGGGGTGCAAGCGACCCAGGGGGCCTAAAGCGATAGACCGGCTCCGTTGAGCATGGCTGTACGCAAGGGCACGGGGACCAACCTTGGCTTTCGCTGAGGGTGGTCGTCCTATGCCCTTCGCTCCGAACCTCACCATTGAGCATCAGGTGCAGGCGCAGCAAGTCTGGCCTCTATAGGCATGATCAGATCAAGCGTAGCAGCAGCACGGCGCGGTGAGCGAGCCTGGCGCGATCGTCGATCTTTGGAGCGCTGGCTGGCTATCATCGTGCGGTAGATGCTGGGGCGCTCGGCTCGCTGCCAAGAGTGGGGAGGGGGGCTTCAATCTCTCCAGATCAGACGCGAGATACCGTTGGGATGGTCACTTTTTTCAGCGCGCGGAATTGCGGAATCTTTTTTTGGCTGAGCTGCGGCCGGCTCTCACTTGGAAACAGCTTCTCACTCCGTGCCAGCTTGACTATGCGCCACAGGCAAAGCTGCCGGATGCCAGTCGGTTGATAGGCGCGCAAGTTGTCCGCGTTGAATATACCGCCGGTCTTGATTGTTGGCGCGAAGAACCTGCCCGA
The DNA here is from genome assembly GCA_028277405.1 of Alphaproteobacteria bacterium. GTDB lineage: Bacteria > Pseudomonadota > Alphaproteobacteria > DSM-16000 > Inquilinaceae > JANQGH01. The sequence goes on along the minus strand of JANQGH010000068.1, from coordinate 25,458 downwards.
CATGGGCTGGCAATGCGGCCGACATGCAAAGGCCCGTCAGGAAGCACGGGCTCGCTTAGGCCTTGGGGATTGAGCGCTCCGACGAAGGCATTGTTCTTTCGTTGGTCGTGCGGCACCAGTACGCGCCCATAAATCTACCGCCTTTCGCCGAGCCATCGAAAGCGCCGGGGTCGAGTTGCGCCTCCTGCCGCCCGACAGTACAGATTTTAATCCGATCCGATTTGCTTTCTTCAATTTCAACGCCTTCCTTACGGCCATCGCGGCCCGCACTGTCAACGGCCTCCGTAACGCCATCGCCCAAGCCGTCGACATGTTCATCCCCAACGAATGTCATGACTACTTCACGCAACATGATACGAACCCAGTTGATTGAGCGACGCTCAAGCTGTTGCTCCTCGGCGTGTTGAGGGGTTCCAGAGTTTTTCGGGAACGGCAGCTCTGATTCTGCCGAATGCTTCCGTGAGACCTTGAACTGGCTATTGCCTAATTAAATCCAGCGTTAGTCCCACACCTTTTTCGTCGGACCGGCCGCCGCTACGTTGAATAGGTGAGTCCTTACCCCGGGGCGCATCAGCGGCCTTCGCCTGACGTTTAGCGATGGATGCCCCCAGCATCCTTGCGGAAAATCGTCGGAACAGAATGCACGAGCGCCACATTAGTCAGATTCGGAAGCCTATCCCGATCGAGGACGTCAATGGGTCGACCTGGCAAGGACCGAAGCAATATGAGGTTTTCGGTCGATACAGATCATTGCTTCAGGTCACGTCAGCCGCTGGTCAGCTTCCGAACAGTGAACATTTGGCGCATTCAAGAGCTTAACGAATTTGCAATACGGTGATCCCCAGTCATGTTTGGGGGTATGGCATTTGCAGTGTTCATTCACCGGACCGATTCAATCTACGACGACGTGCCGTCGGAACGATACCAGTTCCCAAAGCAGTATCTGACACGTGTTCAAAAGTGTGAGGGCGATTGGATCGTTTACCTCGAACCCAGCAAGGTAAGAGACACAAAGGGCTACTTCGCAGCGGCCAAAGTTCAGGAGATTGTTTCCGACCCTAGGAATGCTGACATGCATTTAGCGGTGATAGAGCCCGGGACGTATCTCGACTTTGGTGATCCTGTACCGTTTCGTGAAGCCGGTGCGATGGTCGAGCAGGGTCTTTTGAATGACCATGGGAAAGTCTCAGGACGGGCTCAGGCAGCGGTCCGAACACTCTCTCCGGCAGACTTTGCCCGAATCGTTGAACGTGGCCTGGGCCGTGACGACGATTTCTTGCCCCGGATAGATCTGGCCGTGGAGCTGAATGGCATTAGAGAAGCGCAGAGTCCATTCCAAAACGCATCGCCGAGAGTGCGCATCAATCAGCTGACCAATCGGGCTGTACGTGATCGCAATTTTCGAAAAACTGTACTCCGAGCCTATGGTGAACGCTGTGCCATTACGGGATTGCGGCTGATCAATGGTAGTGGTCGTGCAGAGGTTGAGGCAGCGCACATCAGACCAGTCGAACAAGATGGCCCTGACATCGTAAGCAACGGGATCGCTCTATCTGGCACGGCGCACTGGATGTTCGACAGAGGGTTGGTTGGCGTATCAGATGACTTTGCGATACTCGTCTCGAGGCAATCCAATGATCCAGATGCAGTGAACTCGATGATTAACTCTTCGGGTAAACTCTTGGTACCTGAACGCCCAGCAGATCGGCCGCGGCGTGAATTTCTGATCTGGCATCGGGATAACAGCTTCAAGCGTTAACGGCCGAGGCTGTGTGGAAACCCGTGCCTGTTGTATACTCGTATCTAATAACTGGAGGCGGGTATGTCGGGTTATATCGAGGGTATTGACCGCGGGCAGGTCGCGCTTTTTCCAGAACAGCTTGAGGACTGGATTGGTGAGGATCATCCGGTTCGGGTAATCGACGCCTTTGTCGATGCGTTGGATCTTTCGGATGCTGGATTTGGGCGCACGGCACCGGCAAGAACCGGCCGACCCGGGTATCACCCGTCTGTTCTTCTGAAGCTTTTCATCTACGGCTATCTGAACCGCGTTCCGTCCAGCCGCCGGCTCGAGCGGGAAGCCGGACGCAATATCGAAGTGATGTGGCTGACTGGCAGGCTGGCACCGGACCACAAGACGATCGCCGATTTCCGGAGGGACAACGGCCTGGCGATCCGCTGGGCCTGCGCCCGGTTCGTCGAGCTGTGTCGCCAGATTGGCGTGTTGACCGGCACCAGCGTTGCCATAGACGGAAGTAAGTTCAAGGCGGTCAATCACCGGGACCGGAACTTCACCGCCGGCAAGGTGAAGCTGCGGATCAGCCATCTTGAAGACAGCGCGGCCCGGTATCTGGAGGAGATGACCCGGGCTGACCGTCATGAGCAATCTGAGGCCGTAGTCACAAAGGTGGAACGCCTCAAAGAGAAACTAGCTCGCGTTCGCCAGGAGGTGCGGCGTCTGGAAGGGATCGACAGACGGCTGAAGGATACGCCCGACGGTCAGATATCTCTCACCGACCCTGATGCACGCTCCATGGCCACTTATGGCAAGGGCACCGGGCTTGTCGGCTACAACGTCCAGACGGCGGTCGACATCGAGACGCATTTGATCGTGGCGCACGAGGTCACCAACATCGGCAACGACAGGGCGCAATTGGCACCGATGGCCCGGGCAGCCAAGACGGCCCTGAAGGCACAGAAGCTTGATGCCATCGCTGACCGGGGCTACTTCAACGGGGCCGAGCTTCTTGCCTGTCATGAGGATGGGATCACCGCGACGGTGCCAAGGCCGGAAACCTCGGGCAATCGCAAGAAGGGCATGTTCGTCAAGGCGGACTTCATCTACGACGCCGTGGCTGACACCTACACTTGCCCAGCAGGAAAGGTGCTGACCTACCGTTACAGCCGCGAGGAAGGCGGATTGATGCATCGTCGTTATTGGCAGAACGATTGCCAGTATTGTCCTTTGAAGGCGCGCTGCACGACCGGCAAGGAACGTCGTATTACTCGCTGGGAGCACGAACATCTGATCGAGGCGATGTATGTCCGGATGGATGAAACGCCGGACATGATGCGGATGCGCCGGTGTACGGTCGAGCACCCCTTCGGCACGATCAAGGCCTGGATGGGCGCTACCCATTTCCAGATGCGCAGGATGAAGAATGTGCGCACCGAGATGGCACTCCACGTCCTTGCCTACAACATCAAGCGTCTGATCAACATGATCGGTGTGCGCCAGCTGCTCAAGGCACTCGCTGCCTGAAGGAGCTTTGTGGTGCCATTTGCCCGAAATCTCTGAAAAAGGCGCTCCTGAGATCGCGAGGCGCCCGCTCAGACTGCTGAAAACAGGAAATCCCAACAATCCGCGGTCAGATCCGCCGTACGACAAATTTGCTGACCGCATCTGGCTGTTTCCACACAACCTTGGCCCAAACCTGCCATTGCAAGCAAGTCACAATGCTGGAGGCGCCTTCCCGATTGCTGCCATTCGCCGTGGCGCAAGGTGGACCAAGCACACGATGGTCAGGTGTCGGGTGTCGCTTGGGCTAGATTAGAAGCAATACGAAGTGGCAGCATCCCAACGGCGAGTATGAGCCAATCTGCGGATGGCCCAACTCTAACCGTCGCAGACATCCATCATGGGCCTTGAACTGGTAGGTTGGCCGGCGTGTGATCGTTGAAGGTCGGCAAATACCGACTATGAGCGGTCCATCGGGCGCCTTCCTGCAATATGGACGCCAATATACATCAGCTGCGATAAATCGGCGCTCCGCCGCTCGTGACCCGGATCGGCCATGTGAGAGGCAGAGCAGCCCCGCGACACTCTCTTCCACCAGGTCAATCTTGCTTCGAAACCGTGATGCTCATGCATACCACTCAAACGACTAGACCCTGAGAATCCATCTGTTCGCTTCAAGGGCGATGGTCCCGCGCGTTGCCATCGAGGGGCCGAAGAGCCAAGTCGCCACGAGGATTATTGCAGTTCACGCTCCGCCTGCTCGAACCAGCCGATCACACGTGCCAGATGGTCCTCGCCCCAAGCTGCGAGGAGTTTCTGCGTTCCGTGGTCAGCGGGGTCGCGTAGCGCCGCGAGACGCTGTTCAACATAATCACGTGTCAGCGGAAGGCGACAAAGCTCGGTGATGCAATGCCTCCAGTCGTCGTAGGTCCTTAGAGACTGCATCGCTGTCACCCCGCCTCGGATTTTGAAAGTTGCACTTTGCCCTTGCCCCTAGCCACAACCGGCCTCGGCGATCGCATGCATGGGGTCATGCCTAATCGGATCAAGCGCTTCGGGCTGTCCACGCGTGACGATCTTGCCATCTGCGCCTCGGAAACCTGGGCAATAGGTTTGGACGGCGTCAGGCAGCGTGATCTGGACCATGAAGACTTTCTCAAACGCTCGAATGCGCGACAGAGGGTTCAATAGCCATCAGGCCGTTCTCAGCCACACCGAACCGTCCGCGCGATCCTCAACGGTGATGCCAGACGCAGCGAGCTCATCGCGGATCCGATCCGCAGTTGCATAGTCTCGTGCTGATCGAGCGGCCTGCCGTGCTTCAACCAGATGCTGGACCCTGGTCATCTCTCGATCTTCTCCGGAGGTCTGGCCGAACCAACGCGTGGGATCCGCTTGCAACAGGCCGAGGAGAACGCCGGCTTCGCGCAAGGCCGCCTTGTAAGCGGCGCGATCCGCCATAGTCGTCGCCTGGCGTGCTGCCTTCGCTAGTTGGAAGAGTTCAGCGATGGCACCTGGGAAACTCAGATCGTCCTCAAGCGCCGCCTCGAACCCATCCAGGAGGCCGGGCGGACAGACGATATCGGGAGCATCGCCGAGGTTCCGCAGCGTGCCATAGAGACGATCAAGACCGCGCTTTGCCTGGGCGAGCCCATCCGCACTCCAGTCGAGCGGTTGACGATAGTGCGCGCCCAGAAGCGCGAAGCGGATGGCCTCGCCTGGCGCTTGTTCAAGGAGATCCCGGACGAGCAGCACGTTGCCAAGCGACTTCGACATCTTGCGTCCGTCGACGGTGACGAAGCCGTTGTGGACCCAATAGCGGCAATAGAGTTCTCCATCATGGGCGCACGTGCCTTGGGCGATTTCGTTCTCATGGTGCGGAAAGATCAGGTCCTGGCCGCCGCCATGGATATCAATCGTCTTGCCGAGGCGCCGCTCGATCATGGCCGAGCATTCGATATGCCAGCCGGGTCGTCCGCGACCCCATGGGCTCTCCCAGCCCGGCAGGTCCGCTGTCGAGGGCTTCCACAAGACGAAGTCTGCCGGGTCGCGCTTGTAGGGTGCGACCTCGACCCTGGAGCCGGCGATCATCTCGTCACGATTGCGGCCGGACAAAGCTCCGTACGCTGAAAACGAGGGTACGTGGAACAGGACATGCCCCTCGACCGCATAGGCATGACCAAGCGCGATCAACCGCTCCACCATTCCGATGATCTCGGGGATGTGCTCCGTCACGCGTGGCTCAAGGTCCGGCTTCAGTACGCCGAGCGCGGCCATATCGGCATGGTAGGCCTTGATGTAGCGTTCCGTGACGGTCGATATGGGCTGATCAGCTTCCTTGGCCGCGGCGTTGATCTTGTCGTCGACATCCGTGAAGTTGCGCGCGTAGACGACACGCCCGTAGCGCCGCTTCAGCAGGCGATAAAGAACGTCGAACACGACTGCCGGACGGGCATTGCCGATATGGGCGAAGTTGTAGACCGTCGGCCCACAAACATACATCGTCACACTGTCGGCGTTTGCCGGCACGAACGGCTCTTTCGTTCGCTTCAGGGTGTTGGTCAAGCGCAGCGTCATTGCTGCGTCTCCTCGTTCTCAGAACGGTCCGGCAACTCGACATAGAACCCACCGCCATCCGCCTCGGGCAAAGGATGAAAGCGCGTGATGAGCCCACGCCTTCGCGCCTCAAGCAGTTGACGGCCCACCGGCAGGAAGAGGGTCTCTCCGCTGGTCGGGGTGGCCGGATCGATGCGGATTACCACGCTTTCCAGATCACCTGAGGGCCTCTGCTCCAGCATCTGTGAGATCGCGGTCCCGGCTTGGCTTAAGGAGACGCCCCGCAGATCGAGCGTGTGTTCACCATTTGCGCGGTCGCCGACAAGCGCGCGGATGCTGTCAGGTTCAAACAGGGGCATGGTGGGCTTTTCCTGACCTGGGACGTGGCACCGCGTCCAACAGGTCCGTCATGTCTGTACCTCGGAGATGCCGACGTCGCTGTCCCCCGAGGCATTGGATAGACGCTCGGGCGGCCGGGTCCATCCGTCGGTGAACATGCTGAGCGTGTTCCGCAACTCCGTTTCACCGAGATCGCGAGTGATAAAGACGATGCGGGTGCGCCTGTCCTTGCCCGGCCATTTCTCGAGCGTGACCGGAGGGTGGAAAATGTGCTGCACGCCGTGGATTACGAGCGGACCTTTCAGACCCTCGACATTGACGATACCCTTGACGCGAAGGATGTCGGGGCCCTTGAGCAGCAGTAGTGTTTCAAGCCAGCCATCAAAGGCGTCCCCGGGGATCGGATCGTCCAGTGTCAGGCAGACAGCATTGATGTGATCGTCATGTCGATTCACATCTTCGTGGTGGTCGTGACCATCGGCTCCGTGATGGCCATCATGACCGTGATCGTCTTGAGGCTCGTGGTGATGATGGCCGCCGTCGTTGAATGCTTCGGCGTTCAGCCAGCGTCGAACATCGAGACTCTTGGTTTTCGGATTGTACAGTCCGGCATCCAGCAGCTTTGCGGGATCGACCGAGCCATTGGTCGTGCGCATGATCGGTGCGCCCGGGTTCAGCGCTTTCAGCCGCTGCAGCAATGCCGCGACGACATCGGGTTCGACGAGATCGGTTTTCGTCAGCAACAGCCGATCGGCGACGGCCGCTTGCTTTACGGACTCGACCTGCCGGTCGAGCGTTTGCTGGCCATTGGCCGCATCGATCGTCGTAATGACCCCGTCGAGCCGATAGCGGGCGGCGATCAGCGGGTCGGTCATAAGGGTGTGCAAGATGGGCGCCGGGTCGGCGAGCCCCGTCGTCTCGATGATAACTCGGTCGAACTCGGGGATTTCTCCTCGCGTGCGACGTAAGAAGAGGTTGCGCATCGTATTGATGAGATCGCCACGGATCGTGCAGCAGAGGCAGCCACTCTGCAGCAGGACCATGTCGTCGCTCGACCGCTCCACCAATTCGTGATCGAGGCCGATCTCGCCGAACTCGTTGATGATGACGAGCGTGTTTGCCAGTTCAGGCTGACGCAGGAGGTGGTTCAGGACTGTCGTCTTGCCGCTGCCCAGGAAGCCGGTCAGCAAGGAGACAGGCAGGCGTTGAGATGGTGCATCGGTGTTCCAGCTTTCCATGATGCGCCCCCTTCCTGATCAGGACGCCCCGGTGGCGATGCATTGGGCGCAGGTGCCCTCCACCTCGACCACGCGTCGTGTCGGGCGGAACCCGATTTGGGCCGCATCCTCAGTGATCAGTCGCTCAAGCCGCTGGTCTTCTAGCTCTGCAGATGCTCCGCAAGTGCTACAAATAAGGAACAGGCTATCATGCCTTCGTTCCGGATGCGTGCAGGGAACGTAAGCGTTTCGGCTCTCGATCTTCGAGACGAGCCCTTGGGCCATAAGGAACTCAAGCGCCCGGTATACGGTGGGCGGTCCGACCGGGCGCGAATCCCTTTGCTTCAGTGCTTCGATCAGGTCGTAGGCGCCTGTCGGGCGACCGCTCTCCCAAAGCAGTTCCAGTATCTGGCGTCGCAGCTCGGTAAGCTGCACGCCACGCGTGCCACAGAGGGACGCGGCCAGCGCAACCCGTTCAGCCGGCGCATGCGGCCCGCGGCAATTGGGATCGGTGCAGGGCCTGGGTTGCGTCGACAGAAGCGCCATGACTCTTTCCCTTATTGCACTTGAAGTGCGCAACGTTATAACGTTGCGCACTTCGTTTACAAGGACCAATCATCCGGGACGCCGAGGGTGGTTACAGGAGAGACTTGGACATGGACACAGCAGTGCTCAGCGGTCAGCACACAGGATCAGGCCCCGCCAACTCAAGTGGGCGACAACGGCCCAGCCGAGCAAAGGCGGAAGCGGCAGTGCGGACGCTGATCGAGTGGGCGGGCGATGACCCCGACCGCGAAGGCCTTGCAGGCACGCCCGAACGCGTGGTCCGAGCCTATGAGGAGTTTTTCGCTGGATACAACAAGGATCCGGTCGCGCTGCTTGAGACGACGTTCGGCGAGACGGCCGAATATGACGAGATGATCGTTATGCGCGACATCCGTCTCGAGTCACACTGTGAACACCACATCGTACCCATCCTGGGTAAGGCGCATATTGGCTATTTGCCGGCAGGCCGTGTCGTCGGGATTTCCAAGCTGGCCCGCCTTGTTGATGTGTTCGCCAAGCGGATGCAGATCCAAGAAGTACTGACGTCGCAGATCGCCGACACCATCCAGAAGGTGCTGAAGCCACGCGGTGTCGGCATCGTCATCGAGGCCGCGCATCAATGCGTCACAACGCGTGGGATTCGAAAGCCGGGTGTCAGTATGGTGACCAGCCGCATGCTCGGCTCGTTTCGGAGCGACCCCGCGGTCCGCCAGGAGTTTCTCGCGACGATCGGAAGCCTCGGGAGTGGGGCCAATGACTCCTGACAAGTCCGCAGTGGAAGCCGTCAGCGATTTCGCCCCACGGACGACGGTCGAGCAGGTCGAGGAGGGCCTCGAACTGGCGCCCAAATTCGACGCCGACGGGCTGATCCCATGCATTACGACCGATGCAGACGCGGGCGACGTGTTGATGCTCGGCTACATGAATGACGAGGCTCTGCAGTTAACGATCGCGACCGGCGAAGCGCATTATTGGAGCCGAAGCCGCCAGTGTCTTTGGCGCAAGGGCGCAAACAGTGGTCTCGTCCAGACGGTTGTCGAGCTGCGCATCGACGATGACCAGGACGCCGTCTGGCTGCGCGTCCAGGTCGCCGGTTCGGGCGCCAGTTGTCATGTCGGGTACCGATCCTGTTTCTATCGATCGGTCGAACTCGGCGGCCCATCAGGTGAACCTGCCCGGCTCGTGTTCACGGAGTCGGGGAAGTCCTTCGATCCAAAGGCCGTTTACGGCGACGTGCCCAATCCGACGCGGCTTTGAGAGCCGGTGAGATGCTTCTCATGCTGCCAGCGAAAGGTCCGCTCGAGACGGTCGATGACGCTGCCGACGCCGGTTTGCGTGGGACCGCACGCCAAACGCCGGAGGCGGTTGACCAGCGTTGGCGTGGCCAATCGCACCGACAGACCTGCAAGATGCGCTGCGCTATTCTGGGACGAGTTCGCCGGGCAGCGAGTTGACCGTCATCGTATCCCTGGGTTGGAAGTGGATGACCGACCGGATTGACTGGCCGGCCTTCAGAAGGTCGAAGGCGGTATTGATCTGGTTGTGGGTCATGTGATGGGTGATGTAGGGGTCGACGCTGAAATCGCCGCGCAGCCATTCGTCGACCATACCCGGCAGTTGGCTGCGACCCAGAACACCGCCAAATGCGGTCCCACGCCAAACCCGACCGGTGACAAGTTGGAACGGCCGCGTCGAGATCTCCTGTCCCGCTCCAGCCACACCGATCACGGTGCACTCGCCCCAGCCCTTATGGCAGGCCTCCAGGGCTGAACGCATCAACTCCACATTGCCGACCGCCTCGAAGGTGTAGTCCAGGCCGCCATTCGTCATCTCGATCAGCACTTCGTGGATCGGGGCGTCATGGTCCTTGGGATTGAGGCACTCCGTTGCCCCAAGCGACTTCGCCAGCGGGAATTTGTTGGGGTTGATGTCGATCCCGATGATCCGCGATGCGCCTTTCAGCACGGCCCCCTGGATCACCGCCATGCCCACGGCGCCGAGGCCAAACACGGCGACCGTCGCGCCTTCCTCGACCTTGGCTGTGTTCCGCACCGCCCCGATCCCCGTCGGGACCGCGCAGCCCATGACGGAGGCTTTTGACAACGGCGCTTCTTTTGAGATCTTGGCCACAGAGATCTCGGGCAGCACGGTGTACTCGCTGAACGTGCTGGTGCCCATATAGTGCAGGATCTGTTTGCCCTTGTAAGAGAAGCGCGAGGTTCCGTCGGGCATGACGCCTGCGCCCTGGGTAGCCCGAATGGTCTGGCACAGGTTGGTCTTGCCGGATTTGATGTAGGGGCAGTTCGGGTCTTCAGGCACATAGAGCGGGATGACATGATCGCCCGGCTTCACCGATGTCACACCTTTACCGACCTCTTCGACAATGCCACATCCTTCATGGCCAAGGATGCAGGGAAACAGGCCCTCCGGGTCTTCGCCTGAAAGGGTGAAGACGTCTGTGTGGCAGAGGCTTGTCGTGACAATCCGAACCAGGACTTCGCCGTCCTTCGGGCCGTCCAGGTCGATTTCCTCGATCTCGAGCGGTTGGTTGGGCGCCCACGCGATGGCGGCTCGTGTCTTCATTGTCTTTCTCCCTATGCTTCCAAGGTTCAGTGCAAAAGATGCCGGTCGGTTCGATCCTCAAGATCAAAGACCGGGTCCAGGACGAGGACGAGCCTGGTCTCGCCCATGCGTTCAATCGGTGGCGATCGATACCGCAATCCGGAATTGGGGGTCTCCGGCCAAAGCGTTCCACGCAGCACAATCGGCGAGCCAGTCGGCACAGTGAGCACATGCTGTGGCTCGGCCCCGTCCGTCGAGATGCCGTATTGCGTGCCGGTCCCACGATAGGTGCAGACCAGACGCGCCGTCACCGCGTCGACGCTAAAGTCCCGGCCCTCGTTGGCCGTGATGACGTCCAATCGCAGCCGTAGATACGGCGCGCCCATGACGGCGGCGAACATGTTTGCTTGTGCGGAGATATCGTCAACGAGCATCGCGCGTTCTTCACACGCAGGCAGGCCCGACACCTCGACAAGCTGGAACACCGCGTCGTGGACGGCATTCGGACGCAGAATGACGCGTGACCTCGGCAAATGCTCCGGCTGTTGCTCGTCGATCCAACGCTGAAACCGATCAAGCGGCTGACGTTGCCAGATGGCCGCCGCGCATCCGCTGTGTTGGATCGCCGACAATCCCCTTGGCGTCGTCGCAACTATGACGCCGAGAGCCGCGTCCTCAGTAACCTCTTGGACGAGGTTCATGCTGCGTCCCCCAATGGGATGTCGTGAGAGTCACGCAACTTAGGCAGTTACTAGACGAATGCAACATCGATCGTTACGTATGATTCCGGCTCGGAGAAGAAACAGATATGAAGCGCAATAGCCGCCTCTCTCTTGCCTTGCACACGCTCAGCCACATGGCTGGCGACCCCGACCGTGTACAAACATCTGCCAACATCGCCGACCATGCGGGGACCCACCCGGTTGTGGTTCGCCGGGTCCTGGGGCGGCTCCGCCAAGCAGGGCTCTTGACCTCAGAGAAAGGACATGCAGGCGGCTGGCGACTGGCGCGCAAACCGGAAAACATCACCTTGGCGGATGTCTATCTTGCGCTCGACGAAAGCCTCATCGCGACCGATGGTGATGATCATGCCTCTGAGTGTTCGGTGGAACATGCGCTGCGGCACCGCGTTTCGAGCGTCATGGAGGAGATCGAGCAGAGCCTGGTCAAACGGTTGAGCGAGACGACCATCTCTGAAGTCCGTGGAGGTGCAGGCAAGGATAGACCGGCCCTCACTTAGCTGCCTTCGACAGTGCCTCACCACCCGTAACCTGGGCCTACAGCCGGCATCTGCCGATCGTTTTGCGCGATATCGGCGCCTTGCCAAAAGCCGCCTGGACAGCAGATAGACAGGGGGTGCTAACAGGAGCTGCTCTATGTCGACGCACGCGCGCGATGATCCGACCACAGCCCAAGGATGGGACGCGCATGCGGCGGACTATGCGCGCCTTTTCTCGCCGCTCACGGGCCATATCGCCCGGTCGATGGTCTGCATGGTCCAAGGCCGTCTGCCGCTTGCACCACGTATGCTCGACATTGCCTGCGGACCAGGCGACCTCGCGGTTGCCGCGGCAAACGTGTGCGCTGCCCAGGGGGCTGGTTCGGTCCTTGCAACCGACATTTCCTCGGGCATGGTGGCGCTTACCGAACGCGCGTTGGCTCCCCTAAGCGCCTATGCGCAAGCCGAGGTGCGCGACGGACAGGCGCTCAACCTGGAGAAGGGGTCCTTCGACGCTGCCTTCTCGTGTTTTGGCATCTTCCTCTTCCCCGATCGGCTCGCGGCCTGGCGGGCGGCCGCAGCCTGCCTGCGGCCGGGAGGCTTCCTCGTGACCTCGGTCTGGCGTGAACCGGAGCATAACGAGCTTGCGCGGGTCCAGATCGAACCGCTTATGGCCGCTTTGCCCGCGCGGCTAACAGACCCGCCTCCAAGACCAGGCTGGGCAGAGCTCATGACTGCTGAGGGTCTGGTGGAGGAGGTGACGGCCGCCGCCCCCGTGGCGGACGCTGAAATTCACGTTGTTGATGCGACGCTCGCCCTACCTACGCCGGATGCGATGTGGCGTGGCATGGTCGGGAATCCCTTATCAGGTGCACTCATCGCCCGTTGCGCCTCAAACGAGCGAGACGCCGTTGAGCGCGCCGTCCTCGAGGCTTTCGAGCGCCGCTCCGGCGGCCCCGACCGACCACTCCTCATCAATGCATCATGTCACGTGCTCATTGCGCGTCGGGCGGGGTGACAACCAAGCGGAAGAAGCCGCCATACCGCATTACACGCGCGAACCCGACGACAAGTCTCACACAGAGCGAGGCGGTGCCGCGCCAAACGGTCGGAGTTCCGGCAGGAACGATGCGAGCATCGGCGTTGCCTCGGCGCGCGCCGGTCCGCTCAAGATCAGGACAATACGTGTGCCGTCGATGCCGTCGGGCCAGCCATCGAGCAATGCTGGTGGGCTGGTCGCGTGGCCGACCGCGTGGAGGATGAGGGGGCCTGAGGGCTCTTCGGCGATTTCCACAAGCCCCTTCACCCGCAACAAGTCCGAGCCGAACGAGGCCTGCAGCGCGGCGATGGCCTCGCCAAGCGTGTGGAGGTCGAGCGGTTCCTCGGCGGTGAAACAGTAGGCCGTGGCCGCCTCGCCGTGTCGATTGACGTCGTGGGCGTGCTCGTGTCCGTGATCGTGCGAATGGCCATGATCGGCGTGGCCGCCGGCGGCGGTCTCGAACCTCAAAAACTCCCGGACGTCAGGTGGCTTGCCGGACGGGTCGAAGGCCGCGAGGGAGAATACGGTCTCGGCCCGTGCGTCACACACGTCCATGACGCGGGCGTTCGGGTTCCGCCGCGACAAGTTCGCCTTCAAGTCTGCCAGGTCCCGCTTGGATGCCGGGTCTCGCGCCAAATCCCCCTTGGTGATCAGCAGCAGATCCGCCACTGCCACCTGCCGCCTTGCTTCCTCAAACCGCTCCAGCCCGTGTTCGGCGTTCAGCGCGTCCAGCAAGGTCACGACGCCGTTTAGCGCGAACCGGTGCAGCACCGCTTCGCTGGTCATGAATGTCTGCAGGATCGGCACGGGGTCGGCCAGCCCCGTGGTTTCGATGACCACTCGGTCGAAGGAGGGGCCGATGCCGCTCTCCTGCTCGTCCTGCAGGCGGAACAAGGTCTGCCGGACATCGCCCGAGACCGTGCAACACAGGCAGCCGACGGTCATCTCGACGACGCCCTCGTCCGCGCGCGTGACCAGGCTGCCATCGACGCCGGCCTCGCCGAACTCGTTGACGATGACCGCCGTCCTAGCGAAGCTCGGCTCGGTCAGCAAGCGGTTGAGAAACGTCGTCTTACCGGCGCCCAGGAAGCCGGTCAGGATCGTTACAGGTATCCGGGCCATCAAGCCGCCCTTGTGAACGGATGAGATGTCTCGCCTTTGGCAACTGGCTCTGACTTGGCGATGGACAAGGGCTTCATGTCCAAATCGCGACGACGGCCATCAGCGCGAAGCCGAAGACCACTGCTGTGAATTCTCGAAGATCACAGCAACGGGCAACGAGCGTTCCGTTCGCAAGGCCGTGTAAGGTGCCGAGATAGAGGAATGTGCCGGCGGCCAGCGCCTTGAGCGTCGGCGCCACCAGCGGATAGGCCGCGTCCCATTCGGCCGCGAGGGCGCCGGTCGCCACGCCAAGTGGAAGAAAGAAGACGAACACGACAAAGGCGACAAAGCGGGGTACGCGGCCCAACGGACTGCGGGCGAGCGAGACGGCAAGCGCGAACGATGCCGCCCATTTATGCGCGACAATGGCGATGAAGATCACGATCGCGACGGCCCCAGCGCCACTCGTGCCCAGCGCAGCCCCGGCAAGGAAGGAATGGATCGAGAGCATTGCCGTGGCCAGCAGGGCCAGGGCCGCGCTCTCGTTGCTCGCCCCCTTCGCGGCCGCCCCCACATGTTCGAGCAACAGCAACGCCAGAACGACCGCGCCGCACAACAGGAAGGGCCAAGGGTAGTCAACGCCTGCGGCGGCGAAGTCTCCGGCCGCGTCGCCCAGCATGTGAATGAGACCGGCGCCCAGAAAGACGCCGGCCGCGATCGCTTCGCCGCGCGCGGCGAGCGTTCCTTCCGCATCGAACCTGCGTCCCGCCAGCACGGGCACGCCCGCCCCGAACGCAACGGCCACGATGACGATCGTCATGAGAATAAGAAGAAGATCGGGGGTCATCAACGTTATCCAATGCCAGACAAAGGAGGAAAACGATCCCGCCGTTGCCAACGCTCCGATCGTCGCCTGCGCCGGTATCGAGGGGAGTTGCGCGAGGTTTGCTGCGGTTTTGCAGACGCTATGTTATATCATAACAGTTCGGCAGCAACCCGTTGGTGCCGTTACGCCAGCGCATCTTCCGAAGGCGTCGGAGCTGGCTTAGTCTAGGAGCATCGGGGGCGTGGGGGCGCCCGCCAGGAAAGCCCCGGTGCAATCACGGTCGTGTGCGGCGGCGTTCGCGGGGTATAGGCGCGAACGAAGTCCAACGCGCGCATACCAAATCACAGCAAGGGCCCGTCGGCGACACTAGCCGCGGGGATGGGAGTGAAGTCATGCGCATTAGGTTTGACAATTGCGATCTGTTCGACGGCGTCGGCGACGCGATCCAGCCGGGCTGCCACGTCCTGGTGGCCGATGGGAAAATCGCCGAGGTCTCCGAGACCGCGATTGCCGGCGATGCGGATCGCGTGGTCGATGCCACCGCCCTGACATTGATGCCGGGTCTGATCGACGCCCATGTGCATATCGCTGCCGCCGTGCCCAATTTGGCGGCGTTGGAGGCTTTGCACCCGACCTATGTTGCCCATTGGACGGCGCAATACATGTCCGCGATGTTGGATCGCGGCTTCACGACGGTACGCGATGTCGGCGGCGGCGACGCAGGTACCAAACGCGCCCAGCAAGAGGGGTTGGTGCGGGGCCCGCGCCTGTTCACGTCCGGCAAGGCGCTTGGCCAGACCGGTGGGCACACGGATTTTCGAGGCACCAGCCGGGTCGATGTCGGCGATCTGCAGCGCCGGCATCTGCCGGCGCTAGGCCGCGTCGTCGATGGCGTGCCCGCCTGCCTGGCCGCCGCAAGGGACGAGCTGCGCTTAGGCGCGGACTTCGTGAAGATCATGGCCAATGGCGGGGTCGCGACCCCGACCGACCCGATCGACTGGATCCAGTTCACGCCGGAGGAAATCCAGTCCATCGTGACGGCCGCCGAGGCGTCATGCACCTACGTTGCTGCCCACACCTACACCGCGCGGGCGATCGAGCATGCCTGCGTGAACGGGGTGCGCACGTTGGAACACTGCAACCTGATCGACGACAGGGTGGCGGAGATCCTGAAGACGCGCGGCGCCTATGCCGTGCCGACCTTGATCATCTATGACTGTCTTGATCGCCATGCCGATGCCATTGGCCTGGGCGGCGCGAACCGGGAAAAGAACCGCATGGTGCGCGAAGCGGGGCTTCGGTCCTTGGAGATTCTGGCACGCGCGGAGGTGCCGATGGGCTATGGCACGGACCTATTGGGCTGGATGCACCAGGACCAGTCGACGGAGTTCACGTTGCGGACGCAAGTCCTGCCCGCGGCGGACGTTCTGCGGTCGGCGACCTCGGTGAATGCGGAGATCGTCCGCCGCCCCGATCTTGGGCAGGTGACCCCGGGCGCGACGGCGGATTTGATTCTGGTCGACGGCGACCCCATCGCCGAGATCGGCTGCCTGACAGGGCAGGGCGAGCGCATCCCCATGGTGCTGCAAGACGGCGTCGTGGTGAAAGAGAGCCCTTGGGCTTGAGGGGGGCGATCGGTAAGCGAGACCCGCTGCGCCCCTCCCACGACAGCGCTGCATTGGTTCAACGCTTGTACAAGTTAGCGATTCGTGCCGCCTCCACAGTCGCTTGTCCTGTTTGCCAGTTTCGATATCCACACGCGCGGTCAAAGGCCATTCTCGTTGGATAGAGCTGTCTCGACGTCGGTCTGATCGACCTCCGCCAGCGACTTGTGCACATGCCACGTGCGGCGCTGACCATCGGACGCGTGCACCGTCACCACGGTTTCGACGGGCGGGCAGCCCGGCTCGTGACAGGCGAGTTCCGCAACCGTCACGAGGTCGACCTCGGTAAGGGCAAGGTGTTCGGTCACCCAAGCCTTGACCATCCCAGCGCGACCCGGTGCGGCGCGGCGGGAGAATAGGTCCTTCATGCTTCGTCTCCACCAAGCGGAACCCAGAGGACGCGGCCGGAGTCCTCGCCTACGAAGAGCCATCCTTCGGGCGTGAGCGCGAGCGCCGCGACCGGTGCGCCACTCGACCCTTTGACGAGAAGGTCTTCCATCTCACCGTCAGGGGACAGACGACCGGCGATCACGCAACCGTCGGCGAACCCCGCAAAGACGCCGTTGTGGCCGACAAGCCCAGCGATCGCCGTGCACAGCTGCTTGCCGCCATAGGCACAGGTCATCGGCGGGCGGCCCATGGGACCATCGTTGCCGTCGAAAGGCCAGCAGACCGCCGCGTCTGCGCCGGACGTGGCCAGGAAGGGGGCGGTGCCGACCCAGGTAAAGCTCTTCACCTTGGCGGGATAGCCCGACATGCGCATGTCGGCCTTGTCCCGCAGGCGCCAGCCGTGAAGCGCGTTCTCCTGCATGGATGTCACGACATATTTTCCGTCGGGGCTGAAGGCGACGGCGCCGTGAGAGCCTTTCCAGACGAGCCTCTTGGCTTTCCAGCGGCGCTCGCCCCGTTCCCAGACGGTGGCGCCGCCATAGTGGGCGACAGCCAGCCGGCGGCCCTTGGCGTCGAAGGCGAGGCCGCCAACCGTGCTCGGGTGTTCGAAGGTTCTCGCGGCATTGGCTCCCGTGCGCCAGACATGGGCGGTGCGGCTCGACGAACAGGCGTAGAGGCCGGGTGCCGCCGCGACGCAATCGACCCAACGCGTACCGAAACTGGCGATTTCCTCGATTGTGCCGTCGGGCGAGAGGCGAAGGAACCGACCGTCGTCTCCGCCAGTGAGGACAGAGCCCGAATGGTCTTCGGCAGCAAGACACAATACCGCGCCGCGATGCGCCTCCACGATCGTTGGCGGTTCGTTCGGATGGAAGAATCGGACGACACCATCTCCGAACCCGGCTGCAACGCGCGTGCCGGCGGCTACCGCACCGGTCACCGGTGCGCCGGTGTCGAGCCTAAGCCCCTGACGTTCCAGCGGGGTCTCTTCAAAGCCGCCGGGACGCTTTCTCGCTAGCGCCGCTTCTGCGGTCATGCCGCCCGGCACGCGGTGAAGCCGTCTTCCAGACCCATCGTCTCGAGATTGCGCCCGATGAAGACCAGCCGCGACTGCCGCGCTCCTTCCGGCCATGGCCCCATCGGCGCGCCATCCATCAGCATGTGCACGCCTTGGAAGACGTACCGGTCAGCCTCGCCCTTGAAGTCGAGGATGCCCTTAGACCGCAGGATGTCCGGCCCGCGGGTCTGCAGAAGCTGGCCGAACCAAGCCTGGAACTTATCGAGGTCGAGCGGCGCGTCCGAGACCAGCGAGAGGCTTTTGACATCGTCGTCATGCTCGTGGTCGTGGTCGGAGGTCAGGAAATCCGGCTCCACTGCAAGCACGCGGTCGAGGCTGAAGGCATTGAGCCCGATGACCTCGTCGAGTTCGGCCCCGCAGCGTTCGGTGGGAATGATCGCGGTATAGGGGTTGATGCGGCGGATGCGCGCTTCCACCCGGCCGAGCCCGTCGGCGTCGACAAGATCGGTCTTGTTCAAGAGAACCACGTCGGCAAACGCGATCTGCTCTTCGGCCTCATGGTGTTCTCCGAGTTGATTGTCGAGATGTACCGCATCCGCCACCGTGACGATTGCGTCGAGACGGGTGCGGTCTGCCACGTCCTGATCGACGAAGAAGGTCTGCGCGACCGGCGCTGGATCGGCCAGACCTGTCGTCTCGACAATGATCGCGTCGAACTTGTCGGCTCGTTTCATCAGCCCACCGAGGATGCGGATCAGATCGCCCCGGACGGTGCAGCAGATGCAGCCATTGTTCATCTCGAAGACTTCCTCGTCGGCGTCCACGACGAGGTCATTATCGATACCCTCCTCCCCAAACTCGTTGACGATCACGGCGTAGCGTTTGCCGTGCCGTTCGGTGAGAATCCGATTGAGCAGCGTGGTCTTACCGGCGCCGAGGAAGCCAGTAAGCACAGTGACGGGGATTTGCGGGATCTGATCCATGGTCCGGTCCTTCAAATGGTTTGCGAGTCCGCGCGGCATGCGCCACAGCGGCCGCGGATTTCGATGACGGGGTGTTCGGGCTTGAAGCCTGAGAGGTTGGATAGAGCGGTAATGCTCTCGGCGAGGCGCGCGTCGACATGTTCGGTCACGCCGCCGCAATGCTCGCAGATCTCGAACACGGGCGTTTCCGTGTGGTTTGGATTGCAGCACACCGTCCATGCGTTGAGCGACTCGATCCTGTGAACACGTCCCGCCGAGAGCAGCTGTTCCAGGGCACGATAAACCGTCGTCGCTGCGTTCACGCCTTCGCCACGGAGACCCTCGAGGATTTGGTACGCTGACAGAGGCTTGGTCTGGCGGCGCAGGTGTTGGAGCACGCGATCAGCGTGGGTTCGACGTCCTGATCTGCCTGCCATTGCTTAATACTCTCCGGGCCAAGCTTGACGATGTTTATCGCAGCGGGCTATCAAGTGCAATGTTATAACATAACACTTTGCCGCCATGCTCCCCGAAGACTCAATGAGACCAATGCTGTCGATCTGCCTGCGTTGTCGCGACGGGCGCGAGGAGCAGAGTGCCGATCTCGATCAGCGTGGCGGTCGGCGACTTGCCGTTGAAGTCGCGGCCATGTTCGAGGCCAGGGCCGCCACGTATAGCGGTGTTGCGCTCCGCGGTGTTCATTGCATGAGCCAATGCAAGCGTCCCTGCACCGTTGCCCTCTCAGGACCAGGGCGCTTTACCTACCTTTTCGGCGATCTCGACCCCACAAGGCACGCAGACGACGTCCTGACCGTGGCGGCCGCTTACGCGGTGGCCGAAAACGGATTTCTGCCCCGGCGAGCGCGGCCGGCGGTTCTGCAGGCCGGTATCCTCGGACGGATCCCACCGCTGCCATTCACAGGTGATATGGTCGCACCGATCATACCGGTTCCCGGTCCTCCCAGCCTCAAGGTCGAGGCCAGATGATCGCGGTCCGCTCGCCCAAAACACTACGGTCTGCAGCGCCCAACATAGTATTCGGAACGAGCCCCCGAATTCATGTCGGCGGCCTAAGCTATGGCCCGCCGGATGGTGTTTTTCTCCAACTGCGCGACGCCGGGAGGTCGGGGTATGGCCTGTGAAGCGTCCGCGACGCTGCGCTTCGATATCGCCGGTTTCTCTCGGGACGGGACGCTCGGCGATCATGTCGCGCTGATGCGGCTTGTGGAGCGTGCTGATGAGTACGGCTTCGGCGGCATCTGGTTCAACGAGTTTCATTTCCGCCGCAGCGCGCTGCCCTATCCTCATACTTTGCTGTTGGGTGCCGAGATCCTGGCGCGGACCGAGCGCCTGCGGTTCGGCACGTCGATCCTTGTCTTGCCGCTGCACCATCCGCTGATGTTGGCCGAGCAGATCGCGCAGCTGGATTTCCAAAGCGGCGGGCGCGTCGACATCGGCGTGGGGCGCGGGACCGAACCCGCGACATTCGAAAAGCTTGGCATCAATCCCGCGACTGCGCGGCAGCGGTTCGAGGAGGCGCTGGCGGTCATGCTGCGGGCCTGGATTTCCGACCGAGTGGCTTCGGATGGGCCGACATGGCCGTTCGTCGAGACGGAGGTCGGCCCGCCGCCCGTGCAGACCCCGCACCCGCCCATCCATGTCGCTGGTGTCTCCGCAGAGACCATCGCGCTGGCCGCGCGGCACCGCTTCCCTTTGCTTCTGAGCCTGGAGCCGAACGAGGGGCGGCAGCTGCCAGTCTTTCGCGACGCGTTGCGGAAGGTGGGCGCAGGCTCCGGCCCGTTAGCGGCATCCTCGCTCGCCCGGTACGTGCTTCCCGCGTCGACCCTCGCTCGGGCGGAGACGGCGCTGGATGAACTGACCGAACGGCTGAACCGCCGCCGCGCCGCTCGTGCTGGCGCACGTGGCCAGGCCCCGCCGCGGCCGCGCGACCGGGCCGAGATGCTGGCCGGTTACGCCATCGCCGGAACGCCCGACGAATGCCGTCGTCAGATCCTGGCTCTCGTCGCCCGTACGGGTTGTCGCAATCTGCGCTGTCTGTTTGACGCCAACGGTTTGATTCCTTTGGCAGAAGCCAGTTCGGCGATGACGCTCTTCGCCACCGAGATTCTGCCGGCCTTCAATGGCCTCGCCATTCCGCCTGTTCCCGAATTACATCTCGAGAGGATCTGAACCCATGAGACCCGCGTTGCTTTTCGGCGCTGCACTCTTTCTGTTCGCGCCCGCTGCCTTCGCCGACGATTACTATCCCTACACGGACGAGAATTGCGGCGTCACCACGATCTACGAGGCCGCGCCCGAACGAGCCGTCACCCTGTCCAACAACGCCACCGAGATGATGCTTGCCTTAGGGCTTGAGGACCACATGGTGGGCACGTCCTACATGGCGAACCTCCAGATCAGCCCGCAGTACGAGGCGGCCTACAACACGATCCCGATCCTGTCGCCGCTCGTCGCCACGACCGAGCAACTGATCGAGGCGGAGGCTGACTTTGTGTACGCGGGGTATCCCGATGGGTTCAGCGAAAGCCGCCACACAAGGGACCAACTGCACGACCTTGGCATGAAGACGCGGCTGAACACAGAGGGTTGCAACCTCGGTAGGTTTGGCTTCGATGAACTCTACTCGGAGATCCGTTCTGTCGCCGGCATCTTTGGCGTTCCCGAGCGCGCTGAAGCGCTAATCGCGGATATCCAGGCGAAAGTGGTGGAGGTCGAAGACCAGCTTCAGGGCGTCGATCCAATCCCGGTCTTCATCTTCAATGGCGGCGAGGACACGCCGCGTGCCGTTCTGGGCAACACGATGCTAAGTCACGTCGTAGGCCGTGCCGGCGGGGCGAACATCCTTGGTGACGTTGACAATCGCTATGGCAGCACCTCCTGGGAACAATTGGTCGAACAGGCGCCGGAATACATCGTCGTATTCTACTCCGGTACCGCCAGCGGGCAGGTCGTCGACGATCCGGACACCAACCTCGGGCAGGCGCGGATCGCGATCCTGGAGGCAAACCCGATAATCGCGGGCGTACCGGCGGTGGAGAACGATCGGTATGTCCTAATCTCGTCGGTCATCGGTCAACCCGGCCCGAGTTCCGCCGATGCGCTAGAAACGCTGGCTCGCGCCTTCCATCCCGAAGCCTTCGCCGATTAGACCGGTGCCGTGCGGGACGATCTAGGCGAAAGCGCCGTCCACCGGGCGGGGCATCTGACGACCCTCCGTGCCGCGCCGCCTTCCCGGCGGCGCGCTCGCGGCGTCGCTTTTCCTGAAAGGGTCGTCAGTTCGGCAGGGCGGGGACACTTCTTCGCTGTTACGAGCGGCATTGTCGCGCTGTTGTTCGTCTGCGCGCTGGCTGGGCTCATGGTCGGGTCGGTCTCGATCCCTGCCGGACCTGCGCTTTCGATCGTGGTGCATTGGCTGTCGGGCGGATGGCTGGTGACACCGGACTGGCGCGAGGCCCACGAGATCATCATCGTCCAGACGCGCATTCCGCGTGTCATCCTGGCTGGCGTCGTCGGGGCCGGCCTCGGCGTTTCTGGCATGGTGATCCAGGCGATCGTGCGTAACCCGCTGGCCGGGCCTTCGATCCTGGGCGTTTCCTCTGGCGCGGCGACGGGCGCCGTGATCGTTATGCGGTTCGGCCTTGTGGCGTTGGGTGCGTTCACGCTGCATATCGCGGCGTTCCTTGGCGGGCTTGCGGCTCTGAGCATCGTGTTCTGGATCGCGCGCACGGGCGGGCAAATGACGCCGACGCGGCTGGTGCTCGCCGGCATCGCGATGAGCGCGGTGCTGAGCGCGGTGACGAGCCTTCTGGTCCTGACCTCGCCCGACCCGCAACTGGCTGCGCGTGTTCTGTTCTGGACCCTCGGCGGCTTCGGCTCCGCACAGTGGAGGCTTTTACCGATCCCTGTCATCGCCCTGATCATCGGCCTGGCGATCATGCTGGTGCAGGCGCGACGGCTGAACCTTTTGATGGCCGGTGACGAAAGCGCCGTTGCCCTGGGGTTGGATGTCGAGCGGTTCCGGCGAGGCATGTTTGTGCTGACGGCGGCGCTGACCGGGATCACGGTGGCGGTCTCGGGCGTCATCGGGTTCGTCGGGTTGATCATGCCGCACATTGTGCGGTTGCTTGTCGGCGCCGATCACCGCCGCGCTCTGCCGGCGGTGGCTCTGTTGGGGGCAAGCTTCACCATTGCCGCAGATCTTGTCGCCCGCTCGATCATCGCGCCTCTTGAACTGCCGGTGGGCATCGTCACCGCGTTGGTGGGCGGACCGTTCTTCATCTGGCTCCTGCGCCGCGACGCGCGGTCGCTTGGGGTGGTCAAGTGACAATCGCCCCTGGGCATCTGGAGATTGCGGGCGTGACGGTGCGCGCTGGGGCGCAAACCCTGGTCGACGACGTGACGCTAGAGGTCCGACCGGGTGCATTCCTTGGCCTTTTGGGCCCCAACGGCGCGGGCAAGTCGACGCTCCTGCGCACCATCTACCGGATGATCCCTCCAGATGCTGGAGTTGTCCGCCTGAACGGCGAAGATGCTTGGCGGCGGTCGTCCGCCTGGGTCGCGCAGCATGTCGGGGCGGTGATCCAGGACATGCCTGCTGAGTTTCCCCTGACCGTCCGCGACGTGGTAGCCATGGGGCGGTCGGCGCACAAAGCGCTGCTCGAACCCGACACACCGCACGACACGGCGCTGATCGACGCCGCCATCGCCCTGCAACAGCTTGGGGCATTCCAGCACCGCGCGTTCCGGACCCTTTCCGGCGGCGAGCGACAGCGGGCTCTGCTGGCGCGGGCACTGGTGCAACAGCCTCAGATCCTGGTGTTGGACGAGCCGACGAACCACCTCGACATCCGCTATCAGCTATCGCTGTTGCGGTTCGTGCGCGAGATCGGCGTTACGGTGATCGCGGCGCTGCACGACCTGAACCTAGCGGCGATGTTCTGCGACCGGCTCTGCTTGATGGACCGTGGGCGCGTCGTGGCACTCGGTACGCCGGAGGACGTGTTGACGCCCGCTCGCCTGGGGGATGTGTATGGCGTCCATGCGACGATCCAGAGGCATCCCCGCACGGACACGGTCTGGGTGCTGCCGGGATGACGTCCGCGAGAGACGCTCCGGGCTAGTCGAGGAGGTTGGGGACCCGCCCTAAGTGTATCTGCGACGAGATCGCGGACCCCTTCGCCACGACACTTGCGTCGGAGTTGCACGGGGCGCCGCTGCGGTCGCAGCAGGACTCGTGAAAGCTGCTCGCTTTGGCGGGTTATTCGCTGCCGCACTCAGCATCCGAGAATATGATTTCGTTGCTGCCGGTCGCCGCTTTCTAGCAAGAGCCCGACAACGGACGATGGTCAATGTCGGTCACGGCCCAAACCGGCCGTTGCTAGAGAGGTCAGAATGCTGCGGTCAGTTCCCGATTCCCGCCGTTCGCTGCGGTGCAAGACTCGAAAGCCATTCAAGGGTCGGTCAGCGGGATCAACCTGCATTTCAGAAACGCAGTCTGAACGACTGCTTTCGCTGATCTGCCGCGAAAGCCGATACCTTTAACATTCATTCTTCCGCCGCCGTTTTTGGATGACCAGTTAGTCCCGATCATCGAGATCGACAGTGATCGCGATAGCTGCGCTGATTGGTGCCGAACGCTCATAAAACAGGGATTCCAGCCTCTCGTCCGCACTACCATCAAACAGTGCACCATCGCGGCACCGCATAACCCGATCGGCGACAAAGCGTTCTAGCCGATAGCCAGATGTCTCAAAGGGATCGTCTGCTGATACACTCTCCGAAGCTCGAAGCGAGGCGAAGGAAGGTGTCTGTCCACGAGGAAGCGTGTTAAGGACGCCGTGCACAATGGATGCTGGCTTGATGCGACACCCAAGTGCATTTTCAAGATCGGTTCCGCGACCCGTAGGAGAAGGGTAGGCAGCCTCATAAGGAAGGGTGACTGGATTGTAAAATGCGTAATGGACGGGAATCTTTTTCTCGATTTCGTATTCCTCAATTCGCTCGGTCTGCGGTGCACCACTCGCCAGCGCGCCATAGACGCAATCATCAGAAAAGCTAAATGCTCTCGGCTTGGTAAGGGGCATGAGGCGGCCAGTACGATCGCCCAACCGACCGACACCGATGATATAGTCGCTCTGATCAAGTTCGCCGACCGCGATCTCTCGCGAATATAGGCGTTTGGTCTGCAGAAGCGCGGCTTTGCGTTCGAGGAGATGGCCCGCTCGCCGAAGTAGGATGAGGAGAGCGATGTCAGCGATCTCCCACCGCCCGTACATTCGTCGTCCGCCGAGCCAGTGCGCCTCTATCGCAACCGCCGCGCGTTCTTCAGCAAACAGCGCCGCTGGCTGAACTACAAGGCTGGATATCAGAGCTTGATCCAAGGCCTCCTCATGCATGGATGGGTGGTTGGTGAGAGCCCGTGAAACGCTTTTGTTCGCATGCGCAAAGACGCCTCGCACATGGTCAATGACGACTTCCGGGATTTGATGAAATGACGTCATATTTCACCTTCTTCTCGCAGCGTGTCCCGCTCCGTTTGCGGATAACTTAACTTTGGTTATGCAGCCAAATTAGATCCGACCAAATCAGGAATCGAGCACAGGACGACCAGGGTCAAGCGCCCCCAATCCAACGGCATCGTCGAGCGCCTGCACCGCACCCTGTGACCTGCCCCTGAACTTTCATCCAGTGGGAACCGGAGTCCGATGAGTTGCTACGCCATCTGGCGCAGGAGGAGCAAGCGACCGCTGCGCGGAACCCT
>JANQGH010000099.1 GCA_028277405.1 Alphaproteobacteria bacterium | reverse complement strand
CGCCGTCGCCAAAAAGATTTATGATCATTTCAATCCGCATGGTTAATGTTGGGCCGTCCAGTACACTCGGCGGCGTCATTAACGCTAGGATGACGCCAGTCGGTGATGAGATCAGAACATCGGGGTCATGCAGAATCTGCCGAACATATTGACGTTTTCGCGCATGGCGGCGATCCCGGTCGTGGTGGCCCTGTTCTTCGTGATGCAGCCTTGGGCCTATTGGGTCGCGGCGGCGATCTTCGCGATCGCGGCCGTGACGGACTTTCTCGACGGTTACCTGGCGCGCGCCCAGGGCACCGGCAGCCCGTTGGGCAAGATGATGGACCCGATCGCCGACAAGATGCTGGTCGCCATCATGCTGATCCTGCTGGTCGGGTTCGGCGCGCTGCCCGGCTGGCACATGATTGCCGCGATTATCATCCTGGCCCGTGAGGTCTTGATCTCGGGCGTCAGGGAGTACCTCGCCAGCGTCGGTACGACCGGGCTGCCGGTCTCGAAGCTGGCCAAATGGAAGACCACGACACAGCTCGGCGCCCTGATGCTGCTGATCCTGGCGCCGGCGGTTCCGGAAGTGCGACCCGTCGGGCTGGCCATCCTGTGGATTGCCGCCGTGCTGACGATCATCACCGGTTGGGACTATCTGCGGGCCGGCCTACGGCAGATCGCCACCTCGCAACACTGATTCCCCCATGAGACGATCTGATCGCCCCCTCGGCTATTTCGGCCGGATGTTCAGACGCCGCTTTTTAAAGCCGGTGGTGCGCAGCCGGCTGAAGTCCGACGTGTTGGCGCGGACCTGCTGTTGGGGCATGGTCTGGGGACTGACGCCCAGCGTCGGTCTGCAGGCCGTTGCGGTCATGATCTCCTGGGTGATCGCCGACCGCTGGCTGAAATACCGGTTCAACTGGCCGATCGCCATGGTCCTGACGCTTGTGACCAACCCCTTTACGCTGGCGCCGATCTACGCGTTCTACTTCACCGTCGGCTGTGGCATCATCCAGTGCGACATGCGCATGGGCGCCCTCAATCAGGCCGTTCGGGCCCTGGAGGAATTCGAGCTTCTGGATTTCCTCAGCCTGTCGGCCGGCCCTCTGCTGCATGCCTTTGCGATTGCCTGGCTGGGCAGCATGCCGTTTGTCATTGCTGGAGCGGTCGGAGGCTATTATTTCGGACGGTATGTCGGAGCCAAGATCGAAGACCGCCGCTTCAAACGCATGGCACGTCGGCGAGAAAAAGCCGAACAGCGATCGGAGACGCCTGTTCGGCCTGGCGGGATGGAGCGGAAGCGGCAAGACAACCCTGGTGCGAAGCCTGCTGCCCACGCTCATCCGGGCGGGCATCACGGTGTCGACGGTCAAGCACGCCCACCATAACTTCGATATCGACCAGCCGGGCAAGGATAGCCATACCCACCGTGAGGCGGGCGCCCGAGAGGTGCTGGTCTCCAGCGCCAAACGCTGGGCCCTGATCCATGAACATCGCGGCGCGCCGGAACCGACGCTGGACGATCTGTTGCGGCTGATCGCCCCGGTCGACCTGGTCTTGGTCGAGGGCTTCAAAAAGAACCCCCACCCCAAGCTGGAGGTCTGGCGCGAAGCGACCGGCAAACCACCGCTTTGGCCTGACGATCCGACCATATTGGCCGTCGCCAGCGATCGCCCGGTCACGGGCCTCGACCGCCCGCTGCTGCCCCTGGACAACGTGCCCGAGATCGCGCGCTTCATCCTCAGCGCGGTCGGCCTTGAACACCCACCTGTCGCGAAAGAGGCCGCGTGGCCCAGCTGAGCGACGATTGCTTTGCCTTTGGCGGCAAGCTGCTCGCGGTTGACGAGGCCTTGGCGACCGTCAGTCAACATCTGGACTGTCTGGTGGGCACAGAGCCCGTAGATCTGTCACGAGCGCTCGACCGCATTCTGGCGGCGCCGATGGTCGCGCCGCGGGACGTGCCGCCCCACAACAACAGCGCGGTCGACGGCTATGCCGTCCGGTTCGCCGACCTAACGCAAGGTGAAGAGACCAGGCTGCCGATTGACGGGCGACTTCAGGCCGGCGATCCGGCGACCGTACTACCCGACGCGGCAACGGCCCTGCGGGTCTTCACGGGCGCCGCCATGCCGCCGGGGCCGGACACCATCTTCATGCAGGAGGATTGCCGGGAGGAGGATGGCGCCGTCGTGCTTCCCGCCGGCATGAAGAAGGGCGCCAACTACCGGTTCGCCGGCGAGGATGTTCGGAGAGGCGAAACGGTCCTGGAGCCGGGTAGACGCCTGGGCCCGGCCGATCTCGGCCTGATTGCTTCCCTCGGCATTGACCGGCTGGATGTCCGCGAACGGCTCAAGGTCGCCGTGCTGTCGACCGGCAACGAGCTGTTGGAGCCAGGCGAGGCGGCCAGGACAGGGGCGGTCTACGACGCCAACCGCTACACGATCGGCGGCCTGTTGCGCCGCGCCGGCTACAGGGTGACGGATGCCGGGATTCTGCCCGACCGGCCGGAAGAGGTGTCCACGGCGCTGGACCGGCTGAGCCGCGATCACCACGCCATCATCGCCTCCGGCGGCGTCTCGACCGGCGACGCTGATTATGTGAAGGAGGCGGTTGAAGGGGTGGGCGGGCGCTTGCATGCCTGGCGGCTGGCCATCAAGCCCGGACGGCCCGTCGCCCTGGGCCAGATCGGCGATTGCGCCTTTATCGGCCTGCCCGGAAATCCGGTTGCCGTTGTCGTGACCTATCTGGTCCTGGCCCGGCCCCTGCTGGCCAAGCTCGCGGGGCGCTCGTTGCCGCCCGTGCCCACCTACCCGGTCATCGCCGACTTTGACTATCGCAAGAAGCCGGGCCGCAGGGAGTATGTGCGCGTCACCCTGTCGGCGGAGGATGGACTGCCACACGTACGTCGTTTCCCGCGCGACGGCGCCGGCATTCTGTCGTCAGTGGTCCACAGCGACGGCCTGCTGGTCTTGGACGAGGTGATGGAAAACATCCAGGCCGGCGACCAACTGCCGTTCGTGCCCTGGACCGCCTTCGACTGATCGGCGACACCCAGAGGGGTTGCGCCGGCTGGCCGGGCATTCGACATTAGGGGCCATGAGTGACCAGCCCATCAAGCTGCTCTATTTCGCCTGGGTGCGCGATCGCATCGGCCTGGCGGAGGAGAGCGTGGCACCGCCCGCCGGCGTGACGGACGTCGCCGGCCTGATGACCTGGCTGCGCGGGCGCGGACCGCGTTATGAGGCGGCGCTGAAGAACGACCGCGTTGTGCGCGTCGCGATCAATCAGCGTTTTGCACGGCCCGAAGATGCCGTCGCGCCCGGGGACGAGGTCGCCGTCTTTCCGCCCGTCACCGGCGGCTGAGATCATGGCGGTCAAGGTTCAGGCCGATGATTTCGATGTCGGCGCGGAGATCGACGGTCTGACGCGCGGCCGCCCGTCGATCGGCGGCGTCGCAAGCTTCATCGGGCTGGTCAGGGACATGGCCGGCGGCGAGACGATCCGGTCCATGACGCTGGAGCATTACCCCGGCATGACCGAGCGCATGCTGGCCGACATCGAGGCCGAAGCCCATCGGCGCTGGCCCTTGGATGCCAGCCTGATCATTCACCGGTACGGCCACCTGCAACCAGGCGACCGTATCGTCCTGGTGGTCGCCGCCAGCGCCCATCGGCAGGCCGCGTTCGACGCCTGCCAGTTCCTGATGGACTGGCTGAAGACCCAGGCACCGTTCTGGAAGAAGGAAGAAACGCCGACCGACACGCGCTGGGTCGAGGCGCGCGCCAGCGACGACGCAGCCGCCGACCGCTGGCGGGAGAGCTAAGCCCGACGCCTATTCGGCGGCGACCTTTTCCGCCATTGCGGGTTCGCGCACGGCCTTGGCATAGTCGTCGATCATGGCCTCGCAGATCTGGCCCGGCGTAAAGCGGGCATCGTCAATCTGACCCACCGGTGTCACTTCGGCCGCCGATCCGGTCAGGAAGACCTCGTCGGCTTGCGCCAGTTCCGTCGGCTCGATCGCCCGCTCCACCACCTCAATGCCGCGCGCCTTGGCCAGATCGATGACCGTCCGGCGCGTGATGCCGTCAAGAAAGCAGTCCGGCGTCGGGGTGTGCAGCTTGCCATCCATCGCCAGAAAGATATTGGCCCCTGTGGACTCGGCCACACGGCCTCGCCAATCCAGCATCAAGGCGTCGTCCCACCCTTCGGCCTCGGCCGCGTGCTTCGACAGCGTGCAGATCATGTAAAGACCCGCCGCCTTGGCATGAACGGGCGCGCATTGCGGCGACGGTCGCCGCCATTCCGCCGTCTTGATACGGATGCCCTTCATCTTGGCCTCGGGCGAGAAATAGCTGGGCCATTCCCACGCCGCGATCGCCAAGTTGATCCGGTTCTTCTGGGCCGAGACACCCATCATTTCCGATCCGCGCCAAGCGATCGGCCGCACATAGCCGTCGACGATGTTGTTGGCGCGCGCCGCCTCCATCGTGGCGTGATCGATCTCCGCGGCAGAATATGGGATCTCAAAACCCATCAGTTCCGCCGACTTGACCAGGCGCTCGGAATGCTCCGTCAGTTTGAAAACCGCGCCGCCATACATGCGCTCGCCCTCAAAGACGCTGCTGCCATAATGCAGCGCGTGGGACAGGACGTGCAGGTGCGCATCGCGCCACGGGACCAGCGAGCCGTTAAGCCAGATAAACCCATCTCGATCGTCGAAAGAAGCAGACGCCATCTCTGTACTTTCAGAAAGTTAGTTCCGCAAAGATTGAGACGATATTTTATGTCTCAAGTTAGGACTAGGTCGTAACATTCAAGCCTGATATATGTCAACATTCATGACATAAACACGCCGCATGCGAGCTATGAGCGATCTGAAGACAGGGGCAAACCCGCTGTTCCTGCGTGACGAGGAACTGCGCCAAGGCATTGAGCTGTTGTTCTACGCCTATCGCGACTTCACCGCCGAACCCGACGCGATCCTGGCCGAACGCGGCCTGGGGCGCGCCCATCACCGGGCGATCTACTTCATCGGGCGAAACCCGCAGATCACGGTATCGGAACTGCTGGCGATCTTGAAGATCACCAAACAGAGCCTGAGCCGGGTGATCAACCTGCTGGTCGAGCAAGACTATATCGAACAGCATCAGGGCACCCGCGATCGGCGCCAGCGCCTGCTGCAGCTCACCGAAAAGGGCCAGGCCCTTGAGCGGGCGCTGACGGAGAACCAGCGCCGGCGGTTCGCCCGCGCCTATCGACAGGCCGGCGCCGATGCCGTCGAAGGGTTTCGCCAGGTGCTGTTGGGCCTGATCGAAGAGCCGCCGGAAGAGTATCTGACGCAGACCGATCGGCGATCGGCACGGCTCTGAATGCCGTCAGCGCTCTTTGGCGCCATGATCGCGACCTGTTAATATCGCGCGCATGACGGACGAAGATCCCCATATTCTGGTCATCGACGATGATCAGCGGTTGCGTGGACTGTTGCGAAAGTATCTGTCCGACAGCGGCTTTATGGTGAGTTCCGCCAGCGACGCGGCGGACGCGCGGGCCAAGCTGGAATCGCTGACCTTCGATCTGATCGTCATGGATGTCATGATGCCGGGGGAAAGCGGGCTGCACCTGACCGAGTCCCTGCGCAAGACGCTGAAGACACCGATCCTGCTGTTGACGGCGATGGGCGAGGTGGACGACCGCATCGCCGGTCTGGAAAGCGGCGCCGACGACTACCTGCCCAAACCCTTCGAACCGCGGGAACTGGTGCTGCGCATCAACAGCATCTTGCGGCGCATGCCGACCGAAAAACCCGACACGGGCCCCTTGCAGCTAGGCCCCTATCAGTTCGACCCGGCCCGTAACGAACTGACCCGTGACGGGCAGCTCGTTCACCTGACCAGTGCGGAGGTCAGCCTGCTCAGCGTGCTGGCGGCGCATCCCAACGAAACCCTGTCGCGCGAATACCTTCGGACCGAGGCGCGACTGGGCGGCAATGTTCGCACGGTCGACGTGCAGGTGACGCGTCTGCGCCGTAAGCTTGAGCCCGATACCAAGACACCGCGCTATCTGGTCACCGTTCGAGGTGCTGGATACGTCTTGAGGCCCGATCTCTGATGGCCTTGACCGACCGCCTCGTGCGGCCCGAGCGACCCGACAGTGGCCGCGGGACAAGGGGCGAGCCGCCCTCGGCGTCCGGGCTTGGCGGTCTCGCAAACCGGGTCGCCTCCTGGCTGAGAGAGGGCGCCCTCTGGGTCTGGGACGTCTACTGGGGCATTTGGCGGTTCATCTTCAGCCGCCTGGGCCTTAAGCGTTACCTGCCCCGCACGCTCTTCGGGCGAACACTGATCATCATCGTCACCCCGGTGTTGCTGGTTCAGGGTATTGCCGCCTACTACTTTTACGATCGGCACTGGGACTCGGTCACGCTGCGCCTGTCGACGGGCGTGGCCGGCGAGATTGGTCTGGTCATAGAGGAGTTCTACGGCAACCCCAGCGTCGAGGCGCGCGCCGATCTGTTCGAGCGAACGGCGCGCAACCTGCAACTGCTGGTCTCTTTTGAGCCCAACCAGACCCTGCCGCAGCACGAGCCGGCCGGCAGGTTCGAAATCCTCAAAGGCAGGTTGACCCAGGAACTGCGCGGAACCCTCTTGCGGCCCATCTATGTCAACGACGACCTCTCGCCCGAATGGGTCGAGGTGCGCGTCGGGCTGGAAGAAGGCGTCATGCACGTTCTCGTGCCCATCCGGCGGCTGTTCACCTCGACCAGCCAGGTCTTCATGCTGTGGCTGACGGGCACGACGGCCATCTTCTTCACGCTCGCGATCGTGTTCATGCGCAACCAGATCCGGCCGATCCGGCGGCTGGCCCGCGCCGCCGACCAGTTCGGCAAGGGCCGCGATGTCGGCGACTTCAAGCTGGAAGGCGCGATGGAGGTGCGCCAGGCGGCAACGGCCTTCCTGATGATGCGCAACCGCATTCACCGCCAGCTCACCCAGCGGACCGAAATGCTGGCCGGCGTCAGCCACGATCTGCGCACGCCGCTGACGCGCATGAAGCTGCAGCTTGAGATGATGGGCGACAGCCCGGACATCGACGCCATGAAGGCGGACCTGTCCGACATGAACCAGATGATCGACGGCTATCTGGCGTTCGCCCGTGGCGAAGGCAGCGAGCGGACCCAATCGGCCAACGTTATGCGACTGGTCGAACAGGTCTGCAACCGAGCCCGCCGCGAGGGCCTGGACGTCAGGCTGGCACCGGCCGAACCGCTGGAGATGCCGGTCAAGCCCCAGGCTTTCAGGCGCTGTCTGGCCAACCTGATCTCAAACGCGGGCCGCCACGGCAGCCAAGTCTGGGTCGCGGTCCAGACCGGCGGAGCGATGGTGACCATCACGGTCGACGATGATGGCCCCGGCATTCCGGACGAAAGGCTGGACGACGTCTTCAAGCCCTTCTATCGCCTGGACCCCTCGCGCAACCCGACCACCGGGGGCACGGGTCTGGGCCTGACCATCGCCCGCGACATCGCCCGCAACCATGGCGGCGACATCACCCTCAGCCGGTCGCCCCATGGCGGGCTGAGGTGCGAAATCATGCTGCCGAAATAGCCCCGCGCCGATGATGCCCGGCCGCGCCGGAAACGGCCGACGCGATATCAGTACATCCGACCGCCGATCGGCACCTCGTGGTCCGGGCGCAGCAGCACGACCTCGCCCTCCCCGTCGGGAACGCCCAGGACCAAGACCTCGGACATGAATTTGCCGATCTGCTTGGGCGGAAAGTTGACCACGGCGACAACCTGGCGACCCTGCAGCGCCGCCGGGTCGTAGTGGCTGGTGAGTTGGGCCGACGTCTTCTTCGTTCCGATCTCGCCGCCGAAATCCACCGTCAACTTCAGAGCCGGCTTGCGCGCCTCCGGATAGGGCTCCGCCGAGACGATAACACCGACACGAATGTCGACCTTCATGAAGTCGTCGAAGCTGATGGTCATGATCTGGCTTTCAGGGAGATTTGGTGCGTCGGATGTCTAGCCCAGCCAACCGACTGCTCGCAAAGCAAAAAGGGCCTCGCGAGGAGGCCCTTTGTCACCGACGAGACGATGACGTGCTTACTTGAACTTCGTCGCCGTCTCTTTGATTTCCTCAAGCTGCTCGCTGATGCGCTTCGACAGCACCTCGGCGGCCTCGGTGTTGGACTTGGCCACCATTTCCGAGACTTCCTTCATGTTGGCCAGAACCTTTTCGAAGCCCTCTTTCGCCAGTTCGGCCTGACGGGCCATTTTGTCCTGGGGCGCACCGTTGGCCATCATATGCTGCATCGTGGAGGCCATCTCCTCCATGCTCTGCTTCAGCACTTCGGCCTGGCGCTTGGCCACGGCTTGCAGGCCTTCAATGGCCAGCTTGTTGGCCTCGGTCACGGCCTGCAGGTTCTTCTGCTGGGCCGCCAACATGGCGTCCACGTCGATGCCGGGAACCTTGAAATCACCGACGAACTTGGTCACGTCAACATCCCAAAAGGGTTTGAAATCCTGCTTTGCTGCCACTGCTTGTCCCTCCAGTTAATCAACCGCGATTGCTGCGCTGCACAATAGCGCGCTATATGGCGGCCCACTAACGCCTAGTCAAGAAATTTGTGCGCCGCAACAAAACCGTCAGCTGTTGACCTCGGCGCCTTCGTCGCCATCGGCAACGGCCTCGCCTTCCTGGCCCCGCTGCGACCGGCGCGCGCGCCATGAGGAGCGACCGCTCTCAAACGTGTTGGCCAACTGCTCGGCCTGCTCAAGCCGCTTGTCCAGCGCCTTCATGGTCTTGGCCATGTCGTCGCTGTCGTCGGCCCGCCAGGTGCGGAAGATATCGAGATAGATCAGGCCGAGAACACGGACCTTGGCGGGCCCGAACGGCCCGCGCGCCGGCAGACGCGCGACATCCAGCATCAGCCGCATGGACCGTTCGAAGGCCGGCCCCTGGCACAGCGCCCACAGTGGCTCTCGTCGCAGGCCATCGGCGATGGCGATGATGCCGGGCCGGTGATCCTGCAGGAAATCGAAGCGGCGCATGATCACCTCGAAGAGGCGGTCGCGCGCCTTTTCGTCAGCGTCGGCCGCACCCTCCGCAAGCACAGCCTCGTCCACCAGGCGGCCGATGCCGTTCAGCACCGCCTGGCGATTCGGTGTCACCCGGTGAACCTCGATCAGGGGCACGCCGGCCACATCCGCCAGCTGCGGCAGGGTCACGGCATCCCAACCCTCATCGCCGGCCAGCTTCAGGGCGGAGGTGATGACGTGATCGGGAATATCGGCCTTTTTGACCATGGTCCTACGACCCTCCCAAGGATCAGCAAAAGAGACGAAATCGACGTCAGTCTAGCTGCAAAGGAGGGCGGCCCCAAAGCAATTGGGGTCAGGCGACCGGCATGACCAGGCCGCGCGTGATCTGTCGCAGTTGATCGAAGCTGAGGCGGAACACCGCATTTGGCGTGCCAGCCGCCGCCCAGATGTCACCGTGGGCGCCGAGATCGGCGTCGATGACGGTCAGAAGCGGTGCGGCATGGCCGACGGGCGGAATGCCGCCAATGGCAAAGCCGGTCTTCTCGCGCACGAAATCGGCATCCGCGCGGCCAAGACTGTCGCCGGCCAGAGGCTCGGCCAAACGGGCGCTCAAGCCGGCTTCGTCGACCCTGTTCGGGCCGCTGGCGATGACCAGCACGGCCCGCCCGTCCCGCCGCGTCTTGAACACCAGCGATTTGGCGATTTGGCCGACGGAACACCCAATGGCGGCGGCGGCATCGGCCGCCGTTCGGGTTGAGCTTGGAAAGGTCTGCACAGTAACCGTGATGCCGGCTTGGTCGAGCGCGTCTTGAACCCGCGCCGCGCTGGCCGGGAGTGTCGACACTAGGAGTCCAGTTCGCGCGACCGCGCCGTCGCCGCCTCTATGGCGCGATCGAAGATCGGCTGGATGCCGGTCTCGGCCATCAGGACCTTCAAAGCGGCCTCGGTCGTGCCTTGGGGGCTGGTGACGTTGCGGCGAAGCTGGGCCGCCGGTTCGTCCGAGAGTTCGGCCAGCGCTCCCGATCCGATCACCGTCTGGCGGGCCAGATGCATCGCCAGGTCCGCCGGCAAGCCCGCCTTGGTGCCCGCGTCTGCCAAAGCTTCGATCAGCAAGAAGACGTATGCGGGGCCGCCGCCCGACAGCGCGGTCACGATATCGATCAGGCCCTCGTCTTCGACCCATTCGGTCAGCCCAACGACTTCGAGCAGATGCCGACACGTCTCCTTTTGCTCGGCAGCTGCGTCGGCGTCGGCCACCAGCACTGAGATTCCCTTGCCGACGGCGGCTGGCGTGTTGGGCATGGCGCGCACGATGTGGGTATGCTCGCCTAGATGCCTTTGCAGGTATGACAGTGTTTTGCCGGCGGCGATCGAAAGAAAGACACAGTCCGGACGGGCAAAATGGCGGTATTGATCGATGACCGCATCCATCGCCTGAGGCTTCACCGCCAGCACGACGACATCGGGTTTGGTGTCAGCTTCTTCTGCGGACCGATAGTGTCTTACGCGCGGGTCGTCAGGCACCGGCGCCGTCCCCGGCTCTACCACGTCGACATGGGCAACCATATCGGCGCCCAGCCAGCCGTCGAGCAAGGCCCGGCCCATCTTGCCGCAGCCGACCAGCAGCACCCGTTCAATCATCGCGCTGCCTCGATCTCAGAGTGTTGGACGGGGCCGATCAGGCCTCGGCGACCGTGTCGAGAATCGCGGCGGCCACCGCTTCGCGCGCCGACTTGCCGCCCCAGATGACGAACTGAAACGCCGGATAGAGCCGTTCGCACTCCGTCAAGGCGATGTCGACCAGGTCTTCCATCTGCTCGACGCTTGCGCTTTGCGCGCCGCGCAGCAGAATCGTCTGGCGGAACATCGGCACCTGGTCCTCGGCGTCGACGTCGACATGGCCGAGCCACAGCCGCTCATTAATGATCGCCAGCAGCTCATAGACGGCCGACAGCCGGTTCGGTGGAACGTGCATGTCGTATTGGCAGGAGAACTGCATCGCGCTGATCTCGTGCTGCCAATAAAAGAACATGCGGTAGGTGCACCAGCGGCCTGAGACCTCGACCAGCATTTCCTCGTTGCTGGCGCGATCGAAGGCCCATTCATTGGCGTTGACGATCTCCTCAACGATATCGAGCGGATTTTGCGTGAAACTGTGGGTTTCGAAAGCCTCAAGGCTCATGACTGCCCTCCTGCGCGCTGGGCCCGGCGACCCATGGCCCGATGCTGACGGCCGGCAAGACACCGACGGGGCCGAAACCGGCTGCAAATCGATATCTTGTAGAAGCCACGCAACGGGCTACTACCTGCAGTACCGTGTCATACGAGTTGGTCAGCACGCAATACGAAATGTTTGAGAGTTTGTGATTTTTCAGTGACGCTATTTTGAGGCCGACTTTTTGGCCGTCCGGGTTCGGTTGGTCGTCCTTCTTGGGGTCCGCCGGGCCGGGGTAGCCTTCGGCGTAATCTCGGCCAACCGCGCCTCCAGCTTCTCCACGCGTTCGGCCAGAACCTCTTGCTCAGCCCGCGCGGTCGCCGCCATGTCGCGCACCACGTCGAATTCCTCGCGGCTGACCATGTCGGAGCGGGCCAGCACGCGATCGAACCGTTCGCGCACCTGTTGGCCCGCCTCGTCCCGCAGGCCGACAACCGTGCCGACCGCGCCGGACGCCATGCGCGCCAGATCCTCGATAACCTTACCGTTCATATCGCCTCACGGGGCTTCGCCAATCGGCCGTACTATGCGGCCAGGCTGGGTGCGTTGCAACAACTCCGCCACACAGCTAATAAGGTTACGATTTCGCCCCGAGGCAAGAAGGCGTCCGAAACGCGCATGATCGTGGTTACCGGCGGGGCCGGCTTCATCGGATCGAATCTCGTCGCCGCCCTGGAAGACAGGGGCGAGACGGAGATCGTCGTCTGCGACCGGCTGGGCCAGGAAAACAAGTGGCGCAATATCGCCAAGCGCGAGTTGGCCGACCTGATTGCGCCGGATGCGCTGCTTGACTGGCTCAGCGCTCATGGCAGTTCGGTCGAGGCCATCTTCCATATGGGCGCGGTCTCGGCCACCACCGAACGCGACGCAGACCTGATCGCGCGCCAGAACGTCCGCTTGCCGATCGATCTCTGGAACCATTGCGCGGCAACGGGGACACGTCTGATCTACGCCTCTTCGGCCGCAACCTATGGCGACGGGTCGGAGGGGTTCGACGACGACGCCGGCATCGAGGCGCTGGCAAAACTACGGCCCCTTAACGCCTATGGCTGGTCGAAGCATGTCTTCGACCGGCGGGTCGCCCGGCAGGTCGCCGAGGGCCAGCCGACGCCGCCGCAATGGGCCGGGTTGAAGTTCTTCAACGTCTACGGCCCGAACGAGTACAACAAGGGCGACATGCGCAGCGTCGTCAACAAGCTGACGCCGCAGATCGAGGCCGGCGATCCGGCGAAACTGTTCCGGTCCTACCATCCGGGCTATCCGGACGGCGGACAGCAGCGGGACTTCATCTGGGTCGGCGATTGCGTCGACGTCATGCTGTGGCTCTACGACCAACCGCAGGTGAGCGGCCTTTACAATGTCGGTACCGGCCAGGCGCGCAGCTGGCGCGATCTCGCCGAGGCTGTGTTCGCGGCCTTGGGCCAGACGCCGGTGATCGAGTTCGTCGACATGCCCGAGGGGCTGCGCGAGAAGTATCAGAACTTCACCCAGGCGGAGATGGCAAAGCTGCGCGCCGCCGGCTATGACCGACCCTTCACCGCGCTGGAGGACGGTGTCCGACGCTACGTCCAGGACTATCTGACCCAGCCCGACCCCTATCGCTAGGCGTTCCCATCCATGTCCTTGTTTGCCCTGCCCTTCCCGGCCATCGATCCTGTCGCGTTCGAGCTAGGGCCGCTGGTCGTGCGCTGGTACGCGCTCTCTTACCTGGTCGGGTTCGTGGCCGGCTGGCGGCTTGCCATCTATCTCGGCCGGCGCTCGCCCATCCGGCCCAACGGCGAGGATGCGGACGCGTTCATCGTCTGGGCGATCATCGGCGTCATCCTGGGCGGGCGCCTGGGCTACGTGCTGTTCTACAATCTGCCGGTCTATGCCGATAACCCGCTGTCGGCGCTGAGGATCTGGGAAGGCGGCATGGCCTTTCACGGCGGCCTGATCGGCATGCTGTTGGCCATGTACATCTTTGCCCGGGTGCGCGGCTTTCGCTTCCTCGCGCTTGGCGATCTGATCGCCGCCGTGGTGCCGATCGGCATCTTCTTCGGGCGCATCGCCAACTTCGTCAATGGCGAGCTCTACGGCCGAGTCAGCGACGTGTCCTGGGCGGTGGCGTTTCCGGCCGGCGGCGGCCTGCCGCGCCACCCGAGCCAGCTTTACGAAGCGTTCCTGGAAGGTCTGGTGCTGTTCATCGTCATGATGGTGATGATGCGCAGCCAGCGCCTGCGCGCACGCCCCGGCACGATCGGGGGCACCTTCCTGATGCTCTACGGCCTGTTCCGGTTCCTGGTCGAGTTCGTGCGTGAGCCTGACGAGCAGCTGGGCTTCTTGTGGCTGGGGGCGACCATGGGCCAGCTTCTCTCCGTGCCGATGATCCTGCTCGGGCTGGTGCTGGTGGTCTTTGCGCGGCCCGTCCCGGTCGAAGAACCGGCGCCGAAGCCCGCATGACACCCCTGCTGGCGCTGCTGAAGCGGCGCATTGCGGCGGAAGGCCCGATCACTGTGGCGCGCTACATGGCCGAGGCCCTGGGGCATCCCAAGCACGGCTATTACATGACCCGCGACCCGCTGGGCCAGGCGGGCGACTTCACCACGGCGCCCGAGATCAGCCAGATGTTCGGCGAGCTCTTAGGCCTGTGGTGCGCCGATGTCTGGCTGCGCCTCGGCCGGCCGAACCCGGTGCTGTGGCTGGAGCTTGGGCCCGGGCGCGGCACACTGATGCAGGATGCCTGGCGCGCGACCAAAGCCGTACCGGGCTTTCATCAGGCCGTGCGCCTCTACCTGCTGGAAACCAGCCCTGTACTGAGGCAGCGCCAGGCGACCATGCTTGAGGACGCCGGGCCGTGCTGGATCGAACGGCTTGCGGATCTGCCGGACGGGCCCCTGCTCGCCATCGCCAACGAGTTCTTCGATGCCCTGCCGATCCGACAGTTTCAGATGACCGAGACAGGCTGGCGCGAACGCCTGATCGCCTGGGACGAGACTAACGACGCCCTGTCTTTCGCGTTGGCGCCGAATGAGGACCCGGCAGTGCACCTTATCCCATCTTCGGTGAGGCAGGCCCCACCTGGGGCGATCGCGGAATTCTGCCCGACCGGCATATCGATCGTGTCGGACCTGGGACACCGAATCGGCAGCGCGGGCGGCGGGGCGGCGATCATCGACTACGGCCCCCTCACATCTGCTGCCGGCGACAGTCTTCAGGCGGTGCACGGCCATGAGTTCGCCGATCCGCTGGACCGACCGGGCGAGAACGACCTGACGGCGCATGTCGACTTTCAGACCCTGGCCAGGGCCGCAACGGAAGCCGGTGCTGTCGTCGAACGCTTGGAAACGCAAGGAGATTTCCTGACGAACCTGGGCATCGCCCAGCGCGCGACCGCGCTGCGGGCCAACGCCAGCGCTTCACAATGCGCTGCAATCGACGCGGCGCTGCGGCGCTTGACCGGCACAGCGTCCGATGCGATGGGCGGCCTGTTCAAGGTCTTGAGCCTTGTCTCGCCCGGCCTGGCCCCCGACACTGCCGCCCCATGATCACGCTGCCACCCCTGTCAGACATTCCGGACCTGCGCCACGGCTTCTTCGGCCGGGAGGGAGGGGTCAGCGAGGGGATCTACGCGTCGCGTAATGTCGGCTTCGGCTCCAAGGACGACCCGGCGCTGGTGGCCGAGAACCGGCGACGCTGCCAGGTTGATCTGCACCCGGACGCGCCGCCCCTGGTGACGGTCTATCAGGTTCACAGCGCCGATGTGGTTCGTGTGGACACGCCGTGGGAGCATGCGGACGCGCCCGAGGCAGACGCCTTGGTCACGAACCAGCCCGGCATCATCCTGGGCACGCTGGCCGCCGACTGCGCACCCATCCTGCTGGCGGACCCGGCGGCGCGCGTGATTGGCGCTGCCCATGCCGGCTGGCCGGGCGCCTTTAAGGGCGTTGCGGAGGCGACAGTCGACGCGATGGTCGCGCTGGGCGCCGAGCCCGCCGCGATCGTTTCGGTCATCGGCCCGCGAATCGGCGCTGCCTCCTACGAGGTCGGGCCGGAGTTTCGTGATCGCTTCGTCGGTCACGATCCCGCCTGCACCGACCTCTTCGCCACGGCCGAACGGCCCGACCATCACCATTTCGATCTCGGCGGCTATGTCGCTCGGAGGCTGTCGGCGCGCGGCGTCGGGTCGGTCGTTTTGGCGCCGCACGATACGCTGAAAGACGCGCAGGCGTTCTTCAGCTACCGTCGATCCTGCCACCGGCAAGAGCCCGACTACGGGCGCCAGCTTTCGGCCATCATGCTGGACGCTTGAGCCATGCCGTACCTGTGGATGCTGGCCGCGTTTTGCCTCATCGGCCTCCTGGCCTTCTGCGTGCCGACGGTTTTGTGACAATTTCATGATCGGGCCGTTGAAAGGCCCCCACCACGCTGATATACCCGGCGCGCGACCGCCGCCCGACCAGCCGCCTTCCGCCCGAGGCCAGCGACCATGAAGATTATCGCCGGGAACAGCAATCGCCCGCTCAGCGAGGCAATTGCCGCCTACCTCGAGGTGCCGCTGTGCAAGGCGAGCATTCGACGGTTTTCCGACATGGAAGTCTTCGTCGAAATCCTGGAAAACGTGCGCGGCGAGGATGTCTTCGTCATCCAGTCGACCAGCTATCCGGCGAACGACAATCTGATGGAGTTGCTGGTCTGCATGGACGCGCTAAGGCGCGGGTCCGCGCGGCGTATCACGGCGGTGCTGCCCTATTTCGGCTATGCGCGCCAAGACCGGAAGACCAGCCCGCGCTCGCCGATATCGGCCAAGCTGGTCGCCAATCTGATCACCCAGGCCGGGGCCGATCGGGTGCTGACGCTGGACCTGCATGCCGGCCAGATCCAGGGCTTCTTCGACATTCCGGTGGACAACCTGGTCTCCGCACCGGTATTCGCCCGGGACATCAAGGACACCGCCAAGGGCAATGGCGACCTGACCATCGTCTCGCCTGACGTCGGCGGCGTGATCCGGGCGCGCAACATCGCGCGCCGGCTGGACGTCGACCTCGCCATCATCGACAAAAGGCGCGAACGTGCCGGTGTGTCGGAGGTGATGAACATCATCGGCGACGTCGAAGGCCAGCGCTGCCTCTTGGTCGACGACATCGTCGACAGCGCCGGCACCCTGTGCAACGCGGCCGTCGCGTTAAGCGAGGCCGGCGCCAAAACCGTCAGTGCCTATGTCACCCACGGCGTCCTGTCCGGCGGCGCGGTCAGCCGGGTGTCGTCGTCGCCCATGAGCGAGCTGGTCACCACCGACAGCATCCTGGCGACCGAGGCGGTTCGGGTCAGCCAAAACAGCAGGCAAATCAGCATCGCGCCGCTGATCGGCGAGGCCATGAAACGCATCAGCGAGGAACGCTCGGTTTCCAGCTTGTTTGCTTAAGCCCGCCCCACCATCTGAGCCCT
The DNA here is from genome assembly GCA_028277405.1 of Alphaproteobacteria bacterium. Lineage (GTDB taxonomy): Bacteria > Pseudomonadota > Alphaproteobacteria > DSM-16000 > Inquilinaceae > JANQGH01. Next base: position 25,205 of record JANQGH010000099.1, on the reverse strand, counting down.
GGACGCGGCACATAACCGCTGGTATATAGCCGCGCCTCGCCATTGGGCGAGACTTGAACGCCGACACCCCTGGAGGTCGGCGTTATTGCTTGTGAACATAGGAGAGATCCCATGGCCGAGACGATCGAAATCGTCGCCGAGGTGCGGGAGCGAGCCGGTAAGGGGGCAGCTCGAGCCGTACGTCGTCAAAACAAGGTTCCTGCCGTGATCTACGGCGACAAGAAGCCCCCCGTTGCCATTTCGCTGGATGGGCAAACGCTCAGCCAGATGCTGCGCGATCCGGCGTTCCTGACCCACCTTTACAGCTTGAAGGTCGGCAACGACGCCCATCAGGTGCTGGTCCGCGACGTGCAGATGGACCCGGTGCGCGACGAGCCACTGCACCTGGATTTTCTGCGCGTCAGTGAGCGGACGGAGATCGCCATCGAGGTGCCGGTGCAGTTCATCAACGAAGATGACTCGCCTGGCCTGAAGGCGGGCGGTGTGCTGAACGTCGTGCGCTACACGATCGAGGTGACCTGCCGGGCCAACGCCATTCCGGAGAACATCACCGTGGATCTGAGCGGTTCGGAACTGGGCGACTCGATCCATATCAGCCACATCACCCTGCCCGACGGCGTGCAGCCGACCATCACCGACCGCGATTTCACGGTGGCGACGATTGCCGCGCCGTCCGCCCTGAAGTCCGAGGCGGAGGAAGAGGAAGAGGCCGCCGAAGCCGCCGAGGCTGGCGAGGGCGAGGCCGAGGCCGCCGCGGAGGATACCGGTGGCGACGAAGGGGCGTCGGAGGACTAGTCGCCCGTCGGCCGCCACCCGCCCCTGGGGCCCTGGGAGCCCGTTGAGCGATGATCCTGATCGTCGGCCTCGGCAATCCCGGGGCCAAGTACGCCTACAACAGGCACAATATAGGCTGGCTGGCGCTGGACGATATTGCCGAGCGCTATGGCTTCGGCCCCTTTCGCAAGAAGTTCAACGGGGTCGTGGCCGAGGGCCGGCTGGCGGGCGATCGCGCCCTGCTGCTGAAGCCCCATACCTACATGAACGAAAGTGGCAAGGCGGTGTCCAAGGCGGCACGGTTCTTCAAGGTGCCGTCGGACCGGGTGATCGTCATCTATGACGAGCTTGACCTGGCGCAGGGCAAGTGCCGGGCGAAACGGGGCGGCGGCGGTGCCGGCCATAACGGCATTCGCTCGATCGACAGCCATATTGCCCACGACTATTGGCGGGTGCGGCTGGGTATCGGGCATCCCGGCGACCGGCAGCGCGTGCGCGGCCATGTCCTGAGCGACTTCACGGACGAGGACGAGGACTGGCTCGATCCGCTGTTGGAGGCCGTCGCCGAGGCGATCCCCCTGTTGGCCGATGGCGAGCATGAGAAGTTCATGACCAAGGTCGCCCTGTTGACATCGAAGAAGAAGCCCGCGCCGCAAAAGCCGCCCGTGGACGTTTAGAAAGAGAGACACCGATGGGTTTCAGATGCGGCATCGTCGGCTTGCCGAATGTGGGCAAGTCCACTCTGTTCAACGCGTTAACCGCGACCCAGACGGCCGAGGCGGCGAACTATCCGTTCTGCACCATTGACCCAAACGTCGGCCGCGTCGGCGTGCCCGACGGCCGCCTGGCCAAGCTGGCCGAGCTGGGCAAGTCCGCCAAGGTGATCCCGACCCAGCTTGAGTTTGTCGATATCGCCGGACTGGTGCGCGGTGCCTCGAAGGGCGAAGGGCTGGGCAATCAGTTCCTGGCCAACATCCGCGAGGTCGACGCGATCCTGCACGTGCTGCGCTGCTTCGAGGGCGAGGTTACCCATGTCGACGGGACGGTTGATCCGGTGCGTGACGCCGAGACGGTCAAGACCGAACTGATGATCGCCGACCTGGAAAGCCTTGAGCGCCGGCTGGAGTCCCAGACCAAGAAGGCCCGCGGCGGCGACAAGGAGGCCAAGGCCCAAATCGGCTTGATGGAACGGGTCGTGACCCTGCTGGAAGACGGCAAGCCGGCCCGCGAACTGGACGTCTCGGCGGACGAGAAGAAGCTGTTTCGCGACCTGCAATTGCTGAGCGCCAAGCCGGTGCTCTATGTCTGCAATGTAGCCGAGGACGAAGCCGCGACCGGCAATGCACACAGCGAGGCCGTGGCCGAGATGGCCCAGGCGGAGGCAGCGGAGGCCGTGGTCATCTCTGCTGCGATCGAGGCTGAACTGGCCCAGCTCGATGCCGAGGAAGGCGCGGAGTTTCTGGACAGCCTGGGGCTCGACGAGGCCGGGCTGAACAAGGTCATCCGCGCCGGCTATCGCCTGTTGGGCCTGATCACCTTCTTCACCGTCGGGCCGAAGGAGGCGCGCGCCTGGACCGTCACGCGGGGGTCGACCGCGCCGGAGGCGGCCGGCGTCATCCATACCGACTTTCAGCGCGGCTTCATCCGGGCCGAGACCATCGACTATGCAGACTTCGTCACGCTCGGCGGCGAAACCGCCGCCAAGGACGCCGGCAAGATGCGCCAGGAGGGCAAGGAATACCGCGTCAAGGATGGCGACGTGTTCCATTTCCGCTTCAACGTCTGAGTGAATTGAGTCTGAGTGAATTGGCGCGCGGAGCGCGGCTTCGCTAAGTTCGGTCGATGATCGAGCTGACAGACTGGCAGCGTGCGGCCGCCAATGGCGAAGATGGCGAGGGCGCGGCGCTCGCCATGCGCATCGTCACGGAGACCGCGCGCCTGCTGGGTGCAACGCGGCTCATCCCGATCGCGTCGGCCCATATCGATGGCTGTCTCTATCACGGCGACAGCGGTGTTCAGGTCGCCGAGCGACTGGTTGCGGGCAGAGCCAAGGTGGCGGTGCCGACGACCCTGAATGTCGGTGCGCTGAACCTGCTGCGGCCGGGGCAGGACCGGCTGGATAGCCATAAGCGCGCCATGGCGCACCGGCTGATGACCGCCTACGAGGCCATGGGCTGCCGGCCAAGCTGGACCTGCGCGCCTTACCAGACCGGGCATCGGCCCCCACTGGGGCAGGACGTCGCCTGGGGCGAGAGCAACGCCGTCGCCTTCGCCAACTCCGTTCTCGGCGCGCGAACCAACCGCTATGGCGACTTCCTGGACATCGCCTGTGCCATCACCGGCCTGGCCCCCGCAACGGGCTTGCATCTGCCCGAGAACCGCCGCGCAACGGTGCGCATCGACACCGCGCTGCTATCCGACAGGCTGAAAGCGTCGGACGTGTTCTATCCGGTGCTGGGCGCCTGGTTGGGCCGCACGGTCGGCGAGACGGTTGCCGTGCTCGACGGCCTGCCGTCCAGTCTCACCGAGGACCGGCTGAAGGCGCTTGGCGCGGCGGCCGCGGCCGCAGGTGCTGTGGGGCTGGTCCACGTGGCCGGCGTCACCCCGGAAGCCCCGACCGTCGACGCGGCACTCGGGCATCGGCCCGCCGAAGAGACCATCCGCCTGACGCCCGATATGCTGATTGCTGAGCGCGACCGGCTGTCGACAGCGGGCGGCGACCGGATCGATGCCGTCGCCCTCGGCAGCCCCCATTTCTCCCGATCGGAGTTCGACGCTTTCGAGCGAATGCTCGGCGAAAGGCGTGTGGCGATACCGACCTACATCTGCACCGCCCGCGATACGCTCGCGTCCCTCGGCCCTCGCGCAACGCGGCTGGAAAGCCAGGGGGTCACCCTGGTCGTCGATACCTGCGTCGTGGTCACGCCGATCCTGGCGAAGATCGACGGGGTGCTGATGACCAACTCCGGCAAGTTCGCGCACTACACCCCGTCCAACACCGGCTACGCGGCGCTGTTCGGCAGCCTGGCGGACTGCGTCGAAAGCGCGGTCGCCGGAGGCGTTGTCAGGGACGACGCGCTATGGCGATAAAGAGCGATATGCTGTTGGCCGGCGAAGCCTCCGGCCCGGTACTGCGCCTCAATGCGCCGATCAGCTTTTGGGGCGGCGTCGATCCGGCCTCGGGTCAGATCGTCGACCCGCGCCATCCGCAGCACGGCGCCTCTGTCGTCAGCACGGTGCTGCTCGTTCCCGCGACTGTCGGCTCATCGTCCTCCTCGTCGGTGCTGTTGGAGTTGATTGCCCAGGGCCGTGCACCGGCCGCGATTGCGCTGGGCAAGGCCGACGCCATCCTCTGCCTGGGCGCCGTGGTCGCGACGACCATGGGCTGGTCCGCGCCGCCCGTCATCACGCTGCCCGTGGAAAAACAGCGTGCGCTTGAAACGGGAACGTTCGTCCGGTTGACAGCGGACGGTGTCATCCACACAACAACGTCAGCCAATTGACCCCGACGCCGAAGGAAGGCTCACATATGCTGACGACCGAGAAGATCCATTTGACCGCCGAGGACGGCCACAGCCTTTCGGCCTACTCCGCCCGGCCCAAGGGCGACATCAAGGGCGGGCTGGTCATCCTGCAGGAGATCTTCGGCGTCAACCACCACATAAGGGCGGTGGTCGATGGCTTCGCGCATGAAGGCTACGCCGCGATCGCGCCCGCCGTGTTCGACCGGATCCAGCCGGATTACGAGGCGGATTATGAGCCGGCGGCCGTGGCTGCCGGACGGGAAGTGGTCATGGCGCTGGGCAGCGAAGGCCCGCTGATGGACATCGACGCCGCCATCCAGGCGGTGAAGCCGCACGGCCAGGTCGGTGTCGTGGGCTATTGCTGGGGCGGCTCGTTCGCCTGGCTGTCGGCCAGCCGGCTGAAACCGGCGGCCGCGATCGCCTATTACGGCGGCCGCATTCCTGACCTTCTGGACGAGAAGCCGACCTGCCCGGTGATGATGCACTTTGGCGAGCTGGACGCCCATATCCCGATGGACTCGGTCGAGGCCGTGCGCAAGGCGTTCCCGGATATCCCAATCTGTACGTATCCGGCCCGTCACGGCTTCAACTGCGACGAACGCGCCGAGTATGACGCGGACAGCGCCAAGCTGGCGCGCGAACGCACGCTGGACTTCCTCCAGATTCACGTCTGCTAAGGAAACGGGCGCCGGCTACAAACCGGCGCCCAAAGACTTACGCGGCGACGTCGACCCGTTCGCCGCCGATGATAACCTGATCGCCCTCGACCGAGACCGGGACCGTCTCGCCGTCGACGACACGGCCTTGCAGGATCAGCTCCGCCAGCGGGTTTTGCAGCGCCCGCTGGATCACCCGCTTCAACGGCCGGGCGCCATAAATCGGGTCATAGCCCGAGTTGCCGAGCCATTCCTTGACGGCTTCGTCGACCTGCAAGGTGATCTTGCGGCCTTCCAGCAGGCCTTGCAGATGGCCAAGCTGGATGTCGACGATGGCGGTCATGTTGTCCCGGGTCAGCCGGCGGAAGACGATCATCTCGTCCAGGCGGTTCACGAACTCCGGCCGGAAGTGGGCCCGGACGGCCATCAGCACTTTCTCCCGCGCGACGAAGTCGTCGTCCTCGGCGGCCGCCAGATGCTCCGACCCAAGGTTGGAGGTCATGACGATCAGCACGTTGCGGAAGTCGACCGTACGCCCCTGCCCATCCGTCAGACGGCCATCGTCCAACACCTGCAGCAGCACGTTGAAGACGTCCGGATGGGCCTTTTCGATCTCGTCGAACAGGATCACCTGATAGGGCCGCCGTCGCACGGCTTCGGTCAGCGCCCCGCCCTCGTCATAGCCGACATAGCCCGGCGGCGCGCCGATCAGGCGGGCGACGGAGTGCTTCTCCATGTATTCCGACATGTCGATACGGACCATGGCGTGCTCGTCATCGAACAGGAACGCGGCCAGGGTCTTGGTCAGTTCCGTCTTGCCGACGCCGGTGGGGCCGAGGAACATAAAGCTGCCGATCGGCCGGTTCGGGTCTTGCAGCCCGGCCCGCGCCCGGCGGACGGCGTTGGACACGGCCTCGACGGCCTCGTCCTGGCCGACCACGCGCTCGCTCAACACCTGTTCCATGCGCAGCAGCTTCTCGCGCTCGCCCTCCATCATCCGGTCGACCGGAATGCCGGTCCAGCGGGAAACGACGGCAGCGATGTCCTCGTCGCGCACCTCTTCCTTCACAAGGGCATCGGCGTTTAGCTGGTCGGCCTCGGCGAGCTGTTCCTCAAGCTCGGGAATGACCGAATAGGTCAGCTCGCCCGCGCGGGTCCAGTCGCCTTCGCGTTGGACCTTCTCAAGCTCCAGCCGCGCTTGCTCCAACTGCTCCTTGAAGCGCTGGGCGGAGTTCAGCTTCTCCTTTTCCGCCTGCCAGCTTGCCGTGAACTCGGCCGATTCCTGCTCCAATTCGGCCAGCTCGACCTCCAGCTTCTCCAGCCGATCCTTGGAGCCCTGATCGGACTCCTTCTTCAAGGCCTCGCGTTCGATCTTGAGCTGGACGACCCTGCGATCGAGCTCGTCCAGCTCCTCCGGCTTGCTGTCGACCTCCATGCGGATGCGCGAGGCCGCCTCGTCCATCAGGTCGATCGCCTTGTCCGGCAGGAACCGGTCGGTGATGTAGCGGTGGCTCAGGGTGGCCGACGCAACCAGCGCGCTGTCGGTGATGCGCACGCCGTGGTGCAGTTCGTACTTCTCCTTCAGGCCGCGCAGGATGGAGATCGTGTCGGGCACTGTCGGCTCGTCGACCAGCACGGGCTGGAACCGGCGGGCCAAAGCCGCATCCTTCTCCACATGCTTGCGGTATTCATCGAGCGTGGTCGCGCCGACGCAATGCAGCTCGCCCCGCGCCAGGGCCGGCTTCAGCATGTTGGACGCGTCCATCGCGCCCTCTGCCTTGCCGGCACCAACCAGCGTGTGCATTTCGTCGATGAACAGGATGATCTCGCCGGCGGCGGCGGAGATTTCTTCCAAGACCGCTTTCAGCCGTTCCTCGAATTCGCCGCGATACTTCGCACCGGCGACCATGGCGCCGAGATCGAGCGCCAGCAGGCGCTTGTTCTTCAGGCTCTCCGGCACGTCGCCATTGACGATGCGCGTCGACAGGCCCTCGGCGATGGCGGTCTTGCCGACGCCGGGCTCGCCGATCAGCACGGGATTGTTCTTGGTCCGGCGCGACAGCACCTGCATGGTGCGCCTGATTTCGTCGTCGCGGCCGATCACCGGGTCCAGCTTGCCGTCCCGCGCCTCTTCGGTCAGGTCGCGAGCATACTTCTTCAAGGCGTCGTAGCTGGCCTCGGCATTGGCGCTGTCGGCCGTGCGACCCTGGCGCAGATCATTAATCGCGCCGTTCAGTGCCTGCGGCGTCGCACCGGCGTCGTTCAGCGCCTTGGCGGCCGCACTGCCCTTGGCCATAGCGACCGCGAGCAGCAGCCGTTCGGCGGAGACATAGCTGTCGCCGGCCTTCTCGGCCAGCGTCTCGGCGCTCTTCAAGGTCTGGGCCATTTCGCGGCCCAGGTAGATCTGACTGTTGCCGCCCTCGACCTTCGGCAACTTGTTCAACGCGCCTTCAACCTCGACGAGCGCGTGTTGCGCGTCACCACCGGCGGCGCGGATCAGGTTGGCGGCCAACCCTTCCTCGTCGTCCAGCAAGACCTTCAAGAGGTGTTCGGGCGTGAGCTGCTGATGGCCTTCGCGCAGCGCAAGCGTCTGGGCGGCCTGCAGGAATCCGCGCGAGCGTTCGGTGTACTTCTCAAATTCCATTCGTTCGTCTCTCCACTGGTTCGACGGACCGCCCTCTTCGAGGCACGCGTCCGTTCTCGACCCACAAAAGTGCAATCCTGGGAGGATCTTATTGGATTTGGGGCGGCAAACCGGCGGGTGCAAGAGGCCATCTCACCGGTTGGTGACTGGCCGTTATTCGCCCATCGGCGGGGCCGCCCCCATGTCGATCGAAACCCGCCTTGGAGGCCCGATTGCCATGCTGCCCTTCTCCCGCCGTCAGATGCTCATTGCCGCCGGATCGGCCGCCGTGTTGCTGACGGCTCCGGCCACCCTCGCCGCGCCGCGCTCGGATCTGTGGCCACGCTGGCAGGCCCATGACGCGGCGTCGCGACAATCGGTGGACCATGCAACATGGGACGCGTTCCTGGCCAGCTATCGGCACGAAGGCGCTGACGGCGTGGCGCGCGTCGCCTATGGCGCCGTCAGCCAAGCCGATCGACAGGCGCTCAACGACTATCTTGTGCGCCTGTCCGCAACGCCGGTTTCCAGCCTGAACCAGGCGGAGCAGTTCAGCTATTGGGTCAACTTCTACAACGCGCTGACGGTTCAGGTCATCCTCGACCACTACCCGGTCGCCTCGATCCGGGACATCGACATCTCCCCGGGCCTGTTCGCCAACGGTCCCTGGGGGGCGCGGCTGGTCACGGTCGAGGGCGAAGCGCTCAGCCTGGACGACATCGAACACCGGATCCTGCGGCCGATCTGGCAGGACCCGCGCATCCACTATGTCGTCAATTGCGCCGCCATCGGCTGTCCTAACTTGCCGGCGCGCGCACTGCGCCCCAGCACCAACGACGCGATGATGGACACCGGTGCCATTGCCTACGTCAACGATCCGCGCGGCATCGCCGTGGCGCCAAACGGCCTGACCGTCTCGCGCATCTATGATTGGTTTGCGGAGGATTTCAGCGATCTGCGTGCCCATTTGGCACGCTACGCTGCCGGCGACAGGGCCGCGTCACTGGCGTCTGGCGTGGCAATCACGCGCTATCGCTATGACTGGGCGCTGAACGATATCAACAGCGAAGGCCGACCGGGGAATTGACAAGTGCGACCGTCGCTGGCCATAAGCGGCGACCATGTCCACAGATGCACGCGTCGAAGCCATTCGCATCCACCCTGTCAAAAGCTTGACGGCGCAGGATCTGGACGCTGTTGATGTGATCGAAGGCCAAGGGCTGCCCAACGACCGGCGGTTCGCCATCACCCACAAGGCCAGCCGCTTCGATTCGGCGGAGCCCACTTGGCAGCCCAAACAGCAATTCCTGAACCTGATGCGGCACGAGCGGCTGGCACAGCTCGACAGCCACTTCGATGCGGACACCGGCACCTTGACGCTCTCGCGCGGTGGCCGCCCGGTGGCCAAAGGCAAGGTTACGACGCCCTTGGGTCGGGAACTGATCAACCAGTTCCTGTCGGCCTTTGTCGGCCAGGAGGCGCGCGGCGCGGCCAAGCTGGTCGAAGTGCCCGATGTCAGCCTTGCGGACCGCAATGCGCCCTTCATATCGATCATCAGCGCAGCGACCGTTCGCGATCTGGAACGGGTGGTACGCAAGCAGCTCGATCCCAAACGCTTTCGGGGCAACTTGCTGATCGACGGCGCCGAGCCTTGGGCGGAGTTCGATTGGGTCGGCAAGACAGTCACGGTGGGCTCAGCGCAACTGGAGATCATCGAGCGCATCGGCCGTTGTGAGGCGACAAACGTGAACCCCGCTACTGCCGAACGGGACGCCAACATTCCGAAGGCCCTGCTGGACGGTTACGGCCACGCCGATTGCGGCGTCATGGCCGTCGTGACCCAACCCGGCACCATCCGCATCGGCGACGCGCTGGCCCTGACCTAAAGCGCGAACGGCAAGAACAGGGCCAGGTCCGGAACCAGGGCGATCGCGACGACGGTGGCCAGCATCAACAGCAGGAACGGCCAGACGCCGGCCGCCACCTCACCGATGGTCGTTCGGGCCGTTGCCTGGATGACGTAGAGGTTCATGCCGACAGGCGGCGTGATCAGGGCGACTTCGACCATGATCACGAAAAAGACCCCGAACCAGATCGGATCGATGCCCAGCGGCACCAAGGCAGGCGCCAACACGGGCACCATGATCAGCATCATCGCCAGGGATTCCAGGAACAGGCCCATAACGACGAGGATCAGGGCGACGGCGGCGACAAAGACAAGCGGCTCGGTCGCGCTGGCGATCAAAGCTTCGGAGATATCGTAAGGGATGCGATAGAGCGTGATGGCGCGGCCGAACAGCTTCGCGCCGGCCACGATGATCAGGATGGCGACCGTCGTCTTCATCGACGCGATGACGGCCTCTTTGAACAAGGTCCAGGTCATCGTGCGCAATATCAGCACGGTAATGACCACCGAGAGCGCGAAACCGACCGCCGCCGCCTCGGTGGGGGTGAATGCCCCTGCATAAATACCCGCGATCACGACAATGGCCAGCAGCGCCGACGGCAACGCGCGGCGGGTCGCGCGATACCGCTCCGCCCACGGCGCCCTCGGGCTCGGCCGATAACCGGGTGACAGCCTGGCGTGAAGAAACGCGTACGCGCAGAACAGAGCGATCAGCACCAGGCCCGGCCCTACCCCGGCCAGGAACAGCTCCAGCACCGACTGCTCGGTAATGAAGGCGTAAACGATCATCGGTATCGATGGCGGGATCAGAATGCCCAGCGTGCCGGCGGCGGCCAAGAGGCCGTAGACGAAGCGGCGGGGATAGCCGCGCTGCACCATCTCCGGGATCGCGACCGTGCCGATCGTGGCCGCCGTGGCCACCGACGAGCCGGAGATGGCCGCGAATAAGCCGCACGAGACGATCGTCGTGATGGCGAGACCGCCCGGCCAATGACCGACCCAGGCCTGTACGGCGGCGAAGAGATCGCGCCCCACGCCGCCCTTCAGCAAGACGTTCGACATTAGCAGGAACAGCGGCACGGCCAGAAGAATGAAGTTGTCGATCGACGACAGGAAGGTCTGCCCGACGATCAACAGGGAGAAATCGCCCAGCCAGAGCAGGGCGAGGCCGAGGGCGGCAAGGGCAAAGCCGACCGGCACGCCGATCAGCAACAGGCCGATCAGGCCGGCAAGGATCAGGAGGGTCGTCAATCGGGCGGCGGCGACGCAATGGCGGCCCGCCCCCCCAATCCCAAACGTGCCAGTTCAACAAGGGCTTGCAGAGCGATGAGCGCGAAACCGATCGGGATCGAGGCCTCCGTGGCCCAGGCCGGCAGGTTCAACATCGACCCGGTGGTGCGGCCGCGCTGAAGGGAATCGAGGGCGATGTCGGCGCCGTACCAGACAGCCGCCACGCACACGATCAGGACGACAACCAGAGACAACGCCTCGGCCACGCGCCGCCAACCCTCGGGCAGCCTTTGGGTGACAGCCGTGATGGTGATGTGCCTGCGCTGCCGCAACAGCGCCGCGGCGGCCAGATAGGTCGCCCAGATCAGGCACAGCAGGGACAGTTCCGCCGCCCAGACGGTCGGTGCCACGAAGACATAGCGGGCGACAACCTCGAAAACCAACATCGCCCCCGCCGCGACGAACAGCCACGCCGCTACGACGGCAAAAGCCGCCGTTATGCGGTCGACCAGCAGGAAAAGCGGGCCAGCAATTGGGCTCGGTCCCATGATGTCTCTCGTTGAAGGCTCGTCTGTCGAGGGCTGCGTGCGGCAGCGACCATGGCCGAATCACAGGCATATCGCGAGGGAAAACCAACGACGCGAGTCTGGCCGGCCCGCACTCGCCCTAGCAACTGCGACTGTTTAATAAAAATTGTTCTCATATCTATTTAAACGGTTGATCTCTTCTGACATCACGTTAGAGTTGCAGTCTTGCGGAGGATACGTGTTAACCGGAAGGCGATGCAAATGCTAAGCTGGCCCGCATCCATTGCGTTGTCCTGGCTTTGGGGCCTGGGCTTCTTCTTTTCGATCCACTTTGCCTTCAGTTACGGCTTTGTGGGGCTGATCCTGTTCGCCCTGCCGAACGCGCTTGGCCTCGTCCTGTTCGGCGTGCTGACCGGGCGGATCGGCAACGCCGCCGCGATACGCGCCTGGATCGAAAAGGCGTTCGCCCGCTATGGCGCGATCTTCGCGCTTTATCAGATCGCGGCCCTCTCGCTGACCCTGTTCGCCCTGATGGCCTACTTTGCCTTACCGGCCGGCGTCGAACTGCCGTTCGCGGTGGGCTTCGCGGTGCTTGCCATCAGTGTCTTCCTGGCCGAGGCCACCGGCTTTCCACGCATTCGCATCGTTCATCTGGCGCTGCTGGGCGTCTTTGCGCTGCTGGCCGTCTTCCTGCTGACGTCGGTCAGCCTGCCGGGCGCGCCAAGGCCTCCAGCGGCTGGGTTAAGCGACGGTGAATTCTGGGCCTATCTGATACCGCTGACCGTCGGCCTGCTGGCGGGCCCATGGACGGATCTACAGCAATGGCAGCGCGCCGTGGCCGTCGCCGAGCGCGGCCAGTCGGTGGCGCGGGCCTTCGCGATTGGCGGCGGGATTTTCTTCGTCCTGTTGCTTGCCGTGGGCAGCCTCGGGCTGATGCTGGTTTCGCCGGACGTGACCGTGGCACCGGCCGCGATCGACGGGCGGGTCCATGCCGAGGCGGTGGTCGCGGCCTCGCTGGTCGGCATGGATGGCGGCCTGTACCTGGCGGCGTTCGGGCTGATAGCCTTGATCGCGGTCGTGACGACCTGCGACAGCGGCTACCTCGCCTTGCGCTGGTTTCTTGAGAAGACCGAGCAGACGGCCAGCAATCCGATCATGGCCCTGTTGCCCAAGGGGCTGATCAAATCGCCCTTACCCACCTTCGTGCTGGTCTTTGCCATCGCAGCCATCGGTATCGAGGCGTCGCTGGAACTTGAGCACTTCATGGTCCTGTACGCGACCATCTTCCTGGCCTATTCCCTGGCGCTCGCCATCCAGGCTGCCAAACGCAGGGAACCCGCGGCTTTGCGCCCGCTGCTGCCGCTCAGTGGGCTGGTGTCTCTCGGTCTCATGGCGATCGGGTACTTCGAACATCTCGACCCCCTGATGATCGTTGCGGTGCTGGTCCCACCGGCAGCGGCCCTTGTCTGGCTGCGAACCGATACCGATGACCGGGCCACCGAGACATCCGGTCCTGCGGGCGGCGGCACCGAACGACCCGAGTCCGGCCAAGGCGGCCCGATCACGGACCTGCCACAGCACGGCCATGCCGGCGCCAACGGCAACGGGGCCGCGGCGTTGAACGGTTCCAACGGCCATGCCCCCCATATCTGGCAGGCGGATGCGGACGCGCTCACGGCTTTCGACCATGGCCCCCTGAATGGTAATGGTAATGGTAATGGTCATCACGGGCTTCGCGATAAGCTGACCGACCTGTCGGGCTGGTTCGACAAGAAATGGTTCACGATTGAGATCGTGCCGACCTATGGCGATACGAACTCCGTCGGCAATGTCTATTTCGCCAGCTATGTCGGCTGGATCGGCAAGGCGCGCGAGCTGTTCTTCCGCCACTGCATGCCCAACTTCGACCTGAACCAGACCCCCTATTTCATCCTGACCCGCAACTTCAATCACAAGTTTAAGCGTGAGACCAAGGAGTTCGAGGCGCTGACCGTGCGGCTGAAGATCGAAAGCTTCAATCGAAAGTTCGTCAAGCTGCGCCACGAAATCCGCGATCGGATGGACCAGATGATTGGAGAAGGCGAACAAACCCTTATGTTTGTCGAAACGAGTGATTATCGTCTCATCGACATCCCAGGAGATGTCTATAATGCCTTTATTCCTCATGCCTGAGCGGAGAGCGAATCACCGATGCTGAGATTGCTTCAGACCCAGCGAGCCGAACTGCCGCAGCCCGAGGCCAAGCGCGCGCTGATCCTGGGCGTATCGTCGCCGCGTTCGCTCGGCTTTGCCGTGGGCGAGAAGATGCAGGCGCGCGGTTGGGACACGATCCTGACGACGCGGCGGTCCAAGGAACGCCAGGCGTTCCGCAACCACCGCCTGGTGCATTTCGACTATCCCGACGATGTCGACGACATCAAACTGGTCGACAATGTCGATGGTCTGGTCTTCTGCCTGGGCAGCACGCAGATCGGCGAGAAGAACGCCGGCCTGACCGGCGCGTCCTACGACAATTTCGTGCACACGCTGACGGTCAGCTGTTTTGCCTTCATCCAAATCGTGCGCGAGATGAGCCAGCGCGACTACAAGCCGTCCTCCGTCGTGGCCCTGTCCTTCCTAGGCAGCGAGCGGGTCGTGCCGGGCTACGAAATGATGGGTGTCGCCAAGGCCGCCTTGGAACAGGCCGTGCGTACGCTGGCCTATGAACTGGGGCCCACCGGCATGCGGGTCAACGCGGTCTCGGCCGGTGCGGTATCGACACCGTCGGCGCGCGTGCTGCCGAATTTCCGCCAGGTGCAAGCCGCAATGGCGGCGATGACCTTCATCCGCCGGAATGTCGGCGCCGACGATGTGGCCAACGCCGTGTCGTTTCTGCTGAGTGACGAGAGCGCCGGCATCTCAGGCGAAATCCTACAGGTGAATGGCGGTCTGCGGCACGGCCTCAGCCTGGTCCATTAATCCTCGTCCCTGAGAGCGGCGGCGGCATCATAGATCCGATGACCCAGATCGCCTGAGTCGGCCAAGTAGGCTTCGATAACCGGTGCGGCCGAGGCGCGCCAGGCCACCATCTCAGCCTCCGTCGGCGTGTAGATCTCCATGCCGTTCATGGCCGCCGCCTCGTAAGCGCCGGCCTCGATGCGCGCGATCTCATCGCGGACGGCGATCTCGGCATTTCTCGCGGCCATCATGATGATGTCGCGGTGGTGTTGCGGCAGGTCTTCCCAGAAAGTCTCATTGATGACGACCAGGAACTCCACCAACGCGTAGTTGGTCGCGGTCACCGTGTCCATGACGTCCCAAAGGCTTCGCGATTGAACGCCGGCAATGCCGGTCATGCCGATATCCACGGTGCCGCGCTGGTAGGCCAGAAACTGCTCCGACCCTGAGATCAGGCTGGGCGCGCCGCCCATCGATTCGATCCAGTTGCCCACCGTGCGGCCGAAAACCCGCACGCGCCGTCCCGCAACGTCGTCGGGGCTGGCAATCGGCGCGCCGTTCGACACAAAGACCGAGCCACCATAGGCCTGCCACCACAGCACGCGGGCGCCCGTTGTCAGAATCGCGTCGTCGATCAACTGACGCACCGGGCTTTCGGGATCGGTCGCGGCGCGCGCCAGAACCTCGGTATCGAACATGAACGGGATGTAGAAGATATCGACGGCGGGAATGTCACCGACATAGCGGGTCAGCGAGACCACGCCCATGTCGATCGCGCCCGAGCCGACCGCCTGCGGCACCTCCGCATCGCGGTAAAGCTGGGCGGAATCGAAGATCTGAACCTCGATCTCGCCGTCGGACGCGGTCTCGACCTCGTCCTTGAACATCAGCAGGTTTTGGCCGAGATGGCTGGCCATCGGCAACTGCAGGGTGATGCGCAGGATCGTCTCCTGGGCCGATGCCGAAACGACGACCGCCAGGAGAACCAATATCGAGACCGCGAAAGACCGCAAAGCCAGCATCAGAGCCCACCATGGCCGTTGTTCATCACGGGGCAGCGGTTTGCCACAAACGAACGGCTATTGCACCCCCAGGAACGACAGATCGCGCATCAAGTAGCCGGTCATGAGGGCGTGATGAGCGCGGTTCCTCGGGGTCACTTCCAACTCGTCGATCGGCCGTTCAATGGCCAGGACCAGCGCGGCCGGGCTGTCACCGACGGCGTAGGTTTCCGCCGCGCGCCCAGTTCGGCAAACCCGCGGGAACGGCTTCGCCGACGTCTCCGCCCGGACCGTACTGGCGGCCATAGGCTCGCGCGACGGGTACACCGCTGAGTGAATCGCCGCAGGTGATCTCGTCACCGCCCGCTGAGCCGCGGTTGCGTCGTGGAAGTATATCTCAAGCGACGGGCTCGGCGTCAGAACGGTCGCCGGAATGCGTGCCATCAAGCCGGCAATCTGATCCGTTCTGGCTTGGGCAGCGGCCGCGCCGGACCACAACAGGACCAAAAGCGCCACGACAACGGCGCGCGGTCGCGTCATCCCCTACCCCCGCCCAAGTCACTAATCAAGTCGCGAAGTGCGCGGCCGCGCACTTCACTTGTACGGGCAACTCTTACGATGGCGCTGCGAACGGACGGTTACTCGGCTGACGCCGGTGCGCTTTCCTTGTCGTCTTCGGCCGCAGCCGATCGGCGCGGACGGCCCCGACGACGACGGGGCTTCTCCTCAGGCTCCGCCTCCGGCTCGGCGGCGGCAGCTTCAGTGGGGGCGGTATCGGCCTCGGGTTCCGGCGCTTGCGCCGGAGCCGGCTGCGGCTCCTCGCGCGGGTCGTGGCCAAAATCCGCCACCGGCTGTTCCCGCGGATCGGCAGGCTGCCCCTCGAACCCGGCCCCGTTGCCCGCCCTGCGCTCGCCGGACCCGTCATGCACGGGATGGGCGCGGCCATTCGGCTGCTGGGGCGGATTGGCCGCCGCCCGCTGTTCGCGCGCCTGTTCGGCCTGCAACTGCGCCTGAACGATCGCCTCGTTCATCTGATTGATGACCCGCTGATAGTGCTCAGCATGTTGCAGGTAGTTCTCGGCCATGATCGGATCGCCGGACGACATCGCGTCCCTGGCCAATGCCTGATACTTCTCCAAGACTTGCGACGCGTTGCCACGAATCCTTGTGTCGGGACCGTTGCTGTCGAACGTCTGGTTCCGGTTCGGCATGTTGGAACGGCGATTGTTGGAACGGCCTCTGGAACGCCGATTGTTCTGACCCTGTCTCATATGCCTCTTGTCGCGTTGTCGCTTGCAAGTCTCTGATGAGGTGTCACTGCCGAGGTCCTGGTGACGAACCCACGGACGTATCGCCAAGTCGGGCGCATTGCCAAGTAGATCGTCCAACCGTCGCCGCATTCCGACAACAGGTCCCTAGAACGCTCAAGTCGATTCGACATGATCGAATCGGCGCGGCGCAACAATACCTATGGGTAAGCGTCGCAACCGCAAGGCGGACCCTAGCGCAACTGGCACCGCCGACAAACAAATTTCTGACTTATTTCCCCGGGTTTCGGGGCTTTAGCACCAATACCCGATCGATTAACGCTAAATCGGAGCGTGTTTCGACGGTTTCAAGCCCCTGCGCGGCCATCAGGGCCGAAACGGCCCCGGCCTGACCGGCACCGACCTCCAGGGCGGCAACACCGTTTTGCGCTAGCAACGGCCCGATACGGCCGGCCAAAGCCCGGTACGCGTCGAGGCCGTCCGCCCCGGCAAACAGGGCCAACGCGGGGTCGTGGTCCCTCACCTCCGGCATCAGCGCGGCACGCTCGCGATCGGACACGTAAGGCGGGTTGCAGACAACCGCATCGAAGCGCGCCTCGACCGCGTCCGCCCAATTGCCCGACAAGAAACAAGCCCGATCATCGAGGCCGAGCGCCCGTGCATTGGCGCGCGCAACCGCCGCGGCGCCCTCGGCAAGATCGATGCCGAGGCCCCAGGCGTTCGGGCGTTCGGCCAACAGGGCCAGCAGAAGACACCCCGTGCCGGTTCCCAGGTCGAGCACCCGGTAGCGACAGTAGGTCTCCGGCAGATGGTCAAGCGCGGCGGCGACAAGCGTCTCGCTATCAGCCCTTGGGTCCAACGTGTCCGGACCGAGCGTGAAGGCAAGGCTCCAAAACTCCCGCTGGCCGAGGATGCGCGCGACCGGCTCGCGGTTCAAACGGCGCGCCACCATCTGCGACAGACGGGCGGCTTGATTTGCATCCAACAGATGATCGCGCGCTGCGAGAACCCCGCTGCGATCAAGGCCCGTGGCCGCCTCGACCAGCAGGCGCGCATCGATAGCGCCCTCTTCTATGCCGGCCGCCCGAAGCCGGCTTCTGGTGGTTGCCAGCGCGTCGCCGACGGTGGCGATCACGCGATCTCCGCCAGCCGGGCCGCCTCGTCCTCAGCGATCAAGGCGTCGATGATCTCGTCCAGCGCCTCGCCATTGATGATCTTGTCGATCTTGTAGAGGGTCAGATTGATCCGGTGGTCGGTCACCCGTCCTTGCGGGAAGTTGTAGGTCCGGATGCGTTCGGACCGGTCGCCCGAACCGACCTGGCTGCGCCGGTCGGCGGCACGTTCGGCGGCCAGGCTGGCGCGCTCCGCCTCATACAGGCGCGAGCGCAGGATCTTCATCGCCTTGGCCTTGTTCTTGTGCTGAGACTTCTCGTCCTGCTGCGAGACGACGATGCCCGTCGGCAGGTGCGTGATGCGCACGGCACTTTCGGTGCGGTTGACATGCTGGCCGCCGGCGCCGGAGGCGCGGAACACGTCGATGCGCAAGTCCTTGTCGTCGATCTGAATGTCGACGTCCTCCGCCTCGGGCAACACGGCGACGGTCGCGGCCGAGGTGTGGATGCGCCCTTGCGCCTCCGTCTCCGGCACCCGCTGCACCCGATGGACGCCGCTTTCGAACTTCAGCCTGGCAAAGACGTTGCGGCCGGTCACGCTGGCGACCGCCTCCTTGTACCCGCCGGTGTCGGTCTCGGCGAGTTCCATGATTTCGAATTTCCAGCCATGCAGGCCGGCAAAGCGCTGATACATGCCGAACAGGTCGGCGGCGAACAGGGCCGCCTCGTCGCCACCCGTGCCAGCACGGATCTCCAGGATGGCGTTCTTCTCGTCGGCCTCGTCCTTCGGCAGCAGCGCCAGTTGCAGCTGGCGCTCCATATCCGGCAGGCCCTGCTTCAACTCGCGGGCCTCGGCTTCCGCCAAAGCGCGCATTTCAGGGTCGGCCTCGGCGGCCGCCATGGCTTCCAGATCGGCCAACTCGCTGCGCGCGGACTTCACAGCCTCGATCCGTTCGGCCACAGGCTCGAGTTCCGCATACTCCTTGGAATAGGCGGTGTAGTCCTCCGGCGACAGCGAACCCTCGGCCATCAGCGCACGAAGCTCCGCCACCCGGCCGAGGACCTTGTCGAAATTCTCGTCCAGGCTCACGGGCGCGGCACTCGCTTGGTCTCGACTGTCATCAGATAGGGTGACGGGCTTTTAGTGCATCCGCGGTCAGCCCGCAACGGCGGCGCCTGCCGACCCGCGTGCAGAACGCCTGACGAGCCGGCTATTCCGCCGCCGGCCGTTCGAGATCGGCTTCCTCGGCGGCCTCGATTTCGGCCGCCTTCTGCTCAACCATCTCGACCAAATGGTCGACGATCGACCGGTCTTTCAGGCGATGGTTCGGGACGCCGGCGACATAGACCTGATGGGTGCCCTTCCCGCCGCCGGTGAAGCCGATATCGGTCATCAGCGCCTCGCCCGGCCCGTTCACCACACAGCCGATGACCGACAGCGTGATCGGTGTCGTGATATGCGCCAGCCGATCCTCAAGCTCGCGCACCGTGTCGATCACGTCGAACTGCTGGCGCGCGCAAGACGGGCAGGAGATGACCGTGACGCCCCGATGCCGCAAACCCAGCGACTTCAGGATCTCGTAGCCGACCTTGACCTCTTCCACCGGATCGGCCGACAGGCTGACCCGGATCGTGTCGCCGATGCCGGACCACAGCAGCATGCCGAGGCCGATCGAACTCTTCACCGTGCCGGTCAGCATCCCGCCGGCCTCGGTGATCCCCAGGTGCAGCGGATAGTCGCAGGCGTCGGCCAGTTGCTGATAGGCCGCCACCGCCAGGAAGGGATCGGAGGCCTTGCAGCTGATCTTGAACTCGAAGAAGTCGTGATCTTCCAAGATCCGAATATGGTTCAGCGCGCTTTCCAGCATGGCCTCGGGGCATGGCTCGCCGTACTTCTCCAGCAGATCCCGCTCCAGCGAGCCGGCATTGACGCCGATGCGGATGGAACAGCCATGGTCCTTGGCGGCCCGCACGACCTCCGCCACCCGCTCACGCGAACCGATATTGCCGGGGTTGATCCGCAGGCAGGCGGCGCCGTTTTCCGCCGCCTCGATGCCCCTTTTGTAATGAAAATGAATGTCGGCCACGATCGGAACGTCGACCTCCGGCACGATCTCGCGCAAGGCGGCGCTGGACGCCTCGTCCGGGCAGGAGACGCGCACGATGTCGGCACCGGCCTCGACCACCTCGTTGATTTGCGCGATCGTCGCCGGCACGTCCGACGTGATCGTGTTCGTCATCGTCTGAACCGTGATCGGCGCGTCGCCGCCGACAGGCACACGGCCGACATGGATCTGGCGGCTTGTCCGGCGGTAGATGTCGCGATAGGGGCGCAGACTCATGACTCTATGCTCCTGGCCCTAGGCCAGCGTTTCGCTCAATAGTCCAACGGGTTGCCGATGGAATCGGCCGTGCATCACTGAGATATGACCGCACGGCCCTCGCGCAACAAGTCCGGGTCAAGACTTATATTGCGGATGACCTCGCCCTGGCGTCCCAGCACGGGCACGGCCGCGCCGTCGACCAGAACCTCGAGGCCGCCCGCGTTGCCGGTGAACAGGGTCAGTCCGGGTTCGTCGGGCACCTGATAGCTGTCCCCCGGGGTCATGACGCGGGTCATGATCATGTCGCCACCGGCATCCCGGACCAGCACCCAACTGTCCGTGGTCGCACGCATTTCGATCCGGTTGCCGGCGGTTGCCGGCTGGGCCGTCTCTGGTGTCGCCGGCGGCTCCGGCGGCGGCGCGAGCGCTTCGGTCTCATCGGCCGGGGTTTCGGGCCCCGCCGCGATCAGTAACCCCAGCGCCTCGCTCTCGGACTGATCCAACGGCGCCGCACCAACCGAGTCCACCGCGAGGAACTGTTCGGCCTCGTCGCCGGACGCATCCGCGACCGGCTGGTCGATCGCATCCGGCTCGGCCTGGCCGGACGCCACGTCGGGGATGATCGTCTCTTGGATATCGGCCGCCTCCGCGGTCGGCAGGTCCGGCAATGGCGACGAGAAATCCGTCGGTTCGGACGTTTCTTCGGCCGTGGCCAAATCCGTGGCCAAAGGTTCCGGCGCCTCAATATCGGCCAGCGGCGGCTCCTCCTCCAACAGCGTGGCGAGCCGATCCGGAACCGGCGCCACAACCGCCACCTCCTGGCTGTCCTCGCTGGACAGATAGTACCAGCCGCCATAGGCCGCGGCCGCCAACACGATCGCGACAAGCCCAATGGCCACGCCCGACACGCGCGACGTCGGCGGCGGTGCCGGGAAAACCAGGTTCTGCCGCTGGGTCAGCGTCGACTGTTCGTTCTTGAAGCGGCGGATAAGCTCGTCGGCATCCAGGTTGAGGTAGAGCGCGTAGGTCCGGATGAACCCGATCGCGTAGACCGGGCCCGGCAGATCTTCGAACCGCCCGTCCTCGATGGCCTGCATATAGGAGAATCGAATCCGAAGGTTCTGAGATACTTCCCAGAGGGTTAGGCCGATATCCTCACGCGCTGCTTTGAGAATGGAAGAGACGGTTTGAGGGGCCGCACCGACCGACTCTTCACTATCATTTGCCGACGGCGGAAGGCCGGTCGGATCGACGATATGAAAAGGTCTGCGTCTGCTCTGTGCCATGCCAACAATGCCGCAGGTTTCTGCCGAAGGGGGGTCTCAACACCGTCCCCTTGGTACGTATCTGGCGCGGTCGCGTCGGTTGACCAGTCCGTCCCGGACGTTCGTCTTGCGATCGAGACCGGGTCTCGGCGAGCGCCATTCATGCTTATCATTGATGGCGCGCGGCTTAAAGCCCCTCGGTGCCTCAGAAGGGCCTTATTTGAACGTCTCCACCGCTACGTGATCAAACCATGGTCGCGGGCGTACGCGTGCAGATCGGTCCGCACGCTCGCGCTGTCACGACGACGCAGCGAACGCACGAAATCGGCAAGAGCTTCGACCTCCACGCCGAGGATCATCGCCTTCACCGGCCCCACCGAGGTCGCCGCCATCGACAGCGACCGAAAGCCCAACCCGATCAGCGCCATCGCTTCCAGCGGCCGGCCGGCCATTTCGCCGCAGACACTGATCGGCTTGCCCGCCGTCTCGGCCTTGGCGGCCAGGTCGCCGAGAATGTTGAGGAAGGCCGGGGACAAGGTGTCGTAGCGATTGGCCAGCTTGGGATCGCCGCGATCCGCCGCGAACATGTATTGCAGCAGATCATTGGTGCCGACCGCCAGAAAATCGGCCCGCGACAGCAGGGCATCGAGCTGCCAGAAGATCGCCGGAACCTCGACCATCGCGCCGATCTGCAGGTCGCTGGGCGCGACGTAGCCTTGGCCCAGCGCCCGGGAAAGCTCGCGGTCCATCAGGCGGCTGACCGCATCGAATTCCGCTGCTTGGGCGACCATCGGGAACATGATGCGCAGCGGCCTTCCCTCGGCCGCACGGATCAGCGCGCGCAACTGCTTCAGCAGCATCGCCGGGCGGTCGAGGCCCATGCGGATGGCGCGCCAGCCAAGCGCCGGGTTCTGCTCGGTCTCCGCGGCGAAATAGGGCAGCGACTTGTCGCCGCCGACATCCAGCGTGCGGAAGGTCACCGGCTTGCCCTGGGCCTGCTCGAAAATGCGGCGGTAGAGATCCGTCTGCGCGGCGACGTCGGGATAGGCGGAGCGCACCATGAACGGGATCTCGGTGCGATAGAGCCCGATGCCGTCCGCCCCCGTCGACGCCAGATGCGGCAGGTCGATCAGCAGGCCGGCATTCAGGTTCAGCGAGACGCGCACCCCGTCCCGGCTGACCGCCGGTCGACCGACAAGCCCGGCATGGGACTGGGCGCGCTCGGCCCGCACCGCCAGGCTCTGTTCGAACGCGCCGAAGGCGTCTTCCGAGGGGCGAACGAAGACCTGGCCATTGTCGCCGTCGACCAGAACCACATCCAGCGGGTCGATGATGTTAAGCGCATCGGCACAGCGCCCGACGACCGGAATGCCGAGCGCCCGCGCAACGATCGCAACGTGGCTGGTCGCCGATCCCTCCTCCACAACGACGGCGCGGAGGCGCTTTTGCTCATAATCAAGCAACTCCGCCGGCCCGATCGTGCGGGCGACGAGCACGACGTCATCGGGCAGCGTGCCCACGGCGGCCTGCGACCCCTTGCCGGACAGGTTGAGCAGCAAGCGCGTGGCCAGATCATCGAAATCGGTCATCCGCTCGCGCAAATACGGGTCGGTGATGCGGGCCATGCGCGCCGCTGTGTCGTTGCGCACCCGTTGAACCGCCGCCTCGGCGGTCAGGCCGGACTGGATGGCCTCCTCGATACGGCGCACCCAGCCGCGATCCTCCGCGAACATGCGGTAGGTCTCGAGGATGTCGAGGCCTTCGCCGATGCCGCTGTCCTCGGTGATCTCGACCAGCCGGTCCAGGGACCGGTGCATGGCCGCCAGCGCCGTACCCAGGCGCTGAACCTCGCGCACCGGTTCGTCTGCGACCATCTCACGCACGGTGAGCTGTGGCCGGTGCAGAACCGCAAGCCCCCGCGCCAGACCATCATTGAGCGGCATGCCCTCAATGCGGGCCGGCAGCGTGCCACCCGCCTCGGACGCGGCGACCTCTCCCTTGTCGCCCAGTTCACCGCCCGCCACCAGTTCGGAGACCACCATGGCGACGGTCTGAAGCATCTCCACTTCTTCGTCGGCGTAGACGCGCGGCCGGCGGTTCTGGATGACCAGAACCCCGCGAACCTTGCCGTCACGGATCAAGGGCACGCCCAAAAAGGAATGGAACGGGTCCTCGCCCGTTTCCGGGCGGTAGGCGAATTTGGGATGGCGCGCCGCGTTGGCGATGGCCGCCGAGCGCGCGGTCGCCGCGACGTCGCCCACAAGCCCCTCGCCGACACGCAGCCGGGTCTGATGGACGGCTTCCGGGTTCAGACCGACGGTGGCGAACAGCTCCAACACCTCGCCGGGCCGCACGACGTAGCAGGAGCAGACCTCGGCCACCATTTCCGCCGCGATCAGGCGCACGATCTTGTCGAGCCTGGCCTGGGCCAGGCCGGAGCCGGCCATCACGTCCCGCAGCCGGGACAACAGCCGGCGCGACTGGGTCATGGGCGTGATGGGCGCAACCGACATCAGGCCGCGCCCCCGAAACGGTCGAAGCCTTCTCTAACGGCGTCTTTCCTCGGCCAAATCCTCAAGCGTCCAGCCCGTAAGCGGTGTGAAGCGCGCGCAACGCGAGTTCCGTGTACTGCTCAGCGATCAGTACGCTGATCTTGATCTCAGAGGTTGAAATCACCTGGATATTAATACCGTTTTCGGCCAGCGTGCGGAACATTGTTTGGGCCACGCCGGCATGGCTGCGCATGCCCACGCCGATGACCGAAACCTTCACCACGTTCGGATCCGGCAGAAGGTAGTCGTGGCCGAGCTGGTCCTGGCGCTGTTGCAGCACCTCGACCGCGCGGTCCAGGTCCGACCGGCCGACGGTGAAGGTCATGTCGGTCGACTTGCCGTCCTCGGAAACATTCTGGACGATCATGTCGACATTGATGGCGGCGTCGGCCAACGGCCCGAAGATGGCGGCCGCAACACCCGGCTCGTCGGCCACCTTTACAAGCGTGATCTTGGCTTCGTCCCTGGTGTAGGCAATGCCGCTAACGACTTCTTGTTCCACGATTTCTCCTTCGTCGACCACCAAGGTGCCCGGCACATCCTCAAAGCTGGAGAGCACCTGGACCCGCACGCCATGCTTCATGGCCATTTCGACGGATCTCGTCTGCAAGACCTTGGTGCCCAGCGACGCCATCTCCAGCATTTCTTCGTAGGTGATCTTATCGAGTTTGCGCGCGCTGCGCACGATCCGCGGGTCGCTGGTGTAGACCCCGTCGACATCGGTGTAGATGTCGCAGCGATCGGCACCCAACGCTGCCGCCAAAGCAACCGCGGACGTGTCCGATCCGCCCCTGCCCAAGGTCGCGATCCTGCCTTGTGGCGAGACGCCCTGGAATCCGGCGACTACGGCAACCTCGCCACGCTTCAGCCGCGTGTCCAGTTCGGCTGGATCGATATCGAGGATCCGTGCCTTGCCGTGCACGTCGTCGGTGCGCATCGGGATCTGCCAGCCCTGCCAGCTGCGCGCATTCACGCCGTCGGCCTGCAGGGCCATCGCCAACAGGCCGGACGTCACCTGCTCGCCCGAGGCGACCACAGCGTCATACTCGCGCGCCTCGTACAAGGGCGCGATCGAATCGCAATAGCCGACCAGCTGGTTCGTCACCCCGGCCATCGCTGACACGACCACCGCGACCTCGTTGCCGCGCGCGACCTCGGCCTTGACCTTCTCGGCGACATTCTTGATGCGGTCGATATCGCCGACGGACGTGCCGCCGAACTTTTGCACGATACGGGCCATGGCTTCTCATTCCGGTTAGTACCAAGGATCGATGATGATGACCCATGGGACCGCGTTGTCTTGTTCGCTGGTCAGGCGCGTGTCGCGCAGTGGTGTGGAAGTACCACAAGCGGCGCGCAACGCAGCCAGCGGGCAAGACAACGCGGCCTTCGGTGGGGCCAAATCGCTCCACGGCTGCGTTGCGCCGCTTGCCCGATGCTGAAGCACCGCGCTACGCGACGCGCCTGTCCGTGGAGCGTTTTGGCCGCCATCACATGGGTCATCAT
>JANQGH010000086.1 GCA_028277405.1 Alphaproteobacteria bacterium | reverse complement strand
CCGAAAAGTTGGAGACTTTTCGGACAAGATCATGCGACCAGACAAAGAAGGAAATGATCCCGAAAAGTTGGAGACTTTTCGGACAAGATCATGCTCGGGCGGCGAACATCGAAGCGCGCAGACGCCGAAGGCGAGGTCAGATAGCATTCGAACTGAGAGCGTGTTCAGCGCGGACAAGATGCGTGTCGGCTACAGTGGAAAACTGTCCCGGCCGACGGAGCGGGCCCGCATCAGGGCGGTCCGATACATGGCCAAGCCGGCGACCGTCGGCGGCGAACACATGCAAATCCGCCGGAGCGGCCGCAACGGACAAGGCATGCTGTTCGAGGCCGCCTTGCGCCGCGAATTGCGCATACTCGGCTGCGGCGAGACGCACAATCCATCGTGGACCCGAGTTGTCCAAGTCGCAGAGATGGAGCAGCGCCTCCGGACCGAGCAGTTCCCGATTCTCCAGACGCGCCGTAGCCAAAACCATCTTCCCGTCGGCCATTCCAGGCCCGACCTTGAGCAATTCCGGGCGGACGGCAAGCACGACCCAGCCCGGCACATCATGGCAGGCGGTTTCCAGGATGGTGGCGCCCCGGTTCAGACTGATGCGCCCGGCGCTGTCCAGGACGCCCGCAAACTCGTTGATGGCAGGACTTCCAATGAACCGCGCCACCTCGATGTCACCGGGCGCGGAATAAAGTTGTTCTGGCGTTCCGACCTGCAGAATACGCCCGTCCTTCATAACGGCCAGCCTGTTCGACATCGCCATGGCCTCGGTCTGGTCATGCGTGACGAAAACGAATGTGGTCCCCAGCTTGCGGTGCAGAGTCAGCAACTCGGTGCGCATTTGGGTCCGCAGCTTGGCGTCGAGGTTGGAGAGCGGCTCGTCCATCAGAAAACAGACCGGCTCGCGGATCATGGCGCGAGCCAAAGCGACGCGCTGGCGCTGCCCACCAGAGAGCTGTCCCGGCTTTCGCGCCAGAAGGCCGTCGATCTCGATCGAACGCGCCAGCAGCGCGACCTTCTCGTGAATGTCGCGACGGATCCGGTAGGCGCGCGGCGAAAGCCAGCGCAGTAGGGGCAGCCTTTCGACGAGTGACAGCCGGCGGGCGAACAGCGGCACCGCGATATTCTCCTGCACGGTCAGATGCGGATACAGCGCGTAGTTCTGGAACACCATGGCAACGTTGCGCGCCGCGGGCGTCTGTTGGCTGACATCTTTCCCATCAAAGTAGACGGCGCCCTCGTCGGGTCGCTCAAGCCCCGCCAGGAGGCGCAGCACGGTCGACTTGCCGCATCCCGACGGGCCCACCAGTGATAGGAACTCGCCGTCCTGAACGTCCAGGTCGATTCCGCGAACCGCCGGTACGTCGCCAAATCGCTTGACGACGCCTCGAAACGAAATGCTGGCCATTTCGACCTCACTCCGCTCTTGGGAATGGCGATTGACAGAATTGCGCGTAGTGACCGATCCCGGCCTTCAGCCAGCTACCGATATCGATGGTGATGAAACTGTCCGGCCGGACCAGAACGACGTCGTAGCCATCGCCGGAAAACCGCAGATCGTAGAAGCCGGTCTGCTTATCGCCCCCGCCCCGATACGGCACGTCCGTCGCACTGATGAACGACGTGGCCGGACACCACAGATGATCCCGACCGTCGATCTGGTGACGCCAGATTTCGTGGTTATGGCCCGACACGATCATTCGCGGCGGGTGCGCCGCCAGCACC
>JANQGH010000039.1 GCA_028277405.1 Alphaproteobacteria bacterium | reverse complement strand
TCCACGCGCTGATAATCGTCCGACATAAGCCTGTGCTTAGGGATATCCCTAAGCCTCTCTAGCTATGCCAGGTGTCCGGTCGAAATGGGGGCCAGTTCAGAGGTCGTGTTCGAAGCCTGTCGCCCGGTGCTGATCAACGGCATCGGCGACCCGATTAGCCGCGCCGACCTGGCCGACCGGGCGATCCCGGTGACCCTCGCTGCCATACCACGAGAGCGCCGCCGTACGAGGGCCGCGATCATGTCTGACTGGCGATCGCAGGCGCCGTTGATCTTCGGCGCGATCCTGGACGGTTTGTCATCCGCGCTCAGGCACCAAGCCGATTGCGTACTCGAGAGTTATGAGCGGCTGGCGGATGTCGAGCAGTGGGTTGCAGCGGCTGAGCCCGGCCTGGGTTGGGAACCCGGTACGTTCAGCCAGGCCTACCGGCGGGCACAGCAGGGCAAGCGCCTGGACAATATCGACAACAATCCAGTCGCGCGCATCGTCGTCAAGCTGATGCAAACGCGTGAGGAGATCAGCGGCAGGTCAGTCGGCCTCGCCTGTGCCCGGGCCTTGGCGCGGCGCGGCTTGTGGGTCATCGTCTTGGAGGCGGCCGGCGCCATCGGTCAGGGCATCAGTTCTCGAAACTCCGAGGTCATCCACGCCGGGATCTATTATCCCGCGGGCAGCCTGAAGGCCGTTCTCTGCGTGAAGGGCAGACGGCAGCTCTACCGCTATGCCGACGAAAAGGGCTTTGAGGCGCGCGCGCTGGGCAAGTTGATCGTCGCCGCAAACGCGGGCGAGCACGCCAAGCTCGACGCCTTGATGGCATCCGCGAAGGCCAACGATGTCGAAGGCCTGGAGATGCTCACCGGTCGGCAGGCCACCGCGCTTGAGCCCAATCTTGTTTGCAGTGCGGCGCTGCACTCGCCGGTCTCGGGCATTGTGGACAGCCATGCCTTCATGCTCTCGCTGCAAGGCGATTTCGAGGATGCGGGTGGCATGATCGCCTTCAACACGCCGGTGGTTGGCGGGGCGGTTGGGAATAATTCCATTCGGATCGAGGCGGGCGGAACTGAGCCGACCAGTGTGACCACGCGGGTCCTGGTCAACAGCGCCGGGCTGCATGCGCCCGCGATCGCGCGATCGTTCGACGGGCTGGACGCGCGGCACATTCCCAAGAGCTATCTGTGCAAGGGCAGCTACTTTGGGCTGGCCAGCGGCAAGGCGCCGTTTACGAAGCTGATTTACCCGCTGCCCAACGAGGCCGGGCTGGGCATCCACTCAACGACCGATCTCGGCGGACAGAACCGGTTTGGTCCGGACACCGAATGGATCGATACGGAGGATTATCAGCCGAGTACCAACCGGCTAAGCGAGTTTGAGCAGGTGATCCGGCGTTACTACCCACAACTGGCCGAGGGTGATCTGACGCCCAACTATGCTGGGATTCGTCCGAAGATCGTGGGGCCGGGCGAGGCGGCCGCCGATTTCGTCATCCAGGACGAGACGGTTCACGCCGTCCCAGGCCTGATCAACCTGTTCGGGATCGAGTCCCCCGGCCTGACCGCGTCCCTTGCCATCGGCGACAAGGTGGCTGAAGCGCTTACGTGAGGCCTTCACAGCGATCAGGTTATTGGCTAACGGATCATGGCGCCCGAACCCGCGAGGATCCTGCTGACTTCAGGTTCGTCAATCGACCCGCCTGATGGTGGGCCGCATGGCTTTGGGTTTCCTGAGACTCCCTCCGTAACCGTCGGCGCCCGTTCGGCATCCAAGCTGTTGTGGAGGCGCCGCCTTGCTCCCCAGCCCATCATCGATCCAGGAAGGACGACCACCAAAATGACCCACAGCCAAATCGCCGGACAGCACGCCGTCTTGCCGCCGCTAAACGGCCACACGCTATGGACGATCGTGCTGGCCGGTGCCCTCTCGACCGTGGCGTTTGAGTATTTCGGCCAGAGCCTCAGCCCGATGCTGGGCTTCTCCTCCCTGGCGCCCGTGCCGCTGGCCAACGCCGTCATCTCGGTCGTTTTCGGGCACGGCTATCGGCCAGGGGCCGAGTTGCTGCATTACTTGGCGGGCGTGATCGGCTACCCGATCGGCTGGATGTTCATCGTCCGACCCTTGTCTTCACGCTTGGCCCCGTCGCTGCCGACCTTTGTTGCGGCCGTTCTTTACGGCGTCGCCTTGTGGGTCTTCGCGCTCTACGTGATGGCGTCGCTGATCGCCGGAAACCCGCCCTTCCTCGGCTTCACGAACATCACCTGGGTTGCCCTGGTCGGCCATATCCTGTTCGCCCTGGTCACCGCGGCCGTGGTCGCCTGGCGCGAACGACGCTAGCCCAGTCCAGTCCTCGTCGCTGACCGCTTGAAGCCAGGCAGCGAGTTGACTGGCAGCCGCGCAGTCGCCGACGCTCTGCTCACCGCGGCTGACAACGCGTCTTTGTCGGGCGTGATCATCGTGAGTCTCGCGAAGAGCAGTCGGGGCAGCGCTCAAAACTGGGGCAACTCCGCCGGTTCTGACGGAAAAGCCGCCCGGATGAAGCCTAGCAGCGCGGGCAGGGACCGCTGAACCTTGTCGGAGGTTCGATAGGCGACGCCGGCCGGCGTTTCCCACAGGGTGGTCGCGGTGCGCACGCGGGCCAGGCCCATGGAATGGGCCAGATCCGACATCAGCGACGGCACGTGGGCGATGAACCTGCCGTTGCGCAGCAGTTCGAACATGCTGAGCACCGAGCTGGTTTCGACAGCGATGTTGGGCGGAGCCAGCCCATTGGCGGCGAAGAACGAACCGATGCGTTCGGTGCCGACATAGTCGTTGTTCAACACCAGCCAGGGATGACCGGTCAGGTCTGCGGCGCCGACGGCGTCCTGCTCGGCCAGCGGGTGGCTTGGATGAACGATCAACACGTGGCGCACGTCGATCAACGGCTCCTTGATGATCTCCGACCGGCCCGGGAAATCCAGGGAAACGCAAATCAGATCGAGGCTGCCTTCAACCAGGGCCGGAACGAGGGTGTCGATCACGCCGCCGACCAGCGCGACTTTCACGTCCGGGTGGCGTTCGTGAAAGTCGGCGATGATGGGCGGCAGCAGCTTGACCATCCAGACCGGCCCGGCCCCCACCTTGAGCATTTTGCCGCGGCCGTCGCGCAGGGCTTCGATTTGTGAGACCGCGTGGCGATACTCATTGTCCATCAGGCGTACGTGGCGCGCCAGCACCTCGCCATAACGGGTCAGGCGCACGCCGCTTGGCAGCCGTTCGAAGAGTTCCACGCCCAGATCGTACTCAAGGCGGTGGATGCTCTTGGTCAGGGCCGGCTGGCTGACATGCAGCACTTCGGAGGCCTGGGTAATGCTGTTGTGCTCGGCGACGACGAGGAAGCTGCGCAAGAGCCGTGATTGCATACTGTTATGTCTCCAGTCGAGCGGCCATTCTCAATTCGGCGCGTACTACAGCCGTTTGTGGCCGAGTACGCCCCAGTCTAGCCGATAAAGACCGGTTATGGATGCCGTTCCAGTTACTATTGGACGCTCTCAGGTGACCCTCGCACCATAAGCCCTAGGAAACGGCCGTGCTTGCGGCCGTAGATCCCCAAACCGAGGCAGTCAATGGCCGGCATAACCGATGAGGCGACGGGTCTCGTCTACTACGAACTCAGCCACGAATGGGGGCACGGTGTGCCTTCCATGCCGGGGCATGACGACATTTCTCTGCGGCGCGCGGTCAAACATGCACAGCACGGCGTGATGGCCCACCGCATTCGCATGACCATGCACTCCTCGACTCATCTCAATGCACCGATCCATCTGATCCAGCGCGGTGCGGGCATCGGCGACATCCCGCTGGAACGGCTGTTCGGCAACGGGGTCTGCGTCGACGTGCCTAAAGAGCGATGGGAGATGGTGACGGCCGCCGACCTGGAACAGGCGCAGCCGGCAATCGGTGTCGGCGACATCGTGGTCCTGGTCACCGGCTGGCACCGCAACTATGCCGACAGTCTGGCATATTTCGGCGACGCGCCCGGCCTGTCCAAGGACGCGGCGGAATGGCTGGTGGCACGACAGGTGGCGCTGGTCGCGATAGACACGCCCCAGATCGACCATCCGCTGGCCAGTTCGCTGGGCGGCCACCGGGGCGGCCCGTTGATGAAGCGGTTGCCGCGCAAATACGGGGACGAAACCGGACGCGATGCCGGCGCCGACTTCCCGGAATGGAACGTCGCCCATCGCACGCTTCTCGCCGCCGGTATCCCGACCATTGAGAATGTCGGCGGCGAGGTCGGCGCGCTGGCCGGCCAGCGGGCGACGTTCCACGCCTTGCCCTGGTACTGGCCGGAGGGTGACGCCTGTGTCGTCCGCTTTGCCGCGATCCAGGACCCGGCCGGCGCCTACCGCATCGAAGCCGGCGTCGCCGCTTAGATCGGCCCCGCGAGAAAAGTCTGGGAGTGACCTCACATGCCTGAAACGAACACGGCGAACGGTCTTCGCTACTACAACCTGACCAATCGCTGGGGCCACGGCATGCCGGAATGGCCGTCCAGCCCGGGCGTGAATGTCACGGTGAAGAAGTTTCATGCCAAGGACGGGGTCTACGAGACCGAATTCGAAGGCATCATGCATCGCGGTACGCATATGGATGCGCCGATCCACGTCACCGAAAACACGCCGACCCTGACCGGCTACCCGATCTGGCGGTTCTTCGGGACGGGCGTGGCGGTGTCGATCCCCAAGGGAAAATGGGAGGTGATCACGCCCGACGATCTTGAGGCGGCAACGCCCGCCATCGAAGAGGGCGACATCGTCATGATCAATACCGGCATGCACAAGAAGATCGCCGACTCAGACGAGTACTACGCCTACTCGCCAGGGCTCTACAAAGAGGCGGCCGAATGGCTGGTTGACCGGAAGATCAAGCTGCTCGGCATCGACGTGCAGGCGCTCGACCACCCGCTGGCGACCAAGCTGGTCGATCACGGTCCGGGACCGTCGCACCCGCATCTCATGGAAGAGTATCGCCGGGCGACCGGCCGCGACGTAATGGCCGACTTCCCTTATTGGGAGGCCTCGCACAAGACCCTGATGGTCAAGGGCGGCATTCCGGGCATCGAGAATGTCGGCGGCGAACTGGATGCGGTGACCGGCAAGCGCTGCACCTTCATGGCATTCCCTTGGCGCTGGCCCGAGGGCGATGGCTGCGGCGTGCGCGTCATCGCGGTGATCGATCCCGATCAAACCTTCCGCATCCCGACGGGGGTCTAGCATGGGCATCAGCGAACCGCTGCGCAATCCGCTGTCGCTGTTCGACGTCGCGGGCAAGGTTGCGATCATAACCGGCGCGTCGGGGTCCTTCGGTCGCGCCTGCGCCCTGACGCTGGGCTCGCTGGGTGGCCGGCTGTTGCTGGCCTCCGGCAATGCCGAGGAGCTGGAAGCGGTGGTTGAGGAGGTGTCGGAGGTGGGCGGCGAGGCCACTGCCATCGTCAGCCGGCCGGACAGTCTGGAGCATGCGGAGGCCGTTCGCGATGCCGCGCTGGCGGCTTATGGGGGGATCGACCAGCTCGTGGTCGCCTCGGGCTTCAATAAGGCCGGCTTCATCCAGGACTTGGCCTATGACGATTGGCAGCGGGTGATGGACGCCAATGTCCGGGGCGCCTGGTACATGGCCAAAGCGGTCGGCAGCTATTGGATCGACGAGAAGATCAAGGGCAAGATGCTGATGATGTCGTCGGTCCGGGGGCGCCACGGCAATTTCTCCGGCTACACCGCCTATTGCACGTCCAAGGGCGCGACCGACGCGCTGACGCGGGTGTTGGCGACGGAATGGGCGCAATACGGCATCACCGTGAACGCCATCGCGCCGACGGTGTTCCGGTCGAAGCTGACCGCCTGGATGTGGAGCGACGACGAGGTCGGCCAGGCGACGCGCAAGCGGTCCCTGTCGCGCATCCCGCTGGGCCGGCTGGGCGAGCCCGAAGATCTGATGGGCATGGCGCTCTATCTGCTGGCGCCGGCGTCGGATTTCTGTACCGGGCAGATCATGTATGTCGATGGCGGCTACACGGCCGGCTGATCTGTTATCGTCGTTTCGGGTTGCTGAAATGGATGGCTTCGCGCGGAGGCCTGGCTGTCTGGGCAGGCCCAACCGATGCGAAGTGTGAGGTGGCGTGCGGCATGGATGCGGAGGAGACAATCGCGGTTATTGGGGCCGGGCTGATGGGCCACGGCATCGCTTACCTGTTCGCCGCCGCCGGCCATACGGTGCGGGTCTACGATCCGGCACCGTCCGCCCTGGCCAGCCTGCCGGACCGGCTCGACGTGATCGCTGACCTGCTTGGACATGAGGCGGATGTGCCGGCACGGGTCTCGGGCCACGAGACGCTGGCTGCCGCCGTCGATGCCACGGCTTACGTTTTCGAGGCGGCGCCGGAGGTGCTGGAGCTCAAACGGTCGATCTTCGCGGAGCTTGAACGGCACGCGCCGCGATCGGCCATCCTGGCCTCCAACACCTCGGCCATCCCGATCAGCCGGATCGCGGCCGGCGCGTCGGCGCCGTCAAGGATCGTCGGCACGCATTTCTGGAACCCGCCCCATCTGGTGCCCTTGGTCGAGGTGGTTCAAACGGACAATGACAATCTGCCGGCCGTGGACAAGACCATCGCGTTGCTAAAGGCGGCCGGTCGCCACCCGGTGCATGTCAAGAAGGACATTCCGGGCTTCATCGGTAACCGGCTTCAGCATGCCTTGAAGCGCGAGGCGATCGCGCTGGTGGCGGCCGGGGCGTGCGATGCCGAAACGATCGACGATGTGGTCAAGCACGGCTTTGGTCAAAGGCTGGCGGTCCTCGGGCCGATGGAACAATCCGACCTGGTCGGCCTGGATCTGACCAAGAACATCCACGACACGCTGATGCCGGACCTGGACCGCACCGATCACACCCACCCGCTGCTCGAGCGCCTGGTCTCGCAAGGGCATCTCGGCATGAAGTCGGGCAAGGGCCTGCGCGAGTGGACCCCGGAACAGGCCGAGGCCGTGCGACGCCGGCTGCGCGATTTTCTCTACAAGCAATCGCCCCCGTGAGGGGCAGGCCGCCGACGCGGTGACACCGTTTCGCAAACACTGGCAGCTAGCCGGACAAACACGGACTCGAAGGTGAGGGACATGGCGATCAACCAATACTATGCGGTGCCGAAGCTCGAAGAATACAGCGCGCGCTTCAGCGACTTTTTCAAGTTCAAGCGCGAGAACGGCATTCTCGAGGTTCGGATGCACACCAATGACGGGCCGGTGAAGTGGAGCTATCAGTTCCACCATGCCCTGGCGGAGCTGTGGACGGTGATCGGCCACGACAAGGAGAACGAGGTCCTGATCCTGACCGCCACGGACCCGTCTTGGATCAACGAATGGGACACGGCGTCGTTCATCGAGGTCGAGCGGTCGCCCGACAATGACCGGCGCTTCGACGTGCAGATCTACGACACGCTGAAGATCGTCGAAAACTTCGTCAACGACATCGAGATCCCGACCATCGCCGCGATCAACGGCCAGGGCATCCATTGGGAGATGTGCCTGATGAGCGACATCACGCTCTGCACACCCGACTTCATCTTGAAGGACGACCATTTCGGGATGGACAGCGGCCATGTGCCGGGCGACGGCATGGGCCTGTGCCTGCAAGAGGTGCTGGGCGTGAAGCGCGGCAACTATATGATGCTGACCTGCGACAGCATGGACGCGCAGAAATGTCTCGAGCTCGGCGTGGTCAACGAGGTGGTCGAGCGTGGCGAGATCGTCGATCGCGCCTGGGAACTGGCGCGGGGCATCATGAAGAAGAGCCGCTCATGCCGCCGGCTGACCCACGGCATCTGCGTGCGGCCATGGAAGGCGCTACTTGAGCGCGATTTCCGGGTTCATGTCTTGTCCGAGATGTATTCGTTCAATCTCTCGGATTCAGCGCATGATTTCGAGTACATCCAATACGAGGATCAGGATAACAGTTAGCGGGTGCCGCATCAGTTGCACGAAAACCCGCCATCGACATTGATGATCTGACCGGTCACCAGCGCCGACGCGTTCGACGCCAGAAAGACCAGCACGCCGGCGAAATCGTCCGGTTCGGCGAGCCGGCCGAGCGGAATGCGCGCCAGGACGTCGGCGCGGGCGGTCCTGGCGGGCTCGTTATCCTCGAACAGCCAGCCGGTCAACTCCGACCGGAAGACGGTCGGCGCGATGGCGTTGACCCTGATGCCACTCGGCCCCCATTCGGTTGCCAGCGATCGGGTCAGCATGTCGATGGCGGCTTTCGACGGGCCGTAGGCGCTGGTGCCGGCGGCGGTCGCAAAGCGGGACCGGACCGAGGAGACCAGCACGATGCTGCCGCCCCGTCCGCCCGGCACCATCACCCGTCCGGCCGCTCGGCACAGCAGCCAGTGTTGACGCACATTGGCGTCCATCACCCCGTCCCACGTGTCGACATCCATGTCCAGGATGGGACGCACGGCCGACGTGCCCGACGCGGCGACGACGATATCGAGGTTTGCGCCCGCGGCCGCGACGATACGGTCGACTGCCGCCTCGTCGCTGGGCCTTTCGTCGATCGCGGTGACGGACGCGCCGGCCTGCCTCAACTCATCGGCCAAGTTCTCAAGCCTGGCCGCGTTGCCGCCCGCCATGGTGACATGGGCGCCGGCGCCCGCCAGGGCCCGTGCCGCCGCGCTGCCGAGCGCACCTGTCGCGCCCGTCACAAGGGCAGAGCGGCCGCCGAGATCGAACAGGCCGGGGACGTTCGTGAGAGCCTTGGTTTTGGGTGTGGTTGTCATGGGCGCACGATCCGGTTGCGGAGAATGCCGATGCCCTCGACCTCCAGCTCGACCACGTCGCCGGGCTGGATCCAACGGTCCAGCTCGTCGCCGCAGCCATTCGCGATGGTGCCGGAGCCGATGAAGTCGCCGGGATACAAGGTCTCGTGGCGCGAGATGTAGGCGATGATCTGCGGGAAGCGCCAATACATGTCGTTGGAGTTGCCGCTGGACCACACCTCGCCGTTGACCCGCGCCTCCATGCGCAGGTTCGAGACGTCCAGCGCGTCCGGCGTCACCAGGCAGGGGCCCATGACGTTGCCCGTATCCATGTCTTTGCCCTTGGCCGGCCCCAGGAACATCGACACTTCGCCGGGGATGACGTCGCGGGCGCTGATATCGTTGAAGATGGTGTAGCCGGCAATATGGTCGGCCGCGTCCTCTTCGGCGATGTTGGCACCTTGCTTGCCGATATAGATGCCGAACTCCAGCTCGTAGTCGAGCTTCTCGGTGTAGGACGGCCAGTGAACCGGTGCCTCGTGCCCGATGACGGACCCTGGATTGCCCTTGTAGTAGATCGGCGTCTCGTACCATCTGGGCGGCGTCGGCTTGCCGGTTCGGCGCTCGAAATTGATCATATGGCCTTCGAAGCTGAGCGTGTCCCGGATCGAGCTGGGGCGGGGCACCGGCGCCAGCAGCCTGACCGCGGCCAGATCATGGACGACGGCCTCGCCGCCCGGGCCTTCCACCGCACCGTCGGCGGCGAGACGGCCCGCGACGAAGGCGAGTGCTGCGTCGGCCGCCTCGCGCGACAGGGCGCCGCCCTCGAAGAACCCGATCATGTCGGGCGGCACCAGGCCGGCCGCGATCTCATAGGCCCGCGCCGTTCGGCCCTCCGCGGCCAAGCGGGTGGCGCATGCCAGATTGAGATCGACGATTTGGTCGGCTTCGACCGCCCCGATCCGGCGCACGGGGCCCAAGGCCGTCGCAATCTCGAACGTAACCAGTTTCACTTATCATCCTCATCTTGCGGATCGTCCGCGCTAGCGGCCGAACGGCGGAACAGGCGCAGCTGTCGCAGCAGCCTGTCATTGCGCTCCTTCAGAACCTCTTCACGGCTCTGCCCCGAATAGTCGTACCAGCCCTGGCCGGCCTTCACGCCGAGTTCGCCGCGCGCCACCTTCGCGGTCAGTGCGGGCGAGACCTCGGTCGCGTTGCTGAGGGTTGGGAACAGATTGTTGGAGACGCGCGCGGCGGTATCGAGCCCGATAAGGTCTTCCGCCTCCATCGGCCCGATAGTGGCGAGCCGGAAGCCGAGGCTCGCCCGCACGGCCACGTCAAGGTCCTCAGGCGTGACGATGCCTTCATCCAACAGATGGTCGATCTCCCGTTCCAGCGCGCCGGTCAGCCGGTTGATGATGAAGCCCGGCACCTCTTTACGGACGCGAATGGGCACCTTGCCGATCCGCGTCATGATCGCGTTCGCTTGCGCAATCGCCTGGTCGGATGTCCGGGCGCCATGGTGGATTTCGACGGCGGGGATCAGATGGGCCGGGTTGAAATAGTGGATGCCGACGACCCGCTCGGGCGTCTTCATCGCCTCCGTGATTTCCGAGATCGTGAAGCTGCTGGTATTGCTGGCCAGCAAGATGTCGGGTGAGGCGCGGTCGAGCCGGGCAAAGACCGAACGCTTCAGGTCCAGCACTTCCGGCACCGTTTCGACGGCCAACTGGCAGCGATCGACGACCGCGTCGATCTGTTCCCAGCACTCCGGCGTGATCCTCGATTGCACCACGTTCGGGTCATCCTTCAACAGGCCGTGGGCGGCGCCGGTATCCAGGTTCGCCGCGATCTGCGACAGTCCCCGATCCATGGCCGTGCGGTCCTTGTCGACGACGTGAACCTGAAGGCCGGCCTCGGCGAAGCCCTGGGCAATGCCTTCGCCCATGGTGCCCAGCCCGATGACGGCCACGTTGGTTATGTCGGATGCTTGATAGACCATGCTAGGCGGCCTGCAGCCGGGTCGTCATGTTTGCGGGCATCCCCATCAGTAGGGAGAGACGACCAGCATGGTCGTCGGCCGATTGGTCCGGTTTTCCACTGATCGCTGTTCGTTCGGCATCAGGCAGCAGGAATCGAGCGGGCCCAACGTCGTATCACCATCTTCGGTGGTGATCGTGATCTCGCCGTCGATCACCACATAGACCTTGGCCGATGGGGCCGCCGCCCATTCCGCGCCGCCGCCCGGCAGGAAGGTGGACAGGCCGACCCAGAAATCCTTGCAGTCGGACGCCTCGTGGCCATGCAGGCGCAGCGCGTGCATGGCGTGGTGCCGCTTGGCCTCATAGGATTTTGCCGCGTCCAGACGGGTTACGTGCATAGGGGGCGCCTTTCGTTAGCGGTCTAGGTCAAGAGTTCGATCAGGGTGCCGGCCGGCAGGTTGATGCTCATGAAATCGGAAAACACGAAATGGATCAGCGCCCACAGCGCCAGCCCGCTGACGACGGCCACGATCCAGTTTTCTCGACGCACCAAAAGGTAGGCGGCGACGAAGATCGGCACCGCATATTCGTGCCCGATCAGGTAGATCAGGAGCGAGAGCCCGATGAAAGCCGCCAGCGCAATACCGATCTGCGGCGCGCGCTGCAGCAGATGCGCTGGCCCCAACGCCGCCTCGTCGATCGTTTCCTCCGGCACCTCATAACAATGGTCCCAGCGATCGGGCCGCCGCAGCTTGCCGATCGCGTACAGGATGGCGACGATGACCATGCTGCCGGCGATGAACCAGGGGAACACGGTGGCGCGCACGGGCAGGTCGCGCAGCATATAGACGAACCAAATCGCGATGACGAAAAGCGCGACGGTCAGCGCCCAGTCAAGGCGCCGCCCCAGCCGGATGAGGCGCGCCGGGTCTGGTGCCGAGCGTCCGGCGGTTTTTGGCCCGTCAATCATTGTCGGGTCCCGCCTCGTTCAGCCTGGCCGGGCCGAACCGGCTTTGCAGCCTGCGCCGTCTAATCACGCCGGACACCAGGGTCAGTAAGATGATCACCTCCAGGACGATGACGATGGGGCGCTCGTACAGCCAGGTGGCGCCGTACCGGTCGATGGCGGCGAAGAAATAGGGCTCGGCGATCTGCCCCAGGATCAGGCCCATGACCAGGGGAACGCGCGGCCAATCCAGATGCTTGAACACGTAGCCGATCAGGCCGGCGATGGTGAAGACCAGCAGGTCGGCCATGGACAGGCGGGCAAAGCTGGCGCCGATCACCATGGCGGCCAGCACGAAGGGCACCAGGATGTTGGCGCGGATGAAGCACAGCTTGACCAGCCAGCGCTGCAGCAACAGCGCCAGGATGGCCGCGACGATGTTGCCGACCGTGACCACGTTCACCATCATGAAGGTCTGGTCCAGATTGGTGGTCAGCATCTCTTGGCCGGGCCTCAGCCCGAGGATCACGAACACGACGATCAGGACCGCCATGGCCGGGTTGCCGGGCACGCCGAAGGCGACGGTCGGGATGATCGCGCCCGGCTTGTGCGAGGCGGTGCCGGTTTCCGGCGCGATGACGCCGCGCACATTGCCCTTGCCGAACGAGGACGGGTCCTTGTCCGACGCCACGGCGGTCGCGTACGACATCCATTCCGCGACCGCGCCGCCCAGCCCGGGGATGAAGCCGGTGACAACGCCGATGGCCGAACAGCGCACGACCAGCCACCAGTTGCGCACGCAGTCGACAAAACCGTTCTTCAGGCCGGAGATCTTTTTGGCCGCCGAGGTCTGGGCGATCGTGGTGTTGCGCGCGGCAAGATCGATCACCTCCGGCACGCCGAACAGGCCCAGAAGGACCGGGATCAGCGGGATGCCCTCCCACAGATACAAAAACGGGCCGATGAAGCGCGGGTCGCCGGTGCCGGGGGCCTGGCCGACGGTCGACAGAATCAGGCCGAGCCCGGCCATCAACAGCCCGCGCGCCTGTGACGTGCCCGAGAGCGAGGCCGCCATGACCAGGCCCAGGATCACCATGGTGAAGAATTCGGGCGACGAGAAATTCATCACCAAGGCGCGCAGCAGCGGCAGGAAGGCGATGAAGATCGCGGTCGCCACGGTGGTGCCGAGGATGCTGGCGAAATAGGAGGCCGAGAGCGCCCGGCCGGCCTCGCCGCGCTTCGCCATCGGGTAGCCGTCGAGTGACGTTGCCAGGGCCGCCGCCGTTCCCGGCACGCCGAGCAATACCGCCGGGATCGAGTCCGTCTGCGACGTCACGGCGTAGACGCCCAGCAGCATGGCGAAGGCGGGCAGGGGATCCATCTGCAGCGCAAATGGGATCAGCAGGATGTGGGCGACCAGACCGCCCAGCCCCGGGATCAGGCCGACGACCATCCCGGCCACGATGCCCACCATCATGGCGGAGAAGACGGAGGCGGTGAACACGGTCGCCATGCCGGCCGCGAAGGCGGTCAGTATGAATGAATACTCTTCCACCCGCCCCCTCCCGATCGGGCCAGCTCGGTTCTATCCCGTCGGTACCAAGGTCGCACCAATCGGGCCGATTTGCACGGCCCGGTTGATCGTCCAGTTGACACGCCGGACGCTTAGGTGATCACCGGCCGTAGAGCGCGAGGATCTGATCGACGACCTCGCGGGCTTGCGCGCCATCGGTCCAGGATGGTTCGATCCCGTAGGACTCCAGGTGGGTGGCGATGAATTCGGGGTCGGAAGTCGCCGCGACGAAGGCGTCGCGCCACGCCTCGACATAGGCGTCCGGGGTGCCCGGCGGTGCCCAGACCTCGTTGGAGATGGACTGTCCGGCGGCCGCGATCGTCATGACGTTCCACGCCTCACCGCCAACCGCATCCGGATTGACCTGGCGCACCACGTCATGGCCGGTCGGGATGGGGGGGATCTCGACACCGACGACCTCGCCGTCCGCGTTCAGATAGCCCATCTGCCAGATCGCCGCGGCGCCCTCCTCGGCCAGGCTGGGGCCGAAGGTCTGCCATTCGATGTTCGACATGGGCATGGCATCGACCTCACCGGTGCGGAATGCCTGCAAGGTCTGCGGGAAGCGCTGATAGGACGAGATGATGCGCGCATTGATGCCGGTCAGACCGAAGAAGGCCTCGAAATAGGGTGTCGCGTCGGACTCCATGCCGATGATGACCTCATTCTCGCTGTTTATGAGGTCGTCGATCGTCTCGATGCCGTCCAGGTTCACCGGCATCACGCGGGTGAGTTGGTTGGCGCCGATGATGCGCATGTCGCGAAGGTCGAAGCGGGCGCTGGTGTCGCCTCTGGCCGCGCGGTCCATGGCCACGGCATTCATCGTGCCGACGCTCAGGCCGTCGGGGTCGAGCGCCTGGGCGGTGTAGTTCGCCGAGATCATCGAGCCCGCGCCCGGCTTGTTGATAAAGTTGATGTCGGGGTTGCCCGGCAGATGCCGCTGCAAATAGGGCGCGAGCGTCCGATACCAGATGTCGGGTGGCGCCCCTGGGCCGGCGAACAGAACGATGTTCACCGTCTCGTCGGCGAAGCTGACCGGGTCATCAGCGTTGGCGGCAACGCTGGCCATGCCAAGGGTGACAGAAGCCGTTATCGCCATGAGCGCGCGTCGAGAAACGAGATGCCTGGGCATGAACCCCCCTTAATGATCGGTTTTCGTTGGCGATCACAGTCGCCCAAGGGGCGGACAGGGTCCAATATCGATGTCCGCCAGCCTCATAACCACTGGTTATCGCAAGGGGTGTCTCGACCGCGCCACGATCACGCGATGTGGGTCGCATAGGGCGCGGTGTCGGTCAGCCGGATCATCTCCCGCACCATATCCTCCATCAGCGCGGCCTTCTTGGCCGCGAAAGCCGGATCGAACCACAGATTGTTCATCTCGTCCGGATCGCTGGCGCGGTCGAACATCTGGCCGCCCTCCATGCCCTGCCACAGCGTCAGCCGCCAATCGCCTTGGATGAAGGTGCGGGTGCGCAGCCCGTCTTCGGTTCCGAGATGTTCGCCCAGCTCATCCTCCTCGATCAGGATGCCAAGGCGGTCCGCCGGGCGGTTGCTTCGGGCCAGGCCCACGACATCGAAGCCCTGATTGCCGTTGTTGGGCGCCAGCCCCGCGCGCGCCAAGACGCTGGTGCCGATGTCGATCGAGCTGGCAGCCAGGTTGGACCGCGCGCCGTCTGGCTGCGCTGGATCGAACCAGACGAACGGCACCCTAAGCACGCCCTCGTAGTGTAGCCCGTGTTTCAGCATCAGCGCGTGATCACCCATGAAGTCGCCATGGTCGGAGGTGAAGACGACGACGGTGTTTCGGGCGAGGCCATATGCTTCCAGATGGGCCAGCAGACCAGCGATCGCGTCGTCGATCATGGTGATCATGCCGAAGGTCAGGGCCAGGATCTGCCGCAGTTGCCGTTCATCGACGAGAAAGGGCGTCGGCGCATCGAGAATGGCGGTGCCTTCGGCCTGCCGTTGGCGCAGCAACTGCATCATTGGCGGTTCGTGAGCGTCGATGTGATGGAACGAAGCCGGCAAGACCATGTTGTCGGGATCATACATGTCGAAATAGCGCCCCGGCGGCGTGAACGGATGGTGCGGGTCCGGGAACGAGCAGTGAATGAAGAAGGGCTGGTCCGCCCGGCCGTCCATGTGTCGATCGATGAATGCCTTCGTAGTTTCGGCCACGTAAGTGGTCGGGTACAGCGCTTCGGGCATGGCGGTCCGCCACGCCTGCGGCGCGACGAGGCCCGGCGCCGGCAAGGCGTTGTCCGGCCCGCGCAGCGCATCGGGGTCGGCGCATCGCTCCGCCAGCCAGCCGGTATAGTGGCCCTGTACATGGTCGGAATGGCCGTTGGCGAAGCGCACGAAATCATAGCCGTAATAGGGCGTCGCGGGGCCGTTGCGCCCCGGGTTGCGATGCCAAAGGGGCATCAACTCAGCCTCGTAATCCGGTCCCGTCCGTCGGCTGGTAAAGGCGTCGTCATAGGGCGCGGGCGGCGGTTCGCCCGTGACCTCTTGAGGGAAGATGTCCGGATTCGTGACCGGCCGGCCGGTGATGTTCTGGGCGTGAGACTTGCCGATCAAGGCCGTGTGATAGCCGCCTGCGCGCAGGACGTCGACAAAGGTGACGGCATCCAGCGGCAGCGGAATGCCGTTGTGCCGGCTGCCATTCACGGTCGGCATGCGGCCCGTGAGGATGGCGATCCTGTTGGGCATGCAGATCGGGCAGGCGACGTAGAAGCGGTCGAACGCCAGGCCGCTTGCCGCAAGACTGTCGATGGCGGGCGTCTTGAGGCCGGCGTTACCGTAGCAGCCAAGATGGTCGGCCCGCTGCTGGTCGGTCGTGATGAACAGGAAATTGGGACGCTCGGGATTGGGCAACGATGGCTCCCCTCGGGTTTGATCGGCCGGCCGTGAGCCGGCCACTCTAGGACGGCCCGTGGGATCCCGTGAAGTCTCGCGACAGATAGAGCCTGTATCTTCGGTTGGACTGCGGCGTACATGGCGCCGCCGTCGAGATCGCCGTGCTCAACCGGTCAATGATTGGGCATTCGTCGCCGGCGCCCGCCTTCGATGCCGGCCCCGGCATCGCGATGGACAGGGCTCGCTTTGGGCCGGATGCATGCTCTTGGTGGTTGACGTCCGCCGAGGCGAACGCGGTCGCTGCCAGCCTATCTCACGCCTTGTCCTTGAAATAGGCCAGCGTGCCACGGGTGATTACCGTGTCCTCCGGAACCGTCTGATCCGGTTCGATCGTCGATGCGGATTCGAGGCGGTCGTAAACCTCGCCAAAGTCCCGATAACACGCCTCCAACAGCTTTTCGAAGCTGTCGATCACGAAATAGGTCTGCTGAAAATCGTCGATGATGTAGTTCGTCCGCATGACCCGCTCGAGCGAAAAGGCAACGCGGTGCGGTGAGTCGCTCTCAAGGGCAAAGACGCTTTCGGAGGCGGAGGACATGATGCCGGCGCCAAACAGCTTGAGGCCCGTTTCCGATCGCACGAGCCCGAACTCGACCGTGTACCAGTACAGCCGCGCCAGGTTCTTCAGCATGCCGCGCCTGAGCGCTCGCTGACCCCCTTCGCCATATGCCTGCATGAAGTCGGAGTAGGCCGGGTTGGCCAGCAGCGGCACGTGACCGAAGACGTCGTGGAAGATGTCGGGCTCTTGAAGATAGTCCATCTCGCTCTCGGGACGAATGAAGGCGCCGGCGGGAAAGCGCCTGTTGGCGAGATGGTCGAAGAAGATATCGTCGGGAACCAACTCCGTGACCGGAACCACACGCCAGCCCGAAACGGGCTCCAGCCGGTCGCTGAGCCTTGCCATGTCGGGAATGCCGGCCTCGGATAGCTGCAGCAGTCGCATGGCATCGAGAAACTCGGGGCAGGCCCTATCCTGCAGTACCGTTACCGAACGGGCAAACAGACGATCCCAACGGTCATGTTCCTCGGCGGAGTAGGAGGCCCAATCCTGATCGATCGTGTAGTCAGGGTTGCGCTTCGCGTTCAGATAGCGGTTTTTCGGCTCCGGTTCTTCGGCGAGCTTCCGGTTGGTCGCGTTCATGTCGGTCTCGCTCCCTCATAACATCACTGCAACCAAGATAGCCCATGCTGGGCTGGAGCATTTTTCATATCGTTTGATTTTCGGTACTTTCTTGATCAAGTTCTTTCACATGTTGACGATTAGCGGGAATGTGTTCGATGCAGCTTCAGGACGCGGATCGACGGATCCTGCGGGAGGTTCAGGGAGACGCGACGCTGTCGCTAAAGGATCTGGCACAGCGGGTGGCCATGTCGTCCTCGACCGCCTGGCGTCGCGTTCAGGACCTGGAAGAGGCCGGCGTCATCACCGGCAGGGTCACGCTGGTCGATCCGGCACTTTTGGGGCTGACCGTCTGCGTGCTGCTCAACGTGAATATCGTGGCCCAATCGACCGAAACCCGTGAGGCCTTTGAGCGCTTTGTGCGCAACCACGAGAACATTCTGCAGTGCTATTCGATGACCGGCGCACACGACTACACGCTGATGGTGCGCACGCGACAGGTGGCGGATTAC
Organism: Alphaproteobacteria bacterium; assembly: GCA_028277405.1. Taxonomy (GTDB): domain Bacteria; phylum Pseudomonadota; class Alphaproteobacteria; order DSM-16000; family Inquilinaceae; genus JANQGH01. The sequence continues at coordinate 49,431 of JANQGH010000039.1, read as the reverse complement.
GAACGGTTTTTGATGGATGAGTTGCTCGCCCACCCAAGTGTCGCGTCGGCGCAAAGCCAGTTACTGCTGCGCCAGGTCAAAAACTCCACGGTTCTGCCCGTCTAAGGGGGTGGGCTGGCAGCTCCGTTGGATCAGTAAGCCTTTGCCAAGCCGCGTTGGACAGTGTCAGTCCTTCGGCGTCTGTGAATGCTCCAACCGCGCGATCCTGGCCTCCAGATTATCGAAGCGCGATCTGATCTCGCTGGCGGGCAGGTAAACGGCGGCGGCATCGTCGTGCAGCAGCGCGTTCAGGGCTTCGCGAAAGGCGGCCCCGCCGCGACGCAGGCGTTCGATGGTCTTGCGCGCCAGCGCCTCGTGCTCCGGCTCGATCCGGACATTAAGCTGCTTTGTTTCCGGCATTGGCAGATGGTGCCTCGTCACCCGTTCTCCGAGAAAGCCCAGCCCCTCAATATGGCACGGTGTGAGCGGAACGCTAGGCATTTGCTTCCGCCCTGGGCGGCCCGGCGAAGCTCCGCTTCGAATGCCAGCGAACGCGCGGCTCGCAAACGGGCCCACGCAGGCACCTTGGGACTGTCTTCTTTCGTTGAATTCGTTCGTGCGCAGGACCAAAATCAATAAGCAAAATCTGGCATCGGCAAAGAACCCATAACGGTTTGATATGGCCAAGAACGAATGACAAGTCGACTGACCCACCGGCAACTGGAATATCTCGTCGCCGTCGGTGAGGCGGGGCATTTCGGCGCCGCCGCCAAGATCTGCAATGTGTCGCAGCCCGCGCTGTCGACTCAGATCCAACTGCTTGAAGACCGGTTGAACGTAAAGCTGATCGATCGCGCGCCCGCGGGTGCCCAGTTGACGCCGGTCGGCGAGACTGTCGTCGACCTTGCGCGGCAGATACTGTCCACGTTGAAAGAGATCGAAAACGTCGCCCACTACGCCGGCGAAAACCTCGGCGGCCTGATCCGGTTGGGTGTCGTCGCGACTTTCGGCCCCTATTTTCTGCCCGCGGTGTTGCCCCGGCTTCAGTCGCATTATCCTGGCCTGGAACTGCACATTCAGGAGGCACCGCCACCAGACCTGGAACAGGCGGTCTTGGATGGATCGATCGACTGCGCGCTGTCGCGTCCGCCGTCGCAGCATTTGAGCCTCTGCTATCGCGGCTTGATTGAGGAGGAGTTGCTGCTGGGTATTCCGAACACGCACCCGCTTGCCAAGCAACGCAGCATCCGTCCCGAGATGCTCAAGGGCGAACGCATGCTGACCCTGGGCACGGCGCATGGCATGAACCCGAAGATCCGTGCGTTTTGCGCGTCGACCGGCGCGGAGCTTTATGAGGATTATGAGGGCACCAGCCTGGACATGGTCCGGCTCATGGTCTCAATCGGCATGGGCTTGTTTCTGTTTCCCGAACTCTACATTGCGTCGGAATTCGCCAAGGAACCTCGGGTCGTCCTGCGCAAACTGGAAGGTGCGTCGGTGACCAGGCCGATCGGCCTCATTTGGCGGGATGGTTCGGTCCGTGGCCCGCAATACGAGCAGCTTCTTGAAGAGTGCAAGGCGGCGCTGGCGGCCATTCGGGGCGCCTGAGCGCCATCGGTCTCGGCGTGGAGGTGACCGACCTCGCAGTCGCCACGGCGTCAGCGAGCTTTGCGGAGAACGACTGTTCTGCTGCAACGCCAATAGCCATTCATTATCGACTTCATGCCAAGAAGCAATTGGGATTATCGGACAAACCGGCCCAACTTCATTGATGAGAAGGAGATGTCGGGACACTGTCGCCAACGGCGGCGTCCCGGTTTTTCAGCTAGCGATGAAGGAACTGAACAATGACGAACACACCGTTTGACCCAAACGCTGTCGGTCGCCTCGACCGAACGACTGAGTTGATGATCCGGGCACGACGCCTGCGCGCCGAGGCCGCCGGCGAGATGGTCCGCGACATCGGCCGGGCAGGCCGGCGGCTCTTGAAAAGAAAGTAAGCACAGCTTGTGACCGTCGGCTGACTGACGACGTCAAGCTTCATGACAGGTTTTTGTTTGCCGATGCGGGGCTGAGCCGAGCGCCGCTGCGCCACTGCCGAGGCACGTGCGCAGCGGAGCGGCCGCATGCCATGGCACTGCCGTGACCAGCCGCTCAGTCCGCGCACGATAGTATTTGATCCCCCAGCTTTGAACCGCATACCCTAGTCCCCCTGGGGTGCCTCTTGCCCTGCGCCACTCGACGGGGGCTCAGTTGCTGATCGACGTTGTGTTCTACGCCGCGATTGTCGGCGCGGCGATCATGGCCTTTTCCATCGGCGGCAACGGCGCGGCCAGCTCCATGGCTTCGGCCTATGGCGCCAGGGCGTTGACGATGCGCCAGGCGGTTTTTGTCGCCGCTGTTGCCAACTTCGTCGGTGCCGTGTTTTTGGGCGGCGCGGTTACCGCAACGGTGGCGGGGGGCATCATTGATGCCACCGAAATCCCGGATGCCAACCAGCTTGCGGTGGGGATGCTGTCGGCGCTTCTGGCCGCCGGGCTGTTCGTGCTTGTGGCCACGATCATGGGGCTGCCGGTCGCGACCAGCCAGGCGATTGTCGGCGCGATCGCGGGCTTTGGTGTCTTGGTCGCCGGCTGGGGTGTCGTCTATTGGGACGCGATGATCGTCATCATCGTGGCCTGGGTGATCACGCCCTTCGTGGCGGCGGCGATGGCCTGGGCGCTTGTGCGCTTCATTCGCTTCAGCCTTAAGACCGAAAGCCACCGGACGAAGCGGATCGTCGAGGTGGTGCCGATCTGGATGGCCTCGGTCGGCATGATCGTCATGATCTTTGTCGTCGAGGAGATGTTTCCGGATACGACGGTATCGCTGGCCACGATTGGCCTGCTGTTGATCGCGATCTCTACGATCGTCTACGTTCTCGGCTATCGCCTCATGGTGGATCGGCACTTCGTGCGTCGCGACGACCCGGAAGAGACCATCCAGGAATCGTTCAAGAGGCTGCAGATCTTCACGTCGGGCTATCTGTCGCTGGCCCACGGGGCCAACGATGTGGCCAATGCGATCGGTCCGGTCTTCGCCATCTATCTTCTGGCACGCCAGGGTGTGCTCAGCCCGGACGTGGAGGTGCCTCTTTGGATATTGCTGATTGGGGGAATCGGGCTGGCCGCGGGTGTTGCGGGCATCGCCGCGCGGGTCATTCGTACCGTCGGTGAAGGGATCACGGAGCTGGAGAACGTGCGCGGCTTTTCAGCCGACTTCACGACCGCCAGCATGTTGATGGTCGCATCTCATTTCGGCCTGCCGGTATCGGCCGCGCAAACGGCGGTGGGCGCGGTGACAGGGACCGGCCTGGCGCACGGCAAGGCGGACTTGAACGCCCGCGTCCTGCTCAGGATTCTTGCGTCGTGGCTGCTTACCGTGCCGGTCGCGGCGGTGCTGTCGATCGCCATCTACCTGTTGTTCGAGGCTATCCTGTTTCCGGCCACGACCGCAGTGCCCGCATAGGGCCGGCGGTCAAGAGGATCCTTCCAAAACGAAGTCGACGATCGCACCCGGTCCCAGCGGAATGTCGAGCGCGACCCAGGCGACGATGATGATGACACCGCTGATCATCAGCCAGATGGAGTAGGGCACCATCGCCGCCATCAGGCTGCCGAGACCGAAATCCTTGTTCCAGCGCTGGCAGAAGATCAGGATCAGCGGGAAATAGACCATCAGCGGCGTGATGATGTTGGTCGCACTGTCGCCGATGCGATAGGCCGCCGTCGCCGTCTCCGGGCTGATGCCCAGCAGCATCAGCATCGGTACCAATATCGGCGCCAACAATGCCCACTTGGCGGAAGCTGAGCCGACGAACAGGTTGATGATGCCCGTCAGGATCACCAGCCCGCCCAGAAGGACCGGCCCCGGCAGGTTCGTCCAGCGTAGGAATTCCGCTCCGTCGATGGCCAGGATCAGTCCCAGATTGGACCATTGAAACATCGCCACGAAGTGCGCGGCGGCGAAGGCCAGGACCAGATAGTAGCCCATGTCCGCCATGGAATCGGCCATCATCTTCACCAGATCGCGATGGCCTTTGATCGTGCCGGCGACCGAGCCATAGACCCAGCCGCTGACCAGAAACAGGAGGAAGAAGCCGGCCACAAGGGACTGATAGAACGGGGTCAGCCGCGCCTCCGGCCGGGCAGCCTCGTCGATTAGCGGCGTGCCGGGGCCGACCGTCAGCAGGACCCAGAACAGGATGACGGCCAGCGCCGCAACGGCCGCCCATTTCAGGCCCTTGCGTTCGACCGCCGTTAAGGCACCGGATACAGGCTCGTCCGCGCCGGCAACGGCGCCGCCGGTCCAGGGGCCGAGCCGTGGTTCGATGACCCGATCGGTGAGAAACCAGATGACCGGCAGGTAGACGAAAAACATCGCGATGATCAGGTACCAGTTGCCGGCGATGTTCGCGCTCCATGTCGGGTCCAGGATCTCCGCGCCCGCTTGGGTTATGCCGAACAAAAGGGCGTCCAGTTGCCCGGGAAACAGATTGGCCGAGAACCCGCCGGAAACGCCGGCGAAGGTGGCGGTGATGCCGGCGATGGGATGGCGCCCGGCTGCGGCGAAGATGACCCCGGCGAGCGGGATCAGGACGACATAGGCCGCGTCGGCCGCCAGATTGCCGATCATGCCGACGGCCACTACCACGGGTGTCAGCAACAGCTTCGGCGCGTTGCGCACGCCGGCGCGCATGGCCGTGCCCAGCAGCCCGCAGCGCTCCGCCACGCCGGCGCCCAGCATGACGACCAGCACGTAGCCCAGCGGGTGGAAATGCGTGAAGGTGGCGGGCATGTCGGTGAACAGCCGGCGCAGGTTCTCGCCCGACAGCAGGCTGATAGCGTCGACCGGCTCGCCGGAGACCGGATGGATCGAACGGAGACCAACCAGGGCAGCCAGCACGCTGACCACAATCAGGATGCCGATCAGCCAGACAAAGATGAACACCGGGTCCGGCAGACGATTGCCGATGCGCTCTATGGCGCCAAGCACGCCCGTGTTACGACTTTCCGTCACCGTGGCCATGCTGGTCCCCATGGTTGTCCAATGCGGGCCCTGGCGCGGTCGATCGTGCAACGAACGCACCAGACGGCGGCACTATCCTTACCGATGCTCAATGATCCGTCACAAAAGTGCCAAATACAAGTTTGTGGCCATACGAACTGGTGTCGGGCGGGTTTTCGGGTAGCCAGCTATCGGTTAGGGTCGTCGCGCTCGCGACCGAGATACGAGGTTTCAGGACGACATGCGCTGGTTCCAAGGGTCGGCATACGCCGTCGCGCTCTCACTGTGTTCGGGTTTGCCCGCATTCGCGCAGCCCTATGAGTTTGAGGGAGCGTGGGGGCTTGTAGGTACCCAGTGTGCCACAGCGGGCGATACGGTACCCACCGAGATCACGGCAACGGAGATTCGTTTCTACGAAAGCCGCTGTGCGATCGCAGAGGTCACGCCGGTCGGTGAGGCCGGCTCGACTTGGCAAGTCGCCGCGGAATGTCGGGGCGAGGGTGAGGAGTGGTTGGTCCCCTTTCTGTTTGCGATCTTGGAGACAGAAGCGCGCCAATCGATGGTGATCATCAATATGGACTATGGTCGCGCCCGTCTTACGGAACGGTGCGGTTGAGCGAGCAGATGGAACACGCAACATTCGGCGCCAAGGGCGCAATGAAAGCCGATCCGGCCGACCTGGCCCGATCGATTCTGACGATGGTCAAGGCCGGTCAGGTCGACAAGGCCCTCAAGCCCAGCGAGGAACTGATCGAGGCCACCAGCCCCGGCGAACGCCTGCGACTGGTCGCGGTGCAGCCTTTCGCCCAAGCCGGATTAGTCGACCGTGCGGCAAAACTGTGTGACGAGGTTGCCGAGGCGGAGCCCGGCGAGAAGCAGCCCCTCCGGCTCAAGGCGCAACTCGCGGCGGCTGCCCGGCGCGACGACCTGCTGACCCAAGCGCTGAGCGCCCTGCTCTCGCAGGTGAAGACAACGCTTGATCTCAATTGGATCGCCGAGCATGTCGAAGCTGCGGGCTGGTCGGATAGGCCAGCGCACGAGTTGCAATCGATGTTGGTCGACGGTGATCACGCGGAACCACCGATTGGCTTCGCCCTGTTGCTGGTCATGCTCGACCAGCCCGAGGCGGCAAAACCACTCCTGGTGCGGGAGATGACACGCCTGCCGAACAATCCCGACCTGTTGACAGCCGCCGCCATCGCCCATGCCTCGACCGGTGACTACCAGCAAGCCCAAGCGCTGACCGGCAAGGCGCTGAGCATTCGGCCATTCATTCGGTCTCGGACCGAGGGGGGCGAGGCGTCGCTGCTGGTCGTGATTGATTTGATCCGAGGGCACTTTACGAGGAAGCACAAGGACCTGGGGCCGCGCGCCTATACCGGCGGAAACTTCCCGGCAGAGATTCGGCCTGGGCGCGTGGAGGTGCATCATATCCAGTTTCAAAGCAGCACCGTCGATCAAGCGATAGGGCGAATGCCGCCGATCGATGTCGTCCTGGCGAACCTGACCTGGGGGGGAGCGGCGCCCGACGCCGATGTCATTGCACGATACGACGCCCTGCTGGCAAATCTGGACGCGGTCGCGCTGAACCATCCGCGCGATCACATCGCCATGTCGCGCGAGGCGAACTATCTGCGGTGGGCCGACGCGCCGGAGTTCTTGTTTCCGAAGACCGTGCTCTATGAATGGGACGGCCGCAGCATCGAAACGATTGCCTTCGAGATTGAGACCGCATTCGATTATCCCGTGATCTTGCGGCCAACCGTTACGCAGGTTGGTGCCGGAATGGTGCTCGCGAAAAACCGGGCGGAACTTCTTCAGTGTTTGAAGGGGCTGAGCCAGCGCAATCCGTTCTACGCCATCCAGTACCATGAGACGGCCAGCGACGGCGGATACTATCGCAAATACCGCGCAGCCGTGATCGATGGCGAGCTCATTCCCTTCCGCCTGGACACCCGGCCCCATTGGATGGTGCATCGGCAGAAGAATGAACCCGGCTATGTGGTGCCGAAGGAAGCGATCGAGGAAGAGGTGGCGATGCAGCGTGATTATCGCGCGACGCTGCCTGCCGCCACGGTCGCCGCGATCGAGCGGATCGCGCGCGAGGCGCCACTTGACGTATTCGGGATCGATTTCGGCCATACAGCCGATGGCCGTGTCATCATCTATGAAGCCAACGCGATGATGAACCTGATCCCCTATCGTTTTGCCAAGGATCATAAGCACTTCGGTCCGATGGCTGAGCGTATGCAAACCGCCATCGAAGACGCCATCATTCGCCGCAAGCGCTAGCCAGCGGAGGATTCTGCTGGATCGTTTGGCAATGCCGGTTTGGTGCTGTCGGGCGGGCTGAAGACCTCGGGCCGCTCCCCCGGCAGGGTCTCGACATAGACCGACTGGCTGGGGAACGCGAAGGCCGTGCCCGCGCCCTCGATGATCTGCTTCAGCGTGTAGCTCAGCTCTTCCTTGATCGCCAGCCACTCACCCCAATTGGTGGTCACGGTGAAGCAATAGAGCATGATGTTGATCGACGAATCGCTGAAGCTGTCGATGCGCACGAAGGTGGCGGCATCCTCCGGTCTGACGAACACGTCGTTATCGGTTATGTAAGCCTCGATCTCGTCTCGGATCTGGCGGAGTTGATCAACCGTCGTTCGGTACTCGACGCCGATGGTCCAATAGATCCGGCGATAGGTCATCGCGGAGAAGTTGGTCACCGCATGGTCGGACAACAGGAAGTTCGGCACCTGAACCGGCGCCTTGTCGAACCGGCGCACCAGAGTCGAACGGAAGCCGATCTTCTCCACCGTGCCTTCGACCACGCCGTCGACCTTGATCCAGTCACCATTGCCGAAGCGCTTTTCGGCGATGATCAACAGCCCGGCGATCAAATTCTTGAACAGGTCCTGGGCGCCCAGCGCGACGGCGACACCGAAAATGCCGAGCCCGGCTAGAATGGGCGCCACCTGGACACCCCACAGTTCGAGAATCGAGACCACCGCCAGGAAGATGAAGGCGCCCTTGATGGCCTTGGCTACCCATTCCGCCATTTCGCCGGAATACATGCGCTCGACCGGCTTCAAGGCGAAGCTCATCGGTTCGACAAGGCAGTAAGCGGCCCAAAAGACGGCGACGATGACCAGAGACAAGTTGACATCGTCGGCCACGATCTGAAGCTGACCGTCGAGTTCAAGAATCTCCGTCGCCAGGAACAGGCCGATAATCACCGGTACCAGGCCGATCGGCTTTTTCAGCGAGTCGATGATCTTGTTGAAGCGGGGTTTCTCGGTTTTCCGGCCTCGGACGCGCAGCCGCCATAGGATGAGCCGCGCCAGCAAATGCCTCGCCAGCAGGAATGCAATCAGGACGACCGCCGCGATGACAATCCGACCGACGCCGATCCCGAAAAGTTGCTGGCCCCAAAGGCCCGCTACGAATTCCCAGACCTGCTGCATGGTGTATCCTCCAAGAGGCGTCGCGCCGACGATGGCGGGCGAGAGCCGGGATGGCAAGCGCCTGGCGGATGCCGCGAAGTCATCAGCACGACAGTCAGGAACCGGTCATGGGCCTCTACAGCCATTACATTCTGCCTCGCGCCTTGGATATCGCCTGTTCGAATGGCGCCGTTACGGAAATACGCCAGGCAATCGTTCCTGAAGCGGAAGGCACGGTCGTCGAGGTCGGCATCGGTTCGGGGCTTAACCTGCCGCACTATGACCCGACCAAGGTAACCAAGGTGATCGGCATCGACCCGGACGATCAGCTATGGCGCCGCGCCGAAAGGCGCCGCGGCGATCGCGGCTTTGCCATCGAGCGGCTGGGTTCATCCGCTGAGACCATTGCCTTGGACAGTGATGTCGCCGACACGGTCGTCGTGACGTTCTCGCTATGCTCGATCGCCATGCCGGTCGAGGCGTTGGCCGAGATGCGCCGCGTGCTGAAGCCCGGCGGGCGCTTGCTGTTCGCCGAACACGGCCTGGCGCCGGACGAGCGGGTCGTGCGATGGCAACGGCGGCTCGATCCCGTCTGGGGGCGGATCGCCGGCGGCTGCCATTTGAGCAGGCCGATCCCGCGCCTTTTGCAGGACGCCGGCTGGCGGCCCGATCGGGTCGACCAGTCCTACCTCAAAGGGCCGAAGCCCATGTCCTACGTCTATCGAGGGTCGGCCGTGGCGGCATAGCCGGTCCTTCGTTTCAGTGTTTTGCCACCCAAGGCGCGCCTGCTAGCGTAGTGCAAACCCTTCACTCATCCGAACGAAGGGGGCGGCCCTTGAGACCGGGCTTGGCGGCACTGGCGTGCACCGCGTTCGGTTACCGAAACATTGAAGCGAGCGTGCCATGGATCCCGAGCGGCTTGCCGCCATCATCAATGATTGCCCGTTCCACGAGTTCCTGAACATGACCGTCGAGGCGGCCGATCCGGATTCCGGCATTGTGGTCATTCGGCTTCCCTTCGCGCCCGGCTTCGCCCGGTCGAAGAAGGCGCCGCAGATTCACGGCGGTATCACCGCTGCTTTAATCGACATCGCCGGCGTCTACGCGATCGCCACCGTCATCGGCCGAACGGTGCCAACCATCAACATGTCGGTCGATTATCTCCGTATGGCCGAGGGCAGCGACTTGATCGCCCGCGCCCGGGTTATCAAGGCCGGCCGGTCGATCGGTGTCGCCGATATCGAAGTGTCGGATGATGGTGATCGGTTGGTCGCGGTCGGACGGGGGACGTACAGCACGGCCTAAATCGACATCATTTCCTGGGGGACACATGCGCGCGGCGGTTTTTCACGAGCACGGTGACTTGGAGACTGTCAGGGTCGAGGATTTCCCCGAGCCTGAGGTCGGGCGGGGCGAGTGCCTGCTGAGGGTCAAGGCGGTTTCGCTCAACGGGTTCGACCCGATGGTCCTGCGGGGCATTCCCGGGCTTCGAACGCCGTTGCCGATGATCTTCGGCGCCGACATCGCGGCCGAAATCGTGGAGCTCGGTCCCGGCGTCGACGGGTCGCGATGGCGGGCCGGCCAGCGTGTCGGCATCGAGCCCAGCCAGAATGACGGCATGATGGGCGAGACCAAGCGCGGTGGCCTTTGCGAATTCGTATCGGTCGGGCAAGAGTATCTGGTGCCGATCCCCGACGGGGTCAGCGACGTGGAGGCGTCGTGTCTGCCGACGGCCTTTGGCACGGCGCACCGGCTGCTTCATGCTCGTGCGCGGATCAAGGCGGGCGAGACGGTCCTGATCCTGGGCGCCACGGGCGGCGTCGGCACGTGTTGCGTCCAGCTTGCCAAACTGGCGGGCTGCGAGGTTGTCGCCTGCGCGAGTTCGGCGGAAAAGGGCGAAAAGCTGCGGGCGATCGGCGCTGATCACGTCATCGACACCAGCCAGGAGGATTTTGTCGACTGGGTCGTGCGCGCCTATGGGAAGCCGAGGACGCGCGGGCAAAGCGGCGGCGTCGATGTTTGCGTGAACTATATCGGCGGCGACACCTGGGCGCGCTGTCTTCGCACGGTCAAGCGCGGCGGCCGGATCGTCACCTGCGGGGCCACGGCGGGATATGACCCCAAGACCGACCTGCGTTACATCTGGTCGTTCGAATACAACGTCCTGGGCGCCAATGGCTGGCTGCGATCAGACCACGAAACGTTGCTGAACCTTATGGCCGAGGGCCAGTTGAAGCCAGCGATCCACAGTGTTCGACCGATGGAGGACATCGGGCCGGCACTCGGCGAAATGATCGATCGCAAGGTCTTTGGCAAATCGGTTCTGGTAGTCTAGCGACCGGCATTGGCTGAAAGGTGGTCGATATGAACATGACGCTCGATCTCAAGGCGGTAGCACGCTGTTGCACCATCCAGGTGGCGGTTCTGCTCTCCATTGTCGGTCCGAATGGCACGTATGCCCAAGACGCTGTCAGCGGTCCTACGATCAGCGTCGAGATTCTGCCGGCACAGGCCGGTGGCCACTCGAGCACAATCACCAATGCCCCCGACCTGGCGCCAATCTTGAGCGCGTGCCTGTTCTCCCAGCCGGGTGAACCCCCTGCGGCGCTGAGCACCCGGGATTTCGCCTTGGCTTGTGTCGTACCCTACGTCACCGGCCTATGGCTGGATCCGACCGTGCTCTATCGCAGCCACGACGATATCGTCGCGCAGGCGACCGACAGGCTGGTCAGCCACCCGGATGGCGAGCCCTTCCCGGTTTTCGCCCCCGCCGTACTCATCGAGGATGTACGCGCGCGGTTGGCACCGGAACTCGATGGCCAGACCGATGTCGTGATCGACGTGCTGCCAGATCCATTGCCGGCGCCGAGTCTCGATCCCGACAGTCTCTACAATTCAATTGGCCTTTTGTATCTGCCCAACCCCTACGTTGTCCCCGGCGAGACCTTTAACGAAATGTATGGCTGGGACTCATACTTCATCATTCGCGGACTGCTTGCCTCCATTGATCACGTGATGGCAAATCCCGAGGCGACGGTATGGTCGCCGTCCGACCGCGCCTTGACCAGCCTGTCATCCGATCCAGACAGTCCGCATTACCACCGTGATTTCGCCGAAAGGCTGTTCGAGACCGCCAAGGGCATGGTCGACAACCACATTTTCGAGATCGCCTTTTATGGCGGTTTCGTCCCGAATGCGAACCGCACCTACTACCTCACCCGATCACAACCGCCGCTGTTTACCCAAGAGGCAATCGCCGTCTACGAGGCGGCGCGCCGGTACGGCTTTGACTACACCGATACGCTCAGCCCGTACCTGTCACAGATCGACCCGGATTATGAGGCACCCGACGGCTTTGACGGCTGGATCGCGCATGAAGTCCTGCCGGCGGCGGAGCGTTACTATGCCTACTGGACCGACCCGGATACCGTTTGGGGCATGTCGTCGTCCAATCCGCGGGTGAGAGAGGTCGAGCACGAAGGGGAGAGCCATCCCGTCTACTTCTACGGCACGGATGGTATCGGGCCGGCGCCGGAGGTTGCACGCTCCACTCAGCCGCAGAACCGGGCGATCTATCGGGATGATGCGACCTATCTTCAGGCTAACCCCGACGTCAATGTCGACAATCGGTTCTACAATGCCGAAACGACCTGTGCGGAATTCGAGGCCGTCGGGAATTGCGGCGATCCGACCTATGGTTTGACCCAGGACTATTATGCTGCCGACAGGGGCCTTCGCGCGTCAGGCTTCGACCTGTCAAACCGCTTCGGCGATGCGGGACAGTGGGCGATGGATTATGCCCCCATCAGTCTGAACGTGCTGCTGCTGGTGATGGCTGAAGACATCGACCACCTGGCAATGATCGCCGGCGAAAGCCCGCGCAATGATCCCGAAGCTTTGGCCGACCGCCGTTCCTTCCTTGCCGACTTCTTCCTGCGGCCGGACGGGACCGGGTTCGGAGACCGGCTTGCCGCCGCCGACCGTGCGTCCGGCGCGCCCGACTTCGCCTATGCTTACGCGACCCAGATCTACCTTCTTTGGGCAGGCGTGCTCGCACCCCGGGCCGCGAGCGATCTGGTTCAACGTCTCCAGGCCTCTCAAGACGGGCTGACGTTCCTGCCTGCAGCGGCCGGCAGCACCGGTTCGCCCCAATATGGCATTCCCACCAGCCTGATCGATACGGGCAAGCAGTGGGACGCGCCATACGCCTGGGCACCGATTCAGTACTTCGCGGTCAATGGGCTGATCGCGAACGGGTTCTCGGCCGAGGCCGCCTTGGCCATGGAGAACTGGATTGCGGCCATCAACGCATTCTTCGCTGCTGATCCGGTGATAATCGAGAAGTATGATGTCCGGGATCCGACGGACGATCCCCGGGTTCGGATTGGCTATGCTCACGCCCAGCGCGGCTTTGGCTGGACCAATGCCACCTACATGCTGTTCGCCAACTGGCTCTATTCAGCGCCTTAAGTTTCGGCGAAACCTGTTGCCGCGCAGCCGCTGAATTCGAGCAGGCCTTGAGGCTGCCCCGCCAGTCAGCTACAACAGGAGCAGCATAAGTAACCAGTCAGTGACTTGCGGAGGTGGCCGGTCGCCTATGTCCGATTTGACATCTGGCGCCGAAGCAAACATCGTTCATGAAAGCCGAGCCTAGGGAGTAGTCGTCGCCATTGACGTTGATCAAATGATCTGAACAGGGGGTATCCAATGAAGATTTCCAACCGTATCAGCGGTCTGAAGGCCGGCAGCGCGCTCGTGACCGTCCTCGTGCTTGCGGCCAGTGCCGCACAGGCACAGACCTTGCGCACCAACATCAATGCCGACCCGGCGATGGTCGATCCGATCACCTATTCGGAATTGATCGCCGGCGACGTCATCGGCAACATCTATGAGGGTTTCACGGCCATCAATGAGGCCGGCGACGTCATTCCCGCGCTGGCCGAAAGCTGGGATGCCCATGACGACAATCTGGGCTTCACCTTCCACCTTCGCCCTGGCGTGACCACCCATTTGGGTAATGAGTTCACCGCCGACGATGTGAAATACACTTTCGAGGCGCTGCTGAACCCGGAAAATCAAGGCGGTCTCAACGCACGCTATCTGGCCACCGTTGTTGGGGCCCAGGCGATCACCGACGGCGATACGACGGACCTTGAGGGCGTCAGGGTCATCGACGACTACACGGTCGAGGTGCGGTTCAACGAGCCGGACGTTCTTTTTCCCATCTATCCGTTCTACTTCATGGACGATGATGCGGTCGAAACGGCAGGCGACGAATGGTATCTTGAGATCTCCGCCGGCACGGGTCCCTTCGTGTTCGAGACGTGGGATCGCGGACAGCGCGTGCTGCTCTCTGCTAATACCGATTATTGGGGCGAGGGGCCGTATATCGACGCGGTCGAGTTCGTGATCGTGCCGTCCGGCGACACCGCAGTGTCGATGTTCGAAGCCTGCGAGCTGGATGTCGTCTATGCCGACGCCGCATCGATCCGCCGCATTCTGCAAACGCCTGAGTTGGCGGAACAGTCGATTCAGGCGCCGGCCGCCCAGATCCGCTATCTGGGCATGAACCAGAACCTCTACGAGCCTTTCCAGGACGAGCGTGTGCGTGAGGCGGTCTGCATCGCCTTCGATCGCCAGGCCATGATCGACGGCCTGTATGAGGGTGCGGCGTTCCCGTTGGCGGGCCAGGTAACGCCAGGGGTGGCCGGTTTCAACGCTAACCTGGAGCCGATGCCGTACGACCCGGATCGAGCTCAGGCGCTGTTGGCGGAGGCCGGCTATCCGGGCGGCGAGGGTCTGCCGCCGATCAACATCACCTCGACCGAGCCGAACCGGAACGACATCCTCTATTTCGCCAGCCAGCTTCAGCAGGTGCTGGGCATGCCGGTGGAGGTGGAGATCGTCGAGCGCGGCAGCCATATCCGCAACATGAATGCGGGCGAGGTCGCCTTCTTCCCCTGGGGCTGGTCTGCGGGCTATCCGGACGGGCTCTATTTCCTGTCGCAGGTCTGGTACGGGCCCAGCCCCTATAACCGGTCGCGCTGGCAGAATGACCAGTTCGATGCGCTGATAGACCAGGCACGGGCAACGGCGGACAACGAGGCGCGCTATGCGCTCTACAATCAGGCCGAGGAGATCCTGATTGGTGAGTACGGCACCTGCCCGACGACAGTGCGAATGCAGGTGGCCTTGGTCAAGCCGGAAGTTGAAGGCGTGCGGCTGACGCCGTTCCGCTTCCTGCCGTTCAATACGGTGAGGATGAACTAGGCACAGGCGGCGGGCCCGCGGCTCAGGTATACCTGTCGACATGAACGGGATGCGGCCGGAGAAACGGCGTTGCTGAGGTATGGCGTTGGGCGGCTGCTGGGTTTGATCCCGGTGCTGCTCGCGGCCGTTATCCTGACCTTTCTGGCCAACCAGGCGGTGCCGGGCGACCCGATCACCGGCCTGTTGAGCGACCAGTCCGGCGACGCGGCCTTGGAGGCAAGGCTGCGCGCCGCCTATGGTCTCGACCGGCCCTTGTGGCAGCAGTTCGTCGACTACATTCTCGGCGTATTGCAGGGCGATTTCGGCCTGTCGTTCCGGTTCGCCCAGATGCCGGTGATCGACATCATCGGCGAGGGGCTTTTGATCAGCCCCGTGCTGGCCCTGTCGGCGTTGGCGATTGCCTTTCCGCTCGGCATGCTGCTGGGCACGATTGCTGCCATCCGCCAGAATTCATGGGTCGACACCTCGATCATCCTGGTGCTGGTCGCCGGCATCTCGGTGCCGAACTTCGCGCTCGCCTCGTTCCTGGTCTACATCTTCGCGTTCCAGCTTGACTGGGTGCCGGTGGCCGGTTGGGGCTCGTTCAGCCAGGCGGTCATCCCGATCACGCTGCTGGTCGTGCCGACCTCGGCCTATATCGCGCGGCTGAACCGGACCTATATGCTGGAGGTGCTGCGCACGGACTATATCCGCACCGCGCGCGCCAAGGGCCTGCGCGAAAAGATCGTCATCTGGCGCCACGCGGTGCGCAACACGCTGGTACCGTTGCTCACAACGGTCGGCATTATTCTCGGCGGCCTGTTGAGCGGCACGTTCGTGGTCGAGACGATCTTCAACATTCCCGGTCTCGGCAGCTTAGCGATCCAGGCGATCTTCGCCCGCGACTATCCGGTGACGATGGCAATCGTGCTGCTGTTCACGGTGTTCTATGCCGGCATCAACCTGATTGTCGATCTGCTGTACAGCGCGATCGACCCGCGCATAAGGCTGGGGGACCGGACGGCATGAGGCAGGTGCCGGTGATCGGGCCGATCCGCCGCGGCCTGCAGTCCGACTTCGCGCTGCGCTTTCGGCGCAGTCGCAACGCCATGATCGGTTCGGTTCTGGTCTCGATCGTGCTGGTGGTGGCGATCTTCGCGCCGTGGCTGGCGCCCTACGATTACGAGCAGATCAACATGCTGGCGATCTGGCGGCCGCCGGGCGGTGAGCACCTGTTGGGCACCGACGCGCTTGGCCGCGACGTCTTCAGCCGCATCCTGATCGGCGCGCGCGTATCTCTGACCGTCGCCGGCTCCGTTCTCGCCATCACGCTGACGATCGGCGTCACGCTGGGCATGATTGCTGGCTATTTCGGCGGCTGGGCCGAGACCATCATCATGCGCACGGTCGACATCATCTTTGCCTTTCCTGAGCTGATCCTGGCCATCCTGGTCGCTGCCGTGCTCGGCACCGGTACCACGACGGTGATCATCGCGCTGTCCCTGGTCTGGTGGCCCGGCATCGCGCGGCTGACGCGCTCGCTGGTACTGTCCCTGCGCGAGGAGATGTTCGTCGATGCCGCGATCGCCAGCGGCACGCGATCCTGGCGCATCCTGCTGCGCCATCTGCTGCCCAATATCGCCTCGCCGATCATCGTGCGCGCCTCCGTCGGGGTCGGTTTCATCATCATGGCCGAGGCGACCTTGAGCTTTCTCGGCATCGGCGTCCAGGAGCCGACGCCGACCTGGGGCGGCATGATCCGCGACGGTCTGGCCGCCCTGCGTACTGACCCGCATCTGGCGCTGTTCACCAGCCTGGCGCTGGCCATCACGATCATCGGCTTCAACCTGCTAGGCGACGGGCTGCGCGATCTCTTGGATCCGAAGGTGCGCGATCAATGAGCGTCCGCGAGCCGCTGTTACAGGTCGACGGCCTGACGGTGGAGTTTGCCACTCTGCGCCACCGGCTGAAGGTCCTGGAGGATGTCAGCCTGACCGTGCATCCGGGCGAAATCGTTGGTCTAGTCGGTGAAAGCGGGTCCGGGAAGTCGGTCACCGCCATGTCGGTCATGGGCCTGTTGCCCGACATTGCCGGGGTCGCAAGCGGTTCGATCGGTTTTGACGGCACGGAACTGACTGGCCTGTCGCGCAAGGCGATGCGCGAGATGCGCGGCCGCGACATGGCGATGATCTTTCAGGAACCGATGACCAGCCTTAACCCGGTCCATACGGTCAGCTTTCAGATCGGCGAGGTGCTGGTCGAGCATTTCGGCGCCTCGCCGGCCCAGGCCCACGCCAAGGCCGTTGAGCTCATGGCCGCGGTCGGCATCCCGGACGCGGCGCGGCGCGCCCTGGACTATCCGCACCAGCTCAGCGGCGGTATGCGCCAGCGGGTGATGATCGCCATGGCCATGGCTTGCCAGCCGAAGTTGCTGTTGGCCGACGAGCCGACGACAGCGCTCGATGTCACGATCCAGGCGCAGATTCTGGATCTGATGCGTTCTCTGCGCGACCAGTTCAACATGGCGATCCTGATGATCACCCACGATCTCGGCGTCATCGCTCAGATGGCCGAGCGGGTCGTGGTCATGTATGCCGGCCAGGTGGTTGAGGAGGGCACGGCGGCGCAGATCTTCGACCGGCCCGCCCATCCCTACACACGGTTGCTGATCCGCTCGATCCCGTCAGCCCGGCACAAATCTGCGCGGCTCGACGCCATTCCCGGCAGCACGCCGTCGGCCCATGCCTTTCCCCAAGGCTGCCGCTTCCATCCGCGCTGTCCCGAAGCGGTGGACCGCTGCCGGACCGAAACGCAGGCGCTGCACGGTCTGCCGGAGGGGCGATCGAGCCGCTGTTGGCGTTCGCTGGAGGCGTTGCAAGACACCGTGGCAGCGTCATGACCATGGCGTTGTTGGAAGTCCAGGACCTGACCAAGGAGTTCGTGGTCGAACGGTCGCTGTTGGGCGCCCAGCGCGCCACCTTACGCGCCGTCCACAACGTGTCATTCAAGATGGCGCCGGGTGAGACGCTGGGTATCGTCGGCGAAAGCGGTTGCGGCAAAACCACCTTGGGCCGCCTGATCCTGCGCCTGCTGGACCCGACGGGAGGCAGCATCCGCTTCGACGGGCAGGACATCACGCACTTGTCCCTCCGCCAAATGCGGGGCCTGCGTCAGGACATCCAGGTCGTGTTTCAGGACCCGTATTCGTCGCTGAACCCGCGCCTGACGGTCCGCGCGATCATCGGCGAGCCCTTGTCCAATTTCGGCTTCAGCACCGCGGAGATCACGCGCCGGGTTGGCGAGGTGATGGAGGTGGTCGGCCTGCAGCCGGACACGATGGACCGCAACCCGCACGCCTTCAGCGGCGGCCAGCGCCAGCGCATCGGTATTGCCAGGGCGCTGGCCCTGCGGCCCAAACTAATCGTCTGCGACGAGGCGGTCTCGGCCCTGGACGTCTCGATCCAGGCCCAGATCTTGAACCTGCTGGCCGATATTCAGCAGGAATTCGGCCTGACCCTGCTGTTCATCTCGCACAATCTCGGCGTCATCCGCCATGTCAGCCACCGGATCGCCGTGATGTATCTGGGGGAGATCGTTGAACTGGCGACGGAGCGGGATCTGTTCGAAAACCCGCTGCACCCGTACACGCGCGCGCTGATTTCTGCCGTACCCGAGGCCGATATCCATGAGCGGACAGAGCGTGTGCCACTGGACGGCGAGATCCCCAGCCCGGTCAACCCGCCGCCCGGCTGCCCGTTTCACACGCGCTGCCCGATCGCGCGGCCGCGCTGCGGGAGTGACCTTCCCGACTATCGCGAATGGTCGCCCCGGCGGATGGTCCGCTGTCACTTTCCGGGCGAAGCCTTACCCACCTTTGCCGAAACCGCCACCGAAAGAGCCCTCCCATGATCACCGCCTGCATCGAACGGACCCATTACTTTGCCAAGCCGGGCCGGGCGGCGGAGGTCTTGGAGGCGCGCCGGGCCGCCAGCCGTGTGCGCACGGCAATCGGCCTGCCCGCCGGCCGCATTACGGTGCGTGCCGACGGCTCCGATCCGGGGCCGGATGTGGAATGGGAATGCCGCTTCACCGATCGCGCCGCCCGCGACGCCGATCTCGCTGCCAGGGCCGCCAGCCCGGACTTCGAAGCGGCGCGTAGCCATATGTCCTCGCTGATCGACAAGTTCGAACGCCACGTGCTGGACGTCGCGAACGATCCGGAAACGCTGATCGATCTGACCGATTGGCCCATGGCGCCCGAGGCGGTCACGTTTGCCGGCCCGCGCGGCACCTTGACCGGGTTTCTTTACCTGCCGCCCGGCGATGGCCCGTTTCCCTGCATGGTCACAAACCATGGCAGCGGGCTGACCAGCGAGACAAAGGACATTTGCAAGCCCTCGGTCGCCGCGACCCTGTTGCAGTGGGGTATAGCCTGCCTGTTTCCGCACCGCTGGGGATACGGCCGGTCCGACGGTCTCTATTGGCGCGACGAGGTCACGGCCGCTTATGGCACGGACGAATACGACAGCCAATTGCGTAACAGATTGGATGCCGAGGCCGACGACGTCGTAGCCGCGCTTTCCTACGCCAAGTCTCGGCACGAGATCGATGCCGATCGGGTCGGTGTGATGGGCAGTTCCTTCGGTGGCACGGTTTCGTTGCTGGCGGCAACCAAGGAACCGGGCTTCCGCTGCATGATCGACTTCGCAGGGGCGGCGATGAATTGGGAGCGCGCGCCAAAGCTGCGTTCTCACATGATCGAGGCGGCGAACAGCCTGACCCAACCATCCTTCTTTATCCAGGCAGAGAACGACTATTCGATCGGCCCGACCAACGATATCGCTGCTGCACTGAAGGGCAGCGACTTGACGGTCGAAAGCCATATCTTCCCAACATTCGGTGTCACCGACGAGGAGGGGCACTTGTTCGAAAAGCACGGGCCCATGATCTGGGGTCCCCATGTGCGCCGTTTTCTGGACCAGCATCTTTGAGGAGGGGCTGAGATGGCGGAGGGAGTCTGGCTTGAAACGCTGACCTGGGTCGAGGCCAAGGCCTGGTTCGATGGCGGCGCGCCGGTGCTGGTGCCAATTGGCGCGATCTCGAAGGAGCACGGGCACCATCTGCCGCTGAATACCGACTGGCTGGTCGCGCGCGCGTTGACCAACCGCGTCCTGGCCGACCTGCCGATTGTCGCGGCGCCGGTGGTGGATTTCGGCTTCTACCCGGCCTTCGTGCGCTATCCCGGCAGCCAGCACTTGCAGTCAGCGACGTTCGAGGCCGTGTTGCGCGACATTCTGGCCAAATTCGTTGCGGACGGCGTGCGCAATCTTGCGATCCTGAACACGGGCGTGTCGACGGAACCGGTTGTCCAGCTCGCCGCCCGCAACCTGCTGAACGAGAATGGCACGCGCGTCCATGTTGCCGATATTCGCAATCTGGGCCACGGCGAGCGCGCCATTCTTGACCAAAAGCTGGGCGGCCATGGGGACGAATCCGAGACCTCCATGATCATGGCGATCGACCGCGACGTCGTGCGCTTCGAAAAGGCGGTGCCGGACTATGGCAATATGCTGGACCAGCCGGGTACCGTTTTCCGCGCCCCGTCAACGTTCGATGGCGATCCGAATTCCGGCGTCGACTACTCGATCACCGGCGTGCGGGGCGACCCGACCCTGGCCACGGTTGAGAAGGGCGAGCGAATCCTGTCGGCCATGGCGGCGGACCTGATCGACGGCTTGCGCGCCATCTTCCCCGACGCGCTGGGCTCCTGATCGACGATGCAGCAGCAACCCATCCGCATGCCGGCGCCTAAGGCGTGGGATGAGACCTGGGACGTCGTCGTTGTCGGCTGCGGCTATGCCGGCGCGATGGCGGCCATCGCTGCGCACGATCGGGGTGCTCGGGTACTGATCTTGGAAAAGGCGGCAGAGCCGGGCGGCATCTCCGTCTGCTCGGCGGGCGGCGTGCGCGTCGCCAAGAACGCCGACCAGGCCTTCGCGTATCTGGCCGCGACCAACGGCGGCACGGCGCCGGAACCGGTGCTGCGGCGCCTGGCGGACGGCATGACGACCGCCGCCGCGACCATCGACGCGCTGGCGGACGGTTTCGGCGCAACGGTGGGTAAGCGGCCGGCCAACGCCAACTATCCGCTGCCGGGCCATGGCACCTTCGGCTTTGTCTACATCGACGCACTGGACGGCTTTTCGGCGGCGGAGACCTACCCGAATGTGCGCGGCTCGCCCGAGGGTGCGCGCCTGTTTCGCTTGATGGAGTTGAACCTGAAACGGCGCGGCATCGAGGTGCGCTGCGCGACGCCGGCGTCGCGACTGGTGTTGGCGGACGATGGCGCGGTCCACGGCGTTTGGGCGGGGGCAGGTGAGGCCGGTGTCCCCATACGCGCGCTTGGCGGCGTGGTTTTGGCGTGCGGCGGATTCGAAGGGTCGCCTGACTTCCAGGACCAGTTTTGGCCCCTGAAACCGGTCTTGAACGCGGCCTATCGGCACAACACGGGCGACGGCATCAGGTTGGCGCAGGAGGCCGGGGCAGGGCTGTGGCACCTCTGGCACTTCCACGGCTCCTACGGCTTCCGCCATCCCGACCCGGACTATCCGTTTGGCATTCGCACCAAGCGGGTGCCGGACTGGCTGCCGGGTGAGGGGCCACCGTCCGAGGTGCGTATGCCGTGGATCCTGCTGGATCGCGACGGCAAACGCTTCATGAACGAGTACGAGCCTTATCTGCAGGATACGGGCGCCCGGCCGCTAGGCCGTTTCCGGCCCGAAACCCAGGACTATCCGGCCCTGCCGGCCTGGCTGCTGGCCGACGAGGATGGCAGGCAGCTTTATCCGTTCGGCAGGCCGACCTGGCACGAAGCCGGTGTCGGCTATGAATGGAGCGCCGATAACCGCGCCGAAATTGATCTCGGCATTCTCAGGCAAGCAAGCGACATCGAAGCCCTGGCAAATGGCCTGGGCCTTCCGTTCGAGATTCTAACCGAGACCATCGAGCGCTGGAACCAGGCCTGCGAGCGGGCGGAGGATGGCGAGTTCGGCAGGCCGCCAACCAGCATGATGCCGATCCGGCGGCCGCCCTTCATCTATGGCCAGATCTGGCCGATCGTTTCGAACACGCAAGGCGGCCCGGTCCACGATGCCGAGCAGCGTGTCCTGCACAGCTTCGGCGCGCCGATCCCCGGCCTCTACGCGGCGGGCGAGTGCGGCAGCGTGTTCGGGCATCTCTACATGTCCGGCGGCAATCTTGCGGAGTGTTTTGTCGGCGGCGAGATCGCCGGACGGGCGGCGGCAGCGCGAGCAAAGGGGACAACGGCATGAACGCCGATCTGATCAAGGACAATTTCGGCTATTGGAACTACGAGGCCGGCCGCGCGCATCCGGACAAGGTCGCCATGATCGACCTGTCGGGCGACCGGGAGCGGCGCGTTATCTATGCCACCCTGGAAGAGCGCCTGAACCGCTTCGCCAGCCTGACGAAGGCGCTGGGCCTTAAGCCCGGCGATCGCCTGGCCATGGTCATCGGCAACCGGTACGAGTTCGTCGAGATCATGTATGGCGCCATGCGCGCGGGCGTCGTGCCCGTGCCGCTGAACACCAAGCTGGGCGCCGACACGCTGGAATATATCTTGGCGGATGCGGGGTGTCGCGCGGCCGTGGTCGATCCGGCCTGCAACCGGGTGATCGTCGATGTCGTGAACGGTTCGTCGATCGAGCACCGCATTGCGCTGCACCAGGTGCCCGCCGGCTGGGCGGACTATGAGGCTGCACTGGCCGATGCCGCGCCTCACTTCACGCCGCCCGCCATCGGGCCGGATCACCCGTCATTTCAGCCCTACACGTCGGGTTCGACGGGGCGGCCGAAAGGCGTGGTTCTGACGCATGGTGGGCAGTATTGGTGGACGCGGGCGGTGCAGCGCTATTGGCCCGGCAGTCCCGACCAGCGGGCGCTGGCCGCTGTGCCGCTCTATCACAAGAACGCCATGGCGGGCGCGATCAAGCCGATGCTGCATATCGGTGGCTCGGTGGTCATCCTGCCGGATTTCGAGCCGCGCCGTTTTCTGACCGTTCTGTCGGAGTATCGGTGCACCTATGCCGGTGCGGTGCCGGCCGTTTTCACCCTGCTGCTGCAACAGCGCGACCTGATCGAGAGCCTCGATTTCTCGGCGCTTGAGTCGCTCAAACTGGGCTCCGCGCCTGTGCAGGAGGAACTCATGGTCGCCGTCAAACAGGCATTCGGCTGCGGCATCAGCGAAAGCTATGGCCTGACCGAGGGCGGTCCGGTCATGATCGGGCCGCCGACCGACGGGCGCGCGGTGCCGTTCGGCAGTTGCGGCGTCGCCTGGCCGGAGGGCGAGGTGAAGCTGGTCGACGCCAATGGCAACGAGCACCCAAGCGACGGCGAACTCTGGGTGCGCAATCCCGGCGTCACGCCCGGCTATCACAACCTGCCGGAGGTCAATGCCAAGCGGCTGAAGGATGGCTGGCTGGCCACGGGCGACCTGTTCCATCTCGACGAAGACGGATTTTTCTTTTTCCGAGGCCGGACCGACGACATGTTCAACAGCGGCGGCGAGAACATCTATCCCAAGGAAGTCGAGAACCTGCTGATCAGCCATCCTTCCGTCTTCGACGCCAGCGTCGTGCCCGTCGTCCATCCGGTCAAAGGCCATGTCCCGGTGGCGATGGTGATGTTGGAGAAGGAAGGCAATGCCGATGAGCAGGCCTTGAAAGCCTACTGCCTGGACAACGGGCCGGCCTATGCTCATCCGCGCCGCGTTTGCATCGTGCCCGAAATGCCGCTGAACGGCGCCGGCAAGGTCGACCGAACGATCGTGCAGCAACAGTTGGCGGACGCCTTCGAGGCCGACATTGCGCGCAGCGCTCAGGAGCGGTGATCGTGGACGGCCTGACCCTCGACCATGTCGGCATCGTCGTACCCGATCTCGACCGGGCCTTCGAGGCCTATCGGCGGCTTGGTTTCCGGCTGACCCCGCGCAGTTCGCACAAGAAGCAGGCCACGCCGGACGGCCCGTTTGAGCCCCTGGGCTCGGGCAACCACTGCATCATGCTGCGTCAAGGCTATCTGGAACTGCTGGGCGTCACCGATCCGGCTCTGCCGCATGCATCCATCGCCAAACGGCTGGAGCGCTACACTGGTCTGCAACTGTTCGCTCTGGGTTGCGATGATGCAAGCTCCGTTGAGAAGGCGTGGCGCACTGCGACGGACGGGTGCCAGCCGGCCGTCACGCTGGGCCGCGATGTGCCGCTGGCCGGCGGCGGCACGAAGCACGGTGCCTTCAGGATCGTCTACCTAGACGACACCGCGATGCCGGAGGTCGAACTGTTCGCCATCCAGCACCTGACGCCGGAGGTCTTGTGGCAGGAACCATTGCTCGACCACCCGAATACGGCGGTCGGTTTGCAAAGCGCCACGATCGTGTCCGACGATGCCGCGGTAACCGCTGGCCGGCTGGCTCGGCTGGGGTTGGCCGAGACGTCGGGGCCGCATGGCAGCCGCTTCCCGCTCGCCGATGGCGCTTGGATCGACGTGATGACGGAGGCAGCCGCGGCAAAGGCTTTTCCCGGCGTGACAGCCCCCGTGGTGCCAAGCGCGATCGCGGCCAGCTTTACAGTTGGTAGTCTTGCCGCCGCTGCAGATTGTCTCGCCAGGGACCGGGTCGATGCCGAAAGGGTGGGCGATCGCCTGCGGGTGTTGCCGGATGAAGCGGAGGGTTCGGTGATCGATTTCGTTGAACAGAGAGCCTCGGACTAATGACGGCGAAACCGGATTTCGAGGTCTCGTTCGCCCATGACGGGCCGGAATTGTCGCCCCGCCAAATGAGTGCGCGCCTGGCCGAGTTGACCGCCGACGGGTCCACCGAAGCAGACTACTACAGCAATGGCGGCGCGGTTACGGCGCTGGAACAGGCGATGGCCGAGCTTCTGGGCAAGGAGCGGGCGGTGATGTTTCCGACTGGCACGTTGGCCAATCTGCTGGCCTTGCGCCTTCTCGGCGGCACGGCCGGCGGGCGGATCGTCGTGCACCGGGACAGCCACCTGTTCAACGACAGCGGCGACAATCTCAGCCAGCTTGGCGGCTTCACCATGGTGCCGCTGAACGATGCCGGCGTCGGCTACTCGGCCGCCGCGGTACGCGGAGAGATCGCGCGCTGTGCCAATGCCCGCGTGGCTACGAAACTTGCCGGTATCGCGATCGAAAGCCCGGTGCGCCGGCATCACGGCGCCCGCTTTCCGCCTGAGGAACTGGCCAAAATCGTCGCGCTGGCCAAGGGCGACGGCACACCGCTGTTTTATGACGGCGCCCGGATGATGATCGAGGCGGCCTACATCGGTCGTGAACCGGCCGAGATCGTGGCGCCGTATGATCTGGTCTATGTCTCGCTTTATAAGTATCTCGGTGCGCCGTTCGGCTGCGTGATTGCCGGTGACGCTGAGATGCTGGACGACCTCTACCACGACCGACGCCGTTTTGGTGGCGGCCTTTATCAGTCGTGGCCGGCGGCGTTGCTGGCGCTGGATCACCTGCCGGGCCATTTGGACCGATGGCGCGCCGCGATCGAGCGCAGCGAGGCTGTCATCGACCAGTTGTCGGCGGACGATCGCATCACGGTCGAGCGGATCGAAGACGGCACCAACATATTTCTGCTGGGCGGTCCGGTGGCGGACCTGGACAAGGGTCGGCTTGATGCGGCGGCCGATCGTGAGGGCGTGAAGCTGCCCGCACCGTCAAATCGCAAACTTGCCATCAAGATCAACGAAACCTGGACGCGGTGGGACGCCGACCGTCTTGCGTCGACCTTGATCAGGATCTTGACAGATTAAACCGCCTGACCAAGGGGCGATTACTCCGCAGCCGTGGCCGCCGGCTTGCCGAGCCAGCCGTCCAGGTCGGCCAGGGCGCGTAGAGCATAAGCGCGCTTACGATCTGCCTTGCCGCGCCGGCCGCGCCGCACGCCCTCGGGTTCCGGGAACAGGCCGAAATTGACATTCATCGGCTGAAAGGTTTCGGCCTCCGCACCGCCGGTGATATGGCCAAGCAAGGCGCCCAGCGCCGTCGTGCGGGGCGGTGGGCGGACGGGCTGGCCGCGCCGTTCGGCAACCGCGAACCGGCCGGCCAAGAGACCGATCGCGGCGCTTTCGACATAGCCTTCCACGCCGGTGACCTGGCCAGCGAAGCGCAGCCGCGGCTGGGCTTTCAGGCGCAGTTCGGGGTCGAGCAGTTTCGGGCTGTTCAGGAACGTGTTGCGGTGGATGCCGCCAAGCCGCGCGAACTCGGCATTCTGCAGCCCAGGGATCATCTGAAAGATCCGCTTTTGCTCACCGTACTTCAGCTTCGTCTGAAAACCGACGATGTTGTAGAGCGTGCCCAGCGCATTGTCCTGGCGCAGTTGCACCACGGCATGGGGCCGTTCCTCGCGATGCGGGTTGGTCAGACCGACCGGCTTCATAGGCCCGTAGCGCAAGGTCTCCGGCCCGCGTTCCGCCATCACCTCGATCGGCAGGCAGCCCTCGAAATAGGGCGTCTCGCGCTCCCATTCCTTGAACTCGGTCTTCGGCGCCTCAAGCAAGGCGGCGATGAAGGCCTCGTACTGGTCCCGATCGAGCGGGCAGTTGATGTAGTCCTTGCCGGTGCCGCCGGGGCCAGGCTTGTCATAGCGTGACTGGAACCAGGCCTGGTCGAAATCGATGCTGTCGCGATAGACGATCGGCGCGATGGCGTCGAAGAAGGACAGCTCCGCCTCGCCGGTCAGTTCCTGGATCGCGCCGGCCAGGGCGGGCGAGGTGAGGGGGCCGGTGGCCACGATGACGCTGTCCCAGTCGGCTGGCGGCAGGCCTGCGATCTCGCCGCGCTCGATCATAACCAGCGGGTGTCCGGCCAGCGCGCGCGTGACGTCCTCGGAGAAACCGTCGCGATCGACCGCGAGGGCGCCGCCCGCCGGCACCTTGTTGGCATCGCCCTGAGCCAGGATCAGCGAACCGCAGCGCCGCATCTCCTCGTGCAGCAGGCCGACGGCATTGCTCTCCCAATCGTCGGAGCGGAAGGAGTTCGAACAGACCAACTCCGCCAGCCCATCTGTTTGATGCGCGTCCGTGCCAACCGTCGGGCGCATCTCGTGCAGGGCGACCGGGTGGCCCGTCTGGGCGATCTGCCAGGCGGCTTCGCTGCCGGCCAGGCCGCCGCCAATGATGTGAATAGGGTGATCCATGGCTGGAACAGATAGGCCCAAGCCGGCTATGACACAACCGTTGGAACTACCGGCCGAGCAACGCGATGAACGAGCATTTGGATAAACCCGAATGGCAGGCGGACAGCTATCACCGCCATGTTCGCTATGTGTCCGACCTTGGCGGCCCGGTGGTCGATTTGCTCGACCCAAGGCCGGGCGAGCGTATTCTCGACCTCGGCTGCGGCGACGGCGCGCTGACCGAAGTGATCGCCGGCAGGCAGGTCGACGTGCTGGGCATCGACGCCGGCGAGGCCTTCGTCGCCAGCGCGCGGGCAAGGGGCCTGGATGTCGTCCATGGCGACGGCCAGGATCTGCCGTTCGAGCCCGAGAGTTTCGATGCCGTGTTCTCCAACGCCGCGCTGCATTGGATGCCGGACGCCGACGGCGTCCTGCGCGGCGTCAGCCGTGTGCTGAAACCGGGCGGCCGTTTCGTCGGTGAGTTCGGCGGCCACGGCAACATCGCGGCCGTGACCACCGCGCTGCGCGCCGTCCTGCAGCGTCACGGCGTGAAGTGGCGCGAGTTGGGTTGGTACTTTCCGACCGCAGAGGCCTATCGAACGCGGCTGGAAAGCCATGGCTTCACCGTCGAGGAGAGCCAGTTGTTCCCCCGTCCGACGCCACTGCCGACGGATATCGAGGGCTGGCTTGCCGTTTTCGCCGAAGGTTTCCTCAATCGCTTGGACGATCACCACCGAACACCCGCGATCGCCGCCATCGTGGACCTGCTGGAGCCAGCCTTGCGGGACGACCAGGGCCAATGGTCCGTCGACTATGTGCGGCTCAGGTTCAAGGCGACCAAGGCCGAATGAGATCGTTTGAGTTCGAAGTGACCCAACTTCGCCGCGCGGCCAGGGTCGGGTTCGTTCTTGCCTTGTGCCGACGCAATCCTTGCCTATAAGTTGCCGCTGTTCTCAGGGCGGGGCGGAACTCCCCACCGACGGTAAGCAATCAGACTTGCAAGCCCGCGAGCGCCTCAGCCACATGATCTGAGGGTCAAGCAGACCAGGTGAGACTCCTGGGCCGACGGTCATAGTCCGGATGGAAGAGAATGTGCAGGTTTCCGGCCAACGGCCCGGAGCACTGCACGTGATCGCCTTGGGTGACGAGTCATCACGAAAGGAGATCACAGTGACACACAACCATTACGCCTTCATCAAGGCAGGCTGGCACGCAGACATCGTCGACCAGGCCTTGGTTGGCTTCCTTCAGAAGGTGCCGGAGGAAGATGTCGACGTCTTCGATGTCCCCGGCGCGTTCGAGATGCCCTTGCTGGCGCGAGATCTGGCAAAGTCAGGGCGTTACGCGGCGGTTGTCGCGGCGGCCTTTGTTGTCGATGGCGGCATCTACCGACATGAGTTCGTCGCGCAGGCGGTCGTGAACGGCTTGATGCAGGCGGGTCTGGAGACCGGGGTGCCGGTACTTTCTGTCTCGCTGACGCCGCACCAGTACCAAGAGACCGAACACCACACCGCCATATTCCGGGAACACTTCGTGGTGAAGGGCCGGGAGGCAGCCGCTGCTGCCTTGGGGATTACCAAGACACGAGCGGCGATCGCGGCTTGACCGCACCACGATGTTCTTGTTATGTTCCTGTTCAGGGAAACGCGGAACAGAGACCCTTCATGAAGCTGGGATACATCATTCTCTATGTGCCGGACATCGATGCTGCGCTGGATTTCTATGAGCGGGCCTTTGGCCTGGACCGTGGCTTCGTCCATGACAGCGGCACGTATGCGGAGCTGAAAACCGGCGAGACGACGCTGGCGTTCGCGCGCGAAGACCTGGCCGGCAGCCACGGTTTCGGCTTCCGCAGACAGCGGGCCGAGGACGATGCGCCGGCATTCGAAATCGCGCTCGTGACCGACGATGTGGCCGCGGCCCACCGAACGGCGCTTGAAGCCGGTGCCGCGGAGCGCAAGCCGCCCGCAGAAATGCCGTGGGGGCAGACGGTCTCTTACGTCGCCGACCCTTTGGGCAACACGGTCGAACTCTGCACACCGATCGGCGGTTGAGCGACACGATGGACGCGAAGGAGATCACGCAGGCGATCGATCGCCTGGTCAGCAAAATCGCACCGACGTGCACGAAACGCAAAATGTATGGCGGGATTGTCTTCGAGGCTGTTTCGGGTGACCCGAAGTCTCGGTTCGGCGGCTATTTCGTCTATGCCAAACATGTCGGTGTCGAGTTTTCCAATGGCGTTCTGCTCGACGATCCTGACGGCATTCTGGAAGGTAAGGGCAAGGCCCGGCGGCATATCAAACTGACCACCGTGCAGGAGATCGAGACCAAACGCCTTGCCGACTTCGTCTCCCAGGCAGTCAAGCTTCAGGCGAGCGGGGGCACGGGGCAGGCCTGATCGGCCCAGGCTTGCGTTGACATGGGCGGCGACGGCCATCCAGGGTGTCGCCACCTTATACCAGGGCTCGTCGCGACCGCCTCATGCATCATCTGACCCAACTGGCTGAAACTTACGTTCACGAGTTCGGCCTGGTTATCGTCTTCATCAGCGTGCTGCTGGATTCGTTCGGCATGCCGTCGCCTGGCGAAAGCATCATCGTTTCGACGGCCGTGCTGGCGGCCCAGGGCGATATCAGCCTGCCGATGATGCTGTTTTGGGCCTGGCTGGGCTCGGTGGTCGGCGACAATATCGGCTACGCGATCGGCCGTTTTGCCGGCCGCGAACTGGTCGTCAAATATGGCCGGCGGGTGGGCCTGACGGCACCGAGGCTGGCCAAGGTCGAGGCCTTTTTTCATCGCTTCGGCGGCGAGGTGGTGATCTTCGCGCGCTTTGTCGTGCCCGCACGGCAGTTGAACGGCATCGTTGCCGGCATTGCCGAGATGAACTGGTGGCGTTTCCTGGCCTACAACTGCTTAGGCGCTGCGCTTTGGGTCGGGTTCTGGGGCTACGGCGTGTTTTTCGTCGACCGGCACTTGTCCTGGATCCGCGCGCTGTTCCCGGCGGGTCACTATCTGGCCCTGATCGGGTTGGCCGTAGTGATCGTGGTCCTGGTTGGGTTCTTCCTGATCAGACGGTCGCGGCGGCGCGCCCGCGCGGCGTCCGAATAGTGCTCAAGCCCGCGCCCATGCCTTGTTGAACTCGCGCATTCTGGCCAGAACGTCGACGCCGATCTGGCTGTAGACGTCCAGTAGGTCGACCAGCACCCAGTTCTCGCGGATCAGGCCCGCCTCGCAGCGCCAGAAGTCCAGGCTGCGCATGGTCACCGGCTGGCCCGACGGTGCGATGCCCAGCCAGCCATCGCCGGTGATCGTGGCGCGCATGCCCGGCCAGGCCGTGAAGCCGACATAGGCGCCGTCGCCAAACAGGTCGCCTTTGCCCAGGGTGCCGACTCGGTCCGGCATGGCGTTCAGGAACGGGATCTGGTGCCAATGGCGAAAGCCGTCGATGCCGCGTCCGGTGCCGATGCCGGACGGGCCGTACCAGCTGCAGCGCGGGTGCCAATAGTCGGCGAGGCGCATGGCCTCGACACCGCCGTCAGCGTACTGGCCCAAAGCGGCCAGCATGTCGCCGACCAGGGAAACGCTTGCCTGAGAATGCTCAGGATCACGCGGGTCTGGCACAAGGCCGTCCTGCGTTGCCGGCCCTGGCACGTGCCACTCACGGCCCAGGCTGGGCGCCATCGGCCAGGCGCCGGCCTGCATCATGACCTCCGGGATGTCCCACAGCGCCTGCATCTCCGTGACGCGGCCGTCCTCGACCCTGAAAAACTCGTGAAACCGCATGGCCACCTGATGGCCGGTCGGCGGAATGTCGAGCCAGGGGGCCGCGAACGTCCCGGTGTAGTAGCCGCCGCAGCCGACCCAGTTGGTGCCCATCTTGCTGTCGCCGGCGATCACGATCGTGTCGCGGCGCTCCAGATCGGGCAGGGCGTCATGTAGTGGGCTGAAGGCCGTTTCGTAGAGCCCGCTCGCCCCGTCAAGATCCTCAAACGGGTGCGCAAGATGAACGACGGCATCACGATGGAAGGCATCGGACAGCGCCGTCCGTACAGCATCAGGCTCGTAATCATAGAGCGCCAACCGAAGGGGCTGCACCAGTGCCTTGTTGGCGGCATGAAGGTCAGCGGTCATTGGACGGTTTCCGCACTTGGCCTCGGTGCCACTGTATCACCAAGCGCAACGTCGATAACGTGGTCGCACAGCGCCTCATGGGTGTGGTGCTGCAGTACGTGATCGCGCGCCGCTTCGGCCATGCGGGCAAGCTTGTCCTTGTCCTTCAGCGCCTCGATCACCGTCTCGACCAGGTCTTCGCCCTCGACATGGTAGAAAAAGCAGTGTTCGCCATGGTTCATCGGCCTGTAACGATGGATCGTCGGGCTGCTGATCACCGGCACCGAACCGGCCAGCGAGGCTTCGAGATGGCGAAAGCACTCCCAGCCGAAGCCGGCCGGCGACCAGGTCAGCCAGGCCTGCGCGCAGCGATCGATGAAGTCGCCGAACGGCAGTGTCTCGGTGACATGGTCGACCACCACGCCGCGCGCCTTCAACCTGTCCAGCAGGGCCACGCCCTCCTCGCGCACGCGATTGGTGGCAAACGTCGTGCCGGCAAAGAACAGGTCGGTCTTCTTCTCGCTGCCGAAGCTGGCCAAAGCCCGATCGAGCGCCGGCTGCACCGTGCCCACGCCAAGCGGGGCGATCTTGTCCATGCGCCGTCGCCAGCGCGGCTTGGCACGAAAGTTGGCGGTCGGCAGGTTGCGATGGCCGGAGCGGTAAAAGACGTGCCATTTGTCGATCGGCAGTTCGCGCTTGAAGTAGGTGTGGCAGCGACCGAACAGAAAGACGTTATGGCGAAATATGCCAAAACTGTCGTTCATGTCGACGACCACCATCGGCACATTACACGGCAGAAACCGCAAGAGCGGAAAGGCGAGGGTCGCCGACCAGGTGGCAAAAAAGCCGAGCAAGCGACCGCGCAACAGCGTGTTCTTGACCACCGTCAGGAACGAGCGAAGGTGCCACCACGGATAAATCGGCGGCTGCACGACCACCAGGTCGTAGTCGCCGCGGCGCACGCGCGCGAACAGCCTCCATATCCTGGCCAAGGTCATCTCCGGCCAGGGCCCGGCGCTCTTGCTGCGATTGCCGCGCATGCTGGCCATGTAGAAATCCGTCTGCTTTGGCTTGCCCAACGCAAAGGTCATGTTGTCGCCAAGCTCAAGGATGCGCAGCGCGGAGCGATCGCGCGGTATCGTTTCAGTGTTCACGCAGATGCTGTCCTGTAGGCGTCGTTCGTCGGGCTGGCGGCACGTGTTCGTCGCGTCGCCGGGTGACCATACTCACTTTAGGAATGTATCGAACCCCCTGGTGAGTTCAGACGTCGCTGCCTTTTGCTCTTTGCCCAGATTGCGGGAACTGCCGGGTGTCCGGTTGGCGTCCAGCAAAACGCCCTCGTCGCCCTCGACGACAAAATCGAACTTGCCGTAATCGAAACCAAGGCGCCGCCGCTGATCGCGGATATTGTCAGGCACGTGAGACGGTGCACGCGCGATGATGTCGGGACCCTTGATGATAGGCTGCGGCCCGACATTGCGGGTGCACCATTCCCTGCCGCCGAAGAAAATCCAGGTGCGCATGGCATACCCTTGCGGGTCGAGTTCCGGGATCAAG
This sequence comes from Alphaproteobacteria bacterium, assembly GCA_028277405.1. Lineage (GTDB taxonomy): Bacteria > Pseudomonadota > Alphaproteobacteria > DSM-16000 > Inquilinaceae > JANQGH01. The sequence goes on along the minus strand of JANQGH010000039.1, from coordinate 16,833 downwards.
CGTTCGACCACCGTGTGTTGGTCTTCCCAGGCCTCGCCCGGCACCTGTGACACCGAATCATGAATCGTATATGTCACCATGCCATCGACATAGGGGTGTGGGGGCGGGTGGCCGCGCCGTTTGGCTTCGCGATTGTGATAGTCTTCGCCACGACCCCCGGAGTTGTAGTTGGACTTAACGATCACCGGCCCATGCCAATCCCCGTCTGGTACGACGCCGGCGCCTCCAATCGTCCGCTTGGTGATGTCAAGGGCTGCCCCGTTCACCGTTAACGGGTAGGCGTCAACCAGGTCATGATAAGCCGGTGGAACAACGGAACAGTCCAGATGCAGAATGGCCGCATCCGCTTCGACCTTTTGATCGGGCCCGATTGTGATCTCGACCTGATGCCCCCGCGCGCGCAGATCCCGCAATAGGTCCTGCAGCAGGAACCGGCGGCGCAAAAACAGGCCGAACCGATACTGCTGAAAGCAGTCATATTCGTGGGTAATGACGGCAATTCTGGCCATCTAGTTCAGTCGATCCATGACAGCGGGCCATTAGGCGCAAGAAGGCAGACAGAAATTCCGACAGATCTGGCCACGGAATAGTCCAATCTAGACCAGATTCTTGGTGATATGCTACGGCTTCGAACCCCCGTTCCACGGTAGTGGTGGCCATAGTCAAGGATTTCTTGGCGCAGCACAGGCGCCGCCCGTGATTCTCGGAGTCATCCCTAAGTCTGTTGATCTGGCGGATGATGCCCTGGCGGTTGCATCCAAGACCAATATGGTCGGTGCCATCTGGCCCGGTGATACGGATACGCGACGGGCCGTGGAGGGAAACAGACCGTCCGTGCGAGGCGGCGTCGCGCCGGTCGGCGGTCTGCGATGGCTGTTTGACCCTGCTGTCTTTCCCAGACGGCTACGAGGCGGTCTTCGGGCGATCGGCTCGCCAGATCCCATTTCGCCGACGTATCATCGGGCCAGGTGGGGAGCTACGAGATGGCTAACAGCGCCCTTCAAAGCCTATCCGTCGCCCTCGTCAATCGGGTTTGGACCGCCATAGGCCCATCGGTAGGCGGGCGGCGTCGGACCCTTGTTGCGGCCGCCCTGTTGGCGCTGCTCCCAGGCATGGGCGAGGATGCCGACCGATCGCGACAGACAAAAAAGGCCTCGTGCGAGCGGCGGGTCGAAGCCCAGCTCGGCGTAGATGACGGCGGTCGCCCCGTCGATGTTCATGGGCACCGGCTTGCCCTTTTGCGAGGCCAGCGTCGCCTCGATCGCCCTGCCGATGGCGGCAAAGCGGCCGTCGCAGACACCATCGTCGACCGCCTGATCGACCAGCGCGAGAAGCCTGGGTGCCCGTGGGTCGACCGGCTTGTGGAAGCGATGGCCAAAGCCTGGGATGAACGCGCCGCGGTCACTCTGCCAGCGTCCAACCGCCGCCTCCGTCGCGTCCGGGCCGCCGGTTTCGTCGATCATGCGATAAAGCTCGATCGCCTGCTCGCCGGCGCCGCCATGCACGTCGCCCAGCATGTTCACCGCGCTGGCCATGGCGTTGTTGAGCGGCAGGCCGCACGTCACCGCCATGCGGGCAGCCGCAATGGATGGCGCCTGTGGACCGTGATCGACCGCCGCGACCAGCGCCGCCTCGAACAGCGCCGCCTGTCCTGTGCCCGGCAGGTCGCCGCGCAGCATGAGCCAGATCATCTGCGGGAACGAGACGTTGCCGATCAGTGTTTCGATCGGTTGGCCGCGCAGGCGGATCTTGCCCGGGGCCATGTCGATGATGTCGGTGCGCCACCAGTCGGCGACATCACTCATATCACGCCCTCCCGGCTCAGGCGCGCCATCTCTCCAGGGTCGACTCCCAGCGCGCGGTAAACCTCATCATTGTGCTGGCCCAGCTCAGGCGGAGGCGCGTCCACGGCCGGTGCCTCGCCATCAAGCTTCACGCCGGTTCTGACCACCGAGATATCCCGCCCGACGCCGGGCACGTCGGCGAAGCCGGCCAGCATGCCGCGATCGGCGATCTGCGGATGCGCCAGCACCTCCGGCACCGTCAGCACCGCGCCCGCCGGCACGCCGATCCGGTTCAGTTCGCGTGCCCAGTCGCGGGCCGGTCTGGTCATCAGCGTCTCCTCCAACTCCGCCTTCAGCTTCAGGCGGTTCGCCTTGCGATCCTCGCGCGTGGCATAGTCCGGCCGGTCAACCAGGTCGTCGCGTCCGAGATGACGGGCCAGCAGGTGCCACTGCTCGTCCTTGTTGGCGGCGATGTTGACCAGGCCGTCGGCGGCCTGGAAGGCGCCGGAAGGCGCGGACGTCGTATTCTCGTTGCCGTGGGCGGCCGGCTCCACACCCGCGATCAGATAGTTGGAGACCGCCCAGCCCATGGTCGCGATCGTGGCCTCAAGCATCGAGATGTCGATGAAGGCGCCCTGTTCGCGATCGTTCAGGGCGGCGGCTATGGCGAACGCGGCCGTCATGCCGCCGATCGTATCGGCGATCGGATAGCCGACCCGCAAGGGTGCGCTGGCCTCATCGCCGGTGATGGCCATAACACCGGACGCGCCCTGGATGATCTGATCGTATGCCGGGCGCCCCACCCAGGGCCCGTCCTGCCCAAAGCCGGAGATGGCACAGTAGACGAGGGACGGCTTCACCTGTTTCAAAACGGGGTAGTCGACACCCAGCCGTGCCATCACACCGGGCCTGAAATTCTCGACCAGCACATCGGCCGTGGCGACCAGGCGTTTCAGCAGTGCCTTGCCGTCTTCATGTTTCAGATTCAGCGTGACGGATTTCTTGCCGGCGTTCTGGGCCAGGAACGACACGCCCATTTTGACCGCGTTCAGGTGCGGATCGGCCCCCAACTGACGCGCGAGATCGCCGCGCCCCACCGCTTCGACCTTGATGACCTCGGCACCCAAATGGGCGAGCTGGTGGCAGCAGAACGGGCCGGCCAGAACGTTGGTTAGGTCAAGAACGCGGACGCCGTTGAGCGGAGCGGTCACAGCTGTTTCTCCTCAAGGGCGCGCATCCGGCGCCGGTTGGCCACAGCAAAGCCCAGCAGTCACAGGGGTGCAAGAGTAGGCGGGATCCGATGATGTCAGATGTCAAGCGGCGGGGTGCGGCCGCTGTCCTCCAACTCCCAAGAGGCCGTCCAGCGCCTGCCGGTCCGCTCGAGCACAAGATAGTTGCGTTCGGCTACGTAGACCCGCCTGTGACCCGGCAGGGGCCTCAACCGGATCGGCTTGTCGGGCAGCGGGTCTTCGCCGAGCTTGGCCAGCCAGCCGAGGCCGCTGGCGTAAGCCCGCGGCGGTGGCGGGTGAGCGATGCCGGAAGCCACCAGCTGATGCAGCGTGCCGCCACCACCCAGCGCCATTTCCGCCCGCGTGGCCAGGTGGATTTCGCCCGAAAGGACGGTGTACGCACCTCCATCCTGCGCCGCCGACTGATCGAGCAGGGTCAGGAAGCGTCGCCATTCCTCCCGATGTGCACGGCTTTGCCATTGGTCCCTTAGGTCGTCTTCGTAGCGCCTCAGCTTCGGCACCACGCAGATCAGCCGTTCGATCCAACTCAGCCTTGGGCCTAGCAGGGGCACGCTGGACATGATGAGCCGCCTGGCGGGTGGCGCCTGCTGTGTGATCGCCCGTTCGGTCGCGGCCCAGCCATCGGGCCCCATGACTCGGTCTGGCCGGCGCTCGCTGCGCAGATCGGGTGCAATGACGTCGAAGTCCGGATATGAGAGCGAGAGCGTCAGGCTCTTGCCTGTTGCGGCCGGCGCCTCGGTTATCCCCATCTGGAACGCCATGAACATGCGCCGCGCCACCTCAAACAGGCCCTGGCCGACAGGGCTGTCCAGCATTTCGGCCGGATGGCTGCCCCAGCCGTCGATGATGTCATGGTCGTCCCACATCATCACCGACGGTATGCAGGCCAGAAGCCGTGCAATTGCTGGCTGGCTGTAGAGGTTGGCGTAACGCTGAAACAGGTACCGTTCCGCCGCGTCACGCACTTCGTCCGTGAACGCGTAGCCCGCCTTGTCGTCGAGGTCGGCATCGGCCCAGGCGGCGAGGGTCGGGTGGGCCTGAACAACCTGGTCGGCATAGAGCTGGTCGCCGCCATGGAGCATCAGATGGAAGGGCGCGCGGTCATGTTCCTCACCGAGCCGGCGCCACATCCGGTTCCGCTCTTCGGTCGAGACGCTGGCGTCTTCGTGTTCCTGGCCGTTGCATGAGACGTAGGCGACACGAACATCCCCCGTCAGGTCGCCCGCCACCTCATAACGTGCGTCGCCCAGGCGATAGAACGCCTGGCGGTCCAAGGGCAGGCTGAAGTCATAGCGCCAAACGATGCGGTCGTGTGCCGACAACAGCTTGAAGGGCGTCACGAACTGCCCGTCCATCGGGCACAGCGATGGCGGTTCGAATTGCGCGCTGGAGACCACGAGCGCGTCGAGCCTGTGCTGGTCGGCCATGACCCCGCGCGAGAACAGGATCGGCCCAAGATACTCCGGCAGTGTCATGCCGCTGACCTAGCAGGTCTGGTGCCGCGTGTGGAAGGATGAACCATGACCGGTTGCTGTGGCCGGCACGAGGACCCTGTGAAACAGACGGGGCGTGTCGGCGCGGCCAAAACGTGGAGGGCGGACAGATATGACTACCCTGGCTCAGATCCTTTTAGGAACGGCATTGCTAATCGCCTGCTCATTGCTGCATGTGGTTTTTCTGGTCTGGGCGGTTGGCATGCTCGAAAGGCTTGGCCACCGCGTCTCTGGGCTGGCGCCCGCGCAGCATCGAGGGCTGCTGATCGGCTCGATGTTCGCGATCGTCGTGTTCTCCCACACGCTCCAAGTCTGGATCTGGGCCGCTGCGTTCGTCGTGCTCGGCGCGATCGACGGGCTCAGCCAATCGATCTATTTCGCGCTGGTGACCTACACCACGCTGGGCTATGGCGACGTGACGCTGGGGCCGATCTTCCGGATCTTCGGTGCCATGTCGGCGGTTACAGGCCTGCTGACGTTCGGGCTGAGCACCGCGTTCCTTGCCGGCCTGCTGGCGCGCCTTCTGCCACGGCCGGCGAACTAAGGCATGAAGCGCCAGGCGGCAGGGTGCGTTGACCCCTTGGCAATCAGGTTTGGTCGCGGCGCGTCAGCAGGGCCGCGATCGAGATGAAACGGATCCGAAGCCGTTCAGGATCGTCCTTCATCGCCTGTTCGACGCGCGTGAAGGCGTGGTCGATCAACCGATCCAGGCTGCGATGGCCCGACAAGGCCCGGCGCATCATGGCCTCCGTAAAGGCGCGGAAGTAGTTCACGCTGGCGCGGGCATAGGTCGTGGCATCACCGGTCCGCTTGAAGTCCTCCTCGAACGGCATCGGCACTTCGTAGCCCTCGGCGCGGTCCAGCCGGAAGAGCGCGCCCAGTTCGGCATCCGGCCCGGAGACCAGTTCGGTCAGCTGTTCGACTGTCCGATAGTAGACAGCGGAGTAATACCGCTCATAGGTGTCCCGATCGATGATGCCCATATCGACCGCCTCCAACAGCGCGTCGTTCAGGACATCGTAGGTGCAATCGCAAGCCCACAAACCGTCCTTCGCGCCGAAACACTGCATCAACAACTGACCGCCAGGCACCAGTTCAGCCGCCCGTGCCCGATAGAAGCGCCGCATGTCGTCTCTAATCTGATGCATGAAGATCGCGTGTTCGGCATCGCTGACGCTGTCCTTGGCGTCGGGTAGGAAGGGGCCGTTGGCGATGACATGGTTCGACAGCCGCTCGACGGGACGCCGGCTCAAATAGCCGACCGAGTTGAAGGTGGTCGCGACATGCACCGAGTTTTGCGGCAGCAACGGGTCGAACATGTCGCCGCCAACGGCCGCCGAGTAGACCGCCGGATCATCGAAGGCCGATCGACCGTCGGGGCGAAGCGCCGCGAACAGGCGCCCGAAATCGTTGGTCGGTAAGTCGACGAACAGTGTCTGAACTGGCCGATCCGACCTTGTCCGCAGGGCGCCGATGACCCGCCGCATGGCCGCCAAAGAGTTGCGGCCCTCCGAACAGCCAAAATCGGCGACGCCAACGGCCGGTGCGGTGTCCTTGAATGAGCGCTCTGCCAGCGCCGATTCCAGCCAGGTGAGCGGCAGATCCGCAGCGGCCCATTGCGGGGCGGAGTTGCGGTCGTAGAAACCACCGCCGACCATTCCTGTGACAACAGACGTCATATGCAGCGGCTCAGCAATTCCGTTTCAACGTCATGGTCGGCCAAGCATGAGGATTGCGCGCAAGCGGCTCTAGGGAGCCCGTCAGGCCCGTTTGCGACCCTCCTCGGCGCGGCCAAGATAGCTGGCCAGATACTGGCCTGTATAGCTGCGGTCGATCGTGGCGACCTTTTCCGGCGGGCCTTCGGCGACGATCTCACCGCCGCCATCGCCGCCCTCTGGGCCCAAATCGACGATCCAGTCGGCGGTCTTGATGACCTCCAGATTGTGCTCGATCACGACCATTGTATTGCCCTGGTCCGTAAGCTCGTGCAGCACCTCCAAGAGCTTGCGCACATCATCGAAATGAAGGCCCGTGGTCGGCTCGTCCAGGATGTAAAGCGTGCGTCCGGTGGCTCGGCGCGACAGCTCCTTGGCCAGCTTCACGCGCTGCGCTTCACCGCCCGACAGGGTCGTGGCCGGCTGGCCGATCTTGATGTAGCCGAGGCCGACCCGGCGCAAGGTCTCCAGCTTGTCCCGGATCGACGGCACGGCCTTGAAGAAGGTCGCGCCTTCCTCAACCGTCATGTCAAGAACGCCGGCGATCGATTTGTCGCGATAGAGAATTTCCAGCGTCTCGCGATTGTAGCGACTGCCCTGGCAGACGTCGCACTGGACATAGACGTCCGGCAGGAAGTGCATCTCGATCTTGATCACGCCGTCGCCCTGGCAGGCCTCGCAGCGTCCGCCCTTGACGTTAAACGAGAACCGGCCAGGGCCATAGCCGCGCGCCTTGGCCTCGGGCAGGCCGGCGAACCAGTCCCGGATTGGGGTGAAGGCGCCGGTATAGGTTGCGGGGTTCGAGCGCGGCGTGCGGCCGATCGGCGACTGGTCGATGTCGATGATCTTGTCGAGGTATTGGATGCCGGTGATCTTGTCATGCTCGCCGGCATGTTCGCGGGCACCGTTCAGCTGCTTGGCCAGCGCCTTGTAGAGGGTCTCGACCACCAGGGAGGACTTGCCGCCGCCGGACACCCCCGTGATGCAGGTCAGCACGCCCAGCGGCAGGGCCAGATCCACATCCTTCAAATTGTTGGCCTTGGCGCCGAACAGCTTCAGCACCTTGCCGCGCTTGCCCTTGCGGCGGGTCTCCGGCACCGGGATCTGACGCATGCCGGTCAGATACTGGCCGGTCAGGCTGTTCGGGTTGGACATGATCGCCGGCGGCGGGCCGCTGGCCACCAATTGCCCGCCATGCACGCCGGCACCTGGTCCCATGTCGAGCACATGGTCGGCGCTGCGAATGGCGTCCTCGTCATGCTCGACCACGACCACCGTGTTGCCGAGATCACGCAGCCGGCGCAGGGTCGCCAGCAGCCGGTCGTTGTCGCGCTGGTGCAGGCCGATCGAGGGTTCGTCGAGCACGTAGAGCACGCCCGTGAGGCCGGAGCCGATCTGCGAGGCCAGGCGGATGCGCTGGCTTTCCCCGCCGGACAGGGTGCCCGAGGTCCGCGACAGGGTCAGATAGCCAAGCCCGACGCTGGACAGGAAACCCAAGCGCTCGTTGATTTCCTTCAGGATGCGATAGGCGATCTCCTGGTCCTTGGCCGACAGCTTGTCGTTCAGGCCGGCGAACCATTTCGTCGCCTGGCCGATGGAGAAGTCGGCCACCGCACTGATGGTCATCATGTCGATCTTGACCGCAAGCGCCTCCGGCTTGAGGCGTTGGCCCTGGCAGGTCTCGCACAGCATGGCGTTTTGGTACTTACCCAGCTCGTCCCGCACCCAGGAACTGTCGGTTTCGCGGTACCGCCGGGTCATGTTGGGCACGATGCCCTCGAACGCCTTGTTGGTCTTGTACGAGCGCAGCCCGTCATCGTACTCCAGCGGGATGGTCTTGCCGCCGGAGCCGTAGAGAATGACCCGGCGCACCTTGTCCGGCAGGTCGGTCCAGGGCGTGGTCATCGAGACGTCGAAATGCCGGGCGATGCTCTCCAGCGTCTGGCGATAGTATTGCGAGGACGAGTTGGCCCAGGGTGCGATGGCGCCGCCATCCAGGCTCTTGGTCTCGTCTGGCACGATCAGGTCGGGGTCGAACACCAGCTTGGTGCCCAGCCCGTCACAGGCCGGGCAGGCGCCGAACGGGTTGTTGAACGAAAACAGCCTGGGCTCGATCTCGTCGATCGTGAAGCCGGAGACCGGGCAGGCGAACTTGGCCGAAAACACGGTGCGCTCGCCGGTCGTGGCGTCCTCTGCAAAGCACAGGCCGTCGGCCAGCTCCAGCGCGGTTTCGACCGAATCGGCGATGCGGTTGCCCAGCCCGTCGCGCAGCACCAGCCGGTCGACCACAACCTCGATGTCGTGCTTGACCTTCTTGTTGAGGGTGGGGGCCTCGTCGATCTCGTAAAGCTCGCCGTCGATCTTGACCCGTTGGAAACCGCGCTTGCGCAAGTCCGCCAGTTCCTTGCGGTACTCGCCCTTGCGGCCGCGCACGATCGGCGCCAGCAGGTAGAGCCTTGTGCCTTCCTCCATCGTGAGGATGCGGTCGACCATCTGGCTGACAGTCTGGCTTTCGATTGGCAGGCCGGTGGCGGGTGAGTAGGGGATGCCGACCCGCGCCCACAACAGGCGCATATAGTCGTAGATCTCCGTCACCGTGCCGACGGTGGAGCGCGGGTTGCGGCTGGTCGTCTTCTGCTCGATCGAGATCGCCGGCGACAGGCCCTCGATCGAATCGACGTCCGGCTTCTGCATCAGTTCCAGGAACTGGCGGGCATAGGCCGACAGGCTCTCGACATAGCGGCGCTGGCCCTCGGCATAGATCGTGTCGAACGCCAGCGACGACTTGCCGGAGCCCGACAGGCCGGTGATCACCACCAGGCTGTCGCGCGGCAAATCGACGTCAATGTCCTTAAGATTGTGCTCACGCGCACCGCGCACGCTGATCGACTTGTGCATACACATCCACCGGTTCGGGATGGCGCGGCGGGCAGAATGCCGCACCAGCCGATAATATGGCCGAGGGGGGCGGAAAAAGCGACTCCCGCACCGCATGGCCGGCAGCCTGCCGACAGCATACTGTCAGCAGAGTGATCGCCATCCTTTACTAATCGTAACCAAATCCTTACGTAAGTAAGGCCTAACCATGGGAGACGATCATGACCCAAGCTATCGTGTACGGAATTCCCCTCAGCAGCTACACGCGTTCAGCCTTGATGATGCTTCACGAAAAGGGGGTCGATCATAGGTTGGAGCCGATCGAACTGCGCTCCGAGGCGCTGTATGCGCGCCATCCCTTCGGTAAGATCCCTGCCTTTCAACATGGTGATGTCCAGCTTTTCGAAACCACCGCCATCGGCCACTACGCCGATGCGGCCTTCGACGGCCCGGACCTGCAGCCGGGCGACCCGGTGGGCAAGGCCAAAATGGCGCAATGGAACAGCGCGATCATCGATTACGTCTATCCGCAAGCGATTCCCGGCTATCTGTTGAAAAAGCTCTTCGCGCCGGAAGGCGGGCCCGACGAAGCGGAACTGGCGGAGGCGCGAGAGAGGCTGGCGCCCCAACTCGACGCCATGAACAAGGCCTTGGAAGAAAACCCCTATTTCGCCGGTGAGGCACCAAGCCTGGCGGACTATCTGGTCTTCCCGATTATTTGGTACTTGCGTTCCGACGCGGAAGTTGGCCCCATGATCGCCGAACGTCAGGCGCTTGCCGACTGGGCCGAACGCATCGACCAGCGGGACAGCGCCGCGGCCACCGTGCCGCCACCGCCGCCATCATCATGACGGACGGTGCCGGCGCCTAACCAGGCCCAGAGGGATCAGGCAACCAGGACATGGCAGGAAGCGTCAATAAAGTCATTCTCGTCGGCAATCTCGGGCGCGACCCCGAAGTCCGGACCATGCAAAGCGGCGGGCGGGTGTGCAACCTGTCCGTCGCCACCTCCGAGAGCTGGAAGGACCGCAATTCCGGCGAGCGCCGGGAAAAGACCGAATGGCACCGGGTGGTCATCTTCAACGACGCCTTGGTCGGCGTCTGCGAGCGCTATCTGCGCAAGGGCTCCAAGGTCTATCTCGAAGGCCAGTTGGAGACGCGCAAATGGACCGACCAGTCTGGCCAGGAGAAGTACACGACAGAGGTGGTCTTGCGCCCCTACCGCGGCGAACTGACGATGCTGGACGGACGCCAGGATTCGGCGGGCGGCGGCTATGACAGCGGCGGGATGCGCGACGATGGCGGCCAGCGCGGCGGCCAGTCGGGCGGCGGGTTCGGATCAGGCCCGAACAGCGACGATCTGGACGACGAAATCCCGTTCTGACGCTGCGCGAAGTTCGCAAGGCTCTTCGGGACCTTCGAGGCGATCGGCAAGCAGGCGTCAACGGTCTGCTTGCTGTGGTTCTGGCGCGTCGATGTCCCTGCGCTTGCGATGCAGGCGGATCGCGCGGTCCAGGATCAGCGCGAGCACCAGAATGCCGATAAACGCCGACAGCAACAGCAAGACACCCTCAAGGCTGGGCTCGCGCAGCACCCGTTCCAGCACGTCGCCGAACAGGCTGACGGCAAAGGCGTAGGGCACCATGCCGACCAGCGAGCCGACAAAATAGTCGCTGAAACGGACATGCGACGCGCCGGCCATCAGATTTGTCGCCCCGAAGGACGCCACCGGTGTCATGCGCAGTATGGCGACGGTGGTGACCCCATGGTTGCCCATCTGCTGGCTCAGCCGATTCACCGTTTGGCCGCCGAAACGGCGCAGCGTGTCCTGGCCGAGATAGCGCCCCAGGACGAACATGACGCTGGCGGCAAACATGCCGGCGGCCACGGCCAACACGAAGCCCCACCAGGCCCCGTACAGGAGGCCGGTCACCGCGATCATGATGGTGAAGGGAAAAACCACCAGCCCGGCGATGAGGTAGCAGAACCCGACGGCCAACGGCGCCCACCAGGACACCGCCCAGGTCCGAGCGACATCGAGCAGTTCCGCCGTGTTGGTCAGCCGATCAAGCGGCGTCAGCGTCCAGGCACAAACGATCGCCGTCAGCAGGCCCAGCAGGATGACAATCTTTGTGAAGCCACGCCGTGACACGCTTGTTTCTCCAGGGTTTTTGAGAGGCTGGACTTCGATCCTGGCTCGCCCACCTTAGTATAGCGGATTGGCGGTATGCAAAAGGGGGAAGGGCTGATGGCACCCGACACAGTCACGGGACGCAGTGGCCTGCGGGACCTGTTAATGCTGGTGCTGTTTGCCGGCGGTTGCCTTGCCGTTGGGTCCGCCGTGGGTTCCATGACCGGGCCCGCCATCGAGGGCTGGTTCGACACGCTGGTGCTGCCCAGCTTTCAGCCGCCCAACATCGCGTTTCCGATCGCCTGGACGATCCTCTATCTGTTGATGGGCACCGCCGCCTGGCTGGTCTGGCGTCGCTATGGCTTCGCTGGAGCACGCGCGGCCTTCTGGCTGTTTGGCATCCAACTCGCGCTCAATCTCAGTTGGACGCCCGTGTTTTTCGGCGCTCGGTCGATTGGGGGTGGCCTGGTATTGATCGTCATCATCCTGGTTGCTGTCTTGGCGACGACGATCGCCTTCTGGCGTAAGGCACTCGTGGCCGGCGTCCTGTTCCTGCCCTATCTCGGCTGGGTCGGCTTCGCCACGTTCCTCAACTTCACGATTTGGCGCCTGAATCCCTGAACGGGTGCGGCATTGCCGCTATGCGCTTTGTGACGGGGCGACAACCCTAAACACCTGATAGGGTCGCGGCCCATCACGAAAACGCGCTGCGATGACCATGTATCAGGTACCGATCCAGGCCGGCCGGAGCTGGCTTTGGGCCCGCCTGCGCCGCCATACGGGCGAGCTGCTGCGGCTGGCCCTGCCTGTCGTGGTCTCGCGATTGGGCATCATCACGATGGCGATGGTCGATACCCTGTTCGTCGCGCGTTTCAGCGAGATCGAACTGGCCTATCAGAGCATCGGCCTGGCGCCGACCAGCTCGATCTTGATGATCTCCATCGGCCTGATCCTGGGCGCGCTGGTGGTGACATCGAATGCCTTTGGCGTCGGCGACTACCGCGAATGCGGCGCAATCCTGCGCCGTTCGATCCCGTACGGTTTGGCGATCGGCCTGGTCGGCATGGTCTTGTGTCTGTTCGGCACGCCCTTTCTGCTGTTGACCGGCCAGACGCCGGACATCGCGGTCGGCGGCGGCGAGGTCATCCTGATCATCGGTCTGGGCCTGCCCTGGCTGTTGGTCTTCAACCTTGGCCTGTTCTTCCTGGAGGGCATCAAGCGGCCGATTCCCGGCATGATCATGATGCTGGCCGCCAACCTGTTGAATATCCTGTTAAACTGGGTGCTGGTCTTCGGCCATTGGGGGTTCCCGGCAATGGGCGCCACGGGGTCCGCCTGGGCGACCACACTGATCCGCGTCTTCCTTGTCGCCGTCATGCTGATTTTCCTTTGGCGCATGCACGATCGGCACAAGTTCGGCCTTGGCTGGCCGACGCTGCGCGGCTGGAACAAATGGCGGCCGCAGCGCCGCATCGGCTACGCCGCCGGTACCAGCATCGGGTTGGAAGGCATGGCCTTTTCGGTCCTGAACTTGTTTGCCGGGCTGATCGGCGTGGCCGCGCTTGGCGCCTTTGCCATCGCGCTCAACATCCTGGCGCTGATCTTCATGGTCGCGCTGGGATTGGCGTCGGCGACCGCCGTGCGGGTCGGCATCGCCTATGGAAGGCAGGACGTGCCCGACATGGCCTTGGCCGGTTGGACCGGCCTGGCCGTCAACACCATCGTCATGATCCTGTTCGGCGTCGTCATCGCCGTCTATGGCTGGGATATCGCCAGCCTCTACAATGATGATCCGGTCCTGGTCGGCTTGGCCGGCGCGCTGATCGCGTTCAGCGCGTTTATCCTGATCCTCGATGGCGGCCAAGTCGTGGCTGCCCATGCGTTGCGCGGACGGCATGACAATGTGGTCCCGACGATCAGCCACGCGATTTCCTATTTCGGCGTGATGGTGCCGGTTGGCTGGCTTTTGGGCGTGGTCTGGGAACGGGGCGCCATGGGCCTGTTTGAGGCCATTTTGATCGGCAGTGCGGTGTCGTTCGCCCTTTTGACCGTCCGCTTTTATCTCCTGTGCAGGCGGGACCGGGTAGCGGCGGCGAAGGCGGTGGCCTGACGATGTTGGCAAGCCGATATCTGGTCTCATTCCCCTCGACGAAGGCAGCGTCAGCATGCTTGATTGTCCATACATCTGTCCATACATTTAGCATAGCGCATTGAATGGCGTTCGACTGGGACGAGAACAAGCGTCTGGCCAACATCGAGAAGCACGGCATCGATTTTGTCGATGCCAAGGAGATCTGGGAGGGGCAGGTGCTAGAGACCCGGTCAGACCAGGTCGGGCATGAAGAAACGCGCTACATTGCTCTTGGGGTAATGCAAGGCCACGTCATTGCAGTGATCTACACTTGGCGAAGACGGCGGCGTCGAATTATCAGCGCAAGAAAGGCAAGACGTCGTGAAAAAGCGATTTACGAAGGTGCGCTTGGGCGAGGGGCTTGAGGAAGGCCGCACCGACTGGAAGCGCGTGCAGACGCTATCCGACGATGATATTGCGAGAGCCATTGACGAGGATCCCGACACGTTTGAATTGGATCCTGCTTGGCTAGACACGGCGGTGATTGTCAGACCGGCGAGACCAAAGGAGAAGATATCCGCTCGTTTTGACAAGGATGTACTGGATTGGTTCAAAAGCCAGGGCGAGGGTTATCAATCCCGGATGAATGCGGTGCTCAGGGCTTACTATGAAGCCCAGACGCGACGGAACCCTTCCGCACGGTAGTCTTGACAGGTTGTCGCTGCAGATTCTACGGGCCGCCCCGGCAAAGCCGACGGTGCGACCGCTGATTGGCCGGTTTGTTAGCAGGTGCAAAATCGTGCTAGGGTAACCATATTAGCCATAGCGGCAGATGGCCGCGATTCGCCCTTAGCACCGATCCCCTAGCGTGACAGACCAGAACGACCCGCAGAACCCGCCGCCGGCGGCCAGCATCGCGCCCGTCACCATCGAGCAGGAGATGCGCCGGTCCTATCTCGATTACGCCATGAGCGTGATCGTGGCCCGGGCGCTGCCGGACGTGCGCGACGGGCTGAAGCCGGTGCACCGCCGCATCCTCTACGCCATGAAGCGTGGCGGCTACGACAGCACGAAATCCTACAGCAAGTCCTCGCGCATCGTCGGCGACGTGATGGGGCAGTTCCATCCCCATGGCGATGCGGCGATCTATGACGCCATGGTGCGCATGGCGCAGGATTTCTCGATGCGTGCCATGCTGATCGACGGGCAGGGCAATTTCGGCTCCATGGACGGCGATCCGCCGGCGGCCATGCGCTACACCGAGGCCCGGCTGGCCAAGGCGGCGGAAGCGCTGCTGGACGACATCGACAAGGACACGGTGGATTTCCAGGCCACCTATGACGAGAGCCAGCAGGAGCCGGTGGTGCTGCCGGCCCGCTTCCCCAACCTGCTGGTCAACGGCGCCAGCGGCATCGCCGTGGGCATGGCCACCAATATCCCGACCCATAATCTGGGCGAGGTGATCGACGCCTGCCTGGCCGTGCTGGGCGACCCCGATATCTCTCTCGATCAGGTGCTTGAACTGCTGCCCGGCCCCGACTTTCCCACCGGCGGCATCATCATGGGGCGGGCCGGCATCCTGCAGGCCTACCGCCACGGCCGCGGCAGCGTCACCATCCGCGCCCGCACCCGCATCGAGGAGATCCGCCGCGACCGCGAGGCGATCATCGTCAGCGAGATCCCCTATCAGGTGAACAAGTCGAAGCTGATCGAGCGGATCGCCGAGGTGGTGCACGACAAGACCGTCGAGGGCATCTCCGACCTACGCGACGAGAGCGACCGCGACGGCGTGCGGGTGGTGATCGAGCTGAAGCGCGACGTGAATGCCGAGGTGGTGCTGAACCAGCTCTTCCACTACACCCCGCTGCAGACCAATTTCGGCGTCAACATGCTGGCGCTGGACGGCGGGCAGCCGCTGTTGATGTCGCTGCGCCAGGTGATCGACGCCTTCCTGCATTTCCGCGAGGAGGTGATCACCCGCCGTACCATCTTCGAGCTGAGCAAGGCCCGCGACCGGGCGCATGTCTTGGTCGGCCTGGCCGTCGCCGTCGCCAATATCGATGCGGTGATCGCGCTGATCCGCGGCGCGCCGGACCCGCAGACGGCCCGGGCGCAGTTGATGGCGCGGGCCTGGCCGGCGGCCGATATCGGCCCGCTGATCGCGCTGATCGACGAGCCCGACCGGCCGTTGGCCGAGGACGGCACCTATCGCCTGTCGGAGACCCAGGCCCGGGCCATCCTGGACCTTCGCCTGCACCGGCTGACCGGGCTGGAGCGCGAGAAGATCGCCGCCGACCTGAAGGAGATCACCGGCCGCATCGCCGAGTATCTGGCGATCCTGTCCGACCGCGCGCGGTTGCTGGCGGTGATGCGCGGCGAGCTTGCGGAGATGAAGGAGCGGTTCGGCTCGCCGCGGCGCACCGATATCGAGGACAGCGCCGTCGATGCCGAGATCGAGGACCTGATCCAGCGCGAGGACATGGTGGTGACCGTCAGCAGCGCCGGCTACATCAAGCGGGTGCCGCTGTCCACCTATCGGGCGCAGCGGCGCGGCGGCAAGGGCCGGTCCGGCATGATCATGAAGGAAGAGGACTTCGTCCAGGACCTGTTCGTCGCCAGCACCCACACGCCGATGCTGTTCTTCTCCAGCCGCGGGATCGTCTATCGGCTGAAGGTCTACCGGCTGCCCATCGGCACCCCGACGGCGCGCGGCCGGGCGCTGGTCAACCTGCTGCCGCTGGAGGCCGGGGAGACCATCACCTCGGTCATGCCCCTGCCGGAGGACGAGAGCGCCTGGGCCGACCTGTTCGCGATGTTCGCCACCGCCAGCGGCAATGTCCGCCGCAACCGTCTCAGCGACTTCGCCAACATCAACCGCAACGGCAAGATCGCCATGAAGCTGGACGAGGGCGACCGGCTGGTCGGCGCCCGGGTGTGCAGCGAGGACCACGACATCCTGCTGGCCACCCGGGCCGGCATGTGCATCCGCTTTGCGGTGGGAGATGTGCGGATTTTCTCTGGCCGCACCTCCACCGGCGTGCGCGGCATCCGGCTGGCCGAGGGCGATGCGGTGATCTCCATCTCGATCCTGCACCACATGGCGGCGACCGCGGAGGAGCGGCGGGCCTACCTGAAGCTGGCCAACGAGCGGCGCCAGGCCGTGGGGGTGGAGACCGACGGCGAGGACGAGGTGGACAGCCCCGACATCCTGCTGACGCCGGAGCGCTTCCAGGAGATGGAGGCGGAAGAGGAATTCGTGCTGGTGATCAGCGAGGCCGGCTTCGGCAAGCGGTCGTCCTGTTTCGGCTATCGCCAGACCGGGCGGGGCGGCAAGGGCATCTGGAACATGGAGATGGGCGGCCGCAACCAGGCCATTGCGGCCTGCTTCCCGGTGACCCGCAACCAGGAGATCGTGCTGGTGACGGACGCCGGCCAACTGATGCGCTGCGCCGTGGACGATGTGCGGATCGCCGCCCGCAAGACCCAGGGCGTGACCATCTTCCGGGTGGCCG
>JANQGH010000046.1 GCA_028277405.1 Alphaproteobacteria bacterium | reverse complement strand
CCGCGCATCGCCCAGGACCGGGTGATTGTTGTCCATCTTGATGAAGACGTGGCTGGAAGCGGGTGCATTGATGCAGTCGTCCCCCAGTTCGATGAGGCAAACGTCGGGGGCCAGCCGTTCCGCCATAAGGACCTCACCGGCACGAAGCGCGGCAATCCGCGCGGCATTCTCGGTCCGGATGAGGAATCGAGCGCTTTCGAATGCGGGATTGCCCTGAGCGTCGTCCGCCGTCAGGCCCCACCAGTCATCGAAGCGTTCGAGATCGACATGACTTCCGCGCACCCAGTCGACGAATTGATAGGGCCCGGTGCCGATCGGCGATGTCAGCCAGCCCTCGGGGTCATTCTGTATCTGCTGCATGGACGGAATGGTCGATGCATAAAGCCGTGTCGGCAGCAGCGGATCGGGATCGGAAAGACGGATCTCGACAAGATAGTCGTCAATGGCCTCGAACTCCATCGTCGGGCCCATGAAGCCGCGAATGGAAATGGAGCCGCTGCGATCGGCGTTCCAGGTCCAGTCGAGACCGAATGCGACGACTTCGGCGTTCAGGTCCGATCCGTCGTGAAACGTCACGCCTTCCCGGATCGTGAAATGCCAGGTCGTATCGTCGATCTGCTCCCAAGCGGTGGCCAACGACGGCACGAGTGCGCCGGTCACCGGATCGCGCGCGGTCAGCGTCTCGTAGATGTTCCTCAGGATCGTCGAATGGCTCGCCTGATAGGCGTGTGTGCTGTCCAGGGCATCGGGCTGCTCGGCGACCGCTATGGTGATGTCTTGCGCCAAGGCCGGCGCCGACCCGAACGCCGTTACGGCGGCGACCGCCGCAGCGCGCAACAGATGATTGTCACAAAGCTTCATAATCTCCCCTCCCAGAGTCTTTTTTGCGGAATGCCCGGCAGTCGGGCGGGCCGGCATTCCTCCTCGAATGGCAACGATACAGCGGCCGACTGCCCGAACCGGGCTGGACGCATCGCCACACAGCTCATTGGTACCTATTGTAGGTACATCAAGTACGAACAACAGTCAAGCGAAGCCGATCTTGCGGCCGGAGACACCCTCTCGTCTTTGCTGTCGGAATGCCCAAAGTCATGGCGCGCAATGAAACATTCGGCGCGCAGCAGGACGCCGCCATCGCCGAACCCTTGGGCGCGCTCCTGGCGGCCTAAGGACATGGTCTTCGACCTCGCCTGGGTTTCATCGCGACCGACACAAGCAGCGTTGGACGGCTCCCGCCAACTGTGCTGGCGTTGGCACGTCATCAGGCGCTCAACGCTATGGGCGGATCGGGATTGGATCGACTACGCACCACTCATAGGCCGTCAACGAAAACCGTTGATCAGGCTAATTTTGTCCTATATGTACGTACAAGACGCACATACAGAAAGCAGGACGTCGCGGATCACAGGCGGCAGGGTCAATCCATGACATGCTCAACCGTTCGGCCGGTTCCCTGTCTCGATCATGGAGAAATGCCATGACCAGCCAAAAATCCAGATCCATGAAGGCTGTACAGATTACCCAGAATCACTCGATCCGGTTGATCGAAACCGACATACCAGCAATCAAGGCAGACGAGGTTCTGGTCAAACCGTGCTCGTGCGGGATATGCGGCACGGACCTGCACATTCTGCGTCACGGTTTTCCCGGCACCAACTATCCGGTGATTCCCGGTCACGAATTTGCCGGCCACATCGTCGAGATCGGCCGCGACGTGACCGGGCTCAAGGAAGGCGATTTCGTTGCGGTCGACCCGAACGTCACCTGCGGCACCTGTCGCTGGTGCAAGATCGGCCGGCCCAACCTGTGCGAAACGCTGACGCCGATCGGTGTCGGTCGGCCCGGCGCGGCGGCGGACTATGTGGCCACGCCGGCCCGCAACTCTTTTACGGTCAATGAGAACCTGGGTGGAGACGTCGCCGCCATGATCGAGCCGCTGGCCTGCGTGCTCCACGCCATCGAACGCTCGCAGGGCGTGACGGGCAAGGACGTGCTGGTGTTCGGCGGCGGCACGATGGGGTTGCTTACGGCCATTGTCAGCGCGCTCAGAGGCGCCGACCGCGTGGTGCTGGCCGACCCTGCGCCCGGAAAACGCACCATCGCCGAGGCGGTCGGCGTGCCGGAGACGACGTCTCCGGCTGATCTGGGCCGCGAGAGCTTCGACGTGGTGTTCGAGGCCGCAGGTGCCAAACCGGCGCTGACCCAGGCCATCGACCTCGTGCAGAAAAACGGCGTTCTGGTGCAGGTCGGCGTGCTCGACGAGACCGACACGGTGCCCTTCAACCCGTTCCGCATCTATGAGCGCGAACTCAGGATCATCGGTTCCAATTCCTGTGCCGACAGGTTCCCCGAAGCAGTCGATGTGATGTCAGACATCGCCGAACAAGTGCGGCCTCTGATCGACGATTCACACCTGGTGTGGGACTTCGAAGCGGCCGTCAGCGACATGGCCAAGGGCCTGAGCATCAAAACGCAACTTCATTTTTAGGGCCAACAGCAGTTTGGGGGAAACCGGAATGGCAAATCGCTATTCGACGAACTATCGCATGAACCGCGTGCTGCGCCATGATCGCGCGGCGCTTGTCGTTCCAATCGACCACGGCTTGGTCTGGGGGCGCGTCGAAGCGCTTGAAGCGCCGGTTCAAGTGATGCATCGCTATATCCCCGAGGACATTACCGGCTTCATGGTCTCGACGGGCATTGTCAAACAATCCGAAGTGGATCTTGCCAGGGCCTCCCATCTGGCGCGCGTGCTCGCCGTCGATGCCTTCTGGCCGACGGGCGCGCCCGAAACCGGAACCGGTTGTCTGGCTGCGAGTGTCGAGGACGCGGCACGCCTGGGCGTCGACTGCGTCAAGATGCTGCTGCCGTGGAACGTCAATGACGAAGAGAAGATGGCCTACTGTCGACGGATCGGCGCCATTGTGTCCGAGGCCGACAAGTGGAACATCCCGGTCATGCTGGAGCCGGTGTTTCTCAACAAGCCCCGCAGCCCCGAAATCATCGAAGCTGAAATGGAAGTGGCGCGGGTATGCTACGACCTTGGGGGAGACATCATCAAGATCACGTTCCCCGGGCCGGATGCGACCGCCAAACTCTGCGACGAGCTCGACATCCCGATCGTCGTTGCCGGTGGGCCGCTCGCCGGAGATGCGGCATCGACGGTCAAAGAAATCAAGGACGCCGTCGAAGCCGGCGCCCAGGGCGTCGTCGTCGGTCGAAAGATCTGGCAGCGTCCGGCAGAAGAAGCATCCGACATGATCAAGCAGATCGCTGAAATCACCCGCAAGCACTTCACGCGCCGCTGGTGACCGGCTTGGCCAAAATGCCTTGGCTTGACTGCGGAATCGATATCGGCAGCACCAACCTGAAGGTCGTTTTGGTGACCGAGCAGGCGCAGATGCTGCATTCCTGTTCGGTCCCGACCCCAAGAGTACATGATGGTCTTGGACCCGTTACGGATGCGCTCGGGCTTGTCGCCCTTGTGGAAGACATGATCATTGAGGGATGGGACAAGGTTGGCCAAGGCACGCCGCTGAGAAGCATTGCGGCATCCGGCGTCGGCGAAGATGGCGTCGCCGTCACGGCGGACCTGACACCGACCGGCTTCGCCCTTCCCTGGTTCGACGACCGCGCACGGGAAGAAGCCCGGCTTCTTCAGCAATATAGCGTCTTCCCCAACAGGGCAGGCATCGCCCTCGGGCCGGACCGGACGGCGGCCAAATGGCTATGGACCCACCGTCACCGGCCCGATGAACTCAAGCGTGCCGACACCTGGATCGCGCTGACCGATTTTCCGGCCGCTTCATGGAGCGGTCGCGCCTTCATGAGCGCGAGCCTGGCCCCGAGAACCGCCTGCTTCGACATCCATCGGCGGCGGTGGATCGCCGAACTGATGACGGCGACACACGCCCCCGCAATGCCCGAACTGCTCGGCGCCGGAACGATCGTGGGCACTGTCTCCAAGGGGCGCCTTTTGACCAGCGGCGCGGCCAGCGGTCAAACTCTTGTCGTCGCCGGAGGTCACGACCACCCGATCGCCGCATCGGTCATCCGAAGGTTCGACCCGACCGGAATTGTCGACTCTCTGGGTACGGCCAACCTGATCTACGGCGAAAGCCGCAGTATCGGGGCACGCGCGTTGGATTGCCGGCTGGCGCTTTCCCTGCCGCCCGACGCCGGTGACGGGTTGGCCGTTTTGGGTGTCTTAGAACTGAGCGCCGCCCTCCAGGCTGTCGAAGCCGGCGCCGCCGACGTCCGGTCATACCTTTCCAACCGAACGCTTCCCGGCCAGCCGCCCCGGAACATCGCCGAGTTGGACCAACCGCAAGCGTCGCTCGATATGCGCATTCGTCGTGTCTTGGAACGCGAGAGCTTACGCGCGCGGGCGATTCTCGATGATATGGCGTCGCTTGGCGTTCCATCGGGCGCGATCTACTGCACCGGCGGCTGGGCGCGCTCGCACGGCCTGATGAAGCTGCGTGCCAGTGTGTTTGGACAGACGGTCAAGGTTATCAACGATATGGAGATGTCCGCGCTCGGCGCGGCTCAGTTTGGCGCCAAGGCGGCAACGGGCAGTCTCACTTGTAACCTTCATAACAACGATATCAAATGCGTGAGCCCATCGTCGGACTGGGCAGCGCATTATGAAGCGCTGTACGGCAAAGGAGGCGCGTTGGCGCGTGTTGCGCAAAGTTGAACAGGAGAGCCGAGTTGAACCAGAAAGTGCTCTTGGACCGCGACATCGACCGAACTTCGCCGGAACCGTTCTATTTGCAGCTCTCCAGAGCCATCGAAGACGCCATTGACCGCGGCGAGTTCGCTCCGGGCGAGCGGATTCCTGCCGAAAGCGAGCTCTGCAGGACGTTCGATCTCGCCCGGTCCACGGTTCGCGCGACACTTCGTGCGTTGGAGAATCGAAACCGTATCCGGGTGGTGCCGCGTCGGGGTGCCTTCGTTACGGATCCCGATCAATCAGGCTGGGTCCTGCAGGTCGCCGCCGGGTTTTTCGAAGGCGAGGTCAACAATGACAATCGCTCCGTGGAGACAATGGTTCTGAGCGCGGAACGGGCGCCCTTCGATGGCGCGGCGGCCGACGCCTTGCATCTGCCGCAAGGCGCCCCGGGATTTCTTCTGCGTCGACTGCGCAAG
Source organism: Alphaproteobacteria bacterium (assembly GCA_028277405.1). GTDB lineage: Bacteria > Pseudomonadota > Alphaproteobacteria > DSM-16000 > Inquilinaceae > JANQGH01. The sequence continues at coordinate 6,540 of JANQGH010000046.1, read as the reverse complement.
CTCGACGGGCGCATCGCCTTGTTTTCGATCAACTATCTGCTTGCCGAACTGGAGGACATCGTCCGCGACAGTGCCGTGCTTCAGTCAAACGGGTCACTCAACAGAACCCTAAGCGATGCCGGATATCGCATCTATGGTGCGAAACGGACCGTCGAAGCCGTGCCCGCATCGGAAGAGATAGCCGCGCTGCTCGATGTTGCGGTTGCATCACCTGTACTGTTGGTTTCCTCCACCTCATGGGACAAGAACGGACGGCCATTTGACTATTACACGACATGGGTCCGCACGGACGTCGTAAAGGTGACCGTCCAGGCTGAAGTGAGCAGAAACAACATCCAAGGTCAGGATCCTGCAAGCAGCACAGCGCAACCGACCGCCTACCGAGAAAAGCCCATTGCCAACCGGAACCGCTCCGCCTGACCAGGACGAAGGTTCGGGGTTCAGGGGCGGTTCACCCCCTCATCGACAAATCCAAGCGCCGGGATCAGACCTTCTCCCGGGCGCAACTTCAAGCATCACCGCGACCACGATGCCTGCCGCTGGCCGTCCGGGGCCATGGCGGAAGTTCGTCGCGCAGGAGATACCGGTTGTTCAGACTGGACAGCGCGGTTTTCTCGGCTCGGTCGAAATAATTTGAGTGGTTCAGCGGGTGAATTCCGCAGCCTGTCAGAATGAGCCCGGACTATGCCTGCATCCCGGACAGCGTTAAAGTGTCGCGGTTCGGCCTGACTTGATGGCTCCATCGCCTTTGGCTGCAGAGGCGATGTTCTCGGCCTAAATGCGCACGGCCTTGGCGCGTGCGCATCGCGAGGGGGGAGCGCGTTGACCATTCTTGAAAACATCACGCAAATCGCCGCGAGTTCGAGCGACCTGGTTTGGGCGGTGGATACCGACACCAACACGGTCTATCGCCGAAACATCGTCACGAAGGACTTCGAGAAGGTTCCGGTCAACATCACGGTCGCCAGCCTTGATGTCAGCGCGGACGGCCATGTGGTCGCCCTCGACACCGCCGGCAAGCTCTACGTTTGGAACCCGGCGACCACCCTGTTCGAGCCGCGGGCCGAGGGCCAAACCTTCGACCAGGTGAGCATCGGCGATGCGGCCATTTGGGCCCGCGAGGCCGCCACCGGCACGCTTCTTCTGTGGGACGACGACAGCGGTGAATTTGCCGATGTCGGGTACCCCGGATCGGCCGCGAGCGCGTTCGTGGCGGCGAAAGCGGACGATGCGGCCTACGTTGTCGACAACACGACCGGCATGCTGTGGCAATACGCCTATCCGATTCCCGCCTCTCCCGGCGAGCCGCAGGAGCCCGGAACCTGGCAGGTCATTACCGACGACTTGGGCGTAAACAGTATCGAGTCCCTCGTGGCCACCCGCGAGGACGATCTCTGGGCGCTCGACGGCGACGGCGATCTCCATCAGCTCAATACGGTGGACCTGGACGACCTCGGCGCCCCCCTGACCTTCGTGCCGCAATCGGAAGACTTGGGGATTGGCCCCTTTTCCGACTTCACCATCGACGACAGCGGGGTCCTCTACGGCACTTCCGGCGACGACGTCAGTTTCGTCCAAACCGAGCCCGAGGCGGTGCAGAACCGTTATAGTGATTCGACATCCGCCGTGGCGTTGGGCACGGACGGTGCGGGCCGCACCCATTACGCGTTTTCCACCGATGGCGGGGTTTTTCACAGCTTCCTCCGCGATGGGGAGTGGATAAACGCTCAGTTCATCCCCGGCTCCGGCCTTGCCTCCGAAATCAGCATCGATTTCGACGCAAACGACAATGTCTACATCTCCTGGGTCGAGAGCGTCGGCAACGGGTCGGAGGTTTTTGTCGCCGAAGGTGTGAAGAATGAGGGTTTTGACGGCTACAGGTTCAGCCAAGCCCATCAGGTCACCGACGACGAGGTCTCCGACGGGGATCTGGACATGCACGTCACCCCGGACGGGCAAGTCACGCTCTCGGTCACCAAGCAAAACGCCCTCAGCAAATACGACGACAAGGATATCTACCACTACAGTCTCGACAGCAACGGCCCGCTGTTTCAACGAGCGCCTGATATCGACGCTGTCGGCTTCAACGACGACGGCAAGTTCCTCGAGCTTGAACCCTTACAGCAATTTCTGACCGGCGAAGACGGACTCGGGGGTTCCGGCGTCAGCGCCGTTTTTCCTTTCACCTTCGGCTTCAAGCTGAAGGCAGAGGGCGACCCGTTCAGCATGCGTCTCTTTGTCCGGGGAAACTCCGATCAGAGGGGCGACGAGACGGAGTACTGGGCCGGCTACGAATTTGTTGCCGGGTTCAACGTTTCCACCTTCTTTTCCTGGTCCATCGTCAAGGATTTCAAGTTCTCGATCTTGAGCGACGGCCGTATTGTCCCGGGCCCGCCGGACGAGAGCTTCATAACGGCGGGCTGGCGGTTCAACATCGACGTGGAGTTCATAGGCAGCAAGGGCTTTTTTCCCCCCTTGCCGGGTTTCGATCTTGGAGCGGGAGACAAGTTTGCGAATATCGGCATCGGCGTCTTCGGCGAGTTCGATTTTCTTTGGGTCGTTGAGGAGGCGTCAAACCGACCGCTCGATGCCGGTCAAGCGGGCTCTTTTGCCCTCCCGATCAGCTTCGTCGACGAGAACGGTCAGCCCATTACAGATGACACGCCGCCATCAGATGTCCGCGCGCGATTCACGCCCGACCAGCTCGCAATCTTCGGTCTGACCTCCGCACTGCCCAACCTGTTCGGAGCGGACGGATCGGACCCAGGTGGCGAGGATTTCAAATTCGCCGAGATTTTCGGTCAGGAGCAGGCCTGGTTTAGCGGTCTCTACATTCAGGCCGAGCTTGGTGGCAACCTCGAATTCAAAACGCGCAACGGGCTTCAGGTCGGGACCGAAGGCACGCTGGGGGCAGCGCCTCGGACCGAGATCGGGGGCCGCAGCTTTGGCGAGTTCTTTTGGAGCCCGTTTTACGCCCGACTATGGGATCTTCGAATTGGCGGCAAGGTCGATCAAGAGGCCTTTGCCGCGGCCCCGGTCTTCGGCGAATTCAACACCGGCGGCTTCACGGACCTCTATGACGACGGTCTGGTCATTGCGGCCGACGGCACGCCGGACGGCGAGTCGGACATTCTGGACAACAGCGAGTTCGACTATGTGATCTTGCCCGACACCAGCGTCGTCGGCGTCTACGTCCAGGCGGAGATCGATCAAGCGGACCGTTCGCTCAACACCATCAACACGATCGACGGGACATACACGCCCAGCACCGGCGAGATCGTATGGGATCTCGACAGTATCAAAGAGGTGCCCGGCAGCAAGGGCATCAATTCAGATCCCCGGATTGCGCTCGGCGGCGACGCGGCCGACCCGAAACTGATCGTCACCTGGGCGAACGTCTCCACCGAGAACGAAGAACTCGGCGAGTTGATCGACACGCCGCCGGGCAAGGCCTATGTCATCTTCGGCGGCGACGTGGAGAACAAGACCATCGAGCTTGCGGGTCTCCGCAACGGTCCGGCCCCCATCTTGAACCGGGACTTCTTCTATACCACCGCCGAAGGCACCTCGCTGTTGGGCGTCGGCACCAGCGCCGCTCAACTGGGAGATGTCAATACCGGCAGCGGCAAGACCGACTTCATCATCGGTGCACCCGAAGCGGTCCAGGAATCCGGCAAGGCGTATGTCGTTTTTGGCGAGGGCTTCCGCAAGGTCCCCAATCTCGACGACGGCAGCGACGGCACACACGCTTTCAATGTTCTCGGTGACCTGGACAGCGAGTTGGGTTTTGCCGTCGGTACGGCCGGAGACTACAACAAGGACGGCATTGCCGACATTGCCATCAGCGCGCCCGGCGCAGACAACCATGACGGTGCGGTCTACGTCATCTATGGCGGTCAGGATTTCACCAAGGTCGGTGGCCAAGGCGCATCCGGCCAGTTCACGGTCGACGACATCGCAACGGTCTTGGACGGCGTCAAGCTGACGGGCCCGACGGATGGGGGCCGCTGGGGCACGGCGCTCGCCGGCGGCTACGACTTCACCGGCGCCGGCGGGGACGATCTCGCGGTGGGCTCGGTCGAGGACGGCACGATCACCCTCGTCAATCGGGACGATGTGGCGGGGCCGATCACCATCGAACTTGTCGGCGATTTTGCCCAAGACACCAACCCGAACGACTATGGCCTGGGCGATATCGGCGGCTCTCTTGCCATGCTGGAGGACATCAACGGCGACGGCAACGCCGATCTCTTGATTGGCGATACCGACGGCAGCGCCTATGTCGTGTTCGGCGGCGAGGACTTCAGGAACTACGCCAGAAATCATGTGGTGTCCTGGGGCGTGGAGGACGAGGTCGGTCCCGACTACCAGGTTCTGCTCAGTTTCCGCGGCGAGGATCGCAACGGCGACGGCATTTTGTCGTCCACGATCCCCGGCGAGATCTTCCGGTTGCGGATGGAGGTTTTCGAGGACGACGCGCTGCAATATGTCGCGAATACGGGCGACATCGGCGCTTTCGATCTGAACTACGAGCTTGCCACGGGCCTGGTTCTGGTCGACAGCGCCGCTGCCAGCGATCCCGAAAACGGGATCTATGGTCTCTCGATCCGTCCTGGCGACGTGCCGCGCTTCGAACTCTTCTCCGTCGGTGCCGACCCCTCCATCCGGCTGGAGGAGGTTACGAACCTCGGCAGGACACCCGTGGCGGAAAGCCCCGGCGGCAACACCCTGTTCGCGACCTTGTCGACGCCCGACAGCTTCGATCTGCAATATCTGGCAGATTTCCCGCGCAGCGGCTTCACGCTTGCCTCCGATACGCCTCTGCCTGTTCAGGTCGCCGCAGCGGGGGATGTGGACGGCGACGGCCAGCAGGACTTCATCGTCGGTTTCGACCAGGCCGAGGACGAAGACGGCAACCCGCTCCCCGGCGACAGCTATGTGGTGTTCGGTGGCGAAGCGCTCACCGCGTTGTCGGGGATTGTCGATCTGGACGACCTCGTCCAGCAGGGCCAGGCCTACGATATCGGCCGGGCCGGCGCCCCGGGCGGCGTCCAGGCGGGCGGCGCGGTGAGCAGCGCCGGTGACGTCAACGGCGACGGTATCGGCGACCTTTTGGTCAGCGCACCCAATGACGGTTCGGGCGCCGAGCTATCGGGCAAAAGCTGGGTCGTCTACGGCAGCCAAGACATCCGCGACGAAAACTTCGTGGCCGAGATCGGCTTCGTCCTGGAGAACACCAACGCGCTGGAGCGCAGCGGTGCCTCGCTCACCTCGCTCGGCGACCTCAACGGCGACGGTTTTGACGATTTCCTGGTCGGCGCCCCGCAAGCCCCAGATACCGACCTTGCGTTCGAAGCAAACGAAGACGCCGAGATCCTCTATAGCCTGCGCGACCCCGACAACCCGACACCGGTCTGGACCAAGGGCAAACCCGTCGTCGACGGACCCGACACCGGCGGCAGTACCCCGCCCGAAGACCCGTTGGCCCTGGCGCAGACGGAAAAAGGCATGCTGGCCGCCTGGATCAGTCAACGAACCGACGCGGCAGGCGACACCTTCTCGACCCTTTTCACGTCATTTTACGACGGCCACGATTGGTCCACGCCCGAAGCCGTCGGTCCCGAGACGGCCAATTTCATCAGCGAAGCGACCATCGCCGAGGTGCAGTTCACCAGGACCGAGATACAGCCGCTGATCGTCTGGGTGGAGAGCGATCCGGAGCAATCCGAGACCACCACCGTTCTTCAATCCAGATACAAGGATGGCTGGCAAGAACCGAGCCCCGTCGCGCCGATTGCCGCCGATGTGCCCTCACCTGCCGGCTTCAACTTTGTCTCGGAAAACGTGCTGGTCGTCGGCGACGAAAGCCTCTCCGTCGCGGACGTCCATATGGACGAGCCGGAAACGGGCAGTACCTTTGCCAGTTTCGTGGTCACCCGCGAAGGCGACACGTCGCAAGCCAGCGGCCCATACGAATTCCGGCTCAAAGACTACAGCGCCACCTTCGGTCTCGACTTTGCCGGGGATCACACCGGCACGTTTTCCTTCGAGGCCGGAGAAACCACCAAAGAGATCACGGTCGAGATCCTCGCGGACAGTCTGATCGAAAGCACGGAGCAGCTGCGCCTTGAGATCTCGAGCGCGGACGCAACCGCGTTTGTGTCCGACAACGGCCTTACGGTTCCCGGCGCGAAAGCCATCACCGCGACCCTGTCGATCGATGATTCCAACACGGTCCTCAATCTCAACTCGATCGACAGCGGCTTCAAACTCAACGGGGACAGCGACGTGGCGCTGGGCTACGCGGTCAACGCGGCCGGCAAGTTCAACGGCGACGAGATTGGCGACTTCATGATCGGCGCCCCGACCGCCGGCCTCGATAACGAAGGCAAGGCCTATCTGATCTACGGCGCGCGCGGCATCTCCATCGAACTGCAAGAATTCGAGCTGGACGATCTCGCCGCCGACCAAGGCGCCATCCTCGTCGGCGGCGACCCGGACGTTCAGGCGGGCTCGAGCCTGGCCTCCGGGCGATCGGGC
>JANQGH010000048.1 GCA_028277405.1 Alphaproteobacteria bacterium | reverse complement strand
CGTGAAAATCACCCCGCCCGACGGCCGATCAAGCAGCTTGCGCAAATCCTCACGGTCGGCCGCCTGTTGCGGCGTCTGACGCAACAGGTCCTTGCACATACTGAACGTGCCGAACAGCTGGTCGTCGAGGTCGTTCCGGTCGGTCAGCACGACCAGCGTCGGGTTCTGCATCGCCGGGTGTTTGATGATCTGGCCGGCATAGAAGGCCATCAGGAGGCTTTTTCCGGACCCCTGGGTATGCCAGATGACTCCTGCCCTGCGATTACCCTCCGGGCCGCTTGCGGACAGCGTGCGGGCCACGGCGTGAAGCACGGCGTGGAACTGGTGATACCCGGCCAGAATCTTGATGATGCCGCTGCCGGTGTCGCCGAAAACGATGAAGTCCTTGACCAGGTCAAGGAAGCGCCGGCGGTCGAACACGCCCTTGAGGACGGTCTCCAACTCGGGGCTGCCCTTGGGGGCCAGGTCGTCCCCTGTCACCGTCCGCCACGGCATGAAGCGCTCGCGGTCGGCGGTCAGCGAACCGATCCGTGCCGCGATCCCGTCGGATACCACCAACGCGGCGTTGGGGCGGAACAGCGACGGAATCTGCGTCTTGTAGGTCTGAAGCTGGTTGAAGGCGCCATCCAGCGTCGCGTTTTCATCGCCGGGGTTCTTGAGCTCGATAACGGCCAGCGGCAACCCGTTGACGAAAACGACCACGTCTGGGCGCCGGTTGGTCTTGTTTTCGATGACCGTCAATTGGTTGACCGCCAACCAATCGTTGGCGTCCGGGTCATCGAAATCGAGAAGGCGCGCCTGTTCACCGCTGATCGTGCCGTCGGCCCGGCGTACTTCAACCGGCACGCCCTCGACCAGGTAGCGATGCAGACGGCGGTTCTCCTCGATCTGCGAGGGTGTCTCAGCCTTCAGAACCTTGGCGAACACCTCGGCGCGTGTTTCGGCCTTGATTGTCGGATTCAGCCGCGCAATGGCCTGGCGCAGCCGCTCGTGAAGGAAAACCTCGCCGTAGTTCTCGCGTTCGGGCGCGCTGCCGTCAGGGCCGATGTCGAGGCCATTTGCCGTGCCGTATCCAAGCTCGGAGAGCCACGCAAGGGCGGCCTGCTCAACGTGGCTCTCAGCGAAGCTCACAGTGCCGCCTCCGCAATCCTCTCGGCTTCCTTGATACGGATTTCGCCGGACATTAGCTTGGGGAGAAGGAGGTCGCGGGTAGCAGCGAGGGTCTCTGCTTCCCTGGCGTTGGTTGCCACTTTCGAGAACAACGGAGAGACAACATCGTCAAAAGCTGCCGCTGTCTCATGATCGGGTTTGGTAAGGAGACACTCGGCTAACGAATCTACCTGCACGCGCTGACGACCCGATGTGCCGGTCATAGACTGTATGGCGCGATCGCGAAATTCTGGGCTCCTTGCGACAATATAGGCGTACGCCAGGGGCATTGGTGGACGTGACCTAAGAACAATAAACTCCGTTGAGCCCCAGCCAACCGTGTCTTCCGGCAGATTCTGGACAAATGCCGTTTTCCCATTTTCAAGGCATGGCGTGATGCGCGCGAGGAGCGCGTCACCGTTTCGAAACCGCGTTCCGGCTGTGAACTCCCGCAAGACTGGGCCTTCCGACCACGATCCAGACAAAGGAAGTGCCGCCATATCCAGGTACGGCGCGGCGACGCCCCGCTGAAGCGGCTCTGGCGGGTTGTGTTCAAGCATTTCGCGCGCCGGGACTGATAGCCACCCTTCCGGCTTTTCCTCGTCATCCAACCGCTCCGGGAATAGTGCCCAGATGTCAGTCGCGAGGTAGGGTGGGCGGCCTTCCATCTTCGCCCGCGTGGGGCCGAAATCGACAAACCAATCCTTGAAAAGGGCCCGCGCCATCGCCTCCAGCGTCTCGTTCATGCGGCGGTTGACCTCGATTTTGTCGTCGAGCGCGCAAATTATCGAGCCGATAGCATACTGAGTATCAATTGGAGGTAATATTACATAAAGCCCTCTTTGCGAGGTAAGGCTAACATACGGGGCCATGTCGGTTTCACTAGCGCGCGCGTCAAGTTGTGCCCTAAAATAGGGAGATCGTAGGAACACGTGAAGGTATTTCCGGTCCAGTATCGCCTGATTGAGCGTGCGCCAAAACGTTGTCTGAGGGCTACACACAAATGGCGGTGCATTGTCAGGAACAAGCGCGACCCTCCCAACCGTGCCTTTGTGCGAGAGAAGCACATCGCCTGGCACGCCAATGCCTTTCGTAATACGTTGTCGAGCACATTCGTTTATCTTAGAGGAAGACTTAAACAGTATACTGCCGTCAGCTATATCGGCAGCCCTGATAAAGGCAACGCCATCCGCACAGAACTCGTCAGGCCTCGGCCTGTATTCGCCGTGGTTGCCGTCCTCTACAAGCAGGACCCCTTCACGCTGTAGTGTTGCGACAGTTGCAGCGGGCCATTCAGCCATTGATTTGGAGCCCCGCCAGTCTCGTTCGGATTGCCGTTGTTAGCGTATCCGCTTGTGCAAACTGATCCTCCAGCTTCGCGCGTAGCGCCGCAAACCGCTCCGCGAACGGCACATCATTATCTTCCAAGTCCGCGGCGCCGACGTAGCGACCGGGCGTGAGTACAAAATTATGCGCTCTGATCTCATCGAGGCTGGCCGCCTTGCAATACCCCGGCACGTCCTCGTAGCCGTCCACTTCGCGCCAGGCGTGGTAGGTATCGGTGATCTTCGCGATGTCGGCGTCTGAGAACTCTTTCCGGGTGCGATCAACCAGCGTGCCGAGCTTGCGGGCGTCGATGAACAGCATCTCGCCGCGGCGGTCGCGCATCTTGCCGCCGGCGTTCTTGTTGCGGGCAAGAAACCACAGGCACGCGGGAATCTGCGTTGAGTAAAAAAGCTGTCCAGGCAAGGACACCATGCAGTCCACCACGTCGGCCTCAACCATTGCGCTGCGGATGTCGCCTTCGCCGGACTGCGCAGACGACATGGAGCCGTTGGCGAGCACGACGCCGGCCGTCCCGTTCGGTGCCAGGTGCCACAGGATGTGCTGCAGCCAGGCGTAGTTGGCATTGCCGACCGGCGGCGTACCGTACGTCCAGCGCGCATCCTCGCGCAGCCGCTCGCCGCCCCAGTCGGAGACGTTGAACGGCGGATTGGCGAGGACGTAGTCGAAACGCAGGTCCTGGAGCTCGTCCTTGTGGAAGCTGCCCTCGTTGTTCCAGCGGATGTCGGCGTCGATGCCGCGTACGGCGAGGTTCATCTTGGCCAACCGCCAGGTGGTGTAGTTGGATTCCTGGCCATAGATCGCGATGTCGCCAAGACGCCCGCCGTGCGTTTCGACGAATCTCTCCGACTGAACAAACATGCCGCCGGACCCGCAGCACGGATCGTAGACGCGCCCTTTGTAGGGCTGCAGCATCTCGACCAGAACGCGGACAACCGAACTCGGGGTATAGAATTCTCCTCCCCGCTTGCCTTCCGATCCCGCAAACCCGCCGAGAAAATACTCGTACACTCGGCCAAGGATGTCCTTGGCTTTGTCCTCCGGCTCGCCCATCGCGATGCCGGAAATGAGGTCGATCAACTCGCCCAGCATCACCTTGTCGAGCGCTGGGCGGTTATAGTCCTTCGGCAGAACACCCTTGAGGCCGGGATTGGCCTTCTCAATGGCCGCCATCGCATCGTCAATGAGTTTGCCGATCGTGGGCTGCTTGGCGTTGGCCTGCAGGTGCGACCAGCGCGCGTCCTTCGGCACCCAGAACACATTCTCGGCGGCGTATTCGTCCGGGTCTTCGGCGGCGGCAGGGTCGTCAGCCAGCAAGGCCGCTCGCTTCGCCTCGAAAGCGTTGGAGATGTGCTTGAGGAAGATCAGC
>JANQGH010000033.1 GCA_028277405.1 Alphaproteobacteria bacterium | reverse complement strand
CAAGACGCCGCGTCAGGAGCATTGATGGAGGGGCTCGACAGGTGAGTGACATTTCAAGAGACGGCGGCGGTGCCACGACCGGGGTTCCCGCGCCTGTCTTGGGCAAGAAGTTTACGGTTGGATCGATCCTGTTGGAGGGTCGGGCGTTCTTCGCGCTGATCGCCATCATCGCGGTGTTCTCGATACTGTCGGAGAACTACTTCACGCTGTCGAATTTCCTCATCATGACCTCCCAGGTTGCCATCTTCGGGCTACTTGCGGTCGGCATGCTGGTGGTGATCCTGTCCGGCGGTATCGACCTCTCGGTCGGCTCGACGCTTGCGCTTTGCGGCGTCTTCGCGGGCTTCCTGATGCAGGGCGTCGAACTGCAGGCGCTTGGCGTGCTCGTGTACCTGCCCGTTTGGGCGGTCGTGATCTGCACGCTGGCAATGGGTGCATTCGTCGGCGTCGTGAATGGTGTTCTCGTCGCCTTCTTCAAGGTTCCCGCATTCGTTGCCACGCTGGGCACGCTCTATGTCGCGCGCGGCGCCGCGCTTCTGATGACGAACGGCCTGACCTTCAACAACCTTTCGGGCCGCCCGGACATTGGCAATACCGGCTTTGAGTGGCTTGGTTTCAACCGCCTCTGGGGCATACCCATCAGCATCTTCGTGCTCACGGTCGTCGCCGTGTCCGTGCACCTGTTGCTGGTGCGCACGGCGTTCGGGCGCTGGCTCTATTCGACCGGAGGCAACGCGAGCGCCGCTGAGCTTTCAGGCGTGCCGGTCAAACGCGTGATCGTTTCGGTCTATGTCATCTCCGGCATGTGCGCGGCAATCGCCGGCATCGTGCTCAGCTCTCAGCTCACATCGGCGGGCCCGACCGCCGGGACGACCTACGAACTGACGGCGATCGCCGCGGTGGTTGTGGGCGGTGCGTCCCTGATGGGCGGGCGTGGCAACGTGCGCGGAACGCTTCTCGGCGCCTTCGTCATCGTGTTTTTGGGCGCCGGCCTCGTCATCACCGGGGTGTCATCCTACTGGCAAACCGTCTTCACAGGCGCGGTCATTGTGCTCGCCGTGATGCTCAACTCCATCCAATACGGCGGACCCAGAAAGAAATAGGCAAGGCGCATCCCCCAGAATTTCGCGGGCGAAGGGACAGGGACCCTATCCGTGAAAACGGCCGACCATCGGCACAATCCAACCAAGGAGGAATTTCCCCATGATCAAAATGACCAAACGCGCGCTGCTCGCCGTGGTGGCCGCAGCGCCGCTCATGGCGAACACGGCATGGGCAGAAGGTCTGATCTCAATCATCGTCAACGACCCGGCGAACCCCTACTGGTTCACCGAAGGCGAGGTGGCCCGTGCGACGGCGGAAGAGCTGGGGTACGAGGCCACCGTCTCCGCGCATCGTGGCGACACCAACACCGAAGCCAACCTCGTCGACGCTGCGATCACCAACAACGCGGTCGCCATCATTCTCGACCCTGCCAATGCCGACGGTTCGGTTGGCGTGGTACGCCGTGCCACCGAAGCGGGGATCCCGGTGTTCCTGGTGAACGCGGAGATCAATGAAAGCGGTATCGCGATCGGCCAGCTCGTGTCCAACAACGCGCAGGGTGCGGCCATCGGCGCGGTGGAGTGGCAGCGCATCGTGGGCGACGAAGCCAACTATGTCGAGTTGCTGGGCAACCCCGCCGACAACAATGCGGCGACCCGTTCCAACGGCTACGCAACCGTGATCGACCAGTATCCGGGCCTGGTCGAAGTTGCCGAGGAAGTTGCCAATTGGGATCGCACCCAGGGCTTCAACCGCATGCAGTCGATCATCCAGGCCAATCCGGACATCGATGCCGTCATCTCCGGCAACGACGAAATGGCCCTGGGCGCGATCGCGGCGTTGCAGGAAGCCGGCATGACCGACGTTATCGTCGGCGGCTTCGACGGCTCACCTGACGCGGTCGACGCGATCATCGCCGGCGACCTGGCCTACACCGTGCTTCAGCCGGTGGCGGTCTTCTCGCGCGAGGCCGTGATCCAGGCCGACTACTACATCCGCAATGGCGAGCCGATGGTCGACGAGGAAAAGCAGCTCTTCGACTGCATCCTGATCACTGCGGATGACGTGGACAACTATACCGGGCCCTTCACCCTCTCCCAATAACCCGGGACTTTTGCGAACAGAGAGGCGCCCCTTCCGGGGGCGCCTTTTTTTGCTTTGTGCGACGACGGACACCTACCGTCGCAGGTCAGGATACCGCCGGGCCATTCGTTTCGATCGGTCGCCCCATCGTGTCCTCGCCACCGTCTGGCTCGCGCTGGGACCGCGTCTTCAGCCATTTCTTAACGTCGGCAAAGTCGAAATAGATCGCCAGCGCACTGGGCAGCACGAAGATGATCAACAGCGTCGAGGACAAGAGCCCAAACGCAACGGCCGAGACCAGAGGCACCATCACCTGAGCTTGCGGGCTGGTCGCGAACATGATCGGCAGCAGGCCGACAAAGGTGGTCGAGAAGGACAGCAGGATGGGGCGGAACCGGTGGCTGACGGCGCCGATGGCGGCGTCGACAATGCTGCGGTTTGCCGCCGCCTTTTCGAAGAATGTCAGGAACAGGATGGCGTTGTTGACCACGATGCCTGCCAGCGACGCAAAGCCGACGAAGCTGGGCATGGCCAGGTCGATGCCCAGCAGCATGTGGCCGAAGACCGTGCCGATCATGGCAAAGGGCAGGGCGAGCAGGACGATGACGGGCATCGTGTAGCTGTGGAACTGGTAGGCCAGAATGATGTAGATGCCGACCACGCCCAACATCAGCGCCACCAGGATCGAACTTTGGGTTTCCTGCTGCGCCTCCGTCGCGCCGCCAATGCCGATATCAACCTCTGGAAACGCGTCCCGCATCGACGGCCAGATCTCCTCGATGATGGTACGCGACAGAACGCTCGACGTCGTCGCCTCGCGGTCGATACGGCCGATGATCCGGGCGATCGCCGCGCCGTTCTGGCGCGTGATTTGCGTGTAGCTTGTGGTCAGCTCTATGTCGGCCACGGTTTGCAGTTCGGTCAGCCTGCCGTCCGGCAGCCGGATCGGGTAGGCCGCGAGCGCGGAGACCGTCGCCACCGTGTCGCCCAGCGCGACTTGAACCGTGCGGTCGCTGAAGCCGTCGCGGAACTGGTCGGTCTCGGTGCCCGCGAACGCGGCGCGAAGCTGTCCGGCCAGATTCTGTGGCGTCAGACCGGCCGCGTAGCCGAGCGGGTTGAGTTGCGTCCGTACCTCTGGCTGACGACCGCTGAAGTCGCTGTAGGCGTCCAGCACGTCGTCCCTTGCCAGCAGGCGGCGATAGAGTTCGGCCGAGGCGCTTTCCAAAGCCTCCAGATCGCGCGAGGTGAGCTGAACGTCGAGGTCGCTGCCGCCGGGCGCTGCACTGGTTTGCACAAACCGGCTTTGCATCAGGTCGGGGATTGGCCCCGCCGCGTCGCGCCAGGCATCCAGCACCGCGTCGGCGGCTACGCCGCGCTCGGTGCTGGTCAACAGGTCGACAGTGATCGTCGCGGCGTTGGCGCCGGCGCCTTTGACGTCGGCATTCGTCGCATAGCGCACGAGCACGCGTTCGACCAAGGGCTGGCCGTTTTGCGTGTCCGGCGTGTAATGCGCGTCGACGTCGCCGAGGGCCTCAAGCAGCCGGTCGACCACGGCTTCGGTCCGCTCGATCGGCGCGCCGGGCGTTAAAGCAAAACGCGCCTCGACCGTGTCCGCCTCGACGGTCGGAAAGCCGGTGACCTTCACGGTGCCGGAGACGATCAGCCCCACAGTGACGATCAGCACCGCGAACACCGTGCCGACAGTCAGATAACGCCAGGCGACCAGCCGCCTGACCGTTGGCAGCACGAAGCGTTCCTTCACGGCTTCCGTCGTGCGCGGCAACAGGCGCCGTGCCGCGCGCTCGGGATCGACCGAGACATGCGACAAATGGTTGGGCAGGACCAGGAACGCCTCGATCAAACTGACCGTCAGCGTGATCAACAGCACCAGGGGCACGACTTGCAGGATGCGCCCCATCTCGCCGGACAGAAACATCAGCGGGCCGAACACGCAGGCCGTGGTCAGGAAGGACGATATGACGCCGGGCATCACTTCGCGCACGCCGCGTATCGCCGCTTCCTTCAGCGAAACACGGCCGCGCCATTTGGAGATGTTGTCGGCAATCACGATCGAATCATCCATGATCAAGCCGACGGCCATCAACAGCGCCACCAGCGAGATCATGTTCAGCGTGATGCCGAGCGCGTTGAGCACGAACAGGCCACCCAGAAACGAGACCGGCAAGGTCATCGAAATCCAGAACGCCTCGCGCAGCGAGAAGAACAGGGTCATCAGCAACAGCACGAAGACCAGCCCTTGGCCGGTGTTGCGCAAGACCAGGTTCAGCCGCTCGTTGATTGTTTCGGTGGCGTTATTGATCACGGTGATCGCGAACGGCGCCGGCAGGCGCGCGGTTTCGCCGGCGATATAGGCTTCCACCTGGGCGAAGGCGTTGATGGCGTCGTCGTCCTGGTTCTTCGATATCTGAATGATCGCCGCCCGTTGCCCATCGACAAACGACTGGAGTTCAGAGCGCGCCGGTTCCAGCGTCACCGATCCGATATCGCCAAGACGAACGATCCCGCCGCTGTCGGTCTCCAGGATGACCAGGTTTTCCAGGTCGCTCGCGGCGCGCCGGACATCGTCGAAGCGCAGCGCTAGGTCGGTCTGGCGGGTTTCCACCGTGCCCAGCGGTTGGCGCAGGCTGCGCGCGGCGATGGCGTCGCTCACGTCCCGCGCGCTCAGGCCGTATTGGCGCAAGGCAAGTTGATCGAAGGTGACGCGGTACTCACCCTCGCTGATGCCGGCCACCACCGCATCGAAGACCAGCGGCAGGGCAGACAGGTCGGAGGCCAGCCGGTCGGCGTAGCGCAGCAGTTGGTCATCGCCATCGATGCCGGAGACGGCCAGCAAGGCGACCTGTTCGGTTCGGGCCGCGACCGCCACCGTTGGCGGCTCAGCATCGGTCGGCAGATTGTTCAGCCCGGAGACGGTGGACAGGATGTCGTTGTAGAACTGGATGATGTCGCCGTCTTCCTCCATGGTCAGCGTTGCCGTGGCCTGGCCCTCGGTAGAGACGCATTCCAGTTCGTCGAGCTCGGTCGTGGAGTCGAGGGCGCGGTCGAGCTCCTGGCAGATGCTTTCGTCGACGTCGATCGCCGAGGCGCCCGGATAGACCACGCCGACGGTCACGCGCGACGGCGTGAACTCCGGAAACGTTTCGCGTTCCATGCTCGACAGAACCGAAAAGCCGAGCAGCACGGCGGCCAGCATCAGAAGGTTGGCGGCGTTGGGGTGCCGGACGAAATAGCCGATCATGGCTCGACCCTCACGACCAGGGTCGGCCGGTCGTACACCGGCTCGACCGCCATGCCGAGGACCGCGGGCTGCGGCTCGGACAGGACGATCGTGTCGCCGGATCGGAGGCCGTCCGCGACTACGATGCGGTCACCCAGCGTCGCCCCGACCAGGATTGCGCGCCTTTGCAACGTTTGATCGTCGTCGACCACATAGACAAACGGCGCGCCATCCGAAGCCGCCCTAACCGCCGCCCGATCGACCATAACCACCTGGCGTCCGGCCGGGATGCTGATCCGCACCTCGACGAAGCTGCCTGTCACGAGGGGCGGAAGCCCGTTCCTCGGATCCGTTCGTCCAGGGTCGGCGACACGAACCACCAGACCAACCGATCCTGTCGCCGGGTCGATGGCGCCGGTATGCCGGTCCAGGGTCGCCGGCCAGACATAATGCTGGTCGCCGATCCGTTGGCTGACCGTGGCGCTTAGATCGAACCGGCTGAGCAGCGAAAACGTGGTCGTCGCGCCCGGGTCGGTCGACACCAAGGTCAGATCGGCGTCCGGCACGAGGGCCCGGACGACCGTGTTGAGGGCGCCCGGCTGGACCTCGGCGACGATTTCGGCCTCGGCGATGTCTTCCAGAACCAGCAAGGCATCACCGGGCCGCACATATTGACCGACCGACAGGTTCTGGTCCGTCACCCGGCCGTCGAACGGCGCCGCAATGACAGTGTCGCCGAGGTCGCGTTGCGCGGCCTCCAGGTCGACCTCGGCCGTCAGGATCGCGGCTTCGGCCGACAACCGCTGGACCGGGTAGAGCGTGAGCTGGTTCTCCAGGTCGCGAACCTGGCGCCGTTGGTTCAAGAGTTCGCGGTGGGCCTGTTCCAGCGCGGCCTGCGAAATCGTTCCCCGCTCCACGAGAATGCTTTGTCGGTCCAGTTCCGCTTGCAGGAAGGCCTCGATCTCGCGTTCCAGCGCCAGCAGGGCCTCGGTGGCCTCTTCCTGTGTCTCCAACTCGGTGATCTGGGCGTACGCGGTCGCAAGGCTTGCCTGCGCCCTCGCCTCGGCGATCTCGTAGGTACGGGGATCGGTTTGTATGAGGGGCGCGCTGGCCTCGTAGACCGCGCCCACGGCCAGGTTTTCGGCCAATGCGACGATCCGGCCATCCACTTGTGACGTCGCCTGCCAACTGCGCACCGGCGCCACCCGGCCAAATCCGGAGACCTCGAGCACCAACGGCTCCAACACAATCTCGGCGACCCTGACGGCCGGCGGCTGAGGCTCTGCGGGCGTGGCGGCACCGTCCGGCCCTGGCCGTGTTTGCAGGACAAACAGACCAATGCCGATCACGATCGGCGGGATGAAGAGGAGCCGGCGCCAGCTCATTCCCGTTGGTCTCCGGCTCGGGCAATCGAGGCGGCGGCTTGGTGGCGTACCGAGTTGTCGGCGATTACCGCTAGGGCGTCGCTACTCGTCATCGATCGGCTCATCCGCTTGGTCGACAAGGGCGACGATCAGCCAGATCGCCAGCATGCCAAGCACCGACACGACGCCGATCCAGCCGACCCATTCGAGAAAGGCGGTCATGGCCAAACTCCCGCGCGCATGGTCCCTCCGGTGGCATTGTTTGATCGGCGGATGGCACGTCAGCGGCTGAAGCGCAGGGTTTCCTGGCCGTCTTCGGTGCCGATATAGCCGCGGCTCCAGGCATGAAGCGCAATGCATCTTGCCCGCATCGGGCCGCCCGTGAGGCAGAAGCCGTTGCCCATTGGGACCCAGGTCATGCGCAGGCTGATCAACTCCGCGCGCATATGGCCCGTTCCGTCGGCAAAGAACGTCATACTGCCACGGCCACCTTCAATCGTTTCGACCGCCCAGGGCTCGCCGTCGGCGATAATCGCCATGATGCCATCGGCTTTCGCTTCCTCCGGCGCCAGGAAGGCAAGCCATGAGGCGGCGGAAGCCAAGGCCGACGGGGCGCCACGCGAGCGTCCGGGCAACTCGATCTTGGTCATCTCGTCGTGCATCCTCGCAAAGCTCCAACGGCTCCTCAGCGCCACTGCATCGATCAAGGCTCTTGCCAACGGCGTCTCGCGCGGTGGGCACCGTCACTTGTAGGCGGGGGAGGTGTCGTCGGTTTTGCTGACTTGCGGAGAGGTGTGTCCAAATGTGTCCGTGCGGCGGCCAGACACATTCAGACAAAACTCTTTCGCTGAGCGGTTCCAATATCGGGTCTAAGAAGCACCTTCAGTCGGCCATCGAACCAGCTCTCTGGTTGCGATTGGCGGGCAAGCACGGTGACATGACCATTATGACAGCCGCTGGACATATTCTGATCGTCGAAGACGATGCCGAGATCGCGGAACTGGTCGCCGGTTTTCTGCGCGAGACGGGCCTGCGCGTCAGCATCGCGGCCAATGGCCAGGCCATGGATCGATGCCTGGCGAGTGCCAAGCCGGACCTGATCGTGCTCGACCTGATGCTGCCGGGCGAGGACGGGCTCAGCATCGCGCGGCGCCTGCGGGCGACCACGTCGATCCCGATCATCATGCTGACGGCGATGGCGGAAGACACCGACCGGATCGTCGGGCTGGAACTGGGCGCGGACGACTATCTCGGCAAGCCGTTCAACCCGCGCGAGCTCTTGGCCCGCATCCGTGCCGTCTTGCGCCGTTCAGCCAAGCAAGCGCCGGAGGCGCCGATCCCCGACGCCAGTTTTGTCTTCGCCGGCTGGTGCTTGAAGCCGGTCATGCGCGAGTTGATCGACCCCGACGGCGCCCTGGTGGCGCTGACGTCGGCCGAGTTTGATCTGCTGCGCGTCTTCTGTGAGCATCCGCGCCGCGTTTTGAACCGGGATCAGTTGCTTGACCTCACGCGCGGGCGGGAGGCAACGCCGTTCGACCGCAGTGTCGATACGCTGGTAAGCCGCATCCGACGCAAGATCGAGCCCGATCCGAAAAGCCCAGCCCTGCTAAAGACCGTCCGACTTGGCGGCTATCTGTTCACGCCGGAGGTCGTTAGAGCATGACACCTTGGCTTCCGTTTCCGCGTGGCGTTCCGATCCGCTTGCAGATCATCGTGCTGTTGATCGCAACGCAGCTCTTGGCCCATGCGGCGACCGTCTTTGTCGTCCGCATCGGTACCGGCGGGTTCGACGAGAAAGTGCCGGAAGGCATCGCCGCCGACAGTCTCGCCCCGCTCACCACAGTCTTGGGCATCACCTTCCAACTGCCGGCGGCGGAGGTGGCCGACGTGCTGCAGGCGGCGACGGATTTTGACTCCCGCTTGACCTTGGAGGCTGGGATCGAGCCTCAGCCGGAGGACGACATCAACGTGGTCGGTCGACGCCTGCTGTCGTCGATCCGCGACAGCTTTCCTGAGCTGGCCCCCGAGAGGGTGGCGGTCGCCGAGGCGGCGATCCACAGTTTTTGGCCGTTCACCATCGGCAACTACAAGCTGGCTGTGGAACTCGACGACGGCACCTGGCTGACCTTCACGCCCTCGCGCGACACCTTTGTGCGTATTTTCCCGCTCTTCGTTCTGCTGCTGGCGACGACCGTTCTGGCTGTTCCGCTCGCGGCCTTCTCGATCTGGGCTGGCGGCACGCTGGTTGCCCCCCTGCGTCGCTTGGCGGGGGCCGCTCAGCGTTTCGGTGTCGACCTGCACGCCGAGCCGGCGACCGAAACCGGACCGGCGGAAGTGCGCGCCGTCGCCCGCACATTCAACACCATGCGCGAGCGCCTGCGCTCGATGGTCGAGGCGCGCGCCTTTGCCCTGGCGGCGATTAGCCATGATCTGCGCACGCCGCTGACCCGTCTGCGCCTGCGCATCCATGCGCTGTCGACGGACACGGACCGGGATCGGCTGCTGAACGATGTCGGCGCGATGGAGAACATGATCAACTCCGCGCTCACCTACATTCGCAACGAGGGCACGCCTCTGACGCGGCAGAAGTTCGACCTTTCGGCACTGGTTCAAACCATCTGTGACGATGCGGACGAGGGTCGCCAAGCGGTCTGGTTCGACGGTCCGGATCGGCTGCCGATGACCGGCGACCCGGACCGCATGGGCCGGGCCATCGCCAACATCGTCGCCAATGCGATGAAGTACGCCGGCAACGCGGAGGTCAGCCTTCAGGCAAATGCCGAGACCGAAACCGTCACGCTCACGATTGCCGACAATGGCCCGGGCATACCTGTCGATGATCGCGAGGTCTTGTTCGACCCGTTCCGGCGTGGCGACGAGGCCCGTGCCGGCGGCCGTGCCACGGGGTTCGGTCTGGGGCTGTCGATCGCCCGTGACATCGTTGAACGCCATCACGGCACGATCCGGCTTTCCGACAATTCCCCAACGGGACTGAAGGTCACAATCGAACTGCCGACAGTCGAGGGATAGAGCGCTACAGCTACGGAAAGCGGCTCGCAGCTTCAACCTACGCGAACCGACTGAAAGAAAAGCCCATTCCGTCACGCCGCGGGTCTGAACATCTATCCGCCCTCCGCTGTGTCCATGACGAAATGGTCGGGTCCCACACGGATCACGGTGCGGTCTGGCGCTGTCCAATCGAGGGGGCGTAGCGGGCTCTTGAGTTCATCCACCATCAATCCCCTGCCTTCCCGTGTGATGGTGGGGTCCGGCACGGGCACCGCGGAGATCAGCTTGCGCGTGTAGGGATGGCGGGGGTTGCTCAACACCTCGTCCCTGGGCCCGATTTCGACGATTTCGCCCAGAAGCATGACCGCAACCCGGTGGCTGACACGTTCCACGGCGGCGATGTCGTGGCTGATGAAAAGGTAGGCCACGTCCAGCTTCTTCTGGAGGTCCAGCATCAGGTTGATGACTTGGGCCTTGATCGATGCGTCGAGCGCTGAAACCGACTCGTCCGCGACAATCAGACTGGGGTTCAGTGCCAGGCTGCGGGCGATACAGATGCGCTGGCGCTGGCCACCTGAGAACTCGTGCGGAAACCGCAAGGCATGTTCCGGCAACATGCCGACCAGTTCCAGCAACTCGGTGACGCGGTCTTGGGTCTCTTCGGGCTTGACGATGTTGTGCACGCGCAGCGGCTCGGTGATCGCCGAACCGATGGTTTTGCGCGGGTTGAGGGAGCCGTAAGGGTCCTGGAAAATCATCTGCAGCCGCTGCCTGGCCTTGCGCAATTTCGCGGGGCCGGCGGCCATCAGGTCTTGACCTTCGAACTCGATGCGCCCGCCCGTCGGCTCGACCAGGCGCAGGATGGACCGCCCGGTCGTCGTCTTGCCGCAGCCGGACTCACCGACGATCGCAAGCGTTTCGCCCTTTCTAAGGTCAAAGGACACGTTCTCCACGGCGTGCACGTGGCCTTTCAGGCGGTTCAGCAGGCCACCACGAAAGGGAAATCGCGTGGTTAGGCCGCTGACCTCCAGGATCTTGTCGCCGCGATTGTCGGCTTCGTAGGGCTGTTCGGGGCCAGGCCCGGAGATATCCATCGTCGGGAATCGGCGCGGCGTGATCGAACCCTTCAACGCGCCCAGCTTCGGCACCGCGCTTAACAGCATTCTGGTGTAGCCGTGGACGGGCGCGGCGAACAGTTCCGCTACCGTTGCTTCCTCAACCTTCTCGCCCTTCAGCATGACCACGACACGATCGGCGATTTCCGCCACGACACCCATGTCGTGGGTGATGAACAGGACGGCCATGCCCATTTCGCGCTGCAGCTCGTGGATGAGCTGCAGGATCTGGGCCTGAATGGTCACGTCGAGGGCCGTGGTCGGCTCGTCGGCGATCAGCAAGGTCGGGCGACAGGCCAGCGCCATGGCGATCATCACACGCTGGCGCATCCCGCCGGAAAAACTGTGCGGATACTCCCCCGCCCGCCTTTTGGCATCCGGGATGCGCACGATGTCGAACAGACGCAAGGTTTCCGCGTTTGCGTCCGACGCACTCATGTCGCGATGGCGCCTCAGCGCTTCGGCGACCTGAAAGCCTGCGGTCAACACCGGATTCAGGCTGGTCATCGGTTCCTGGAAGATCATGCCGATCTTGCCCCCGCGAACCGACTGCATCTCTTCGTCGCTCAGCGACAGCAGGTCCGTTCCTTCCAGTTCGACCGTTCCTTCCGACCGGCCGATCCCCGCTTGCAGCAATTGCATGATCGACAGGGCGGTGACCGACTTGCCGGAGCCGGACTCCCCGACAATGGCGACGGTTTCGCCCTTATCGATCGCAAAGTCGAGATTGCGCACCACCGATTGCCAGACGCCCTCGACCCGAAAGGACGTGGTCAGGTTTCGGACGGCCAGGACCGGTCTGGTCATTCCTCACCTTTCAGGCGCGGGTCGACGGCGTCGCGCAGCCCGTCGCCCAAGAGGTTCAGGCCCAAAACCACGATCAAGATCGCGATCGACGGGAACAGTGCCAGCCAAAAGCTGTCCAAAATGTTCTCAAAGCCCTCCCGGATCATCCCGCCCCAGGTGGGTGTGGGCGGGCTGACGCCGAGGCCGATGAACGCGAGAGACGCCTCGACACGAATCGCGGTCGCCAGCCACAGCGAGCCCATGACCAGGATCTCGGGCGCGATGTTGGGCAGGATATGCCCGAACATGAGCCGTTTGTCGGAGTATCCGAGCGCGCGTCCGGCCTCGACGAATTCCCGGTTCTTCACCGCGATTGTCGGGGCCCGGGCGATCCGCGCGAATGGCGGAATGGCCGTCAGCGCGATCGCAATGGCCAGATTGGCGATCGACGGGCCCAGCATGGCAACGATGATCAGGCCCAGGATGAGGGCCGGAAACGCCAGCAACACGTCCATGGTCTGCATGATGACGATGTCGACGCGGCCGCCGACATAACCCGAAAACAGCCCGATCGCGGAGCCGACCACCATGGCGATGCCAATGGAGGCCAGACCGATCGTCAGCGAAATGCGCGCGCCCCAAAGAATCCGGGACAGCGTGTCGCGGCCGAAAAAGTCCGTTCCCAGCCAATGCTCGGCCGATGGCGGCTGCAGGCGGTCGAGAATGTTCTGTTCCAGCGGATCGTAGGGCGCGATGACCGGGGCGAGGACCGCCAAGAGAACCATCGCCAGGAACAGGCCCAGCCCAACCCAAGAGGTCTTGTTGGCGTTGAACGCCTTGATGACCGCGATCAGGCTGGCCGCAATCGAGGCCCTGAAATAGGCGCCGTATCCCGGCTTTCTCGCCGGTGCATCGACGCTCATGAGTACTTGATCCTCGGGTCGATGAAGCCGTAGGTCAGATCGGTGATCAGGTTCACCAGAACCACGATCATCGTGTAGATGACCATCATGCCCTGCAGCATCGGATAGTCGCGCTGGTACAGCGAGCCGATGATCAGCTTGCCGAGCCCCGGGCGGTTAAAGACGATCTCGGTCAAGACCGAGTTTCCGATCAGGATGCCGAGATACAGCCCGACCACGGTCACCACCGGGATCATCGTGTTCCGCAGACAGTGTCGCCGGATGATGATGGCGAACGACAGGCCCTTGGCCTTCGCGGTTCGCACATAATCCTGGTTGAGCACTTCCAGCATGGCGGAGCGGGACACGCGCGTGATGTACGCCGCCATGATCAATCCGAGATTGATCGCGGGCAGTGCGAGGTCGCGCAGCCGTTCCCCGAACGTGGCGCCCTGGCCCGAACTGATGACCGGAAACCAGCGAAGCTGAATGGAGAACACGAGCAGCAGCAGCACCGCGGTAACGAAGGCGGGCAACGAGAGCCCCAACAAGGATGCGGAGCGGGCGATATAGTCGGTCAATTTGTTGCGGCGCACGGCCGACCACACGCCGACCGGGATACCGATGACGGCCCCGAGGAAAAGAGAGACGAAGGTGAGCTCCAAGGTCGCGGGCATCACCTCCAGAATGTCCTGAAGGACCGGCCTGCCGGAGACCAGCGAAACGCCCCAATCCCCGACAGCTACGCCCCTCAGGAACTCCAGATACTGAACGAACAGAGGCTGATCCAGCCCGAGGCGCGCACGCAGCGCCTGCAGCGCTTGTTCATTGGCCTGGTCGCCGAGAATGGCATAGGCGGGATCGCCGGGCAGGATCCTGATGATGAAAAAGACGATCGTGAGAACGGCAAGAAACGTGATGAACGCAAAGCCAAGTCTCTTCAGAAGAAAGGCTGTCAATCGTGTCTTCCTTCGAAAGTGTTTGGCATCAAACGATCAGCAGGCACCGGACCGGCGCCGGTGCCTGCCTGAGGAACTGACCGTCAGTCGACGAACCGGGTCAATTCGGTGATCGGCGGGCTGAGGTTCAGCGACCCGCGCGCTTCCACGCCCAAATCGAGACTATCGTTCCAGGCCCAAAGCTGCATGATCTGGAACAAGGGCACCGCGCACACCTCCTCCATGATCTGGCTTTGCGCCGTCGCCCACAGCTCCTGCTGTCTTTCGGGATCGGTTTCCGAACGCGCCTGGGTAATGGCGTCGTCCGCCACGTCGCAATGCGAGAAGTTGGTGACACCGGTCGGCGTCGCGACGATCGAATCGGAGTGGAAGAACTGGGTCAGATAGACGTCGGCCACCGGAAAGCGGGCCGCCAGATAGTGGGTCAACTGGCTGAGATCCTGGCGGATCTGCTCATGAAACGTCGAGTGTTCCACGGCGTCGATGACCAGATCGATGCCTGCCTCTCGTAGCTGGGCCTGAACCGCTTCCAGGATGGCCAGCATCCCGCTACTCGTCGTGTGAATGGACCCGATCTCCACGCCATCCGGGTAACCGGCCTCGGCCAGCAGTTCCCGGGCCCGCTCGACCGAGTGCTCGTAGGTCGGCACATTCGCGGTATGGCCCAGATGGCCTTCCGGCACGGGCGATACCGCCGGCAGCGTTACGTCAACGCCCCTGAACTGGACCAACTCGTCCCGGTCGATGGCATGGGCGATCGCCTGGCGGACCCTGATGTCGTCAAGCGGCGGCATCGTCTGGTTCAAATGGATGACCGACATCTCGCCCGGACGCATCACCGCAAGCTGTGTGTTGGGCAGCCCGGAAATCCGTTCGACCCAGGTTTGATCGCCGCTGCCGATCAGCATGTCGATCTCGCCGGATTGAAAGGCGAGATCGCGGGTCGAGTTGGACGGGATGAAGCGGTAGAGGATCTCGTCGATCTGCGGCGCGCCGCGAAAGTAGTCGGGGTTTGCCTCAAGCCTGATGAACTGCTGCGGCGTGTACTCGGCAAACATGAAGGGCCCCGTGCCGACCGGCTGCTGGGCGAACGCGTCGCCCAAATCCTCCACCGCGTCCTGGCAGACGATGTTGCCGCCATGATAGGGGACCAACAGGCCAAGCAGGCTCGGGATCGAGTGCGACAGTTGGATCGTCACCTCATAGTCGCCGGTCGCCTCGATGCTGTCGATGGCCGAATAGTCGCCGGCAAACGCCGACGTGTCCGGATTGGCCGCGCGCCGAAGCGAGAAGACGACGTCTTCGGCGTCCAGATTGCTATAGTCGCCATGGCACTGCACATCGTCGCGCAGCGAAAACACCCAGGTCAGACCGTCATCGGACGTGGTCCAGTCGGTCGCGATGTCGGGTTCGATAAAGGCCGGGTTCGCCTCGCCGGGCGCGATGCGCACCAGCCCGTTGAACATCCAATGCAGCAGTCCCTTGTCCGAAGTGGACGTGGCGAAGTGTGGGTCCAGAATGCCGGCATCGCCGGTGTTCATGCCTACGGTCAAGGTCTGGGCATAGGCGCCGATGCTGCCTGTAGCCAACAACCCGCCAAGAAAAAACCCAAGTGCTTTTTTCATGATTTCTCCCCCATGTGACGAATTAGAAGTGAACCTGCCAGTTTATTGTCGCCAGGCGCTTGAAGTCATGTTGGTGGACTTCTGAACACTTAGCATCGTGCGGACTCCAATGGCCGGTATGTCCTTCGCCCTCCTGTTGATCTTGTCTCTTGCTCATTGTGCCCAAACGCAAAGACCGCTCATGAGCTGAAGATTGCCAAACCACCGCGGCCGAGGTTTTTGCATCAATTGCTCGCAAAAACACTCATAATCGTTCACAAAATGAGCGCCGATCTGAACATAAACCATAACAAATCGATTGGACAATCGCATTCGTGGTCGTTGGTGATCTTTTTCTTCCATGTTGCTCCAACGTTGCTGCAAAAAGTGAAACATCATCACTTTGCGCCTTGCCGCAATTGGCGATCCCAACCCTTTGAGGGCTGGAGCCTTAGCGCGGAGTAAGCCCTTTCTGGCTGTCATGTACGGGTGAAAGCGCCTATCTCCAGCGCGGCAATTCGCTCCGGCCCGCGCGGCTAGGGCGTAATGAAAGGCCGCTCGTGCGCATCCAATAGCGTCAGATACATTCAGATGCGGTCAATTAATGTCACGCTAGGCTCTTGATCGATCGGGCTGTTGTGAACCCGCGACGGCATTCGCAGTCTCGACATCGAGCCTGTCTTCCAGAAGATCTTTCGCGACGGCGCTTTCGGGACGATCGTTCGGATCGCCGAAGCCTCCCCCGCCGGCTGTCGCGATGTCGACAATGGTGCCAGCGCGCAGCAAGACCGTGTCGGCGCCCGGCTTCTGGCCGCCACTGATGACGAAGCTGGACCTGCCGCCCTCCAGCCCGCCCTCAAGTCCCCAGGGAGATGTGGAAATGCGGGACCCTTCGAGGCTCAACCGGCAGTCTTTCTCGATGCGATAGACCCGACGCACGCCCATGCCGCCACGCCACCGGCCGGCGCCGCCGGACCCGTTGACCAGTTCATAGCGCAACAGGGTCAACGGGTACTCCAGCTCCAGCGCCTCGACGGGCAGGTTGGAGGTGTTGGTCAGATGGACGTGAACACCGCTGAGGCCGTCCGCCATCGGCCGTGCCCCTGCGCCGCCGCCCATTGTCTCCAGATAGACCCAGGGGCTGCCGTCAGCGTAGGTGCCGGTAAACTGTGCGCCGGTGCAAGCGCCGTTCCCGGCCGCCGGAACGCGGCCCGGCAGCGCCTTTGCCAAGGCGCCCTGGACAATATCGGCCACGCGCTGGCAGGTCGCGATACGGCCGTTGACGGCGGCAGGGTGGCGGCAATTGAGCAGGGAGCCGCTTGGCGCGGTTACCGAGAGCGGCCGGGATAGGCCGGCGTTCGGCAAGATGGTCGGGTCGATGGTAGCCTTGACCGCGTAATAGCAGGTGGCGAGCAGTGCCGTATAGATGACGTTCAGCCCGGCCCTGACCTGGGGTGGCGCATCGAACGCCAGTCTCATATCGCTGCCGTCAACCTCAATCGCGACGCTTAGCGTCATGTCGCGATCGATCACGTTGCTGTCGAACACGTCGCTGAACCGGTACATGCCGTCAGGCACGGCCGCGATGCCGGCGCGCATCTTGCGCTCGGCGTAGTCCAGCAACGCATCGCCAGCCGAAAGGACCTGGTCGGCACCGTACTTGGCACACAGATCCTGCAAGCGGCGGACACCCAGGCGGTTGGCCGACATTTGGGCTCTCAGGTCCGACAGGCGCTCACTCGGCACCTGGCAGTTGAGCAGGATCATCGCCTCGATATCGGCGTTCAGAACGCCTTTGGTGTAAAGCCGTATCGGCGGGATGCGCAGCCCTTCCTGATAGATATGGGCGCTGCCGCGATCGGTGAAGTCGGCGTGGTGCGCGGTGTTCACCGCCCAGCCCACGATCTCGTCCTCGAAGAAAACCGGTTCTGCAAGCACGATATCCGGAAGGTGCGTCCCGCCGCCTTCATAGGCGTCGTTGCCGATGAACACATCGCCCGGCTTGATGTCCTCAAGCCGGTTCCGCTTCATGATGTGGGGGATGATGCCGATGAAGCTGCCCAGATGCATCGGGATGTGCTCGGCCTGGCACAGCGTGTTGCCTTTGCGATCGAACAGCGCGGTGGAGCAATCCCTTCGCTCTTTGATGTTGGTCGAATAGCTTGCCCGCACCAGGGCCTCGCCCATTTCCTCGACGATCGAGGTCAGCGCGCTGCCAATGACCTCAACGGTGATCGGGTCGACCTGGCGCACC
The DNA here is from genome assembly GCA_028277405.1 of Alphaproteobacteria bacterium. GTDB lineage: Bacteria > Pseudomonadota > Alphaproteobacteria > DSM-16000 > Inquilinaceae > JANQGH01. Next base: position 8,562 of record JANQGH010000033.1, on the reverse strand, counting down.
GCTCACCCCTCCAGAATGATGTTGAGGTAGGCATCGACCCGTGCCGTCATTCCCGGCAGAACGACGGTGGTCGAGTCCATCTGCTCGACGATGGCCGGGCCCTCGAACATGTTGCCGGGCTTCAGCCGGTCTCTGGCATAGATCGGGCACGAGACGAAACCGCCGAGTCCGGGCATGTGGACGTCGCGTGATCCCTGGCGTGCTGCGTCGGCGTTTGCGCCCGCTGCCGGCGCGGGCCGAAGCTTGGCTTTTTCGACTATGCCCGTCGCTTCGACCCGCAGGGTTACGATCTGAACGGCGTCGCCATCGGCCGTGAAGCCATATCGCTGCTGGTGCGCATCGGCGAACCCGGCCGCCAGCGCCGCCATACTGGCTTCATCGATGGGGCCATCCGGCAGGTGCACCTGCAGCTCGTAGTTTTGACCCTGATAGCGCATGTCCACGGTGCGCGTGATGCGCCGCCTAGACGGGCTAATGCCCTCGATGTCGAACCAGGTCTGGGCCTGCGACTGCAGCGCGCCGTACCCCTCCCGCACGGCTGGAAGGGAACTGGGCTCGAGGGTCAGCAGGCGCGTCGTCGCGAAGTCGGCGCGCAGATCGGTCAGCAGCAGTCCCATGGCACACAGAATGCCGGGCGCCAGCGGCACGATGACCGTCTTGATATCCAGCTCTCTTGCCAGGCGCGCCGCATGCAGGGGGCCGGCGCCGCCGAACGCCATCAGCGCGTAATCCCGTGGATCATAGCCGCGTTGCACGCTGATGACCCGAATGGCCTTGGCCATGTTGGCGGTGAGTACGGAGATGATGCCCTGAGCCGCCTCCATGGTGCCCAGGCCCAGCCCTTCGGCCAGTTTTTCGATCGAGGCGAGCGCGAGATCGCGCCGCACTTTCATTCGCCCGCCGAGGATTTCCACCGGGTTAAGGGTCTGAAGGACGATGTTCGCATCCGTGACGGTCGGCTCGGTGTTGCCCAGGCCATAGCACGCCGGTCCAGGGTCCGCGCCGGCGCTGCGCGGCCCCACCTTCAACAGTCCGCCACTGTCGACAGTGGCGATCGATCCGCCGCCGGCGCCGACGGTGTGAATGTCCAGCATGGGCGCCTTGATGGGGTAGCCGTGCACGTCGGCTTCGCCCGATACGCTGCAGACCCCCTGGGTCAACAAGGCGACGTCCGAACTGGTGCCGCCGACGTCGAAGGTGATCAGATTGTCGAACCCGGCCGCCTGGCCGATCGCCTGCGCCGCCACAACGCCGGTGCTGGGGCCGGACAGCAAGGCCCTGACCGGCAGCTTGGCGGCCGCCTCGAAGCTGACGACGCCCCCATTGGACTGGGTCATGTGCGGTGCCGTCTTGAGGCCGAAATCCGTCAACCGTCGTTCAAGACGGCCGATATAGCGTTGCATGATCGGGCTGAGATAGGCGTTCGCGACGGTTGTCGATAGGCGCTCGAACTCACGAAACTCCGGCGCGACCTCGTGGGAAACACTGACCGAGACATCGGGCAGTTCTTCTTTGAGGATCCGCAGCGCCGTTGCCTCGTGTTTCGTGTTCAAGAACGCGTAAAGAAAGCAAACCGCCACGGCGCCGACATCGGCTTCACGCAGCTTTTCCACAGCGAGCCGAACGCCCTGTTCATCGAGCTCGATCTCAACGCTGCCGTCGAACCGCACGCGTTCGCGCACCTCCAGACGCAGATTTCGACGGACCAGTTCCGGCGGTTTGTCGACGGTCATGTCATACAGGCTGGGCCGCTTTTGCCGCCCGAGCTCAAGCAGGTCACGGAACCCATCGGTCACGATCAGGCCGGTTTTGGCTCCTTTCAGCTCGATCAGCGCGTTCGTCGCCACCGTCGTGCCGTGGCCGAGATATCCGATTGCCTCGGCATCGCTGCCGACATTCGCGACCCCTTGCTCGACCCCCAACGCGATGCCCTCGGACGGATCGGACGGTGTCGACGCCACCTTCCAGACTTCCAAACGGCCGGTTTGGTCGTCGAAGAGGCAGATGTCGGTGAAGGTTCCGCCCGAATCGACGCCGACCCGCCAGGTCATTTCGCGACCCTGCGTTTGGCGATCGCAGACTCCTGGTACCGTGCGCTCGGCTTCTTGCCGAACCGCGCCAGCCTGAACGGTGTCGGATCGACACAGGGCGCCACGCCGCGCACCAGGTCGGACACCAATTGCCCGGCGCCAGGACCGATGCCGAACCCGTGCCCCGAAAAACCGCTCGCGAGGAAGAAACCGGGTATCGCATCAACCGGGCTGATCACAGGAACCGCGTCTGGCGTGACATCGATCAGGCCCGACCAGTTGTGCGTTATCCGGGCCTTGGCAAAGGCTGGAAAGACCTTGGTCAGATTGGCCAGACCCTTCCGATTGATGCCCTCATTGGCGACGGGATCAAGGATACGCACGCTTTCGAACGGGCTTGCTTCGTCCAAATCCCATCGCCGAGGCGTGTGCCATTCTTCCAGAAACCGGCCGCCGATCCTGATGCGCAGTTCCCGCCAGTTGCGGATGAACGTCGGCGCGAAATCGGCGAACAGGCGGAAGCTGTCGGGCACGATCGGTGCGATGTTCACATTGCGCATGCCAATGGTGTACCCGCCGTCCAACCGTTTGCGGAACGAGAAACTGCCACCGCCCACCGGCATGTCCAAGCCGTCTTCCACGCCCTCAACGCGCGCGGCGGACCCGAGAACCTTCAGCTGCGGAAAGTCGATGCCCAGATTGCCGGCAAACAGTCTGGACCATGCGCCACCGGCCAGCACGACGGATGCGCAAGCGATGCTGCCGCGCTCGGTCACCACGCCGCACACGCGGCCCGCTGCGGTCTCGATCCCGCGCACGGCGCATTGGGTCACGATTCGGGCTCCCCGGTTCCGGGCGCCTGCGACGATGGCCGCTGTCGCCATCGAAGGCTCGGCGCGGCCGTCATTGGCCGTGTAAAGGCCGGCCAAGAACCGGCGCCGGGAACCTGGAAGGATCTCGGCAAGCTCGTTGCCACGCAGCAATCGCGAATCGAGATCGTATTGGCTTGCCACCTTCAGCCAGGCTTCGTGCTCGGCCACTTCCCGCTTCGTCGCACACGCATAGACAATGCCGGTTTCACGATAGCCGGTGTCGGCCCCGATGCGCTGTCGCATTTGCCGCCAAAGCCGGTTGCTTTCGATGGCAAGCGGGATTTCCGCCGGATCGCGGCCCATCTGGCGCACCCAGCCCCAGTTGCGGCCGGATTGCTCAGCCCCGATTTCGCCCTTTTCCACTAAGGCGACCGAGACCCCGGCGTCGACCAGGGCAAGCGCCGTGCTGGAGCCGACAATGCCGCCGCCGACGACAACGGTATCGACCTTGCCGGGCAGGGTGTCGTCGCTGGCGACGCGGACGAGGCTCGGGAGGCCCATCATCTTTCTTCGCAACTCTTCTTTCAGGTCTCACCGCGTCCGGCGGGCTAAAGCATGTCTTCCAAACGACAGTTGAGCAGCATCTCGGCCATGGCGGCATTGTTGGGCAGTTGGATCAGCGTGCTGACCAGTTCCGCCAGCGTCTCCGGCTGGATCATGTCGTCGGGGGCGACCTTGCCGGTGTAGGCGCTCATTTCCGTGCGCACGAAGCTTGGACAGACGGCCGTCGCCCGCACGCCCTTTTCCCACGCGACGTGTCGGGTCGTGTGGGTAAGGCCCATCAAGGCGAACTTGGTCATGTTGTAGCCGACGAAGGCGTTGCGAACCCGCTTGCCGGACAGCGAGGCGATATTGACGATGCGCCCGTGACCGCAGGCCTCGAGATAGGGCAGGCACAGCCGGGTCAAGCGCAACGGCGCCTTGACGTTGACCTGCCAAAGCCGATCGAGCGCCGCGTCATTGTCGTCCATGATGGTGACCTGCTCACCCAGTCCGGCATTGTTCACCAACGCATCGATCTGGCCGAACTTCGCGATCGTCGCGTCGACCCATTGCGCCGCGCTGTCCGGTTCGAAAGCGTCGAAATGGCTGAACAAGACCGCGTCATCTGCCGGCCCGTGCGCCTCCTCAAGCGCCTTGATGTTTCGGGCCCCGAGCGAGATGCGAAACCCGTCATTGCGCAGCCGCGCGGCGATGGCGCGCCCGATGCCCTTGTTCGCGCCCGAGACGAGAACGACCCCGTCTTGGCCGATCCTGTTTGAAGTCGTCATCGTCGGTCTCCGATATCTGGCATGGGCGGGCGTCGGATTGATGAATGATAGAATGTGATAGCTACTGATAGATCAAGCGGAATCTTGCGGTAAACTGATATCTCTTGCTCATTTTGTCATCCTCTTTTCGCGGAAACGACAGGATTACGATGGGCTATGCTGAACTGACTTGACAGAAAGTGATCTTTTGTGCGGGATTTATGAAGGATGTGAATCCGACCACGCCGTATGCGCGGACAGGCCGGCCCGCTGGGCTCTTCAAATACTGTACGGCCAATCAACGAGGGGGGAACCATGGCACTGACAAGGCGTAATGTAATCCATCTTTCGATCGGCGCCGCCGCAGGCGCCGGGCTGGCATCGTTTCCGGGTTTGGCCCGGGCGCAGGATGTTTCGTGGGATTTCTCGGACGAGTATGACCTGAATGGGCTGACCGGAAGAACCGCGATGTTCTTCATCTCGGAACTTGAGCGGCGGGTCGGCGACGAGTTGCGCATCACCTATCAGGGCGGCGGCGCGCTCGGCTACAGGTCGGTGGACCATTTCGATGCGGTCGAGGATGGGGCGGTACCGATCGCCATTACGCTGGCAACCCAGTTGGGCGGCATCGACCCGTTCTTCGACCTGACCTCGTTGCCGTTCCTGGTTCAAAGCCCAGCCCAGGCACGCACGCTTTGGCGCGTTTCCAAGCCGGAATATCAAAGGATTTTCGAAGACCACGGCCAGGTTCTACTGTTCGCGACGCCGAACCCGCCCAGCGGTATCCATTCGTCGCGTCCGCTTGATACGCCCGAAGCGCTCGACGGCCTCAGAATCCGCACCTATGACGTAAACGGAACGCAAACCCTTGCCAGGGCCGGCGCTTCGCCGCTTCAGATCGCCTGGGCGGACTTGGTTCCGCAACTGTCCACCGGCGCGATCGATGCGGTCCTGACATCGGCCGATGGCGGCGTTCAACTCAGCATCTGGGACTATCTGTCCAACTTCGCCGCCTTGGACTACGCCATGGCGTTGTTCATGGCCCATGCCAACGCGGATGCCTATGCCGAGCTGTCGGACAACGCCCAATCGGCGATCCAGGAAGTGCTGGAGGCGACCGACGACTATTCCTGGGGCATCATGCAGGACAGCATCGAGGACAGCTACACGATCATGCGCGAGCACGGTATGGACGTGAACGCCTCGCCGCCGGATGCCGTGTTCGACAGGCTGCGCGCTGCCGGCTCGACGGTCAGCCAGGAATGGGTGGAGCGGGTCGGCGAACGCGGCGAGCGCGTCTTGGCTGAGTTCGACGCCGCCAGAGGTTAAGCTCGATCTTCGGCTGCCGACGGCAGCCCAATTGAGGAGACTTCGCCCTGGCACGCGTTTCGGACCTGTCTTCGGCGGAACCAAGGTGGCTGGCCGTCTTCGCGGCGATATCGTCGAAACTCAATCACGCCGCGGCTGTCGTCGCGGCGTGCCTGCTCGCCCTGATGACGACACTGATCTTGGTCGAGATCGTGCTGCGCTACTTCTCGTACTCCACCTTCATGGCGGATGCGCTGGTCGGGCACGGCGTCGCTGCGATCACCTTTCTTGCCATGGGCTGGGCCATGGAAAGCGGCAGCATGATCAGGGTCAGCCTGGTCCAGAACGCCGTGGGCCGGCGCGTCCGCTGGTGGCTGGAGTTGTTCGCCGTCATCGTCACGCTGATGTTGATGCTGTTCCTGTTCCGATATGAGTGGCGGATTTTCGCCCGCGACTGGTCGCGCGGCACGGTCAGCGAGCATTTTCTGCCGATACCGCTATGGATACCGGCGGCGTTCTTCCTCATCGGTCTTCTGCTTGTCGCCCTGCATCTGGTCGTTCGCTTGATGCGTCTGACCACCGGTCGATTCGACGAGGGCGAGGAACTGAAGATCTGATCGATGCGCGCTTTCCACCAAATTGAGGCTAGGTAACGGCCATGGGGTCGGCGACATCCGGTATCGTTCTGCTCGCCCTCGTGGCGCTTTTTCTGGGCACCGGTGTTTGGATTTTCTCCGGTCTGATCCTGGTGGGCATCAGCTCGCTCTGGCTCACCCTCGGGTTCTCGCTGGACCGCATTGGCTCGATTGCGGCGGGCGTCATCTCATCCAGCGCGATTTCGTGGGAGCTTGCGGCCGTTCCGATGTTCCTGTGGATGGGCGAGATCATCTTCCGCACCGATATCTCGCAACGGCTGTTTACCGGGTTGGCACCCTTGGCCCGGTTTCTGCCTGGGGGACTGCTGCATACCAACGTGCTCGGCTGCACGCTCTTCGCCGCGGTCAGCGGGTCAAGCACGGCAACCACGGCGACGGTCGGCAAGATCACGATCGGCGAACTCAAACGGCGCGGCTACGACCCCAGCCTCGCATCGGGTTCGCTGGCCGGTGCGGGCAGCTTCGGCCTGCTGATCCCGCCCTCGATTTCGATGATCGTTTATGGCGTGCTCGCCCAGGTGTCGATCGCCAAACTGTTCGCCGCCGGCGTGCTGCCGGGCCTGATGATGGCGGTTCTGTACTCGGGCTATATCGGCATCCGCTGTGTGATCAAGCCGTCGCTCGCGCCGAAGGAAGAGGCGCCGGCATCTCTGGGCGCGGTTCTGCGCGGCCTGCGCGATCTCGGGCCGATCTTCATTCTGGTGGTGATCGTGCTGGGCTCGATCTATTCCGGTCTGGCCACGCCGTCCGAGGCGGCCGCGGTCGGTGTTCTGGGGGCCATACTCATCGTTACCGCCACCAAGCAGATGACGCGGGATCTGCTCTTGAGCTCCCTGATGTCGGCGATTCGTGTCTCGTCCCTGATCTGCGTTCTTTTGGCCGCCTCGGCGTTTTTGTCAGCCGCCATTGCCTTCATGCATCTGCCGCAGACGATCTCGGCGGGCATTTCCGCGTTGTCGCTCGGGCCCTTTGGGCTTTTGCTGGTGTTGGCGGTTTTCTACATCATCATCGGCATGTTCCTGGACGGCATCTCGATCATCGTCATGACCTTGCCCGTCGCCCTTCCGCTCATATTGGCGGCAGGCCTCGATCCGATATGGTTCGGGGTCTATCTCGTCGTGATGATCGAGATGAGCGCGCTGACGCCGCCGGTCGGCCTGAACCTCTATATTCTTCAGGGATTGACCAACCGATCGTTCGTCAAGACCGTCTATTCCGCGCTGCCCTTCTTTCTTCTTCTGTGTTTGGGCGTCTGTATTTTGGCGGTGTTTCCCGAGATCGCCCTTTGGCTTCCCAGCGTCCTGTTTTCCCGGTAGTACCATGGATCATCATCATCGATCCTTGGTATAAGAGACTCCCTTGGTGACGAGTTCTATGGGTTCACTGGCGCGGTCCGATGGTTGATAAGCCTGACAAGCCAAATGAGGATATGCTGCCCGCCGAACGTCGGCAGCGGGTCCAGGACTGGTTCCAGACAAAGGTTTCCGCTTCAAGCCAGGAGCTGTCACGGCACTTCAACACATCGATCTCCACGATCAGGCGCGATCTCGACTATCTCGCGGCGCAGGGCGTTATCCGGCGAACCCATGGCGGTGCCGTCCGAATTCGCCAAAGGGCCACATTCGAGCCCACCCTCGACGAGGCACGCCGGTCGGCAACCGAGGAAAAAAGGGCGATCGCCCGCATGGCCGCTCTCAGGATCGAGCCGGAGCAGAGTCTCTTGATGGACACTGGCTCGACACTGCACGAGCTGGCCCACGTCGTTGCGGAGATGGACCTGCCACTGACGGTGGTGACCAACGACATCTACATCGCCGGCGTCCTGACCGGCAAACGTCATATCAACCTTGTCATGCCGGGCGGCAGCCGCCGCGAAGGGGCCTATACCCTGTTGGGGGAACCCGGCATCGATTTCTTGAAGGATCTGCGCTGCGATCAGTTTTTTGTCTGTTCGCAGGCGATTGATTTGGATTGCATTTCGGACATCTCGCCCGAACTCGTCCAGCTGAAAAGGGCGATGTTGAACGCGGCGGAAAAGAACATTCTGCTGGTGGACAGCAGCAAGTTCATGAGCCGTGCCTTTTATCGCATCTCCGACCTCGAAAGAATCGACGAGATCATTACGGATGATGGTCTCGATGGGGAGTACCGGCAGGACTTTGAGCAATCCAGTGTCACACTGACATGTGCGCCGGTTGACGAGGAGCGACCCAGGTCCTGACCTGTTCACGTCGTCCGGCACCGGCTGTCCTTCGACCGGAGCCGGACACTGGGGTTTTTGACCTTAGAATCGAACGGGATTGCCTGGTTGTTAGGGCGTCTGATCGCGACGTCTCGTGCCGGTCGTTCTAGAGCGTTTTCCGATCATTCGGGTTCGTATCCTGTTGCAGTGAAGTAGTTGCGACATTCGTTGGGTGTGAAGATGTCGACGGCTTGGGCGATAGCG
>JANQGH010000100.1 GCA_028277405.1 Alphaproteobacteria bacterium | reverse complement strand
ATATCGGTCGCCGTCCAGCCCGGGCAAATCGCGTTGACCAGAAAGCCCTCGGGCCGCAGTTCGGCCGCCATGGTTCTGGTCAGCGCGTTCAACCCTGCCTTTGTCACGTGATAGGCCGGTGTGCCGGCCCCCATGGAGGCGAGCGAGCCGCTCTCGCTGGAAACATTCACCACACGCGGCGCGCTTGATTTGCGCAAGCTAGGCAAGAGTACGTTGGTCAGTCGCCACGGGCCCATCAGGTTGGTGCGCCAGGCCTCGTCGACCGAGGTGAAGTCAGCCGTGATCGCGCGTTGCCAGGTGTCGTAGTGGATGGCGGCGTTATTGATCAGCACGTCCAGCTTCGGTTGGTCGCGCCAGACGATATCAGCGGCGGCGGCGATGGCATCCGCATCGGCGACGTCCAAGGGCAGCGCGACGGCATCAATGCCGTCTCTCCGTAGGCGCCTGGCGGTTTCGTTCGCCTTGTCAGGGTCACGCACGCCAAGCAGGATGCGAAAGCCGGTGGCACCGAGCTGAATCGCAACCTCCAGGCCAAGACCGCGATTGGCGCCCGTGATCAAGGCGATCTTCGCAGGCTTGCTCATGATTGATGCTCCCTACGCACGAGCACCCTAGTCCGTGTCCGGCACGTCATCGGCGCCGACACCCGTCCCGCCGCCGCGGGTGATGATCCGCGGTGCGTACCCGGCCGGCTTGTCGCCGACGGTGGCGCCGCCATTCAACATGCCCTGCAGCTCCGGCCCGAAGAAGGAATAGGGAAACCGCTTGGGCAGCGCACTGACGGCGTTGAGCCGGTCCAGCAAATCGCCGGGGATGTCGAAATCCAGCGCAAGCAGATTGTCCTGCAACTGGTGCACTTTGGTGGCGCCGATCAACACGGACGCGATACCGGGCCGGTTGGCGATCCAGTTCACGGCGACCTGCGCCATAGAACGGCCGAGAGCGTTGGCGACCTTTTCCAGTTCCGCGACGATCGCCCAATTGCGATCGGTGAACTTCTCGAACGCCGGATTGCCGGAACCCGCGGTGGTGATCAGCCGGCCCTCACCCTCGGGCTGCGCGCCCTGGCTCGGCTTGTACTTACCCGACAGCAGGCCGGAGGCGAGCGGGCTCCAGACCATGACGCCCATACCGTGGCGGGTGCCGAGATCGACGAACTCGTCCTCGATCGACCGTTCGGTCAGATTGTATTCAAGCTGCAATGCCGACAGCGGCTCGTAGCCCCGATGCTCCGCAATCGCCTGGCCGCGCGAGGCGTACCAAGCCGGCACGTCGGACAGGCCGACATGGCGCACCTTGCCCGACCGCACCAGGTCATCGAAGGTCCGCATGACCTCTTCTACCGGCGTCACCCGGTCCCAGGTGTGCAGGATGTAGAGGTCGATGTAGTCGGTGCCTAGGCGCTTCAGCGATCCCTCGACCGCGCGCAGGATGTTCTTGCGGCCGTTGCCGCCGGCGTTCGGGTTGCCCGGCTCGGCATTATAGCTGAACTTGGTGGCGATCACCACCCGGTCGCGGAGGCCGGCATCGGCGACGTAGCGGCCCAGCATCTCCTCGGACCGGCCGTTGGTGTAGAGGTCCGCGGTGTCGAAGAAATTGCCGCCGGCCTCGACATAGGCGTCGAAGATCTGGCGCGATGCGGCGTCGTCGGCGCCCCAGCCCCAATCGTCGCCGAACGTCATCGTGCCCAGGGCCAGGCGGCTGACTTTCAGGCCCGTGCGGCCCAGCGTGTAGTACTCCATAAACGCGCTCCATCGGTTACGTTTGATGGTTCCACAGATGGTGTCGGGTGCCGCGAGGCGATTGAACCGGCCTGCGCTTGTTTTGAACGATCCTGCTGCCGCGATCAGGCGGTCAGCGACGTGCGATAGGCCATCGGCGTCTGGCCGTGCATCGATTTGAACACCCGGCTGAAATGGGCCTGGTCGGCAAAGCCGCAAGCGATGGCGATTTCTGCTAAGGGGCGGTCGCGATCGGCGAGCAGCTTGCGCGCCTGCTCCGCCCGATAGCAGGTGACGTACTGCATCGGGCTCTGGCCGATGGTGCGCTTGAACAGCCGGGCAAAGTGCGACGGGCTCAAGGCCGCCTCCGACGCCAGGTTTTCCAGCGAGATCGGGTTGCCGAACTCCGTCGCGATGAAGTCGAGCACGCGCTTGTAGCGGCGGGATGGGAACCCTTGCTCGGCCTCAAGATCGTATCGGTCGCCATAGCGCTGGATCAGCTTGATCAGAAACACGCGGGCCAGGGATTCGAACATCACGGCCGAGCCGAGATCGTCGGAGGCCAAGGCGTCGCGCAGCATGACGCCCGCCTGACAGATGTCCGGATCGGCGAACAGCGGCAGGTTCTTCAACTGGGCCGCCGTCAGCAGAATGCCGACCTCGCTCTGCGCAAAACGCTCCAGCTTTTCCGGCTCCAACGTGATCACGATGACCTTCGACCGGACGTGCCAGCGCCAACCGGACCGAACGCCCGCCGGCGTGACCACGATTTCATCCTTGTGATAGGTGAAATCGCGATGGACACCGTCGCGCCAGTTTTCCACCCGGTGCGGCTGTTCGCGCAGGTTCAAGAGCACGTGGTGCTGGTCGAACACGGCCTCCGGCATGGTCGCCGGCGCGGCCTCGAAATACTCCAACGTCAGCAACTCCGCCGCCGACGGCCGCGCCAAGTGCGCGCTGTCAAGCAGCGGCGGTTCGGGATAGATGTCCTGATAGCGGTTGGGCATCCGGACGATATCGGCAAATAGGTCGCACACGGCAACCCGTCTCGGCGTCGATCGTTGCCTGGCCACCGCGGGCCGTCAACAATGCTCCGCCGCTTTGTCAAGTAAGACGAACGAGGGAGTGCTCGGTCATGAGCGAACGGGTTGAGCGAAACGGCGAAAGGGCATCCGGAGGCGACGACGTCAAGATCTTCTTCGTCTCGGCCATCGCGATTTCGGCCGCAATCTGGGACATCGGCTTTAACCTCGGCGCCTTTGGCACGGTGTTTTTCGACAAGCTGTTCCTGATCTGGGCCGTCTCGACGGCGGCGTTTCTGGCCAGCCTGTTCGTGCCGCCGCCAGCGGAAGAACCGCCGCTGGTGAGCTGGCGCGGACGGTTCCTGCTGATCCTGCCCACCGTCTGGCTGCTCCTGACCGCCCTGGAGCGCACCGGGCTGCTGCCTGGGTTCCTGCCCACCGTGCTGTGGGCAGTCAGCCTCATCGTGGGCGTGATCTCCCTGCCCTACACGCTTTACATCGTGATCGTGGCCGTGACGCCGGATTTGGTGGCGATGAAGAACCGACGATTGTGGACTGCCCTGGTCCTTGTGGTTGCGGCCGTCTTCGTCGTAAGCCTGGCCATCGGATACGCCAACCAGCTGTTTCTCGATTGCGCGGACTTCCGGGTCAGCGGTAATGATTTGCCGCCACGCTGCGCCCAACCGTAGCCGGCGGCAATTCGCCGGCGGAGGCCCGTCATGAAAGAGTATTTCGACGCCAACCGGCGGCGGTGGGACGAAGCCGTCGGCATCCATGTGAAATCGACGACAGGTGCCTATCGGCTGGACGATTTTCGCGCCGGCGAGGACATTCTGCTGCCGATCGAGAGCGCCGAGGTGGGCGATCTCGCCGGCAAGCGCCTGCTGCACCTGCAATGCCATTTCGGGCTCGATACGCTGAGCCTGGCCCGCCGCGGCGCCATCGTGACCGGGCTCGACTTCTCACCCAAGGCAATCGACGCGGCACGGGCGCTGTCACGGGAAACGGGCGTGCCGGGCACGTTCGTCCTGGGCAATGTCTATGACGCGCCGAGCCTGATCGACGGCCAGTTCGACGTGGTCTACACGACCTGGGGCACCACCGTCTGGCTGCCGGACATCACGAGATGGGCGGAGATCGTAGCCCATTTCCTCAAGCCCGGCGGCTATCTCTACAAGCTCGACGGCCACCCCGCCGCGCTGGCGCTTGAAGAGGGCAAGGACGGAAGGCTAACGCCAACCTATCCGTGTTCTCAAAGCGACACCCCGCTGATCTTCGATGACGACACGACCTATACCGGCGACCCCGACAAGCTTGAGAAAACGCGCACCTATGAGTGGATCCACTCGCTGTCGACCATCGTGAACGGCCTGATCGGCGCCGGGCTGACGCTTGACTTCCTCAACGAACACGACCGTCTGGCCTGGAAACTGTTCCCATGCATGCAAGACGCCGGCGAACACATGCTGAGGCTGCCGCCGGATCTGCCGTCCTTTCCGTTGGCATACTCGTTGAAGGCATCAAAACCCTGAAACGGCTACGGACGTCTGCCGCCCCTGGTGGTAGGGGCTTGGATCGGCGGCCGGCTCGCCGCCCCAGCGCTCGACCGCGCCGCGCATGACACCGCGCGCGGTCCGGTCCAGCCACACGGCCTGCAGCCGGGCCGGGTCTTCGCCCGGCATTTCCAGGCCGTCGGCGGCGGCCGGGCAAAAACCGAACTGGCCGTAATAGGCGAGATCACCGACCAACAGCACCAGCCGATGGTTGGCCCAGGCGGCCATGTCCAGGCTGCGCCAGATCAGGGCCTTGCCGATGCCCTTGCCCTTCAGTTCCGGCCGGGCCGCCACCGGCCCCAGCAACATCGCCTTGTGGCCGCCGACGGAGACCGGCCAATAGCGGATCGTCCCCAGAACGGCCTCGTCCGCATCCGCGCGCGCCACCAGACGCAGATAGGTGTCGGGCGCCACGCCCTGGCGATAGTGATAGGACCGCTTGGCATGCCGTCCGGGGCCGCCGAAGGCAGCGTCCAGCAATTCTTCTATGGCGGGCCCGTCATCGGGCCTTTCCGTGGTGATGTGGAACATCGAGGTACCTGACCGACAAAAAAGCCACCCGAGGCGGGCGGCGCTGGCTTGTCCGGTCTATCGGGGATCGGGTGGCAACCTACCCCAGGGCCGAGCCAAAACGCCGCAGCGGGGCGAGCCCGCGCGCGCGTCGTCGTCGGCTGAAGATGACATGGCTGGTCATGGGGCCGCATGGTTGGGGCCGGATCGCCGGCTTGTCAACAGGAAACCGGGGCCGCCGTCGCACGGGCAGCGCGGCCCTCATAGGCCGATGTGGCGCCGAAGTTGCCGCGTCCCATAGTGTCGCAGGTCTTGGCGAACACGGGCTGTTCGTGGCATCAGGAAGCCCATGTCGTTTCGCCGTCGCCGATCATCCCGCCTTTTTCGCGCGGGCAGCACCCTGGCCTTGCTGGCCCTGGTGTTGGCGACGTTGCTGCCCTACGACAGGCCGTCCCAACGCTGGGTCCAAAGCGATTCCGGTGACTGGTTTCAGGTAACTGAGCTTGCCGGCTGGCTGTGCCTGCCGGGCACCTTGACCCCGTTGGGCGATCAGGGCTCGGGTGACGGCTTCGACCCCTTCTGTGGTCTGTGCATCATCGGCGGCAGCCTGACCCCCACGGTTCCCGACCCCATGCCGTTTGTGTTGCCGGCCGGCTGCCGGACCGGTCCGGGGTTGTGGCCGGAGACATTGGTTGCCGACCACCGGCCGGACGAGCGGCCACCGGCCCGCGCGCCGCCCCTCCTCCTTCGATCGACTTGACTGCAACCGGCGGCCTCTGGGGTGCGCCGGAACCCCTGCCAATCGAAGGAAGAGAAATGTTCAAAGGCATGAAGTATGTCCGCGCCGTCATGATCGTTTGGGCGGCGCTGATGGGAATGGCTCACGCTCACGACTACGAGGTCGGCGAGCTGACCATCACCCACCCCTGGAGCCGGGCAACGGCGCCAAACGCCGCCAACGGCGTGGCCTACATGGCCATCACCAACAACGGTTCCAGCGACGATGTCCTGATCGCGGCCGAGGCGCCCGTGTCCAGCCGAACCGAGCTGCACACGCATGAGATGACCGACGGCGTGATGCGGATGCGCGAGGTCGAGGGCGGCATTACAATACCCGCAGGTGAGACCATCTATCTGGAGCCGTCCGGTCTGCATGTGATGCTGATGGGGCTGGATGATCAACTGGTCGAGGGGGAACTGTTCCCGCTGACCCTGACGTTCCAGAATGCCGGCACCATCGACGTCGAGGCCGCCATAGAGGGGCCTGGCGCCGTTTTGGACCTTCATTCAGACCATTGAGGCTTGGGGTCAGGGTCGGCGCCGCATATCGGCGCCCGCCCGGCCCAGTCCCAGGCCCATGCGAGGATCAAGATGAACAGAAATGTGGTTTTGACCGGTGTCGCCAGCGTCACGGTGGCGGCGATCGCCGTGGCCGCCGGCATTTATTTCACCCGCGCGCCGGCATTCGAACCCGTCGGCCTTTTGCCGCCGGCCGATCTCGGCGGCGCCTTCACGCTGGTTGGCAGCGACGGCGCCGAGTTCAGCAGCGGCGACCTGTCGGGCAGCGGAGCCATGCTCTATTTCGGTTTCACCTATTGCCCCGACGTGTGCCCGACCGAACTGGCGCGCGTCGCCGGCGCGGTCGACCAGCTGGCGGAGGAGGGCATTGCGGTCACGCCGGTTTTCATCACGGTGGACCCGGAACGGGATGGGCCCGAGCTGGTCGGCGACTATGCCGACCTGTTTCACCCGGACATGATCGGCCTGACCGGCAGCGTGGCGCAGATCGAGCAGGTCGCGGAGCAATACGGGGTCTATTATCGTCGGGTCGAGGATGGCTCGGCGACCGACTATTTGCTGGATCACAGTTCGTACATCTATCTCTTGGATCCCACCGGCCGGCTGGTCTGGATGTTCCGCCCCACCGACGGTGTCGACGCCATGGTGCAGACGATCGTCGAGGCGGCCGCGTAGAACCAAGTCATACTAAGGCTCGATCCGGCCGATCGAGAAGTTGACACGCGAGCCGGTTACGGCTGGATCATCCGTCCCGCCGGGGTATCATGGGCGCCTGGCCGCCCTAGGCGAACGCTGTTTCGTCCCTCACGAGCCTTCCGTCGATGGCGGGCGCCGGACCCAAGCGGCGTCAACGGATCGAGGAGGTTGCCTTGGCACTGCAGACCAACAACAAGGCTCAGCCCGCCGCGACCAGCGCGCCTGACCCGGACGCGGTCGAACGCCTGACGCGGATTGCCGCGAACCGGGTCGCGATCGAAGAGGTGTCGCCGTCGGTCGATGGCGGGCGTTTTGCCGCCAAGGCGGTTGCCGGCCATCGATTTGTCGTCGAGGCCGACATTTTCTGCGACGGGCATGATGTGTTGCGGGCCGCGCTGTTGACGCGTCGGCACGATGGCGCGGACTGGTCGGAAGCGCCGATGCGGCCGATCGGCAACGACCGTTGGCGGGCTGTGGCGACCTTCGACGAAATCGGCGCGCACGCATTCACCATCCGGGCCTGGCGCGACTTGTTCGCCACCTGGCAGGCCGAGGTCACCAAGAAACATGACGCCGGCCTGTCGCTGACCCTGGAACTTCAAGAGGGGCGCGCGCTGGTTGGACAAACAGCCGACGCCGCCAAGGGTCTCTCCGCCGACGACCAAAAGGCGCTCGCGGGGTTGGTTGCGACGCTCAAGGCTGCCACCGCCGACGGCGACCTGTTCAGCGTCCTGATGACCGATAAGACGACGGCGCTGATGCGGCGCGTTGGTCTACGCACCAACCTGTCGAGCCTGGAGGCACCGATACCGGTCTGGGTCGACCGCGAACGGGCGCTTTTCTCCGCCTGGTATGAGCTGATGCCCCGCTCCATGGCCTTCTCCGAGGAGCGGCATGGCACCTTCGATGACGTCATTGCGCACCTGCCTTACGTGCGCGATCTGGGCTTTGACGTCTTGTACTTTCCGCCGATCCACCCGGTCGGCAAGACCAACCGCAAGGGTCGGAACAACGCACTGCGGGCGGCGCCGGATGATCCCGGATCACCCTACGCGATCGGCGCCGACGATGGCGGCCATGATGCCATCCACACCGAACTGGGCGACTTTGAGAGCTTCGCACGGCTGGTCGCGGCGGCGGCGGACCATGGGCTGGAAATCGCGCTCGACTTCGCCATCCAGTGTTCGCCGGATCATCCATGGCTGAAAGAACACCCCGAATGGTTCGATTGGCGGCCCGACGGCACCATAAAGTTCGCCGAGAACCCGCCGAAGAAGTACGAGGACATCGTCAACGTCCATTTCTATCGGGACGCCATCCCGTCGCTGTGGTTCGCGCTGCGCGACATCGTCTTGGGCTGGATCAAGCGCGGGGTGAGGATCTTCCGCGTCGACAATCCGCACACCAAACCCCTGCCGTTTTGGGAGTGGCTGATCGCCGAGGTGCATGCCAAGCACCCCGAGGCCATCTTCCTGGCCGAGGCCTTTACCCGGCCGAAGATGATGAAGCGCTTAGCCAAGGTCGGCTTCACCCAGTCCTACAGCTACTTCACCTGGCGCAACACCAAGCACGAGCTGACGGAATACCTGACCGAACTGACCGACGGCGACATGCCGCAGATCATGCGGCCCAACTTTTTCGTCAACACGCCGGACATCAATCCGGTCTTCCTGCAGACGGGCGGGCGGGCGGCCCACCGCGTGCGACTGGTCCTGGCCGCGTCGCTGTCGAGCAACTACGGGCTCTACAACGGCTTTGAGATCTGTGAGGCGGCACCGGTGCCGGGCAAGGAGGAGTACCTCGACAGCGAGAAGTATCAGTTGCGGGTCTGGGACTTTGACCGGCCCGGGCACATCAAGGACGACATTCGCCTGGTGAACCGTCTAAGGCGCGACCATGCCGCGCTTCAACAGATGGCGGGACTGAGGTTCTACAACGCCTGGAACGACAACATCCTCTATTACGCCAAGTTCACCGCGGATCTCTCGGATTTCATTCTGTTTGCCGTCAGTCTCGATCCGCACAATCCCCAAGGGGCCACCATCGAGGTCCCACTGTGGGAGTTCGGCCTGCCCGACGATGCGGTGGTCGAGGGCAAGGACCTGGTGACGGGGGGCGATCTGCGTTGGGAGGGTAAGATGCAGCAAGTCTGGTTGACGCCGGATGACCGGCCGTACGCGATCTGGTCCTTGAAGAACCCCTCGGCCGGGTAGGACCGATGGAGACGGCGACCGCAACGCCGGAAACCCAGCCGGCCGACGGGGTGATGATCATCGATCGCAGCCAGCACGACTGGTACAAGGACGCGATCATCTATCAGCTTCACATCAAGGCCTTCCAGGATGCCAATAATGACGGCATTGGCGACTTTCAGGGCCTGATCCAGCGGCTGGACTATGTCGCCGAACTGGGCGTCAACACGATCTGGGTGCTGCCCTTCTACCCGTCGCCGTTGCGCGACGACGGTTACGACATCGCGGCCTATGAGGCGGTCAATCCCAGCTATGGCGCGGTCGAGGATTTTCGTCTTTTCGTCGAGGAGGCGCACCGCCGAGGCATCCGCGTCATCACCGAACTGGTGATCAACCACACATCCGATCAGCACCCGTGGTTTCAGCGCGCGCGTGAGGCGCCGGCCGGCAGTGTGGAGCGCGATTTCTACGTCTGGTCGGACAGTGACGAAAAGTTCCCCGAGACCCGGATCATCTTCATCGACACGGAGAAGTCCAACTGGACCTGGGATGCGACGGCGGGCGCGTATTACTGGCACCGTTTTTATGCCCACCAGCCCGACCTCAACTTCGACAATCCGGAGGTGCTGAAGCAGGTCCTCAAGATCATGCATTTCTGGCTCGACATGGGGGTCGACGGGCTACGGCTGGACGCCATCCCCTACCTGGTCGAGCGCGAGGGCACGAACAATGAGAACCTGCCGGAGACGCATGAGGTCCTGAAGAAGATCCGGGCCGAACTCGACGCCCACTATCCGGACCGCATGCTGCTGGCGGAGGCGAACCAGTGGCCGGAGGACACGCGGCCATACTTTGGCGACGGGGACGAATGCCATATGGGCTTTCACTTCCCGCTGATGCCGCGCATGTACATGGCCCTGGCCCAGGAGGATCGTCACCCGGTCACGGACATTTTGCGCCAGACGCCGGAGATCCCGGAAAACTGCCAGTGGGCCATTTTCCTGCGCAACCATGACGAGCTGACGCTGGAAATGGTCACCGACGAAGAGCGCGACTACATGTGGTCGTTCTACGCGTCGGACCGCAGGGCGCGGATCAATCTCGGCATCCGCCGCCGCCTGGCGCCACTGCTCGACAACGACCGGCGCAAGATCGAGCTGATGAACGGCCTGTTGTTCTCCATGCCCGGCACGCCCGTGATCTATTACGGCGACGAGATCGGCATGGGCGACAATTACTATCTGGGCGACCGGGACGGCGTGCGCACGCCGATGCAATGGTCCGCGGACCGCAATGGCGGTTTTTCCAGGGCCAACCCGCAGCAGCTTTACCTGCCCACGATCCAGGACCCGGTCTATGGCTATGAGGCGGTCAATGTCGAGGGCCAGGCCTCAAGCGCCGGCTCGCTGCTGAACTGGATGAAGCGCACGATCACGATCCGCAAGCGGCACAAGTCGCTCGGACGTGGCAGGTTGGATTTCATCTATCCCCGGAACCGCAAGATCCTGGCCTACACCCGCAGCCACGACGACGAGATCCTGCTGTGTGTCTTCAATGTCAGCCGGACGGCCCAAGCCGTGGAGTTGAACCTGGCCGATCATCGCGGCCGGGTGCCGGTCGAGCTCGACGGCGGGACGACCTTTCCGCCGATCGGCGATCTACCCTACATGCTGACCCTGCCGCCCTATGGCTTTTTCTGGTTTCAGCTTGCCGATGAAAGCGACCTCGCCGGGCAGCAGACCGGACCGGAGATCCTGCCCGAGTTCGCGACGTTGACCTGCCGCGGCACGCCCGTGACATCTGTCCTTTCCGACGATGTGCGGGTGCGCCTGAACCGGGAAATCTTGCCCGACTTTCTGGCGCTGCAGCGCTGGTACGGGGCCAAAGGGGAACGGCTGAAGACGGTCGCGTTGCTGGCCGGTCCAGAAATCGGCACGGGCTATGGGTTGGCGGTCGCGCAGGTCGACACGGCGGAAACCGGATCGCAGACCTATCTGCTGCCACTCGCCGCGCTGTGGGGCGACGAGCATATGCAATTCGGCGCGCCCACATTGTCAGCGACACTCGCCCGGCTGCGCCGGACCAACCGCCTCGGCGCGCTGGTCGATGCCGCGACCGATCCCGGCTTCGCCGAGGCGACCCTGGCGGCCATGAAAGACGGCGCCGAAACGACGGCAGGTGGCATCACCTTCCGCGCCAGTGCGGTTGGCGGCCTGGAAGAGCTCGACGGTGTCGACGAGGCGCGGCCGCTCGGTGTCGAGCAATCGAACGTCTCGGTCGCGGTGGGCAGCAAGGGCGTTTTGAAGATCTATCGTCGGCTGAGGGCCGGCCTGCAACCGGACATAGAGGTCAGCCGCTTTCTGACCGAAGAAACCGACTTCGCCAACACACCCGCATTGCTCGGCGAAGCCTCGATCGCGGGCGAGAGCATTGGCGAGGCGGCCATCGCGGCGTGTTTCGCCTTCGTCCCGAACCAGGGCGATGGCTGGAATGCCATAGTCGACGCCCTGGCGCTTGAGATCGAGGATCGGGCGCTGGCGGAGCAGGCGGTCACCGCCGAGGACGAGACAGAAGAGGGCTATCCCTATCCTCTCGACCTCACCGACATTCTCGGCCAGCGAACGGGCGAACTGCACCGCGCGCTCGCCACGCCGTCCCGCGATCCGAGCTTCGGCAATGAGAAGATCAGAAGGGCCGACATCGCGGGTTGGGTGGCCGATACAAAAGCCCTGGCCGATGACGCTTTCCGACGCCTCGCCGCCACCGACGGTACGCCGGAGACGGCGGCCCTGCTGGCGCGTCGCGCGGAGCTCAACAGAGTGATCCGGTCGCTTGGCAAGATCCGGCCGACCGGCACCAGGACGCGCATCCACGGGGACTATCATCTCGGCCAGGTGCTGGTTTCACAGGCCGATATCTTCATCATCGATTTCGAAGGCGAGCCGCGACGCAGCCTGGAGGAACGGCGGGCGAAATCCTCGCCGCTGCGCGACGTGGCCGGCATGCTGCGCAGCTTCGATTATGCCGCCTTCGCCGCGATCGACCAGATCCGCGCGAAAGGCATCATCTCGCCGGAGGCTGAGGCGATCGCCTGGGCATGGCGCGACCGGGCCGCCAACCGTTTTCGCGACGCGTACTTGGCGGCAATGGGCATCGATGCGCTCAGCCCCGACGACGACCGCCTGCTGAAGCTCTTCGCGCTGCAGAAGGCGCTGTATGAGATCGGCTACGAGGCAGCCAACCGGCCCGGCTGGCTGTCCGTGCCCGTCAGGGGCGTGCTTTCGCTGCTCGACGGCGCCTAACGGGGAACGGCGTCACCGTCGCGATCGACCCTCGGCAAGACGATCTTGAACCAGGCCGTGAAGTCCTCGGGCCGGTCGGCGACTTGCCGTTTGACGGACGCGAGCGACGAAAAACGCCAATCGTCGGCCTCGTCCGGGTTCAAGCGGGGCGCGCCGTCGAACCGTCCGAACAGCACGTGAGCCAGCTCATGTTCGACTAGGCCGTTGGGGAGGTCGGCGCGGTAGTGAAAGCTGAAGCGCCGGTCCAGTCGGCAGTCGATGCCCATCTCCTCTTTCAGGCGCCGCCGGGCAGCAGCGGCAACCGTCTCGCCCGGTCGAGGATGACTGCAACAGGTATTGGTCCAAAGGCCGCCGGAATGGTACTTGCCGGACGCACGGCGTTGCAGCAGCAGCCTGCCCGCACGGTCGAAAACGAAGATACAGAAGGCCCGGTGAAGCGCACCCTCCCGATGGGCCGCCAGCTTTTCCATCACGCCGACGGGATTGTCCTGCGCGTCGACAAGGATCACCTGTTCGCGGCTGCCCGACAAAAGGCTGATACTCCCTACGCTCGGCAAATCGTTGGCGGACGCTGACACGCCGCGGCTTCGATCCAGGCTAAGCTAGGCCGACAGCGCCGTTTGGGAAGGGTGAGTCAGATCCTGTCTTGAGACGGACTCTAGGCGGCCACCCTCTCGTATTGGCGTCGCTGCATCCGATCCAAATACGTCCATAGGCGGGCGTCGAACGCCTCGGCGCCGCCGACGGCCTCGTCGCGTTCGCGGTCGCTCGCCGTTATCACCAGCAGGTTCTCGATGTCGGCCGCATGCTCGGCCTGCCTGTTGGCGTGCTGTTCGAGCCAACCATATTGGGTGTCCGTGTCCTCGCCCTGACGCCTCAGCATGATCTCCAACCAGGCACTCAGTTCCTCACTGCGGTACTTGGCGGCCACCAAAGCTCCCGCGGCAGCCGCGAAGCTCAGGTCACAAAAACACCGTCCGGAGTGCTCCAACCACCGCCGGCCCGGCGCCAATTGGCTGTCATCGGCGTCGATGGTGTCGACCACGCCCTTAAGCGCCGACAGCAACCAGTCCGACTTCACGCCGCAGCGGGGATCCGGACTGCCCCGACCAAGCTCTTGATCAAGCTGCCGGGTGAGCAGAATCTGAATCGCCGAGTCCGGCGCCCGCTCGATAAGGGCCGCCATCCAGGTCGGGATTGCCGCCGCAAGACCACGGCTGTTTGCAAGGATGGTGCGAAGTATCCGCCGGTCGGCATTTCCGGCGCCAATCGTCTTCAGCAGAGCATGCTCCGCCAAGGGTTTCTCATTTAGGATATTGATAATAAACATAATATCGGCCTAGCTCTGATTCTATCGCCGTCCGCGAAACAAGGCCGATAGGATGCCTCGTCTCGCCCGGTTACGGTCCAATCTCGGCCAGTCTCGATCCGCCAGGCAAAGAAGGCCTGCCGGACCGCAGAGGCGGCCGAGTTCCGAAAATTCCGTTGGATAAGCTCAGATGTTCTCGGATCTCGCCTTGGCAAGATCCGGCGGTCACTTGCGGCGGACACCGTGCCTGCGCCGGCGACAAACCCAAAACACGCCAGATTAGGGCGCAATAGGAAACGGTCTGCGCAGGTTTGGACAGTCACCCCAGGAACCACAAACAATCGTTCTGCGAATCCAAACTCAAATATCAAAAGAAACGGAAACTCAACAAACCAAGTAATTAGAAAATTGCTACTTTATAGTCAGCACATGGGCATTGAAAGCCGAACGTCAAGGGCGCAAGACGCATTGCCGACACGCGAGACGGATCCGGCAGGAAAACGGGCGCCTTTGCAGGCCTGGTCCCCGAAGATCCGTCGCCCGCGGCTAGCAGCTCTGCGGCCTTGGACGGACCCGGTGGCGCGAAAGCGGCAGATCGGCGAGTTGGTTTGGGGTCATCCGCTGCACCGCAGGGTGGGAGATCGGATCCTGATACCAAGGTTCCCCTTGGCCGCGTTGCTGTCGGCGGCGACCAATTGAGACACGCAGGTGCTCGATGATTTTGAATGGGTTCTTGACCATACCTATAGCATTGAACAGCCAACCGCCTATTTCCATGGAGTTCTTTTCGCATAGAGTTTAGAAAATCTATATGAACAGCTTAAACCGGGTGCATCTCAACGGGTTGCGGGCCGTGGAAGCCGTCGGTCGGCTGGGCGGGCTGCAGGCGGCCGCGAGTGCGTTGGGGGTTACGGTCGGCGCCGTCAGCCAGCAGGTCCAGAAGACCGAACGCCAGTTGGGCCGGCCTCTCTTCGAACGGCAGGCCAAGGGGCTGGTCCCCACACCGCTGGGCGTGGAGGTTCTGCGGCGCCTGACGGCGGCGTTCGCGGACCTCGAGGGCGCCGTCGCCCTGGCTGGAGGCGAGGGGGCGGACGTGTTGACCGTGTCCGCCGCCCCGGTCTTCGCCGGCAAGTTCCTGGTCTGGCGCCTGAATGACTTTCACGACCTGCATCCGGAGATCAAGATCCGGCTGGATGCCGAGGTCGCGCTGGTCGACCCGACCTTCTCCGACGTCGACGCCTGTATTCGGGTCGGCTCCGGCGGCTGGCCGGGGGTGAAGGCGGACAAGCTGCTGGACCATCGCGTCTTTCCGGTGTGCAGCCCGGCGCTGGCTCAACGACTGTCTACGCCGGCCGATTTTGCCGACGTGCCGATCATCCGCGACCCGGACTCGATGTTCGGCTGGTCGGTCTGGCTCGAACCCAACGGGCTGGACGAATCCATCCTGGGCGACGGGCCGCAGTTTTCTGACGCCTCCCTCTGTCTCGACGCCGCGATCGCCGGCCAAGGCGTGTTCCTTGCCTGGGAGACATTGGCGCTTGACGCGCTGGAGCGCCAATGCGTCGTGGCGCCCTTTCCGGGACGCTACGAAACGGGCTTCGCCTATTGGTTCGTCACCGGTCGCAGCGGCGCCATGAAGCCGAGCGTGCGAGCGTTTCAATCCTGGCTTGAGCGGGAACTCGACAAGGCGATGGCGGCCGGTTGATCCGCCGCGGCAGCGCCGGGAGCGGCGATCTTGTCAAGTGCGTCAGCTCCGCATACGGTCAAACGACGATCCGCCGCGAAGGAGGCACCCGCAACCATGGCCAACGCCGCCAATCCAAAATCGATCGTCTGTTTCGGTGACTCGCTGACCTGGGGCTTCGACCCTGCGGCGGGCAAGGATTTTCGCCGGTTCGGCTTTACGGAGCGCTGGACGCGGCGGCTTCAGACCGAGCTCGGCGAAGGATATCACGTCATCGAGGAAGGCCTGAACGGCCGCACCACCGTGTTCGACGACCCGGTGCTGGGCGGCATGAGTGCCTTGAACGACCTGCCGAACGTGCTGAGAACCCACATGCCGCTCGATCTGGTCGCGATCATGCTCGGGTCGAACGATTTGAAGCGTCGATTCGCGCTCACGGCCGACGAGATCGCGCGGGGTCTCGGACGGGTCTTGGCGGCCGCCAAGACGTCGGGCTGCGGACCGGATGGCACGGCGCCTGAGATCCTGGTCCTGGTGCCGCCGCTCGTCGGCACCATCGAAGCGACATTTATTGGGCTGTGGTTCGACGGCGATGGCAGCCGCGAGGCATCGCAGCAATTGCGCGAAACCTACCCGCCGATAGCCGCCGAATTCGGTGCCCATTGCTTCGATACCGCGACGGTTGTGGCGCCCGGCACGATCGACGGGCTACATCTCGACGCCAACCAACTCCAGCCGCTGGCCGAAGCGCTGGCGAAGGTCATCCGCGATATCCTCTGACTCAGCACAGGGAACGCTCCGACGGTTTCAGGGCGACCCCGGGACCAGATCGAACGCGTCAGATCGCCAGGTATTCGTGGCGTAGATCTTCATTGTCGAGCACATGTTGGGCTTCGCCTTCAAAGACGATCTCGCCCATGTCCAGGATCAGGGCCCGGTCAGCCAGTTTCAGGGCGGCGACGGCGTTCTGCTCGACGATGATGGTCGTGATGTTGAGCTGCTTCACACCTTGCAGGATGCGCTCGATTTCCTCGACGATGACCGGCGCCAGCCCCTCATAAGGCTCGTCCAGCAGCAGCAGTTTGATGTCGCGGGACAGTGCCCGTGCGATGGCCAGCATCTGCTGCTCGCCGCCCGACAGGGTCACGCCCTCTTGCTTGCGCCGCTCGGCCAGGCGCGGGAAGTGCGCGTAGATCTTTTCCAGCGGCCAGCCGACGGGATCGGCGATCTGGGCCAGTTGTAGATTCTCCTCGACCGTGAGGCCCGCGATGATGCGCCGGTCCTCCGGCACCAGCGAGACCCCGGCGCGGGCCGCCTTGAAGGACGGCATGGTGTGCAGGGCCTGCCCGTCCAGCCAGATTTCGCCTTGATGAAGCTCCGGCGACCCGGCCCTCGCGATCGTGCGCAGCGTCGAGGTCTTGCCGGCACCGTTGCGGCCCAGCAGGGCCAGGATTTCGCCCTTGGCGACCGCGAAGCTGATGCCCTGGACGATATAGCTTTCACCGTAATAGGCGTGGATATCCCGACAGGCGAAGAAGGACGACGGGCCCGTTTGCGTCTGCTCGTTGGCGAGTTTGGTGGCGGCTTGCGCGTTCATTCGTGTGCTCCACCCAGATAGGCTTCCTGAACCTTCGGATTGCCTCTGATTTCCTCCGGCGGCCCTTCCGCGATGATGGCGCCTTGCGCCAGCACGGTGATCCAGTCCGCCAGGCTGAACACGACATGCATGTCGTGCTCGATGATCACCTTGGTCATGCCGCGCTCCTTGATGCGCTTCAGCACGTCGATGGTCTGGTTGGTGTCGTGGCGCGACATGCCGGCGGTCGGCTCGTCCAGCAGCAACAGGCGTGGGTGCTGGATCAGGCACATGGCCAGTTCCAGCCGCCTCTTGTCGCCGCGCGACAGGCTTTCGGCCTTCATCTCGCGCATGCGTTTGAGGCCCAAATCCTCCAGCACAGCCAGCGCCTCGTCATGGATCGCGGTCTCGCTGACCAGATTGCGAAAGGCGTGCGGGTGAAACGAGCCGTCGCGCTTGGCCAGTGCCGCGACCATGACATTGTGCTCGACCGACAGGTCGGCGAAGATCTCGGGCGTCTGGAACACCCGCGCCACGCCGGCCTGGTTGATCTCATAGGGCTTCTTGCCCGTGATGATCTCACCATCGAAGGTGACCGAGCCGGTATCCGGTTGCAGACGGCCGACACAGACATTCAGCAAGGTCGACTTGCCGGCCCCGTTCGGGCCGATCACGGCGTGGGTCTTGCCCTCCTTGATCTTCAGATTGACGTTCGACAGGGCCTGCAGCCCGGCGAAGTTCTTGTTCACGTCAGCGACGTCGAGAACGACCGTATCCATTGTCTCAGCTCGCCTCCTTTTCCTCGACCGCCGGCGCGCGTCGTCGCGCCTGCCCGGGTCGCAGCCTGGCGACGATGCGGTTGAAGCCTTCGATCAGACCGCCGGGCAGGAAAATCACGATCAGCATGAACATCAGGCCCAAGGTCAGATGCCAGCCTTCGCCGACGAACTGGGCAGAGATGCCGACCGCGATGCTTTCCAGCGTGTCCGGTAGGAACGAGAAGATCTCGTGCAGACGCCCGTCATTGAAGGCGGAGAAGATGTTCTCGAAGTATTTGATGATCCAGGCGCCCAGGATCGGGCCGAACAGGGTGCCGGCGCCGCCCAGGATGGTCATCAGCACGATTTCGCCCGACGCCGTCCACTGCATGCGTTCCGCGCCGGCCAGCGGGTCCGTCACCGCCAGAAGGGAGCCGGCGAGCCCGGCATACATGCCGGAGATGACGAACGCGATCAGCAGGTAGGGCCGCGTGTTGATGCCGGTGTAGTTCAGCCGGTTCTGGTTCGACTTGATCGCGCGCAGCTTCAGCCCGAAGGGTGAGCGGAAGATGCGAACCGAGATGAAGAAGGTGATGATCAGCGCGACGGCGCAGAAGTAAAAGCCGCCATAGCCGGTCATATCGATGCCGAACAGGGTCGTGGTCGGCACCCGTTCCGTGGGCTCAAGAAACATCGCGTCGATGATGCGGGGATCGGTCGGCCGGATCTGAAGCCCGGTCTCGCCATTGGTAATCGGCGTCAGCACCGAATAGGCGAGGTTGTAGCACATCTGGGCCAAGGCCAGGGTCAGGATCGAGAAGTAGATGCCCGACCGGCGCAGGCAGACATAGCCGATCACCACGGCGAACACGCCAGCCATCAGCGTGCCGATAATGACCGCGGGGATCACGTTCATGGTGAACAGCTTGAACATCCAGACGGCGGAATACGAGCCGACGCCAAGGAACGCGGCATGTCCGAAGGACAGATAGCCCGTCAGGCCAAACAGGATATTGTAACCGACCGCCATGATGCCGAAGATGACGAACTTCTGTAACAGGTCGGGATAGGCGGCGCCAAACGGCGCCAGCCAGATCGGCATGGTGAGCACGACCAGCGCGAAGACGCCGATCATCATCATGTCATGGCGGGGGGAGCGTGTGATCATCATGGCTCAGGTCTCCATCACGCCCTTGCGCCCCATGAGCCCGCGCGGCCGCAACAGCAGCACGACGACGGCGACCAGATAGATGATGATCTGGTCGATGCCGGGGAACAGGTCCTTGACCTCGTTCATCGAGGCGAAGGATTGCAGAATGCCGAGCAGGAAGCCGGCGGCCACGGCGCCGCCCAGCGATCCCATGCCGCCGACGACGACGACCACGAACGACAGGACCAGGAAGTCCATGCCCATGTGATAGTCCGGCGGCAGGATCGGCGTGTAGAGGGCGCCGGCAAGTCCGGCCACGATCGCAGCCAGACCGAACACGACGGTGAAACGCCGCTGAATGTTGATGCCCAACAGGCCGACGGTTTCACGGTCGGCCATGCCGGCGCGCACCACCATGCCGTAGGTGGTGAATCTCAGGAACGAGAAGACGGCCGCGATCACCACGATCGAGAAAGCCAGATAGATCAGCCGCCAATAGGGATACGCAACCCCCTCGCCCAGGCCGATCAGCGACCCGATCGCGGCGGTGCCGACAAACGTGTCCGGCGCCGATACGGGGATCGGATTGGCACCGAAAAACGATTTGATGATTTCCTGCAAGACGATCGCCAGGCCGAACGTAACCAGGATCTGTTCGGCGTGGGACCGCTTATAGAAGAAGCGGATCAGACCGCGTTCCATTGCCAGGCCGATCGCCAGCATCACCGGTATGGTGAAGAGGATCGACAGCGGCACGGAGTAGTCCATCAGCTGCGTGCCGAAATCCCCTAACCAGGTCTCCAGATAGGGCTGGTCGATATAGGCGGTAAAGGCGGTGATGTTCGGGTCCTCGACCCGCTCCGACAGGTTCAGGAGCAGGTTGAACGTCACCGCGCAGAACGCGCCCAGCATGAACAGGGCACCGTGGGCGAAATTCACGACCCCCAGCGTGCCAAAAACCAGGGTCAGACCCAGGGCGATCAGCGCGTAGGCCCCACCCTTATCCAGCCCGTTCAAAACCTGAAGAACGAAGGCGTCCATGGCTCAAAGCACCCCTTCTGGATCCGCTCGAGACGGTTCGCGCATCAGTGGAAAGGTGCGCCGGCCGATGGGGGGACCGGCCGGCGCGTTACCGGTCGACGCCTCAACTCACTTCGTAGGGCCCAAGTTCCCCTTCGAAGAAATCGACCGGATAGGTGACCTGCTCGCGCGGCACTTCCTGCACCACTTGCAACAGGTCGAATTGGCTCGTCGGGTCCGGGTTGCCCTGCACGACCAGGACGTCCTTGAAGCACTGATGATCGCCGCCGCGGTACAGGGTCGGGCCATTGCCCATGCCGTCGAACTCGAAGTCTTCCAGCGCCCGGATGACTTCCGGCGGATAGAACGTGCCGGCCATTTCGACCGCGTTGGCATACAGCAGCGCCTGGCAATAGCAGGTGTGGGCCGCCTGAGACGGCGGGAAGCCGTATTCCTGGCCGAAGGACGCGACGAAGGCCTGAGATCCGGGGTCCGACAGTGTCCAGTGCCAATTGGTGGTGCCCAGGATGCCGGCGATGTTCTCGCCCGCTCCCTGTGCCATCAGGCGCGAATACAGCGGCACCACGACCTCGAAGTTCTGGCCGTTGGCCTCCCGGTCGCGCAGGCCGAACTGGACCGCCTGGGTCAGGGAATTGACCATGTCGCGGCCGTAATGGTTCAGCACCAGCACGTCGGCGCCCGAATTCAAGACCGGCGTGATGTATTGCGAGAAGTCGCCGGCGCCCAGCGGCGTACGGACGGTTTCCACCGTCTCCCAGCCCAAACCTTCGGTGGTGTTGACGATCGATTCCTCCTGGGTCCAGCCCCAGGTGTAATCCGCCGTCAGGTGATAGGCGCGGCGTTCCGTGCCGATTTGATCAGCCAGGACCGGCCCCAAGGCCAGACCGGACATGTAGGCGTTAAAGAAGTGCCGGAAGCCGTAGCGGCGGCGATCCTTGCCGGTGGTGTCGTTGGAGTGGGTCAGGCCGTTCATGAAGATGACGCCCATATCCTGGGCCAACGACTGCTGCGCGATTGCCACGGAGGATGACGAGCCGCCGCTGAACATGATCACGCCGTCGCGTTCGATCATGCGCCGGGCGGAGGACCGGGCCTCGTCGGCCGAGGTCTGAGTGTCGCCGGTGACGTATTCGACACGCTTGCCCAAGAGGCCGTTGCCGCCAAGCGAGGTCGGCGTCATCGTGTTGATCATGCCGCCGTCGCCTTCGCCGTTGATGTGCTTCACGGCGAGTTCGTAGGCGCGCAGCTCGTCCGCGCCCTCGTCGGCATAGGCCCCGGTCTGCGGCACGTTGAAGCCGAGGGTGACGGTCGGCGAATCACCGGGATCGTTCAGGAATTCCTGGGCCCATGCGCCCTTGGAAAACACCAGCGGTGCCGCAATCGCGGACCCGGCAAACGCCGATGCCCCCTTCAGCGCGCTGCGTCGACTGATCTCCTTCTTGAAAAGAGACATATGACCGTTCCTCCCTGTTGCCGATCATTAAGAAGACGAAATCGAACGTCTTGTCTTTGTGGTCGTAACAAGGCGAAACGGGAGCGCCAACCGGCGCAAGGGTCGGGTGATAAAGTTTGTAAATAACATTGTTGCTTAGCTCATTAGCCTGTTAAGACCTTCACAAGCACAAGGACTGTCTCTGCTCGGAATGGCTGATTACACGACCGGCAAGAGGATTCGAGACCGGCGCCTGGCCCAAGAGATGACCCAGGCCGAGTTGGCGAAAAGGGCCGGGATCTCTGCCGCTTATCTGAACCTCATCGAACACGACAAGCGCCAGATCGGCGGCAGTCTGCTGGGCAAGATTGCCGACCTGTTGCGGACGGATCTGGCCGATCTGACCGGCAGCGTCCGCCAACGGCTGGCGTCGGACGTGCTGGAAATCGCCCGCGCGCTCGGCACGCCGGATGTCGATGGCATCCGCGCCGCGCAGTTCGCCGATCGCCACCCGGAATGGGCACGCATCTTCATCCGCCTTCATCGTGCGTATCGGGACGCCGACGAGACGGCGATCGCCCTGTCCGATCGGCTGAGCCAGGACCCGACGGTCCGGGAGCTGAGCCACACGGTGCTGAGCCGCGTGACGGCCATTCGATCCTTCGCCGAGATCCTGCAGCAGCATGGCGATATCGGCCACAGCGACCGGGAGCGTTTCACGACCATCATCACCGATCAAAGCGACGAGTTGGCGGAAAGCGCGCGCGAGATGATCACGCTGCTGGGAGGCTCTCTCGGCGACGCGCGACCAACCTCGCCTGCAGAAGAGGTCGACGACTTTTTCATTCATCACGGCAATCACTTTCCGTCGCTGGAGGACGCTGCCGGAGAACTGAGGGCGCGATTTGAGCGGCAGCCGGGCACGCTGGGCAGCCAGATCGCCGAACGCCTGGCCGCGCTGTCGGAAACGGCGAACCGACATGAGCCGGCGCCGCCAGCGCATATGCCGGAGACGACGGTACGGTTCGCGCAGGCCCGTCGCCTCGTCGTGGCGGACCTGCCCGATGTGCTGAAGAGCGTCATCGACGATGATCGCCTGACCACGGATGCGGCCAGAGAGCGGGCCTTGCGGGCGGTTGCCTCCTACGCCGCCGCGGCGTTGCTGTTTCCCTACGAAAGGTTCCTGGAGACGGCGGAGCAGGCGCGGTACGACATCGACCGGATCGGCGCCATCTTCGCCGGCAGTTTCGAACAGGTTGCCCATCGCCTGGTCACGCTGAGACGTCCGGGGGCAGAGGGCGTGCCGTTTGCATTCCTGCGATCGGACGCCGCGGGCAACCTGTCGAAGCCACTGAGCATCTCGGGGCTGCGCATGCCGCGCTATGGCGGCTCATGCCCGCTGTGGGCGGTCCACGCCGCCTTTGCGGTCACCGATCGGCCGATTGTTCAGCTTGCCGTGATGCCCGAGGGCGAGCGCTATCTGTTCATCGCCAGGAACGTGAAGAAGCGCATGGCCGCCTATGGCGAGCCGCCGGTCACGTTCAGCGTGATGCTGGCCTGCGATGTCGCCTACAGCGATCGCATCGTCTATGGCGACGGATTCACGGCCGCACGGACATCGCTGGAAACGCCGGTCGGCCATAATTGCCGGTCCTGCCGCCGGGTCGATTGCGGTCAGCGCGCCTATGCGCCGGTGATGCTGGCAGGGGCCGACGCGCAAGGGACAGTTGCAGGATAGCGCGCCGAGGCACAGAATACCGGCACGAAATCGTAACGGGCCCTCTTCCAAGAAGCCCGATCGATGGAGGGAGGAGTGACCATGGCCAGATCTGTGCTGATCGCAGAGGATGAGCCTTACATTCTTGAATCGCTGATGTTTCTGATGTCGCGAGCCGGCTATCGCGTGCGCGCGGAACGGGACGGCGCCAAGGCGGTCGCGGCGGCGGTTCACAGCCAGCCGGACCTGATGATCCTCGACATCATGATGCCGACCTTGAACGGGTTCGAGGCGTTGAAGCAATTGCGCGCCACGCCGGGCCTGGAAGCGCTGCGCATCCTGGTGTTGAGCGCGAAGGGGCAGGAGGCGGACCGGCGCCGCATGATGGCGCTGGGCGCGGACTCGTTTGTCACAAAGCCCTTTTCCAACAAGGACCTGCTGGCGACGGTCGAAACCTTGATCGCCGAGCCGCGGGCCAAACCGGCCAACGCCGCGTCGGACACCTCATGA
Source organism: Alphaproteobacteria bacterium (assembly GCA_028277405.1). GTDB lineage: Bacteria > Pseudomonadota > Alphaproteobacteria > DSM-16000 > Inquilinaceae > JANQGH01. The sequence goes on along the minus strand of JANQGH010000100.1, from coordinate 594,362 downwards.
AACTGCGCGCAAGCACGCGGGACCTGGCAATCATCTTGCCGTTTGGTGCTTTGGCGATTTTTTTGCCGCCCTATCTGCGCGTTTTCGATCAGCCGGTTGCCGTCTTGGGCATTCCCCTGCTGCCGCTGGCGATATTTGTCGCGTGGCTGGTCGGCATCCTGCTGACGCTGCTTCTTGCGCGACGGCTGACCCGGGCGTCGGCCGACGATGTCGAGGCCGATCGGACCTCACTCAGCGCAGGCGAGGACAAGCCGCCCGGGGACCGCTAGGCGATGATGAGTTCGGGCTTCGTCGTCATTGTCGCCACGCTCTATCTGGGTGGCCTGTTCGTCCTGGCCTTCGTCACCGACCGGCGCGCGGCGCGCGGCGCCGCCGGCTTCGTCAGTTCGCCCGTCGTCTACACCCTGTCGCTGGCCGTCTATTGCACGTCTTGGACATTCTACGGCGCCGTCGGCTCGGCCGCGCGCAACGGGCTGGAGTTCCTGACGATCTATCTGGGCCCTACCGTCGTCCTCATGGGCTGGTGGTTCTTTCTGCGCAAGCTGGTGCGCATCAGCAACGCCCAGCGTATCACCTCGATCGCCGATTTCATCTCGGCCCGATACGGCAAGAGCGGCGGCATATCGGCCCTTGTTACCATCATCGCGCTGGTCGGCATCACACCTTACATCGCGCTGCAATTGAAGGCGGTCGCGGCCAGCTTCGACGTGCTGGTGACCCCCGAGATTGCCGCCATCGCGACGGCCCCCGAAGGCGGCCTGCTGGCGGACACGGCGTTTTGGGTCGCCATTGCGATGGGGGCCTTCGTCATCCTGTTCGGCACGCGCCACATCGGCGCGCGCGAGCGCCATCCCGGTATCGTGGCGGCGATCGCGCTTGAGTCGATCGTGAAGCTGTTCGCCTTCATCGCCATCGGCCTGTTTGCCATCTACGGCCTGCATGACGGGGTGCGAGACCTGTTCGACGGTGCCATCGCCAATGACCGGCTGCAGCACATGTTCACCCTGCCGGACGGCTTCGAAGGCCGCTGGATCACGACCTTGTTCCTGGCCGGCGCCGCGATGGTCTGCCTGCCCCGGCAGTTTCAGGTCATGGTGGTGGAAAACGCCGACGAACGGCATCTGTCGACGGCGTCCTGGCTGTTTCCGCTCTATCTGATGCTGATCAGCCTGTTCGTGGTGCCGATCACGATCTCCGGCCTGAGCGTCCTGCCGCCGGATGCCAACCCAGACCTGTTCGTGCTGACCGTGCCGCTTTCCGCCGGGCAGAACACGCTTGCGCTGTTGGCCTTCATCGGCGGGCTGTCGGCGGCGACCTCGATGGTGATCGTTTCCAGCATCGCCCTGTCGATCATGATCTCAAACCACCTGGTCATGCCGATCCTGCTGCGCCTGCCGTTCTTCAACCGGCCCCAGGCGGGCAACCTGTCGGCCACCATCCTGACGGTCCGGCGCCTGTCGATCGCGTCGATCCTGCTGCTGGGTTTCGTCTATTACCGGATCACCGCCTCGGGCGACCCGCTGGCTTCCATTGGGCTGATCTCGTTCGCCGGTGTGGCGCAGTTCCTGCCGGCCCTGGTCGGCGCGATGTTCTGGGCGCGCGGCAACCGGCACGGCGCCATGGCCGGGTTGATCGCCGGCTTCGGTGTCTGGGCCTATACCCTGATCCTGCCCAGCCTGGCCCAGGCGGGCTGGGCGTTTCACGATCTCGCTGCCCACGGACCCTGGGGCCTCGCCTTTCTGCAGCCGACCCAATTGTTCGGCGTCGAGGGATTTGACCCCCTCGTGCATGGCGTGTTCTGGAGCATCACGGCCAACGTGGTTGCTTATGTGTTCGTGTCCGCGTTGACCGAGCAATCGCCACTCGAGAGCTTGCAAAGCGCCCTGTTCGTGAATGCTTTCAGGCCAGACGGCGCGCGCATGCTGGATGCGGTACAGCGATCGGCGACGGATCGCGACGTCTATCGCCTGGCCCAGCGCGTCCTGGGGCTGGAACGGGCCAAACGGATCTTCGACGACTATTCCCATCGCGCCGGTCCTGGAGGCCAGACGCCGGCCTCGATGGACGAGTCCCTGATCACCCATGTCGAGCGCGAGCTTGCCGGCAGTGTCGGCGCCGCATCGGCCCGATCGCTGGTCTCGCGCATCGTGAAGGGCGAGACGATCAGCGTGGAGTCCGTCATCGACATCCTCGACCGGACACAGCAGGCGATCAACACCAGCAAGGCCTTGCAGGCCAAGTCGCGAGAGCTTGAGGAAACGGCACAACAGCTGCAGCGCGCGAACGACGAGTTGAAGCGGCAGGACCGTCTGAAGGACGATTTCCTGAGCCATGTCAGCCATGAGCTGCGCACGCCGATGACGTCGATCCGATCGTTCTCCGAGATCCTGTTGTCCCCGACCCCGACGGATGACGCCGACGCGCGCCGCTTCTTGGAGATCATCCAGCAGGAAAGCGAGCGCCTGACCCGACTGCTTGATCAGATCCTGGACCTTAGCCGCCTGGAACAGGAGGACGGGCAGGATCGTCTGGAGACAGTGGATTGCGCCGAGGTCATCGACAGCGCGGTCGCCACCATGCGGGGTGCGGCCGAACGGCAACAGGTCGCCCTGTCCGTCAAGCCATCCGACGCGACCATCCTCGTTCTGGCAGACCGTGACCAGCTAAAGCAGGTGCTGGTCAACCTTCTGTCCAACGCGATCAAATTCAACGACAACGCCGAGCCGAGGGTTTGGGTCGAAACGGAGGGCGCCGGCGACGACCGCGTCCGCATCCTGGTCTCCGACAACGGCTCGGGCATTGCGGAGGACGAGCGCGAGATCATCTTCTCCAAATACGCCCGCGGCTGGAACGTGACGTCCGCACGGGCGTCGGGCACCGGGCTGGGTTTGGCGATTTCACGCCAACTGGTGGAACGGATGGGTGGTGTCCTGGACCTGGCCCACAGTTCCGCCGCCGGGGCCTGCTTCGCGGTAACGCTGGTGGCCGCGGTCGAGAATCCGATGGATGGGCCGATCACGGTCGAACCGCTCAGGCGGGCGCGCGGGTCCGACTGACGGACAAGTCCTAGGTGGCCTGGGCAAATTCACGCCGGTAGGTTGCCGGCGCGGCGCCGAAATGCTTCTTGAATACGCGGCCAAAAGCAGCCTCGGACTGGTAGCTGGCCGCCTCCGCGATCTCGATGATCGGCGCGCTGGTTTCGGCCAGGGCCTGGCGCGCGATCTGCATGCGCCAATGGGTAATGTACGCCAACGGCGTCATTGACATGGTGCGGGAGAATTTGGTCGCGAACGACGTGCGCGACACGCCGGCGATTTCGGCAAGCAGCGCGAGCGTCCAAGGACGCGCCGGGTCGTCATGGATGGCCGATAGCGCCCGCGCGATCTGCGGGTCACCCAAACCCGTCAGCGACAGCGCGCTCCCGCCCCCATCGTCGGCCGTCAGGCAAGCGCGCAGCGCCTGGGCGAAGATGATCTCCGACAGTTTCAGGGCGATCAAATCGCTGCCAGGCCGGTCGCGGCCGGCCTCCGCGCCGATGACCTTCAGCGTGTTTTCCATCCAGCCGCCGGCGGCCTCGCCGTAATTGCGAATGTGAATGTGGCTCGGCAAGGCGTCGATCAGCGGGTGACTGGCGTGCTTGTCGAAGGCGAAATGGCCGCAAACCAGCTGTGTTTCGTGGTCGGTGCCCAACTCGCCATAGACCAGAGTGCCGCTGCCCGTGAATCCGGACAGTTCCACCACCCGGTCCAGGGTCATTGCCTCGGCCTCGGTCTTCGGGTCGCAATAAAGCGTGTGGGCCGCGCCCCTGGTGATGATCAGCAGGTCCCCCTGTTCCAGTCGTACCGGGTTCGGCTCGCCGCTGATGCGCACGAAACAGCGGCCCTGATGGGCGAAATGGAAACGTGAAACGTTCTCAAAGGCCGGTACCTGCACGCTCCAGGGCGAGGTGAACGAGGTGCGGAAGTACAGCGTACCGGTCAGCCGCAGACGGGCAAGAATGTCGCTCAACAGATCCATGGGCTCGGCTCGTCACAATTTGGCGCACTGTACATAGGTTTCGCCAAATTGCCCAATATTCGAACGAATGATCAAGTTTTTCGAACTATGGATCATTCATCAATCAGTTTCTTTGCTCCATGTGTTTTGGGTGCGGAAACGAACGCCCGCGCGTACACCCACAAGCACATGACGATGGAGCCCTTATGATGAAGACGACAGCCGTGCTGTTTGCCGCCGGGATCGCCTTCGCGCTGACACCCGTCACCGCGACCGCCCAATCCGCCGCCGACCTGAACGATCTGGAAATGGCGCATGTCGCCTACACCGCCGACAATATCGACATTCGTTACGCCCATCTGGCGCTGGCGATTTCCGACAATCCGACGGTTCGAGCCTTCGCCGAAACCATGATCCGCGACCACACGGCGGTGAACGAACAAGCGTTGGCCTTGCTGGCAGAGCTTGACGTCCAGGCCCAGGACAACTTCCTCAGCCAGCAGCTGCTGGAAAACGCCGAGGTCATTATCGACGAGCTGAGCGGCTTGCGCGGCGCCGCGTTCGACCGCCGCTATGCGGAGAACGAGCTGGCCTATCATCAGGCGGTCAACGCGCTGGTCGGCGAGACGTTTATTCCGAACATCGAGAACGCGCAGGTCCGGGCCCTGTTTGAGGCTGGCTTGAACATCTTCCAAGCCCACGAAGGCCATGCCGCCATGATGGTCGAGAGCGTCAACTGATGGTCCGGATCACACGACGCGGCTTCGCGTCCAGGATCGCGACCGGGGCCATGGCGGCGTTTGCCGCCTCGGCCGCCTTGCCGATGGGCGTGGCCCGACCCCATGACGGCGCACACGTAGACGATGGCCCGACCGTAAGCGCCGACGGACCGGCCGATCATCTGGTAGAAATCACCGGCTTCGCCTTTCAGCCCGACCGCCTGCAGGTTCGACCGGGCGACACGATCACCTGGGTCAATCGCGACATCGCGCCTCACACGGCGACGGCCGACGATGGCAGTTGGGACACCGGCGCGATCCGGACGGACGAAAGCGCCACCGTGCCGGTTACGCCGGAGATGGCAGCGACATACTACTGCCGGTTCCACCCGATGATGACCGCGCAGTTTGACATCGTAGCGGTTAGGTGATGCGGCGCCTGCCGACGGCTTCGCCTGGCCTCGGCTCGGCCCCTCTCCTCACATGATGTTGCCGCGCATCATCATCATCGTCGCAAGCTCTTCCAAGTCCTGCCGGCTCATCCGGCCCGTATTCGACGGGGCCTTGGGCAGCACCACGTGATGGACGTCGTCGTCGTTCTCCAGCACCTTCACGGTCGCCCCCTCGGGCACGGACACACCCTCCTCGCGCAGCGCGGCGTGCGGATCGTGCAGCAGCTTGGCCTTATAGGCGGCGTCGTGCCAGGCGCGTGCCACGGCTTTGGCAATGGTCATGCGGGTTCTCCTCTGTTCTTGCCGATCGGGCCCGGTCTCGGCCCGGCCCGGCCAACGAACACGGCTCGACTATACATCGGCTTGCCTGTCAGTCGCCTGCCAGCGTTTCGGCTTGTGCGGTGCGCCGTTCGCCGGCCCGGCTTGCGAGGCTGGCCGACCCCAGCGCCGCCAGCACCATCAGCCCCAACGCGATGCGCAGGTCGAACAGCTCGGCCAAGCCGCCGATCACCGGCGGGCCGACGAGAAAGGCGGAAAACGCGATGAAGGAAACCGCCGCGACATTGGCCTCGCGCGACTTGCCAGGGGCGGCGGCGGCGGCCGATACCGCCAGCGGATAGACCGTGGCCACGCCTGCGCCGGTCAAGGCCGCCCCCAGAAGAACAAGTTCGAAAACCGGCGCGAAGGCGAAGATACCGATGCCGAGGCCCGCCGTCAGGCACGAGACCAGCACGACCGGAACCGGCCCGAACCTGGTTGCCAGGGCGTCGCCCAACAGACGGGTGATCGCCATCATGGCCGAGAACACGGAGAACGTGGTGGCCGCGGCAAACGGGTCATCGAGAATGAGTTCGCGCACGAAGACGGCCGACCAATCCATCATCGCGCCCTCCAGCAGCATGATGCCCACCGGCATCAGGCACAGCAGGATCAGCGCGCTGTCCGGCAAAACGAAGAACCCGCCGGAACTGGCCGGCCGATCGTTCGGCGCCTCACCCGGCAACCGCCTGCCCGCATACCAGGCTGCCAGGGCGAAGAACGGGCCCGCGATCAGAAATTGGGCCGCCATCGAAACGCCGAGTTCGGCAAAGGCGCCGCCGATCAGCGCGCCGACGACCGTACCGATGCTCCAGAAGCCATGGCATTGGGCCATGATGCGGCGCCGGAACGCCGCCTCCATCTGGCCGGCCTTGGTGTTCATGCCAACCTCGATCTGGGCCACCGTCAGGCCGCAGACCACCAGCAAGGCGAAGAACATCACGGCCGAGGTCGAAAAGCCCGGCAACATGAAGCTGAACGCGAACACGGGACCGGCGATCATGCACGCCCGCCGCAGGCCCAATCCGCCGACGATGGGTGCTGCGATCGAAAAGCCGATCAGTGTGCCAACCGGCAGCCCGACCAGGCACAGGCCGAGCACGCCGTCGCTGAGGTCGAGCGCGATCTTCATGTCGGGGATGCGCACCAGCCAGGCGCCGATGATGATCGCCTCGACCATGAAGACGAAACGGATCGCCCAAAAACCCGCGCTTTGCCGCGCCGCGCCTGACCGAACGCCTGTCATGGTTGATGCCGCCAGTTCTGCCGCCGGCCGCCGGCGGATTGGATATCGAAGCTAGGCATCGATTTGCACGGTCGATCGCCCCCACGTCAAGAGCACCAGACCCGGTGCAACGCTGACATGCCGGTACATGACCGAAGCCATGGCCAGTGGTCGCGCCGGCTTACCTCCCTGCCCGCCCGACATGCGTAAAGGCTTAGGCCCCCGAGCGGGAAAGATCAGTTTGTGTCGGTGCCGATCGATGCGATGTTCGTAAGGGCCTCGTCCTGGGCCAAAGTCGCCATCGCCACAAACACCGACCTCGGGCCCATGCCATGACCGACGAAGAACTGATCGAGGGCCTAAAGGCCGGCGACGATCAGGCGGCCGAAACGGTGGTGCGAACCCACATGCCACGGATGCTCGCCGTGGCACGGCGCTTATTGGGCGATTCCGCCTTGGCCGAGGACTGTGTTCAAGAGGCGTTCGCCAACATGTTTCGCAAGATCGGCGACTTCGAGGGCCGGTCCAGCCTGGGCACGTGGTTGTATGGCATCGTCGCCAACCAGGCCTTGATGAAGCTGCGCCAACAGACGCGCCGGCGCGAGGACCCCATCGATGACCTGATGCCGGAATTCGACACCAGCGCTTGCCGGATCGAGGCGCCGTGGCAACATCTATCGACACCGGAAGAGATCCTGGACCGTGAGAAGAGAAAGGATCTGGTGATCGACATGATCAACAAGCTGCCGCCCGACTATCGGGTCGTGCTGCAGTTAAGGGACATTGAGGAGATGTCGACAGCCGAGGTTGCCGACGCCCTGAACCTGACCGACGGCAACGTGAAGGTGCGCCTGCACCGGGCAAGGTCGGCGCTGAAGAGCCTGCTGGAGCCTGTCCTGAGGGGGGAACTGTAATGGCTGCAGACCAGCGAAGGCCCGGCATCATGCGCCAGATGCGCGGCGCGATGATGAAATACATGCCGCTGATGATCACCTGCGTCGAGTTCGAGACCTTCATTCTCGACTATCTCGAGGGCTCGCTGCCGCCGCGCCAAAGGCGGATCTTCGAGCTGCACTTGAAGATGTGTCGCGAATGCCGCGACTACCTCGCCGCCTACAAGGCCACGATGGGCGTCGCCAAACGTGCGCTCAAGGACCCGTCGGACGGCCCGCCTGACGACGCGCCGGAGGATCTTGTCAAGGCCGTGCTCGCCGCCCGCGAGCGCTGAAGCCTTCTTGCCGGATGGGGTTGCCGGTTCCATCGCCGGTCAAGTCCGCGGCCATGAGCTGGCCGGCACCGGCGACACACTTAGATCTGCGGCAGCCCGGCACGCCGCAGACCCGCGCGATGCGCGTCCGTCAGGACGACCTTCGATCGTGTTTTCAGGTCAAAGCCGACGCTGACGGTGAAAGCCAAGGCGTGGCAGACGTCGCCGACGAACAGCGCCTGGCGATAGCTGAACGAACTGGTGCCCAGGCCGACCAGCCGGGTTCCGATGCGCAGATCCGACGGCCATGTAAGTTCGCGCAGGAACTCCATGTCGAGCCGACGCACGACCCCGGCCGCGTCGGCCATGGTGCCGTGGCGAAGGTCGGCGGCCTGAAAGAAGTCCAGCCGGGCGGTTTCGAAATACACCCCATAGGCATTGTTGTTCACATGCCCCAGCGGGTCCTGATCGGAATAGCGCACCGTTTCCGCCGACCACAGCGGATAGCTCGCCGGATCGGTCGGCTCGAACGCTATGGTCAGCGGATCGTTCGAGATCGTTTGCTCGTTCATGCGCGCTCACATACCACCGGGGTGACATGGATGCCAGGCCACTGCCTCGGCTTCTGAGAACTCCGCCCTATTTGCGGGGCGCGTGAAGAGACGGTGCTTGACCCTGCCTGATGCCTGGGGTGTATGGGCGGGGCGTTCGACCCGTCCGGCCCGTTGCGGGCGGGTCGAACGCTTGTCGTATCAGCTGGAAACCTCGTGCCCAAACCACCCGTCATCCTGCCGTTCCTGATCGTGGCGTATGCGCTGGCGTCGCTGCTGACCATGGACATGTATCTGCCGGCGATGCCGACCCTGGAGCGCGTGCTGCAAACCACGCCGGGCCAGGTTCAGCTGACCATGACCGTCTATTTGATCGGCTTTGCCTTCAGCCAACTGCTCTACGGCCCCCTTTCCGATCGCTATGGCCGCCGACCGGTCATGCTGCTCGGCGGTTTGGGCTTTGTGGTCGCAACGGTCCTGTGCGCGGTGTCGACGACCATCGAGATCCTGATCGCCGCGCGCTTTTTGCAGGGGCTGACGATCGGCTCGCTGACCGTGACCTGCCGGGCGACGCTTAGAGAGCTCTATGAGCCGAAGCGCGGCACCAAGCTGCTGGCCTACATTTCGATGGCCGAGGGCCTGTCGCTGGCGGCCGGGCCGATCATCGGCGCGGAGATTCTGCTGCTTGCCGGCTGGCGCTGGACCTTCTGGGTCGTGGCCATCCTTGCCGGGTCGGCGCTGATCGGCCTGTTCTTCGCGCTACCCGAAAGCAACCGGCGCAAGAACAGCCAGGCCCTGCATCTCGGCCCCCTGCTCAGCACCTTCGGTCGCCTTTTGACGACCCGGCGCTTCATCGGCTACGCGCTGCCCGGCGGCTGCGCCTTTGCCGGCTTGATGGCCTACTACACGGTCGGCTCCTTCCTGCTGCGCGATGCGGGCCTGACGCCACGGGAGTTCAGCCAGATGCAGGCGATCGTCGTGATCGCCTATCTCAGCGGCCTGGGCGCCAGCAGCCGGCTGGTCGAACGCTTCGGCTTCGGTCGGCTTATCGTCGGCGGCTTCGCGACGGTCGCGGTCGGCGCCCTGTCGATGCCGGCCCTGGCGTTCGCCGGCGTCGATGGCGTCTGGGCAATCGTCCTACCCTTGGCTGTGTATGCGGTGGGCATTGGCTCCAGCATGGCGCCGCTGATCATGCTCGCCCTGTCCGTCAACCCGGCGGCCACCGGCACCGTCGCCGCCACCTTCGGCATGCTGACGATGAGCATCGGCGGCTTGGGCAGTCTGACCGCACAGCTTGCCTACAACGGGCATGTGCTGTCGCTGGCGATCCCGGTGGCTTGCATGGCGATCCTGTCGGTCGTCTTTTTCGCCCTGTTGCGTCCGCGCCGTCTTCTATCCGGTGACACGGTGGCCACGGGCAATTAGCCTGCGTCCCGACCAACCTCCATCGGGGTCAGTGGATGACGCCGGAAAGTCCGACGCAACGCACCAGAACACGCCTCGCGATCGTCATCGTGGGCGTCAGCCTGATCGCGGCCTTCGCCATCTATGTCAATGCCCTGACACCGCCGTCGCGTGCCGTGGACCTGCTCGCGCTGGTGATCTTCTTTCCGCTGATCTATCCGATCGCGCCGATTTTCCTGGAGGGCGCGTTCGGCCTCGGGATCGCGGCCTACGCGACCTACCCCGGAATCGCCCTGGCGCTGGCCCTTCTGATCGGCAGCACGGAGCGGGTCGGGCTCGCCGCGGCGGCCTTGCTCACCGCCTATATGCTGCCTTGGACGGACACGCCCGCGCTGATTGCGGGCTATCAGGCGGGATATGTGTCCGGCGTTTCCCTCGGCCTGGGTGCCCTGGGTCAAGTCATCGCGATCATCGTCCCGGTCCTGGCGCTCGCCGCGTTAATTGCGCCCCGCCAAACCATCGGCGCGGCTTGCCTTCTCGGCGCGACGATCGCAAGCGCCATCTTGCTCGCCGGCACCGTCAGCGTGACGGGTTTCGGCGGCTTGACCATCGGCGGGCTGGTGGCCGTGCTGGCCTTCGTCGCATCGGCGGTGATATCCTTGAGGCGGCTCAGCGCGCGAGACCGGCGCTGACGCCGACGACCAGCTTGACGGCCACTGCGCCGGCAAGATCGTCGAGGCCGCCGCCGCGTTCGGCCCTGGCATGTTTTCTCATGACTTGCGTTTGGTTGCCGCAACACGGTAGTTTGGCTTTGTAAAACTTGCGTTTCGACAACAAAGACAAGTACCAGCAAGCCCCCCAAGTCACCATGCCATCCCTGCAAGCCACCCTACGCCACCAGTCAATCGTCGATGCGCTGCATCGTCGCGGGAACGTGCGCGTGGCGGACCTGGCCGAGATGCTGGAGGTATCGTCGGTCACCATCCGGGCCGATCTCGATTTTCTGGAAAGCCAGTCGGTTCTGCGGCGGACCCGCGGTGGTGCCGTGCCGATGCGCCCGCGCCGGTTCGAACTGCCGCTGGAGATGACTAGCCAGGACAATTCCGGGGCCAAGCGCTCGATCGCGCTGAAAGCAACAAGCCTGATCCGCGACGGCGAGACGGTGATCCTCGACGTCGGCTCGACAACGACCGAGCTGGCCAAGTCCCTGCCGCAAAGCCTGGTCGATGTCGTGGTCGTCACCAACTCCCTGAACATCGCGCTCATTCTTGAAGATCACCCCGGCATCACGGTCGTGGTCACCGGCGGCACGTTGCGGCCGCAGCAGCATTCGCTGGTCGCGCCGTTCGGCAATCTGATGATGGGCCATATCAACACGGATTTGGCGTTCTTGGGCTGCAGCGGTGTCGATCCGATCAAGGGCTTCACCAATACCAACCTGCCGGAGGCTGAAATCAAGCAGGCCATGATCAAGGCCGCGGCCCGGACCATTTTCATTGCCGACCATACCAAGCTGCTTCATGTCGCAACCGCGAAGGTGGCCGACCTGCTCGACGCGGATCTGCTGATCACGGACGCCGACGCGCCATCTGACGCGGTCCGCCAGCTGCGCAAGCAAGGTTTGGAAGTTCTCGTCGCTTGACAGCCGCGCCGCCATCGGCATCGCCAGCCCTCGCAAAACATCGCAAGTCGCCGTGACGAACCGCCTCAGATCTGCGGCATCGCGACGGGTTTCCTAGGCTAATTCCCGCCACACGGTGTCGATCGAACCCCTGCCGAGGGTGGGGCCAACGGAAAACCATTTGCATATCGAGGTTTCCAGCGTACGATCAGAACTAAGCGAAGCCGAACGAAACAAAACGAAGATTTCGGCACGCGTCCAAGGGAGGTGGCAGGCATGGCGGTCCTGAACGCGATTATCGCGGTCCTTGCCCGTATCAACACCGTTTTCGGCATCATCGGCAAATATGTCAGCCTCACGCTGATCGGCGTGATGATGCTGCTGGTCGTCTGGCAGGTGGTTCTTCAATGGTTCGGCGACGCCCCGTCCTGGACCGAGGAAGTGTCCATCTACATGATGATCTGGATCACCTTCCTGGTGGCGCCGATCGCCTACCGCACCGGGGCGAACATCTCGATCGAGTTTCTGAAGGGCATAGTCAGCACGCGCCTGCGCGGCGTCCTGGAACTCATTTTCGCGGTGCTGATCATCTGGATCTTGATTGTCCTGTTCCAGATCTCGATCCCGTGGCTGGAACGCGGCTTCAATTCGACCGCCAGAACGTTTCCGGTTTCTCGCGGGTACATCTTTTTATGCCTGCCGATCGGCATCGCTTTCCTCATCCTGGCCGCGATTGAGACGGCCCTGCGTGGCCTGAGGGTCTTGTTGGATGCCAGCTACATCAACGATCCGCTGATCCAGCATCATCTGAACCGCCCGGAATCGCAGATGACCGGCGTTTCCGTAGAAGAAAGGGACTAGTCGACCATGGCCCTACTCCCCTTCTACCTGCTCTTGGGCCTGATGATCATCGGCATGCCGGTGACGTTCGCCCTGCTCGTCGGACCCGGCATTGCGCTGTTCATCGCAGATCAGATCGGTGCGCTGAGGCTGCCCGTGGAACGGCTGCACGGCATGATGCAGAGCTTTCTGTTCGACGGGATCGAGAGTTTCCCGTTGATGGCGGTGCCGTTCTTCATTCTCGCCGGCGAGGTGATGAACCGCGGCAACATCACCTTCAACCTGGTTCAATTCTCGCGATCCTTGATCGGGCATCTGCGCGGCGGCCTGGCGCAGGTCAACGTCCTGTCCAGCATCCTGTTCGCCGGCCTGTCAGGGTCGGCCGTTGCCGACACCTCCGCGCTCGGCTCAATGTTGATCCCGGCCATGGAGAAGAACGGCTACAGCCGCCGTTTTGCCGCCGCGATTACGGCCGCGAGTTCGGTCATCGGCCCGATCATCCCGCCCAGCGGACTGATGATCCTCTACGCCTTCGTGATGAACGTCTCCGTCGGCGGACTGTTCGCCGCGGGCATCATACCCGGCCTGATGGTCGGCGGCGGCTTGATGGTCATGACCTGGTACATGGCCAAGAAGCGTGATTTTCCGGTTGCCAACCGAAGAGCGACGTGGCGCGAGCGCGGACAGGCGACAAAGCAGGCCATCTGGCCACTGCTGGCGCCGGTTATCCTGCTCGGCGGCATCCTCAGCGGCTTCTTCACGCCGACCCAGGCTGCCGCCGTCGCCGCCGCCTACGCCTTCATCGTCAGCATGGCGATCATGCGCAGCCTCAAGCTGAAGGATGTGCCCAGCGTCCTGTGGTCGGCCGCGTTCTCTTCCGGTGTGATCCTGTTGCTGGTCGCGGCGGCCAGGGTGTTCGCTGCCGTCTTGGCGCCGCCACCGTTTCAGACCGCCATGGTCCTCGGAGAGTTCGTCACCGCGCTGACAGACAACCCGCTGGTTCTGTTGTTCATCATCAACATTCTTTTGTTCATCGTCGGGATGTTTCTGGATGCCGGGCCGGCGATCTTGATCCTGGGCCCGATCCTGGGGCCGGCGGTGGTCAGCCTCGGCGTCGACCCGATGCATTTCGCCATCGTCATGTGCGTCAATGTGACCGTGGGGCTGGCGACGCCGCCCATGGGACTGGTTCTATTCGTGGCGGCGAGCATATCGGACGAGAAGCTTGAGGCAATTGCCAAGGAGATTCTGCCGTTTCTAGCGGTGCAAGTGGTCGTGATCTTTTTGATCACGTTCATCCCGGCGCTGACACTGACGCTGCCGCGCTGGTTGGGCTTCCTTTGAGCGAGGTGGCCGTTGGCGTCAATTGACAGGCCCATTCATGCTCGGGCCAACAACAGGGAGGATGGTTACCCAATGTCAGTAAAGTCTCTTTCGAAAACCCTACTTGGGGCCGCCGCCGGCCTGACGATCGCGGCCGGCGCGGTCTTGCCGGCCCAGGCCCAGGATCATCTCATCAGCCTCGTCTTCCTGGCGAACACCGAGGACGAGGATTATGACGGCGCCCTGGTCTTCAAGGACTATGTCGAGTCACGCTCCAACGGCACGATCGCCGTCGACATTTATCCCGGCGGCCAATTGTGCGCCAACCCGGCAAGCTGCATCGACGCGCTTCAATCCGGCCTGGTCACGGTGTTCATCACCACCATCGGCGGCTTGAGCAACGTCTTCCCGCCGGCCCAGGTGATGGACGTGCCCTACATGTTCCCCAGCGATCGGATCGCGGAATGCGCGCTGTCGAACGACAGCCCGTTCTTCAACGCGCTGCACGACGCCGTGCTGGAGCAGACGGGCAACATGCGCCTGATGACGATCGGCAACACCGGCGGCTGGCGCAACATCGCGACCACCGACACGCCGGTGCAGTCACCGGACGATGTCGACGGGCTGCAGCTCAGGACCATCAGTTCGGAGATCCAGCAGGAACTGGTGCGCGCGCTGGGCGGTTCGCCGACGCCGGTCGCCTGGCCGGAGCTTTACACCGCGCTGGCCACCGGCGTCGTGGAGGGCACCAAGAACGGCATCACCGACATTGTCGGCATGTCGTTCCACGAGCATCTCGACAACATGACGCTGGACGGCCATGCCTATATGGGCGCCCTGTGGTGGATGAATAACGACGAGTTCCTGGCCATGAGCGAGGATGAGCGCCGGATCGTCGAAGACGGGTTCGATCGCCTGCGCCTGACCACGTTGGTCATGCCGCAACGGCGCCAGATCGACGCCTACAACACCTTCCGCGAGGCGGGTGGCACGATCTATGTGCCGACACCCGATGAGATGTCGCAGTTCCGCGACGCCGCCTCGCCGGTCCGCGACTGGTTCGTCGACCAGTACGGACCGGAGTGGCTGGATCTGCTGTCCGAGACGGTGGCAGGCTGCGAGGAGAGCCTGGGCGCCCAGTACCGGCCCGAATGACGCCACGATACCGGGCTGACTAACGTCCGGCCCAGACACCCAAAACTAAGGCCCGCCGATCGATGTCGGCGGGCCTTTTTTCGTTGGCCGTTCGGGGCGCTGACGCCACCGCCGGTTGACCTGACGCGTCAGGTGTCCGTGGCGCCCTTGTCCTTCACGATGTCGACATCGTCGAGATCGTCATCCAGATCCTCGTCGAGATCGTCGGCGTCAAGGTCCTCGTCATCCTCCAAAAGGCTGTCATCGTCGAGGTCGGGCTCAACCGGGTCGGCATCATCGTCGTCGTCCGGCGATTCAGCACCTTCGGCGCTTTCGACAACCTCGTCGATCTCTTCGACGTCGTCGTCCTCCTCCTCGACCTCGTCGTCCTCGGCGTCGACCTGATCACCCTCCGACGCCGCAGCAGCCTCATCGGCAGCCTCGGCGTCCTCTTCGACCTCTTCCTCGATCTCCTCTGCCGCAGGCTTCTTCTTGGCCTTCTCCGGTTTCGGCTTGGCCGGCAGTTCCTCGACCATGGCACTGCGTGTTCGCCGGGACTTCAGGAAGGCTTCCGGGTCGAATTCGGTCGCGCATTTCGGGCAGACGACCGGTACTTTGTTCAGGTCATAATAGCGGGTTCCACAATTGTGGCAGATCCGCTTCGTACCCCAATCGGACTTGGACAAGGCGGCAACTCTTTAACTGTCTAAATCGATGGCTATTCGGCGCCGCCGCAAGTGCCATGATCGAACCCGCCTGTCAAAGCATATTAGTCCAGCGACGATACACACCTGCACAACGTGTGATCCGCTTGCAACACAGACCGGCGCCGACCGGGTGTTGCGGTCGCGTCCGTTCGTGCTAACCTCCGACCGCTCTTCGGCCCTCAACCGATCGCTTCCTCTACCCATCATGACTTCCAAGTCCGCACCCCTGGCGGCCGCTGCGCGCGCGTCAGGGCCCTTGACCGGCGACGTAACCGTTCCCGGCGACAAATCACTATCGCACCGCGCCCTGATATTCGGCGCCCTTTCCGTCGGCCAAACGACCATCGACGGCCTCTTGGAGGGCGAGGACGTGATCGCGACCGCCGACGCCTTGCGTGCCATGGGCGCACGCATCCAGAAGCTGGACAGCGGCCAATGGCAGGTGGACGGCGTCGGTGTCGGCGGTCTGCACGAACCGTCGCAAGTGATCGATCTGGGCAACAGCGGCACCAGCGCACGGCTGCTGTCCGGCGTACTGGCCAGCCATCGGATGACGACCTTCGTCACCGGCGACGCCTCCCTGGTCAAGCGCCCGATGGCGCGGGTGATAGAGCCCCTGTCCCGCATGGGCGCGGAATTCGTCGCCCGCAGCGACAATCGCTTACCCATGGCCGTCATCGGCAGCGACGAGTTGCTGCCGATCCGGTACGAGGTGCCGGTGGCATCCGCGCAAGTGAAGTCGGCCGTGCTGCTGGCCGCCCTGAATACGGCGGGCAAGACCACGGTCATCGAGCGGACGGCGACGCGCGACCACACGGAAAACATGCTGCGCGCGTTCGGCGCCGAACTTAAGATCGAGCCCGATCCGGACGGGGGTGATGCGATTACCCTCACCGGCCAGCCGGAGCTGACCGGGCGCCCGGTCGAGGTTCCCGGCGACATTTCGTCGGCGGCCTTTCCGATTGTCGCGGCTTTGATCCGGCCGGGATCGGACATTCTCATCCGGCGCGTCGGTCTGAATCCGCGACGGGCCGGGCTGATTGATACTCTCATAGAGATGGGCGGCTCGATCGAACGTTTGAATGCCGGCATGCGCGCTGGCGAACCAGTGGCGGATTTGCGCGTCCGCGCCAGCGACCTTACTGCCGTCACGGTTCCGCCGGACCGGGCGGCCAGCATGATCGACGAATACCCCGTTCTGGCGATGGCGGCCGCGTGTGCCGTCGGGCGAACGGAAATGCCCGGCATCGGTGAATTGCGCGTGAAGGAAAGCGACCGGCTTGCGCGCGTCGCCGAGGGTCTGGCGGATTGCGGAGTCCGTGTCGAGGCCGGACCCGACTGGCTGGCTGTCGAGGGCGACGGCGGACAGCCGGAAGGGGGGGCAACGGTTGCCACAGCGCTCGACCACCGGATCGCGATGAGCTTTCTCGTGCTGGGCATGGCGGCCAAGCAGCCCGTCACCATTGACGATGCCGGCCCGATCGCGACCAGTTTTCCCGGCTTCTTCGACCTGATGAACGGCCTGATCGCGGGCGAACCAGCCCTGCGGACGCGCCAGCCGCAGCCGTGATCATCGCAATCGACGGGCCGGCGGCCTCCGGCAAGGGGACATTGGCGCGGCGCCTGGCGGCCCATTTCGGCGTACCGCATCTCGATACCGGCGTTCTCTATCGCGCGGTCGGGCTGAGCGTTCTGCGCCAGGGCGGCGATCCGGCCGACGCAGACGCTGCGGTTGCGACCGCCAACCATATCACCCCCAACGACCTGTCCGATCCCGTGCTCCGGTCCGACGATGCGGCACAGGCGGCGTCGGTGGTTGCCGCGATACCGGCGGTGCGCCAGGCGCTGCAGGATTTCCAGCGCGATTTCGCCCACCAGCCAAGCGGCGCCGTCATGGACGGCCGCGACATCGGCACCGTGATCGCGCCCGACGCCGACGCCAAGATTTTCGTCACCGCGTCCGTCGAGGTTCGCGCCCGGCGACGCTGGTCGGAGCTGCAGCATGCAGATTACGCGCCGACGTTGGATGAGGTGCTGGACGACATGCGCCGGAGGGACGCGCGCGACAGTGGGCGTACCGTGTCACCGCTGCGTCCGGCGGATGATGCGCTGATCCTCGACACCGACGATCTCGACCCGGACGAGGTCTTCGCGCGCGCCCTGGCACATGTGGAAAAAACGGCAAAACCCTAGTCTTGTTGCGGCGATTCACCTTGCGAACCGCGCTAGGCATCCGTATAACGCCCGCTTCCACGGGCTGAGGCCCTGGGAAAGCCATTGCGGGATCCGTCTTGTCGGACGAGGTCCGGCGATCGGTGAAGCGGCCTGACATTGTCACCGAGAACCAGCCGGCTTGGGGCCGGTATGGTTCGTTCGGTGTTTTGGTATGGCCGGGCCAATCCGATCGCGGACCAATGCGGATCGCGCGACGAAATGAATCAACCAAGTCGCCGGTTGTTCGTCCACCCGGTGCGTTCGTGGCTAGCTCGGACGAGCAGTCGCGGAGTCGTGTTCAAGGAGCATCAATGGCCACAGCAGCCGCCCAAACCGCCGAGAAGGAGAGCTTTGAAGCTCTCTTGGAAGAGTCCCTCGGCAACACGGAGACCTTCGAGGGAACCGTGGTCAAAGGCACCGTCCTGTCGATCGACAACGACATGGTGCTGATCGATGTCGGCCTTAAATCGGAAGGCCGCGTCGCACTGAAGGAATTCACCGTTCCCGGTCAGCCGGCCGAACTCAGCCCCGGGGATACGGTCGAGGTCTATGTCGACCGCTTGGAAGACAGAAATGGCGAGGCCATGCTGTCGCGCGAGAAGGCCAAGCGTGAAGAGGCATGGACCCAGCTTGAAAAGGCCTACAACGACAGCCAGCGGGTGACCGGCGTGATCTTCGGCAAGGTCAAGGGCGGCTTCACCGTCGACCTGTCGGGCGCGGTCGCGTTCCTGCCGGGCAGCCAGGTCGATATCCGCCCGGTGCGGGACATCTCGCCGCTGATGCACACGCCGCAGCCGTTCCAGATCCTGAAAATGGACCGGTCGCGCGGTAACATCGTGGTGTCGCGCCGCGCAGTCTTGGAAGAAAGCCGCGCCGAGGCCCGGTCGGAGCTGGTGGCCAACCTGAAGGAAGGCCAGGTGCTGCAGGGCGTGGTGAAGAACATCACCGACTACGGCGCCTTCGTGGATCTGGGCGGTGTCGACGGCCTGCTACACGTGACAGACATCGCGTGGCGTCGCATCAACCACCCCAGCGAAGCCCTGCAGATCGGCCAGAACGTCACGGTTCAGGTCATCCGCTTCAACCCCGAAACCCAGCGCATCAGCCTTGGCATGAAGCAGCTTGAGGCCGATCCGTGGGAAGGTGTGGAGGCCAAGTACCCGGTGGGTGCGAAGTTCACCGGCCGCGTCACCAACATCACCGACTACGGCGCCTTCGTGGAGCTGGAGCCGGGCATCGAGGGCCTGGTCCACGTTTCGGAGATGAGCTGGACCAAGAAGAACGTGCATCCGGGCAAGATCGTCTCGACCTCTCAAGAGGTCGAAGTCATGGTCCTGGACGTCGATCCGGTGAAGCGCCGCATTTCGCTGGGCCTGAAGCAGTGCCTGGAGAACCCGTGGCACGGCTTCGCCGACAAGTTCCCCATCGGCACGGAGATCGACGGCGAGGTCAAGAACATCACCGAGTTCGGCCTGTTCGTCGGCCTGCCCGGCGACATCGACGGCATGGTCCACATGTCCGACATCTCCTGGAACGTGCCTGGCGAACAGGCCATTCAGGAGTACCACAAGGGCGATCAGGTCAAGGTCAAGGTGCTGGACGTCGATACCGAGAAGGAGCGTATCTCGCTCGGCATCAAGCAGCTTGAGGACGATCCGATGGGCGGCGCGGCAGCCGCCGGTGTCCGCAAGGGTGCCGTGGTCACCTGCACCGTCTCAGCGGTCAACGACAACGGCATCGAAGTCACGGTCGGCGATGACAGCTTGACCGGCTTCATCCGGCGCAGCGATCTCAGCCGCGACCGGTCGGAACAGCGGCCGGACCGGTTTGCGGTCGGCGAGAAGGTCGATGCCAAGGTGACCCAGTTCGACCAGAAGACCCGTCGCCTGACACTCTCGATCAAGGCGCGCGAGGTCGACGAGGAGAAGGAAGCCATGGCTGAATATGGCAGCCAGGACTCCGGCGCCTCGCTGGGCGACATCCTGGGGGCGGCCTTGCAAAAGGCCCGGGCCAATGCCGAGGAGGCCGCCAAGGCCGACGACGACAAGTAGCCCGCCTAAAAGCCAACCCTTAAAGGGCCGTCCATGGTTGGGCGGCCCTTCTTGCTGTCCAACGGCGCGCCTGGAACCGCAACCAGCCACTGCAACGGTCAAGTCGTTCAGGCAAAAACCCTTTCAATGGAAAGGGTTACCGTTGCGTTTCCCGGTTCCCTCTGGCACCATTGTCAAGTCACGGATCCGTCAGAGGTCCGGTTCGAGGCGCACAATCAAGGGCGGGATATGATCACTGTCCGCCCATCCGCCGACGAGGCAACGGGCGGTGCCTAGGATAGGGCCGCCGTGAATGGGCCGAACACCGCCGAGCCATAGAACGAGGCGGTATCGCCTGGCAACGCCGCAGGGAGGAGACGAAAGCCTATGACAAAATCAGAGCTAATCGCACGGCTGGCCGACCAGAATCCACACCTCTATCAGCGGGATGTGGAGCGCATTGTTTCCACCATCTTCGATGAGATCGCCGAGGCACTCGCGGCAGGCCATCGGGTCGAGTTGCGGGGCTTTGGCGCCTTTTCGGTCAAGCATCGAGAGGCACGAACTGGGCGCAATCCGCGCACGGGTGAAACCGTCAGCGTGGCCCAAAAAAGCGTGCCATTCTTCAAGACGGGCAAGCAGCTACGTGAACGCCTGAACGCGGGCTAAGCAAGGGCTGAACCACACCGAACGGTGTGTCGGAGGAGATAGCGTTGCGCTACGTCAGTTGGATCATCACCATTCCGTTGGCCATCATCGCCGTGCTGTTCGCCGCCTCCAATCGCGACCCGGTGACGTTGAATCTTTGGCCGCTGCCTTATGAGTTGAGCGTTCCGATCTTCATTGCCGTACTGGTCGCGATCGTCATCGGCTTTCTTGCCGGCGGTCTCGTCGCCTGGGTCAGTGGCGGCCAATACCGCAAGGCCGCCCGTCGCGAGCGGGCCCGCGCGGACGCGCTGCGCGCCGAAACCCGGGCTGCGCAGGAGGCGGCGTCCGACGCCAGGCGCAAGGCCCGCGAGGCCGTGGCCGCCTCGGCCGCGCCCAGCACCCAGCCTGCCTTGGCGGATCAACGCTAGTCGACCGCCGATCGACAGGTTCATCCTGCCATGCGGGTGATCGACGCGGCGGCCGTCGAGGCGGCGTTGGACTATCCCACGCTGGTCGAAAAACTGCGCCAGGCCTTTCGGTCGGACATCGCAACGCCACTGCGCCACCACCATACGGTCCCGACATACGGCGAGAATGACGCCACGCTGTTGCTGATGCCGGCGTGGCAGACCGGTCGCCATATCGGGGTGAAGATCGCCACCGCCTTCCCCGACAACGGGACCCGCAACCTGGCCATGATCATGGCCACCTACATGCTGATGGACGGCGAAACCGGCGCCCCGCTGGCCATGATCGATGGCGTGGCGCTGACCGTTCGCCGCACCGCCTGCGCCTCCGCGCTGGCCGCCCGCTATCTCGCCCGCGAGGATTGCGAGCGGCTGTTGATGGTCGGCACCGGCCAATTGGCGCCGCACTTGATCCTGGCCCATGCCAGCGTCCGCCCCATCTGCAACGTGCTGATCTGGGGCCGCAGCCCGGCGAAGGCGCGCAAGCTGGCAAAGGCCCTAAACCGGCCCGAGATGAAGGTCGACTGGACGGAGGATCTGGCCAGCGCGGCGTCCGGCGCCCACATCATCTCGTGTGCCACCGCCTCGCCCGATCCTGTCGTGAAGGGAGAGTGGCTGTCGGATGGCGTGCATGTCGATCTGGTCGGCGGGTACCGCCCGGACATGCGCGAAGTCGATGACGAGGCCATCCGTCGCGCCCGCGTCTTTGTCGACACGCGGGAGGGCGCATGCGTGGAGGCCGGGGACATCGTTCAGCCGATTGAAAGCAGTCTCTTGCGGCCCGACGACGTGGCGGCCGACCTGTTTGACCTGACGCGCGGCGAACGGGCGGGCCGCCGGCATTACGACCAGATCACCCTGTTCAAGTCCGTGGGCACGGCGCTGGAGGATCTGGCGGCCGCACAACTGATCGTCCAGCGCGCATAACCAGCATGACCCAACCGACACTCCCCGAACTCTGGCCTTGGGCCACCGAAACCCTGCTGCCCTTTTGGGCCACCACCGGCTTCGACGACCAGAATGGTTGCTTTGTCGAACAGGTGACCCTTGACGGCGTCCCGCACGATCCGGGGTTTACCCGGTTCAGGGTCCAGGCGCGCCAGACCTACGTCTTCGCCCACGCCCATTGCCTGGACGCTGGGGACTATGCGCTGCCCAGGGCCAGGGCCGGATTTGCGTTCATGCAGCGATGCTGGAACGACCATGACGGCGGATTCCCCATGCGCGTCACCCGCGAGGCACAAATCGTCGACGGGACGATCGACCTCTATGATCAGGCTTTCGCCCTGCTGGCCCTCGCCTGGCTGCATCGGGCGACCGGCGAGGCCGAGCCGCTTGAGTGGGCGGAACGGGTTCGGCGCTTGTTGGTTGACCGCATGGCCGACCCCGCCGGCGGCTTTGTCGAACAGCTGCCCGTCGACGCCGGCAAGCCGCGTCGACAGAACCCGCACATGCACCTGTTGGAGGCATTTCTCGCACTGCATGCCGCAACGGACGCCGCCGTCTGGCTCGACCTGGCGAACGACATGGTCGCGCTTCTTGTCGACCATTTTCTCGATCCGGCCGGAACCTTGGCCGAATTCTTCGAGGCCGACTGGCGCCTGCGATCGGGCGCCGAGGGACGGTTGCGCGAACCTGGCCACCAGTTCGAGTGGGTCTGGCTGTTGAACCGCTATCAGGCCCAGGGCGGACCCCGCGCGGTCGAGGCCATCAGCGATCGGTTGATGGCGTTCGCCATTCGTCACGGCATGGACCGCACCGAGAACGGCGTGTTCGCCGCCTTCGATTCCGTCACGCCCGACGGCGAGGTGTTATCGGAAACAAAGCGGTTTTGGCCGCAGACGGAGGCGATCAGAGCGTTCGCGGTGATGCATGAGCGAACCGGCGACCCGGATGCCGCGACCATCGTGCGGACCCTGTTCGCGACCTTGTTCGCCCATTACATGTCGCTGGAAAACGGGATCTTGCGCGACGGTCTGTCCCGGGACGGCAGCACGGTCGATCCCTTCAGCCCATCCAGCAGCCTTTATCACTTGTGGGGCGCGATCATTGAGGCGCGACAAGTGGCACGACCGTGATCATCGCGCTTGGTCGCTGTCCAGGCCGATATCGCGCAATAGATGATCGGACAACCGGCCAAGCCTGCGGTTCGATCGCCACCAAACGCGCGCAAGGCGGCGACCGAACCACGCGCCGATTGCCGGCATTGGATGAAGTTTGACGACCCTGATCATGGCGTACGGCTCCAGCTTATGTTGGAGCCAACAAGCTGGTACGTTCACAATTGAATTGAAATTCGACGATTGGGAATACTAGCATTCAATCATGAATGAGACGCGCATCGGCTGGGATCTTCTGCAAGCCTTTCAAGCGGTTGCCGAGACCGGAAGCCTGACGGCCGCGGGTCGACGGCTCGGCCTCAGCCAGCCGACCATCGGACGTCGCATTGCGGCGCTGGAGGCCCAGCTCGGCGAACGCCTGTTCGATCGCCGGCAAGACGGGCTTCGCCTGACGCGGGCGGGCGGCGCCTTGCATCCGATCGCGGAGTCGATGGGTGCGGAGGCGCGGGCCCTTGAACGCGCCTGGCCCGCCAACCCCAGCCGGCTCTATGGCACCGTCCGGATTGCCGTGGGCGAATGGGGCGGCCGGTTCCTGATGCAGTCGGTCGGCACGCTGGTGGCCAACATGCCTGATGTCGAGATCGAAATCGTGCCCAGTTTCGGGTTCTTGAACCTCAGCCGCCGCGAAGCCGATATCGCGCTGCGCAACGTGCTGCCGGAAAGCGGTGATCTGATCACTAGGTTGGTCGCTCGCCCGTCGCGCGCCGTCTATGCCGCGCGCGCTCTGCTGCGGAGCCATCCGGAGGCCACGAGCGAGCAGAGATACAGGACTTGCCCCTGGGTGGGTTATGACGACACCCACCACCATTTGCGCTCGGCAACGTGGCTTGAGGCTCGACGCCAGGGGGCCAAGCCGCAGGTCCGCTGCGCCTCCTCGCTGATCCTGCTGGAGGCGGTCAAGGCCGAGGCCGGTCTGGGGCTGTTGCCCTGCTACGCGGCGGACCCGGAGCCGGACCTCGTGCGTGTGAGCGGAACGATTGACGAGTTGCAGGGCCAGATCTGGCTGGTGTATCACGCCGACAGCCGCAACCGGCCGGCGGTGATGACCCTGGTCGACCGTCTGGATGCCTTGTTCGCGCACCATGGAAGGCTTACGGTCGACCATCCCGACCCGTAAGAGCCTGTTTCGGACAGGCGCCGCGAGCAGCCATGAAACTTCTCATTATCGGCGCCGGCATCATGGGTTTGTCGGTTGCGTGGGCCATGGCCCGGCGCGGTCACGATGTCACCGTGGTCGAACAGGCAGCCATTCCGAACCCGCTGGGCTCCTCCGTCGATCAGCACCGGCTGATCCGCTACGCCTACGGCGACATGGCCGGTTACGCGGCGATGGTGGGCGAGGCCTTTCCGGCCTGGGACAGGGTTTGGCAGGATCTGGGTGAGTCTCTTTACATCCAGACCGGCACGCTTGCCGTCGGGACGGCGGGCCAGGATTGGCTGAACGCAAGTGCCGAAGTCTTGAAGTCGCAGGGGCACGCGATCGAGATGCTGACCCCCAATGATCTGTCATGGCGCTTCCCACTGCTAACGCCGGACAGGGTCGATCATGCCTTTTATCTGAAGACCGGCGGCACCCTGCTGGCGGGGCGCATCATCGAGCTGCTTTCTCACCATCTGGCGCTGCGCGGCGTCACGCTGATGCCGCACCAGCGGGTCGTCAGTGTCGATCCGGACGGCGCCTCGCTTCGGCTGGAGGATGGTAGAAACCTCCAGGCCGACAGGCTGATCGTCGCGGCCGGCCCCTGGGTTCGACAGTTGCTGCCTGGCCCCGCCGATCGCGTGGTGCCGTCGCGCCAGGTTGTCGCCTATCTGACCCCGCCCGCCGACGAGGCCGCCGAATGGGCCCACATGCCGATGGTCTTGGAGATCGAGCCCGACAGAGGCTTCTATCTGGTTCCGCCAGTGGCAGGTACCGGGCTTAAGGTGAGCGACCACAGCTTTTCCATGACCGGGGACCCCGACACGGACCGCGACGCGGGCGAAGAGGAAACGCGGGCGTTGTTCCAGTCCTGCGCGAACCGTTTGGCATCGTTCGACCGGTTCTCTCTGGACGTCGGCAAGGTGTGCTTCTACACAGTGCACCCGCCGGCCGAACGGTTCGTGGTCGAACCCATCGGCAGTTCGGCCTGGCTGATGACCGGCTTCAGCGGCCATGGGTTCAAGTTTGGACCGCTGCTGGGCGAAGCGGTCGCCGACGCCTTGGAAGACAGGCGTGACGGCGCCGAAATCACCCGCTGGGCGGCCGGATATTTGGACACTCGCGCTGACTGAGAGGCATCCATGTCCCCGATCTTCGTTGCCATCGACACCATCTCCATGGACCAGGCGCTCACTTGGGCGCGCGCCGTCGGGCCCTATGTCGGCGGGCTGAAACTCGGTCTGGAATTCTTCGCCAACAACGGCCCGCACGGGGTGCATGAAGTCGGCCGCGCGGCCGAAAAGCCGATCTTCCTGGACGTGAAGCTGCACGACATCCCCAACACGGTCGCCGCGGCTGTGCGCGCGCTGTGCCCGTTGGAGTTCGCCTACATCACCATCCACGCCAGCGGCGGCGAGGAGATGATGCGCGCCGCCGCGGAGGCGGCGGAAGAAGGGGCGGAGATCTATGGCGTGGCACCGCCGAAGCTGCTCGGTGTGACCGTGTTGACCAGTCTCGACGCCACGGACATGCTCGCCGTCGGTCAAGACCCCGACGTTGGGACCCAGGTTGGCCGCCTGGCCAGCTTGGCCAAGGAGAGCGGGCTGGACGGTGTCGTTTGCGCCGCGCCGGAGATCACGCAACTGCGCACCGTTACGGGACCGGATTTCGTGCTGATGGTTCCCGGCATCCGGCCGGCCGGGTGGGGCGAAGACGATCAGAAGCGCACCGTCACGCCGGAACAAGCCATGGCGCTCGGCGCCAGTCACCTGGTCATCGGCCGTCCGATTACTCAGGCCGACGATCCCGGCGAAGCAGCCGCCGCCATCGCCCGCTCTCTCGGCGTGGAGGCGGCTTGATCCACGGGGCCAGTAACCCCATGCTGTCGCCATGAGGCTACAGACGAAAATCTGCGGGATATCGACGCCGGAAACGCTGGCGGCGGCGGCCGCCCATGGCGCACGCTATGTCGGGTTCGTCTTCTATCCCAAAAGCCCGCGCTATGTCGGGCCGGAACTGGCCGCCCAACTGGCGCGTCAGGCGCCGACGGGTGTGCGCACCGTCGGTCTCTTCGTCACGCCTGACGACGAGCTGTTGGACACTGTCGTGTCGCAAGTTCCGCTCGACATGATCCAGCTTCACGGCGACGAAACGCCCGAACGGGTGGCCGAGATCCGGCGCAACGTTTCCATGCCGGTCATGAAAGCCATCCGCATTGCCAGCGATGCCGATCTCGATCAGGTCTCCGCCTTCGAGCCGGCCGTCGATCGTCTGCTGTTCGACGCCAAGCCCCCCGACAATGTGGCGGCGCTGCCGGGCGGCAATGGGATTGCCTTTGACTGGTCGCTGCTGGCCGGCCGAGACTGGTCAAAACCCTGGATGCTGTCCGGGGGCCTGACGGCCGACAATCTGGCGGACGCCGTTCGTACGACCGGGGCGGTGGCGGTCGACACCTCGTCCGGCGTGGAAGACCGACCCGGCAACAAGACACCGGCGCTGATCCGAGCGTTCCTCGCCGAGGCCGCGCAGCTTTAGCGCTTCGGCCGGGCTTATGGGCTGGCCGGTATCGGCAGCGGCTTGGCGTAGTTCAGCGGCGCCCCCGTCTCTGGCCGCAGGATCGGCGCTGCGGAGTATTGGCAGACATAAGCGCGCCGTGGCCGTTCGGTCCTGTTCGATCCGGAGCGATGGAGCGTCACGCTGGAGAACGCGATGATCGACCCTGCCGCACACGGTACGGCCACACCCACCTGATCGCCGTCATAGCCGACGAGTTCTTTGCCCGCCTCATCCCAGACATGGGGATTGACGTCAGTGTCCTTGGCAAGGTCGCGCGGCAAGACATGAATGCAGCCATTGTCCAACGTGGCGTCATCGAGCGCACACCACAGCGTCAGGTAGGGCGGGTGGTCAAATCCGACATAGCCCGAATCCTGATGCCAGGCGAAGCTTGACCCAGCCCCGGCGGCCTTGAATACGAACTGCTCGTTGAAGAGATAGGGGTGCGGCCCCATCAGCGTTCGGGCCAACTCCGCCACCGGCCCCGCCATGAGGAAGGCCTCGACGGCCGGAAACTCCTCATGCCGGTGGCTGAGGAACAGCCGTTTGTCCCCAACATCGATCTTGTGGCGGCCTTGTCGTTTTTCCGCCCGACGTGGATCGGCGACCATCGCATCGCAGGCCCGCCACAGGTTTTCCAAGGTCTCCGGCGCTATCGCGTCGGGTATCAGGCAATAGCCGTTTTGGCGAAACTCGCTTGCCAGTCGAAATGGGCTCATGGGTTTAGTCATACCATCCGCCAGCGACGCTTGATAAGCCTGCGCGTTCGCGCCCCCGGTCGAAACCGAATGATTCCACCACGGCACATCTTGGCGACACATCTGCGCTTGACATATCGACTTTTCTGGAAATATAGATATGTCATGACTGAAGCGATGAATAGCGTTCGTGCCGCCGCCTGCCTAGCCGCGCTGGGCAAGCCGACCCGGCTGGAGATCTTTCGCCGTTTGGCCCGTTCAGGTCCCGATGGCATGACCGTCGGCGGCATTCAGGCCGCCTTAGGCTTGCCCGGGTCGACCCTGTCGCACCACCTTAGCGCGCTCACCCGGTCCGGCCTTGTGGCGCAGGAACGCCAGGGGCGCGAAGTGATCTGCCGTCCAGCCTTCCCCGTGATGGACGCGATGCTGGGCTACCTGACGGCCGAATGCTGCGCCGATGTCGGTGGCAACCAGGGCGACCGCCACGCTGAAAGCCGCGCCGGCAAACCCCCGACACTGGACATCGTCTCATGACCGAACTCGTCCGCCGCGCCGGTCACACGCTGGCCCATCCGCTGCAGATCGATCGGGTCTGGCTGGCCGTACTCGCCATCCTGCTGGCCTTGGCTCTACTGGACCCAGGCCAGCTCTCGGTTACGCTGCCCGATACCGGCGGCAGCCTGCTTGAGGTTCTGCCGTTCCTCATCCTCGCGGTCGGCATCGCCGGCTATGCCAAGGCGAGCGGCGCCGACCAGTTGATCGCGCGGGCGTTCACCGGGCGCCCCTTGCAGATGATCTTCGTGGCCGCCCTGTTCGGCGCGATCTCGCCGTTCTGCTCGTGCGGCGTGATCCCCCTGATCGCCGCCCTTTTGGCGATGGGCGTGCCCTTGGCACCGGTCATGGCCTTTTGGCTAGCCTCGCCGATCATGGATCCATCCATGTTCGCGCTGACCGTCGGCACGTTGGGCATCGACTTCGCCGTGGGCAAAACCCTGGCCGCGTTCAGCATCGGCGCGCTCGGCGGCCTCGGCACCATGGCCTTGCAGCGTTACGGGCTGTTCGAGCATCCCCTGCGCGAAGGCGTCGGCGACGGCGGCTGCGCCGGTTCCACGGTGCGTGCGCCAAAGCCGATCGAATGGCGGATCTGGCGCGAGCAGGCGCGAACTGACCAGTTCGGTCGCGAAGCCCGCCGGGCCGGTCTGTTCCTGCTGAAATGGCTGACGCTGGCCTTCATCCTTGAGACTTTGATGCTGGCCTACATCCCCGAGGCCTGGATCGTGTCGGCGTTGGGCAACGACAATGCCTGGTCGCTGCCGTTGGCGACGATCATCGGCGTGCCGGCCTATCTTAACGGCTATGCGGCCTTGCCGCTGGTCGACGGGCTGATGGCGCAGGGCATGGCGCCGGGGGCAGCGCTGTCGTTCATGGTCGCCGGCGGGGTCACCTGCATCCCGGCCGCCATCGCGGTCTACGCCCTGGTGCGCAAACCGGCGTTCGGCGCCTATCTGGGTTTCGCCTTGGCTGGCGCCTTCCTGTCCGGCCTGGTCTTTCAGCTGGCGGTGGGTTAGTCCCAGTCCGGAAACCGGCCTTCGGCCGCGAGCGCGGCCATGGCGGCCTCCAGGGTGGCGACATAGCCGTCGCGGCCTCCGGCAGCCGGCGGGACCACGGGGTCGCCGACGAAGACATCGCAAAAGAACGGCACCGGCAGCCAGGCGCCTCGCGGCAGCACCTTGCCGAAGCCGTGCAGAAACACCGGCGTTACAGGCAGGTCGGGCCGTCGTTCGGCCAGAACGGCGATGCCCTTCCTGAACCCTTGCAAACGTTCCGGCTCGCCACGTGTGCCCTCCGGAAACAGAATGATGATCGCACCGTTGTCGAGCGCCGCCTCGACCGGCTCCAACGGGTCCTCCCCCCGGCTCAGCGCATCCCGGTCGACCGGCACGATGCCGATCAGCCGGCGCGAGACCCAGGATTTCAGCGGCGTCGCAGTGAAATAGTCGGCTGCCGCAGCTGGTCGAACCCGCCGCAGCAGGCGCAACGGGAAGAGCGCGATCAGCCCCAGCGTATCGATATGGCTGTTGTGATTGGCCACGATGACAGCCGGTCCGGCCGCCGGCAATCGCTCGCGATGGCGCACGTTCAGCCCGACGATCAAAGCCATGATCGGCCGGACGATCAGGGCGAAGAACAAGAGACGCAGCATCAGTAGTAGAGAAAAGCGACGAAGTGGAAGAAAAGCGGCGCGGCAAAAGCCAGGCTGTCGAGCCGGTCCAGAACGCCGCCATGGCCGGGCAGCAGGCTGCCGGCATCCTTCACGCCCAGATCGCGCTTCAGGGCCGAGATGACCAGATCGCCGAAGAAACCGGCAAAGGCAATGATCGCCCCCGCCAGTAGGGCGGTGAAGATGTCAAACGGGGTCAGAACCGGGGCCAGCAGAACCGCGAGCACCAAGGTCGAGCCGAGGCCGCCGAGGAAGCCCTCGACCGTCTTGTTCGGGCTGACCGAAGGTGCGGCCTTCGTCTTGCCGATCGCCTTGCCCCAGAGATATTGGGCGACGTCGTTCAGTTGGGTCAGGATCACGAGATAGAGCAGCCAACCGGCACTGCCGGCCACCGGGTTGCCCTCGTCCGGCGCGGCCAACAATTCTGCGGTGTGGCTCAACAGAAAGACACAGATCATCAGGCCCCATTGAATGGACCCGGCGGCGCGCAGGAAGCCCTTGGTCTCGCCAGCGATCACCATGATCATCGGCATCAACAGGAACATGTAGACCGGCACCCAGATTAGGAACATCACGTACCAGCCCGTGCCGATCCAGTAGAACTGCACCGGTATCGCCAGATAGGCCCAGAACAGCACCCGCCGGTCGACGCGCCGTGTGGGGATCAGCGAGAAGTATTCCTTCAAGGCCAGAAAGCACATGATGGCCAGGAAGACCAAACTGGCGACACGGCCGACCAGGATCGCGACGGCAAACACGATCACCAGCACCCACCAGCTGTTCGTCCGATCGGTCAGTTCGCGCCAATCCCGATCTGGATACCGGCGGCGCAGTAGCCAGAGCACCGCCGTGACCACGGCCAGGACCGCGAACAGCCCGGCCAGGGTCCATTGGACGGACGGATAGGAGATGCTGCCCACTAGGCCATGACCTTGCGTGCCCGGTTGACGATAGTCGCGACCGCCAAGGCGATGGCGACGACCAGCACGATCGGCACCCAGGTCCACGTCGCCCAGCCGAACGCGGTCAGGATCGCCAGGGCGCCAAAGGCGAGTGCGCGGTCCGCCTTGCCGAACGGCCCGTCATAGCGGCGCTCGTTCCCCAAGGCGGGCCCCATCAGCCCGACCGCCTCGCCGATCATGGCGAGCACGACCAAAACCACCATCATCCAGGCGGGTGCGGCGAAGGATACGGCCAACGGCAGATAAAGCGCGGCGTCGGAGACCAGGTCACCAAGCTCGTTCAGCACCATGCCCAACCTGGTTTTCTGGTCGTGCTCACGCGCCAGCATGCCATCCACGGCGTTCAACGCCATGCGCGCCAGAAGGATGACCGGCAGGCCGAGCAGGAGCACGTTGGAAAACGGCCAGATCGCCAGGCAGAGCCCGTACGCTACGGAAAGTGCGAGGGCAGCGACCGTGACCGCATTGGCCCGCACGCCCGCATGTGCCAGGCGTTCAACAGTTGGGCGCAAGACGGCCTGAAAGCGCGGTTTGATGTCGTAAAGGCTGGCCATGGCGCGAATTGGCGGACGAAACAGCGAGATCAGAACACTAGGGGGGTTAAAATACCGCAAATTCAACACAGACATGCTGTCTCGCCGGTTCACACGGGCTGGGCGTATCGCTATTGTCGCCGCCACTTTTCGTAACGAAACCGTCTTGGAGCCTGCTCTCGGTAGAGCTTTTGACAGCCATGACGCGCTTCGACCCCATCATCCCCCTTCTCATTGGAAAGACTCGTGACCGCAGCCCTTCGTGCGAACACATTCCGGGCCGGCCCCGACGAGGACGGCCATTTCGGCATTTTTGGCGGCCGATATGTTGCAGAAACACTGATGCCGCTGATCCTGGAGGTCGAAAAGGCCTATGAGGCGGCCAAGGCCAGCCCCGCCTTCAAGGCCGAACTCCGCTACTACAACGCCCACTATACCGGGCGGCCGTCGCCGCTCTATCTGGCGGAACGGCTGACCCGCCATTTCGGCGGCGCCAAGATCTACTTCAAGCGCGACGAGCTGAACCATACGGGCAGCCACAAGATCAACAACTGCCTGGGCCAGGTTCTGCTGGCCCGGCGCATGGGCAAGACCCGGATCATCGCCGAAACGGGCGCCGGCCAGCACGGCGTGGCCGTGGCGACGGTCTGCGCCCTGTTCGACCTGCCCTGCACGATTTATATGGGCGAGGTCGATATCAAGCGGCAGCAGCCCAACGTCTTCCGCATGAAGCTGCTGGGTGCTGAGGTGAAGGCCGCGACCTCCGGCAGCCGGACCCTCAAGGACGCCATGAACGAGGCGTTGCGGGACTGGGTCACCAATGTTGACGACACCTTCTACATCATCGGCACGGCCGCCGGCCCCCACCCCTATCCGGAGATGGTCCGCGACTTCCAATCGGTGATCGGCGAGGAGGTGCGCGACCAGATCATGCAGCGCGAATGCCGCCTGCCGGACATGCTGGTCGCTTGCATCGGCGGCGGGTCGAACGCCATCGGCCTGTTCCACCCCTTCCTGGACGAACCGGACGTTGAGATCGTGGCGGTGGAGGCCGGCGGCCTGGGCATCGACACGGACAAACACGCCGCCAGCCTGACCGGTGGTCGCGCCGGCGTCCTGCACGGCAATCGGACCTACCTCTTGCAGGACGATGACGGCCAGATCCAAGAGGCGCATTCCATCTCCGCCGGCCTCGATTATCCCGGCATCGGCCCGGAACATGCCTGGCTGCATGAGCAGGGCCGTGTCGACTATGTCTCCGCCACCGATGAAGAGGCACTCGAGGCGTTCCAGCTCTGCTCCGTCAAGGAGGGGATCATTCCAGCGCTGGAGCCGGCGCACGCCCTGGCCCACGTGGCCAAGATCGCGCCCGATATGGATCGCGACAAGATCATCGTCATGAATCTGTGCGGGCGCGGCGACAAGGACATCTTTGCCGTCGCCGAGCGGCTGGGCGTGGCACTGCAATGACCGAGGCATCCGGCTCGACCCGCCTGACGGAGAAGTTTGCGGCCCTGGAAGAAGAAGGCCGCGCCGGGTTCGTCGCCTTCATCACCGCCGGCGACCCCGACCCGGAGACCAGCTTCACGGTGATGTGCGGGCTGCCGGCGGCCGGCGTCGACATCATCGAACTGGGCATGCCGTTCACCGACCCCATGGCCGACGGACCGTCGATCCAGGCGGCGGGTTTGCGGGCGCTGAAAGCCGGCATGACGCTGGCCGGCACGCTGGACATGGTCAGGCGGTTTCGCGCCGACGGACAGACAGCCCCCATCGTCCTGATGGGTTACTTCAACCCGATCTACAGCTATGGCGTCGATCGCTTCCTGCACGACGCGCTGTCGGCCGGCGTCGACGGCCTGATCATCGTCGACCTGCCGCCTGAAGAGGATGCGGAGCTGTGCCTGCCGGCCCAGGCCGCCGGCCTGCCCTTCATCCGCCTGGCAACGCCGACCACGGACGATGGGCGCCTGCCCACCGTCATGGCCAACACGGCCGGCTTCGTCTATTACGTCTCGATCACCGGCATCACCGGTGCGGGATCTGCCATGACCGCCGACGTTGCGGCGGCGGTCGAACGGTTGCGGCGCCATACCGACCTGCCCATCGCCGTCGGCTTCGGCATCAAGACGCCGGAACAGGCGGCGGAAATCGGGCAGCACGCCGACGCCGTCGTGGTCGGGTCGGCGATTGTTGAGCGTGTCGGCGCGCTGGCGTCGTCCAACGGCTCGGTTCAGTCGGTGCTGGACTTTGTCGGGTCACTTGCCGATGGTGTTCGCCGGGCGCGCACCTAAATAGTAACAGCGCCCCGTACGCGTACGACCGACCCGCCATCGCGCAAGGACAGGTATGAACTGGCTGACCAACTTCGTCCGACCCAAGCTGAGGGCACTGGTTTCGTCCAAGCCGGAGGTGCCGGACAATCTCTGGCACAAATGCCCCAACTGCGAGGCGATGATCTTCCATCGCGATCTGGAAACCAACCTGCACGTCTGCCAGCATTGCGGCTATCACATGCGCCTAAAGGCGGCTCGACGGCTGGAGATGCTGTTTGACGACGGCGACTACACGGCAATCGAACTGCCGAAATCGGCCGTCGATCCTTTGCGTTTTCGCGACACCAAGCGCTACACGGACCGGCTGCGCGAGGCCCAGACCAAGACCGGCCACAACGACGCGATCACCGTTGCCCACGGTCTGATCGGCGGCAACAAGGCCGTGATCGCCGTCTTTGATTTCCAGTTCATGGGCGGTTCCATGGGCACCGCCGTTGGCGAGGGCCTGTTGGCGGCCGCCAAGCTGGCGGTCTTGCAGGATGCCGCGCTGATCGCCGTGCCGGCCTCTGGCGGTGCCAGGATGCAGGAAGGCATCCTGTCGCTGATGCAGATGCCGCGCAGCGTCATCGCCATCGATCTGGTGAAGGACGCGGGCCTGCCCTACATCGTCATTTTGACCGATCCGACGACGGGCGGCGTCACGGCGTCATTTGCCATGCTGGGCGACATCCATATCGCCGAGCCTGGGGCCCAAATCGCGTTCGCCGGCGCCCGCGTCATCGAGGAAACGATCCGCGAGACCTTGCCCGATAACTTCCAGACCGCCGAGTACCTGTTGGAGCACGGCATGGTCGACATCGTCGTGCATCGCCAGCGCCTGCGTGAAACCCTGGCTCGGATCGTCGACATGCTGCGGCGGCCAACGCCCGCCGCGCAAGTCGTGGCCCTGAACGCGGACGGCCCGGCCACGATTGAGGCCAGCGCCGAAGACGAGGCCCCCGAGACGCCGGAGGAAGGTGCCGACGAAGCGGAGGCCGAGACGGCGGAGGCGGAACCCGCCGATGAAGACCGGCCAAACCCCTGACGCCATAGACGCCGCACTCGACCGGCTGGGGGCGCTGCACCCCAAACTGATCGATCTGTCGCTCGATCGCATTCACCGGCTTTTGGCAAGGCTCGACCATCCGGAGCGGTCGCTGCCGCCGATCATCCATGTCGCCGGCACCAACGGCAAAGGCTCGACCGTCGCCTTCTTGAACGCGATGGCGGGCCAAGCCGGCCTTGCCGTGCACGCCTACACCTCCCCCCATCTGGTGCGTTTTAACGAGCGCATTCAGGTCGCCGGCCAGGTGATCGACGATGACCGGCTGCTCGACGTGCTGGAACGTTGCGAGCGGGCCAATGACGGTGCGGACATCACGTACTTTGAGATCACTACGGTTGCGGCGTTTCTGGCGTTTGCCGAAGCACCAGCCGATTTGACTTTGCTGGAGGTCGGCCTGGGCGGCCGGCTGGACGCCACCAACGTGATCGACCGGCCGGTGGCGACGGCCATCACCTGCATCTCGCTGGACCATCAAGACTTTCTGGGCGATAGCGTCGAAGCCATTGCCCGCGAGAAGGCCGGCATCCTGAAGCCGGGCGTGCCGGCCGTCATAGGCCCGCAGCCGTTTGCAGCCGCCGCCGACGCGCTCGATCGGGAGATTGCGGCGACTGGTGCGATTGCCGACCGTCACGGACGGGACTGGTTTCACCGGCGTGCGGGCGACGCCCTGATCCTTACCGACAGCGATGGCGAGACAAGCTGGCCACTGCCGTCGCTGCCAGGCGCCCATCAGCTGGCAAACGCCGCCACGGCCCTGCGCCTTGCCCGGCATCTGGAGATGCTTTCCGCCAATAGCGAGGCGCAAGCGGCCGGGCTCACCCGTGCCCGGTGGCCAGCACGGCTGCAGCGGCTCAGCACCGGCCCGCTGGTCGAGGCCCTGCCGACGGACGAGGTCTGGCTGGACGGCGCCCACAACGACACCGCCGGTGCGGCGCTAGCTTCCTGGCTGGAGGGCTTGCCGTCTCGCTCGACCACGGCGCTTGTCGCGCTGTTGACGACCAAGGACCCCGCCGCCGTCTTGAGCCCGCTCGTCGGCAAGCTCGATCGGCTGATCGTCGTGCCGATTACGGGCAGCGCGGCCGCATCGAAGCCTGAGGACCTCGCGGCAAAGGCCGAAGCGATCGGCTTTGAAAACGTCGACTGGGTCGCCGACATGAAAGACGCGCCGCACCGGGTCATCCCCGGTGGGCGCGTCGTCATTTTCGGATCGCTCTATCTGGCCGGCGAAGTGCTGGCCGAGAACGGCTGACCCGCCTTAAGGGCAGGCCTTAGAGAACCGAATCCACCCATTGGAACAGGGCGCCTTTCGGCAGGGCGCCGATCTTGGTGGCCGCGACCTCGCCATCGCGGAACAGCATCATCGTCGGGATGCCGCGCACACCATACTTGGACGGCGTTCCGGGGTTCTCGTCGATGTTCACCTTGGCGACCGTCAGCTGTCCCGCCTTTTCACCGGCCAGGTCTTCCAGCGCCGGCGCAATCATCTTGCACGGGCCGCACCATTCGGCCCAGAAATCGACCAACACGGGTCCATCGGCCTTCAAAACGTCCTGTTCGAAGCTGGAATCGGAGACGGCTTTCGTCGCGCTCATCTGTGGCTTCCTTGATTGTGTCAACTATTGTCTCAGCGGCCGGGGGGTCGGCCGCTTTCTCGTCGAGTCCCGGCCAATATGGGGATCGGGACGGGGCCGGGTCAAGGCGGCGGCCGTGCGTCCGGCGCATGCCGGTCCAGCAAATCGTCCGGCAACGGCATCAGCACCGGCCCGTCCGTCCAGCCTAAAACGCAGGCTACCCGCCGGTCCGGATAGATCACTCGCAAGGCTGCGCGATAAGCGGCCATCTGTTGCAAATAAACACGATCGACCGCATCGGCGGTGTCAGGCGGCGGGCGATTCGTCTTGTAGTCCAACACCGTAACCAATCGATCCTCGATCAGAAGACGATCGACCTGACCCGACAGGACCGTGTCGCCGATCCGTGCGGTGATGGGCACCTCCGCTCGGCTGCCCCGACCGAAGAGCGCGGCAAACGCTGGATCGTCCAGGACCGCTAGTGCCTCGACGGCATAGGTCTTTTGACGGTCGGCATCCAAATCATGGATCGGTCTGGCGAGAAAGCGTGCGGCCGCATCGGCCCGTTCGGCCGTCGGCAGGTCCGGCAACATCTGCAGAAGCTGGTGGATCAGCAAGCCGCGCTTGAACCGGTCCTGGCGGTCCTCGCCGACCGGCGAGCGGATCGCCGGCTCGTCGGCAGAGGGGCGGGACGGGGCCAGAGGGCGCGCCGGACGTGGTTCCGGCGGTGGCGGCCGGCCGACCCATTGCGGAAGAACGACGGGTGACTCGTCCGAGACTTCTTGTGAGTCGGCCGAACGAGCCGCCGTTTGGCGCTGGTCGTACACCAGCATGGTATCCGCCCAGTCGCCGTCGAACGGCTGTTGCTCAACGCCCGCGAGACCCTGCAGTCCGGCCTTGCATAGGTCGTACCAATGATCCGGCGGCACCCGGCTGCCATGGTGGCCCGTGATGATCAGCCGGTCCTCGGCGCGGGTCAGGGCGACATAGAGCAGGCGCCGATACTCCTGCGCTTCGCGCCGTTTCAAACGATCCTCCCTCGCCTCCGTCACCGGCTCGCGCAGGCCCGCGTGCGGGCGCCAAAGCGGCGGGTGGTCCTCGTCCAGCCCCGGCCAGAACAGCGCGTTGGCAGCGGCCGGTTTCGACATCGTGTCGGCAAGCACGACGATCGGCGCCTGAAGGCCCTTGGCGCCATGCACGGTCATGATGCGGACTTGATCGGCACCGGCGGTCTCAAGTTCGCGCTTCAGCTCCGTATCCGCCTCGCGCAGCCAATGGACAAACTGTTGCAGCGAGCCGGCATGGTGCCGTTCGAAGGCCAGCGCCTGGATCAGCAACTCGTCGATGGCGTCCTTGGCATCCTCGCCGAGCCGGTGGGTCAATGCCCGCCGACCGCTCGGCAGCGGCCCGAGGCCGGTCGAACGGTCGCCAGGGCACGGGTGGACCAGAATGTCGGCCAGCAGCGCATAGGGCCCGACATAGTCCGCGCGGGCCAGCCAATGGCTTAGATAGTCGAACGCCGGCTGGTAGGCCGACGCCCCCGACCGCGCGGTCAGGGCCTGCCAAAGCGTACCCTTGCGGCCATGGGCCAAGTGGAAGAGATCCTCCTCGGCGAGATCAATCAGGGGCGTTTTCAGGATCGTCGCCAAGGTCAGATCGTCGTCCGGCAACAGCAGGAAATCGATCAGGGCCAGCAGGTCCATCACGGCAAGCTGGTCGGTCAGGACCATGCGATCGACCCCCGCGACCGGCAAGCCACGGTCCTTCAGCGCCCGGACGATCTCGTAGAACACCTCGCTGCGGCGCCTGGCCAGAATCAGGAAGTCGCCGGGGCGGACCGGCCGGTTGGCGGCGACCAGCCGCTCGCCACCGTCGACCATCCGCCGAACGCGATCGGCGATCGCCGACGCCAGGCGGGCGGCCGGGGCGATCCGCCGACGCTGGGTGACGGGAAGGGACCAGGGTCCGCGGTCGTCCTCCTCCACCGGCCCCACCGGAGGCCATAACTCCACCCGCCCCCCCGCGCCCACCCGCGAGGCACCGTGGGTCACGGGCTCGGCGGAGACACCATCGCGTACCGCCTCCGGCTCGAAGATGGCGTCGACCACGTCCAGAACCGCCTGAACCGATCGAAACGAAATCTGCAGAGGCACGGACCGCCAGTCCCGTTCGGCGGACCGCACATGGCTCTCCAGCCGCTCCCGCGTTTGGTCAAACGCCGCCGGGTCCGCCCCCTGAAAGCCGAAGATAGACTGTTTCTCGTCACCGACCGCGAAGACCGTTCTGACTTGCTCGGACCGGCCTTGGCCAGCAAAGAACTCGTCGGCCAGGGTGGTGACGATCTGCCATTGCTCGGGGCTGGTATCCTGCGCCTCGTCGACCAGGATATGGTCGATCCCGCCATCCAGCTTGTAAAGCACCCAGGCCCCTTTGTCCGGCCGTCGCAGCAGGTCGACCGCGCGCAGGATCAGATCGCCATAGTCCATGACGCCGCGATGGCGCTTGGCGTCGTCGTACGCCTCGATCAACGCCGCCCCCACCCGCATCAACGCGCCGGACGCGTCGGCGATCTGCAAGGCGCGTCGACGGGCCTCCAAGGCAAGCAACCGATCCGCCTCGGCCGCGAGAGTGTCGGGGCCGTCGGGGTATCGCTCCGCGCTGGCACGGTTCATGAGCCGACTTCGGACAGCCCCGTCCTTGGTCAGGAAGGCAGCAGCGTACGCCTCGACGGTCGAGGCACGTACGGCCGGGTCGGCCTCCAACCAGTCCAAGAGCTGGGCCGCGCGTTTCTGTTCGGTATCGCTGCCCTCGGCCAAGGCCTTGGCGCAAGCCATCAGGCCCGCGCGATCGAAAGCCGTGTCCTGGCACGCGGCAATCACCACCTGGTCGTCCGTCACCTCCTCCACGACGCCCAGATGGCGATGGATGGCACGGATTAGACCGTCAATGCCGCCATGAAGCTCGACAGAAGATCGCAGCTTTTGCCGCTGTGCGAGCATTGAGCCGACCAGGCCGTCAAAGGTCTCCGCGTCGACCAATCCGGTGATCCGGGCCAGCGGCCCGACGAGCGCTGCGGGGGGTGTCTCCAGCAAGCCCTGCCTAACGGATTGCTGCAACTCCAGCGCGTTACGCTCGTCGATCAGGTCGAAATGCGGCGGCAATCGCGCCTCGACCGGAAAACGGCGCAGCAAGGATTGGCAAAAGCCGTGGATGGTCGTGATCGCCATGCCGCCCGGCGTGTCGAGGACGCGTGCAAACAGGCGTCGGGCGGCCGCCAGCTCCTCCTGGGTCGGGGTTTCCCCGGTCAGCTTGGTCAAGGCCTCGACCAGGGCCGACTGACCCATCGTCGCCCAGCCCGCGAGCACGGCATTGATGCGCTCGGCCATGTTCGAGGCGGCTGCCCGGGTGAAGGTGAGGCACAAGATGCGGTCGGGCGCGGTGCCGGCCAGCATCAGGCGCAAGACCCGGTCCGTCAGCACCTTGGTCTTGCCCGTACCGGCGGAGGCGCCGACCCAGACGGAAGCGCGCGGGTCGGATGCCAGGCGCTGGCGATCGGTGGCCACGCCGATCGGATCGATGGCGGCTGTCATGTCTCATCACCCACGGCGCCGGCCGACCATTCCTTCACGCGGGCCAGGTGGTCGTAGCCGAACGGGCGCAGAACGCGGCCGCGCGGATGTGAACGGTAGGGCGTTTCGGGCTGGTCGAAGGCCGCAATCAAGGCCGACAGGCCGTCGCGCGCCCTGTCCTTGAGATCGGCCACCGTCTCACCCTTGAACAGCCGCTCACTCCCGGGCAAGCGGCCGCCGGAAAGGTGCCAGAAGGCCAGCCTATCGACCGTCCCGGCGACGCCGGCAAAGCCACCGGCCTCGGCAATCAAGGCCTCGAGCTGTAACTGCGGGTAGAGCCCGCTTTCAACCATCTTGGCCGACGGCGGCTGCCCGGTCTTGTAGTCGATGATGGCAAGCAACGCCCCGCCGTCCATCACGTCCCGGTCGATCCGATCGGCCCGGGCGGTCACGGTGAACGGTCCGGCGGGCCCAGGGACCGTCAGCGTGCCCATGGCCTCTAGAGCAATGGGTTGGATCTTGGGTCGACGGCCCGCTTCCCGCGTAGCAACCCAGGCGGCAACCCGCTCAAACCTCGGCCACCAGAACGCGGTCAGGCCCGGATAGTCGTCAAGCGCCTGGAAATGAAGGCGGCCAATGGAAAGCAAACGGCCGACGGGGTCGGGCGGCCAAGGTTCGGCCAGAAACTCCGCCAGGATGGCGTGGAGGATCTGACCGCGGTCGGCGGCACCCGGGCTGGCGTCGACCGGGTCCAGGCGCCGAAGGCCCAGGATCTTCTCCGCGTAGAGCGCGTACGGGTCGACCTGCCAGGTGTAGAAGCTGGTGACGGACAGGCGGCGCGGCCGCGCAGCCATGGGGGGGCAGGGCGCCGGCGGCGGCCGTGGCCGCGCCTCGCCGGCATCCTCCAGCAGGGCGACGCGGCGCCGGTCAACCTGCTGGGGCAAAGCATCAAGGCCCGCCGCCTTGGCCACGGCGTCAAATCGCAGCCACCAGCGTGAGGCGACGGTCGGCGTGCCGTCGACACGCCGCGCCCTTGTCATCAGCACGCGCGGCGCGGCCAGCGCCTGGGCCACATCGTGGGCGGCCAGGCCGATCCGCCTTTCGGGCGCCGGCAGGCCGAACTGTTGGCGCATCGGCCGCGACATCCAGGGGTCGATGCCGGGATCGGCCGGCCATGTGCCCTCGTTCAAGCCGGCCAGAATGATAAGATCGGCTTGCTGCAGCCTGGCTTCCAACGGCCCCAGGATGCGCAGCCGCGCATGGTCGCCATAGCGCGGCCGCACGACAACGCCCGACAGGAACGCGTCCAGCAGGGCTGGGTAGTCCGCCGGCGTAAGCGGCGGAAAGGCCGCCAGCGCCTCGATCGCCTCCGAGATCATGGAAGCCGCCGCTTCGCCGTCCTCGTGTTGCCACAGGCGCATGGGGCCCGGCAGATCATCGGTCTGGGCCAACGCCTCGCACGCCTCCGCATGCAGACGCATGAGGTCGGACGGCGGCTGGGCGCCGCCCGCCATGGCATCGAAGAACGGCGCCAGCCTTGGCTTCAAAGCATCGAGCCAGCGCCCCAGCGCCGCCTCGGATCGCAACGCCATCGCCACAAGAGGGTCGAGCCCTGGGGCCGGGCGCGGTCCACGCAATACGAGCAGTTCCAGCCGCCGCGCCATGGCGCGGAAGGCCTCGGTCGCCTGCCTGCCCGCCGCCAAGGGATGCTTTAGGACCGATAGCAAGGCGAGAGGCGCGGCCTGATCCATCGCCGCGCTCGCCAGCAGTCGAAGGAACGTTCCGACAGGTGTTTCGGCTAGCGGACGACCGGCGCTGTCATCGATCTCGATGTCCCAACGACGAAGTCCGGCAGCCACCCGCCGGGCGAGTGGACGGTCCGGCGTGACCAGCATGGCGGTTTGGCCAGGCGTTTCGAGCACTTCGCGTAGGCGCAGCGCGATGATCTCGGCCTCTTCGCGTTCCGTGACCGCCTCGGCCCGCTCCAAGCCTTCGGTCGCGCTAATCCCAAGGCCCTCGATCCGCCGCCATTCATCGGCCGTGGCCGCCGGCCGCATGATCTCGCGGACAAGGCGGCGGCGCTGGTCGTGCGCCGAAACGGTCCGGTCGTCGGGCCAGTCAGAAACGGCTTGCCGGTCGACGTCAAGATGGGCCAGCAGCCGTTGCATGCCGAACTGCGGGTGGGTCTCGTCAAGCGCTTGCCAGTCCGCATCCGTCATCTCCCGATCGAGGCCAGGCAGGACGACGAGCCCGTTCACCAACCCGGCGATCACCGCCAACAGGTCGGCGGTGGCCGGGATCGAGCCGGTTGAACCGGCGGCGATCACCGGTCCGGCCGGCGGCCGTGCCCGCCAAAGCGCCGCCTGCGCCGCGATCAACCGATTGCGCCGATCGGCCTGATCGATGGCGCCCATCTCCACCAGATGGGCCGGCCACGTCCGGGTCAGGATCTCCAGAAACCGGACGGTTTCCTGCCAATGCTCGGCCATCTCGTCGGCGACGATGTCGCCCAGATGGTCGAAGCCGAGCCGTTCGGTCTGAACCTCGTCCAGCAGACGCCCCAGCGAGTCGGCCAACTGCACCGCCTGCCCCGCCGTCAGGTCCAGATCACCTCTTGCCAGCAACAGCCGCGCCAGGCTGGTACGTCGCGACAAAGCGCCCAGGGCGGGCGGCAGGTCCAGCGGCTGGCCGAGCGCCGCCTGGCTCTCGAAATCGACCGCGTCCTCCGCCACATCGCCGATCGGCCGCAGCGCCGGCAGCAGCAGCGCGCGGCCATCCGTCTGGCGCAGGAAGGCATCGCGCAGGGCGCGGCACGCGCGTCGGGTGGGCAATAGGATCGTCATCGCCGACAGGGCCATCGGGTCGCCACCCGCCAGTCCCAAAATGCCGTCGGCCAACCGATCGACGAACGGCTCGCCGGCCGGAATCGTGCGGACGTTTGAGGATGGCGGCGGTGTCATGAACCGCCAACGAGCTTGGAAAAACGGTCACGCCAGGCGGGACCGGCACGCAGCAACGCGTTTCGCGCGTCGGATGATGCGGCCTGTTCCAGTTCGACGTCGAGCCGGTCGCCCGGCAGCATGGTGCCCAGCCGGTCGGGCCATTCGATTAGCGCGACACCGTCAGCACGAGCCTCGGTCCAGCCCAGTTCGATCACCTCGTCCGGGTCGGCGATCCGGTAGAGATCGAAATGCCAGACCGGCGCCGTCGGTGTCTGATAGGTTTGAACCAGGGTGAAGGTTGGGCTTGGCACCTCCACCGCTTTGCCCATCGCGGCGCGGATCGCGGCACGGGCGAGTTCCGTCTTGCCGGCACCCAGATCGCCGCGAAGCGCGATGACGTCGCCGACGCGCCAGAGCCCAGCGAGCCGCTCCGCCAGCGCCCAGGTCGCCGCCAGGTCGGGCAGATCGATCGTGGCCTCCATGGGCGAATCGGTCTTCACGGCTTGGATCATGGCCAGGATTGTCGACGGCCCGGGCCGGCTTGCCAAGGACAGCCTGCCTTACGAACGGCTTCACACGGCCGCAATGGCCCGCTATGTCCTGGGCTTTCGCGATCCACGCCCATCGTCAGGAGTCCCCGGCCCATGACCGCTGCCCCTCACGCCACCGATGTCGCAATCATCGGCGCCGGTCCGGTCGGCCTCTTCGCGGTGTTCGAGTGCGGCATGCTGAAGATGCGCTGTCATGTGGTGGACACGCTCGACGTGGTCGGCGGTCAATGCGCCGCGCTTTATCCGGAAAAGCCCATCTATGACATCCCCGGCTATCCGGAGGTCGACGCCCAGGATCTGATCACCAAACTGTCCGACCAGGCGGCCCCCTTCGCGCCGACCTTCCATCTCGACCAGCAGGTGACCGGGCTGGAGCGCCGGGACGATGGCTGGCGCCTGACCACCAGCGCAGGCACGGTGATCAACGCCAAGGCGGTGATCATCGCCGCCGGTGTCGGCGCTTTCGGCCCCAACCGGCCACCGATCGACGGCATCGAAGCCTATGAGGGCACGTCGGTGTTCTACATGGTGACGGCCAAGGACAGGTTTCGCGGCCAGCGGGTGGTGATCGCCGGTGGCGGCGACAGTGCGTTGGATTGGGCGATCATCCTGGCCGACATTGCGGCCGAGGTCATGGTCGTGCATCGCCGGGCGAAGTTTCGCGGCGCGCCGGAAAGCGTTGCCCGGCTGCATGAATTAGCCGATCAGGGCCGGGTCGAGCTGGTGGTGCCCTATCAACTGCGCGATCTGGAAGGCGGTGACGGCCGGCTTGCGGCCGTGAACGTCGCGACGCTGGATGGCGAGACCAGAAGGCTGGAGGCGGACGCGCTGTTGGCCTTCTTCGGCCTCTCCATGACGCTTGGGCCCATCGCCGACTGGGGCCTTGCGCTCGACCACGACCATATCCGCATCGACCAGGCGACCAGCGAGACCTCGCTGCCCGGCATCTTTGCCATCGGCGACATCGCCACCTATCCGGAAAAGCTGAAACTGATCCTGACCGGCTTCGCCGAGGCCGCCCAGGCCGCCCACGCGGCCTACAAGCTGGTCCACCCCGGCGAAGTCCTGCATTTCGAATACTCGACGACCAAGGGCGTGCCTTCGGCCAGCTAGCCCTTCTCAGCGCTCGGCATCGACGCACCAGATCAGGTCCGCCTGCTCGCTTCTCCCATTCGCCGCGGATTGCCCGCTGCCGCGCCGGCCGATCAGGCGAGCGGGCCGGCCATCCGCACGATGAAGGCGGAGGTCGAAGCCGGTCCCCTTGGCCCGAAGCCGGCGAAGAGCGGCCTTGAGCGCCGCCCGATCGTCGGCGCCCACGGCCGACAGCAAGTCGTCCATGGAGTCGACCTCCTGCTGCCCAAGGGCGGTCGCGAATGCCGGGTCGATCAGAGGCGTGCCGGACGCCGTCCAGCCGAAATGGGGCCAGGGGGTGCTGTCCAATGCCGCCTCCAACAATCCGCTGCGCTCGGCGAAGTGCTCGGCACGCAGGGTTTCACGGCGAACCTGTCGGCGCTGCCAGGCGATGACGATCAACGCGACCGCGGCGATCAACAGCGTCGCCACAC
Source organism: Alphaproteobacteria bacterium (assembly GCA_028277405.1). Lineage (GTDB taxonomy): Bacteria > Pseudomonadota > Alphaproteobacteria > DSM-16000 > Inquilinaceae > JANQGH01. The sequence continues at coordinate 549,699 of JANQGH010000100.1, read as the reverse complement.
CGCTGAACAGCGGGTCACCGTCCGCCAGATCGTCAGCCTGGGCAAAGGCGTTGCCTGGCAGCGCGACGATGACAGCGATCAGCGTCAACGCCCCGGGTCGGACGGCTTGTTCCGTTGGCGCTAGAGGGCCATTTACGCTATTCACGATTGATCCCCAGCCGTTCGGATGCGCGCTCCCATGTTCTTTGTCACCCCGTTGATCCAGATTCTGCTCTACGCCATCGATATCTATATCTGGCTCGTGATCATTTCGGCGATCATGAGTTGGCTGGTCGCGTTCAACGTCATCAACACCGGCAACAGCTTCATTTATCAGATCGGGCGCGCGCTGTACCAACTCACCGATCCGGCATTGCGGCCGATCCGACGGTTCCTGCCCAATCTCGGCGGCATCGATATCTCGCCGGTGATCTTGATCCTGCTCTTGTATTTTCTGCAAATGCTGCTCGTCCAAATCAACAACGCGCTGGTTTAGCGGGCACGGCCCTGCCTTATCGGCGAGACAGGAGGAGGGCCATGATCACCGTCTATGTCGAAGCCGAACGCACCGTCAAACCAGTTACGCTGACCGCCGAGGACCCGCTGCCGGACAATGCCATCTGGGTCGACATCCTGCAGCCGAGCGATGCCGAGCGGGAAGCCATGGGGCAAAAGCTGGGCCTCGCCCTACCGACAACGGCCGATATGCACGAGATCGAGGCGACCAGCAGGACCTACGCCGATGATGGCGTCCTTTTCGTCACCGCGCCGACGATAAGCACGACCGAGGATGGCCACCCCAAATCGGAACCCGCAACCTTCATCTTCGACGGCATGCGGCTCACGACCCTGAGACTGGCGGAGACGGGATCGATCGACCGGTTCGCGCAAGACCTGCTGGCCCGCCCCGGCCAGCCGCACGAGCCGGCCGACCTTTTGATCGGTGTGATCGGCGCTGTTCTCGATCGTCTGGCCGACCTCATGGAAGCTCTGATCAGGCGGGTCGAGGTCATCTCCGGCGAGATTTTCCGCGATGACGGCACCGGCCAAACCCGTCGGCAAGGGCGGGAACGCAAGCGCGCCATGCAGGGGTCCTTGCGCGCGATCGGCCGCGATGGTCGCATGCTGGCACGCATACGCTCCAGCCTGACGGGGTTTGAGCGTGTGCTGGGTTTTCTCGCGACACGGCTGCCCGACCTTGGGCCGGCACAGACCGCCGCCCTCTCCCACGCCCGTCGGGACGCGGCCTCACTGATCCAGCACGCAGATTTCCAGGAACAGCAAATTGAGTTCCTGCTGGACGCCACGGTGGGCCTAATCACGATCGAACAGACGGAGATCGTCCGCGTGCTGTCAATCGCCGCAACCGTCTTCCTGCCGCCGACGCTGATCGCCAGCCTCTACGGCATGAACTTCGCAAACATGCCGGAGCTGGGCTCGCCGCTCGGCTACCCGCTGGTGCTGGTCGCAATGCTGATATCGGTCATTGCGCCGTTGTGGTACTTCCGACGCAAAGGCTGGATGTAATGCCAAGGATGCTAGTTGAGCATCGACAGGGGGAACACCGATGACTGAACTGTGGCCCCTGGCGCTGGCAAGCCTGGTCTTTGTCTTCGGCCATCTGATCCTGTCGAGCAAGGGACCGCGGGCGTTCCTGGTCCGGTCGATCGGCGAGGGGCCGTTTCTCGGCCTGTACTCGCTTGTGGCCGGCGCGGCTCTCGCGGGCATGATCTGGGCATTTAACACTTTGCCGTATGGTGCGCCGCTGTGGCTGTTCTACCCAGCCGGCTACTACGTCGCGATCATCTTGATGCCGATCGCGCTGGTCCTGATCGTCGGCGGCTACAGCCAGAAAAACCCCACCGCCGTCGGCCAGGACCGGGCCTTGCGGCGAACACCTGCTGGCGTCCTGCGCATTACGCGCCATCCGATCATGTGGGGGATTTCCCTTTGGGCGATCGGGCACCTCTTGGCCAATGGGGACACGGCCAGCGTGCTGTTTTTCGGCGCATTCCTGGTGTTGGCACTTGCCGGCACGGTGGCCATCGACCGGAAGAAGCGCCGCGCACACGGCGAGGTCTATGACGGGTTCTGCGAGCAGACCTCGAACCTGCCGTTCCTGGCAATCGCGCGCGGGCGCCAATCTTTCGGCGCGGCCGCGCGCGAATTCGGCCCGTGGCGGCTGGTGATCGTTGTGGTCGCCTACGGCGTTCTACTGCACTTTCACCAATGGGCCTTCGGCGTGCCGCCCTATCCCGGCTTGTGACATTCAGGACTGTCGGCGGGCCATCGCCTCCAACCGCAGACGCAGTGCATTCAGCTTGATGAAGCCTTCCGCGTCCCGCTGGTCGTAGACACTGTCCTCCTCGAACGTGACATAGTCCTGATTGTAGAGGCTATTGGGGCTCTTGCGGCCGACGACGGTGGCGGAGCCTTTGAACAGCTTCAGCCGTACAACACCGTTGACCGGCTCCTGGGTCTGATCGATCAGCGCCTGAAGAGCCTCACGCTCTGGCGCGAACCAGAACCCGTTATAGATCAGCTCCGCATAGCGCGGCATCAGACCGTCCTTCAGATGGCCGGCGTCCCGGTCCAGGGTCAGCGACTCCATCGCCCGGTGAGCCACCGATAGCACCGTGCCGCCCGGCGTTTCGTAAACGCCCCGGCTTTTCATGCCGACAAAGCGGTTTTCGACCAGGTCCAGGCGGCCGATGCCATTGTCGCCGGCCAGCTGATTCAGCCGAGTCAACAGCGCGGCCGGTGAGAGCGCCTTACCGTCGACCGAAACCGGATCGCCACGCTCAAATCCGATTTCAACATAGGTCGGCTGGTCGGGCGCGCGCTCCGGGGCCACGCTGCGGGTGAACATGTCTTCGTCGGGCTCAACCCACGGGTCCTCCAGCGCCTTGCCCTCATACGAGATGTGCAGAAGATTGGCGTCGGTCGAATAGGGCGGCTCGCCGCGCTTATCCTTGGCGATGGGGATTTGCCGTTCCTCGGCATAGGCCAGCAGCCTCGTCCGGCTGCTCAAGTCCCATTCCCGCCACGGCGCGATGACCCGGATGTCTGGCTTCAGCGCGTAGTAGCCCAGCTCGAAGCGGACCTGATCATTCCCCTTGCCGGTGGAGCCGTGGGCGACGGCATCGGCACCGACCTGATTGGCGATTTCGATCTGCCGCTTGGCGATCAGGGGGCGGGCGATCGAGGTGCCCAGCAGATAGGTGCCCTCATACAGCGTGTTGGCGCGCAGCATCGGAAAGACGAAATCGCGCACGAATTCCTCGCGCAGATCGTCGATGAAGATGTGCTCGTCCTTGATACCCATCAAGCGGGCCTTGTCGCGCGCCGGCGCGACCTCTTCTCCCTGGCCCAAATCGGCGGTGAAGGTCACCACCTCGCAAGCGTAGGTTTCCTGCAGCCAGCGCAGGATCACCGAGGTGTCCAAGCCGCCGGAATACGCCAGCACCACGCGTTTCACGTCGCCCGTCATCGCCGTCCTTTCGGCTATCTGAGATAGGGTCACCGACCCGAGGCCGCGGGACATTAGGCAAACCGGTCGGCCGAAACAAGCGACGATGGCCGGAGGGGCGTCGGGACCAACCGTCCCAGGCGCCCTTCTATGCACGACAATCGGCAGTCCGGTGATTAGATTGCCGCCCATGCAAACGTTCGAATCATCGCGCCGCGCCCGCTCAATCAGCCGTTGGCGGGTCTTCATATTGGCTTTCGCGATCCTGTGTGTCGGCATGTCGGGCCAGCCGGCGTCCGCCCAGAACGACAGCTTTCTTGCCTTCGTCGAAACCTATTACCGGAACCCCCAGCCCGACGCTGCGCTGCAATGGATGGAGCGCATCGCGCCAACCATGATGGACGAGGTGCTGATCGCGGCCGACCCCCAGGGTCAGCGCTTCGCGCTGGTCGCCGGTTTCTGTGCCCATGTCCTGCGCAGCCAGCCCAACCTGATCGGCCCGCTGACGGAACGCCTGATCACCGTCGACCAGCCCAATCTGACGGCCCTCGGCGCGCTGGCCATCGCCTCGACCGGGCTTGACGCCGTCGCACCCGCGCTCGAGCGACTGCGCCGAACCGGCACGTTGCCCGACGAAACCGCTGCCGCGCTGGCCGAGACGCCGGCCTACCCCTACCCGACCATGCGGGTGACCGGATCGATCGATGTTGAGCTGATGTGGATGTCGTTTTTCGCCACCGGGAACCCGCTTTACGTGCGCCGGGTCGCCGACGCCATGGGCTATGCCAACCATGGCGATGCCGGGGCGGCGGTCGCGGCCTTTGCGTATGCCTCGCTGGCCGACCGGGTTACCGAGCACCCGACCGTGCGCGAGACCCTGCGCACAATTGCTGCGGAGCGGACGGATATCGTCGGTCAGTCGGCAGCCGAACTGGTCGGCTCGGGCTAATCGCGCTGCTTGTCGACACTGGGCCAGCGCACAAAGGCGAAGACCCACAGGGCGACGAGCTGCACAACCGGGATCAGCAGCAGAACCGACCACAGCGGGCTGCGGCCGGCGCGGACAAGCACGAAGGCGCCACAGCCCATCATGGCGACAATCAGCACCCCGGCGACCAGATGCTGGACGACCGGGTCGAAGGTCCAAATCCATTCCATGGTCAGCCGGCCGACCTGCGCTTGCGGCGCGCCGGTAGTACCGGCCACCGCTGACCCACCAGCGCCGCGAGACTGAGCGCGAAACCGACCACGGGAACGATGACCAAGAGCGCGCCCCAAGGTGCCAGGCCGGCCCGGCGGTAGATCATCATCAGCGGCGGCAGCGCCACGATCACAAAAATGATGTGAAGCCCTGTCGGCGTCCGAAAGAAATCAGCCATCGTTCATGTCATCCGCCTCCGCGCCGATGCCGTCCTCTTCCTGCACTTTGGCCTCCGCCGTCAACCAATCCTCGAAGGCCGTCACCTTCGGCCGGCCCGCCGACAGTTCAGGATAGACAACATAGTAGCCATAGGTGGATGACAAGCTGGTGGAGAATGGCCGGATCAGGCAGCCGCTTGCCAGATCATCGGCCACCAGGGCCCTGCGCCCAAGCGCGACACCCTGGCCGTCAACGGCGGCCTGCAGCATGAGCGCGGAATCGTTGAACGCCGGCCCCCGGCGGGCGTCGACGACATCGCCGACGCCGGCGGCCAGCAACCACATCGGCCAATCCATGCGCATATCGTCATGCAGCAGCGTGTGATGCCTCAAGTCGGCAGGCTGTCGCAGGGGCGGCGCGCCGTCGATGAGGGACGGGCTGCAAACCGGGAAGAAGCTTTCCCCCAGGATGCGCTTGGCGTAGAGGCCTGGATAGCTGCCGCCGCCATAGCGGATGGCCACATCGACACCGTCCCGGTCGAAGTCGGTGAGGCGTTCCTCCGCGGCGACGCGCAGGTCTATGTCGGGGTGCGCCTCGCGAAACCGGCTTAAGCGCGGCACCAGCCATCGGGCCGCGAACGAGGGCAACAGGCTGACGGTTAGCAAGCCGCTCGCCTCCCTCGTCTGCAGCCGATCGGTCGCCGTGGCCAGCCGGTCAAAGGCATCGCGCACCGCCGGCAGATAGACCTGACCGGACTCCGTCAGCATCAGACCGCGCGGCAGGCGCCGGAACAGCTTCACGCCCAGCTGCTCTTCCAGCGTCTTGATCTGATGGCTGATCGCCGCTTGGGTGACGTGCAGCTCGTCGGCCGCCCTGGTGAACGACAGATGCTGCCCAGCGGCGGCAAAAGCCCGGAGTGCGTTAAGGGATGGCAAACGCATGTCTCAATATATCATGAATTTTCCTAATACGTTGCATCAGAAATCGTCTTTTGAACACAGCAGTTCCTTGAGCGATCTTGTTCCCATACCAGACTTCCGGCGATCGAGATCGCCCGGTAGGCATAAGGAATATCGATATGTCTTCCCGATCTTTCGGTTATGCGGCGAGAACGGTTCCGCGCCTCCCCTTCGGCTGGCTGAACGCGCCTATCGAGACCGTCCGAGAATGGCGCCGTCGGGTGCGCCTGCGCCGGCACCTGTCGCATTTTGGCGACCATCTGCTGGACGATATCGGCCTCGACAGGCAGTCGGCCGAGACGGAGATCAGCAAGCCGTTCTGGCGGCGCTAACCGGAGTCTTCCGGCTGGCGCAGATACAGCTTACCGACGCCGTTCAGCGCCGTGAACACGAGATCGAACTGGCGCTTGAACTCCGACCATTCCAGGCCGCCGCGCAGGTCGGCCAATTGCTCGTGGATCGCGGCGATGCTCAATCGCCCGTCGCAACGCCCGATGATGGACGCCGCCATGGGCGGCATGAACTGGGTGATCGCCTGATCCTCCAGCGTGATCGACAAGGGACGGCCCTTGGCCAGTTCCTTCGCCAGCCGGTCCCGGTCAACCGCCCGCAGAAACGGCACCATGCGCGGATCGTCGAGATCGGCCACACGGCCTTCCGACTCATCTTTGCGGGCGGCATAAACGATGTGGTTCTTGATCGCGCCCGACAGGTCTTCGGCCAGGGCGGCACGCTCGGCGAAGGGCAAGCCCGCGGTGCGGCGGGCCAGCCTTGGATCGCTGAGATAGGTTTCCGGCCGATAGAGCGCCGGCAGGGCATGGCTGACCAGCGACAGCCCAGCACGGTCCAGCCAGGCCAATAGCTCGTCATGGCTGAACGGCACGTCCTGACTGTGCAGCAACAGATCATAAAGCTCCGCATCGCTGGCACGGTGATCCGCCAGCATGGCGTTGCGAAAAAACCAGTTCGTCTTCGGCAGCGACGCCATGAGTTGCTTGGCAAGGGCAACCTGTTTTTGCGGCGTCAGCCCATCATCGAACACCCGCAGCGCGCGCTGCATCGGATAAACACCCGTACGGCCCAGCGTGGCGTAGACCATCAGGCCCATGCCGCCCCCCGGCGCCAGGACCGAGGTCAGGGCGGCCAGCCCCGCGTCGGGATCTTCAAGATGGTGCAGCACGCCGCAGCAGTCGATGTAGTCGTACGGCCCCGGCGCCAGTTTCGCGACCTCGAGCAGAGAGCCCGAAACGAAGCGGACATCGGCAAGACCCCGCGCGGTAATTCTGGCCTCGGCAATCGCGCGCGACGCCGACGACAGATCCAGATACGTGATCTCCGCCTCCAGCCCGGCGTCGCGAAGCTGTTGCGTCAGCATCACGAGACCGTCGCCCGTACCGCCGCCGGCGAACAGCACCTTCAACGGCGAGCGGTCAATGCGGCCCCCGAACAGAAAATGCGTCAGCTCGTCCAGATGGCTGGGCGAGCCGGTGACCAGCCGTTTGGCCTCGTCCTTCGGATCGCGCGACGGGTAGGGATACGCCTCATATTGCTGGCGCACCAGGTCGACAGGTTCGCTCACGTCAGCCCCTCAAACGCTTGGCGCAAGCCTGATTTCGCCGACATCCAGACCCGCCCGATTGATCAGGCGCGGTCGGGTCCAGGCGGCCAAGTCCGCCATCTCCGCATCGGTGAGAACGCCCAGCTTGTGTAGAATGCCGGCGACCGCCACCTCCGCCGCCCGGCTGGCCCCGTCGGCGATCTTTAGCGCCAGTCCCAGCTTCATATCGGCCAGACAGGCGCAGAACACGCCCTCGGCCCCGATCTTGACCATGGCGCGCCCGTTCAGCACGCGGTTCAGGGCGGCATCGAACCGATCGCTGCCGGACATCAGTTCCGGATGGCCGCTCCACGCCGCCTTGACACAGGTCACCGCGTCGATGCGCCGGGCCGGCAGATCATCGGGCGCGGCCAAACGCGCCATGGCGACGGCCGCACCGCCTAACGACACGGCGATCGTGGGCAGCGAACAGCCATCGATGCCGCGCGGCGCCAGGCCCAGCTCCTGTCCCGTCATGCTCTCCAGCACACCCAGCACGCGCTGCTGGGTCGGGTGGGTGATGTCGATGTAGCCGGCCAACGTCTCGCCGCGATGGCGTGCGGTCGACAGCATGCCGGTATGCTTGCCCGAACAGTTGTTGTGCAAGGCGGTCGGCTTCTCGCCGGCGGCGATCATGGCGCGGGTCGTCGCCTCATGGGTGGGCCATTGCGGCCCGCACAGAAGGTCGTCGGCCGTACAGCCGATGCGCGCGAGCCAGGCGGCGACGCGTTCGGTATGCATGGGTTCGCCGCCATGGCTGGCGCACGCCAGGGCCAGCTCCTCCGAACCGATATCCAGCGCATCGGCCGCCCCGGTCTCAACGATCGGCAGGGCCTGCAGCGATTTGATCGCCGACCGCGGATACACCGGTTGCTCGAAATTGCCCCAAGAGGCGCGAACCCCGCCACTTGCGTCCGCAACGACGGCCGCCCCGACATGGCGGCTTTCGACGATCGGGCCGCGCGTCACCTCGACGAGCGGTCGCCAGTCGTCCGCAGCTTGGGATTTGGTGATCGAAGGGTTGGCGACCACGCGCCGGCATCCTTGACTAGGAGATTCGCGGTGCGCACCTTGCCCCGCGTTCCAACGACGCGCAAGCCGCGTTCTATTGAGGCAATTCGGTGCGCTCGCATGAAGGGTTACTTCGCCATCGGTGTCGAGGGGATCAGCAAGCCGGCCAATCTCGGCGCCCTGATCCGTACGGGCCACGCCTTCGGTGCGTCCTACACCTTCTCGGTCGCGCCCGCGACGGATGCAGTGGATTTCGGGTCATCCGACACCTCAGAGGCGACGAAGAACCTGCCCTTCTATCGCTTCCCAAGCGTTGCGGACCTGCTGCTGCCGCAAGGCGCGCGACTAGTGGGTATTGAGCTCTTGGACGACGCGATCGCGTTGCCCAGCTTTCGGCATCCCCGCCAAGCGGTCTACGTGCTGGGTCCGGAACGGGGCGGGCTTTCCGACGCGATGGTCGCGCGCTGCGACCATATCGTGCAGATCCCGACCCGGTTTTCGATCAATGTCTCGCTGGCCGGCGCCCTGGTGCTTTATGACCGCCTGATCTCGCTCGGCCGCTTCGCCCCGCGCCCGGTGCGCTCGGGCGGGCCGACGGAGGAACTGCCGCCCCACTTCCACGGCGCCGCTAAGTTTCGTGCCGTCCCGGCCGAAGCCGATCGCGATGAATCGCGGTAACGCCGGAGCTTAGCCAAGGGCGAGACGTCGGCACGAAACCGTCCGCAGCGCCAGGAACAGCACCAGACCGACGGGCGCAAGCAGGAAGGTCAAGACCATGCAGGGCAGCACCAGAAGGCGCGGCAGGCCATGACGCGCGGTCTCGCGCAGCTGCCAGGCCCCGACGAACATGTCGAAGGCCAGGTAGTGGAGCCATCCAGCCACGACCAGGCCCGGCGATGCGTAAAGCGGCAGCAGCTCTTCAAGGCTGCCAAAGCCGCCCTCCACCGTGCCCCAGGACATCGCCATCAGCACGATGTAGACGACCGCGTAAAGTACCGGGACAAAGATCGACGCCGCCAGATCTACCACCCGGTGCAAACCGGCGATCCTCGCAGGACCGACGAGCAGAACGGCGAACATCGCCAACCAGGTGACGATCGCGATGAAGTTCGCCAGCCAAAAGACGGTGTCAAAGGTCATGGTCGAACCCATCCTCGGCCGCTTGCGCCGGTCACGATGCAGCTGCCGCACGCCACAGGTGGCGCGCGATCAAACCAGTGAAGACGTCGGACTAAAACTTAACGAAGGGGTTCAAAAACCGCCCGAACCTTCCGGTCAGCCGCAAGGGCGCATCGATCACCGTCAGGCAGATGCAGTCCTGCCCAGGCCCGGCGATCGGACGGTGGTCATGATCGTCGTCGAGGATGGCGACGTCTCCGCGACCGAAATGGCCGATCTCGTCGTCGTAGCTGCCTTCCAGCACCAAGGTCAGTTCGCGACCTTCATGCGTATGCTGGGGCATACTGGCGCCGGGCTTTATGCGCAGAAGCTTGGTCTTGGCACCGCCGACATCCAGCTCGTACTCTTCCAGCCCACGGATAACCGGCTGCCAAGCCAGCGCGTCCGGCTCGGCCTTCAGATACCCGCGCAACGGCATTGGAATTGACGGGACTTGGCCTTCATCGTTGGCCGGCAGGGTCAAAACCGCCGGCTCGACCTCGTCCGAGGCATCCAGTCGCGCCAACACGGCACTGAGCGCGTCGTGATCCACGGCGGTCGGCGCCAGGGATTCCAGCATCGCGCCGCCAAGGGCCTCAAGCTCTTCAGCCCGCGCCCGACATTCCGGACAAAGGGCAAGGTGCGTCGCGATCAACAGCGAGACTGCCTCGCTGGTATTGCCCGCGGCGTAGTCCAGCAAAAACGCGTCATCGAGATGGTGCGACGGCAATCCATCCCCCCCACGGGATGCCGCCGCCTTATGCGCGGTCGCCATCATTCATGTTCCTTCATGATCTTGCGCAGCTTGGTCAACGCCAGTCGCAGGCGCGACTTAACGGTCCCCAGCGGCAAGCCGGTTTCCGCCGCGATCACGCTGTGCGGTTTGTCGTCGTAGTATGCCATGCGCAACAAATAACCTTGCTCCTCCGGCAGTTCGGCAATGGCCTCGACCACTGTTGCGGTCTCCTGCTTGGCCTGCACCGCCATGTCGCCGCCGATCTCGGGTTCCGGCATAAAGGCCGGGTCGGTCGGATCGAACTCCGGCCGCCGCTCCCGCCGTACGGCATCGATGCGCTTGTTCCTGGCAATCGTGAACATCCACGTGCTTGCCGAGGCCTGGCGGCGATCGAACGTCTCCGCCCGTCGCCACACGGTGACCATCACCTCCTGTCCAATCTCCTCGGCCGCCGACATGTCACACCCCAAACGCATCAGGTATGACTTCACGCGCGGCGCGAAATGCTCAAACAGCTCGACAAACGCGGACCGGTCGCCGCCGGCCACCGCGACCAGCAAGTTATCCAAGTGCGCAGAGCGCCTGCGAGACGCCGCAGTTGGGCTTGAAGATGCCATCGGCGTATTTGACGCCGGAGGCGCGTTGTGCACAACCCCAAGAGCGGCGGCGACGGCCAAACGGTCGGCGACCGTCTGTCCCGACGGTATCGTCTGTATTTGAGACATCAATGACATTACGCGTTCGGATCGCGAGCGGATCACGCCGCCAACGCAAAAAAGTCAAAATGGCGAAAGACGCTAGGCGGCAGGCGCGGAACCGGGTAAACCGATGCGCGACGACTGTTTAGTCGAGCTTTGTGTTTCGATACTTCAAGTGAGGCGGCATGCTTCAGACGCTTCGCCGGGTTCTGCCGATCATTGGTGTCGTGGCCCTTCTGACGGCATCGCAGGCAGTGTCGGCACAGGAACAACGACCGGACTATCTCGGCACGAATCGGGATTGGCACGCCTTCCAGTTCACCGAGGCCGGCAATGTCGTGTGCTTCATGGCCAGCCGCCCGACCAGTGAAGAGGGCAACTATACAAGGCGTGGTGACGTCTTCGTACTGGTCACCCACCGGCCGGCCGAGAACAGCCGCGACGTCGTCAGCTTTTATTCCGGCTATCCGTTTGAAGAAAACGGGTCGGTGTCCGTGACGATCGACGGCGGCGACAATTTCACCTTCTTCACCGAAGGCGAAACCGCTTGGTCGCCGGACCCACAGACCGATCGCGCCATCATCGACGCGATGCAAGCCGGTTCCCAGATGGTCGTCCAGGGCCGGTCTTCGCGCGGAACCCTTACGACCGACACCTACAGCCTGTTCGGCTTCACCGCGACGCTCGGCGACATCAACAGCGCCTGTGGCCTCTAACGCCACCCCCGTGACCGAAAGAACTGGCGATCGGCGGCGCGTGAGCCCATTGTCCTGATCGCGCCAACCGTCAGAAACCCGCACGCCGCCCATGGGCATCCATAGCCACGCCAATCTCTTCGCGCCGCCGACAACAAGCGCCGACGGCCGCCGCAACCTCGTCGGCATGTCGAAGGAGATGCTCGCACGCGAGATGGCGGCGCTGGGCGAGAAGCCGTTTCGGGCCAAGCAACTTTGGCGCTGGATCTACAAGAACGGCGTGACCGAGTTTGCGGCCATGACCGACCTGGCCAAGCCGCTGCGCGACACGCTCGACAAGGCCTATGTCATCGAGCGTCCTACGATCGCGCACGCCCAGGAGAGCGCGGACGGCACGCGCAAATGGCTGTTGCGGCTGGCCGACGGCCATGAGGTCGAAACGGTTCATATTCCCGAAGACGACCGCGGCGCGCTTTGCGTATCGTCGCAAGTCGGCTGCACCCTGACCTGCCGGTTCTGCCACACCGGCACCCAGCGCCTGGTGCGCAATCTGGAACCGGCCGAGATCATCGGCCAGGCCATGCTGGCGCGGGACCAGCTCGGCGAATGGGCCCTGCCGCATGAAGACCGCCTGTTCACCAACATCGTCATGATGGGCATGGGCGAGCCGCTCTATAACTATGAGAACGTCGCGGCCGCCCTGAAGATCGTCATGGATGGCGAGGGCTTCTCGCTGTCGCGCCGGCGGATCACCCTGTCCACCTCCGGGGTCGTGCCGATGATGCAGCGCTGCGGTGAAGAGCTGAACGTCAATCTGGCCGTCAGTCTGCACGCGGTCACCGACGAGTTGCGGGACGAGTTGGTGCCCCTGAACCGCAAGTATCCTCTCGCGATGCTCTTGGACGCCTGCCGATCCTATCCGGGTGCCAATAACGCGCGCCGGATCACATTCGAATATGTCATGCTGAAGGGCGTGAACGACAGCGATGCGGATGCCCGCGCGCTGGTGCGCCTGCTGCGCGACATCCCGGCCAAGGTTAATCTGATCCCGTTCAATCCCTGGCCCGGTAGCGGCTACGAGACATCTAGCAAACGCCGCATCGACGCCTTTGGCGCCATCGTCATGGACGCCGGCTATTCCAGCCCGGTGCGCACACCAAGGGGCCGCGATATAGCGGCGGCGTGCGGCCAACTGAAGTCCGAAAGCCAACGGTTGCCAGCGCGGGAACGATTGGCGGTCGCTTGAACACGAGCGCCTCAAGGGCGCGAGCATCGGCGGAGGAACCTCTCAATGACATCTGCCGTTCCTAATCACCCGCTATTCCTTGAACGCCAGTCGGCCCTTGACCAACCGATCGCCATAGGCACGGGCGTGTTCTTGATCGTGGTCTTCGCCTTGCCCGGCCTCAGTTGGCTGGTGGCGATCGTCGGCGTCGGCTATCTCGCGTTTCTGTGGTCGCTGATGCTGGTCACAACGGTTGAGGCCGATCATCTGGATATCCGGTTTCGGCCGTTCGTGCGGCGGCGGATAGGCCGATCGGAGATTGCCGAGTTCGAGGTCGCGACCTACCGCCCGCTGCGCGAATGGGGCGGCTGGGGCATCCGCATGCGCGGCGCCGATCGCGCCTACACGATGTCCGGCGACAGGGCGGTGCAACTGAAGCTGACCAACGGCAATTCCGTCCTGGTCGGCTCACACTGCCCGGAACTGTTGCACGACGCGCTGACCAAAACTCAGACAGTGTAAGAAGAGCCGGCTAGCGCAGCGCCTTTTCAAGACGTCCCAACGCCTCGTCCAGCTTGTCATAGTCCGCGGCGAAGCACAGCCTGAGGAAGCGTTCGCCGCCCGGCCCGAAAGCCGTTCCCGGGGCAAGCCCGACGCTCGTCTCCTTCAACAGGCGGAAGGCCAGGTCGCGGCTGTCGGTCTCACCGTCGACGGCGAAGAAGTAATAGAACGCGCCCTCGGGCACGCCGGCGATGACGCGGTTGATCCGCCCCAACCGCTCGACACACAGATCGCGACCGCGTCGGCACATGGCGATCGTCTGCTGAACGAAGTCATCGCCCTCGGTCAACGCGACCGCGGTTGCGTCCTGCATGAAATGAGCAACGCCGGAGGTGTTGTATTGGATCAGGTTCTCGATGGTCTGACCCAGGGCGGGCGGCGCCACCATCCAGCCAATGCGCCAGCCGGTCATGGCCCAGTTCTTGGAAAAGCTGTTGACCTGGATGACACGGTCGTCCGGGGTCGCGATGTCCAGAAAGCTCGGCGCCGCCTTGGCGCCGTTGTAGACCAGCTTGGCGTACACCTCGTCGGCGATGATCCAAAGGCCGTGTTCACGTGCGAAGTCGAGGATGGTCGACTGGGTTTCACGGTCGATCACGACACCGGTCGGATTGCCGGGCGAGTTGATGAACAGCGCGCGCGTACGCGGAGTGACGGCGGCGAGCAGCTTTTCAGGATCGATGCTCCAGCCCTCCCCGTCAAAGTCCATCGGCACGCAGACCGGAACCGCGCCGTTGATCTTCGCGGCCTCCACGATGTTGGGCCAGACCGGGCTGACCACCACCATCTCGTCGCCCGCGCCAAGCAGCAGTTGGCACGTCAGCATGATCGCCTGCATGCCGGATCCGGTGACGAAGACGTTCTCTGCCGGGACGGGCTTAGCATACAGGTCGGACAGATAATCCGACAGCGCCTGCCGTAGAGGCGGTATGCCGCGCTGATAGGTGTAGAACGTCTTGCCGGCACGCATCGAGGCGATGGCGGCGTCCTGGATGAAGGCGGGCGTCGGCTGCGTCCCCTCGCCGACCCAAAGCGGGATCAGATCGTCGAGCTCGCGCCCGGCATTGAAGATCTCGACGATGCCGCTTTCGCGCACTTGCCGCGCATTTGGCGAGAGCGTCGCCAGCCAATCCGTTCCCTGGGTCACGATCCGTGCGCTGTCCATACCGTGTTTCATCCCCGCCAAGCCTGTCCGCCGGACCTTAGGTTGGCCGATCAGCCAAGGCCAGATCCGACCACGCTAACCAGCCATGACGTAGTCGATCACCGGCGGCTCGAAGGCGGCCGGATCCTGCGCGCCACGCGCGAAATCCGTCAGCCGATAGCGCGCGTGCCGCCAGTCGGGCTCTTCTCCACAACAGCCGAGCGCCAGATAGCCATAGTCCGCTTCCAGGATGATGCCGTCGGGCGTGACCAGGGCGTATCCTTCGAAAACCGGCGCGCCCACCTCGTCCGTTTCGGTCAGTTCAAACCGCGCCACCGGCTCTCCGTTTATTGTCTCGGCCCCAATCCTCTCGGGCTCGACGCCATAGGCCGCGAGCGTACGCACCGTCAGCGGCACGTCGAGCAAACCACCGAGAACATGGGCGCTGCCATCCTCCAGGTCCGACATCCATGAATAGGCCAAATCGTGATCGGGGCGCAGCAGCACGGTCGCGTCACCCTTGCCGGCCGGTTCGAGACGGACTGCGGTTCCGTAGCCAAGAGCCTGCCGTGGCGGCTGGCCTTCGACCTCCAGGACACCGCTCCAGCTTCCAGTCGCACGCGGCCATCCGGCGCTGGTCAAGGGCATATCCGGCGTTTCCTCGAACCGGGCCAACAGCGCCACATTGGCGCGTTCGACATCGCTGAGCGCAATCTCTCCGTCCGCCGGCTGGTACCAATCCCGGGCGCGGAATAGCTGTTCGAGATCAGAGCTGCTGAAGGACCGGCCGTGACGGGCGAAGATCTCGTTGCGGGCCAGACGCAGCCATTCCGGCGACCGGCCGATCAGGTCGGACGGGTTCAATGGCCACTCGCCAGAGCCGTTGGCGATCTGATCCGATCGGCAATCCGAAGTGTCCGTCAACATCGGACAAACGGGCGGGTCCCCATACGGCGCTTCATTGCAGACCCCGTTGCCCGCCAGCGCGCAGCTATCGTCCTGCGCCGACGCGGAAGCTAGCGTTCCGGCAAGGAGAAAACCCGCTGCAACGACAGCCGATTTGATCATGGTTTGTTCCCCCAAACCCACGCTTATTGGTCAGTTTTGCGTGACACCCACAACATTTAGTGTCATTGTCCCGTTATTGGCGCAACAACGAAAGGAGGTGATCCAATGTCTAACGGTATGGTGTCGCTGTACACCCTTGGGTCTATCGGAGAGCTGGCCGTGAGGTCGATGCCGCCCCTTTCAGTGGTCGCCATCGAGCTTTAAACGGCTGGGTCTTCGATCGGCCCTTGCGCGGGCCGTCTCGACCCAAAGGTGTCACGGCAGGCAGGGGCAAACGAACCACGCAATCGCCCTGTCCTGACGCCTAGCGTTCAAAAACTGCGCCGCTTCGGATCTCGGTCCGGGGCGGCGCTTTTACGTTCGAAAACAGCACTGCGTCCGGTTTGCATGCGCCAAGCCTCCGTGCGGCGCATTCGACGCTTTGCCTCCGGCTGGCAACGCGGTAAACCCTACCCCCTCGAAATCACCCCCAAGGATTGCGGGAAGGCAAGGTAAACGCCATGCAAAAGGTCTATCCGGACGCCACGGCCGCCCTCGACGGACTGCTGTTCGACGGCATGACGATCATGGCCGGCGGCTTCGGCCTGTGCGGCATCCCGGAAAAGCTGATCGACGCCATCGAGGCGGCGGGCGTGAAGGATCTGACCGTGATCTCGAACAATTGCGGGATTGACGGGGTCGGTCTTGGCAAGCTGTTGGATGCGGGCCAGATCAAGAAGATGATCAGTTCCTATGTCGGCGAGAACAAGAAGTTCGCCGAGCTGTACCTTTCCGGTGAGTTGGAGTTGGAGTTCAATCCGCAAGGCACCTTGGCGGAGCGCATTCGCGCCGGCGGTGCCGGCATCCCGGCGTTTTTCACCAAGACCGGCGTCGGCACGCTGATCGCCCAGGGCAAGGAAGAGCGGACCTTTAATCACGAGCGCTACATCATGGAAACCGGCCTCGTCGCCGATCTGGCGATCGTGAAGGGCTGGAGGGCGGACCCGCACGGCAACCTGGTCTATCGAAAGACCGCGCGAAACTTCAATCCGATGATGGCCACGGCCGGCAAGGTGACGGTCGCCGAGGTGGAAGAGGTCGTGCAGCCGAAGGATCTGGACCCCGATCACGTGCACACGGCCGGCATTTTCGTCCAGCGGCTGATCGAAGGCCACGACTACGAAAAGCGGATCGAACAACGCACCGTGCGCGAACGCGAAACGGTCTGAGGCGGCGAGCAAGAGGACACAACCCATGGCATGGACCCGCGAACAGATGGCCGCCCGCGCCGCCCGCGAGTTGCAGGACGGCTTTTACGTCAATCTGGGCATCGGCATCCCGACCCTTGTGGCCAACTACATCCCCGACGGCATGATGGTCACCCTGCAAAGCGAAAACGGCATGCTGGGCATGGGGCCGTTTCCGTTCGACGACGAGGTCGACGCCGACCTGATCAACGCCGGCAAGCAGACGATCACCGAACTGGAATACTCCAGCTTTTTCTCCTCCGCCGACAGTTTCGGCATGATCAGGGGCGGCCATATCGATCTGTCGATCCTGGGCGCCATGCAGGTTGCCGCCAACGGCGACCTGGCCAACTGGATGGTGCCGGGGAAGATGGTAAAGGGCATGGGTGGAGCCATGGATCTGGTCGCCGGCGTGAAGAAGGTGGTGGTGATCATGAGCCACTGCGCCAAGGACGGCACGTCCAAGCTGCTCAGCGCCTGCGATCTGCCGCTGACCGGCACCGGCGTGGTCGACATGCTGATCACCGATCTCGGCGTGTTCTCGCTGGAACGCGGCCATCCGCAAGGGCTGACCCTGGTCGAACTTGCCGACGGCGTGACGGTCGAGGAGGTCGAGGCCAAGACCGAGGCACCGTTCAAGGCGGCCGTGCCTGCCTGATCCTCCGGCGTTTGGGTCGCCCGCGCGACAGATGCCATGACGTTGCCGACCATCGCCTTCGACGGCGACGACACGCTCTGGCACAACGAGACACTGTTCGCCGGCACGCAGCAGCACTTGCGCGACATCCTGGCGGTCCATGTCCCCGCCGAAACCATCGACCGCACGTTGCTGGCCCGCGAACGGGCCAACCTGGCCCTGTTCGGCTATGGGGTGAAGGGCTTCACCCTCTCAATGATCGAAACCGCGATCGAGGTGTCGGACGCCACCGTGACCGCGGCCGAAATCCAGCGGCTGATCGAGTTGGGCAAGGCCATGCTGTCCAGCCCGGTCAACCCGATCGACGGCGTCGATGCGGTGGTCGAAAGCCTGAAGCGGCGCGGCCACCGGCTGATGGTGATCACCAAGGGCGACCTGTTCGACCAGGAATCCAAGGTCGCCCGGTCCGGCCTCGCCGACCTGTTCGACGCCGTGGAGATCGTCTCGGAAAAGGACGAGGCCACCTATCGGGCGATCCTGGACCGGCATGAGATCGCGCCCGCAGACTTCGTCATGGTCGGCAATTCGATCCGGTCGGACATCCTGCCGGTGCTGGCGCTTGGCGGCCACGCGATCCACGTCCCGTACGCGATCACCTGGGCGATCGAGCATGCGGATAACACCGCCGACCTGCCACCCATCCTGAAGGCCGGCTCGATCGCCGAGGTGCCGGAGATGATCGCGGGCCTTTAGCGCTGATAACCGCGCATGACCTCCCAAAGGGCGTCAGTGGCCACCTCGTCCATCCAGTCCTCGACCGTCGCGCCCGCCGCCAGCAGATGCCGCACCACGCCCTCATAGTCGCCATCACGGTTCGGCTCATACCGGGCACCGTAGACCGCCCAACCCAGCGGACCGCTGTCGGTCATCGCACTGACCGCCTCGATATCCGCTCCGCGTTCGATCAGCAGCGCCACGACGTCCGGGTAGCCCCGATTGCTGGCATGGTGCAGGGCCGTGCCGTCGGTATCGCCACGTGTCTCGATGTCGATACCGGCATCCAGCATGAGGCCGACGGCATCGGCCTGGCCGCGAAACGCGGCCTCGACGAGTATGCGCGCCTCGCTCCGCGAGAGCCCATCGGCCAGGCCCGGATCGGCTTCCAGGATCTGGCCAACTTGATCGACCGCCCCAAGCGAACAGGCGCCGATAAGCCGATCGGTCAGCGTTAGGCTGGTATCGGCGCCACAGTCGGCCAGCAGGTCGACTGTGTCGCGCGCGCCGGCACGATAGGCTTGGGCATAGGCGGTAAGGCCGTCGGGATCGCGTTGGTCCATGTCAACGCCTTGATCCAGCAACCTGGCGATCACCGTCGCGGATCGGCCACGGCGTATGGCGTGAAACAACGCGTTCGTCCCCAGCTGAGGGCCTTCCGCCCGATAGATCGGATCGTTGGGATCGGCGCCGTGATCGAAAAAGAGCTGCAGCCCGGCCGGGTCTTCGAAATCCAGCTTCCGGAACAGGGCATTGGTGCCCTTGATCGTTGCGCCCGCGTCCAGCAGCAGTGCCAGACAGGCGGTGTCCTGCCGTTCGGCCGCATGGTAGAGCGACTCGTTGTCATCGGGGTCGGCGCCCGCCTCTAAAAGGAGCTTGCTGACGCCCGAATGCCCGGCCTCACCGGCCGCGCCATAGAGGGCCGACCAGCGTCGGTTGGGAAGATCACTGCGCTCGGGGCAGAACGCGTCCGGGTCGGCGCCGGCATCCAGCAGCAGCGTCGTCGCCGCCTCGAAGGATCGGTCGCGATCCGCCTTCAAGAACACCGACCAGCACAGATACATCAAGGGCGGCCAGTCGAGCGGGCCATCGGGTCGGGTCGCGGCGGCTGGGTCGTCTGCCAGGAACCGCTGCAAGGCTGGCACGTCGCCGAGCACGGCCGCCGTTTGTAGGTTGTCGCTCGCCAGATCAGGCTGTCGCTTCAGCATCGCCGTTGCCCGACCAACCCGGCGCCCTGTCGCGGCCTGTAGAAAGTCGTCGATCGTGAAGGGTTGCTGCGCGTCGACCGCCTGCTTCAGCTTCGGCCAGCTTGCAAAACCGTACTCGCGCGCCAGCCTGAGCTGGGCTTCGCTGAGTTTGATATCGGCGGACCGCGCCAGCGCCTTGGCCTGCTTCTTCAGGTGCGCCAGGTCCGGGGATTTGGGGAGCCTCTTGGCCACGAGATCACCTCTTCCGTCTCGGCCCGGTGTCCGCATCGACGGGCAGGAAAAGAGCGATCAACGATGATCTATCGACAGCGAGGCGGGATCATCCCTTTCCGCGGACCGGTCGCCCCCTCGACGGGCGAGGACGTCAGGTTAGCGCGACGGTCGGTCGGCCTCAAGCCGGTCAGCCCTCTGCGAGCGTGAACAGCTCCTGCGGCTCGCGCACCCCGCGCAAGGCGTGGCGGCCAATCGAAACGAAGCGGTCTGGTGTGGTCGAGGCCTCGGCAAAGTTCTTCGAGACCAGGATCGAATGGCCCAGCGCGCCGCACAGCGACTCGATACGGGCCGTCTCGTTGACGGCGGGACCGATCACCGTGAACTCCATGCGGCTGTCGCAGCCGACATTGCCGTACAGCACGTCGCCCCGGTGAAGTGCCACATCCAATGTCATGGTCGGCAACCCGGCCGCCTCGCGTTCGCGGTTAAGTGCCTCGGTACGCACCTGCATCTCGCGCGCCGCCGCGATTGCCGCCTCACAGCCTGCACGTGGGTTTTCCTCCGGACAGGTGAACGTGGCCAGCAATCCATCGCCGAGATACTTCAGGACCTGACCGCCCTGGTGCTCGACCGGATCGGCCATGCATTCCAGGTAATCGTCCAGCATGCCCATAAGGGACTCGCGCGGCATCGTGTCCGAAAGCGCCGTGAAGCCGCGCAGATCGGCGATCAGAATGGCCGCCGAAATCGAGGTCGATGCACCCCGCTTGATGTCGCCACGCATGACACGGGGTCCGGCATCTGCGCCCAGATAGGTACGCATGATCGTGTCGCCGATTTCCAGCAAGGTGGTGGTCCGCAGCGCCACCGCCAGGGTGCGCGTGATCGCAACGAGGGCAGCGATGTCGGCGTCCGTGAAGCCGCCTGGCCTGTCCGTCGTCCATGACGCCAGCACGCCGTTATCCACGGTTTCCGGCATCTCGCCCCAGCCGAACGGCACGGCGAGCACGAAATAGTCGGTAGCGCCATGCTCGCGGAACTCACGCAGGACCTCATAGCGGTCGAGGCCCTCTCCCGCCTCCAACCGGAAGCGCCGGGTGAAAAAATGGGGAATGTTCGCGCGTTGCTCGGATGTGAGGCCGGCCGTGGCGTTAGCCGCCTCGGTCAGGACCTCGTTCAACGGGCTTCGCAAGATCGGCCTCTCGGCATCCGGATCCTGATGGGCGTGCTGCTGGAACTCCGGCTCCTCGCCGCGCCGGCAAATGATGGTGAAGGCCGAAAACTGGGGATGCAGCGTGGTGGTCGAGATGTTCAGCCGCAAGACCGGCACACCATCCGCTTCGACACGGTTCCTCAGCTCCGCGACCATGGGCACGATGGGTGTGGCCAATAGGCCCTGATCGATCAGCCAACTGATCGTCCCGCCGATATCGATACCGCCGGAGCCGACAGTGACCCGCGCGGTTTCTACGGCCGGCTTAAGCACGGTCCCGGCTCAGGCCACGCTGTTCCAGCGCCGAGAGATAGGTCCGCCAGGTGTCGTCCTGCCGCTGGCCAAGCTCGAACAGATACTTCCACGAGAACAGCCCGGTCTCATGCCCGTCATCGAAGACGATGCGCACCGCGTAGTTGCCGACCGGCTCAAGCGCGCGAATGCCGACATTGCGCTTGCCCGCGACGATCTGTTTCTGGCTTGGATTGTGCCCCTGAACCTCCGCCGACGGGCTTTCGACCCGCAACAGCTCGGCCGGAAAGCTGAACTGCTCACCGGTGTCGAAGTCGATCTCCAGTAGCCGTTCGGCGGTCTTGTGGCGAATCTCGGTCGGCCAATGCTCTGTATCGAGCGTGTCGGGCAGGTCGCGCTTCATCTAACGCTCGGCATCCTCATCCAGGGGTCGCGCCTCATCAATCAGCATGATCGGGATCCCGTCGCGAATGGGATAGGCCAGCCTGGCCTGATCGCTGATCAGTTCCTGCTGTTCCGCGTCGTAGCGCAACGGCGCCTTGGTCAGCGGACAGACCAGGATCTCCAGCAATTTGGGATCGACGCGGGCGGGCGGGCGCGGTGTTTCTGTCATGGCATGCACTATGTGGGAAGCCGATCCCGGCAGTCCACACAAATGGGCGCGTCCAAAACGGCCCAATCAGTGGCGCGATACGCCGCCATCGGCCTGATCGTAGGCGGCAATTTCCAGCAGGCTTAAGACGGTGTCGGCGCGGTTTTGCGCCGTATCGGCCTCCAGAATGGCCTGCTTTTCGGTCGGCGCGAACGGGCAGATCATCGCCAGCGAGATGATCAACCGCGCGTCCGGCGTGTTCTGAATGGCCTCCCAATTGGCCGAGATGCCTTGCTGTTTGAAATACGTCTTCAACACGCGATGCAGCCGCTCGTGGTCCAGTTCCAGGTCGCCGTCGGGCGCCATGTCCGGCGCAAAGAGCGACCAGTCGACGCCGAAGCGCCGATAGCCGCGCGTCGTCGCAATCTCCTGCTGGATCCGAAACCGGCAGACGCCGGTCAGGGTGATCAGGTATCGGCCGTCCTCGGTCTCCTCCAACGAGGTGATACGTCCCGCGCATCCGACCTCATAAAGCGCCGGCCTTGCCCCCTCCTCGTTGGGGTCGAGGGGCTGGCCCATGCCAATGAGCCGCTCGCCGGCCAACGCGTCGTCGACCATGGCGAGATAGCGCGGCTCGAAAATGTTCAACGGCAGGTCCCCGTCCGGCAGCAGCAGAACGCCGGGCAAGGGAAAAACCGGCAGCGTCGATGGCAGCATGTCGAACGTCGGAAACAGCGGGCTTCTGGCCAAGGTCGCTTTGCTCTCCTCGCGTCGGTCGAAGGACGGTTAGCTTCGTCTCAGTAATTTCGACCGAATTCCGCCAATTCCAAGGGCCAATCGCCGCAGGGGCATGCCTTCACGAGAACAGCAGGGACGACAGTTTCCGGCGACCCCGCACCGAGCGCGGGTCGGCCGGCCCCCAGGCCTCGAACAGCTCCAACAGCTTTGTCCGCGCCGCCGCCTCGTTCCAGTCGCGATCGCGGCGAATGGATTCGAGCAGCGCGTCGGTCGCCTCATCGCTGCGGTCGGCGGCGTAATAGGCCATGGCGAGATCGATCCGGGCCTGATGGTCGTCCGGCGACGCGGCAACCTTCTGCTCCAGACCGCCGATCTCCGAGGCCGCCCCCTCCGTGGCGGCCGACAGTTCCATCTGGCGTCGGACGGCGACGATGGCCGGATCCTTCTGGGCCTCCTCCGGCGCCTCGTCCAAGATCCGACCTGCCTCGTCGGTCTGTCCCAGAGCGATCAGCGCCCGCGCAGCACCTGCCAGGGCGGCGGGCAAGCCGTTGTCGTGCTGCAAGAGCTGGCCGAAAATGCCGAGCGCCTGCTCCGCCTGGCCGCTCTCCAACAAGGCCTCGGCCTGGGCCAGCGCCTCTTCGATCATCGCCTTTTCGTCCTGGCCGCGCAGGCTCGACAGCTTGGTCACGAACTCCTTGACCTTGCTTTCGGGAACCGCCCCCTGAAAAGCGTCCACCGGCCGGCCCTGGAAAAAAGCGTACACGGTCGGGATCGATTGAATGCGCAGTTGGGCGGCAAGTTGCTGGTTCTCGTCGATGTTGATCTTGACCATGCGGACGCGGCCGCCGGCCGCCCGAACTGCTTGCTCCAGCATCGGCCCCAGCGTCTTGCAAGGCCCGCACCACGGCGCCCAGAAATCGACCACGACCGGTTGCGTCTGCGACGCTTCGATGACGTCGGCGGCAAAGGATTGCGTGTCGCTGTCCTTGATTACATTCTGGGCCGGATCGGCCTGGCCAATCAACTGTTCCATCTTTGTCTCGCTAAGTATTGGGCGGGTTTCGGCCGGGCCGGCCAACGCCAGATCCTATCTGGTCAAGGCGCGCTGAAAACGCAAGCGGTCGGCCGCCTCAGGTCTGCCGGCTCACGGTGTCGGGGCCGCCGCATCGAGGTCCAGGATCACCGGCCGGTGTCCGCAGGCCTCGACAAAGCGCACCAGGTCGGCGCTGGCGATCGTCGTCGTCATCGTGTTGACAAGAGGGTGATAGTTCAGCCGATCGTGCGCCAGCATGGTCTTGTCCAGCACCGGCGTGACCTGGTGGTCGCGATCGTTGATCAGCGCGAACGGGGTGACCGACCCGGGCAGGACGCCCAACACGCGGCGCAACCTGTCCGCCGAAGCGAAGGACAACCGCCCGCCTTGCAGCAGGCCGCTCAACGCCTTTAAGTCAATGCGACGGTCTTCGTCGCAGACCACCAGCCACATGGCCCCCTTCTTGTTCTTCAAGAACAGGCTCTTGCAATGGCCGCCGGCAAGCTGGCCGCGCAGATCCTTCGCCTCGTCGACGGTGAAGACGGGCTGGTGATGATGCGTCGTCTGCGCGATCCCCCAGGCGCTCAGCCGGTCAAGCAGGGCGTCGGGCGTGGTCGGCAAGGGCGGTTCAAGTTCTTGGGCCTCGGTTTCCATGGCCGGGGTTATAGCGGCACACGAACCATTGCGCCATGGTCGCGTCGAACCAGCGCCAGGGCTTCAGGGTCCCGGCGCCGGCGGATGCAAGACCGGACTTGCAATGCCGTCTTCTTTGCGTATGATCCGCCCGCCTCGCCGGACCTCACATGGACCGGCCACCCATCGGAAGCGGGCGTAGCTCAGGGGTAGAGCACAACCTTGCCAAGGTTGGGGTCGTGGGTTCGAATCCCATCGCCCGCTCCATGAAATCTCGGGTCCAGCCCGGGGACATAGGTAACAGCTTGTACCTAAGACATAGGTGACAGCTTGTAGCCGAACGGGCTCTTGATGGGTTCCAGTCGGCCGGTTTGTTCGTCGAGGGACCCGAGTTCGTAGCTCAGAAAGCCTACGGGCCAGAGTAAATCGTCGACCGGAGCGGTGCCGAGCATTTGGCCGGCGAAGACCGCGACGGCGTGAAGTTCCCTGTTAGAGCTCAAGGCCTCGCAAGCCGCCTGAAAGCGGTTGTGATGGTCAGAGACGGAACTGTGAAGGAGCTGGCGATGTGTCCCTGCCGGCGGTTTCGGTCACCCTAAGACACCTTGCGCAGCAGGGCGATGAAGGTTTCGCGCTCGTCGACGGTCAGCGGTTCAAGGATCTTGCGCGAGACGGCCTTGCCCCGCCGTATGATCGCCAGGGCCGTATCGACACCCGCTTCGCTAAGGCGGACCATCAGCATGCGTCTGTCGCTTTGCGACGGGAAGCGCTCCATCAGGCCGGCGGCGCCGAGGCGCGAGACGACGCCCTTGATCGTGGCCGGATCCATCGATGTCTGACGGCCCAGCAGATTCTGGGAAACCTCGCCCTGCCGCAGCACTGTTATCAGGGCGGCGAACTGACGGGGTGTGACGTCGAACCCTTCCAGAACCTTTTGAAAGCACAGCGTCGCGCGTTGGTGCGCCCGGCGAATCAGATAGCCCGCCTGATCCTCCAGCCGATAGTCGATCTCGGCCAGGGCCGCCTCGATTTCCGCCCGGTCGGGGGCGGGTCCGGCCGGCTTCGCCGCCAATCTCGCTTGCGCAGGTGTCTTGCTCATGACGACCCGATCGGGCCTCCGACTTCTTGGCTAAAGCGGCTCGCTAGCAAACCGGCGCATGTCAGACAACCGTGTAGGCGCCATCGGCGGTGACGTTGGCGCCGACAATGAAGGAGGCCTCGTCGCTCGCCAGAAACGCCACGACGGCGGCGATTTCCTCGGCCGTGCCGAACCGGCCCAAGGGCTGCAGCGCCATGTACGATGCCATCGCCGCGTCGTAATCATCGGCCGTCTTGCGCACCCCGGCCTGCAGCCCCGGCGTCATGATGGTGCCGGGGCAGATCGCGTTCACACGGATGTTGTCCTTGATCAGCGAGATCGCCGCGCCGCGCGTCATCGAACTGACGCCGCCCTTGGACGCGTGATAGGCCGCGTAGCCGGGCGAGCCGACGATGGCGAAGGTCGACGAGGTGTTGATAATCGCGCCGCCACCGCGTTTGCGCATCAGCGGAATGGCGTGCTGGATGCCGAAGAATACGCTCTTGAGATTGATATCGATAATCTCCTGCCACTCCTCCTCCGAGGTCTGCTCGAAGGTATGCACGCTTTGGATCGCGGCATTGTTGAACAGGATGTCGAGGCCGCCGAAGGCTTGCTCCGCCCTGTCCAGCGCGGCACGAATGTCCGGCACACGCCCCACGTCGCAGAAGATGAATTGTGCAGCGTCGCCCAGTTCGTCGGCCAGGGCCTGACCGGCCTCTTCGTGGATGTCGGCCAGGATCACCGAAGCACCTTCCGCCACGAACTTGCGCGCCGTTGCCGCACCAATACCGTTCGATGCGCCGGTGATCACCGCCACCTTATCCTGCAGCCTCATGAGACGAACTCCAAATCAGATCCGATTGCCATATTCGTTAGCTGCCGCTGCGCCGTCAGCGCCTCGACCACATCGGCCGAGGCGACGACCAGGCCGAAATGGGTCGCGATGTCGTAAAGCGACGAGGCCTGCTCGCGCGGGCTGGTGGCCGCGCAGGCATCCTGCGGCACCACGACCTGATAGCCGTTGAAGAACGCGTCATGCACGGTGGAGCGCACGCAGATATTGGTGACGACGCCGAAGATCACGAGCTGCGTGATTTCCATGTCCTTCAGCGTCAGGTCCAGGTCGGTTTGGAAAAAGCCGGAATAGCGGTGCTTGTAGACCCGCAGATCATCGTCCTGCGGCGCCAGATCGTCGATCACCTGGGCGCCCCATGAGCCTTCTGCGCAATGCGGTGTCCGCTTCAGGAACTCCCGATCGCGGCGCAGGCCCGTGCGATGGGAATCGATCACCCAGATCACCGGCACGCCGGCCTCCCGAGCGGCGGCAATGACCGACCGCTGGGGGTCCATCAGCGTCTCATAGCCCGGCAGCACCATGGCACCGCCCGGCTTGCAGAAATCGTTCAGCATGTCGACGACAAGGACGGCGGTCTGCGCCGGGTCCAGGGCGATGGCGCTTTCCGATCGATGGGCGGAAAAGGGGTCGATGGTCATGGGTGGTCTCCTAACGCAAGCCGTCTTCGCCCGTGATGTCCGCAGCCGCCAGGCCGCCGACGCGCGCGTGGACACGCGGCCCGGTGGTCATGGCGAGAAACACCATCATCTCGTCCGGCCGAGGCGCATCCGGGATGCCCGCCTCGATCGCGTCGAAATGGGACCGGACATAGGACGCCTGGATATGGGTGATCGGCAGGTCCAGGCGGCTGCCGGCGGCGCCGATCTTCTTGGTCGACGGCACGATCGCCCTGGCGCCACCCAGCGCGTCGCGCATGGCATAGCCGCCGGGCGCGTGCCACAGGGCGCCATGCTCGATCTCGCCTTCCAACCCGATGATCGCGCCCTTGCCGAAACCCTCGATCTTGCCAGGGTCGCCGCCCAGCGCATCGATCAGCTTCTGGGCCAGTGCCGCCCCGACCGGCTTCAGCGCCTCCATGAACGGCATCAGGTCTTCAACGTAGCCGCCGGCGAACGGATTGATCAGCACGGCGAAGGCGTAGCCGCGATGCAGCGGCCCCCCGCCGGCCGGACCGCCCTCGTGATAGATCGTTTCGGTAAAGACGCCGTCCTTGCGGATCGCGGCTTCCATCGGCGTTCTCCCTATTAAGAGCGGTCAGTCGCGCAGCAATTTGTAAAGCAGGGCGAAGAACCGGTCGGCATCGACCGACGTCGCGATGCGGACATTGTCGGGCAGTTCGCGCTCGCCCCAGAAATCGGCCACGGTGGCGCCAAAAGTGACCGTGCCGCGCAGATCCACCGCAACATGGGCGGGCCTGGTTTCGATCAGGCTGGGGTCGAGCACGGCCGCCAGGGCCAGCGGGTCGTGCAAAGCACCGCCGACACCCATGGTGCCGCGATGCAGCTTCTCGTAGAAGGCCAGCCAGTCCAGCACGACACGGCCCAAGGGGGTGTCGATTTCTCGCAAGGCCTCGAACTGCGGTTCCTCGACCAGCACCTGCATCGTCACGTCGAGCCCGACCATGGTCGTCGGCACGCCGGAATCCACGACGATGGCGGCGGCCTCCGGATCGCAAAAGATGTTGAACTCGGTCGGCGTGAAATACTCGCTGCGGCGGTAGAACACCCCGCCCATCAGGACGATTTCCT
This sequence comes from Alphaproteobacteria bacterium, assembly GCA_028277405.1. GTDB lineage: Bacteria > Pseudomonadota > Alphaproteobacteria > DSM-16000 > Inquilinaceae > JANQGH01. The sequence continues at coordinate 521,838 of JANQGH010000100.1, read as the reverse complement.
TGATCTTCGGCTTAACGTCCGGGTGTTTGAGGAACAGAAGCCCGATATTGGTCAGCGGGCCAGTCGGCACGAGGGTGATGGGTTCCGGGGCCTCGCGAAGCCAGGTGGCCAGCGCATCGACGGCGTGTTGGGGCTCGACGGCGCGGTCGCTGTCGGGCAGGTCGGGGGTGCCGTCCAGGCCGGAGGGGCCATCGGCCGTTCCAAGGCGCAGCGGACGCGCCAAGGGCCGATAGCAGCCGCGCGCGATCGGCACCTCCTCCGCGCCGATAAAGTCCATGACGCGCAGGGCGTTACGCGTCGTCGCCTCAATCGGCGCGTTGCCGCAGACCGTGGTGACGCCGACCAGGTCGATGTCAGGCGAACGGTGGGCCATGACCAGCGCGATGGCGTCGTCGTGGCCAGGGTCACAATCGAGAATGATGGGGATGGACATGATTAATCGCGCCTCGTCCGCTCAGATCCGACCGAGAATGGTGTTTTTGAACAGGGATACGAATCGCCTGCCGTCGATTGTGGTGCAGATATGCGCGGTGCGCGGCCCGTCCGCCGGCAGGATCTGAAAGCCGCGATAGGCGACCGTCTGGCCCCGCGCGATCCGCCCCTCCAGCTCGACATCGACGAACAGCGGGCCGTCGGTCGTGCACAAGGTCGGATCGATCGCCAGCGCCACCGCGATCACGTCATCCAGCGGGAAGCCCACGAGGCCGAAAAACTCGCGCCAGATGTCGATATAGATCGGCAGAAACTCGACCAGATAGCGGGCCAGCGGCACGTCATGCTCGGCCAGGTCCGCGAGATCGTCGCGGGTCAGCATGGCGTCCGCGGCGTCGTTGGTTTCGCAGACATCGAGGCCGACAATGGTCAGCTTCATGCCGGAATTCATGACCAGTTTGGCCGCCTCTGGATCGGCCCAGATATTGTACTCCGCCACCGGCGTGATGTTGCCGGGACAATGGAAGGTGCCGCCCAGCACGATGCATTCCGGCACCAGCTTGGGCAGGTCCGGCTCCTGCAGCAGCGCCATGGCCACGTTGGTAAATGGGCCGGTCGCCACCAGGGTGATTTCGCCCGGGTTTTGGCGAACGGTCTCGAGAATGAAATCGACCGCGTGGCGACTATCGGCCGGTCGCTTGGGCTCCGGCGCCGGGGCATTGAATCCTTTCAGGCGCTCGCCGAACCTGTCGTGCAGGGTCTTCTCAAAATGCACCGGGGCTCGCATGTCCTCCTCGCTATGCCCCACGATCGGCCGATAGGCGCCGGCCGCCACCGGTACATCGTCCCGCTCCGCCCGGGTCAGCGTGTTCAGCGCGACGCGGGTCGCCTGTTCGATCGAGCCGCTGGCGCCCATCACCGTCGTGACGCCCTCAAGCTGGATCTCCTTGTGGCGCGCCGCGAACAGGATGGCGAGGATGTCGTCGCCAGCGGAATCCACGTCGAGGATCATGCGCACCATTAGAAGCTCTCCGTCACGTCACGGCCCCGATGCCGGCCGGACCTTGTCGAAAATCTCGCGGAACACGCGCGGCCGGCTGCGATAGGCGAAGGCAAACAGGAAGGCGATCGTCACCAGATACGGCACCGTCTGCACGACATAGGACGGAATGTCGAAGGTCTGCAGGCGCACTGCCAAGGCATCGGAAAAGCCGAACAGCAGGCAGCCGGCCAACACAAGCAGCGGATCGCCATTGGAGAAGATCAGCACGGCCACGGCCATGAAGCCGCGGCCGGACGACATGTTCTCCGTGAACATGGTGATGTAGCCCAGCGACAGATGGGCGCCGGCAAGCCCGGCCAGGGCGCCGCAGAACAGGGCGGCGATGTATTGCAGCCGGGCGACGGAGATGCCCAGGGCCTCGGCCGCCTCCGGCTTCTCGCCGGCAACCCGGATGTAGAGCCCCAGCCGTGTCCGCCCGAAGAAAATGACCAGCACCGGGACCAGCAGGAAGGCGACGTAAACCAGCGGCGTGAAGCCGCTGAACACTTGCGCGACCTGACCCAGCGCCGAGGCCCCCGGCACATGGACGGGCGGCAGGCCGACAATGTCGCGCGAGATGATGGAGCCGCGCGTGCCGAAAATGGCGTTCATCAGCGCGATGGTCATGCCGCTGGCCAGAATGTTGATGGCTAGGCCGACCACGACCTCATTGGCGCGGAAGGTCACCACCAGCAAGGCGAACAATGTCGCCGTCAGCATGCCCGCGATCATCCCGGCCATCACGCCCATAATGGCCGAGCCGAAATACATGCTGCCAAGAACGGCGAAGAAGGCGGAGACCAACATCATGCCCTCCAGGCCGATGTTGAAGATGCCGGCCTTGGTGGTGAAGGCGCCGCCCAAGGCCACCAGCAGGATCGGCACCGTCGTCCGGATCGTGGCGGCCAGCAGTGAGATGTTGAAGATGTCGCCTAATACTTCCATCGGCGCTCCCCAGCCGTGGCGTCGCCACGGCGGCCGATGCGCACCTGCGCCGACACGCACAGGATGATCAAGGCCTGAAGCACGGTGATGATCTCGCGCGACATGGTCGTGTCGACCTCCAGCAACAGCGAGCCGGAGCGCAGCATGCCGAAGAACAGGGCGGTGATCACCGTCAGCAGCGGGTTGGCATTGGCCAACAGGGCCGCGATCACGCCGTCGAACCCGAAGCCCGGCGCGAAGCCCTCCATGAAGCGATGGTGGACGCCCAGCGTCTCTACGCCGCCGGCCAGGCCGCCGATGGCGCCGGACACCAGCATCATGCGGAAGATCTTGGCCCGTATGTTGACGCCGCCATACTCCGCATAGCGCTGATTGGACCCCATCGTCCCGCTTTCGAAGCCCGAGACGGTGCGCAGGAAATAGAAGTGAAGGCCGACCGCCAGCGCCAGGCCGATGAACAGGCCATAGTTCAGGCGCGAAAACTCGAACAAGGTCGGCAGCATTGAGCTTTCGAGGATCGGCGGTGTCTCCGACCAGCCGCCCGGGCGCTTGAACAGGAAGATCGTGAAGTACGAGGTCAGCAGCACGGCCACGTAGTTCAGCAGGATGGTGGAGACCACCTCGTTGGCGTTGTAGCGGGCGCGGAAAAAGGCCGGCACGGCGATCCAGGCAGCACCCGCGATGACAGCCACGATCATCGCCAGCGGCAGGTGAAGAAACCAGGGCAGCGGCAGCGAGAAACCGATCAGGGCGGCCGCAAACCCGCCCATATAGAGCTGGCCCTCGACGCCGATATTGAACAGGCCCGACCGAAAGGCCACGCAGGCCGCCATGCCGGCGATCATGATCGGGGTGCTTTGCAGCAGGGTGCCGGCGATGCGCTGGGGACTGCCGAACGCGCCGTCCAGCAGCGTGGCGTAGGCGACGATCGGGTTCTCGCCGATGCCGACGATGATCAGGCTGCCGATGACGAGGGCCAGCAAGAGCGCGATGCTCTGCTCAAAGGTGGAGCGGAAGAAGCGCATCAGGCCGCCCCCGCCGGCAAGCCCGGTGATCCTTGCGTTGCGGCGGCATCCCCGCGCACGCCGGCCATCAGCAAGCCGATCTCCTCCTCCGTCGTGGTGGTCGGGTCGACCTCACCGATGATCTCGCCCTCGAACATCACCAGGATGCGGTCCGCGAGCGTGAGGATCTCGTCCAGTTGGACGGAGAACAGCAGAATGGCCTGGCCGGCCTCGCGACGGCGCAGGATCTCGTCATGGATCTCCGTCATCGCGCCGATATCGACGCCGCGCGTCGGTTGATCGACCAGCAGGAAGTTGGCTTCCTGGGAAAACTCGCGCGCCACGACCGTTTTCTGGATGTTGCCGCCGGACAGGGTCTTGACGGCCCGATCGACGCTGTCCGTACGGACGTCGAAGCGCTTCACCAAATCGTTTGCCGTCGCCGTGATCGCCTCGCTGTTCAGCCAGCCATGGCGCGACCATGGCGCCTTGTGATGGCGGCCCATCAGCATGTTCAGGCGGATGGGCGCGTCGCGATCGACACCCCGCTCCATCCTGTCGGCCGGAACATGGGCCAGACCGATGTCGCGGATCGCGCGCGGCGACGCGGCATCGATGGCAGTGCCGTTCAGCCGAATGGCGCCATGGCTGGGCAGCCGCAGGCCGCTGATCACCTCCGCCAATTCCCCTTGGCCGTTTCCGGCAACGCCCGCGATGCCGACAATCTCATGGGCGCGGACTTCGAAGCTGACATCGCGGACGGCCTTCAGGCCCCGGTCGTCCCGCGCCCACAGGTCCGACACCTCAAGGATCGGATCGCCCGCCTTGCCGGCGTGCGCGGGCCGATCGAAGCTGATGTCCTTGCCGACCATCATGCGCACCAGTTCGGATTTCGACAGAGACGCGGTCGGCCTGGTGTCCACCACCTCGCCTTGGCGCAACACGGTGGTCGTCGCCGACACCTCCATCACCTCTTCCAGATGATGGCTGATGAAGATCACGGTCATCCCGTCGGCGACGAAGCCGTTCAGGATGCGGAACAGCTCGCGCCGTTCCTGCGGTGTCAGGACGGCCGTCGGTTCGTCCAGGATGATGATCCGGGCACCGCGAACCAGAACCTTCAGGATCTCGATCCGCTGTTCGATGCCGACAGGAAGATGCCGGACGATGGCCGTCGGCTCGACCCTCAGGCCGTAGCGTTCGGACAGCGCGTGCACCTGGGCGATGGCCGCATCGCGGTCGATCAAACCGTAGCGCTGCGGCTCTATGCCCAAGAAGATGTTTTCCGCCGCGGTCAGGGACGGCACCAGCTTGAAATGCTGATGGACCATGCCGAGGCCGAGCCTGATGGCGTCCTTCGGCGAGCGCAAATGCACCGGTTCGCCGGCCACCTTGACGGTTCCCTCATCCGGCTGAAGCAGGCCGAACAGGATGTTCATCAAGGTCGTCTTGCCAGCGCCGTTTTCGCCGATGACGGCATGCACCTCACCGGTGCGTACGGCGAAGGTGATGTCGCGATTGGCCACCACCTTGCCGAACCGCTTGGTGATGCCCTGCATCTCGATCGCGTACGGGGTCTCGGCCACTGCTGTCAGGTTATACCAGGCGTCACGGTGAAAGGTCTTCTTGCTTGAAGCTTGGTGTCGGTCGAAGGCGCGGCGTGCGCGCCCTGACCGACACCAAGTTCACCCCCAACCGTCAAACCTCAAAGCACGGAGTCGACGACAATCGCACCGGAGGCGATGTCTTGGCGGATCTGTTCCAGCCGGTCCTGCACCTCCTGCGGGATCGAACTCATGACGTCCGGACACAGCAGCAGTTCGACGCCGCCGGCCGCCACGTTGAAGTCGTATGCGCCGGTGCGCACGCCCTCACCAGAAGCCTGGGCGCCGACCAGATCATAGACCGCCGTGTCGACCCGCTTGAGCATGCTGGCCATCACGTTTCCGGGCGCGACGTCGCACTGATCGATGTCGACCCCGATGGAGTAGTTGCCCGAGATGCCGCTGGCTTGAAGCACGCCTTCGCCCGTCGGGCCCGCCGCGTTGTAGACGATGTCGGCACCCTGGCCGTACAGCGACATTGCCAGTTCCGAGCCCCTGGCCGGGTCGTCGAAGGTTCCGGCAAACACGGATGCCACGCGGGCATCTGGATCGATGTAGGCCACGCCCTGTTCGTAGCCGACGAGGAAATTGCGGATGACGGGAATGTCGCGGCCGCCGACGAAGCCGACCACGTTGTCGGAATTGATGCCGTCGACGCCCTCCTGGCTCGTCATCATGGCGGCAAAAGCGCCGGCCAGAAACGACCCTTCATTCTCGGCGAAGTCGACATAGGTCATGTCGTCGCTTTCCAGCACGCCGTCGATAAAGACGAATTGTTGGTCCGGATAGGCCGAATGCGCCTCTTCCAGCGCGTTGACCAACTCCCACCCCATCACGAAGACCAGGTCGAACTCATCGTCCTGGGCCACGTTGATGAACTGTTCTTCGTAATCAAGGGCGCGGTTGCCCGTGTCGACCAACAGAACGCCGACATCGAAGTCGGCCTCGGCCTGGTTCAGGCCTTCGACGATCGCCAGCCCGAAACCTTGGGCAAAATAGCCGGAAATCGCCGCCACATCGGCGCTCTGCGCCCCCGCCTGCAGCGGGGTTAACAGCGCGGCCGTGGCCAGCGACCCCAGCAGTGGCCCGAGATGTCTGCGTCTGATCATTGTGAGTCTCCCTCATTCATGGACGGCTCGGGCCAGGACCTAGCCAAACGCCAATCGTCGCCCCCGGAGACGCGGCGAACATCGGACGTTACCGCCAAATGCCAGCGACCCAGGTGGCCCCAACGCCATCTTGCATTACAGAAGATATCGTTGATGAATAAACAAAAAAAGTCAACAACAAAATCACAACAAAATCACAACAAACCGAGTAAATGAAATATATATTTATATAAAGCAAATAAATACGGCGCCGAAACCAAAGTAATCGACCAAACGACGCTGATCAGTTTCTGCTCGGCGGGCTGCGCCCTCGTTGGCTGTCAACTCATGGGGCTACGACCTCGGGCAGGCGGCTGGTCGGTGGCGTGTGGCGCGATCGGTGACAGCGGATGATGCCGTCGATCATCACCATGCCAACGCCGGGCAGATCGCCCATGGCAAGGGCCTGGAGTATGTCGCCGCCAGCCGAATGTTGCGGTTCGGCCGCGAACAGCAGATCGGCAGGCCGCCCGACCTCGATCAGGCCGCTGTCGAGCCCGCGCATACGGGCCGTGTTGCCGGTGGCGAAGCAGACGACGTGTTCCGGCGGCAGTTCCCCCACGCCGGCCAACAGCGCCATGACGCGCAGGATACCCAGCGGCTGAACGCCCGACCCCGCCGGTGAATCCGTGCCCAGGATGATCCGCTCGGGCTGGCCAAGTTCATACGCCGCACGGGCGGCGAACAGGCCGGCGCGCTCATTGCCATTGTGGACGATCTCGATGCCGCGCTGGCAGCCCTCGCACAGGCAGCGGATCTGGTCGACGGGCAGGGCGGTGTGCCCGCCATTGATGTGGCCGATGATGTCCGGATCGGCCTCCAGAACGACATCCTTGTCGATGTAGCTGGAACCGGGGACCGAGGGCCCGCCGGTATGGATGGTCGATTGCATACCGTGCTTGCGGGCCCAGCCGACCATGCGTTGGGCCTCTTCGCCCGCGCGGACGGTACCGAGGCCAACTTCGCCGATCAGCGTGACACCCGCTTCGGCCAGGTCGGCGAAATCCTGCTCCGTCATGCCCTGTTCCAGGATCGGCGCGCCGGCATGCAGCTTCACGCCGCCAGGGCGAAAGTTGGAAAACGCCCGCTGCGCCGTGATCGCCAGGGCCTTCAGCCCGACGATGTCCTTCGGTCGGCCCGGCAGATGCACTTCGCCCGCCGAGATCATGGTCGTCACGCCGCCGTTCAGGAAGGAGTCGATCCAGCCGAGCTGGTTTTGCCGCGGCGTCCAGTCCCCGAACACGGGGTGCACATGGCTGTCGATCAGACCCGGCATCACCGCGCTGCTATTGGCATCGATCACGCCGGCCGGGCCGGCGTCCGCCAACTCCCGCGCGGCACCGATCGCGGCGATCACGCCGTTTTCCACCAGGATGGCGTCGGCGTCGAGCAGCGGCTGGCTGAGGTCCCCGGACAGCAGCAGCCCGATGTTTCGGATCAGCGTCCGTTCCGGCGGGGTTTGGGCGGCTGGTGCGTGCATCGGGCCGGCGCCTAGACCAAGCCGTCGGTGCCGACGATGTCGGCCGTGGTCAACCCGCCGACACGGGGCGACGGCCGGCCGCCATCGGTCAGCACGACGGCGACGACGATCTCGTCGGCGCGCGGCGCATCGGCCACGCCGACCGTCATGGCGTCGAAATGGCTGCGCACCTTGGCCGCGACCTTGTGGCCCAGGGGCACGTCAATCGCGGCACCGATGCCACCGAGCTTCTTCGCGGACGGGATCAGCGCCGGGCTGTGGCCCAACAGCCGGCGCAGCGGCGCGCCAAGCCGCGGATGCAGCAAGGCGGCGGCATGCTCAATCTCACCGTCGGCGCCTACGATCGCGGCCTTGCCGAAGCTCTCGACGATCGAGCCGTCGCCGCCGAGCGCGACCAAGGCACGCGCGCCAAGCTCGCCGCCAAGCGCTTCGCCCCAGTCCATCAGCAGATCGAGATCGTCATGGTCACGCCCGGCGAACGGGTTGGCGATGACTGCCAGGGCGGCGGCCCGATGGATCGGTTGCGCCAGTTCGTGGCTTTTCTCGGCCCGAATCTCCTCGGCGATCGTCACAAACCTGCGGGTGAACGGCCCTGTTCTTGGAACCACCACAACCTCCGCCTCTTGGATCTGCAATGGTCAGACAACTCGTTTGTACTCAAACAAGTTTATTCGTACACAAACAAATTTGTCAACAGGCCCTTCAGATGCCTGACGTGCGATCTGGATGCCGGGCGGGAAACCCGCACACCGACATTTCGACGCTCACCGGACGGGGCGTCGGACTCAGCGGGATATTGCGGCGTGAAGTACCAGACTTCGTGGTTTGTAGTCCGGCGCGTCGTTATCGGGAAATACCGCCTGGCAATGTCCCTCGAACCGACCCGCTTCAAAGGAACCGACACCAGGCGTATCGGCCTTGAGCGGTGTCGCGACGCCAGCATATGACAATTGAAAATGGTTGCCGGACTTCACGACCACGCAGTCGAACTGGCCAATCGGCAGGCCTTGCCCTTCATAGAAATTGACGTCCTGGGTGCGCGCGGGCCGTTCTGTCGCCACGATCACGCAAGAGCCGGCGCGGATTACTGCGGTCGGCCCCAGATTCACCCTTTGGCTGGCGAGCATGGGGCCCTTCATCACGAAATGTCCGGGCAAGAGGGCCTCCACGACGCCGGAAACATGAAGGGGGTCGAACCGGTCTTTGGTGAAGGCCGCACCGATGCGCAGATCGACCCGGCCGCCCGTTCCGACCCGGTGTGCCGCATCCACGAGACCAGGGTCGGTAAGAGGCAGGGCGGCCTTCAGTTCTGCGTAGTCCGACAGAAGGGCACCAAGGATCACCGGGCTGTCACCCGGCGCGCCGGCGTTGGTACGGTCGCCATAGTCGGATATGACGAACGGCCTGTTCTCCGGCTCGGCGCGGACGCGTCGAAGAACCTCATCGATTGTCGGGAAACGGTTCACAAACTCCCGGCGTCGGTCCCAAAGCAGCCGGCCAATGTCGGCCGCCATGGACTCGGCCTCGCGCGAGGGACCATCGGCGATGGTGATGACCGCCTGCCCCATGTTCGGCACATCGAGAAAGGGCTGACAGTTACAAAGAGACGCATCGAGCGCCTTCTCGTCCGTGTCCAGCCACTTCTTGAGGCGCTGGTGCGCCTGTTCCAACGGACCCGCGCCCGTTTCGGTCGCGCCGGGCAGGAGCATCGGGACCATCGTGACATAGCTGACCGGCGCTATCTCTCCAACCGCCAGGCGCGCGGCGAGATCGACGATCCGGCGTCCGGTATCGTTGAGATCGGAATGGGGGTTTTCCTTGCAGGCGACGACCATATCCGCGGCCCGCATCATGGCCTCGGTCACATGCGCATGGAGATCGAGGCCGACAAGCAGTGGCGTCTTCGGACCGACGGCGGAGCGGACCCGCGTGAGCAGCTCGCCTTCGGCGTCGCCGAGGCTCTCGGTCATCATCGCGCCGTGCAGATCCAACAGCACGACATCGGCGGATGAGGCATCGAGGCCATCGAGCAGCTTACCGGCCAGGGCTTCGAACGCGGCATCCAGGACCGGTCCGCCGGAGGTGGCGATCGCCGAGACCGGGGCCACTATGTCCGCGCCTAGCTCCATCAGCCGGTCGATCATCCCACCGATGATCGTTCCTGCACTGCGTTGCTCCGAAACAATGGCCGGTTCGCTCGTGACCTGGAAATCCTCAAGCCTGGTGAGGATAGGGTTGTGAGCGTTCGTTTCTTGCGAGAGGCGTGCAATCAGCGCTTTCATCGGTCATGCGATCGAGTTTTTGATCCTTGGAGAACTGTCAAGCCGCAGTCGTCCATTAGTCCGCCCCATACCGGGTGCCGGAAACCACGACGCCGACGCGGATCCAAAGTGCCTCTCACCCCCTAAGACACCGCGGCTATAGACCGGCGAAGAAGTTGTCGAGTGCCGTGAACCGAACCAGCAGCACCCGCGCGAGAAGAAAGTTCAGCGCAAATGGCGGCAGCACGGCCACGAGCAGGAACACCAACGGGTGGCGCTCGTTCATCAGGAACAAGAACCACGAAATCAACAACACGGACGAGAGCACATAGCCGAACACCGGCAAGAGCCCGGCATAGACCAGGCTGCCGATCAGGAACGCGGCCGATCGGCGGCGCTGCCGCCGGTCGTCGTCGCTCGGCGCGGCCCGGGCCGCCCCCGCCATGCTTAAAACCGTCCGCAGGCGAGACACCGCGTAGACTGCGGACAGTACGGTAAGAAAGGCGACGACACCGTTTGGCAACATGGCTTCGAGCCCGTCGCCGCCGCGTGTCGGGATGTATCGGGGAAACGCCCAAAAGAAAAGGAAGCCGCAAAAGCCCAAAAGCCCGAGCGCGAGGCAGAGTTGAAAGTCCATAAAGCGCCGCATCACTATTGCCCCGATCGCAAGTGACGGCGATAGCCGATGATCGATGCGCAAACGGCGGCCAGCGCGATGAACCAAAGCACGTTGCCGATCGTGCTCTCAAAAAATACGCTCCAGTCGCCGCCACTGATCAGGACCGCGCGCCGGAAATTGTCCTCAAGGATCGGCAACAGGATGAAGCCGATCATCACGGTCGACCGTGGCGCGCCGACCTTGTGCATCGTGTAACCGATCAGGCAGAAGGCGAACGCCACCCAAACGTCGAAGAAGCTCTGTTGGAAATTATAGGCGCCCATGGTCGCCAGGATCATGACCACGGGCAGGATGATTGACGTCGGCACGGTCGAAACGCGCGTAAAGACGGGTATCAGAAGCAGGCCAAAAACCACCAGGAGCATGTTGGCGACGATCAGCCCGCCATAGAGCCCGTAGACGACCTCCGGGTTCTCGGTGAATATCAGCGGACCGGGTGTCAGGCCGTGGATCATGAATGCGCCGATCAGGATCACGGCCTCTGAATCGCCGGGTATGCCCAGGCCAAGCAGGGGGATGAGATTGGCGCCGCTGACGGCGTTGTTGCCGGATTCGGCCCCGGCGACCCCTTCGACCGACCCCTTGCCGAACTCCTCCGGCTTTTTTGACAGCCGCTTGGCCGCGTCATAGCCAAGCAGGGCCCCAAGCAACGGGCCCATGCCCGGAATGATCCCGATGATCGTCCCGATGACCGATCCCGCGGCAATCGGCTTGCGCATACGGCGCCAATCGCCGGCCGTAACGCGCGTATCATCGCGGGTTCTGGGCGGCGGCAGAAAGACCTTCGATCCGGTCACTGGCTGTTCAAGCCGGATCAGGACCTCGGCCATGGGCAGCAGACCGATCAGCATCGGAATCAGACCGATCCCGCCGTAGAAGTCCGAACTGCCGAAGGTCAGTCGCGGCAGGCCGCTGATCGGATCGAGCCCGATCATGGCAACCAGCAACCCGATGCTTGCCCCGATAAGGCCCTTCACCAGCGACTTTCCCGACAGCGAGGCGACGAGCGTGAGGGCCGCGATGGCGATCACCGTGAATTCGACCGGCCCGAACTGAAGGGCGATACGGGCCAGTTGCGCGGCGGAGAGAATGAGAATGATGTCGCTGAACGTGTCGCCGATGGCCGAGGCGAAGAGGGAGATCTTCAGCGCCTTGCGGCCCTTTCCCTGGCGCGCCAGCGCATGGCCATCCTCAACCGTCGCGACCGCCGCCGCCGTTCCCGGCGCCTTGACCAGGATGGCTGCGATGGATCCGCCGAAAATCCCCCCCTTGTAGGCGCCCGTCATCATGATCAGGCTTGCCACCGGCGGCAGCATGAATGTGAACGGAATGATCATGGCAATCGCCATGGAGGCGGAAAGCCCGGGGATGGCACCAAGAACGATGCCGGCGGCAACGCCGATAACGAGGTAGATGAGGTTCACCGGATCGGCGATTGCCGACACGGCGAGCTGCAAGACTTCCATCACGGGCGGGCCCAATAAGAGGGCGCCCGACCAAGAATGATCACTTGGCCGGGCGCCGGAAAGAGGTAGAGAAGATCAGTTGGCCGCAAGGCCCAGCCGTTCGATCCACTCACCGTTTGAGGCGTAGCGGTTGCGCACCATCTCGCCGTATTCTTCACCCGACATGGCGGCCGCGTCGAGCCCGAGGCCATTGACTTGATCCGCATAGGCGGGGTCCTGGGCGGCCTGATAGAAGACCTCCCTCAGCGCCTCGACGACGTCGTCCGGCGTTCCCGCCGGTGCGGAAAGCCCTGCCCAGCTTTCGATTGCCGTATCATAGCCCTGTTCGATCAGGGTGGGGACGTCCTGCCTCTGGCTCCAACGCCGCGGCCCGGCGGCGGCCACCAACCTAAGGTCGCCGGATTGAAGATTTGCCGAACCGGGACCGATGATCGACATCGTGACAAAATCGCCGAGCAGCGCCACCTCGCGCTCCGACCCGGACTGGTAGGGGATCGCAACGAATTCCACGCCGGAGAGACTGTTCAGGTTCTCAACCAGAATCCGCTCATCGGTCGAGGTGACCGCGATCGTCACGCGCTCGCCTTCCCGCGCGGCCGCCACGAGATCATCGATCGTCTCGTAGGGAGAATTCGCGTTTACGGCAATGCCGTAGACGTAGCGCAGATAGCCGACCACAAAGCTGAAATCGTCGATTTCAAACGGCACGTCCATGGTGTGAGGGGCGACGGTCAACGGCGACAGGCTGGTCACGCCCACCGTGTAGCCGTCCGGCGTACTCTGCGCCAGCAGTGAAGGGCCCGCCGTTCCCGCACCGCCCGCACGATTGACCACCGCGATGGGCTGCTCGAGATAGTCCTCCGCCGTTTGGGCGAGTATGCGCGTCGCGGTGTCAGTCGTACCGCCCGCGCCGTAATTGACGATCAAGGTCACCTCACGGTCGGGAAACTCCTGCGCGAGAACTGGCCTTGCCGAAACGGCCGCGGCGCAAACCGCGAGGGCCGAAAACGCGTGGATGAGTGTTCTGCGACGAAACATTCGGATATCCTCCCTGCCATGATTTTGATATATCAAATATGATTTTCCCGCCGAGTCAACAGGATTCTCCAACGGGACATTCGCACGAGCGGCGCCGGTGCATCCGACCTGTGACGCCTCATGTCCGGCAGGCCGGGTTGCCGCGTTGGCGCGCATACGTTGATGCATCAAAAATCATGCTATAGACCAATCGCATGCAATAAGCGCCGACCCCGCATGTGTCGACGCAAGACGGTTCGTCGCGGTCAGGAAGCAAGCATGGTCAAGATCAAACCCGTGGCCCGAGAAGAAAGCCTGAGTTCCAAGGTCTATCGGCAGCTGAAGCTGGCGCTTATGTCCGGCGCGTACCGTCCCGGCGAGAAGATCACCATCCGGGCCATCGCCGAAGCCGCCGGGGTCAGCTTCACACCGGCGCGCGAGGCGGTCGCCCGTCTGATTTTCGAAGGCGCGCTTGAAAATGCCGGGCCGAAAACGGTCATCGTCCCGATCCTCGACAGGGCAGCCCTTTTAGAGGTCACGGCGATCCGGAAATCCCTTGAATGCATGGTCACCGATGTGGGCGCGCCTGCGATCACGCAAGCCCAGATCCGGAAGCTGTGGCAGATCCAGGAACGCCTTGAACGGGCGATGGACGCGTCGAACTTCACCGAGGTTCTGCGGCAAAATGAAGAGTTTCATTTTCTCGTCTACCGCCAGAGCAACTATGCCAACGCGGTCCAGATGATCGAGTCCTGCTGGGTTCGGGTCGGACCATCGCTGAACCTGCTTTATCCCGAGTTCTCGATCAGCAGGGAGGGCGTCAGCAATCACAACAAGCTGCTCAAAGATCTCGAAAGCGGACGGGCGTCGCGGGTTTCCGAACACATAAGGGCCGACATCGAAGCAGGGTTTGCGTCCCTTTCCGCACTGATCGATTGATCGCCACGTTCGAGGGGCGGGCCTTGTCACGCTCAAATTTTTGATGTATCAAATTTCAAAAATGGCAGCAGGTCCCATCTTGTCCCAAACGTTCCGTCAAGCCAGACGCTCACAATCCCTCTATCGGCGCGCGTGCCAGGTGTTTCCGGGCGGCGTCACGCGCGCCACCATCACGTTCGATACCCATCCGACCTATATGGCGGCCGGTTCAGGCGCGCGCGTCTTGGATGTCGACGGCAATGAGTACATTGATTTCGCGAACAACTTCACGACGTTGATCCACGGCCACGCCTTCCCCCCAGTGGTGGCGGCGGTGCAAGAACAGCTCACATCCGGTTCCTGTTTCGCAAACCCGACCGAGACGGAAATCGAGCTTGCCGAACTGATCTGCGCGCGCGTGCCCGGCATCGAGGCGATCCGCTTCGTCACCTCCGGGACCGAGGCGGTCATGTTTGCGATCAAGGCCGCCCGCACCTTCACCGGGCGGCAGAAGATCGCGAAGCTGGAGGGCACCTATCACGGCGCCTATGACTGGGCGGAAGTGTCCGAGACGGTGCCGCCCGATCGCCGTGGCGGCGCGGTTCGACCGGTGCCGAACTATCGCGGCACGCCAAACGCCGTTCTGGACGATGTCGTGGTCGTTCCCTTCAACGATGTGAAACGCGCGGCCGAGATCCTCGATCGGCACGGCGACAGCCTTGCGGCGATGTTGATCGACGTCATGCCCAGTCGACCGGGACTGATCCCGCTGAGCCAGGACTTCGTTGCGCTTCTGAACGATTTCAGCGCCAGTACCGGCGCGCTCATCATCTCGGACGAAGTACTGAATTTCCGCGCCGCATTGCACGGTGCGGCCGCCGCGTTCGGCCTCAATGCCAAGCTGTTCTCGCTTGGAAAGATCATCGGCGGCGGTTTTGCCGTGGGGGCCGTCGCCGGCGCACGCGAGGTCATGGATGTCTTCTCGACACGCGAAGCGAGGCTGTTGCCCCAAGGCGGCACCTTCGCGGCAAACCCCGTCACCATGGTCGCCGGGCGCGCCTGTCTGCAGCACCTCAACGCCCCTGACTATGCCCGCATCGCCGATCTTGGCAGCCACGCGCGTCGGGGCATTCGGGCGGTGCGGGAACGCACCGGCGCGGACATCAGCGTCACCGGCCAAGGGTCGCTGTTCCGGATTCATCCCAAAAGCGACCCGCCACGGACCTACGCCGAGTTCTATCAAACGCCCGAGCAGTCCTCGGATCTGAAGAACATCCTCTCGGGTTTGGCCCACCGAGGCATCTTGCTCTCCAACACCGGGCTTGCAGCCCTCTCCACACCAATGGGGCCTGCGGAGATCGACGCGTTCCTGTCGTCTCTTGAGGAAACACTGAAAGAGCGGGTGGCGGCATGAAAGAAGCCATGGCCGATCGTCTGGCGCGGCTGCTCAGCCACTATGGTGTCGACGTCATGTTTTCGCAGAGCCTGCCGAGCCGGTTGGTCTTGGCCGCGGAAGATATCGGCATTCGACAGGTGAGCTACCGGACCGAAAATGCCGGCGGAGCCATGGCGGACGGTTTTGCCCGAAAGTCCGGACGCATCGGCGTGGTGTGCGCGCAGAACGGGCCGGCGGCGACGCTTCTCGTGCCGCCGCTTGCCGAGGCCCTGAAAGCGAGCATTCCCATCCTCGCGCTTGTCCAGGAAATCCCGCGGCACCAGACCGACAAGAACGCGTTCCAGGAGTTCGACCATCTGAGCCTGTTCGCGCCCTGCACGAAATGGGCCAGGATCGTGAACGACCCGGCGCGCATCGACGACCATCTGCGACAGGCCTTGATTGCCGCCACCAGCGGGCGCCCGGGGCCGGTTGCTCTCATGCTTCCGTCGGACGCTCTGCTCGAAGCACATGGTTTCGGTGCCCTGCCTGGCGATGCAGATCTCGGGCACTATCCGCTGGACCGGACCCTGCCCGTGTCCGAGAGGATCGACGAGGCCGCGCGCCTGATCGCGGATGCACATCTTCCCGTCGTCATCGCCGGTGGCGGTGTTCACGGATCGCAAGCAACGGCAGCCTTGGCGCGACTTCAGGAAGACGCAAGCCTGCCCGTCGGCACGACCATGATGGGCAAGGGCTCGGTCGACGAAACCCACCCCTTGTCCCTCGGGCTCGTCGGCGATGCGATGGGGCAGCGTTCCGTGGGCTCGAGAACAAAGGGCCTGATCGCGGATGCCGACGTGATCCTTCTTGTCGGGACGCGAACCAACCAAAACGGAACAGGCGGCTGGTCGGTTCTTCCGAACGCCGCGCGCATCATTCACATCGATATCGATGGCCAGGAGATCGGCAGGAACTATAGCGCTCTGCGACTGGCGGGCGATGTCAGGTCAACGGTCGAACACCTCGCCGACGCCCTCGCGCATCTGGACGGCTTCAAGCGACAGGCCGGGAGAGCGACGCTCGAACAGCGCATCACGGCATGCCGGCAATGCGCGCAGGCGGCTTGCGAGCCGGTCAGTGCGGCGAATGCATCGCCAATCCGGCCGGAACGCCTCTTGCACGAACTGACACCGCTTCTGACGCCGGAAACCACGATCGTGGCCGATGCGAGCTACGCGTCAGTCTGGATGGCCACGCAGCTTACCGCGCTTCGGCCGGGCATGCGCTTTTTGTCTCCGCGGGGTCTGGCCGGCCTCGGATGGGGCTATCCCATGGCGCTTGGGGCCAAGATCGCCGCTCGAGAGGCGCCGGTCATATGCCTGTCCGGCGATGGCGGATTTGGCCATGTCTGGGCCGAGTTGGAAACGGCCGTCCGAGAAAACATCAAGGTCGTGCTGCTGGTGTTGAACAACGGCGTTCTAGGGTACCAAAAGCATGCCGAAACCGTTAAGTTTCAACGTCATACAGGCGCATGCCACCTCAGTGACGTCGACCATTCGGAAATCGCGGCCGCGTGCGGATGTGCTTCCTATCGCGTCGAAACCCCCAGAGAACTTCAAGCCGCGCTGCGTTCCGCGTTGTCACACGACGGACCCAGCCTTGTCGACGTGCTGTGCGACCCCGCCGCCTACCCGCCGCTGACGATGTTCGATGGCTTCGAAGACCACGCGTCGACACCACCGCAAACAGCCATGAGGCTCCAGCCGTCGTGACGACCGCGTTCAAGCGCGGAGACCTACTGAACGCTTCTGCGAAAAGCGGCCGGCGGGACGCCGAAATGCTGGGCGAACTGCCGGGAGAAATAGTAGACATCCGAATAGCCAAGCCGATACGCCGCCTGCTCGATCAACAGCGTCGACCCCGATAGCAGTTCGCGCGCCGCATCCAGTTTCAGTTCCAGGTACTTGGCGTGCAGAGGAACGCCGGTCGCCTGCCTGAATCGGCGTCTCAACGTGCTCGCGGCCCTCGGCAAGAAGGCGGCGGACCTGCACCGAGGTGACGACGTCTCGCACAAACTGCTGCAGACCTCGCAATATCTGACGCCGGCCTCTATCTCGAAGTCAAGGAACCGCCCTGCGCCGACTATATGCTCGCCCTCTATCCGGACCTGATCGACGGGGATGGCGGGGTCAACCCGCTGCATCCGCTGTGGACCGATATCCTGAGCCGAAAGGCGCGCGCCGTCCTTGAGGCGATCCCCGACCTGGCGGGCATCATTGTCTCATTCTCGTCGCCGGAATCCCGCGTCTCGCCGCATGACTATCTCGACAAGGGGCAGGCCTACGACTTCGCGTCGTGGCTGGAGGCCATGATCGATGCAATCGCGGTGCCGCTGGCGGCGGCCGGCAAACGACTGATCGTGCGAGACTTCGCCTACGGACACCGTGCGCAGACCGACACGCTGTCCGTGCTCAGATCCAGCAGAAGGCGCCTGGCCGCCGCCCTCAAGATCACGCCGCTGGACTATTTTCCCGGCTTTCCAAACAACCCGGCGGTCGCGGCGATAGGCGACGTGCCGGTGATCGTCGAGTTCGAAGCGGTGGGCGAGGACACGGGCTGGGGCCTGGCGCCCAACTCCCGCGCCGCGGAGTTCGTGGACCGCATGCACCATGTCCAGGACGCCGGCGCGGTGGGCGTGATGATCCGGATCAACTGGGAAGGCATCATCGGCTGGTCGGCTTTGGACAGCCTCAGCGATCTCAACGTCTTTGCGCTGGCGCAGTTGGCGCAGCGCGAGATGCGGCCGTAGAGTCAGGCAATGACGGCAGACGCGGTTGGACTGGCGCCGCACACCGGCGTTCAGCGCCTAGGCCGCGCGCCGTAGATCCGAGATCTTGAGTGGTGCGCCATCCCGCGCCGCCGACGCCTTGATCGCGTCCCAAAGCTGCGCCACACGAAGGCCGTTTTCGACCGTTGATGGGTTTTCCTGCTCGCCGGTCCGTATTCTGCGAAAGGCCATCAGTGGATTGTCGATGATTTCGGCTTCTTCGCGGGCGAGCGGGCGTTCGCCCATGGTGATTTCGCGCCACGCCCCCCAGGCGTCGATCCGCACGATCGCCTCTGTGTAGAACAGCGTGATGTGGGACGCGCAACCGACGGGGCCGTCGCCCACGGCGTGAAAGGTGACCAAGACGCCGTTTTCCAAGCGGCCGGAGACGGCCGTGACGATGTCGACCGTCTTGCCGTGAGTGTTCACATAGGCCGAGACGCTCTCGAAATCGGCATCGACCAGCAGGCACACCGTGTTCATCATGTGCGCGCCGGTGTCGAACATGAAGCCGCCGCCGGATAGGGCCGGGTTCTGCTTCCAATGGCCGTCGTAACGGCCGGCCCAATTCTCCCAGATGGTCGCCGACGCGCTCAGCAGTCGGCCGAACTCTCCAGCCGTGGCGCGCCTTTTTGTATCGAGGATCAAGGGCGACAGCGCGCCCTGATACGCGATCACGATCTGGTTGCCCCTGCGGTTCCGCGCTTCGATCAACGCTTCGGCCTCCGCCGTCGTCGTCACCATGGGCTTTTCGAGCAGAAGATCGAGGCCGTGTTCGGTGGTGGCGAGCGCCTGTTCGGCGTGCAGTACATGCGGTGTCGACACATAGACGGCGTCGATGCCGTCCCGACACTGCGCCAGCATCGTTCGATAGTCATCGAACGATGCTGGCGCATTGCCGCCCGCCGCCAGACAGATCTCGGCAAGCCGGGCCCGGGCCCGGGCATCGACGTCGGCGCAGGCCACGAATTCCACGTCCGGCATGCGGCTCCATCCGCCCGCGTATTCGATCGTTTTCGACCCGGCCCCCACGACGGCAAGACGAAGCACTTCAGTCATCCAGCACCTCTTTGTGCACACGTTTCCACATCTGAGAACTCTCGCCCATATGTACTTTATTTCGATAAAACAGCATATTGAAACTCTCTTGAGACTGACTCGCCAGCATTATTGAACCGCTAAGGAAAACGTGTACAATGCGCGGGCAGACTAATCAATGTCGCCACACAAGAAACGGGGGAGGACCAATGCAATCAAGGATTTTGGCCCTGGGCGCCTGCGCCCTGACCTTGCTGGCAACGACGAGCATCGCCGGCGCACAGACCATTCGCATAGCGGAACACCGGCAGGCGCGCATCGACGCCCTCAACACGGTTGTCCCTGCGATCGAGGAAAGCCTCGGCATCGAAATCGAGGTGATCGAGTATCCGGCGCCGGAACGCGACTATCTCACCAGGCTTCTGACCGAGCTGCGGGCGGGCAACGCGCCTGATCTGTTCACCGCGCCACGCGGGCAGGACGTGGCCGACATGGTAGCCTCCGGCTACCTCGCGCCGATCACACCCGACATCCAGGCCTGGACGGACTATGATCAGCTGTTCGACGTCGCGGTCGAACTCGTCACCAGCTATGACGGCGAGATCTACGTGCTGCCGCAGATGCTCAACGTGCAGCAGATCTATTTCCGCCGCGACATTCTCGAGGAACACGGCATCTCGACGGAACAGCCGGCAACCTGGGCGGACCTGCTGGACCGTGCACGGGAGATCCGGGAAGTAACGGGCGCCTACGCCCTGCTGTTTCCGTCTGGCGTCACCTGGGGCGGCGGCGCCTTCGGCGAAGGCTTTCAATATCTGATGGCCGGCACGCCCACGCCGGAGCTTGCCGGTGAGGACGGCACGCTGAACCTCCGGACGGACGGCGTGCGCGATGCCCTGAACTTCTATGCCGACCTGATCAACGACGACCTGATGCCGGTCCAGCCGCTGCTTGGGCCGGAGCCGTGGGTGATCCCGAAATACGAGATGTTCCCAGCGGGCGAGCTGGTGGCGACCACCTGCGGCTCATGGTGCTACATCTACGATTGGGGGCCGGAAAGCCGCAATCCGATTCCGGATGTCACGCAGGCTGTCGGTACCTGGGCCATGCCCGGGCAGGATGGCGGCGTGCATGTCATGGTGGACATCGACAGCCCGTGGGCGGTCAACGCGGATTCCGCCGAACTTGAGCTCGCCACCCAGGTCCTCTTCGAAATCGGCTCTGTCGAGGCCGCTGTCGCCTACGCCGAGAGACTGGGCAACATCCCGGCCCGCCGGGACGCCGCGGACAATCCCGACTTCCAGGCATTAACGGCGCTCGTCCCGGTCCATGCCAATGTCGAGAACGGTACCTTCCTGCGGACAGCGCCGGGCTTTTCGGTGCTGGCGGAGGGTGTGGCGCGGGCGACTGACGCGCTTCTGCGCCAGGAGACGGACGCCGACGGCGCCCACGAGATCCTGGTTGAGTATGTCGTCAACTTCCTGGGCGACGACGCGGTCAACTGACCTCCCCTGTGGGTAAACTCACGGCAGGGTCCAAGCCAGCTTGGTCCCTGCCACCTTTCTTGGGCCGCCTTTCTTGGCTTAAGACGGTTTGCGTGAGCTGCAGGGTTGCCCCGGCGTGACATCATGAAACACCGACGACGAACCGCCGCCTGGCAACTGAACCTTCTGCTGTTCCCCTCGGCGCTGATCCTGGCGCTGTTCATCATCTATCCGGCGCTTTACTCGGTCTATATGAGCTTCACCAACGAGGCGTTGGTGGGGCCGTCGGCACGCAACCCCAGCCTGGTCGGTTTCCGCAACTATCTGCGCCTGTTCGGCGATGCGGAGTTTTGGAACGCGCTGTACGTCACCCTCGTGTTCGTCGTCGGCTCGGCGATCATCGGGCAATTCGTACTGGGCCTCGCGTCGGCATTGGCGCTGACAAGACGCATCCGCTTCCGGTCCCTGTTCTCGGTCTTCATCCTGCTGCCCAACGCCGCGCCGGAGGTGGTTGCGGGCTTCATGTGGATTTCCATGCTGGCCGGCGGCGACAACGCCACCTTGAGCCGGATCGTGATGTTCTTCGGCATCACGCCGCCGGACTGGCTGCAGGTGTTTCCCCTGTGGATGATCATCATCGTCAACACATGGCGCGGCATCGCCACGGCGATGATCCTGCTCAGCGCCGGCCTCAGCACCATTCCGCAAGACGTGCTGGAGGCGGCGCGCATCGACGGCGCGCGGCCGTTTCAGATTTTCCGGCGCATCACGCTGCCGCTGATGCTGCCCACCATCGTGCTCTATATGTTGATCTCCGCCGTTTCGACCATCGCCGTGTTCGGACTGATCTACACCCTGACGCGGGGCGGGCCCGGCGGGGCCACGGAACTCGTCAGCATCTATATCTACAACCAGTCGTTCACGGCCTTCCAGCTCGGCTATGGCGCGGCCGTGTCGGTGATCGTCCTGCTGATCTCGATGGCGATCGGCATCGCCTATGTCCGCATGATGGCGGTGAAGGTCTAGCGGTATGCCGACCGCCCTCTCTTCCGCCCGGCGCCGGCAGCGGCACGGCCACAGCTTTCTGTCCTATTCGACGCTGCTGTTGATCTCGGTCTTCTGCATCGTGCCGTTCTTCTGGATCTTCCTGTCCTCGTTCGACGGCGATGCGCAGCTCTTTCTTCATTGGCCGCAGCAATGGACGTTCGACAACTACACCCGCGTCTTCACGGTCGAGGATGGCGGGCTGTGGCTGTTCAATTCGCTGTTCATCGTCGGCTGCGCGACCATACTGGTCGTGGTGCTCGCCGGCTTTGGCGGCTATGCGCTGTCGCGAAGCCGCGCCTGGTGGAAGCTGCCGTTCCTTTACGGGATCCTGTTGATCCGCGTTCTGCCGCCGACCGCCTTGGTGGTCCCGCTCTATACGATCCTGCTGACGTTGAACAACTGGGAATCGGCGATCTTGCGGCCGATTTTCGGCGGCCTGACCCGCGACATCATGCGCTGGACCGGCTTCATCGACGGCTATCTGGGCATCATTCTGGTTCTGGCGGCCATGCAGCTGCCGCTGGCCCTGTGGATCATGAAGACCTTCTTCGACAGCGTGTCGCCCGAATATGAAGAGGCGGCGATCATCGACGGCGCCAGCCTGGTGCAGCGCATCCGATATGTGCTGATCCCCTTGGCCTTGCCCGGACTGGCCGCCGCCGGTCTGTTTTCGTTCATCTTCGCCTGGGGCGACTTCCTGATGCCCTTGATCTTTCTGTCGTCGCCGGAGTTGCAGACACTGCCGCTTGGCCTGTTCCGGGCGTTCCTGCGCGTCAACGAGATCGATTACGGCCTGCTGGCCGCCATTTCCATCATCTACCTGCTGCCGCCGGCGGCCGCCTTCGTGTTCGCCCGACGATTCCTGGTCGCGACCTTCACCGGCGGCGTGAAGGGTTAGTAGCGCCGATCCCACCGCAATCTTAATTCCCAAGAGACGTCAAAGAAGCATGCCCATCAAAGTCACCATCTGGAACGAAGGCCGGCACGAGCAGACCGACGCGGACGTGCGGCACCACTATCCAGACCGGATCGACGGCGCCATCGCGACCGGCATCCGCCACGTCGACTTCGAGATCCGTCGCGCCACCTTGGATGACCCGGAACAGGGCCTGCCCGACGCGCTGTTGAACGACACCGACGTGCTGTTGTGGTGGGGGCACGTGGCCCATGACGAGGTCAGCGACGGCCTGATCGACCGCATTCAGCAACGGGTTCTCCAGGGCATGGGACTGGTGATTCTGCATTCCGGCCACCATTCGAAGCTGTTTCGGCGTCTGGTTGGAACCAACGCCAATCTGGCCTGGCGCGAGCTGCCCGAGGGCGACCTGGAACGGGTCTGGGTGGTCAATCCCGCCCACCCGATTGCCGAGGGGCTGCCGCCCTACTTCGAGATCGAAGGCTCGGAGATGTATGGCGAGCCCTTCGACATCCCGCAGCCGGACGATTTGATCTTCATTTCATGGTTTTCCGGCGGCGAGGTGTTTCGCAGCGGCTGCACGTTTCAGCGCGGACGCGGGCGCATCTTCTTTTTCGGCCCGGGCCACGAGACCTTTCCGATCTATCACGACCCGCATGTGCATCGCGTGATTGCCAACGGCATCCGATGGGTGCGGCAGAAGCATACCGACGGACGGCGCCTGGACAATTGGCACCGCCCGGACCCTTTGCCCGCCCGTTAGCGAGCCGTCCGGCGGCCTCTTAGCAGGTCGACCCCCAGCGAACGTTGTACTCCAGCGTCACGGACGCGCCCTTGCGTTCGTCCGCCAAATCGCTCTCGATCAAGTCGACGATCGTGTCGATGAATGCCTCTTGATCGATCGCGACGGTCGTCAGGTCGTGACATTCCCAGGCCGCCATGTCGATACCGTCCTGGCCGATGATCGCCAGATCATCCGGCACGTGCCGGCCGAGCACACCCACCGCCGCATCGCGGGCGCCAATGGCCATGACATCGTTGCCGCAGACAATGGCGTCGACCTTCGACCGGCGCAGCAGCAACACGGTCTCCTTGAAGCCGGCGTCATAGGAATAGTCGCCATGACCCTCCGCGATGAAATCCAGCCCGTGCTTTTCGAGCGCCGTCGTAAACCACTGTTTGCGCTGCTTGTCGATCCAGCTCGACTCCCGCCCGGTGATGTAGGCGAAATGGCGACGCCCATCGCCGACCGCCTTGTCGATCACCTCTTGGACCGCCCTCGACCCGTCGACGCGCAGCTGGGACACGCGTGTGTCGTCCACCGGCTCCAAGGTCACAATGATCGGCCTTGAGGACCGAAAGATCTGCACCGCGTCGTCGAGCGAGACCATGTCCGAAAACACCACGACCTGGTCCACCTGGTAGGCGGACGCGCTGCGCATGAGCTGCAACCGGTCTTCATGTCCGGCGCAGGACAAGAGGATCGGCAGCAGCCCACGCCGCTGCAGGTGCTGAACCAGCTTCTGAAGCTGTTCGGCTTCGCACGGGTTGGCAACGGCGTTCACCACGATCGCCACCAGGTCCGACCGGCTGTTGTTCAGGGACCGCGCAATGGCGTTCGGGTGATAATTGTACTCCCGCGCGATCGACAGCACGCGATCGCGGGTCGACTCGCTAATGCGGGAGCCAGCCGAAAAGGCCCTTGAGATCGTGGCGGGTGAAACGCCGGCGAACTCCGCAAGTTGTTTTGACGTAATCCGTTTGGTCATTCCGGCCAAGTAGCGGTCGCGACACTGGTTGCCTGAAGACAAGTGGTCACGCTACCACGGATCGCAATCCATCCCTAGCGCAGAGCCGGTCGGGCAATGGCGCCGGAAGAGCATGGCGGCCAAGCGGCGAGCCTTGGTCCCCTCTTACACTTTCGGCGCCGCCTCCAGCCGGTACATCAGGCAAGCTGCAGGGTCTGACGGTGCGTGCCGCCCTTTTCAGATCGCGACGTGACCGTGACCGAAGCGTCGGTCCCTTCGGCGCGCACCAGCCATTCGAGCTTTTTCGAAACCGGAGACCATTGCTGGCCCCAGTTGGAGTAGGTGTATCGGCGCTCGTTCCGGCCGGCCAGGTTGCCGAGATCAACCTTGCCCGGGTTCATCACCAGCGCTGACGCCGTACAGTCGAGGGTAACGCCGACCGGTTTGGCGACTCCGTTCTGAACGGCCACGTCCGACAGGTTCGTCGGCAGATAACCGTGGTTCGACACCACTGCCGTGACTTTCCAGAGATCCGCACCGAGCGGTTCCGCCGTCACCTCGTCGACCAGCACGCGCGGCGCGGCGGCGGCGTGTTCCAGGTTGAACATCACGTTGTTGTGGCAGATGTCCTTCAGCAAGGCGCCGGGCGGGTTGCGATAGCTCCAGATATAGACCATGCCGCCGATCTCGACCGGGCCAAGCTGGGGGTGATCGAACGGTTCCCAATCGCGGTAGCCATGCTCCCCGACATTCTCGACCACCCAATCGAAGACGAGGCGCTGGGTCTCGGCATCTCTGGGCCCGAGATTGTAATAGCCCTCTTTCTTCACACCGGCAGTGCGTTCCAGATCCCACAGTTCGGTCGAAAAGCAGATGATCCCCATCTCTTCATAGACCCAGTCCTTCAGGCTGCCATGCCTGGCCTTGGACTTGTCGGGCGTGAAGTCCTCATAGGTCGAGATCGTGGGATAGCCGGTCAGCTTCTCACCAACCGCGCCGAGCGCCTTGTAGAGCGCGAGATCGGGCGGGCTCATCTCCGCATCGACCTTCATCATCGAAGGGCGCAGGATGATGCCGCCATGGGTATGATAAGCGCACATACCAGCGATGTTGGGGTGGTCGAGGATGAACCGCCCCATGCCCATCGCCTCAGGCTCGGAGAACGGGTATTCGCCGGCACCATACTCCCGCGGCGACCAGTTGATCGGGAAGTTGCGGTTCATGTTGCCGTCTTGCTGCGGGTCGATCTGGACGTGGACGCCGTCATAATTCTCGATCACGCCCTCGGGGTAGACGCGGTAATACTCGCCGCCTTCCTCGCCGGGCTCGCGCAGCACCAGAATGCGCGGTTCGTCGGGATCCGCCTTCCACTCGCCCTTCGGGTCAGGGACCCGCATTTGCACGATATAGCCGTCGCCATTGATATCTTGGGCGATCAGGCCATCGATCCGATCCTCACCCGGCAGGCATCGACCGTTGCCGCACCAGGGGTAATACGGCGCGGTCAGCGCGTATTCGGCGCCGTCGGGATTGATGCGGGGCAGGATGTAGAAGGCTTGGCTATCCACCAGGCGCGTCACCTTGGGGTCGCTGCCGTAGTTGGTCAGGAGATACCAGACGGCATAGAGCGCCGTGGCGCTGGTGGCGTGTTCCTCGGCATGGATCTGGGCGTCGATGTAATAGCCCGGCTTGTCCGCCGCCGGGCCGGTGTCCGGGTTGGTGATCTCGACCGCCCAGACATCGCGCCCGCGAAAGCTGGTGGCGATAGACCGCAACGTGCAGAGCTTGGGATAGGCCGCCGCCAGGGCTTGCAGATGCGCGGTCATCTCATCGTAGGTGTAGTAGCTGTCGAAGGCGATCTCGACCTTGGGCATGGTGGGTCCTTTCTGGCGGCTATGGCTGACCGGAGTATCCTGAATTGGCGTCGTTGTTTTCGGTGGCCCGCGTCAGGCGGCCTCGGGCTCTGACAGGGTCCAGGCGTTCAGCCGTTGCCCGCTCAGCCCCATGTCCCGTTTGGTCGCGATCTCGACGAAGGCGGGCGCGAGCCGTTCCGGGTCGACCCATTCCGCCTTCAGTTCCGGCGGGTAGTTGCGTTCCGACATCGGCGTGTGCATCGCCTTGCCCGGCGTGATCGTGCAGGACAGGATGCCGTGCGCCGCACCTTCCAGGGCGAGGCACTTGGAAAAGCCCTCAAGCGCATGTTTGGCGGCGCAGTAGGCTGTCTCGTCGACGAAGCCCTTGATGCCAGACTGCGAGGACACGAAGACCAGGGCGCCGCCGCCCCGCGCCTTCATGGCGGGCCAGACCGCCTGTGTGAGCTGGAACGCGGCCTGGATGCCGACGTCGAGCGTGGCGCGGAACGACGCGAGGCTTTCCGCGTCGATCGGCTTGGGCTTCAAGATCGCGGCGTTGTGGATCAGCGCGTCGACCGGACCGCCGAGTTGGGCAAGTGCCGCCTCCGTCGCCGCCGCATCGGAAAGATCGACTGCATGAGTTTCGACCGCGCCGCCGATGCCATTCGCCACCGCCGCAAGACCTGCTTCGTCCCGATCCATCAGAATCAGCCGCGCACCTGACCGGCCGAAAACCCGCGCGACAGCGGCGCCAAGACCTTGCGCCGCGCCGGTGATCAGGACCGTCTGTTCAGACAGAGCCGGCATCAGCCGGCCGCCTCGAAGTCCAGATCCTGCCAGCGCCGATCCTTGGTCGAGCGGACGACCGCGTCGAGCACCGTTTGGTTGCGCAGACCGTCGACGAACGTGGCGCCCTGCCGCAACGCGCGCCCTTCGGCGATGGCGCCGACCAGCTCTTGCAGCGCGGCCAGAACCGAGACGTTCCAGATGCCCTTGTTCAGCCGGTCGAGCCCGGCATGAGGGTCGTCGACGCTGATATCCTCGAAGCTCTGCCCGGCCTTGGCGAAGTAGAGTTTCTCGTCGCTGTTCGACAGCGTCAGCGTACCCTTGGACCCGAAAATCTGGGTCTCATTGCCCATATTCGCGGCCGCGACGCCACTCATGAAGACCTGCGCCAACGCGCCGGACTGCATTTCCAGCATCAGATAGGCAAGGTCGTCCGCGGTTGCGGTCCAGGCCTCGCCGGTCGCCTTGTCGATGCGGTCCGGCACGACCGTCAGCGCCTGGCCGATGACGGCGGCGGGTTCGCCCAGCCACCAGCGCAGCATGTCCACCTGGTGCGAGCCGTTGGCGCCCAACCGGCCGCCGCCCATGGCCGCGTCGGACCACCAATCCCCCTTGGGCCGGCTGGCCGGATCGTTCCAGGAGGCGCCGATATTGGCGATGTTGACGTGCCGGATCTCGCCCAGATCGCCGCCATGGATCAGTTCGGCGATGCGCATGCGGCTGGGGTTGAAGCGCAGTTCGTGGTCGATCATGTGCAGCCGGCCCGCCGCCTCGGCCGCGCGCAGCATCTCGCCCGCCTCGCCCGCGTTCATGGCGGTCGGCTTTTCGCACAGGACATGCGCCCCGTTTTCCAGCGCAGCCAACGTCATCGGCGCATGCATCACCGTCGGCGTGGCGATGCAGACCAGGTCGAGATCGTGCGAGGCCAGCATCGCCTGCCAATCGTCGGTGACATGGGCGATGCCGTAGGGTTCCGCCGCCGCGCGGGCGCTGTCGATGCGGCCGGAGGCAAGCGCGACCACCTCGGCGTCGTCGATATAGGTGAAGGCGGGCAGATAGGCGTCGCGGGCAAAACTGGCCCCGATGATGCCGACTTTCAGCATGAGGTTTCCTTTCCTGCAGCGGCCAGGCTCTCCACCTCGTCGATCTCGACCGCCGCGCGGCGGGCCGAGGCGAGGATGCAGGCCTGCAGCATGTAAAGTGATTGCAAATGGTCGCGCCCGGTGCAGGCGGGCGGTGCCGTGCCCCGGCAGATGGCGGTGAAGTTCTTCAACAGCGCCGCCGCGTCGGTGATCCAAGGCTCGTGCGGCGGCAGGTCGACCGGCGTCAGCGCCTGCTGCATGCGCGGCGCATAGCCCAGATCGCCGAACATGGCGCGCTGCTCGACAATGCCCTCGGTACAGTCGGTGCGCCAGTCGAAGTGCATCGGCTCATGCCCGGCCTGCCAGGTGCCCTGATAGTTGACGGTCATGCCGTTCTTGAACGCGATCAGGGCGGAAACGTTGGTATCGTCCCGGTACATGGTCCAGGGCGGGTTGAAGGTGTGGGCCTGGATGTGCAGGGGGTCGGTCGCGTAGACGAAGCGCATCAGATCGAAATGATGGATCGACTGTTCCCACAGCATCGGCTGATCCATGGTCAGCGGGTAGCTGTTCAGCCGGCTTTGCGTGCCATCGCGCCAACGTTCGTAGGTGAAACGCGCAAAACCTGGCGTGCCGACGATGCCCGATGTCAGAAGACGCTTCTTCGCCTCGGTCACGGCCAGGTAACGGAAATTCAGCCCGACGATCAGGTGAACACCGGCCGCCTCGGCCATTTCGACATAGCGATGGGCAAGCCCAACATCGTCGGCCAGCGGCTTTTCGGCCAGGATCGGCAGGCCGGCAGCGCAAGCCGCGGCGATCTGCGCCTCGCGCCCGCCGGGTGGCGTTGCGAGCAAGACGGCGTCGGCCGCGACACTCACCACATCGTCGAGCGCGGCGCCGATGGGCAGGCCGGGATGCGCGGCCTCCGCCTTCGACCGCGCGGCGGGGTTGGGGTCGCACACCGCGACGATCTCGACCGCCGGGTCGGCGGCGATGACCTGCGCCCAAGTGCGCGCACGGGCGCCCAGGCCCACAAGGATGAGGCGTAGCGGTATCATGACATTGCCTCCGCCGGGATCAGGCGGTCGAGGATTTGCGGGATGGGGGTCCAATCGAGGGTGGCGAAGGGCCCGTCATCAGCGTCAGTCCCCATGGGCGGGCGCGTTGGCTCTTCCGGCGACGCGATACGAATATCGGTCCCCGGTCTTCGTTCGGCCACCGCCCGCGCCAGATCGAGGTCGCGGATCACCGGCGGCGTGCCCGCGTGGAGGACCGGGCGCGGACCGAACGGCACCGCGAGCAACGCGACGATTCCGCGCGCGAGATCTGGCAACCAAGTCCATTCCCTGCGGGCTTCGGGAGAGGTCAGGTCGATTACGCCGGAACGTTCGGCGGCGTCGATCATGCGACGCAGCCGCGAGAGGATTTGGCGGGTTGGGCGGGACGCCTCTTCCGGCCCACAGGTATTGCCCAGCCGCAAGCTGATCGTTTCGAAGCCATTTTCAGCCGCAGCCTCGGTCATAATCTCGCCGGCGCGCTTTGCCGCGCAGTAGGCGCAGTCCGCAGTGGGCACGGTGGCTTCGGTGAACTGTCCGTCACGCGCGGGGCCGTCGTCGGGCGCGAACACACCCATCGAGCTGAGAAACAGGAACCTGCTCGCCCCGGCGGATCGCGCCACGTCAAGCGCCAGCGCAAGCGGTTCCATGTTACTGCGCAGATGGGCCGCCCGGCTGATGCCCAGCGCATCGGCGTCGGCAGTCGTGGCGGCACCGTGGATCAGGGCCGAAAGACGCCGCCCGGAGATTGCGGCCAGCACTTCGCTCAGCGGCCCCTCGATACGTTCGACATTTCCAAGTCGGTTGGCGGTTCGTGTGTCGAAGTCTCGATCGGTCGCAATGACGGACTGGCCCGCCCTCGCGAACGTTGCGGCGATCTCTGAACAGACAAATCCACCGGCCCCCGTGATCAGGATTGGGAAGTCGCTCATCTCGCGCCACAGGCGTCGTGTCGGATCGTCATTCAGGCGGCTTCGTCATCGGCGGCGTCAAGGTACCAGTGTCAGCGTTGGTATGGCTTGCACCGCGTCATCCTGCTGCGGGCCGCCGCGCCACATCAGGACGACGAAATTGCCCGGCCGTTCCAGCACGGTCGCGCCCAGATGCCAAATGCCGGCATTGTAGATAACACCCCTGGTGCCCGGCATCAGGAAGGCCCGCGCCTCTTCGGGCACGGGGCTTCCGTCCGCGGCGGAGGGCATGACCAGGGTGACATAGGCCGCCACGTCGAGCGGGAAGAAGCATTGCGCGGCGAACGGGTGCCGTTCCACCTCGCTGACCTGCAGCGGCAAAGCGCTAGGCTCCACCTTGTTGACATGCAGAACGGGCGCGGTGCCCTGGGGCCGTTCGCGTAGGCAGTCGCTGTAAAACGCCCGCTCGCCCGCCATCTCCGGCGGCTTGACCAGCCGGCCGAAGGGGGCGAAGTCCGTGCTGTCGGGCGGGCGCAGCCGCAAGACCGTGTCGCTCACCCTTGGCTCACCCCTGTGCAGGTGCGTTGGGCGTCGAGGGCAGATGCACGTCCGGTGTGACCAGGCCCTCCGGACGGACATGGGCCCGCCAATGGTCGGCGATTTCCGCCCGCCGACAGACCCAGACGCCGGGCTTGCCGTCGATATGGTCGAGAAACCGGGCCAAGGCGGCGACACGCCCCGGATGCCCGATGACGCGCGAATGCAGGCCGATCGACATCATCCGAGGCATCTCGGCACCCTCTTCGTGCAGCACGTTGAAGGTATCGATCAGGAAATTGGCGAAATCGGCCGCCGCGAAGACATCGCCCGACAGGAACTTCGCGTCGTTGGTCACCATCGTGTACGGAATGACCAGATGCGGCGTCCCCTCGACGTCGGTCCAATAGGGCAAGTCATCATTATAGGCATCGCTGTCATAGTCGTAGCCACCATGGGCCACGACCAGACGGCGGGTTTCCAGCGAAGCCGAGTAGCGGCAATACCAACCACGCGGCGGGCGCCCGAGGCTCTGGCTCAGGCTTTCGTGGGCACGGGCAATGTGCTCAGCCTCGGTCTTGGGGTCGAGACGGTAGTGTTCGACCCAGCGCCAGCCATGGGCGCAGACATCCCAGTCGGTTTCCGCGATGGCGGCGGCGACCGCTGGCGTGCGTTCCAGTGCCAAGGCGCTGGCGAAGACGGTGAGGGGCAGGCCACGGTCGCGGAACAGCCGGAAAAGCCGCCAGAAACCGACCCGGCTGCCATATTCGTATAGGCTCTCCACGGCCAGATCCCGATCACCTGGCGGCACGCGTGAGGCGCGGACTTCGCTAAGCGCCGACTCCGATCGCCCGTCGCCATCGCCGATCGAGTATTCCGACCCTTCCTCGACATTCAGCACGAAGTTCACGGCCAGCCCGGCGCCACCCGGCCAGCGGATGTCGGGCGGATGCGCGCCGTAGCCGACCAGATCGCGAGGCCGGGTCATTTCGCGACCCAGTCGTTGCAACGCCGGTCAGTCACGCAGCCCCTCCACCTTATTGAAGAAGCAGCACCAGTCGCCGAGATTGACGTTGGGCAAGGCGCGCAGTCCGAAGAACATCCCGTCGGCGGGCGCGTGAAGCGCCGCCATCTCGTCGCCGAAGATGTTGACGATGGTCGCGATCCGGTCGCCCTTGTTCATCATGGTCAGGAACTGGACGCCGGGTTCGGGCAGGAAGATGCCCGAGGCCGGGGCAAGCAGCGCTTCCTGCACACCCTTGTAACAGGGGTCGGGATAGGTGGCCTGCCCGTCGAGCATGCCGTAGTGGTAGCAGATGTTGACGATCGACTTCGCCAGCTCCTCGCCGACCCAGCGAAAACGCTCCGGCGAGGTGGCCGACCGGCCGCCGAGCTCGACCGTGATGCCGGTTTTGCCAGCGCCGTTCAGCGCTGCCATGGGGCTGCCGGTCTTGGAGAAATTCGACATGATGCAGCCCCAGCCCTCGCCCATGGCCTTGGCCAGCTCGACACTCTCGGGGCGTTCGTCGACGAAGATCGCCTTGTCGAGGAACGAGTGCGCGCCGCCGGAATGGATCGAGATTTCGATGTCGGCCACGTCCTTCATGGCCTGCCAATGGGCGTCCGCCAGCCGGTCGGTGAAGTAGCCGTTGGGCTTGCCGGGATAGACCCGGTTCATGTCGTAGGTGAAGGTGTCGAGCGGATTGCCCCGTTCGGCCGCCGAAAATGCCAGCGGGTTCAGGCAGGGCACCATGACGACCGCGCCCTTGAGCGCCGCCGGGTCGATCTCCTTTTGCGCAAGCATGCAGGCGAGCGGCCCTTCCGGCTCGTCACCATGGATCGCGGCATTCACCCAGAAGGTCGGCCCTGGGCCGGCGCCGTTAATGACGACGACGGGGATCTCGACCTTCACACCGCCCGCCAGGTCGCCCGCGGGAATCCCTCCCCGCGCGACCTCACCCGGTGCCGCTGTCGCCGTCCCGACAGTCAGCGTCTCGCCATCGATGGTGCTCATACCGCCTCCATGTTGCTTGCTCCCCAGGCCTTCAGCCCGTCTGGTGTGTAGACCTGAATGAATTCAATCTCGATGCCGCCGAGGTGGAACAGCGCGACCTTGTTGCCCGACGTCTCAAAATGGGTGATTTCCCTGTCGGCTGGCACGTGTAGGAATTCGGCCTAGGCCCATATCCAACTAAAGCAGCGGCCGTACGATCAGCGCCCATCATTCGGCCCTGATCCACGACACTACTCCACGAGTAAAAAGGGATAGCACCATCGGCAAATCGTTATCTGATCCTGAGCGCGGAAATCGCTACGTTACTCGGGGAATGTGGATTTACAGGTCGAGAGGACCTTCACGGTACTCTTCGGGGATCTCTTCGGGCTTATAGACCTGCATGAACTCAACGCCCGCGCCTGGTACGCCATCTTCCTCCAGGAAAGCCACCCACCCCTCGGGATGTTCGTAGCGGCCTTTGATACCGCAGTTGTGACAGACGGTATCGTCGGTCACGCTGGCATCCCAGGCCGCGATATCCTCAGCGTCATTGGAGATGCGGCAACTCTGCTCAAGCATTCTGGCACCGCGCGCCTCCGCATTCTGGATAGTGGCTTTGAGGTTATCCACCGTGTAGCAGATGTGGTGGATGCCTTCGCCATGTTCGGCGACATGCTTGGCGTATCGGCCGTCGGGATCAAGTGATTCGACCAGCTGGTACTGCACATCGCCAACCATGAAGACAGCGGCGCGCTGACGGGTGACGTCCGAGGTTTTCAGCACAGCATCTGCAGCCGCGCCCAGCATGGTCTGATAGCGTTTGAGGGCGGCTTCAGCATCCGCGACAGCGATCGCGATGTGTTTAATGCCGGTAATCATGACGAACCTCCTGGGCTGGTCTGTTCAGAGACCGAACAAAATCAAGTTGAGTGATGTCAGCGGTTTATGAAGCGCGGCCTCGGCATCGCGCACGGCGAAGGCCGTTGGCCTTATGCCGTTGACGTTGGCAGTGTCGGATTTCGCGGTCATCGCTTCTGATCTTCGTTCAACTGGCCAGCGCGGCCTTTTCGGCGCGGATGGCGTCGACGACGCCCGCCATGCGCACCATCGCCTCTTTGATGCGGGGCACGGGCTGGGTCATCGACATGCGGACGAAATCGTCGGTGTGGTCGCCATAGATCGTGCCGGGATACATCATCACCCGGCCCTCCGCCAAAAGCCGCTCGCAGAAGGCGCCCGCACCCATGCCAAGGCCGAGGCTGGCGACATCGGCATAGACGTAGAAACCGCCCTGCGGCTCGGCATAGGACATGCCGATCGCGTCGAGCCCGGCGAGGATGGCACGGCGGCGCCCGTCATAGGTTCGCTGCATCTCCTCGACGCACGCGTCGCCACCGGTCAGGGCGGCCAGCGCCGCATGCTGGCTGGCCGCCGTCGTGGAGATGGCGAAGGCGTGGTTCACCTCCGACATCGGTTCGATCAAGGCCCGCGGCCCGGCGAGGTAGCCGATCCGCCAACCGGTCATCGCATAGGCCTTGGAGAAGCCCGACAGGGTGATGGTGCGCTCGCGCATGCCGGGAAGCGGGGCGACCGGCTGCACGGTGTTGTTGCCGAAGGTGAGCCGGGCATAGATCTCGTCGGAGATCACGATCAGATCGTTTTCCCTGGCAAGCTCGGCGATCTTGCGCACCTCGTCCGGCGGCGTCACCGTGCCTGTCGGATTGTTGGGGTTGATCAGGACCAGGATTTTCGACCGTTCCGTGATGTGCGGCGCCACCAACTCGGCCGTCAGGGTGAAATTCGTCTCCATGGTCATGGGGACCTTGCGCACCACGGCATCGGCAAGGTCGGCCGCCTGGGTGTAGGGATTGTAGCCGGGGCACGGGACGATGATCTCGTCGCCGGGGTTCAGAAGCGACAGCGCAATCACGAACATTCCGTGCTGTCCGCCCGGCGTGACCATGATCTCATCGGTGGCGTAGTCTGCGCCGCCGAACCGGCGGATGTTGTCGGCGATCGTCGCGCGCAGCGGCTCGATGCCCAAGGGATGGGTGTAGTGGGTGGCGCCGTTCGCCAACGCCTCTTGCCCCGCCTTCACAATATGCGCCGGCGTATCGAGGTCCGGGTCGCCGCGACCCATGCGGATCACATCCTCAAGCCCGTTCGAGATGTCGAGCATGCGCGTGATCAAGGCACCGTCCGCCATCTTGACGCGCTTGGCTATCCGCGGGTCGACGTCGCTGCTCATATCAGTTCTCCCATGTCGCGGCCGGTGGCGGCCTGCTTAACCGAGTGCATAGATCTCCGAGTATTTGCGGGTCAGATGGGCGATGTAGGGATCGGGGTCCAGCTTCCGACCGGTGGCCTTTTCCAGCAGTTCGTCGCGCGTGAAGCGGCGGCCGTGACGCGCGACCTTGTCGGTCATCCAGTCCCGCAGCGGCGTGTAGTCGCCGGCGTCGAGCGCGGCCTGAACCGACGGCGTTTCCCGCGTCGCGGTGTCGAACAGCTGGGCCGCCATGATGTTGCCGATGGTGTAGTTGCAGAAGGTGCCGATCTGGCCGGAGGACCAGTGCACGTCCTGCAGCACGCCCTGCGCGTCGTCCGGCACGTCGATGCCGAGATACTCCTTGATCAGGGCGTTCCACGCCTCGGGCAGGTCGGCCACGTCGAGGCTGCCATCGACCAGCCGCGCCTCGATCTCGCATCGCACCATGATGTGGAAATCGTAAGTGAGTTCGTCGGCCTCGACCCGAATGAAGCTGGGGCGCGAGCGGTTGACGGCGCGATAGAACTCCTCCGGGCCGACATCGTCGAGCACGCCGGGAAAGGCCGCGCGGATCTCGTCCATATGGTTGAGCCAGAAGGACCGGCTGCGGCCGACATGGTTCTCCCACAGGCGCGACTGGCTTTCATGGGCGCCGAAACTGACGCCGCCCACGGCGTAGAGACTAACCAGATCGGTCGCCAGCGGCGTACGGGTATAGGCCGGGTCGACGCCTTGCTCGTATAGGGCGTGGCCCGCCTCGTGCAATGCGCCGAACAAAGCCATCGGCATGTAGGTGCGCGAGACGCGGGTGGTGATGCGCACGTCATTGCGGGTGAAGGAGACCTCGAACGGGTGGACCGTCGTGTCCAGCCGGCCACGATCGAGATCATAGCCAACCCGCGCCGCCATCGCCTCGCCAAAGGCAAGCTGGGCCTCGGCCGGAACGTCGCGATAGAGGAAATCGGCGCGCGGTTCCTCGGCTTCGGCAATGCCGCGTACCAGCGGCAACATGCCGTCGCGCAGGCGGGCGAAGAGAGTGTCAAGATCGCGCTTCGTAACCCCGGGCTCGAACCGGTACATCAGCGCATCGTAGGGATGGTCCTCGAACCCGATCGCCTGGGCCATCTCTCGGTTGATGTCGACCATGGTGGTCAAGGCGTCGGAGAAGATCGCGAAGTCGGCCTTTTCGCGCGCCTCGGCCCAGACCGCGTGGGCGGCCGTGCCCAGTTCGGTCTTGCGGTGCAGAAGCTCCGTCGGGATGCGCTCGTGATAGTCGATCGCCTCGCGCACCTGCGCCGCGATCCGCGCCTCAGGCGAGTCGGGCGCACGGCCCGAGATTTCGGCCTCCGCGCCTTCGAGCGCCCGTTTCGCCTCGTCGGAGCAGAGCAGGTTGCGCGCCGCCACGGTCAGCGTGGCGAGCTGCTTCGACCGCGTCTCCGCGCCGCCCTTGGGCATCATCGTGCGGGCGTCCCAGGACAGTACCGAGCTTGCGTTCAGGAAGTCGTTCACGCGGCCCATGACCTCGATCAGACTGGCATAGCTCATCGGCGCGGAATCCCTCTCTTCAGTATGGCCCATCGTCCGGGCCACCACATATTGGCAGCCTTCGGAGCGACGCTTGACAGTCGAATTCGCTCGTGGTCCTAGTAGGACAGATAGAATGTCGACAATCTACTGATGGCAAGGACCGTCGGGGAAGTCAAACCAAATTCTGTGGATTGACACCCCCTCTGTCGGCCCCGAATCGGGAAGGAGCCCGCGCCAGAATGGCTGCGCCAAGAACCAACGAAACCACGCTTGTCGAAATGGCCGTCTCGGGCGCGGTGACGACGCCGGCGGTGCGCCCGGGGCAGTACATCCCACATCCCGACGGCCGGGGTGCCGTGCTGCCGGGCATGTACGGCGTCACCTACAATGTCCGCTGCGGCGACCGCGCCTTTGGCTGGGCCGGCGACCATGTGGAACCGGGCGTCAGCATCGATGATGACGGGCATTCGGGCCGCCACCACGCGCTGCACTATCTGAACTGCATCGGCAACGACGCCATGGTGACCTCGGGCCTGGCCGCGGGCGCGCGGGGCATCGTGGTCGGCGAACATGCCCGCATTCTGGTCCAGTTCGACGACGACGCCCACGATCTGATCGCCCCGGGTGACCGGGTTCAGGTGATGACCAAGGGACAGGGGCTGCGGCTTGAGGACTATCCCGGCGTCGCGTTGAAGAAGATGAGCCCGCGCCTGTTTCATGCCATGGGCATCACGGAGGCGGCGGGGCGGCTCCACGTCAATGTCGCTATCGAGCTGCCGGTCCGGATCATGGGCTCGGGGGCGGAGCTGAACTCCGAATATGTCGATCAGGATCTGATGTCCGGCGACCGCGCGCTAATGGCGGAGCTTGGCATCGACCAGATGCGCCTCGGCGACCTTATCGCGATCCGCCATGCCGACCACCATTGGGGTCGGTCCTATCGCGAGGGCGCGGTGTCGATCTGCCTCTGCATCCATGGCGACAGCATCATGACCGGGCATGGCCCCGGCATCCTCACCCTGATGACCGCACGGGCGGGAGAGATCGACTTCACGATCGATCCCGCCGGCAACATCGCCACCCTGCTAGATCTCGGAGCCTGACCCATGACCGTTCAAACCAACGCAGCCGACATCGTCAGCGTCTCGGTCGCCGGGCAGGTCGCGAACCCGGTCCTGTCGGGCCTGCCGGCGGAGCCTTACCGGCTGGACGCCGACGGCAAGGCCTTCCTGTGGCCCACGTTCGGCGGCATCGTCTACAACGTCTCGGTCGGCGACAGCGCCTATGGCTGGTCGGGCGATTGCGTCCATCCGGGCGTCAGCATCGCCCATCCTGATGCCAACAAGAACCGCGGCCTGAACGTCTTTGCCTGTGTCGGCAACGGTGCCCTGGTCGTCAGTGGCGCGGCGCAGGGGGCCAAGGGCGTCGTGACCGGCAAGTCGGGCCGTTTTTCCGACCAGGTGATTGTGCATTTCGACGAAGAGACCCGGCGCAAGATCGCGGTCGACGACCGCATTCTGGTGCGGTCGGAAGGCGTCGGGCTGGCGGTGCCCGAGTGCCCGGATGTCTCGTTCAAATCGCTGGCGCCTAGCCTGTTCGACACGCTGCCCAAGCGCCTTAGCGACGGCGTGCTTCAGATGGGCGTGGTGGCCGTCGTGCCGCCGCATTTTGTCGGCGCCGGGGCCGGCCTGACATCCGAGGGCGGGTCGCTGCACATCCAGTCGACGGATCGTGCCGAACTCGCGGCCAATGGGCTGGAAGCCCTGCGCCTCGGCGATGTGGTCGCCTTCCAGGACACCGACAGCCGCTACAATCACGGCTATCTGCGCGGCGCCATGAGCATCGGCATCGTCGGCCAGACCGACGGGCCGCGCGCGGGTTACGGCCCCGGCTGCACCATGGTCATGACGGCCCCGGCCGGACAGCTTGGGTGCTATGAAGCGCCGGGCACCAACATCGCGGATCTCTTGGGTTTGCGCCCGTGACCGACATCGCGATGACCAATGTCGCGCGCGACCAGCTTCGGCATTTCGTTGCCGAGGGCTTCGAGGCGCTTGGTCTGACGCCGGACGATGCGGGCATCTTTGCCGACGCCTTGATCTTTTCCGAGCTGCGCTTTCATCCCGGACAGGGGCAAGGCGTTTCGCGGCTGCGCCGGTACCAGCACCGGATCGGCAAGGGCGAGGTCAACCCGCGCGCCGACTGGTCCATCGTGAAGGAAGGCCCGTCCCTGGCGCTGGTCGACGCCCATAACGGCATCGGCACGGTCGCGGCGTCGAAGGCCATGGATGTCGCCATCGCCAAGGCCAAGGTAAACGGCATCGGCACGGTTATCGTGCGCAATTCGACCCATTACGGGTCCAGCGCGGTGCATGCCTGCCGGGCGCTGGACCATGGCTGTGTCGGCATCGCCTACACCAATGCCGGCCCTGAAATGGCTCCCTGGGGCGGGCGCGAAGGGGCGACCGGCACCAACCCCTGGGCCATCGCCGCGCCGTCGGACAAGGGCTTTCCCGTGGTGCTGGACATCGCGTTGACCACCGCCGGCAAGGGCATGATGAAGTGGTACGAGCGCGAAGGCCGTAAGATGCCACTCGACTGGGCGCTGACGCCTGACGGCGAAGAAACCGACGACCCGACCGCCGCCATGGCCGGCGCGTTGCTGGGCATCGGCGGGCATAAGGGTTATGGCCTTGCCTTCATGACCGAGGCGACGACGGGTGTGCTGTCCGGCGGCGGCTTCGGCCTCACACCCTATGCCGATCCGAAGAAGCTGGACGTGTCGCATTACCTGCAGGCGATCGACATCTCGTGGTTCATGGACCCGGCTGACTATGCCGCGCGCATGGGCGCGTTCGTCGAGATGTGCAAATCCCGCGCGCTCAGGCCCGGGTTCGACGAGATCCTGGTGCCCGGTGAACAGGAAGCCCGCCGGGTCGAGGCGAAATCGGCGTCGGGCGTGCCGCTGGACGACGTGGTGCTGGCCGACCTTCAGGCCTTGGGACGCGAGTTGGGGCTGAAGGCGACGCTGGAGCCGCTGGGCCGTTACACCGGGGCAACGCTATGACGAACAAGCTCCATCCTCTGCCGCCTTCGTTCCACGTCCGCGCCAGGGACCGGCTGAAGGCCCGCGCCGAGGCGGCGGGGCTGGACGGAATGCTGCTTCTGCTTGGCCCCAACCTCGCCTACGCGACCGGGCTGTTCCTGACACCAAACGAAAGACCCATGGGTGTCTGGGTGCCCGTTTCGGGCGAGCCGACCTTGCTGCTGCCGGGTCTGGAGCGCGAGAATGCCGAGGGAACCGGGATCGCCGACCTGCGATTCTATGAGGAGTTTCCGGGCGATATCCCGGCCGAACTGTGGATGCTCGATCAGATCGGGCGCAAGTCCATCGCCATCGACTTTCTGGACGCGGCACTCTTGGACGCCGCGCGCGACCGTCTCACCCATCTCGACCTGACCGACCACGCGCTGGCCGCGCGCACCATTAAGGAACCGGAAGAGGTCGTGCTGACCGAGGCCGCGGCCGGCTTCGCGGACTGCTTTCTGCAGCGGCTCCATGGTTCCGCAGCGGACATCATCGCCCAGGGCGGAACCGAGGCCGATCTGTTGGCCGACGGCATGGCCCACGCGCGCAAGGCGCTGTTCGCCGCGCACGGGTCAACCTTCGCCGGGACACCGATGGGGATCACCGCGACCGTGCATTCCGGTCCCCGCGCGGCCCTGCCCCATGGCGCGGTGCTGGATCGCAAGCCCCGGCCCGGCGAGACGCTGATCGCGGGGATCGGCGCCAGCCTCGGCGGCTATCACGCCGAAAGCGGCGTGACCCTGATCGTCGGCGAGATGTCGGAGGAGCAGCGGCACGTGATGCAGGCCATGACCGCCTGCAACGATGCCGCCGTGGCGGCCTGCGCGGCCGGTCGTACCTGCGAAGAAGCCAATGCCGCCGCTCTCGACGCACTGCGCCGTGCCGGTCTGGGCGCGGCGATCCGCCACCGGATCGGCCACGGCATGGGCTTGCAAGGGCACGAGGCGCCCTGGCTCGCCCCTGGCGATCGCACGCCGATCTGCCCGGGCATGGTGTTTTCGAACGAGCCCGGGGTCTATCGCCCCGGCCATGACGGATACCGCTTCATCAACACGATGATCGTGACCGACGAGGGGGTGACGGTCCCCTCCCGCTTTCAGTCCGACACGCCCATCGAGGCCCGTGTCATTCCGCTTTGATCCCCGAAAAGGAGCCTTTCGATGCCCGAACCGCCTGCCTGGCACTATCAGAAGATCACCAAGCCGATGTTCGAGGCCGACGCGGTCGACTGCGTCTTCTATGGCCGCATCGTGACCTGCGTCGGCGACGAGGTGATCGAGGACGGCTACATCCATCTGAAGGACGGCAAGATCGCCGCAGTCGGACAGAAGGCCGACCTGGCCGCACCCCCGGCCGGCGCCGATGTGATCGACACGGGCGGCAAGACGCTGATGCCCGGCATGATGAACAGCCACGCGCATCTAAGCTGGGACGGCATTCATGAGCTGAGCCAGCAGTCGATGTTCGATTCGCCGGAGATCCGCGCCTACAAGGCGGCCGGGAACATGATCAAGTCGCTGCGCGCCGGCATTACGCTGGTTCGCGACCTCGGCGTTCATGACGCCAACCTGTTCACCAAACAGGCGGTTGCCCAGGGCATCTTCCCCGGCCCGCGCCTGCTGGTGGCCGGGGCCGGGATCATCCAGACCGGTGGGCATACCTACTGGGTTTGCCGCGAGGCCTCGGGCGCGGACGAAATGCGCCGGGCGGTGCGCGAACAGGTGCGCGGCGGGGCCGATCTGATCAAGATCATGGCCTGCCACGATACGCTGGAGTTCACCGACGACGAGCTGCACGCGGTCATCGACGAGTCCCATCGCAACCGCCTGCCGATCACCGCGCACGCGACCTATAATGACTGCATCAAGCGGGTGGCGGAATTCGGCATCGATTGTGTCGAGCATGGCGGATCGATGACGGACGAGACGATCCAGATTCTGCTCGACCGCAAGCTGCCGGTGGTGACGACGTTCTCCGCGCTTGTCATCCAGGCCAACGAGGAAATCGCCCGCGCCTTCGGCATCCCGGAATGGAAGATCGCCGAGCGTCAGCGCGCGGTGGCCGACAAGTCCCGCTTCGACGGGCTGGTGCGGGCCGCGAAGGCCGGCGTGCCGATCGTTTTCGGTACCGACGCGGGCAGCCCGGCCGTCGAGCACGACCGGATCGTTCCCGAACTGGGCTTCATGGTCGAAATCGGCGTCTGCACCGACAATCTGGACGCGCTGCGCTCAATCACCATACGGGCGGCGAACACCAGCTTTCTCGGCGACAAGCTGGGCACGTTGGAGGCGGGCAAGCTCGCCGACATGATCGTCGTCGACGGCAAGCCCGACCAGGATTTGAGCGCGCTGGAACGGGTCGAGATGACCTTCATCGATGGCAAGAGGATGCACTGATGGGCTCGATCCTGGCCGAACGAACAGCCTCCCGCATCGTCGAGGAGGACGGGTCGTTCCGTACGAAAATGCTGGGAATAGCGGCCGAGCGCGACGATGTGATCGCGCTTGGCCGTGGCGACCCGGACTTCCATACGCCGCGCCACGTGGTTGAAGCGGCCAAGGCGGCGATCGACGCCAACCAGCACCACTATACCGGCCCGACCGGTCTGCCGCCCTTGCGCCAGGCCATCGCGGACAACCTGAAGGCCGACTACGGCTTCGACTACACCGCCGACGAGATCGTGGTGACGGCTGGCGTGCAGGAAAGCATCATGCTGACCATGCTGGCCGTCTGCGAGCCGGGGGACGAGGTGCTGATCACCTCGCCGCGCTTCACGACCTACGACACGGCGGTCCATCTGTGCGGCGGGGTGCCGGTACCGGTTCCGACTTATCAGAAGGACGATTTCGCGCTGGACGTGGCGGAGATCGAGGCGCGGATCACAGACCGTACGCGCGTGTTCGTGCTGGTCTCGCCCAACAACCCGACCGGTGCCGTAACGCCGCCGGACGTGATCCGGCAGATCGCCGACCTGGCGCTCAAACACGATCTTCTCATCGTGGCCGACGAGATCTACGCCAAGCTGATCTATCCGCCGCACGAGCACCTGTCGCTGGCGACATTGCCGGGCATGAAGGAGCGCACGATCACGCTGAACGGGTTTTCGAAGACCTACGCCATGACTGGTTGGCGGATCGGCTATCTGGCCGCACCGGCGGACTTCGTGGAGAAGGTCACGGAGACGCGGCACACGCTTTCCATCAATTCCTGCACAGTGTCGCAGCACGCCGCGCTGGCGGCGCTGACCGGCCCGGAGGACGACATGCAGGCGATGTATGACGCCTATGCCGAGCGACGCGCCTACCTGATGGAGGCGCTGACCAAAGCGGGCCTGAGCTACGGCGCGCCTGGCGGTGCCTTTTACATCTACACCAACATCTCCGCCAGCGGGATGAAGGCCAAGGCCTTCTGCGAGACCCTTCTGCGCGAAACCGGCGTCATGGTCTTTCCCGGCGACATGTTCGGCGAGCCTGACAGCGATTTCATTCGCATCTCGTATCTGCAGCCTCTGCCCCTGATCGAAGAGGCCATGGGTCGGATCGAGCGCTTTATGGCGGACCGCGCGGGAGCGGCGGCATGAGTGCTGTGTCCCCCGATCCCAACGACAAGTTCGTCGGTATCCAGGTCAGCCCGATCAGCTTCATCGACGAGGGCGTCGACGTCGTGCTCGACACGCTGAAGGACCGGGTCGGCGTCAATGTCCTGATGCTGGGCACCGTGTCCTGGCTGGGCCTGAAGACCGGGCGCAGCATCTCGCACGAGCTGGATGGCTGGCCCGACCATGGCGTGCCCGAGCCCTTCACGATGAAGGGCGGCGCATACTTCGAGCCCGATCCGCGCTTTTACACCAAGACCCTGATCAAGGATTTCCGGGCCAAGGACGAGGAGATGGCGAAGGTCGACATCCTCGACCTTGTTATTCCTGAGGCGCGCAAGCGCGGGATGCAGGTCTATCCCGAGCTGATGGAGCCGTTTTTCAAGTATGCCGGCCACGGTTCGGCCAGCGCGGTGGAAGTCCCGAACCTGGCCACCTGCATGGAGGTGGACTGCTTTGGCCGTCGAAAGGACGAGCCCTCGACCTCCAACCCGGACTACCGCAACTGGATGCACGCCATCGTCGAGGACCAGGTCAAGAACTACGACATCGACGGGCTGATGTGGTGCAACGAGCGCAACTCGCCGCTCGACCAGATGATGCAAG
This sequence comes from Alphaproteobacteria bacterium, assembly GCA_028277405.1. Taxonomy (GTDB): domain Bacteria; phylum Pseudomonadota; class Alphaproteobacteria; order DSM-16000; family Inquilinaceae; genus JANQGH01. The sequence goes on along the minus strand of JANQGH010000100.1, from coordinate 478,099 downwards.
GCCAGGCGCCCGGAGATTTCTCGGAGCCAACGCGGGCCGAGGCGATCGCCCGGGGCATCGATGTCGAGGCCTGCCGCCGTGCCTGCATCGCCATGTATGAATTCATGCAGGAGGCGCGTGACGGGAAAGAGTTCGACGACGGCGCGCTTCTGACCTTTCTGCGAACCTTGATGGCCAACCCGGAAGTTCTGGTCTGGGAGCGGTTCTGGCTGGAGCGCAACAAGGACCTCGACCGAGAGCTTTACGGTCTGGTGAAATGGCTGAAGCCGACCCTGCCCTTCGGCCTGAACGTCTGGAACCGCAACCATTTCAACATCTTCCGACGTGCGCAATGGCCTTGGCACGAACAGACCATGTATGCCGACTGGGTGAAGCCGATCACCTACCAACACCAGGCCGGCGAGATCTGGCACAAGGAATTCGGCTTCTTCCGCGACACGATCTTCCGGGACTTCGACCCGGCGGCCGCCATGGCCGTGCTGGACCAGATGCTGGGGATCGGGGGCGCACCGCTCGACCGCGTGATACAGGAGGGGCTCGACCCCGACACATACGTCTATCGACAATGCGCCGACGCGCTGAAGGGCGTTCATGGCGAGGCGAAGGTCTATATGGGCATCGGCGTCGATGCGCCGCGCGTACGGGCCGATCAGGCCGTGTGCACGCCGGACATCGCCTACCGGTCGGTCATGGCCACCTACCGCGCCGGCGGGCACGGCATCGTGCTGTCGCCGAACTACGCCTCCATGAAGCTGACCAATCTCGACGGCGTGGCGCAGGCACTGACGGAGCTGGGGCTGAAATGACAACGCTCGACACGTTGATTGCGGGTGGCGAAGTATTGCTGCCCGACGGGCTCGCCCGGGTCGATCTCGGGATCAAGGATGGCCGCGTTGCCGGCATCTATGACCCCGGCACGGCGCCGGACGCCGCCGATACGCAGGATGCGAGCAAGCATGTTGTGTTGCCTGGGATCGTCGACATCCATTTCCATGTGCGCGCACCGTCCTATCCGGAACGCGGTACCGTCGAGAGCGAGACCCGTGCTGCGGCCGCCGGCGGCGTTACCACGATCTTCGAGATGCCGATCGCGAAACCCTGCTGCTCAACGCCCGAGGAGCTGGAGCGCCGCCGCGATCATTTCGCAGAACACGCCGTTGTTGACTTTGCGCTCTATGCCGCGCCGGGTGACCTGACCGAAGCCAGCCGCGACCGCATGGTCGATCTGGGCTGCATCGCCTGGAAGATCTTCACCACGGAGTCACCGCCGGGCCGGGCGGACGAGTTCGACGGGCTGGCGTTCCCTGACGAGGCGGACCAGCTGCGCGCCCTGCAACTGCTTGCCGATACCAGCCGACCTGTCGTCACGCACGCCGAAAGCGCGGAGTTGCTGCGGCACTTCGGGACCTTGGCAAAGGCGCTCGACCCCGCCGATGCCGCGACGCATAACCTCTCGCGTCCGGCGGTCTGCGAGGCGGTCGCGGTGGCGAAGCTGCTGACCATGAACGTGGAAGCCGGCGCGAAGCTGCACATCGCCCATGTGACGTCGGCGGAAACCGTGGCCGTGATCCGCGGGATGCAAGGCACCTCGGACTTCACCGCCGAATCCTGCCCGCAATACCTGTTCGCCACGGAGGCGGATGTCGCGCGCGCCGGCGTCTACGGCAAGGTGAACCCGCCGATCCGGTTCCAGGCCGACCAGGATGCCCTGTGGCAGGCCATCGCTGACGGCGTGATCAACTATGTCACGACCGATCACGCGCCGTTTGCCAAGGCCGAAAAGCAGGCGGCCGAGGGCAACTTCCCGGGCGCACCGCCGGGCGTGCCGGGCATCGAGACCCTGCTGCCGTCGATGATGGACGCGGTCGCGACCGGCCGCGTGAGCCTGCGCCGGGCGCACGACCTGATCTGCGCCAACGGGGCAAAACGCTACGGCATCTACCCGTGGAAGGGCGCTTTGTTGCCAGGCAGCGCCGCCGATGTCGCCATCGTCGATCTGAACGCCGAGACGGTCATATCGAAGGACACGCTGCACACCCACGCGCGGGAGGTGGCGCACCTTTACGAAGGACGCCGGTTCCGCGGCAAGGTGGTCCGGACGCTGCTGGCCGGCCGCACGGTCTTCGCCGACGGGGCGGTGGTCGGAGAGCCGGGACGTGGCCGTTACGTCACGCCTCTCGACACCGCCTAATGGTTCTCTTTCAGCCTCGGGTCGAGGAAGTCGCGCAGCCAGTCGCCGATGATGTTGAAGGCCAGCACCGTGAAAACGATGGCAAGGCCGGGGAACACCGCCATCCACCACTTGTTCGACAAAAGGTGATCCCGGCTTTCCGACAGCATGCTGCCCCATGTCGGCACGTCGGGGGGAACCCCCAGCCCCAGGAATGATAGTGCAGCCTCCGACAGGATGACGCTGGCCACGTTGAACGACGCGATCACGGTGAGCGGCGCCATGATGTTGGGCAGGATGGTGCGGAACAGGATCGATGGCGTGCGGTCGCCTGTCGCGCGGGCCGCCTCGACATACTCCTTCTCCCGCAGTGCCAGGGTCTGCGCACGCACGATCCGCGCGTAGGTCACCCATTGGCCGATACCCAAAACGAGGATCATGTTCACAAGCCCCGGCCCAAGCACAACGAGGAACATGATGGCCAGCAGGATGAACGGGAACGCCAACTGGATGTCACCGAGCCGCATGAAGACATCGTCGACCCAGCCACCGAAATAGCCCGAGACGAGGCCGGCAATCACCCCAAGCGTCCCACCAACCGCGATTGCCGCGAAACCGACCAAGAGCGAGACCCGCGCACCATAAAGCAGGCGTGACAGCACATCCCGGCCCAGCTGGTCCGAGCCGAGCCAATAGGTCTGATCTCCCGGGCCGGGCGATCCGGGCGGAAGCAGGCGCATGATGAGGTTTTGCCGGTTCGGATCAAACGGAGAGAGCCAAGGCCCGAAGATCGCGACAAGCGTCACGACGACAAGGATCAGCATTCCCAAGAGTGCCCACCGACTTGCGATCATGCTCTGGACCGCGCGGCGAAACTCCCGCCGGCGATGAGAGAGTCCACCGTTGCTCTGGGCGCGAGCGACGTTGGGGGTGTCGGTCGTGGTTTCAGTCATGAGCCGACACCTTCCACTAATACTTCACGCGCGGATCAAGCCGCGCGTAGATCAAATCGACGATTAGGTTCAAAAAAATGAAGATCATCGCGATCAAAATGACCGAGGCCTGAACCACCGGGATATCACGCTGGTTGATCGCGTTGAATGCGAGCCGCCCGATACCGGGGTATGAGAACACGGTCTCGACCACGACCACGCCGCCAAGCACGAAGCCGAACTCAAGCCCGATCATCGTGACCACCGGAAGCCATGCGTTTCTCAAGGCATGATTGACGATCACCCGCCGTTCGGAAATGCCCTTCGACCGCGCGGTGCGAACATAGTCCTGCTGCAAGACCTCAAGCATCGATGACCGGACAAGCCTGGCGTTTCGTGCCAGTGTGTAAGTCCCGATCGCGATCGCCGGCATGATCATGTAGTAAAGCGACTGGGGCAGGTTCCTGAAGGCGGTCGAGAAATCACCCTCGAACAGCGGCTCGAGAAACGGGACGTGTCCTGAGATCGGGAACCAGCGCCAGTAGAGCCCGAAGAACATGATCATCATGATCCCCATCCAGAAATTGGGGATCGATTGGCCCAGCATCGCAAGTGTCATGATGCCGCCATCGGCGGGCTTGCCGCGGCGCAGCGCAGCATAGATGCCCAGCGGTATGGACAGGCCGATCGCGAAAACGAGGGAGACGATCGTTAGTTCGATCGTCGCCGGCATCGCTTCCAGCACGATTTGCATGGCGGGTTGCCCATAACTCAGCGAGACACCGAAATCGCCGTGCAGGACGTTCCAGACGTAGCTGAGATACTGAACGTGCAAAGGCCGGTCGAAGCCAAGCCTTGCCCGCACAGTCTCGATTTCCTCGGTGCTCGCGCTTTCCGACACGAAAAGGTAGGTCGGATCGCCGCCGATCTGCAGCGAGATGAAGCTGATCAGCGTTACGCCGATGACAACCACGACGCTCTGCATCAGGCGGCGGGCGAGAAATGTCCACATCAGTCGAACCCTACGCCCCGCGCCGCCAGCGCCACGAAGCGGCAACCGCCAATGCGATAGGCATCACCGCCGCGTTTCGCGTCAGTCATCGCCCGAATCCGAAATGCGTCGCGCCGTCGTCAGGGGACTACTTGACAACCAATTCTCCATTCTCCAAAGGTAGATTCCAGATTGTCGACTGTTGAACAACTCAATCACGCGATCCCCGGAGACGTCAAGCGTGGAAGCGTCCTAGCCGGTCCGGGGCGTGGGCTGGGACATGGGAATGACGACCGTGTGTAAAATCTGGGCCTGTCTTGATGCATAGATGCGCGCTGCGACATCGCGGAGAGCGACCGCACGGTGGCGGGGCGTGACGGTGTCTTCGAAGACCGAGCAGGGCTCCGCGGCGCCGGTTCTAGAGGTCCGCGACCTGCAGACGACGTTCGACCTTTCCCTGAAACAGTCGGTTCGCGCCGTTGACGGGGTCAGCTTCGACGTCAATGCTGGCGAGACGCTTGCCATCGTCGGCGAGAGCGGATCGGGCAAGTCGGTCACCAGCCTGTCGATCATGCGCCTGCTGCCAAAGGATGTGGGTCGCATAAGTGCGGGAAGCATCAAGCTGATGGGGCGCGAGATCACGCGGGTCAGCGACGCAGAGATGCGGGACATTCGCGGCCGCGATATCGGCATGATCTTTCAAGAGCCGATGACCAGCCTCAATCCGGTCCACACGGTCGGGCAGCAGATCGCCGAGATGGTGATGCGGCACCGGTCGGTCGGCAAGTCCAAGGCACGGGCCCGTGCGATCGAGATGCTGGATCTCGTCGGCATTCCGGAGCCGAAGCGGCGGGTCGACAACTATCCGCACGAGATGTCGGGCGGCATGCGCCAGCGGGCCATGATCGCCATGGCGCTGGCCTGCGAGCCACGCATCCTGATCGCCGACGAACCGACCACGGCGCTCGACGTGACGATCCAGGCGCAGATGCTGGAACTGATGAAGGACCTGCAAGACAAGCTGGGCATGGCGATCATCTTCATCACCCATGATCTGGGCGTCGTGGCCGAGATGGCGGACCGGGTCGTGGTGATGTATGCCGCACAAGTCGTTGAAACGGCGGGTGTCGACGAGATCTTCCGTAATCCGAAAATGCCCTACACCGCCGGCCTGATGAATTCGATCCCGCGGCTCGGCGCGTCAGTCAACAAAAAGCGTTTGGAGGCGATCCCGGGCATCGTTCCCACGTTGACGGCTCTGCCGAGCGGCTGCCGGTTCCATCCACGCTGCGGTTTTGCAACCGAGGCCTGCAGCGCGACCGCGCCAAGTCTGGAGGATGCGGGCGCCGGCCATATGATCCGGTGCCTGCGCTGGCGCGAACTGTCGCTCGCTGACCATGCCAGGGAGACCGCGTGATGTCCCCGCTCGTCGAAATCGACCGGCTGAGCAAGTTCTTCCCGATCAAGGGCGGCATCCTGCAGCGCGTGGTCAACACCGTTAAGGCCGTCAGCGATGTGTCGTTCGATATCCGCGCCGGCGAGGTCGTCGGTCTCGTTGGTGAAAGCGGGTCGGGCAAGACCACGGTTGGCCGCACGATCCTGCGCCTGGCACCCGCGACCAGCGGCGCGGTCCGGTTCGACGGCGTGGATGTCATGGGCCTCGACGCGACCACGATGCGCCGCTATCGCAAGCGGATGCAGATCATCTTTCAGGATCCGTACGCCAGCTTGAACCCTCGCGAAAAGGTGCGCCAGGTGCTGACCCACCCGATGCGCCTGCACAATATCGGCGCGCCTACCGAGCATGAGGACCGTGCGCTGTCCCTGTTGGAAAAGGTCGGGATGTCGCGGGATCAACTGGACCGCTATCCACATGAATTCTCCGGCGGCCAGCGGCAACGCATCGGCATCGCACGCGCGCTGGCAGTGCAGCCCGACTTCATCGTCGCCGACGAACCGGTCAGCGCCCTGGACGTGTCGATCCAGGCCCAGGTCATCAACCTTCTGGAAGACCTGAAGAACGACCTCGACCTGACGATGCTGTTCATCGCCCACGATCTCAGCGTGGTCGAGCATATCTGCGACCGGGTCGTGGTGATGTATCTGGGCCGGATCATGGAGATCGCCTCTGCCGCCGATCTCTATGCGCGCGCGAACCATCCCTACACCAAGGCCCTTCTGTCAGCGGTGCCGATCCCGGAACCCAGCCGCCGACGCAGCCGCACCGTGCTGAAAGGCGATATTCCAAGCCCGATCGATCCGCCGTCGGGCTGCGTTTTCCGCACGCGTTGCCCGATGGCAACGGCGGAATGCGCCAAAGTGGTGCCCGAGTTGCGTCCTGTGGGCGACGGGCATTTCAGCGCTTGTATCCACACGACCTAGGCCATCGGCCGATGCTTTGGTCCTCTGGAGGGCCTCTTCACGGTTGTAGGCATGCGCCTCGATCGGCGAGGCCCTTCGGGTTTGCGGCGCGGCGTGCTCGGCGGTCCACGACGCTTGACAAGGCAAATTGCCGTGTCCATTGTCCACTTATGTATTGTCGACAACACACAACGCGGCGCCCAGCCGTGGACAGACGCAATACTGGTGCAGACGGCTTTCAATCGACCGTGTTCATGTCGATTGCGCTTGTCAGGCCCCCTCGGCGTTCCTTAGCAAGCACGCAGACTGGACCGCATCCGATCCTTCGCGGTGCCGGACCCGTTGCCATTCGCAGTTGAAAGGACCGACGCCATGACGAGCGCCAAATCCGCCGTGGCCCGAACCGTGGCGCCCGACATCGCGCCGATTGAAAACCTGCCGTTGCGGGTGCAGGTGGCCGACCGTCTGCGCGCCGCCATCCTCAGCGGACGGCTGCGGCCGGGCACGGACCTGGTCGAAACCGCGCTGGCCGATCAGATGAACGTCTCGCGCGCGCCCATTCGCGAGGCGATCCAGATTCTCGAAAATGACGGTCTGGTGGAAACCATCGCCTACAAGGGCAAGCGCGTGAAGCCGCTGACCGCGCGCGAGGTTGCCGAAACCTACTCGCTGCGCGAGGTTTTCGAGGTTATGGCCGTGCGCCGGATTCTCGCAAGCGGCGCGCCGCTGGATCAGTTGCGCCAGCATTGCGACGAAATGATCGAGGCTGCCGAACGCGACGATTTCGAGGCGCTGGTCGCCGGCGACGAGGCGTTCCACCACAGCCTCATCGAACTGGCCGACCACGACCTGCTGCTAGCGTCCTGGAAAAACCTCTATATGCGCATCCACCAGATCATGGCCCTGCGCAACCGGGACGAACACAATCTGCGAGAGGTTGCTGGAAACCATCCGCCCATCGTGGACGCGCTTGCCGACGGCGATGCCGAGCGGGCCGTGCGTCTCATTTCCGATCACACGCGAATTCTGGCGGCCTTCGACCCGGCCTCCATCGCGCAAGACCTGTGACCCCCGCCCGTTGCACATATGGCGCTTTGCGCCCGGACGTGTCGGGGGCGCGGCCGAAACCCGCACAAAGACATCACGAATCGCCACCTCACCGGGTTCGGTAACTGCATCCAATTAGGACAGGAGAGAGGAACAAGAATGCCAAAACGTCTGAACCAACTGCTTGTTGCCGGGGCAGCCACCCTTGCCCTCAGCACAGCGGCAGTCGCCCAGCCCGCCGACGACACGATCGTGGTGGGTCTGAGCGCCGATATCACGACCATGGAGCCGTCGGCGATCTCGTCGCGCGACAACTCCAACATCGCCCGGCACGTCTTCGGCACGCTGTTTTCGATGGGCGGCGACGGATCGCACAATCCCGATCTCGCCCATACGATGGAAGTCACCGACGATGGCCTGGGCTACATCTACACGCTGAACGAAGGGCTGACCTGTCACGACGGCGAGCCGCTGACGGCGGAAGACGTGGCCTACACTTTCAACCGCGCCGCCGACCCGGAGAACGCATTCACCGGCAACACACCCGGTTTCGTCTTCTCCTCGATCGGCTTCCAGGGCGCGGAAGCGCTCGATGAGCACCGGGTCCAGATCAACATCGAGCGTCCGAACCGGATCGCGTTCGGCCTGATCGCCGAGGTGCTGATCCACTGCATGGACAGCTACGACGCGATGTCGCTGGACGAGGCGGCGGGCAACCCGATCGGGTCCGGCCACTACCGTGTGGCGGAATGGCGTCGCGGTTCGGAAATCGTGCTCGAGGCCGTGTCCGAGGATGTCGGCACTGAGCGGATCGTGTTTCGGATCATCCCCGAGGCCTCGACCCGCGCGGCGGAATTGATGGCCGGCAACGTTGACATCATCACCAACGTCGCGCCCGACCAGTTGGATGTCATCAATGCCTCTGGTGCCGCCGAGGTGAACCCGATCCAGGGCACGCGGCGCATGTATGTGGGCTTCAACCTCAGCGATGCGATGGCCGAGCAGCCGGGCGGTGACGCGATCCAGGACCCGGACGTCCGCCGCGCCCTGCAATATGCGGTCGACGTGCCGACCATCTGCCGTCAGCTCTTGAACTTCGAGTGCGAGCGGATGACGGGCATCGTGAACCCGCAGAACGCGCATCCGGACATCGAGCCCTATCCGTACGATCCGGCACTGGCCGAACAGCTGCTCGACGAGGCCGGCTGGCCGCGTGACGAAAACGGCATCCGCTTCCCGATCCGTTTCCAGGCCGGTCAGGGCCGGTATCTGAACGACGTCAACGTCGTCCAGGCCATCGCCCAGTACCTGTCGGATGTCGGCCTCGATGTCGATCTGGATGTCATGGAGTGGTCGAGCGTCTACATCCCGCTGGTGCGTGAGCGGAATGTCGGCCCGCTGTACTTCATCGGCTCGGGCGGTGCCCTGTGGTCGCCGCTTTACGACATGACCGACCTCGCGCGGGTCGACAGCGGCACCAACTACACCCACTGGGACGATCCGCGCTGGTTCGACCGGTGGGCCGACATCTCGGCCGCTGACAGCGACGAAGAGGTGCGTGAGATCGTCAACGAGATGCTGCAGGTCTTCTACGATGACGGCCCGTGGCTGCACATGTACTTCCAGCCGGACTTCTACGGCGTCTCGAACCGGATCGACTGGACCCCGCGTCCCGACGAGAAGGTCTATCTGTGGAATGCGACGGTGCAATAACCACCGCTACTTCTCTGGAATGTCAAATGGCTGCCGGACCTTCGGGTCCGGCAGTCTTTTTTTGCTCGGATGCACGCGGCAAGATTGGGTCGGCCATCCGACGGGCGTCTGGGCCTGGCGCTTCGACCTTGCGGGCGTTGCCTACGACATCCAGACCAAGCGCGACGATGGCGCCATTGTATACGAAGCAAGTCCGTCAGCGACAGCAGTGTCGAGACGCTTCTGTGATTGATCGTATCAAGTTTCCCAAAAATCAGCGATTAGGGGATTGCCAAGCCTTTCGCCTGCCCTCATCCTGTTCGGGCAAAAAGTATACAATCAGGAAGGCGGGCCGTTGTCCCAGACGACCGAGCGCGACGTTTTTGAGGCAGGCTCGCACGCCGATCCAGGCCGCATCCGGCTGGACCTGACCGGATATTCTAAGCCTCCTGGCCGGGTGGCTCCGGCCGACTGTCTCGGTCGGGACTAAGGCACCCGATGCGCCTGCTTTACACCCCGATCAAGGACTACGTGCACACGGTCGAGGCGGTGATCGCCTACGCCGGTGTGGCCGATCGGATGAAGCCGGTGCCGACGCGGCCGTTCGACCCGGAAAACGGCTTGGCCGAGGTCAATCCGCTGATCACGGTGCCAGCCTTGGAATTGGAAGACGGCACGCCGCTCTATGGCGGGCCGGTTATCTATGAGTATCTTGACGGCCTGCACGGTCGCGATCGCCTGTTTCCGCAGGACGGTGAGGCCATCACCACCCGCCGCCAATTGTGGCTGGCGGACGGCCTGTTCGACTGTACGGTGCGACTGATCATCGAAGGCTGGGTGCCGCAGGAACAACAACGGCCCGATGTCCTTGAGCGATATTGGGCCAAGATTGGCGGCACGCTCGACGCACTGACGCGGGATGCCGCCGCTTGGCGCAGCCTCGACATCGCCCAGGCCCGCGCGGTCGGCGCCCTGTCGTTCCTGGGTCTGAAAACGTCGCAGATCTCCGACGCGACGGGCCTGATGCCCGACGACTATGATTGGCGCGACGGCCGTAAGCCGTTGGCCGCCTGGTATAAGCGAACCGCCGCCGACCCGATCTTCCACTTCAACCTGCTGCCGAGCGACTGAATGATCGACCTCTATACCTGGCCGACGCCCAACGGCATCAAGGTCCACATCATGCTCGAGGAATGCGGCCTGGCCTACCGCGCCCATGGCATCGACATCGCCGCCGGCGACCAGTTCGAGCCCGAGTTCCTGGAGGTCAATCCGAACAACAAGATCCCGGCGATCGTCGACGACGACGGACCGGGCGGACGCAGCTACACCATCTTCGAGTCCGGCGCGATCCTGTTCTATCTGGCCGAAAAGACCGGCAAGTTCTTTCCCATCGATCCGCCCCATCGCCACCAGACAATGCAGTGGCTGATGTTCCAAATGGGCGGCGTCGGCCCGATGCTGGGCCAGGCCAACTTCTTTCGCAAATACTGTCCCGAACATGTGCCCTACGCCATCGACCGCTATACCCGCGAGGTCCACCGTCTCTATCGGGTCATGAACGATCATCTGGCCGGCCACGCGTATCTCGCCGGCGTGTACACCATCGCCGACATGGCCGTCTGGCCCTGGGTCACGCCGTACTTTCAAGGCGTCGAGCTGGAGGAGTTCGCTCATCTGGCGCGCTGGTATCACGAGGTCGAGGAACGCCCGGCGGTTCAGCGCGGCTTTGCCGTGCTATCGGACCGACAAACGCCGGGCGCGGAGATCGAGATGGACGATGCGGCGCGCGAGCGGCTGTACGGCCGCAGCCAGACCCATCGCGGCTGATACCAAGCGACACCGGTTGAAGGGGGAGAAACACGACGATGGCCGACCTGCCATGGCCAATTCCACCAGAACTGCGGGCCGAAGATCCTGACCTCTACTATTTCAACCCTTATGTGGATCGGCCAAAAATCGAATGGCCCGACGGGGCCAGGGTCGCGTTCTGGGTGGCGCCGAACGTGGAGTTCTACGAACTGCACCCGCCGCGTGGTCCGGCCCGCTCGTCGTGGTTCCGGCCGGAACCCGACGTGCTGCATTACGGCATCCGCGACTATGGCAACCGCGTCGGCTTCTGGCGCATGGCCGATCTGTTGGATGAGTTGGGCATCACCGCCTCGATCTCCCTTAACGTCGCCGTGCTGGATCACTTCCCGGAAATCGGCAAGGCCATGACCGATCGTGGCTGGGAGCTGTTCTCCCATGGCGTCTACAACACCCGCTATCAGTACGCCATGTCGGAGGAGCAGGAGCGCGGCTTCATCCGCCACGTGGCCGAAACCATCCATCGACATTCAGGGCAGACCCTGGCCGGCTGGCTGTCGCCGGCGTTAACCAACACACCGCGCACGATGGACCTGTTGGCGGAAGAAGGCATCCGCTACACGCTCGACCTGTTCCATGACGATCAGCCGCAACCGGTGAAGGTCCGCTCCGGCCGGCTGGTCAGCCTGCCCTATTCTTTGGAGACCAATGACTGGACGGCGCTGCACACCACCGGCGGCACGCCGCGTCAGTATGCGGAGACGATCAAGGCGCAGTTCGACCAGCTTTATGCCGAGGGCGCGGAGTCCGGCACCGTCATGTGCGTGCCCCTGCATCCGTGGATGATCGGCTATCCGCACCGCATCCGACCATTGGCCGAGGCGCTGGACTACTGCATGCAGCATGACGGTGTCTGGCACGCCACCGGGCGTGAGATCGCAGGCTGGTATCTCGATCACTATCATGATGCCGAGCTGTCGCGTCTGCGCGGCTTGGCGGGAGACGCCTGATGGCCGTCCATCCCAGCTATCTCGACTATCCGCTGCGCAAGCGCGGCATGGATCACGTCCACTACGCCTTCCGGCGCCACGGCGAGCATCCGCGCATGGTCTGGCCGGGCGGCGCGCGCGTTGCTCTCTGGCTGGTGCCGATCGTTGAGTTCTTCCCGCTGAACATGGAGGATGGTCCGTTCGCCGTGCCGGGCGGCATGGGACGGCCCTATCCGGACTATTGGAACTACACGCTGCGCGACTACGGCAATCGGGTTGGCCTGGCCCGCGTGTTCAAGGTGCTGGATGCACGCGGGCTGAAGGCAAGCGTCGCCTTCAACGCGCGGGCGGCGGAACGCTACCCCTACTGGGTCGACCAGACTGTGGCGCGCGGCTGGGAGGTCATGGCCCATGGCTGGGACATGAACCATGTCCACCGGGCCGAATGGGATGATGAGTTTGAGGCGTCGCTTATGCGGCGTTCGGTCGAGACGTTGCGCGGCCTCTCCGGTCAGCCGGTCGCGGGTTGGCTGTCGCCGGCCAACGCCCTGTCCGACAACACCACCCATCTCGTGGCCGCCACCGGCTGTCGCTACACCGCCGACTGGGTCAATGACGAGTTGCCCTATGAGATGGACACCGACAGCGGCCCGGTCTGGTCGATGCCGCTGGGCCACGAGCTGTCGGACATCCGCCTGATCACCGGCTACAACCAACGCGCCGAGGCGTGGGCCGAGCAGGTGATCGACGCCTTTGACTTTCTCCATCACGAGGCGGGCGAGGCCGGCGGTCGCGTCCTGGCCTTGCCCTTGCATCCGTGGGTGATTGGCGTGCCGCACCGCATCGGGCGCCTTGCCGCCGTGCTCGACCACATCATGGACCGTCAGGGCGTCTGGTGCGCGACCGGGGCGGAGATTCTCGACGCTGCCAGGGGGAGCAATCCGTGACTGAACTTGCGCCGCTCACCCGCCTTGCGGGTGCCTTTGCCGCCGAGGCGAGCTTCGACGACTTGCCGGACGCGGCGGTCGAGACGGTACGACTGGGGTTCACGGACGTCATTGCCGTCCTGCTTGCCGGCATCGCCGAGCCGGTGACCGAGGCGGTCAGGCGCTACGCGGAAGCATTTGGCGGCAAGCCGGAAGCGCCCGCCCTGCTTGGCCAAGTCCGTCTGCCAGCGGAGTTCGCCGCGATGCTCAATGCCGTCGCCGCCCACGCCCACGACTATGACGACTACGCCTATTCCAACCACCCCAGCGCGGTGCTGGTCCCCGTCATCCTGGCCGCCGCCGCGCTAAAGCCGGCGGACGGTCGGCGGCTGGCCACGGCCTATGCGGTCGGTTACGAGATTTGGGGCGCGCTGATGACGCGCGAACCCGATCACCTGCACACCAAGGGCTGGCACCCGACGGCCGTATTTGGACCGGTCGGTGCAGCGGCGGCCGCCGTCCATATCCTCGGGCTGGAGGCCGGTGACGCGACCATGGCGATCGCGCTGGCGGCCTCCCATGCCGGCGGCGTCATGTCGAATTTCGGCTCGATGACCAAGCCCTACCATGCCGGCCGGGCTGCCGAGGCGGGCCTGCGCGCCTGCCGTCTGGTCGCTGCCGGCATGACGGCCCGGGTCGATGCGCTGGAGGCCGACACCGGCCTGATGGCCGCCCTGTCGCCCTCGGGCCAGGTCGATCGCACCTCGGACCCCGAATTCGGCCGGCGCTGGCTGATCACCAAGGCCGGGCTGAACATCAAAAAGTACCCGACCGTGGGCGCCTCGCAACGCTGCATCGATGCGATCCTGGAGCTGCGGCAGACGACGGACATTCCGCTTGAGCGGATCGTTTCCGTGCGCCCCCGCGTCTCGGTCAAGCATGCCAAGGTGATGCCGTTCGACGACCCCAAACGCCCGGCCGAGGCGAAGTTTTCGCTTAGCTTTGCCTGCGCCGCCGCCCTGCGCTTTGGTCAGGTGACGTTGGCTGAACTGCGCCAGGATCGGCTTGATGACCCGCAGTTGCGCGCGCTGATGGCCAAGGTCGCGGTCGACGCCGTTGAAGATTACGATCCCGACTACCCGGTCGCCACACCCTGGGACGTGGTGCGCATCGACCTGGATGATGGCCGCACGCTGGAGACACCGAAGATCCGGCGGGCCAGCGGCCATGCCGACAACCCGCTCAGCGTGGACGGGATCTGGCGCAAATTTCAATCCTGTGCTGATGACGTTGGCTTGCCCGAAAGCGACGCGCGGCGTGTCTTCGACTGGTGTCAGCATATCGAACGCCAGACGGACCTGTCGGGCCTGCTTGTGTTCAGCTAACTGATAAAACCGACCCAGCGGGGGATGGTGAGCGTGACCGCCGGCACATAGGCGATCAGCAACAGAACCACGAATTCAGCGGCCAGGAACGGCAGGACGGCCGCCGTCGTCTGGCCCAGCGTCGTGCGCGCAATCGGCGTCACCATGAACAGGCAGATACCAAGCGGCGGCGTGAGCAGGCCGAGCAGCAGGCCGACGATCAGCATCATGCCGAACTGCAATTCATGCATGCCCATACCGCCGACCATCACGGGATAGAGCAACGGCCCCAGAATGATCATGTTGGCCAGCGCGTCCATGAAGGTGCCGACGATGATGAAGAACACCAGCACGATCAGGATGATCAGCCAGCGCTCGTCTGAGATCGACAGCAACAGGTCCAACAGTTCCTGCGGCACGCGGTGAAAGGTCATGATCCGCGAGAAGACGAACGCGGTCGAGACGATGAACAACGCCGAGGCGGTGACCACCACGGTCGATCGCAGGGCGGCCCATATCTTGTCGAAGGTCAGGTTGCGGTAGACAACCGCGCCGACCACCAGCGTGTAAATCACCGCCGCGGCGCCGCCCTCTGTCGGCGTGAAGATGCCCAGCAAGATGCCGCTGATCAGACCGACTGGGATCAATAGCGTTGGCGCCGCCTTCGCCAAGCTGATGCCGAGCGCGATCGGCCCCTCGAAACGGTGCATCTCGCCATAGCCGCGCAGGGACGAAATGACGAAGGCCGTGATCATCAGCGCCAGGCCGATCAGGATGCCGGGCAGCATGCCGGCCGCGAACAGGCCGCCGACCGAGATGTCGAGATGGGCGCCGATGATGATCATCACCGTGGAAGGCGGGATGATGGCACCGATGATCGAACTCGATGCCGTGACGGCCGCCGAAAACGCCCTGCCGTAGCGCTCGCGCACCATCGACGGGATCAGGACCGTGCCGATCGAGGCGATGTCGCCGAAGATCGAACCCGAAATGCCGGCGAAGAACATGCTGGTCAGGATGTTGACATGCGCCAGGCCGCCGCGCAGCCAGCCGACCATGGCGCGGGCGAGATCGATCAGCTTGTCGGTCAGGTTTAGCCGGTTGAACAGCTCGCCTGTCAGCACGAACATCGGCAGCGCCAGCAGCGCGTACTTGGCGACCGAGTCGTACATCTCGGTCGCCAGCAGCGACAGGGGCGGGATCGGCGCACCCGACAGGGTCAGGAACGATACGCAGCTAAGCCCGATCGACACGGCAACCGGAATGCCCAGGACCAGAAAGACGGCGAAAGGCAGCAGCAGGAACGGGCCAATGACCTCCATGCCCATGGGTCAGAGACCTCGGCCGCTTGGATCCCGCTTGGGGCTCACCGTGGACGCTCCGGCTCCGTGTCCTCCACTGCGGCGTCGGGCAGGTCACGCACGGTCCTCGGAAACGCGTCCCAGCGCCGCAGCGCGATATTGCGCAGATCGCGTATCACCAGGGCGAGGCTGAACAGCACCATCGCGGCAGCGCTGACCGAGATGATCGCCTTGACCCAGACGGTCGAGATGCCCAGGGCCGGCGCCCGCGCATGGGCGCCCGTCAATAGATTGTCGAACGAGACGATCAGGACCACCAGCGCAAACACCGCCATGGCCAGCTTTCCGAGAACTGCCGCGATCGCGCGCAGCGGGGCGGGCAAAAGGTTAACGAAACTGCCGATGGCGACATGATCCCAGCGCGCGGTGATGACAGCGGCACCCAGGAACACCAGCCAAACCAAGGCGTAGACCGACAGCCGCTCCGACCACAACAGCGGCTCGACGAGCACGTAGCGCCAGAAGACCTGCGCGCCCATGACGATGGCGATCAGCGCGGCGCAACAGGCGGCCACGAAGAGTGCGGTGGCCTCGACCCGACGAAGGGCGGCGTCGATCGCACTCATGCGGCCGTCCTGAATTCCCGCAAACGAAACGGACGCGGTTTGGGGCTTGGCCTAGCCGTCAACCATTTGGCGCAGTTGAGTGATCAGGGCGGGATCGAGTTCGGACTCGTCCCATGTCGCAAGCGCAATCTCCCGCCATTCGGCCATCTCGTCCGGCGTCGGCGTGTAGATCGCCATGCCGGCCTCTTCCAGCCGCGTGATGTATTGCGATTCCAGATCCCGGTCGAGCACGTTGCCCTCGTCGGCGGCGATCTGCGCGGCCTCCATGAACGGGCCCTTGATCTCGTCGGGCATCTCGTTCCAGGTGTTGATGTTCATCATTTGGATTTGGCCGACCCAGTTCGACGGTACCTGTGTGCCCTGGTCCAGCACCTCGGCGAAGTTGGCGAGATAGGTCCAGATCGGCTGCACGAACATGCCGTCGATGATGCCCTGCTGCACGCCGGTATAGGACTCGCCCCACGGCAGCGGCGTTGGCGAGCCGCCCCACGCGGCCAGCGTGTTGATGTCGATGATCGACCCGCCGAACGACGAGCGCACCTTGATGCCCTCGAAGTCCGCCGGCGTGTGTACCGGCCGCACATTGTTGGTCAGCAGGCGATAGCCGCCGGCACCAACGAGGGGCAGGATCTTCAGCGGCATGTCCTGTTCGGCGATCGCGTTGCGCTCCGCCATCATGTCGCTTTGGGCGAAGCCCAGCGCGTCGTTCCAGGTCGGGAACAGGAAGGGCAGGTCCATGAAATGGTAGGCGTCGGTGAAGCCGTATACGGCCGCCGTGGCGTTGGACGCGATGTCCATCAGACCGTTCTGCACGCCCTCGATCTGGCCGATATCCGCCGCCAGCTGCGAGGACGGGTAGATCTCGATGATGATGTCGATGTCGTATTGCTGGGCCAGGATTTCGGGGATGCGCCGGATCGAAATATCGGTCGGGTCACCCTCTCGGCCGTTCAGGCCCGCGATGATGGGCCGGTCCCAGCTGATCCTGCCTTGGGCCCGCGCGATGTTGGGAAAGCCGAGGCTTGAGGCCGCAACACCGGCGGCCGCCCCCTGCAGGACGAAACGGCGGGAAACCCCGCGCGATGCCACTTCCACAAGCTTCTTGACGGTCATTGATTGCCACTCCCCCGTTCGTTGGGGCGGCGTAGTGGGTACGACGCCCGCTGTTCATTTTGGTCGCCAATCGCGTCGGCCTGGCGGATCTTTCATCCCCTTGTGCCCCCGCGTCCCCCGCCGATCGGAAGGGTGGCCAACCTCGCTTGATTACAGCGCAGGATGTGGCCTATGTTCAACATGTTTGTACAGCATTCTGAATAATGGAACACACGTTGGCCTCGGATTCCACGGCGACGACGCAATTGACGCGATCGGGCACTGCTACCGACCTGGCACCCGAAAGCAGCCTGGCGCGCGGCCTGCGCGTCCTGACCCATCTGGCGCTGGCCGGCCGGCCGCTGGGCGTGACGGAACTGGCGCATCACTTCCGGGTGCCGAAAAGCAACATGCATCGCCACCTGAACACTCTGGTCGGGCAGGGCTTTGCCTCCCGACTGGCGGGCGGCCGCTATCGTGCGAGCCTGAAGCTTTGGCAACTGGGATTGGCGACCTACAACAGCTTGGGCATTGTCCGGCTGGCCAGACCGGCCCTGGAGGAGCTTGTCGACGCCAGCGAAGAGACGGTTCACCTGTCGGTTCTCGACAAGGGCGACGTGCTCTATGTCGACAAGATCGACAGCCCTCAGCCGGTCCGGGCCTATTCACGCCTCGGCGGCAGGGCGCCGGCCCATTGCGTCGCCACGGGGAAAGTCTTGCTGGCCCATCTCGATCAGGCCCGGCTCGACGCCCTTATCGGCACGGGCTTGGCCCGGCACTCGTCGCAGACGATCACGGATGCGGGCGTGTTCGAGGCCCATTTGGCGCAGATCAGGGCGGCCGGTTTCGCGGTAAACCGTGGCGAGTGGCGCGAGGACGTCTATGGGTTGGCGGCGCCAATCCGGGACGCGGCGGGTTCGATCGTCGCGGCTGTGGGCATTTCGGGGCCGAAGCAAAGGCTGGGGGAACGTCGGCTGAAACAGCTAACGCCGTTCGTGAAGCAGGCAGCCAGACGCATCGAAGCGGCCCTTGCCGGGCAGGAGTTGGCAGCGTGAACGCCGCCGACGTGGAGCCAAAGGAACAGCCGCCGCTTGCCGGCATCCGCGTCATCGAATTCTGCCAGGTCGCGGCCGGCCCCTTTTGCGGCATGCTGCTGGCCGACATGGGTGCGGAGGTCATCAAGGTCGAGCGGCCGGAAGGCGACGGTTTGCGCCAATGGCCACCGCTGACCGATGGCTTCAGCGAGAATTTCGCCTCGCTGAACCGCAACAAGAAATCGGTCGTACTGGATCTGAAGACACCGGACGGGCAGGCCCACGCCAAACAGCTTTGCCTGTCCGCCGACGTGGTGATCGAGAACAACCGGCCTGGTGTGATGCAGCGTCTTGGTCTGGGCTATCTCGCCCTCGCTGAGCATAAGCCGGGCTTGGTCTATTGCTCGCTCTCCGCGTTCGGGCAGACCGGGCCAAGGGCAGAGGAAGGCGGCTTTGATCTGACGGTTCAGGGCATAGCCGGGGTCATGAGCGTGACCGGCGAGCCTGGCGGCGCGCCGGTAAAGTGCGGCGTGCCGATATCGGACTTCTCCACCGGCCTATACGGCGCGTTCGCGGTCGCGGCCGTCCTGAATCGCGTGCGGGCCGGCGGGCCGGGTGAGCATATCGACATATCGCTGCAAGGCGCCTCGCTGGGCATCGCTGCCCTGCAGACGTCGGAGTATTTCGGCACGGGTCAAAGCCCGGCCAAGCTGGGTTCCGCCCACCCGCGCAATGCGCCCTATCAGGCCTTCAGCGCGGCCGACGGCCACTTCGTCATGGCAGCCGGCAATGACGGACTTTGGCACAAGGTCTGCGCCGTGGTCGCGAGGCCGGACCTCGCGACCGATCAACGCTTTGCGTCGACCGCGTTGAGGGCCGCGAACCAAGGTGTGTTGAAGGATTGTCTGGAGGCCCATTTCCGCACCGCCCCGGTTGCGGATTGGGTTCGGCGCTTTGCTGAAGTGGGCGTGCCCTGTGGCCCGATCAACGACTACGAGGCGGCGCTGAACGACCCGCAGGTGCTGGCGAGCGGATTCATTCAGGACATCACCCTGCCATCCGGCGCGCGCACGAAGACCTTCGCGTCGCCGATAAGGCTCGGCGACAAGGCGACGAAAGTCCGCTCCGACCCGCCCGCGCTGGGCGCCGACACCGAAATGGTTCTGGCCGAACTGGCCGAACGGGCACCGTCATGATCAGGGAGCAGTCTCATGCCGATTGATCGCCTGCGCGCCTTCGTGTCGACCACGACCGGGATCATCGACAAAGCCGGCGACGGTGCCACGCCGGTCGACGCCATTGCTGATGCCCTGGCGGATCTGGTCGCCACCGACGACTGGCTGCCCGACGCCTATGCCAGACCCGACCCGGACAGGTACCAGCAGAACCTGTTGCATTGCGATCCGCTGGAGCGGTTCTCGGTGGTCAGCTTCGTCTGGGGACCGGGCCAGTCCACACCGGTTCATGACCACACCGTCTGGGGACTGATTGGCGTCCTGCGCGGCGCGGAGCTATCTCAGGCATACGACCGCGACAGCGACGGCCGGTTGCGGCCCGCCGGCGATCGCAGCACGCTCCGCCCGGGCGAAATCGAGCGCGTTTCGCCCGACGGGATCGACATCCACCAGGTTGCCAACGCCTTGGCCGACCGGGCGTCGATTAGCATTCATGTCTATGGCGGCAATATCGGTCGCATTCAGCGCCACGTGTACGATCGCGAAACCGGCGAAGCACGGCCGTTCGTTTCGGCCTACTCGAACAGCACGCTGCCGAACCTGTGGGGCTAACCTAGGCCCCTGCCACCACGGCGCGAGCCGGCAAATCCAGCGCCTTCACGGCAAACGCGGCGGCCGGGAACAAATGGTCGCCCCAGCCCATCGGGTCGATCAGCTGCACACCAAGCGGCAAGCCGGACGGCCCGGTGCCGACCGGCAGGCTAATCGTGCCGACATGCAGCAAGGTCCACAGCCGGTGCATGGCGGCGTTGCCAGTGCTTTCGAGACCGACGGTGGCCTCTCCCAGGGCGGCAGGCGTGACCAGGATCTCACCTGGCTCGGTCAACGCCTGCAGCGTCGCCAAGGCACGGGCGCGGATCTGCCAGGCCTCGGCCAAGGCCTGGTCGTCGGCCGTCATGCCAAGCTCGATGTATGTGCTGATCGACGGGCTCAGGCGCGCTCGGTCCGTGCGCCAGAGATCGCGGAACGAGCGGGCCATGCCGGCCGCCATGATCAGGCGGTGACAATCATCGGCCGCATGAAAGATCTCCGGCAGGACCAGGTCGCGCATGGTGGCGCCAGCCGTGGCCAGCCGGCCCATGGTGGTATCAACCAAATCGATCATGGCCGCTTCGACCTGGTCTATGTTCGGCGACATCAGCTTGACGAAACGGACGGATGCTGGCGGCTCGGTCAGCCGCGCGCGGTCCTCCAACAGGCTCGCCACCGTCGCAACGTCGTCCAATGTCGCGCCGTGGAGACCAATCGTGTCCAGCGCCGGCGCCAGCAACCGCAGGCCCTCAACGCCGATCGTCCCGAAGGGCGGTTTGTAGCCATAGACCCCGCAATAGGATGCCGGGCGTACGGTTGAACCGCCGGTCTGGGTGGTCAGCGCGACATGCACCTGCCCATCCGCCACGGCGGCGGCCGAGCCTTGCGACGAACCGCCGGGGGTGCGTGTCGGATCATAAGGGTTACGGGTCGGACCCGGTGCTTGGAAGGCGAACTCGGTCGTCGCCGTCTTGCCGAGGATCACAGCACCGGCCGCTCTCAGTGCCGAGACGCATGCGGCATCTTCGTTGGTCCAATGGCCTTCGAAGATGGGCGAGTTGCATTGTGTCGGCATGTCGACCGTGGCCAGCACGTCCTTCACGCCGACAGTCAGGCCCGCCAGCGGACCCCTTACCGTTCCGGCCTGCCGCAGGGCCAGGTCCGGGTCGAGATGGGCCCAGGCTTTGACCGCGTGATCGCGCTGCTCGAACCGCGCCAGTTGCGTTTCGACGATGTCGACCACGGTTTGCCGGCCTTCGGCGACCGCCGCGATCGACTGCCCCCCCGAGAGCATCGCGACCGACGTCACGCGGCCTTGGCGTCAGGCGGAAAGAGGCCGGCCTTGTGCAGCATGCCGGGTGCGGTGATGCCCAGCTGCTGTTCCAGCCAAGTGGCCGTGTCGATCAGCTTGGCGGCATCGACGCCCGTGGCCACGCCCATGCGGTCGAGCATATAGACCAGATCCTCGGTCGGGATGTTGCCGGTCGCCGCCGGCGCGAACGGGCAGCCGCCTACGCCACCGATGGAACTGTCGATCCGCTCGACGCCGGCCTCGACCGCCGCATAGGCGTTGGCAATGCCGGTGTTGCGGGTGTTGTGCAAATGGATGCGCAAGGGCCGGCCGCCGATCGCCGACTTCACCGCCGCCACCCGTTCGGTGATGTCCGTCGGTGCGGCCACCCCGATGGTGTCGGCCAGCGCGATTTCCGATGCGCCCAGAGCGGCGGCCCGTGCCGCCAGGTCGACGACCCGGCCGACCGGGACCTCGCCTTCGAACGGGCAGCCGAAACTGGCGCCGATGGTCAGGCCCAGCGACACGCCGTCCGCCGCCGCACCTTCGGCGATTTCGGCAAACTGGCCCATGGTCGCGTCGATCGCCGCGCCCTGATTGCGCTGATTGAAGGTTTCCGAGGCGACAACGACGAAGTTGACCTCATCCACACCGGCGGCAACCGCCCGGTCATAGCCGCGCCTGTTCAACGCCAGGCCGATATAGCGGGCGCGCCCGTCGCGCGGCAAGGCGGCCATCACGGCCTCCGCATCGGCCATCTGGGGCACGCGCTTGGGATTGACGAAGCTGGCCACCTCCAGACGCCCGATGCCGGCGTCGATCGCCCGCCTGATCAGGTCGACCTTTTGCGCCGTTGACAGCAAGGTCCTCTCGTTTTGAATGCCATCACGGGGGGACACTTCGATGATTTCGACGCGGCGTGTCATGGGCTGCGACTCTCCTGCTCTCTGGCGCCTCAATTCACAAGATGTATACATAACCCCTGATCCGCCAGCAAAAAGCGCCGATACGGCTTTTAGGGTGCCGGGTTTTTGTATACATAGAATGGATCTTACCGCGCCCCGCGCCGACATCGATATCAGCAAGAGCAGGCCCAAAACTACACCATGACAACAAGCGACAGCCCAGCCGCCGACGGCGACACCAAGGCCACGACGAATGGCCGCGCCGGCCCGCTAACCGACCTGCGCGTGGTCGAGATGGGCCAGCTTCTCGCCGGGCCGTTCTGCGGGCAGTTGCTGGCCGATTTCGGCGCCGAGGTGATCAAGATCGAACCGCCGGGCGCGGGCGACCCGATGCGGCAATGGGGCCGCGAGAAGCCGCACAGCAAATCGCTTTGGTTTCCGGTCGTCGGCCGCAACAAGAAGTCGATCACCCTGAACCTGCGCGAGGCCGATGGCCAGCAGTTGGCCCGCGACCTGATCGCCAAGTCCGACATTCTGGTTGAGAATTTCCGTCCCGGCACCTTGGAGCGCTGGGGCCTCGGCTACGAGACCCTGTCCGCGCTCAATCCAGGTCTGGTGATGGTGCGCGTGTCGGGTTTCGGCCAGTCCGGGCCTTACGCCAAGCGCGCCGGCTTCGGCGCCATTGGCGAGGCCATGGGCGGCCTGCGCTACGTCATGGGCGATGCGGACCGGCCGCCGTCGCGCGCCGGCATTTCGATCGGCGACGAGTTGGCGGCGACCTACGCGGCCCTGGGCGCCATGATGGCCATTCACCATCGGGCGCGCACCGGACGGGGACAGATCGTCGACAGCGCGATTTACGAGGCCGTGCTGGCAATGATGGAATCGCTGGTCACCGAGTACGACCAGGCCGACTTCATCCGCCCGCGCACCGGCGCGATCCTGCCCAACGTCGCGCCGTCGAACGTCTATCCGACCAGCGACGGCGAGGTGCTGATCGCGGCGAACCAGGACACTGTGTTCGCGCGCCTGGCCAACGCCATGGACCGGCCGGACCTGGCGGAAGACGAACGATACAAGACCCATTCCGCCCGCGGCGCCCACCAGGCGGAGCTGGACGACCTGATCGCCGCCTGGTCGCGGACGCTGACGAGCGACGACGTGCTGGCCTTGATGGAGAGCAACGGCGTGCCCGCCGGCCTGATCTACCGCGCACCGGAGATGCTGGCCGACCCGCATTTCCGGGCCCGCCAGGCGATCATCGATGCGCCCAACCATGATTACGGCACGCTGAAAATGCAGAATGTCGTGCCGCGCCTGACCGAGACGCCCGGCGCCGTCCATGCCAGTGCGCCACATCTGGGCGAACACAACGAAACCGTCTATCGCGACCTTCTGGGCCTGTCGCGTGAGCGCCTGGCTGCCTTGAACGAAGCCGGCATCATCTGATCGTGGGGCGCGGCTGGACCCATGGGCGTTGAGTTCCACCCGAACCAGGCTTAAGACCGAGACGTAATGGCTTCCGATCCCGCTTCGCCCCTGTCCATCCACGATGCCGCCCAGCGGCTCGGCCTGGAGCCGGTGGTGCTGCGCGCCCTGGTGCATGCGAAATGCGTGCCGGCCTTTCGGGACAATCAGAACAGATGGCGCGTGCGCATCGATGCGTCGGTGACGGAGGCGATCGCCAAGGCCCCCGCGGCCGACCGGACGCCGTCGCCCACCGTTTTGTCGGAGGAAATCGCCGAGCTAACCGCGCTGTTGAGGGATCAGACGACGCTCGTGACGTCGCTGAAAGCCTTGCTGGGGCGTCAGGACGCTCTGGTCGAACGGTTCGAAACCGTTGCGCAGTCGGCGCTGGCAGAGCGGGACCATGTCCAACATCAGGCCGATGCGCTGGATGCAAACCTTCGCCACAGTCTCGACCTGCTGACCCGCGCGATCGAGCGGGGCGAGTCTCTGAGCAAGCAGCAAGCCGCGCTGCAAGGCAAGCTGGACCGGGCCGTCGAGCTGCTGGAACAGTCCGTGACCGGGCAGGAGAGGATCGCTGGCGCTGCGGGCCAGGCCGCGTCCGGCTTCGAACGGTCGCTCGACCTGCTGGAAAACGCCTCAGGCCAACCCAAGGCCGAACAGCTTGAAAATCAGCTCAATCGCGCCCTGGACCTGGTCGACAGCATGGTCGCTGGCAAGGGGCAATCACCGGCGCCGGGCGGGCCGGACCAAAAGCGTGGCCTCTTTTCCGGCCTGCGCAGGCTGGTGGGCAGCCGCCCGTAAACAGCGTCAGTGGTTGCGGCCGCGCACCTGGTCCAGATAATCCAGCACCTCGTCCAGTGGCACGACATCCGCGTAGCGGCGTCCGACATCGCGCAAATTGTCGTCATGCGGCCGCCGGTCGACGTCGCCGACACAAGCCTCCGGCACGATCACGCGATAGCCTAGCGAGAAGGCATCGATCACGCTGGCGCGCACGCAGCCCGACGTGTTGCAGCCGGTGACGATAACGGTATCGACCCGCTCCTTGGTGAAGTACGACCCGACGGGGGTCTGAAAGAAGATCGACGGGCCGGTCTTGCAGAACACGGCGTCATAGTCGGGATCGTAGATGCGCGGGTCGAGTTCGGTGCCCGGCTTGCCATGGTGAAAGTCGTTGAGCACGGTCGGGATCTTCCAAAAGGGCGCGTCGCGGCCACTGGTATAGGCGGTGTAGCAACTCGCCACGGGCGCCTGCGCGGCCCGGGCCGCCTTTAGCAGGGTCGCGGTATCCCTGACCGCATCGACCACCATCGGTCGCCCGCCCAGCGGGAATTGCGGGTCGGTGAAGGCGGTCTGGAAGTCGACCACGATAATCCCGGGCCGCTCGCCAAAACCGATCCGTTCATCCGGCTGATAGCCTACTTGCTGATAGATATCGGGCATCAAGCTCTCCAGTTGGCGGGTTTCATGGCGGTCGCCTCGGTGATTGTCAGGTCGACATCGAAGCGTGTCTTGAAGGCGGCGACAAGCCGGTCGAAGCAGACACCGATGCGGATGATGGTGAAGTCTTCGAAATTGATGATCGTGCTCGACCGCCCCTCGGCATTGGCATAGCGCGACCGGCCATAGTCGAGCGTCAGATCGGCCGCCTCGCGCACCGGCGCATCGACCGATTGCAGCGTGTATTTGCTGCCCGACAGGGAGGTGTTGGCGGAGGAGCCGAACACGGCGATGCCCCGCCCCGTCGCCTGGGCGGCGATCTCGTCGTGCACCTGGCCGGCGTTCAACAGCATGTCCAGCGTGCCCGCCTTGGACGACGAGGCCAGCACGAACGGCTCCAGCCCGGCGAACACCGGGTGGTTGGCATCGAACGGCGCAACCACGGAAAAGGGCAGGCCCTCCTGTTCGATCATCTCGCGCACCATGGCGTGGCGATCGGCATCCATCCTGTGGATCTGCCGGCTGAGCCGCCAATCGGCGAACATGCCCGACGGTTTCTCGTAGGACCGGTTTTTGGCAGTGAAGATCCGCTTGATGCCGGCCTCGCGCATGGCGATTACCGCGTAGGCCACATCGAGACCGACCACCGCCACGCCGCCCGCTTCCAACGTGTCGAGCACGCGCGACACGTCTTGCCTCAGCATATGCGTCGGCACCGGATCGCTTGTGAGCCGGTCACCTTCCGTTTCGAGCACGCCGGTCGTCATGATGCGGTCCGTGGCGCTGGTCGGTCGGACCGTCCCTTACTGCGCTGCCTGCATCGTGGCCGTCCGCATCCATTTCTGGAACTCGGGCGATTTCGGCGGTTGCAGATGGGTGTCCTGGACACAGCGCGCCTTCAACTCTTCCACCGTGCCGCCGAAATTGAACAGTTTTGCTTCGCCGCGCTCACGCCTCAGCTCATCGCGCAGGGAACGTGTGGCGGTCTCGTCGACGGTCAGATCGTCGCGCAGGACGACGCCGTAGCGTCGCGCGCCGGCCCGCGTGACCAGGTTTCGGCGCACGTCCATGGCCACCTTCTGCGGGTCGCGCTCGCACGGGTCGCCCCAGCCGCCGCCGCCCCAGGTGTTGAAGTAGAGCGTGTCGCCCGGCTCCACCTTCACCTTGTCGCATTTGGACGGCAGGAATTCCCGTTCGCCGTTGGCGCGCACCATGATTTTTTCCGACCGGCCGCCCGGCATCCCGCCATTGACGCCCCAGGGGTGGGTCAGCCAGCGATCGTCATGGATCGAGATCTCGCCCGGTTCGAGGAACTGATAGCCGAGTGAGACGCCATTGCCGCCGCGATGCAGGCCGGGCCCACCGGTGTCGGGGATCGTTTCGTACGCGACGATGCGCAGCGGGAAGTACGCCTCCAGAAACTCGTTCGGCACGTTCATGAAGGCCGGCCACAGGGAGTGCCCGTCCGGCCCGTCGCCCACCGGCCGGCCCGGAATACCGCCAAAGCCGATCTGGTAAAGCTGGTACCACTCGCCCTTCTTGTCATAGCCGGCATACATGAAGTGCGGGCTGTCGGAAAAGCCGGCGGCGTTCAGCGCGTCCGGCGCGCCCTGGCCCAGCAGGCCGCCCATGATGTCGAAGATGCGGCCCAGCATGTGGGTCCGACAGGACAGCGCCGCCGGCCGGATCGGCTTCAGGATGGTGCCTTCCGGGATGCGCACATCGACCAGCGGATAGAACCCGTCATTGAACAGGATCTGCGGGTCGAACAGGTTGATGGTGAAGGCGCCCAAGAACATCTTGAACATCTCCTCGTTCAACAGGAAGTTGACCGAGGAGATCGATTGCGGGTCGGTGCCGGTGAAGTCGAAGATGGCGACGTCGCCCTCGCGCCAGAGCGAGCAGGCGACCTTGTACGGCCCCATGCCGATGCCGTCATCGTCGATATAGTCTTCGAAATAGTACTTGTTGGCGGACTCCGGGATCACCGTGTGGATGATCGTCTTCATGGCCGCGTAGTTGCGGTCCAGCATGTCCTCCATGGCGGAATACATGACGTCGTCGCCGAACCGCTCGCAAATCTCGTTGGTCCGGCGCTCCGCCAGGCGCAGGGCGGCCATGATGGCGTTGAAGTCCGACCGGTTCCATTCCGCCGTGCGCGTGTTGCGCAGGGCCAGTTCCAGCACCTCGCTGTTCAGCTCGTCCTTCTTGTAGATCTTGATCGGCGGGATTTGGATGCCTTCTTCATAGATCATGTGGGCATCGGTCGGCAGCGAGCCGGGCACCCGCCCGCCGACATCGGTCAGGTGGCCGAACATCGCGCCCCAGCCGATGATCCGCCCGCCGCGGAAGAACGGCTTCATCACCAGCCAGTCGTTCAGATGGCTGACCGCGCCGTTGCAGGAATAGGGGTCGTTGGTCAGGAAGACGTCGCCGTCCTCGATCGTGCCGTCATAGCCGTTCATGAAGCCGTAGATGAACGAGCCGAACTGCCCGACCACCATCTTGCCCTCGGAATTGGCGATCATCGGAAAGGCGTCGTGCTGTTCGCGAATGCCCGGCGACATGGCGGTGCGGAACAGCACCGCGTCCATTTCCGCCCGCGCGTTGCGCAGCGCGTTTTCGATGATGTCGAGCGTGATGCTGTCGACCGTGACCCGCGCGAATGGGGTGGGGTTGGTCTGGATGATCTTGGCTGGCATGTCTGCTGTCTTTCCCGCTGCGTGCCTAGGCCGAGGGCCGGATGAGAATGCTGCCGACCGCGTCGATTTCACCGACATGGCCGGGCAGGATCAAGCTGGTCGAGTCCATCTCCACGACGATGGAGGGCCCCGCGACACGATCCCCCGCCTTGAGTTTGGCGCGGTCGTAGATGTTGGCGGCGCGGGCCTGGCCGTCGACGAAGACCTCCGTGCGCTCGATCACGGCGCCAGACGGATCGCCGGTGCCGCGTTCCAGCTGCCGGGCGGCGACCATGGTTTCGCTGCCCTGGACCTCGGCCCGCAGATTGACCAGCTCACGCGCCGTATCGAGCGCGAAGGTGAACATCTGCTCGTGGCTGTCGTCGAACCGTTTGACGATTTCGGCCAGGCCGCTGGACCGGAACTGCGCCGGCGTCACCGGCACGGTGAGCTGCATGCCCTGGCCGTGATAGCGCAGGTCAATCTCGTAGGCGACCGTCTGCTCGTCGCGCGGGATGCCCTCATCGTCCAGCACTCGTGCGGCCTCCTCGGCAAGCTCCGTCAGGATGCCGCCGATGGTGGTGTCGTCGGTGTCGTCGACGCGGACGATGTACGTTCGCGAGACTTCGTTGCGCAGCCGTGTCGTGGCGTCGCCGGAGGCGCAGAGCACGCCCGGCCCCGGCGGCACGATCACCGGCCACGACCCGACGAGCCTGGCCAACGCGTTGGCATGCAGCGGGCCGGCGCCGCCGAAGGCGACCAGCGCGAAATCGCGCGGGTCGAAGCCTTGCTCGACCGAGACCAGACGCAGGGCGCCGACCATGTTCTCGTTGACGATGTTGTAGACACCTTCCGCCGCCGGCCCGATCGGCAGGCCCAGCGGGTCGGCGATCTTCTTCAGCGCCTGTTCGGCCGGCCCCTTCTCGATGACCATATCGCCGCCCAGCTTCGATGAAGCGGGCAGGTAGCCGAGCACGACATTGGCGTCGGTCACCGTCGGCTCCTCGCCGCCGGCCGCATAGGCCGCCGGCCCCGGGTCGGCCCCGGCGGATTGCGGCCCGACACGCAGCGCCTTGGTCAGTTCCGGCACGTAGGCGATCGAGCCGCCGCCGGCACCGACCGTACGAACGTCGATCGAGGGCGCGCGTACGGTCACGTCGGCGACCCTGGTTTCGCGTCGCTTACGCGCGGCACCGTCCTGGATCAGCGCAACGTCGGTCGACGTGCCGCCCATGTCGAAGGTCAACAGATTGTCAAAGCCGGATTGCTTGGCGATCCAGATCGCGCCGGACACGCCGCCGGCCGGCCCGGACATCAGCAGGTTGACCGGCGCGGCCTTGGCCGCCTCCGCCGAGGCCAGCCCGCCATCGGACCGCAGGATCGACAGGCTGGTGCCGTTCGTCTTGGCGTTCAGTTCGCGCTGCAGGTTCTCGACATAGGAGGACACGACGGGGCGGATGTAGGAGTTCACGACCGTGGTTTCGGTACGCTCATACTCGTACATTTCCGGCATCACCTCCGACGAGATCGAGACCGGCACGCCCGGCAGCATCTGTTCGGCGATGGTGCGGATGCGCTGCTCGTGGGCGCCATTGGCGTAGGCGTTGACCAGGCACACCGTCAGCGCCTCGATGCCGCCGCTGGCCAAGGCCTGCAGGTCCTGACGCAGGCGGTTTTCGTCCAGCGCCGTAACCACGGCCCCGTCCGCGCCCATGCGCTCATGCGCTTCGATGGTCAGCTCCAGCGGCGCCAGCGGGTCGCGCTTGTTGTAGATGACCCAGCCGCCCAGGCCGCCCGGCACGAAAGACCGTGCGATCTGCAAGGTCTGCTGATAACCCTTGGTGGTGATCAACCCGACCTTGGCGCCGGAAGAGGTCAGCACGGTGTTGGTCGCGACCGTGGTGCCGTGCATGACCGTATTGATCTGCACCGGGTCGACGCCGGCCTCACGGCAGATCTTGTCGACACCGTTCAAGACGCCGATGGAGCTGTCCCTGGGCGTCGACGGCACCTTGGCGGTGTGTGTCTTGCCGGTCTTCTCCTCGATCAGCAGCAGGTCGGTGAAGGTGCCGCCGACATCGACGCCCAGGCGATAGCCCTCGCCTACCCGCGTGACGCGGGCAGCCGTCGGAACGGGCGCCGGTCTGGCACCGCCGAGCAAGGACTCCATACGATGCAGCCGGGCTTCCAGCGCTGCGATGCGGCTTTCATATTCCACCGCGACATCATTGCCGTCATTCATCAGTTCGATCTGCCTCCTGCCACCTGCCTACGGCGCCAAAACATCGCGAATACCGTCCCGTGGGCCGACAGCGATTTTTGTGTTTAACAACACTTCATGTATACAATAGTGACGGCGAACACCAAATTTCGCAAGCGAATCGGCATGCGTCTGGCCGATTTGTGTACATTCGCCACAGCATTGGCTCAGCCGATCTCCATCGGCCGCCGACGGCGCACGATCTGGGACGCGACGACGGCGATGATCAGGCCGCCGCCCCAGAACAGATCCTGGACGAAGTTCGGGATGCCGAACACCTGCAAGCCGGAGATCCCGGTCGCCAGC
This sequence comes from Alphaproteobacteria bacterium, assembly GCA_028277405.1. Classification (GTDB taxonomy): domain Bacteria; phylum Pseudomonadota; class Alphaproteobacteria; order DSM-16000; family Inquilinaceae; genus JANQGH01. Next base: position 447,646 of record JANQGH010000100.1, on the reverse strand, counting down.
AGGTAGACGCCGATCAACGAGCCCCAGGGGTTGAACCGGCCGGGCACAATGCTGGTAGCGCCAAGAAAGGCGCCGGCAAAGGCGGGCAGGATCATCGCCAAGCGCGAACTTGGATCGGCCGAACCGTTCATGCCGACCGCGATGACGCCGGCAAGCGCCGCCAGAAGACCCGACGCGATCAGCGCGCCGGCCCGCACCCGATCGACCTGGATGCCCGCCAGCCGCGCCACCTCGCGCGCCCGGCCGACGAACAGCAGCCGGCGTCCCGGTGTGGTGTATTCCAGGAAGTACCAGAGCAAAATGCACAGGATCAGCGCGTACCAAAAGCCCATGGAGATGCCGAGCAGGCGGAGCTGGTTGACCAGTTCCACCAGCGTGCGGCTGGCATCCCCGCCATACAGCGTCACCGTCTGGCTGGCGCTGACCCATTTGGCGATGCCGGTGACGAAGGTCGCCATGGCCAGGGTCACGACCAGCGAGTGGATGCGGTAATAGACGATGAAGAACGCGTTGACGGCGCCGATGACCGCGCCGACCGCCAGCGCGGCCAGCACCGCAAGACCGGTCGGCGCGCCGTGATCGACCAGCAGCAGGGCCGCGACCAGGGACGACAGGGTCAGCGTGGCGGCCACGGAAAGGTCGAAGTCGCCCGCCGTCAGCGGGATCAAGAGCGCGAAGGTCAGGATCACCAGCACGCTCTGGGTGCCGAACATGGTGCGGAAATTGAACCAGGTCAGAAAGGACGTCCGATCGCCGATCCCGCTTTCGATCGCCGCGAAGGCCGCGATCAAAACGATCCAGATCCCGATGATGGCGTAGCGTTCCAGAAAGTCCTTGAAGCCCGCGCGCGGTGGCCGCGAGGTCGGCTGCGGCGGCCGGTCCCGGCTCGCCTGCAACCGCTGGACGGCCTGCTCAAGCTCGCTTAAGCGCGCCTCGTAGGCGGCCATGGTCCGATCGTCGGGGATGCGCCCCTCGCTCATGCCAACCCCTGCCTCACTGCTTCGACGCCATTCCTATCCGGCGATGCGGGAGATGGCCGTCGTCATGCTTTTGTAGCACTGTTCGGCAATCCGCTCCTTGGTCACATCCCCGCCTGTCAGTTCCCTGATCACGCGCCCGAAGGCGAAGATCAGCACGCGGTCGCAAATCTGGGCCAGCTGCTCGTAGTCGGCGCTGGCGCAAATCACCGTCGTGTCGCTGTTCACCGCCTGATCCAGCGCCTCATAGACCTGCTGGCGCGCGCCGACATCGATGCCCTGGGTCGGCTCGTCCAGCAGCAGCAAAACGGGGGCGACCTCCAGCCACTTGGCCAGCAACACCTTCTGCTGGTTGCCGCCGGACAGTTGCTCCAGCGCCATCTCCGGCCGGTTGGGGCGGACATCGTGCCGGGTCGTCACATCCTTGGCCCAGCGCGCCATGGCGCCGCGATTGAGGCCCAGCGCGCCGGCGAAGCGGCGGATGGACGGCAGGGCCACATTCTCCACCACGCTCAACGACCCGGCACCGGAAGCCGCCAGTCGATCGGCCGGCAGGTACGCGATACCGGCGGCGATCGCCTGGGCGGGTTTGAGATGATGCAGGTCGAACATCTGGTCCGCCAGGGTCATGGTGCCGGACTGGCCCTGTTGCGCACCGGACAGGATCGCCGGCACCTCCTCGAACCCGGCACCGATCAGGCCGGTCAGGCCGACAACCTCGCCCTTTCGCACCGACAGGTTCAGATCCTCCACCACCCGGCCGCGCAGATGGCTGATGCGCACCTCGACCGCCTCGTCCAGGCCGTGGGCGTGGCTGATGTGGAACGGCTCCACCCTGCGCCCGACGATCAGTTCGACGAAATCGTCGTGGCTGGCCTCCGCCGTGACCACGGTGCCCGCCACCCTGCCATCGCGCAGGATCGTCGCCCGGTCGGTGATCTCCATGACCTCTTCGACATCGTGGCTGACGAAGATCACAGAGGCGCCCTTGGCCACCACCTGACGGACGAGGTCGAACAGTTGATCGATGCCGGTGCGCGGCAGAAACGGCGTCGGCTCGTCCAGCACCAGAATGCCGCGGCCGCCATGGGTCGACTGGCTTGCGGCGATCTGTTCCATCGCCCGCACGATCGCCACTAGGCAGCGTTCGACCTGGGGCAGGTTGGCGACCTGCACCCGTGGATCGATGTTGAGCTGGTAATGATCGAAGATCTCCGCCACCGCCTCGCATTCCCGCCGCCAGCGAATGCGCCAGAGATCGTCGGTGGCGAAGTCGCTCAGCCGCATGTTCTCGACCACGCTGAGCGACGGGATCAGCCCGAGATGCTGGTGCACGAAGGCCATGCCCAACTCGCGGAACTGACCCGCCGCCAAGGGCAGGGGAACGTCCTTGCCGAACAGGCTCAGGCGGCCGCCGGGCTCTGGCGCGTGGAAGCCCGACAGGATCTTGATCAGGGTCGACTTGCCCGATCCGTTCTGGCCCAACAGACCGTGCACCTCGCCGACGCGGACATCGAGGGCGACGTCATCGAGCGCGACCGCGCCGCCAAAGGCCTTCGACAGCCCGCTGATGCTAAGCGCCGGCGTATGATCCATGGCTACGGTCATCGCGCCGCCGGGTCCGGCGACGAGCCAACCGGCTGCACCCTTAGTCGAGACCCCACAGGGCGCGGAAACCGTCGATATAGCCGTCGCCATAGCCCTGGGTGTAGGAGGCGGGCACGCCGGCGGTTTCGACATTGTCGTCGGTGAAGATGTAGAGCGGCGTGTTCAGCTCCGTCACCGTGCCTTCATCACACAAGAGGCGCATGGTGGCGTCGACCCCGGACCAGCCGACCCAGCCCAGGCTTTCGCCGACATTCATCTCGACCAGATCGCCCTCGCGCAGGAGGTCGAGCACGAAGGGCGTGCCGTTGTAGGTGGCGATGCGCACATCGTCGCGCCCGGTCAGTTCCAGCGCCGGCACGATGAACTGCGACATGGAGTCATAGATCGGCAGGATGTAATTGATCGACGGGTCGGCGACCAGGGCCGACTGCACCTCGGTCTGGATGCCGGAGCCCCATTCGACCACCGGCACATTAACGTAGCTGTGCTGGCAGTTCGGGCAGTTCTCGTCGAGATAGGTCTCGATGGCGCTGACGAAGGCGGAGGTCGGCATGATCTCGTCGGAGCCGATGATGACCGCGTTCACCGCGCCGTCGGTCTGCAGCATCGACCAGGCGGCCATGATCTGGCCGGCGCGGGTGTAGTTCATGGCAAAGGCGCCATCGAGCTGGCTGTCCGGCTCTTGCGTCACGTCGTTCAGGTGCGTGGTGACCACCTTCAACCCGGCATCGCGCGCCTCGGCGATCTGCGGCCCCAATGCCGCCGGCGGCACGCCGCCCTGCAGGTCGATGACGTCGTAGCCGCCATTGATCGCCGTCGCGATGCCCTGGACCCATTGATCAACGTTGAGCTGATTGTCCCACACCGTCAGCTCGAACCCGATCGCCTCCGCAGCCTCCGTCTGGCCGCGCGCGATCTCGACATTGAAGGGGTTCTGGCTGGTCAGCGGGATGACGAAGATGCTGCGGTCGGCCATGCAGGCGCGCGCATCGAAGGCGGGGCCGGGGTCGACGAAGACCGGCGTCTGGCTGGCCTCCGTCACCAGCGCCTGCGCCGCCGCCATACCGTCCTGGGCCAACGCCGGCGAGGCGGCCAGAATTGCGACTGTCGAAACCACTGCGCCCAGACCGCCGAGCGCGATCCGGTTGTGCCGATGCTTGTCCGCTACGCCGTGACCATCCGTGTTCTTGGGTGTGAATGTCATTGTCTTGCCCCGCTGTTCATTCCGATTGTCGGTCAACCACCTCGGCCGTTTCGTTGACAGCCGGTAGGCGGCCCTTTTTTGCTTTTGCGCCGGCCCTGCCTGATCGCCAGGCCACCGCCGCATTGTATACAGAGTTACCGAGATCGCGGCGACAATCAAGCACGTCGGAGGCCACGCGACAAAAAAGCCGATAGCGGGCGCGCCGACCACCCAAAAGGGCAGCAGACGCATCAGCGGCCAGCCTATTCGGCCGCCTTGATCGCGCCGGGATCGCGCGCCGCGTAGGTCGCGTAGGCGGCGCGGACGTGGCTTCGCATCACCGACGCCGCCCAATCAGCGTCGCGATTTTCAAATGCCGCGACCATTTCGATGTGGTGGCTCGCCGAACGGCGCAGATCGGCCGGCCGATAGCGCCGAAACGTGCTGACGATCACCGGCATTTCCATGAGATTATTGATCATCGCCGCCAGCCGTCGATTGCCGGCAACCTCTTGAATCAGATGATGAAACGCGCTGTTGGCCTCGGTCAGCGCGTCGCTTGGTGAGCCGTCGCCGTTCGCGACCAGCTGTTCCATGCGCGTGGCCAGATCCCGCAGCCGGTCCAAGGCGTCGGGCGTCATTCGTTGCGCCGCAAGCCCGGCGGCGTGGCTTTCCAACAGCGCGCGCAGGGAGAATATCTCCTCGATATCCTGGTCCGCCCAATCGGCGACGCGCGCGCCCTGGTTCGGCACGAAGCTGAGCAGGCCTTCGAGATCCAAGCGGCGCAAGGCCTCGCGGATCGGCGTGCGGCTGACCCCGATCTCCTGTGCCAGATCCTCTTCCTTCAGCCGCTCACCCGGCGCCAGGCGGCCGTCCAGAATGCCCCGGCGAACGATCTGATAGGCCCGCTCTACCGCCTTGGCCATGGTCTTCTCCCTCGTCTGGCGTTGCCGGTGTCGCGCTTCACCGACGGCGAATTGTATGCAATGCTTGTCCCAATTGACCAATCATATTCGTTTTACCCATCGCGTCCACGGGCGCGCACCCGGCTTGGAGAAGGCATGGCTGAAGATCTGCAGGAAAACTATAGGCGGGCCTATGCCAATGCGCTCGGCTTTGGCCGAAGCCCAGCGCTGATTCTGGTGGATTTCGTCGAGGCCTATTTTGACCCCGAATGTCCGCTTTACGCCGATGTCGACGATACGCTGGCAGCCGCGCTACGCGTGCGCGACGCCGCCAGACGGGCAGAGATTCCCGTGATTTACACCAACGTGGTCTATCACAAGTCGGGCATCGATGGCGGCCGCTTCTTTGAAAAGGTGTTGCCGTTGAGCCAGTTGACCGCCGGAAATCCGATGGGCGCCTGGCCCGCCGGGCTGGTGCCAAACGACGATGAACTGGTCATCTCCAAGCAGTACCCCAGCGCCTTCTTCGGCACCTCCCTGGCCGCGACCCTGACCGCGAACGGCATCGACACGCTGATCATCACGGGCGTAACCACCAGCGGCTGCGTGCGCGCCACCTGCACCGACGCCTGCTCCAGCGGTTTCATTCCGATCATCGTGCGCGAGGCCTGTGGCGACCGGCATGAGGGGCCGCACGAAGCCAACCTCTTCGACATGAACGCCAAGTACGGCGACGTGGTCGGCGAGACCGATGTGGTCGCCTATTTGGCCAGGGTCCAGGAAGCCGACTGAGTAACCGCGGCGGGCCGTCCGGCATCGCCGAAAAGCGATAAGGGCGACCTCGCGACCGTCAGATCAGCTCAAGAAGTTGCTCGACGGTGATGGGCAGCGCGCCAGGCACCTTGGCGGCATCGTCCCATCGTCTTAGCATGACCGCGTCGGCGGCGCCGGGTTGGTCGGCGAAGGATTGGGCCTCGGCCTCGTTCATCGGGCCGCCCTGCAAGGCCAGGCTATTGCGTGACGCATCGGACAGTGTCGCCTCATATCCCCGCTCGATCGCGCAGAGATAGCGCTTCGCCTCGACGTGGGCCGCGATGGGTGCCGCCATCGCGTCGCCGAATCTCTTCGCAATCCATCCTGCACCGATACGCTCGTGGTAACGGTCGCTGTCGCCTGCGCTTGACGGGTCGGCGCCCTTGTCCAACAGGTGGCCGATGTCGTGCAGGAAGGCCGCCGCGATCAGGGTCGGCCCGGCGCTCGCGTCGATGGCAAGCTGGGCGGCTTGCGAGGCGTGTTCGAGCTGGCTGACGCCTTCGCCGTAATGGTCCTGGCCGTGCGTTTCGTAGAGGGTGGCGATCTCGCCGCGCAGATCGTCCCAGCGATAGGGCGGGATCGTCGCGATCACGGCCGCTCGCCGCGCAGCAGACAGCCCTGGATCTCGGCCAGGGCCGACGGCAGATCGGCCACCGTATCGATGATCAGATGCGCGCCGGCCGCCAGCAACTCGTCGGCGGCACGGCTGCTGAGCTCCTCGACCTCGTCTTCATCGGCGTCCAGCAGTTCGTCCAACGACAGCCCGACGCCGTTGCCCGACAGCGCGACGCCCACGACCCAGCAGCCGGCCGCGACACCCTCCGCAATTCCCGGCACGGTGTCGTCCACCTTCACGCATCGCCAGGCCGGGTGGACCTGGAGGTCAAGCAGGGTCTTGTAGATGTTGAAGGGCGTCGGACGGCCCTGCGGCAGGTCGCCGGTGCAGACCAGCGTGTCGGGCGTGAAGCCCTGCTCGGCGGCGACCGGCATCAAGCGTTCCATGATCTCGCGCGTATAGCCGGTGGTGGAGCCGATCTTGATGCCCTGTGCGCGCAGTGTTGTCGCCATGTCGGCAGCACCTGGGATCAGGTCCGCATAGTCGGTAACGACCTTTACGTTCAGCGGCACGAAGACGTCGTAGACTGCATCGATGTCGGCATCCGACGGCGGGTTGCCATGGCGATCGCGCCAGGCCGCCGCGACCCGTTCGTCCGCCATGATCGCGGCGATATGGTCGCGCTTGGGCAAGCCCATGGGCGCGCGGGCCTCGGCCACCGTGATCTCCACATCGAACGACTTGAACGCCTCGACGAAGGCGCCCATCGGCGCGCGGCTGCCGAAATCGACGACGGTGCCGGCCCAGTCGAAGATCACCGCCTTGATCTGATCATATCTCATGGTCTTGCTAAGTTCCTTCTGTGTCAGGCGGTTCTGGCGGATGTCGCCATGCCGGTGTCGAAAAGCTCGTCGACGACTTCCTCGCCGATCGCAAAGGCGGTGCTCATCCCCGTCCCGCTGGTCACCAGCGCCAGGCGCATGCGGTCCGACGGGCGGTCGATGATGGCCAGGGCATTTTCGGCGCTCGCATAGACCCCTGTCCAGCGCTCGACCACCTTGATCTCGGGCAGGTCGATCGTCTCGCGCGCCAACTCGATGATCAGATCGTCGACGGCCTCGCTGACGAACGGGTCGGGCGGATCGCCGTAATGGTGTGAGTCGCCGACGACCAGGCTGCCGTCCGCGTCCTGGGTGACGATCAGGTGAATGCCGTGCGCCACCAGGTCGGGCCGGTCTCGCGCAATGCGCTCCTTCACCGGCTGGGCGGCGGGCAGCTCCGCATAGCCGAGATAGCGCGGCAGGCTGGTCTCCGACATGATGCTCGCGGGCAGCCGCCATCCGGGCGATGCCAGTCGCAGCATATGCAGCTTGCACTTGGTCAGGCCCAGCGCGGCGATGCGGTCGGCCAGCGGTCCGCCAAAATCCGCGCCGGGGCATACCGCGATCCGATCGGCGTGAACGCTGCCGAACTGAGTCTCCAAAGTCGGCGGGCTGACACTCACCACGTTGACGCCGAACCGGAACACGACCCCATGGGCCTCCTCAAGATAGCGGGTCAGGATCGTGATCGCCTGGCGGGGATCGACGCGCCGTTCGTGCGGACTCCACAGCACGCCGCGCAGCCGATCGGCTTTCAGCATCGGCAGCCGTTGCAGAGCGGCATCGGGGCCGAGCAGTTCGCACCCCGGCCCCATCTCCGCGTCCGCGACAAATGCCTCCAGAACGGCCAGGCTGTCGTCACCATGCGCGGCAAGCGCCAGCCCCCGATGAATCACGGGGATGCCGGCTTCGGCGGCGACCGCGTCCCAGATGTCCCGGCTGCGCATCGCGCGCCGATAGCACTCACCGCGCTGTTGCCCAGTCACCGTGACGAAGCCGAAATTCCGGATCGAGGCGCCGACGGCACGCTGGTCGCGCTCCAGGACGATGACCCGCAACCCAGCCTTGGCCGCCGCCAGAGCATGGGCAAGGCCAAGGATGCCGGCGCCGACTACGGCCAAATCATATCGTTCGGTCAAGGACGCGCCTCGCTGATGCTATCGGGGGAGTTTGCAGGTCGCGGGTCCGTCGCCAGTTCCTCCGCGAAATGGCAGGCGACGAGGTGACCGGGCGCGATCTCGCGCCATTCCGGCACGTCCGACCGGCACCGTTCTTGCGCAAAGGGGCATCGCGTGTTGAAGCGGCAGCCAGGTGGCGGATTGGCCGGATTGGGAATCTCGCCGGCGAGCTCCTCCGGATCGAAACCCTTGTCCGGGTCGATCGACGGCACCGCCGACATCAGCGCGCGGGTATAGGGGTGCATCGGCCGGGCAAACAGCGACTTGGTCGGCGCCAGTTCGACCAGGCGCCCGACATACATGACCGCGACACGGGTCGAGATCTGCGCCACGACCGACAGATCGTGGGCGATGAACAGGTAGGTCAGCCCCAGCTGCTGCTGCAGATCCATCAAGAGATTGATGATGTCGGCCTGGATGGAGACGTCGAGCGCGGACACCGACTCGTCGCAGACAACGAAATCCGGCCGCGAGACCAGGGCGCGGGCGATGCAGATACGCTGGCGCTGGCCGCCCGAAAAGGCGTGCGGGAAGCGGCGCAGATGTTCCAGGTTCAGCCGGCAAAGCGCGGCGGTCTCGCGCACCCGATCATTTATCTCTTCCTTGGTGAGGCCCGGATTGTTGACCTCCAGCGGCTCGGCAATGATGTCGCGCACGGTCATGCGCGGGTTCAGCGACGCGTACGGGTCCTGAAAGATCAGCTGCATGTGGCGGCGGAACCGGCGCAGCCGCTCGCCGCCGAGCGTGACGAGATCGACGACGCCGTCCGGCCTGTGGAAGCGGATCTCGCCGCCGCTCAACGGCACGGCCTTCAGGATCGCCCTGCCGGCCGTTGTCTTGCCGGATCCGCTTTCGCCGACCAGGCCGAGAGTCTCGCCCTGATGGATCGTGAAGGTGACGCCGTCGACGGCGCGCACCAGGCCCGTTGTGCGTCGAATGAGCCCACGTGCCGTGATGGGGAAATGGACGTTCAGGTCCTCGACCTCGATCAGGGGCGCCCCCGTCATGATGCCGCCTGGCCCAGCAGGTGACAGCGCGCCCACCAGGATGGGCCAAGCGCGGTTGATTCCGGCTGCACCGTATCGCACCGGCCGGAAATCGCTTGGTCGCATCTTGTGTGGAAAGGGCAGCCGCTCGGCCGCGTCGACGGCAGGTCGCCGCCGATCGGCGTCAGGCGGCCGCCGATCTGGTCGATCGACGGGATCGCCGCCAGCAGGCCGCGCGTATAGGGGTGCTGGGGATGGCGCACCACGTCGCGCGTCGGCCCATACTCGACCACCTCGCCCATATACATCACCGCCACCTCGTCCGCGACCTGGGCGATCACCCCCATATCGTGGGTGATGAACAGGACCGACATGCCAAGCTCGTCCTGAAGCGAGCGGATCAGCGCCAGGATTTGCGCCTGGGTCGTGACGTCCAGGGCGGTGGTCGGCTCGTCGGCGATCAGAAGCGACGGGTTGGTCGCAAGCGCGATCGCGATCATGGCGCGCTGGCGCATGCCGCCTGACAGCTCGTGCGGGTATTGGTCGACCCGCAGGCGCGGGTTGGAAAGCCCGACCTTGCCCAGCATGTCGATCGCCAGCGCGCGCGCCGCCTTCTTGTCAAAGCCGCGATGCAGCCGGATGGCCTCGATCATCTGATTGCCGATCGTGTAGACCGGCGAGAACGAGGCCATCGGCTCTTGAAAGATCATGGCGATCTCGCCGCCGCGGATGGCACGAATCTGCTTGCCGCGCGGCGCGAAGCCGGCGAGATCGACCACCGACCCCTGCTTGGTGCGAAACAGCAGGTGCGAGCCGTCAAGGATCTGCGCCGTGTTCGGCAGCAGCTGCATCAGGGCCTTGGTCGACAGGCTCTTGCCAGAGCCCGATTCGCCGACCAGGCCCAAGGTCCGTCCGTGTCCTAAGGTCAAATCGACCCCGTTCACCGGTACAATCCGGCCTTCGTCGGTACCGATCGCGATTTTCAAGTCGCGGACCGCCAGCAGAAGATCGTCGGGCAGGGCCGCCGGGGCGTCCATCCGATGCGCTGCGGTTGCCATCAGCCCCTGCCCTTGCTGACCGAATAGGGGTCGGCGGCGTCCCGCAACCCGTCGCCCAGCACCGTGAAGGCCAGCACCGCGATCACCACGAAGGCGGCGGGCAGGAACAGCCACGGCATCTGTTCGATGGTGCGGATGTTCTGCGCGTCCTGCAGCATCACACCCCAGCTCACCGTCGGCGGACGCAGGCCAAGGCCGATGAAGCTGAGCGCGGTTTCGGACAGGATCATGTAAGGGAAGCTGATCACCAGATCGACGATGATGTAACTGGTGAAGCTGGGCAGCAAGTGCTTGGAAATGATCCGTCGCGGCTTGGCGCCGGCCAGGCGCGCCGCCAGTACGTAATCCTCGTTGCGCTGGGTCAGCAAATGACCGCGGATGCGGCGCGCCAGGGTTGGCCAGCCGACCAGGCCGAACACCATCGACATGGCGAAATAGACCTGCGTGTTGGTCCAGTCGCTGGGGAAGGCGGCGGCCAAACCCATATAGAGCGGGATGATCGGAATGACCCGGATGACCTCGGTCACCCGTTGAATGCCGTAATCGACCGCACCGCCGGAATAGCCGGCAATGCCGCCGATCATCAGCGCCATGAAGAACGCCACCATGACACCAAGAAAGCCGATCGATAGTGACGTACGCGAGGCGTACAGGGTTCGCGAGAACACGTCGCGGCCCAGATCGTCGGTGCCGAACAGGTGGACCTGCCCCTCGGCGGCACCGAACAGATGCAGGTCGCTGCGCACCAGCCCCATCCAATCATAGGCCTCGCCGCGCACGAAAAACCGGATGTAGATCCTGGTGTCGGGGTCCGGCACCGAGACCTGGCGCAGCGTCCTGGGGTCGCGCTCCGTCCGTGTGCCGTGGATGAAGGGCTGGAACGAAAAGCCGTTCTGGTCCCAGAACATCGGGATTTGCGGCGCGCCCTGGACGTAGCTGGTGTCGCGCTCCGTCGGTGTGTAGGGCGCGAAGAACTCCGCGAAAATGCCGCTGATCGCGATCGCCAGCAGCACCACGGCGCCGGCCATCGCCGCCTTGTGCCGCCGAAAGCGCCACCAGACGAGCTGCCATTGCGACGCCGTGTAATAGCTGAGCCGCTTCTTCTCTTCCCGCCGTTCGCGGCGCGAGAGGGCTGGTCGGTGATCCGGGCCGGTACCGTTGATGCTGGCCACGCTCTAGCCCTCCCGCGCCCGGACCCGTGGGTCCAGCACCGCCAGCAGCAGGTCGGAGACGAAGTTCATCAGCACGATGAAAAAGGTCAGCATCAAGAGGATCGCGCCGGCGACATACATGTCGAGGTCGAGATAGGACTGCACGAGAAGCTGCCCCAGTTCCGGCAGGCCCAGGACCAGGGCAACGATCGGCAGTTCGGAAAAGATGCGATTGACGTCAAAGCCGATAGTGCTGACGACCGGGTTGATCGCCAGGCGCGCCGGGTACTTCAGGAGCAGTCGCCATTCGGACAGGCCGCGCGCCCTGGCGGCGGTCACGGACAGCTTGTTCAGCTCATCCAGCATGGTCGAGCGCACGGTTTGCAATTGCAGCGCCGTGGCCGACCAGGCCAAGACCAGGGCCGGGATGACGAGGTGGGCCAGCAGGTCGAGAACCTTGCCCAGGCTCCACGGCGCGTCCTCGTACTCCTCGGAAAACAGGCCGCCGATATCGAGGTCGAAGACGGTCACGCCGACATAAAGCAGGATCAGCGCCAGCATAAAGTTGGGCAGCGCCAGGCCCAGATAGCTGACAACGGTCAGCGAGTAGTCAGCGATCGAATGTCGTCGGACGGCCGCGTAGATGGCGATGGGGATGGCCAGCAGATAGGTCAGGATCAGCGTCACGAACAGCAACGCCAGGGTCAGGAAGACGCGATCGCCGATGACGTTGTTGACCGAGGTTTCGTACGCGAACGCCTGACCGAAATCGAACTCGAAGACAATGCCGCCGATCCAGTCCAGGTACCGTTCGTAGACCGGCCGGTCGAGGCCGAAATCGATGCGGATGCTCTGAATGTCGGACTCACTGACCTGAACGCCGGTGCCGGAGAATTTGCGAAAGGCATAGCGTTCGGCGTAGTCGCCCGGCGGCAGCTCCATGATCGCGAAGACCATGATCGACACCAAAAACAAGGTGACGATCACGCCGATCAGTCGTCTTACCGCCAGGATCAGCAACGAGGTGGCTTCCTATCGCAGGGGATCACATCGACCAACGCCGGAAAGCCCGCCCGCACGTCAATGCGGACGGGCCCCGGCACAACCCCCTACTCGGTGAAGTACCATTGCTGCGGCCGGAACGGGTATGAGCGGTAGAAGTCGTACGTGTTGGCCGTGAACGGCATGAAGTTGGCCAGCGTGTTGTGCTGGATGACCGGGACCGGGATGTTCCCGACCGTGCCGATCTTCCAGAGATTGTCGACATGGATGTCGACGATCTGCTCGCCAATCGCGTTGCTCTCGTCGGAGCCGAGCGGCACGCGCAGGAAGTCCTGGGCCAAGTCCACCACCTGCATGGCGTCTTCCGGCGGCTCCAAACCTTCCTCACCGTCGGTGAGCATCCAGGTCGCCCACTGGAAGCCATTGCCCGGATTGAAGAAGTTGCCGAACGGCGGCACCATCTGGAAGACGCTTTGAGAGATCGTCGGGCCGGAGATGTTGTCGTTGGCCCAGGCCGTAACATCCGCATTGTTGTTGTTGGCCTGCGCCCGGTATTCGTCCGACGTCACCTCGCGCAGGTCGACACGAACGCCGACATCGTTCCAATAGCCGGCCGTCAGCTCGTGCAGCCGAACCGGCGAGCCCTGGTTCGAATAGTTCAGCCGGATCACCAGCGGATCGCCGCTGGACAGGTCACGCAGCCCGTCGCCGTTCTGGTCGACCAGGCCCATCTCGTCCAAGAGGGCCATGGCGCCTTCCGGGTCGTAATCGATGAAGGCGTTCAGATCGTCTTCGCCGACAAAGGCGACGGTCGCCGCCTCGGCCGGGGTCGACTGGGCGGGCGTGCCTTGACCGAGGAACACCAGCTCATTGATCTCGTCGCGGTTCAGCGCCAGCGACATGGCCTGGCGGAAACGCAGGTCGGAGAAAACCTCGCGCAGCGCCTCGTCCGGGTGGGTGACGTTGAAGCCGTAGAAGACGTTGTTGCCCAGGCCCTGCGCCAGGTGAACCGTGTAGTTGCCACCTTCCTCATTGTCGACATAGAGCGGAAAGTCGTCGATGAAGACCGCCTGGGCCTTATAGTCGACGTCGCCCGATGTGATCATCAGGTTGCGCACCTGCGCGTCGGGCACGTATTGCTCGTCGATCTCGGAGATGTAGGGCAGCTGGTTGCCCGCCGTGTCGACCATGTGGAAGTACGGGTTGGCGACCAGGCGACGGCCGGTCGCGGTCTCGTCCACCAGAATGTGGCTTTCCAAGGTGGGTACGACATTGTCGGCACTGCCCGACAAGAGCGGTGAGGGCACATCCTTCCAGTCACTGCCGCCGTAATAGGCGTTGACCTGTTCGGCCCAGTTCTCAAAGCCGTTCTCGGTGGCGAGCGCGTCGGCATCGGGGTTGTAGTCGGCGTGGAACTGGCCCAGGAAATGCTGCGGCTGGAAGGGCTGTCCGTAGTCGACCGCGAACCGGTTCAAGATGCCCGGCGTCGGCGCCGGGAAGACCATGCGCACGGTCTGATCGTCGATCGCTTCGACCTGCATCGGCTCACCGTCGAACAGCCAGCGGGACGGCGTTTCCGGATAAATGTTGTCGTTAAGGATCAGGGCCTCGTACCAGAAAACGACGTCGTTGGCCGTGAACGGCGCCCCGTCGGACCAGCGGTGGCCGTCGCGCAGGTGAAAGGTCAGTTCGGTGTAGTCGTCGTTCCATTCCCACGACCGCGCGACATTCGGCACGATGGTCTGAAGGTCGTCGGCGTAGCGCACCAGATTGACATGGCGCACGGACAGCAGGTCGGACGTGCCCGCCTCGGTCGCGTTCGACAGGCCGTTCAGGACACCGCCATACTGGCCGATCGCATCGTAGGGCGCGACGACCAGCGGCTCGGCCGGCAGCCGCTCTTCGACCGGCGGCAGGTCCGGATTGCCGACGATCCGCGCATTGAAATCCGCGATGTCGGGGTTTTCGGAGAAGGTGAGCGTGCAATCGGCCAGGCTCTGGAATTCGGACAGGTCGTATTGCTGAGGGAAGGCCCCCTCGATGCCCTGATTGTCCGTGGCGGTCAGGGCTGGGCAATCCTGGGCCAGTGCTTCGCCGGAAACGAGCGGGTTGGCAAGCACCAGAACACTGGCCCCGGCGGCGAACATCAGCGGAATGCGAGCGACGGAAAAACTCATGGACAAGCCTCCAAGTGATGTGCGGGCGCGACCGCACCGGAATGTCGGGCTCGCGACCTGGAGGCATGAAAGCGCGCCAATCGACGGGATGACCCACCCGGCAGGCTCGGCAGCGCGTCTTCGGCGCCACCGCGAAAGGCACGCCCGCCCATTCCCCGAGGCGCGACAGGCGGAGAATTCAACAAACGCTGGGTGGAGGCAAAAGAAGGTTCGTTGAAGTTTGAGTTATGATTTCTTGTTGCGTTATAAGTTTGGTTGACGGCCTCACATCGGGAGTTATGACGGGCCGGGAGACGACCATGCCCCCAATCGATCCGTTCCGACTGACCGAAGCGCAAATGCGCGCCTTCAACGCCATCGCACGCGAACGCAGCTTCTCAAAAGGTGCGCGTCTGCTCGGCGTCAGCCAGCCGGCGGTGACTCAGCAGGTGCGCAAGCTGGAGCAAGCGTTCGAGGTGGTCCTGTTCGAACGGCGCGGCAGTGGCGGCGTCGACCTGACCGAAATCGGCCAGCGATTGTTCCGCATCACCCAGGCGCTGGACGACATCAATGCGATGGCCCTTGGCGTCTTGCGGCGCCAGCGGGCGGCCACCAGCGGCAGGCTGCGCATCGCGACCGCGTCGCCGCAGGTCTTCATGCCGTTGCTGGCGCGCTTCCGCGCCCGGTACCCCGATGTCGATCTCGACGTGTTTGTGGGCGGCACCCATGACGCGCTCAACAAGCTGATCGACCGCGAGGCCGATATCGGACTGTTCCCACTTTCGGGCAATGATCCGCGTCTCCTGTCGCGCCCCGTGGTGCGACAACGGCTGATGGCCTTGGTCCCGAGCAGCAATGCGCTGGCGTCGCGGGCGAGCATCAGCCTGCCGGAACTGGTTTCGCACCCCGTGATCTTCCGAACCTCGGCATCGTTCACCCAGACCCTTGCCGAGGAGGCCTTGCGTGACCAGCGCATCGCCGTGCACCCGGCCCTGCGGCTGCAAAGCCGGGAGGCGGCCATCGAGGCCGTGGCCAACGGCATCGGCGTCGGCTTCATCCTGTCGGAAGACCTGACCGGCGATCCGCGGATCAAGCCGGTGAAGCTCGCCCGCGTTCATAAGACGGTCATGGAAGGCGTCGTATGTCTGAAACAGCGATTCGAGCTTAGCCCGATCAACGATTTCTTTAACTTCGCCGTCGAACAGCACGGCGCAGCGACCGCGACAGGGGGACAACACCATGCCTGAGATCGAGGCGCCGGGCGAAACGGCTTCGCGCAACGTGCTGTTGATCACCGCCGATCAATGGCGCTGGGACTTCTGCTCGGCCAGCGGGTTCCCATGTCCGACGACGCCGAACATCGATCGGCTGGCGGCGGATGCGACGCGCTTCGACAGCCATTTTGCCAACTCGACCCCGTGCGGACCGTCGAGGGCCTGCCTGCTGACGGGCATGTACGCCCACAACCATCGATCCGTGCTGAACGGCACGCCGCTGGACGGCAACTTCACCAATCTCGCCCTGGAGGCACGGAAGCGGGGCTACGTGCCTAAGTTGTTCGGCTACACCGATACCTCGGCGGATCCGCGCCACCGCGCCGAGGGCGACCCGGCACTGTTCACCTATCAGGGCGTCCTACCTGGCTTCGACCCTGCTTGCCTGCTGATCGAGGACAACCTGCCCTGGCTGTCGTTTCTTGAGGAACAGGGGTATGACGTGCCCGGCCCCGGCTACGCGATCTTTCGCCCCCTTCAAGCCGATGAAGAGGCGGCCCCGACGCGTCAGCCCGCGCCCTATCGGGCCGAGCATTCCGACACCGCCTGGCTGGTCGATCAATGCATCGACCATCTGCGCCGATCGCAGGACCAGGACGGCGCGGAGCCGTTCTTCGTCCACCTGTCGTTGCTGCGCCCGCACCCGCCCTGGATCGCGGCCGAACCGTACAACACGCTGTTCGATCCGGCCGATATGCCGGCCGCGCGCGGACGCGGCAAGGCGGCGGCGCATCCGTTCCTGCGCTGGCAATCAGGCCGCATTCGCCAGACGTCCTACTTTGCCGGCGGCCAGGGTCTCGCGGCCGACTTGGACGATCATGCCATTGCCCATCTGCGCGCCACCTATGCGGGGCTGTTGCGCGAGGTTGACGACAATCTCGGACGCCTGTTCCAGGCCCTGCGCGATATCGGCCGATACGACGAGACGCTGATCGTGCTCACCTCCGACCATGGCGAGCAGATCGGCGATCATTTCCTGCTGGGAAAGCTGGGCTTCTTCGACGCGTCCTACCGCATTCCCTTGATCATCCGCGACCCCGGACGGCCCACCGGCCACGGCCGGACAATCGACGCGTTCACCGAATCCGTCGACGTCATGCCGACGATACTGGACTGGATTGGGCAGCCGGCACCCGGACAATGCGACGGTTTCGGCCTCGCACCGTGGCTTGATGGCGGCGACCCGGACGGCTGGCGCGAGGCCGTCCACTGGTCCTTCGACTTTCGTGACCCGCAGAACCAGGAGGCCGAGGCCCAGTTCGGCCTGCCGAGCGACGCGTGCACGGCCACGGTTCGGCGCGAGCGGGACTGGAAGTACGTCCATTTCGCGGGCCTGCCGCCGCTGCTGTTCGACCTGGCGAACGACCCGGCGGAGACCACCGACCTGTCGGGAGACCCGGCCCGTCACGGACAAAGGCTGGCGATGGCGGAAGCCATGCTGGCCTGGCGGCAGCGCAAGGGCTATGGCGCCCTCGCCAACACGCTGTTGACCGAGGACGGCCCGATAGAACGCGAACGGACGCTTACCGGCCCACCGCGCGGCGACGCCGGTCAGTCCGTGACGGTGTAGGCAAGCCGGAAGCCGGTATGGCCGGTCGTGCTGTCGGGCGTATTGCTGCTGCGGGCGGCGATGCGGTAGCGATAACAGTAGGACCGGTGGCAGAGGTACGATCCGCCCTTGACCACAAATCGGGTCTCGCCGGCGACGGCGGCACGCACCGCCTTGGCCGCTTTCGAAAGCGACCGGATGCGAAACGGGTCGGACGTCCATTCCCAGGCGTTTCCGACCATGTTGAACAGGCCATAACCGTTCGGCGCGTAGCTTCGCACCGGCGCCGTGCCGAGATACCCGTCGGCACCGGTGTTGCTTACCGGGAAGCGGCCTTGCCAGATATTGCAGGGCAAATGGTCGGTATCGTCCGGCTCCGTATCGCCCCAAGGGAACTTCGCGCCGTTCAAGCCGCCCTGTGCTGCGTATTCCCATTCGGCCTCCGTCGGCAGCCGCCCGCCGGCCCAGGCCGCAAAGGCCAAGGCATCGGTGTGCGACACATGGGTGACCGGATGGTCTTCGCGCCCTTCGATCGTGCTGTGCGGACCCTCGGGATGGGCCCATGTCGCGCCATCGACGGCGCGCCACCAGTCGGCTCTGGGCAGGGGGTCGTGCCGGTCGGGATCTCGCAGAAAGCCGTGGAAGACAAAGGACCAGCCATAGTGTTCGGCCTCGGTCTGGTAGCCCGTCGCCGCCACGAAATCCCGGAACCGCGCCACCGTGACGGCAGCAAGATCGATGGCGAATGGACGAACCCGCACGACACGCGCCGGCTTCTCGCCGTCCCGTGGCAGGATCGAGTCATTCGTGCCGATCGTCGTGCGCCCCCCGGGAAGGCGGATCGCATCGTCTGGCACCGTGCCGGTTGCATCTCGTGCCGACCCCGCCCCGATGGACGAGGCAGGCGCAAACGGGCCGGCACGAGAAGGGCAGCAGGTCATCCCCGGACGATACCGTCACCTTGGCCAAAGGATCGAATGCCGTGACAGCCTGCTTAATCGAAACACGGGATCAGCCGGCAGGTTCGCGCGATGCCTCATTCGTTGTTGCGGGCAATCGCGGCCTCCACGGCGCCACGCACTGCGTCATCCTGGAACACGCCCCGCAAGACATTCATGCGCTCCAACACGGCTTCGGTCCCGACGGCCGCCGGGGCCGGTACACCAGCGGTCGCAAGCTGGGCCAGGTAGTCCGGATCGTTGTAGGCGGCCAGGACAGCCGCTTCCCAGACCGGCACATATTCCTCGGGCGTATTCGGCGGCAGCACGAAGACGTTCTGGATCGACATGGCAATGTGGATTGCCTCCCAGGCCTCATAGGCCGGGCTATCGAGCGTGTCCGGGGAGTACTCACGCCACATCGCATCGAAGACGGGGATGTCTTCCAGGCCGGCCTGAGAAATGATTGCGCCGTCCACATACTCGCCCATCTGCCCGAAGGCCTCCAACACGCCGTCGCCGGTGATCGCCTCGCGGTTGGCGCCGAAGAAGGAGTCGTTGGTCTGCGCCAGCTCGGTCTCGCTGGCACGGGCGGCGGCAACCATGTTGCCTTGGCCGCGATAGCCGGTGATCAACTCGAACTCGTCGGCGCCCAACGCGTCCGCCAGGAACCGCGCGCGGATCGAAACATGATTGTCCGCGCTGTTGACGGCGATGAACAGCGGCCCGTCATAGTTGTGGAACGTGTCCGCCGTCAGACCGACATCGGTGCGCACCTGGAAGATCTGGTTGACGCTGCGCGCGGCGACAAAGGGCAGTTCGCCGGTGCCCTCGGGCACCTGCTGAAGACCCAGCGCCCACCGGATCGGCGTGCCCGCGAAATAGCCGATGTGCCTTCCGTCTGGCGGCACGGAGTCAATCAGATAGTCCACGGCCGCCGTGCCCCCGGCGCCGCCACGGTTGGTGACGATCACATTGGGCGAACCGGGCAGATGCCGCGCCACGAAGGGCGCGACCAGCCGCGCGGCCGTGTCGGTGCCGCCGCCGGCCGCGAAATTGACCATGATGTCGACGGTCTCGCCTTCGAAGCTGACGTCTTGCGCGCTTGCCATGCCGGCAACGCCGAGCGCCAAGGCAAGTGCCCCGCACGCCAAGGTCGCGCGGCGCGTGACGGTCATTGGGCCCTTCATGTCTCTTCCTCCCGTTTGTCAGCCCAGGACGTTGCTGTCCAGGGTCTGTGAACCCCGAGCGAACGATGGTCCGCCTCCTGACCGAAAGATTAAGGCGAATGCGCCAGAGGCTTTGTTCACCGGGCGACAATTGCCGTTGGAAGCCGCTGAGATCGGCTAACCGCGCGCGTCTGCTCGGTCGAGGATCGAGGCTGCCGACACGCCAGCATCCCTAAAGGTAATGGAACCGTTCGACTTCCTGGCCCGGATAGAGCGCCTCAAGGTCGGGAATGATGATCTCGCCGTACCGCAATCGGATCAGGCCTTCTTTCTCAAGGTCTTTCAGAAGCTTGTTGACCGTGGGGCGCGAGCACTGAACGAAACTGCCCAAGGTTTCCTGGGTGATCCTGATACTGGGCGTCTCGGTTGCCGAGAACATCGTTCGGTCCCCCGCCAGCATCACCAGTGTCCGGCGCAGCCGGGCATCCAGACCGTCCAGCACCAGATTGTACATGTGGTCATAGGCCTTGCGCAGCCGGTCGGTCAGCGCCTGCGCGATCATGGTGCTCAGTTCAGGGTACTGTTTCATCAGGACCCGGAAGTCGCTGATCTGAAAGCTCGCGACCTGGGTGGGGCCATGGGCATAGATGTCCCATGGGCTGGGCGTCGGGCTGACCAGGCCGACCCAGCCGTAGAACGCCCCCCGGCGCAGAATCGACATGGACATCTCGTGCCCGTCATAGCCGATCAGCGAGTTCCGGATACCGCCGCGAATAATGACGCCGGCCCAGAGGATCTCGTCACCACGGCTGAACAGGCGCTCGTTCGCGTCGAACTGGGTCAGCCGCGTGTGTTCGGCGATGGCCTCAAGCGTCGGCGCCGGCAGTTCGGCCAGCAGCGGGTTCATGCGCAACTGGTCCGCTAACTGCGCGACGGTGTGTTTGGTTTTTTGCACGTTTCCCCCAACCGGATCGGCCAGTGCCGTGCACTCGAAACGCCGCGCCGGCAGATCCAGACCAGAATCTATCGACACCCCGGACCCGCCGCAACACCGCGAAGACGGGCAAGCCTATCGGTAGAGATAGATCGGGCTGGTCCAGGCGCGTGTCCCGTCCTCTTGAACGAGGCGCAGATAGATCGGGTTGTCACCTGCATCGCTCACTTGCACGGGCATGGCAAACGTCGTCTCGCGAACGTCCATCGTCTCGGGCAGCCGGCTGACACGCAACCATCGCGGCAGGTCTCCGGATTGGTCGAAAGTTGTCGCCTCCACGCCGATCGCAGCGATGTCGAGGTTCGCCTTCACCAACGGCGTATCGATCGTCAGTTTTCCCCGGCCGGCTTCGGACAGCCACAAATCCGCGCCAGCGACGTTGCCCGTGGTCAGCGACTGCCATTGCGCCTTGGTGTCGCCGACACGTTCCAGCCGCTTGTCGGGGTTGAAGAAATTGACCGGGCGAACGTCCACGATGCGATTGTCGGTCACGGCGGCCGAGCCGTCCCACACGACTTGCCGAAAGCGGCCACGATATTCCGCCCCTTCCCATTCGATGCGGATTCGGCGCGCGGAAGGGTCGACCGCATGGGGCCGATGGGTGGCGATCAGGGACTTGCCGTTGAACACGTCAACGCGCTCGATCGGGCTTGCGGTGCGCAGGCGGGCGTGCAGCTCCGCCGTGCCGGACCTGAGATGCACGATATGGCCCATCAAGGCGCGCTGGCCGCGAACGGGATCGGACGGGCCCAGGGCCGGGTCGTCGTCATAGATGTCGGCCGGTTCGGAAAACCGGGCCTCCAGCGCAATGATCGGCCGACCCATCGGACCGCCGGTCGAGCCGTAATGGCGCCGCTTGCGAAGACAGTCGAACAGCGCCGCACGCGTCAATTCGGGCATCAGCAGGCAGGTCAGCCCGCCGATGGCGCCAAACTTGCCTGCACCCGGATACGAGGCGCCGGGTCGACCCTTGTGGCCATCGGAATTGGCCACCACGCCGACGCGATAGCCGAGCTCGAAGGCGTCATGCAGCAACCACTCGAACGTGCCCCAGCTTGAATGCACCTCCACCGATTTCTCGAACCGTCCGTCATGGGCGACCGCGATATCGGCGTAGCGGCCGCCGCAATGGGCGTAACACACCACATCCCACTCGCCGGCCTCGGCAAAGGCTTCGAACAGGTCGCCGGCGGTGGTGGCATCGGTGTCCACATCGCTCAGATCGGGGACAAGCGCGTGGGACGAGCGCCGAATCTGTCGTCCGGTTTCCGGGAAATAGACATTGCGGTCGCCGCCAAGCCCGGTGTTTCCCGACCATTCGTAGCCGGGGATGGCGAGAAATCTGCCCGGAACTTCGAACTCGTCTGTCAATCGATCGAGATGGGCCCAGAATTCGTTGGTGATCTGGAAGTCGTTGCCCTGGTGCGAAATCGCATCGACAGGCGCCAGATCGCGGGCGAAGGCAAAATAGGCACGGGCGGACCCCGTGCCGATGGTTTCGGCCGATTGCCCGTGCAGATCGGCCCAAAACGGCATCAGGTCCATGTCCGCCGCGACCTCTAGCGGGTTGGACCGGGCCGCCTCCACGCCGTCCTCGGAAACAAGCGCGATCTCGACCACGCCGGGGTCTTCGACCGTCAAACCGTCGAGCCGCAGGAAGCGGCTGCCGGGCGCAAAGCTCACGGTATCGGGCAGCCCTTGGACCGGCCCGGTGGCACGCAGCGCGAAGGAGGCGTCACACTTGTCCGAGGGGTTGCCCCACACATCCTCCCCCTTCAGGTGCAGGGCGAAGGGCTGGCCCGGCCTCGCGCCCGTGGGCAGCGTGGCGACGTAACGCGCCGGGGCGCCGGGCACGATCGCGATCTTGGGCTGGTCCGGCACCGGCTGGTAATTGAACGTGGCAATCGGGTCGACCAGCACACGGAATTCAAACGGATCCTCGCAGAAGGTCTGCATCCGCATGCCCGGCCCGCCATGGTCGCGCACACCGAACCGAATGGTGATCGTGTCACCGGGCAACAGATAGCCCTTAACGACCTTGATATAGAGTGTGCGGTCCCACGGCCGGACATTGCCCTTGGGGTCGAAGCGATACTCCAGGACGGCGCCGTTCGATGCGGAGATCTCGGTGAAATTGGCACCGGCCCGATCGGAAAACTGCGGCGGCGACTGATCGGACGCGAACCGGAAACAGATGCGCAGCGAGCCGCTGTCGTCGATGCCGTACGGACCGGCGGTGTAAACGAGATCGAAGCTCTGCCAACTGCCGGCTTCGACGTCGCCTGTCGGGTGCAGCACCGCGTGGCCAAGCCGGTCCGCCGCCACGGCATCGCACAACGTGCCGGACGTGTTTTCGCCGCCGACGCCAAGGGGATCATGCCTGGAGGCGTCGGCATCGGATAGGGTCATTCTCGGGGTCCTTTTCGACAGCGGGCCAAGGCTAGACACGGTGGGGCACGCGAACTGTTGGGGAAAGAACAATCTGGCGGGCACAGCGCGCGTAGCCTGCCAAGACCTGAAAAACGGGGATCGGGCATCGCGCCAGCCGATAGGATAGGGCGAGATCGATTGGGCCAAAACCAGGCGCCGTGTTGCCATCGACCGATGCGCGGACGTGTCGCCAACAAAAGGCCAAAGGGGCTGGGGGAGAAACGCACCGTATGCTGGATGTCTTGAGTGCAAGCGCCGACGGTTTCCTGCTGCTGTTCCACTGGCGCACGTTCCTGTTCATGATGCTGGGCATCTCGCTCGGCATGATCTTCGGGCTCATCCCTGGGCTCAGCGGCCTCACCGGCATGAGCCTGCTGTTGCCGATCGCCATTACCCAGCCGCCCGAAATCGCCATCGCATTTCTGTTGGGCATGTATGCGGTCACCACCCAGACCGACGCGATTCCGGCCGTCTTGATCGGCGTGCCGGGCACGTCCGCCGCGCAGGCGACCTATCTTGACGGCTACCCCATGGCCAAGCGCGGCGAAGCCGGGCGGGCGTTGAGCGCGTCCTACTTCGCAAGCGTCTGGGGCACGCTGGTATCTGTCTTCGTGATCATCCTTTTCCTGCCCGTGTTGCGCGGGGTGATCGACAATTTCGCCTCGCCGGAGTTCTTCATGACCTCCCTGTTCGGGCTGATGCTGGCTGCCTCCTTGGTGGGCACGTCGGTCACGCGCGGGCTGATCGTAGCGTTCCTCGGTCTTCTCTTGTCGACCATCGGCTATGCCGAGTTCGCCAGCCAGGACCGGTTCACCATGGACGTGCCGTATCTGGAGGCCGGCATTCCCATCGTCCCCATTGCCTTAGGCCTGTTCGCCCTGCCTGAGGTGATCGACATGCTGCTGTCGCGCCGGTCAATCTCGGACAAGGCCGGCAAGCTGGGCCCGACCGCCGGTGCGCTCGAAGGCTTCAAGGACACGATCCGCAGCCGGTGGCTGACCTTCCGGTCCGGCATCATCGGCTGCGTTGCCGGCATGATCCCCGGCCTGGGCGGCACCGTGGCCGAGTGGCTCAGCTACGGCCACGCGGTCCAGTCGGCCAAGGACAGCTCGATGTTCGGGCGCGGCGACGTGCGCGGCGTGATCGCGCCGGAGGCCGGAACGGCGGCCCAGAAGCCGGGTGCCATCGTGCCAACCGTGGCGCTCGG
Source organism: Alphaproteobacteria bacterium (assembly GCA_028277405.1). GTDB lineage: Bacteria > Pseudomonadota > Alphaproteobacteria > DSM-16000 > Inquilinaceae > JANQGH01. The sequence continues at coordinate 423,631 of JANQGH010000100.1, read as the reverse complement.
CATCCCCGGCAACGCCTCGATGGCAGTGATGATGGGCGCGCTCTTGATCGTCGGCCTGCGGCCGGGGCCGCCGATGCTGTTTGAAGATTTGCACATCACCTTCCAGATGACCTGGACGGTGGTGATTGCCAATCTGATCGTCGCCTTCCTCTGCCTCTGGCTGCAGCGCTATCTGATCAAGATCTGCTTTGTCCGGGCGGAAATCATCGCGCCGGCCATCTTCTGCTTCATGATTGTCGGCGCCTCGATGGCGTCCAACAGCATGGGCGACATCATCCTGTTCGGCGTCTTCGGCGTGGTCGGCTACATCTTCAAACATGCCGACTGGCCGCGCGTCCCGCTGATCATCGGCTTCGTCCTGGGCGGCCTTCTGGAAAACAATTTCTGGATCACGATACGGCGCTACGACCTGGCGTTCATGTGGGAACGCCCGATCGTGATCGTCATGGAGGTGCTGATCATCGCGATCATCGCCAGCATCGTGATCTCGCGGCTGCGCCGGCAAAAGACGACGGTGAAGCCGGCGGAAAGCTTCGAGGACTAATACCAAGGCTCGATGATAATGACCTATGTGATGGCAGCCAAATCGGTTCACGGACAGGCGCGTCGCGCAGCGCGATGCGGTGCATCGGGCAAGCGGCGCAACGCAGCCGTGAAACGATTTGGCCCCACCGAAGGCCGCGTTGTCTTGTCCGCCGGCTGCGTTGCGCGCCGCTTGTGGTGTTCCCACACCACGGCGCGACACGCGCCTGACCAGCGGACAAGACAACGCGGTCACATAAGTCATTATCATCGAGCCTTGGTATAGGGGGGCTCGCGGCATGGCACTTGTTCGGCAAAAGGCCTTCCGGTCGAAGACCTGGTGGATCGGTATCGGGGTCTTCGTCTTCGCAGCCGTCACCTATGTGGTGTCCCGCGATTATGGGCGCGGCGGCATGATGCCCGGCGCCACATCGATCGCCATCATGGGCCTTGCCCTGATCCACACCGTCCACGGGCTGGTTGCCGGGGTCGTCGCCAACGATGAAGAGTGGCACGACGAGAACGCGCGCAAATCCTACAACCGGCGCCGCTGGATCTATGTCGGCCTGGCGCTGGCCGTCGGCTTTGGCGTCTGGCTGGTCGGCTTCCACATCACCTTGCCGATCTTCCTGGTGACGTTCATCGGCATTGCGACGGGGCGATGGATCGTCGGCGTTCTTCTGGCCGCGGCGATCTGGGCGTTCACCTATCTCGTCCTGTCGCAGACGCTGCACATCGTCTTCCCGTCCAGCGTCCTGCAGCGCTGGATGATCGCCAACGGCTGGTTCTGACATTTTCCCGCAACAGAGGCACTGACTATGGCCCGCAAGCCGAACATCCTATTCCTGATGCCCGATCAGCAGCGGGCCGACATGCTCGGTTCCTATGGCGATCCAAGCGCCCGGACCGAGGCGACCGACTGGCTGGCCTCCGAAGGCCTTCAATTCGAGAACTGCTTTTGCCAGGCGCCGCTGTGCATGCCGTCGCGCGCCTCCATGCTGTCGGAGCGCTATGTGCGCGACCATGGCGTTTTCCAGAACGTCGCCCGCGTGCACGACACGGTGCCGACATTTGCCCAGGCCCTGCAAGGTGCCGGCTATCACACGGCCCAGATCGGCAAGACGCATTTCTACACCCACCTGCCCTGGCCCGGCGGGCACATGAACGACCAGGCGGACATCCTGCACCGCTATGGCTTTGCCGAGACCCATGAGACCGCCGGCAAGGAGGCGAGCCTCAGGGTCGACTCGCTGTACACGGACTACCTGTCCAAGCACGGATTGCTGGACGCTTACCGGACCTATCTGGCCAGCCGGAACAAGCATGTGCTGGAAGACAACCCGGAGATGGAGGCCGCGAAGGCCTGGAACGCCGACCCGCTGCCCCTGCCGCCTCATGCCCATCAGGATGTCTGGCTCGGTGACTATGCCGCTGACTGGGTCCGCCGCTACGACCGGGCCGAGCCATTCTTCCTGCAAGTCTGCTTCGCCGGCCCCCATGACCCTTGGGACGCGCCGGAAGAGGCGCTGGCCGAATACGGCGACCCGGAGATCACCATGCCGGGCTCCTTGGAGCCGCCGGAGATCCCACAAGGCGGGCCGCTGTCGACCTTTCTGCGGGTCCTGACGGACTATTGCGACACAGATACAATGACGTCGGAGGCCATCCGCAAGGCGCGCCGCGCCTACCAGGCCAACAGCATGATGATCGATCAAAGCATCGGCAAGATCATCGACGCCCTGCGCGAAACGGGCGAGTTGGACAACACCTGGATCGTCTACGTTTCCGATCACGGCGAGATGATGGGCGAGCACCGAATGGTGAAGAAGATGGTCTTCTACGACCCCTCGGTGCGCGTGCCCTTGATCATCCGCCCGCCCGGCGGCACGAAACCGCGTAAGGTTGAGGACATTGTCGAACTGTCGGATGTTTCCGCCACCTTTCGCGCCATTGCCGGGGCCGATCTGCCGTCATCGCAGTTTCAGTCGCTGTTGCCCGCGTTCGAGGGCGAGAGCGTCGCCAAGGAGGTCGCAATCAGCGAGGCCTACGGCGTCGCCATGTTCCGCACCGCAACCCACAAGCTGGTCGTCTACGAAGATACGGGCGAACCGATGCAATTCTTCGACCTAGAGGCCGACCCGCTGGAGGACCGCAACCTCGTGCTCTCCGGCGGCGCTGAAGAAGACATTGAGCGCATGATGGCGCGCTATGTCAGGCCCTTTCTTGCCATCCGACCGCTCAGACCGACACGCGGCATCATCGAACGCGGCTCGATGGCGAAAAACACGTTCTTCCTGCCCGACGACGTCTTCGTCCGATAGCGCAATTGTGCCCGGGTCGACAGTTGCCGGGCACGGCCGCCGGTAGAGTCCCGCTACGGTTGCGCCGTATCGAGCGCATCGCTGTCGGTTCACGGAGAGCAAAGCTATGACAACGTCGGACTTCTATCTGAAACGCGGCCAGTTGGCGCTCGGCTGGGCGGCATCCCTGGTCGACCCCGATATCGGCTTTCAGGGCGCGGGCAATCTTATCAACGCCTATTACAAGTCGATCGTGGCCATGACGACGGGCGCGCGCATCCGCGAGGCGCGGGTTCTGGCGCGGTTCGTCGAACGGACCTTCTACAAGGACGGCGACGTCAACACGCTGCCGGACGATCCGACAGCGCAGGGCCTGGCCAACTATCGCTGTGCCTGGATCGGGCGCGGGCTGCACGTGCTCGGGCGCTACGACATGGCGGCGAACATCGGCCGGCTGGTCGAAAGCCAGATGCACCCCGTCACCGGCGGGCTCGCCACTCTGGCAAATCAGCCCCCCGCCGACCGGGTCTATTGCCTCGGCAGCACCGGCTCCGCCGTTCTGGCGTTCCTCGCCATGGGCAAGCTTGAGGCCGCGCGCCGCGGCGGCGCGTTCATCGCCGGTCTGCTGGACGAACAGCCGGTGACGAAGGGCAAGTTCTACCTGCTGCGCAACGCGGACGGCGAGATCATCCGCGAGGACCGCAAGCAGGGGCTGGCCATGGTCTCCAGCATCGATATCGGCACGCCGGGTCAGGTCTACTGGTATATCGGCATGGCGATGAACGCCTGCGCCAGCCTCTATCTGGCCACCGGCGAACAGCGCTGGCTGGACGCGGGCCATAAGGCCTATGCGCTGTTCCAAAACTGCGCCGATGACATCTATCGGATCATCAGCAACGGCAAGGTGGCCTGGGGTCTGGGCTGGATGCATGCGGCGACGCGCGACCCGGCCTTTGCCAAGGCGGCGCAGGACGTTTGGGCCTGGCACTGCGACATCCAGGCCGACGACGGTCGTTGGCTGAGGGTGGGGCAGTTCGACAGTCTCGACGTGCAACCCTTGCACATCACCCTCGACACGACACTCGAACGGGCGTTTTACATGTTCGAACTGTCGCGCACGCTCGACATCTGACCAGAGGATCGCCCATGCAACCGAACATCCTGATCATCCAGGTCGATGAGCTGGCGCCACAGGCGATGCGGAGCTATGGCAACCGGGTCGCCATCACCCCCGTCCTCGATGCGCTGGGCGCGCGCAGCGTCGTCTTCGATGCCGCCTATTGCAACTATCCGCTCTGCTCGCCCTCGCGAGCCTCGATGCATGCCGGCCGGCTGCCCTATGCGATGCGCCAATGGGACAATGGGGCGGAGTTCCATTCCGAATACCCGACCTTTGCGCATCACCTGAAACAGGCCGGCTATTCCACGACGCTGTGCGGCAAGATGCACTTCATAGGCGCCGACCAGTTTCACGGCTACGAAGACCGGCTGACCACCGACATCTACCCGTCCGATTTCTCCTGGACCACCGATTGGTCGAACCCGATCCGCAAGGGCGGCGGCGTGCGGGTGCGCAACGTCACGGATGCCGGCATGGCGATCCGCAACCTGCAGCAGGATTTCGACGAGGAGGTTGGGTTCCAGGCCGTGCGCAAGGTCTATGACCTCGCCCGCGACCCCGACGACCGGCCCTTTCTGCTGACCGTCAGTTTCACCCAGCCGCACCCGCCCTTCGTGGCCGACAAACAGCACTGGGACCTCTATGAGGGCGTCGAGATCGACATGCCGCGTGTGCCGCCGATCCCCTACGATGAGCTCAACCCGTTCGACCAGGCCAGGCACATCGCCCAGGGCTCGCACCTGTTCGACTTGAACGAGGAGCGGACACGGGCCTCGCGCCGGGCCTATTACGCCATGATGTCCTACATCGACGACCGCGTCGGCGAGCTGCTGGAGGCCTTGAAGGCCACCGGGCTCGACGAGAACACGGTCATCATCTTCACCTCCGACCATGGCGAGATGCTTGGCGAGCGCGGCATGTGGATGAAGGACTGTTTCTATGAATGGTCAGCGCGCGTGCCGCTGCTCATCGCCGGGCCGGGCATCAAGCCCGGGCGCTGCGACGCGGTGGTGTCGCTGGTCGATCTGATGCCCACATTGCTGGACCTTGCCGGCGTCGAGCTGCCGGTCGCCACGGGCCAGGATGGAGAGAGCCTGGTGCCGCTGCTGCATGGCGATGCCGAAGGCTGGCGCGACGAAGCGATCGTGGAGTTCGCGGGCAGCGGCTATCCCTCGCCATCGCGCATGGTGCGTCAAGGACGGTACAAATACTGGCTGACTTGGGGGACAGACCCTGTGCTCTATGATGTGGTTGCGGACCCGAACGAGTTGAACAACCTTGCCGGCCAACCCGACCATGCGGAGGCCGAAGCGCGGCTGCATGCGCGCCTGATGCGCGATTGGGATCCGGAGGCGGTGAAGGAAGCCTGCATCGACAGCCAGCGTCGTCGCCTGTTGCTGCGCAACCTGACGGAGACCGTGCCAAGCTACGACACTTGGGCGCTGGAGGTGCGCAGCGGCGACAAGGATCGCTATGTGCGAGGCCGGCAGGCCGCCTTCCATCGCAAGGCGTTGCAGCGATTCCCTGTCGTCGATCCGGTACCCTTTGATTTCGAGCCCGAGGACGAGTCCTTGAAGCCCTGATCGGCTAGCTGCCCGAACTGTCTGAAACTGAACATTCGGGCAGTTCCGGCGCTGGTACGCTCGCCCGAGTGACAAAGATCGGGTCAGGGCAGCGGACGATGAGTACCGAGAGTTATGACTACATCGTCGTGGGGTCCGGCTCGGGCGGCGCGGCGCTCGCGGACGCGCTGGTGAAGGACGGCCGGTACAGCGTTCTTCTCTTAGAATCGGGGGCCGACGACCGCTGGATCTGGACCCGTATTCCGGCCGGGGTCTTCTACCTCTTGCGTGGCAGTCGGGCCGTCTCGCGCTTTTTCACCGAGCCGGAACCGCACATGAATGGGCGCAGCATCTTCTGGCCCCGGGGCCATGTCGTGGGCGGCTCGTCGACCGTGAACGGCATGATCTGGGTCCATGGCGACCCCGCCGAATTCGATCACTGGCGCGACGCCTATGGATTGCCCGGCTGGGGCTACGGCGATCTCGCCCCCCTGTTCCGGCGCCTCGAAACCTACGCGCCGGGCGATCCGGCCCGCAGGGGCAAGGACGGCCCGGTAACGATCACCGAATATGCGCCGCATGCGCCGCTGATGGATGCGTTCATCGACGCCTGTGTCGGTGCCGGCATACCCCGGGCGCAGGACTACAATGCCGGCGGCTACCAAGGGATCGGATACCTTCAGTTCAATACCAAGCGAGGCTGGCGCCAGGGCACGCGCGAGACCTTCCTGAAGCGCGCCCGGCTTTCACCAAAGCTACGACTGCTGACGGATGCCCGTGCGGCCCGTGTGACCTTCGACGGGCGGCGCGCGACGGGGGTCGTCTACTCCCACCACGGCGAAAACCGCACCGCCGAGGCGCGGCGCGAGGTCATCCTGTGCGCCGGTGCGATCGAGACGCCGCAGATCCTGGAACTGTCCGGCATCGGCCAGGCGGCGTTGCTGAAATCCCACGGGATCGACGTTGTGCATGACCTGCCGGGCGTCGGCGAAAACGCCCATGATCACCTGCATACGCGCTTGAGCTACCGCTGCAAAAACGCCGTGACCCTGAACCAGATCATGCGCAACCCGGTCCGCAAGGGGCTGATGGCGGCGCGGTTCGCGCTGCGCGGCAATGGGCTGATGTCATGCTCGGGCCAGATCAGCCATGCGCTGTTGAAAAGCACGCCCGACCTCGCCCAGCCCGACATCAAGATTCAGCTGCATTGGCTGTCCAGCCCCGATGCGCGCGATCCTAAGCACTTGGTTCTCGACGATCATCCGGGCATTTCGATTGGGACCTTTCCGCTGCGGCCAAAGTCGCGCGGCGCGGTCCATATCCGATCGGCCGATCCGACGGAAAGCCCGGCGATGTCCGCCAATTACCTCGAGCATCCCGACGATGTCGCGGCGACGCTGGCGGGCATCCGCATTGCCCGGAAGGTGGCGGCCCAGCCGACCTTGCAGCGGTTCGGAGTCGAGGAGGTGCGACCAGGGCCTGACATTCTGGAGGACGACGCGCTGATGGACTTCGTCCGGCAGAGCGCGCAGACCTCTTACCACCCGGTCGGGACATGCCGCATGGGCAACGATCCCGATGCCGTCGTGGGCCCGGACCTGAAGGTCCGAGGCATCGAAAACCTTCGGATCGCCGACGCGTCGGTGTTCCCAACCATGTGCTCGGCAAACACCAATGCGCCGTCGATGCTGGTCGGATTGAAAGCCGCGGAGTTCCTATTGGCGTCGCCGTAACAGCGACGAAGAGACTAGGAGAGCAACGTCTCGCGCATCCGGCGGCCCTCATTGCCCATGCGCGTGAACTGGGCCTCGGGCAGGTCGGGTTGCGGCGCGTTGTGGTTCCAGACGTTATGGCTTTCCGGCGTCACGACCAGCTCGACGAAGATCGGCCCGTCCGTGGCCAACAAGTCCGGCAACGCCTCCGTCCAGCCCCGAACACCGTCAAACCGATGCGTTACCGGGAACCCGGCCGCCGACGCGATCGCGGCGTAGTCGGTCTGGCCCGTGCCCGGCACCGGCAGGTTGACCATATTCTCGAACCAGACCCCGTTGTTGAAGACCACATGCATCAAGTTTTTCGGCCCCGCCCCCGCGATCGAGACCAGGCTGCCGAGTTGCATCAGGAGCGAGCCGTCGCCGTCGAGAACCACGACCTTCCGGTCCGGCTGGGCCAAGGCGAGGCCCAGGCCCAGCGCCGACGCGCCGCCCATCAGCGGCACGCAGGAGATGTTCAAGGGGCTGGGCGAAGCCTGATTGATCCATAGGATCGAGGTCATCGTGGCAACGACGATGGCCTCGTCTGCGCCGGAACCGCGATGCTCTGCCAAGGCGGCGATGGCATCCTTGCAAAGGAAATCGGCCATGGGTGCCTCCTCAATGCTGCAGCGGCAGGTTTTGGCCGAAGATGACGGCGGCGGGCCACGAATCGCGGTAAGCCCGATCGAATGCGGCATCGATCACACCGAGATCCTCGGCACTCTCGATCCGCCAGTGCGGGACCTCGACCGCGTCGAGCACAGGTTCCAAGATCCGTACGACACGACGCTGGGACTTCGCCGGATCGGGCGTGAACTCCGCAATCTCGCGCCCAAACTGCCCGATGAACAGAACCAGCGGCATCCCCGAATCGAGCCCGATGGCACGAAGCGCGTTCAGCCCGGCATAAAGCCCCTGGTTCTGGACGACGACCACGGCGCGCTTGCCGCCGATATGCAGCCCGACCCCTGCCGTGATCGCCTCGTCCTCGGTGCAGAACGGGACCAGTTCGATCTTACCATCCGCGACAAGCGCTTGATGCAAACCGATCTGGATCCAGTCCGGCACCGTCACCGCATGGGTGACGTTGTTTTCTTTCATTTTGTTGAGGACGGCCTCGCCCGTGGGCATCGCCATAAGTGACTCCGCAGCATCGTCGTTGGCCGAGGCACGCTAAGGCAGGTTTCTCCCGCGATTTGTCGTCCAGCGGACAGTGCCGAGCGAAGCCGGCCGATTTGTTTCGCGCCCGCGATCCTGATCGAGCGCGAAACGACGGCGCGTGCCAAACGGGGCGCACCTCAAGCGGGATCTCTCAAAGCAGCGACAGGCCGCCATCCACCCGCAGGATTTGTCCCGTGATATGGGCGGCATCGTGGGACAACAGGAACTCGATGGCGGCGGCGACGTCGGCCGGTTCGGCGATTCGGCCCGACGGGGTCGCACGCGCCGCGTCCTCCCAGGCCTTCGGCGGCAGTGCGGCATGGCCGCCGACCTTGCGGGTATAGCCGGGTGCCACGCAGTTGACCGTGGTACCGCTTGGCGCCAGTTGGAAGGCCAGCGACCGGGCCAAGGCCTCCAAGGCCGCCTTAGAGGCGGCGGTGACGGGAAAGATCGTGCCGTTCACGCCGAAATCGTTGGCGACGAACGAACTGAGCGCGACCACCCGGCCCCAGGCTGAGGCCTCCAGATCGGCCCGGCAGGCGGAGACCAGCTCGACAAAGGGGACGGTGTTGACACCGAAGGCGGTGCCTAGATCGGTGCGGCCGAAATCGCCGAACTGGGATTTCTGGGCGCGGCCGGCATTGCAGACGATCTGGTCGATGGGACCCAAGGCCTCGCGCGCTGAGTTGACCAATGCGTCGACCGAGCCCGCTTCGGCCAGGTCCGCCAACCCGTGGGCTACCTTCGCCCCCTTGGCGGCTGCCGCGTCAACCGTCGCCGCCAGCCCGTCCTCGTTGGCTCGGGTGGTCAGAAACAGGGCCGTGTCCGGCGCCGCCAGGCGCAAAGCCGTTGCCGCGCCGATGCCGCTGGCGGCGCCGGTGATCAGCACCGCCCGTTCGTGTGTCGCAGCCACGCGGATTACTCCGCCGCCAGGACAGGCTCGGTGCGGTAGCCGTAAGCTGTCTCGAGCCCCAGGGTACGCACGATCTCAAGACCGCGGGCCAACGCCTGCCCATCAAGATCCGAGAGCGGCCGGTGCCGCGGCCCGGCGGGCATGCCGGCCTCACGCTGGAAGTCCAACAGCGTGGCAAAGCCCGGATCGTCAATGCTGAAATCACCGTTCATCGGCGTGTTCAGCCCGACGAAGGAGCCTCTGACGATGGACGTGAACTCGGTCATGGCGGGTTTCTCTCTTGGGTCAATGGCGGTTCCAGCAGGCCGCGAAATGGCCGGTCGACTTTTCTTCAAGCGGGGGCGTCTGGCGTCGGCAAATGTCGGTGACCAGGGGGCAGCGACCCTGAAACCGGCAGCCGTCGGGCGGCATCATCGGGTTGGGCACCTCACCCTGATAGACGATGCGCTTGCGCTGTCGTTCCTGCACCGGGTCCGGCACCGGCACGGCGGACAGCAGCGCCTCGGTATAAGGGTGTTTGGGGTCGTCATAGATCGTGTCGGCCGGCCCGATCTCGACCAAGCAACCGGCATACATAATCGCGATCCGGCTGGAGATGTGTTGCACCACGCTGAGATCGTGGGCGATGAACAGATAGGTCAGGCCCAGATCCCGCTGAAGGTCCTGCAGCAGGTTCACTACCTGGGCGCGGACCGAAACGTCGAGCGCGGAGACCGGCTCGTCGGCCACGATGAACCTGGGATGCAAGGCCAGCGCACGTGCGATGACGATGCGCTGGCGCTGACCGCCGGAGAAGGCATGCGGATACCGGTCCAGCGTGTCGGTCGGCAGGCCGACCAGATCCAGCAGCTCGGCCACCTGGTCCGCCGCTTCGTCGCGGTTCCTGACCAATCCATGCACGACCAGCGGTTCCGCCACCAGATCGAGCACGCGCATGCGCGGATTGAGACTGGCGTACGGGTCCTGAAAGATCAGCTGCATGTGCCGGCGCAGCTGGCGCAGGGCCTGGCCCTGCGTCTGGGTGATGTCCGCGCCGTCGAACCGGATATGGCCCTCGTGAACGGGCACGCGCCGCAGCACCGCCCGGCCAAGCGTGGTCTTGCCCGAACCGCTTTCGCCCACCAACCCTAAGGTTTCGCCCTGCTGAATGGTGAAACTGACATTGTCGACGGCGTGGACGTGAAGATGCTGCTGCCCCCAAAACCCGGCACGCCCGCCGGGAAAACGCACCGACAGGTTATCGACCTCGACCAGGGGGTTGCCAGGCTTCTCAGCCTCAGTCTGCGCCAAGGGCGACCCCGCTTGGTTCCGGATTTGCCCACGGCCCGGTGAAGGGGTGGTGGCAAGCGGCGCGCCGCCCGGGTGCCACGGCCGTCATCGCCGGATCGATCGCGCAGTCGTCGCGCGCGGCGGGGCAGCGCGGTTCGAAGGCGCAGCCCTTGGGCGGATTGCCCATATCCGGCGGCCTTCCGTCGATCGCGATCATCCGATCCGCCCGTCCGTCGAGCCGCGGGGTCGAGCGTAGAAGGCCCATCGTGTAAGGATGCGCCGGGTTGGCGAACAGGGCGTCGGCCGCAGCCTCCTCGACGATCCGGCCGCCATACATCACCGACACGCGCCGGCACAGCCCGGCAACGACGCCCAAATCATGGGTGATCAGAATGACCGACAGGCCGAGGCGGGACTGCAGGTCTTCCAAGAGGTCGAGGATTTGGGCCTGGATCGTGACGTCCAGGGCCGTCGTCGGCTCGTCGGCGATCAGCAGCTCGGGTTCGCAGGCCAGCGCCATGGCGATCATGATGCGCTGGCGCATGCCGCCGGACATCTGGAACGGGTACTGGTCCAGCCGCTTGTCCGGCGCATTGATGCCGACGAGATCGAGCAGGTCTTTCGCGCGGGCCCGTGCGGCGCGTTTCGACATACCGAGATGGCGGCGCAGCACCTCCGTGATCTGGGTGCCGCAGGGGAACAGCGGGTTCAGCGAGGTCATGGCGTCCTGGAAGATCATCGCCATCTCGCGCCCCCTGACGGAGCGGGCAAACGAGGCGCCGCTGGCGCCCAGCAGGGACCGGCCCTTCCAGCGAATGTCGCCGCCGACGATTTCGCCCGGCACGTGGACCAGGCCCATGGCAGCCTGGGAGGTGACGCTCTTGCCGGAGCCACTTTCGCCGACCAGGGCCAGGGTCTCGCCGCGTCCGATGGCGAGCGAGACGCCACGGACCGCCTGCACGACACCTCGACGGGTCGTGAAATGGACCCGCAGACCGTCGATTTCGAGCAGCGGCGGTCCGCTCATTCGGCCGGTTCCGGCGAGCGGACGGCGGCCCGTCGATGCTGGCGCCGCCTCAGCCTCGCGGCGACGGAGCGGGCGAAGCGCTTCTCGCGCTCCTGCGGGTCGGAAGTCACGCGCGCCCAGCTTGCCACCAGGTTGATCGCCAAGACCGTGATCGCGATGGCCAGGCCAGGCAAGGTGACCAGCCACCAGGCGATGAACAGATAGTCCTTGCCGCTGGCGACATCGAGGCCCCAAGAGGTTGCCGGCGGCTGGATGCCGAGGCCGAGGAAGGACAGAGCCGCCTCGGCCAGGACGATACGGGCGAACTCCAAGATGCCGAGCGTGAGCAGCGGTGAGATCAGGTTCGGCAGGATGTGCAGGCCGATCACCCGGCCAAAACGGCTGCCGACCATTTCGGCGGCATCGACGTAGGGCAACTGGCGGACGGACAGGACAATGCCGCGCGTCATGCGCGCATAAACCATCCAGCCGTTCAGCGCGAGCACGATGATGACGGTGGTGATCGATGGGCCAATGACGGCCAGGATCACAAGCGCCAGCAGAAGGCCCGGAAAGGCGATCAGCGTGTCAACGAAGCGCATCAGCGCAGCGTCGACCCGGCCGCCGAAATAGCCCGCCACCAGCCCGATCGCGACGCCGAACGCGCCGGCCAGCGCAACCACGGCCACGCCGACGACCAGGGAGATGCGGGCGCCATAGATGATCCGGCTGAGCATGTCGCGGCCCAGATGGTCCGTGCCCAGCACGTGGGCCCAACTGCCGCCTTCTTGCCAGACGGGCGGGACCAGCCGATCGCGCAAGGACTGGTCCGCCGGGTCGTACGGGGCCAGCAAGGGCGCGAACACCGCCATGAAAACCAGCAGCAGCAAGACCACCATGCCGAAGAAGGCCGGTTTGTCGGCCCACAGCTCGCGCAGGAAGCCGGCCGATCCGCCGGGCGTCGCCGCCGCGATCGCGGTCGCAGCGTCGGTTTCGTGCGACGGGGTCTCGGAAGCCGCGGTGTTTTCGGCGCTTTGATCCACCATCCGGTCAGTCCAGCTTAATCCGCGGATCGATCGCCTTGTAGATGACGTCGACGCCGAAATTGAAGACGACGACGATCACCGCGATGACGAAGACGATGGCCTGCAGCAGCACCAGGTCCTGCCTTTGGATGGCCTGCAGGGCCAGCAGCCCGAGGCCCGGCCAGGCGAAGACCGTCTCCACGACCACCGTGTAGCCCGACAGGATGCGGATGAACTCCCACGCCACCAGGGTCAGCACCGGCACGGCGGCGTTGCGCATGGCATGCACGCCGACGATGCGGAATTGCGACAGGCCCTTGGCCTCCGTGGTCTTGATGTATTGCGCGTTCAATTCGTCGATCATTTGCGATCGCACGACCATCACCAGCCGCGTCATGGCCGGCAGCGCCAGCGTGACCGCCGGCAAGACCAGGTGGGACAGGCCGCCGATGCCCCCGGTGGGAAGCCAGCTCAATGTCACCGAGAACAGCACGATCAGCAGCAGCCCCAGCCAGAACTGGGGCAGCGACAGGGCGACCAGGCTCAAGATCACGGTGATCCGGTCGATGAAGCTGCCGGGGTTCAGGGCCGCGATGATGCCGAGCGGTATGGCGATGACGGTCGCCAGCACAATCGAGCTGATGACCAGCAACAGGGTGATCGGCAGCCGCTCGAACACGATGTCGAGAGCGGGTCGGTCGAGCCATAGCGAATTGCCGAAGTCGAAGCGGGTCAGGTCCCAGACATAGTTCACGAACTGCACGACGATGGGCCGATCGAGCCCAAGCTGGGCCTCAAAGGCGGCTCGTTGTTCCTCCGTCGCCTCAAGCGGCAGCATGATGTCGACCGGGTCGCCGATCATGCGCGTGATGACGAAAACGACGACCGTCACCCCAAGGATGACGATCAAACCGTCCCAGCCTCGTTTGAGAAGCATGCGCCCCATGGCGATGGCTTTCCTGCTACGCCGCGCTCTACCAGGTTATCGCCGGCCCGCCGGCGCGATCGGGACGGAGCCTCCGCGTCTCCGCCCCGATACCCTCCGCAAAGGCTACTCGACCGACATCGTCGACACCAGCAGCTTGGCGTCCACGCGCGGTTCCCACTGCAACCGCTCGGACGTGCCGTAGATGTCGTTGATGTTCAGGAGGAAGGCGAAATAGGCCTCGTCGTAGGCCCGTTCCAGAGCCTGATGATACAGCGCCTCGCGGGCGTCGACATCGGTCTCGCTGCGCGCCTCGACGATCCAGTTCGCCATCTCCTCGTCCGTGTTCGAGGCGCCGATCCCGTCGAGATGGTAATAGGCGCTGAGCGGACGGTCCGCGTCGAGCAGTTCGTTGGACGAGACGACGAAGATCGCATCCGCACGTGTTTCGCGGTCGAAGAGCCGGTTGAGATACTCGCCGAACTCAAAGATGCGCACATTGGGCTGGACGCCGATGTCCTCCCAATACGACGCGATGACCTCGATCATCTCCCGGTCTTTCAGCCAGCGGCCGGCCGTGCCGACCAGTTCGATCTCGGCACCTTCGGCACCCGCCTCGGAAATCAGCTCGCGCGCCCGGTCCGGGTCATAGGAATAGCCGGGAATGTCCGGGTTGAAGCCGAAGAAGGACGGCGCCATCAACTGCCCCTGGGCGACGTCGGCGTAGCCGGCGAAGAGCGACTCGGCCAACGCCTCATGGTCGATCGCCATGTTGAGCGCCTGGCGCACACGGGCGTCAGCGGTCGGCCCGTCATCGGCGTTCAGGATGACGATGGGCAGCTCAAGCCCGCTGACCGCCACCGCGCGCGGCACCTGGCCCACGAACTCCGGCAGCAGGTTCGTGATCAGGTCCGTCTCGCCGGACAGCAGGCTGGACAGCCTGGTGCCGAATTCGCTGATGAAACGGAATTCGACGTCCTGGATGCTGGGCGCTTCGCCCCAATAATCCGGGTTGGCGGCCAGTTCGATGGACGAGCCCCGGTTCCAATCGACGAACTGATAGGGGCCGGTGCCGACGGGGTTGGAGGCGAAATCCTCGGAGTCAGCCGCGCCCGGGGGCACCATCTTCATCCAGTAAAGCCGCGCCGGCAGGATCGGGTCCGGCCCGTCCGTGGTGATGTGGATCGTGTCGCCGTCTACGGCCGTGGCACCGGTGATCGAGGCGAAAAACGACGATTGCTCGGAGTTGAACTCCGGATCGATGATGCGGTTCACGCTGAAGGCCGCCGCGTCGGCGTTGAACGGTTCGCCATTGTGGAAGCTGACGCCGTCTCTAAGGTCGACCTCCCAAGTCGTCTCATCGACTTGGACCGGCATGGACGCTGCCAGGCTGGGCCGCAAGGTGCCATCGGCGTCGCGGAACAGCAGCGTCTCGAAGATGTTGTCGGTGATGGCGCGCTCGCCGCCATCGTCGCGCAGTTGCGGGTCGAGCGTCGTGGGTTCCGATCCGATGGCAATCGCTATTTCCTGCGCCCAGACCGGCCCCGTGGCGGTCAGCGCGGCCGCGAGTGCCAGTGCCCTAAAGCTCCATCGTGCATGCATGTTGTGTCGCCCTCCTGTTGAATCCCAAAGACCTTGTCCGACCATGATAGGCCGGACCTGACGCATAGGGTGATTTTGGTTTTGTATACCGCACCAGGATTGCTGACTCTGGTGTACCGAACGGGAGGCTGTCAAGCGTCTGGGGCCTGTTCAGGTCCGAAGACCCTTGGATCGCAGCTAACCATAGGAAATCATTTCGTTTGCGGAACCCCAAGAGCCACGTCAATGCCAGCAGGCGAGACGCTGAACGATGCTCATCTTTGGCGTGTTACCTTCGATGAGCGGACCGTTCCGTCGCGCCGGCCTGCGTTGGTATACAAATTCTGGACGCTGCACCGAGGGCTGTTTATACGGATTTGCACAGCACCATTCCGCGACGGAGAGCCGCGCCGGCACGTCGCGCTTCGCAAGGCGGGACACGTCCATTTTGACGCCCAATCAGTCCGTATTCGCAGACATACATCTTGATGGATGATCTGGCCGCGTATCTGACCGTCGACTGGCTGGTCTATCTGCTGGCCTTTGCCACCATCGTCGTGGCGGCGGTGGCCCAGGCATCCATCGGGGTTGGCTTCGGCATCGTTTCTGCGCCGATTTTGGCGGTGCTGGACCCGGTCCTGGTGCCGGGCCCACTGTTGGTGCTCGCGGTCCTGACGTCGCTGATCGTGACGATACGGGACCGGCACGACTTGAGGCTGGGCAATCTGGGCTATGCGCTGGGCGGTCGGGTGCTGGCCTCGATACTCGGCGCCCTGACGGCGAGCGTGCTGTCGCCGCGCCTGTTCCTCATCGTCTTTGCCGCGCTGATCCTCATTGCCGTGGCGCTGAGCCTGAGCGGGCTGCGCTTTGCGCTCAATCGGCGCAGTCTGTTCATCGCCGGCGCCGCCTCGGGCTATATGGGCACGATCACCTCTGTCGGCGCGCCGCCGATGGCCATCGTCTACCAGCATTCGCCGGGCGCCGTGGTGCGGGCGAACATATCCGCCTTCTTGATGGCGGGCGGCATCGTCTCGATCCTGTCGCTGGCCGCGTTCGGCGCGTTCGACTGGTCCGATCTTCTGCTGGGCGCCAAGCTGTTGCCGGCACTTCTGATCGGCATCTGGCTGTCGGGCTCGTTGACCCACTTCACCGATCGGGGCTGGATGCGCCCGGCGATGCTGGCATTGTGTGCGGGCGCTGCCGTGCTGCTGTTGCTGCGCGCTCTTGCGCCCGGTTTGGACGGCTAGGAAGACCCCTCTTTGGCCAATAGCCGGGGTCCCATCGTGGAATGGTCCGGTTGACCGGACGGCAGTTTTTTCCGCTGCTCCAGCGGCACCCAGCTTACCTTCAACGGCCCGGTGAGTGTCGTTTGGCAGGCCAGCCGATAGCCCAGCGCCAGATGCTCGTCGCTGATGTGGTTGCGCTCTTTCTTGGTCGGCGCGGCCGTGTTCTCCGCGCCCTCTTCAAGCAGGCAGCGGCAGGTGCCGCAGATGCCGCCGCCGCACTTGAACGGAATACCTCCCTGCTTGCGCAGCGACATACGCAAGAGGTTCGACCCGGCAGGCACCTCGATGGTCTTGCCGTCATTGGCCAGGAACACGATCGTGACGAGCGGCTGTGGCTCTTCGTCGTCGTAGTTCATGGGGCCCGCCGTCTCACTTCTTGATGTCGGCCTCAACGAGCACGTCATGCCCCTTCGGCGCCAGCAGGTCCGACAGGGCCTGCAGCGCGGCAAGGCCGGCCGCGGTATCCTGCTCGCCATTGCCGCCCGACAGTCCCACGCCGCCGATCACCTCGCCATCCACCACGACCGGAAAGCCGCCGACAAAGACCGTGAAGCGGCCTTCGAACGACAGCTGGATGCCGAACGCCTCGTTGCCCGGCAGGGCGGGACCGTTCGGCGGCCGGTTGAACAGATGGGTCGAGCGTTTGTGCCCGGCGGCGGTAAACGCCTTGTTCCAGGCGATCTGGGGCCCCGTGACCCGAGCGCCGTCCATCCGTTCCAGCGCCAGGGGATAGCCGCCATCGTCGACCACGCAGATGGTCTCTAGCACGCCGATTTCCTCGGACTTGGCCCGGGCGGCGGCGACCATCACGCGCGCCTCTTCCAGCTCCAGCTTCAGCGCCTGTTTCATCTCTCCGTCCTTTTTTTGGCGGCCGTCAGCGGCCGAGATAGACCGTCTTGATCTGGGTGAAAAAGTCCAGCCCGGCACGGCCGGATTCACGGAAGGTCGCGGTGCTGGACGCCTTGATGCCGCCGAACGGCGCGTTGACGAGATTGCCGGTGGTCGTCCGGTTGACCTTCACCGTGCCGGCCTCCACGTCGGTTGGAAAGCGCTGGATATAGTCGAAATTCTTCGTCGCCAGCGACGCCGACAAGCCATAAGCGACGCCGTTGGCGACCGCGATGGCCTCGTCGTATGAGCCGATTTCGATCAGCGCGATGACCGGGCCGAAGATCTCCTCCTGCGCGATGACGGCGCCCGGCGCGACATCGCCGAACACGGTCGGGGTCACATACCAGCCCTTATCGTGCGGCGGATCGGTCAACCGACGGCCACCCGTCACCAGCGTCGCCTCGCCCTTGCCGATCTCGATGTAGCGCAGGACGGTCTCAAGCTGCTTTTGCGAGGCCAGCGGGCCGATCTGGGTGGCCGCGTCCGCCCCATCGCCCACGACCAGCGCCTCGCTGGCGGCTTTCAGCTTCGCGGTGAACGAGGCCGCCACGTCGCGATGGACCAACACCCGGCTGGTGCCGGTGCAGGCCTGGCCGGTGAGGGAGAACCCGCCGCCGACGGCCAGCTTCACGGCCAGGTCCAGATCGGCGTCTTCCATCACGATCAGCGGATTCTTGCCACCGAGCTCCATCTGGGTGCGGGTTGTGATCGGCAGCCCGCGATGAATGGTCTCACCGGCCCTGGTCGAGCCCGTGAAGGAAATGGCGCGCACCCTCGGGTCCGCCGTCAGCGCCGGCCCGGTTTCCACCGAAGGGCCGGTGATGAAGTTGATCACGCCGGGCGGCAGGCCGCCGGCGACCAGCGCTTCGGTCAGACGAAGCCCGATCAGCGGTGCCTCCGACGACGGCTTGAACACCACCGTATTGCCGGTGATCAGGGCCGGGGCCATTTTCCGCGCGGGGATCGAGACGGGAAAGTTCCACGGCGTGATGATGGCCGCCACGCCCAGCGGTTCGCGCTGGGTATAGACCGTCATCTTGGCATCGTCCTGGGCAAACACCTCGCCGGTCAGCGTCTGCCCCTCGACGGCATAAAACCGCAGGGTCTGGGCCGCGCGCTTGACCTCCGCCACGCCGAGCGAGAGCAGCTTGCCTTCCTCGCGCAACAGTTCCGCCCCGAACGCGTCGGCGTGTTGTTCCAGCCAGTCGGCGGCCTTGTCGAGGCACGCGGCGCGCTTGGACACGGGCGTGGCACGCCAGTCGGCAAAGGCGGCTTGCGCGGCATCGATCGCCCGTGTCGCGTCGTCCGCCGTGGCGGCGGCAAACCGGCCGATCAAATCGTCGGTATTGGCCGGATTGCGGTTCTCGAACCCGCCCCCGTTCGAGGCGGCAACCCAGTTGCCGTCGATCAGCAGCCGGTGGTCCATCACCCCGTCCGGGCCCGGGCTGTGACTGTCGCTCATGGCATCCTCTTTCTGGGGCCGCGCACCGGCCCTTCTTGCTCGATCTCAAAATCCTCGAAGATGCGCAGTTGGCAGACCAGGCGATAGCCCTCCGCCAAGGCCTCGTCGCCCAGGGTCTTCTTTTCCCGCCAGTTGGGCTCCGGCAGCTGCTCCGCGCCCGCCACGATGCGGGACTTGCAGGTCCCGCACTTGCCCATGCCGCACATGTAGCTGAGATGCGGGTAGGGGAACTTGCGGATACCGGCGAGGACGACGAGATTGCTGTCCGCCGCGATGTCGCCCTGATGGGCCTCCCCATCCCGGTGGATCGTGATTTTCGGCATCGCTACGCATTCGGTCGGGCGGCTGAGGCGCCGCCCGCCATTAGGTCTTCATCTAGGCTGGTCGTCAGGCGGCGAGAACCGCCTCGGCATCCTCGCGCGACAGATCGTCCTTCACGTAATCGTGCCAGAGCGCCGTGGTGTACAGCAGGCGCATCTGGGCGCCGATGCCGCAGATCTTCAAACAGGCCTGCTGAAGGTCGACCGTGTCGGCATGTTCCAGCACGATCTGATAGCCGCGCTCGCCATGGATCTCGTCGGACACGATATGCAGGTCGAAAAACTCGACCTCCTCGTCGGTGAAGCCATACTTGTCGCGCAAGGTCGGGGTCTGGCGCCGGTAGATTGACGGCACCTGGCTTTCCAGGCCGACGACGAGGCCGGCCACCGCGACGATCGGGTCCTCGCGCATGGCCACCGCGTAGCACCAGCTTTGCAGGCCCCGGGTGGTCGGCGACATGTTGTCGGGATTTTCCACCCGCTCACGCGTCGTGCCGCAGGACTCGGCGAACCGGATCAGCAGGTCGGTGTGGCGGTCGCCGCCGATTTCCTCCTCATACATGTTCTGCAGCAGGAAGTCCTTGGCGTCGGTGTAGTGGTCCGGCGTGCGCGCGTAGATGTAGGCAAGATAGTCGGCGAACGGGCCGACATAGTGATAGTGGTTCTCCGCCCAGCGCGCGAGATGGTCGCGGCTCAAGCGGCCCGTGGCCCAGGCAATGCTGAACGGCGACTTGGTGGCCGTGTTGCCCTTGATGGCGGTTTCCAACGCGGTGCGAAAATCGTCTCGCGACATCAACTCAGTCATGTTGCATCCTCCTTTTCGGCCTTTTTTGGCTCGCTCTTGACACCCCTGCCTATCATTAGATTAGATTGTATACCAAATCCGGCAAGCCTTTTCGACGGCAGAATTTCGTCTATCATTGCTGATCGGAGATAGTTTTGACGATCTTCAAAAAACTCATTTCTGTCAATGGGTTGGACGAGGTCCGTTGATTTGGGCGATTCAGTCGGATTCGGGAAATGCCGGCGAGATGCCGGCAAAATGGCCGTTGGTATGCAAATTCAGGATGGGGAGGCCATGTACATCATCGTCACCAGCAAACCGAACGAATACAGCGCCGATCTGGGGACTGGGGTGCGCGCGGTGGAGACCTACGACTACTTCTTCTATGGCAAGCACCTGGCAACCCATGTGATCGGCGAGGTGCTGGCCGGGGACGCGAGGGTCCAGATCGTGGACGCCGAACACCCGGATTGCGTCAACTCCGTGCCCTATAAGTTCTTCGGCGATTTCGATGAGATCGACGATGCCAGGGAAGAATTGCAGGAGTTGACGCGCTTCGGCGACATCGACGCCAGGCTGGAACGGGTCGACTGAGACGGGACGTCCGTCGCAGGCCCTACCCGGTCAGGCGCCGAAGCTGGTCGAGGGTCAGGGCGCTCTCAAGCTCGGCCATGTCCGCTGAAGGTGGGGCGGGGGCACCGTCACCGGTTTTCGGTCGATCCGTCGATCGCTGGCCAAGCAGGTCGCGGCCGACGCTGGTCACGTGACGGCTGGCCAGCAAGGCCGCCAGTTCCTCGTCACGGTCCAGGATCGCCCGCAGGATGGCGGCATGTTCGCCCCACGAGGCCACGGCCCGCTGCCGGCTGACGCTGGCGAACAGCCAATGGGTCTTGGCCCTCAGCGTGCGCATGATGCCGGCCAGGACGACGTTCGAACTCGCGTTGGCCAGTTCGGCGTGGAAGACGTCGTTCAGCGCCGGCAGGGCGTCGGTATCGCCGCGCGCGGCCGCCTCGTCGCCGGCGCGCAACACGGACAACAGCCGCTCGCCCGCGTCGCCATCCAGCCGCCGGGCGGCAAGCCGTGCGCTGAAGCCCTCCAGCGCCGCGCGCAGTTCCACGACGTCCGCCGCCTCGCCGTCCGACAGTTCCGCGACAACGGCACCGCGACGCGGCGCAATGGTCACAATGCCTTCATTGCCCAGCGCCTTCAGCGCCTCACGCACCGGATTGCGCGACACGCCGAACAGCGCCGCCAATCGCGCCTCGATCAGCCGGTCGCCGGGCTTGTATTGGCCGCTGACGATGGCGTCGCGCAACGCCTCGCGGACCCGGTCGTTCAGCGATTCGTCGCGATCATCGTCGGCGGTTTCCGGCTCCGGCATCGCGCCGGCGCCTTGGCGATCGATGGCTGACACGTGCGTATCGTCCTTCCTCTGGCCCGCCTGGGCGGGGAGCGATAAGTATATACCATGGCCCTGACGCGCCAAGCGCCTAGCCTGTCCACTGGTCTTCACCCAAACGTCGCACAGTGATTGATAAGCCCATGAGCGAGGACCAGACGGAACTGTCCGCCCGATGCCGCGCCTTGGTGGAAGAGCTGGGGATCGGCCGGGCGGACGAGGTAACGGACGTCGAGCGGCTGACCGGCGGCGTCGCCTCGGACATCGCACGGGTGCGTGTGGGCGGCGGCGACATCTGCGTCAAGTTCGCCCTGTCCCAGCTAAGGGTCGCGGCGGAGTGGAAGGCCCCGGTGCATCGCAGCGCCGCGGAGTACGCGTGGCTAACCGTCGCGGCCAAGGTCGCACCGGAAAGCGCCATTCGGCTGTTGGGTCGATCCGACGCGCTGCACGGATTCGCGATGGAGTTTCTCAGCGGCAATGACGTGATCCTGTGGAAGGCCGCGCTGTTGGCCGAGGCGCCCGATCGGGGCGAAACAGAGGCCGTCGGCGCGGTCCTGGGGAAGATACATCAGGCGTCGGCGGAGGCTGGGTTCGACACGGCGCCGTTTCAAAACCGGGATGATTTCCGCGCACTGCGGATCGAGCCTTATCTGACCTTCACCGCAAGCCGTCATCCTGCCGTGGCGGCCCCCCTGAACGCGTTGGCCGACCGGCTCTATGCCAGTGACCGGATCCTGGTCCATGGCGATATCAGCCCCAAGAACATCCTGTTCAGGAGCCAAGGCCCGGTGATCCTGGATGCCGAATGCGCGACGATGGGGGACCCGAGCTTCGATCCGGCGTTCTGCATCAATCATCTGTTGTTGAAGGCGGTGCACCTGCCGGCGTCTCGCCAGCGTCTGTTGGCCTCGGTTGGCCGGTTCTGGCGTGCCTACGCCGCGCAGGTGACATGGGAGCCGCCGGCGGCACTGGAAGCGCGGGTCTGTCACCTGCTGCCCGCGCTGATGCTGGCGCGTGTCGATGGGAAATCCCCGGTCGAATACCTGACGGAAGAGAGCCGACAGACGGTTCGAGCGCTGGCCATCAAGGGCCTTGTACACCCAACAGATAGGCTCGCCGGGCTTGTCGATTGGATCGATCGTGAGTTGAAGGGGAAAAGCGCGTGACGGACATCTCCTCCGTATTCGGCCGCAGGGTGTGGGATTCGCGCGGCAACCCGACCGTCGAGGTGACGGTGACACTGAGTTCCGGGGTGGTCGGGCGGGCGATCGCGCCGGCCGGCGCGTCCCGCGGGACCCGTGAGGCCATCGATCTGCGCGATGGGGACCGGGCACTTCGCGGCATGAACGTCACCAAGGCGCTGGCCAATGTAAACGCCCCCGTCGCCCAAGCCCTGGTCGGACTCGACGCTGGACAGCAGGCTGCGGTCGACCAGGCGCTTCTGGCACTCGATCCGTCACCCTTGAAGGCGACGTTGGGCGGCAATGCCACGGTGGCGACATCGCTGGCGGTTCTGCATGCGGCCGCTGCGGATGCGGCAAAACCGCTGTGGCGCTACGTATCAGATCGGTACGGGTTCTCCCCGTCGGTTCCCTTGCCCGAGATCCAGATCTTCGGCGGCGGTGCGCATGCCGGGCGGCGGGTCGACATTCAGGACTTCATGATCATGGTGCCGGGCGCGGCCAGCTTCGACGAAGTGATGGAGGTCACCAACGAGGTCTATTTCGCCGCCGGCGACATCATGGCGGCCAAGGGAAAGCTGGCGGGCGTCGCGGACGAAGGCGGTTGGTGGCCGGCCTTTTCGTCGAATGAAGAGGCGTTGGAAACGCTGGTCATGGCCATCGAGAAGGCGGGCGAGAAACCCGGCGACCGGGTGGTGATTTCGCTGGACATCGCCGCGTCGGAGTTCGGCAGCGCTGGACGCTATCGGCTGTCACTCGAAGATCGCGAAATGGACAGCGGCGAGATGATCGACACACTCGGGCAATGGCTCGATGCCTATCCGATCGTCTCGATCGAGGACCCGCTGGGGGAGGACGATTCGGACGGCATGGTGGAGTTCACGCGCCGTTTCGGCGACCGGATACAGATCATCGGCGACGATTTCCTGGTGACGAACGCCGCCCTTGTCGACGACGCGGCCGCCAAAGGCGCCTGTAACGCCGTACTCATGAAGGTCAACCAGGCCGGCACGGTGACCGAAGCAATCGACGCCGCCCGTGCGGCGATGGATGTCGGCTGGGGCGTCATCGTCTCGGCCCGGTCCGGCGAAACCGAGGACGTGTCGATCAGCCATCTGGCGACGGGGATCGGCTGCGGCCAGTTGAAGGTCGGCTCGTTTCAACGGTCCGAGCGGATGGCGAAGTGGAACGAATGCCTGCGCATCCAGGATGAGCTTGGTGCCGGCGCCTTTGTCGGCGGCGCGCCGTTGGCGAAGACCTGGTGGGGCAGGCAAGCCTGACCGAATGCCCGGACGGGGCCGCTCGCTAAGCTTGCTGCCCGCACTCAAGGCGCAGTTGCTGCTTCAGGAGCATGCGTGCGGTCCTCGCGGTCATGGCCGACCCTTTCACCAGCATCGTGCTCGCAAGCCCATCCATCAGAGCGGTGAGGCGCCACGCGGCGTCATCGGCATTGGATGTTGTCGCACCTCTTTCCTCGCCAAGCTTGACCAAAAGACCTGCAATCAGCCGGTGCCAGTCCAGCATCGCGGCGGTCATGACGTCGGCCAAAAGGTCGTCGCGATGGGCTTCGTCCAGGGCATTCAGCCAAAGCCGCCAGTGGCGCATGTCCTCGTCGTCGACCACCCAGTCAGCGACACGCTCAAGCGCCTCCATGGCCGGCACGCCGTCGACCAGCGCCTTAACCTCTTCGATCTCCCGCGTCGCGGCCAGTCGCACCGCGTCGGCCCGCAACTCGGCCCAGGATGGGAAATAGTGATGCAGCAGGCCTGACCCCACGCCAAGGGCACGTGTGACATCCCTCGTCGCAGCCTGTGCCAGACCCTTTTGAAGGATGACGTCGATCGCTTTATCGACGATCTGTTTGCGGCGATCCTCGCCCGACATGCGTGTCAGTAGTCTGCCCTCTTGACTTCCTGAACCGAGTTGAGCACTTGTTCAGTTGAACGGTCGCTCAACTCAGTGAATGTCATGAAGCAGACGAACGATGTCAATGTGCTTGTCGTCGGTGGCGGCGCGGCGGGCCTTGCTGCAGCCGCTGCGGCGGAACAGGCGGGCCTCACCTGCCAAGTGCTGGAGGCTCAGGATCGCTTGGGCGGCCGTGTTCGGACGGTACCGCTGGAAAGCGGCGGCGTGTTCGACGAGGGCGCGCAACTGGTGAATGGCGACATGGGCACCGTCCTTGAGGTCGCGGCCCGGTCGGGCCTGCATCCGGCACCGGTTGCGCGGGGCGGGATCGACCTGTGTATGGTCGGCGAGGAGGCCTTGCGCGCTGAAGACCTGATATCGGTCGAAGAGATCTACGAGTTGTTGGAAGAGCAGGTGGTTCGCTGGGACAGTTTCGGCGAGGCATTGCGCGCGCTGCGGCTGAAGTGGAAATGGTGGAATACGCCCTGGGAGAGCGTCGGCGAGGCCGGGCGCGGGCTAAAGCTGCTGGTCGAAAAGCGGCCCTTTCACCGAGACAGCCTCGCAGCAGCCCTGCGCGCCTTGCTCTTGTCGCCGGAAGAGCATGCCATTGCGTTCTCCCTGTTCACAGAGATCCTTGGTGGTCCGCCCGAGGAGATCAACGCGCACGCCGTCAGAGATCTCTTCGCGCGCTATGGGTCGGAACGAGACGACGCCGAATTCCACTTCTCGCGGGGTATGGTCATGATCATCGACCAACTCGCCTCCAGCCTGCGCCACACGCCGCGCCTGAGCACACCAGTGCGGCATGTCCGCCACCTTTCAGACCTGGTCGAGATAACGACGGACACGGGCGCCTGGGCGGCCGACGCCGTGGTCGTGGCCGTTCCCCCCACCGTGGCCAGGAACATCACGTTCGACATACCTGAGGCCGACGAGCTTGCAGGGCTTCTATCCTCATTCCGCGCTGGAGACATGATCAAGACGCTGCTCGTCTTCGACACCCCGTTCTGGCGGCTGAGGGGTTTCAGCGGGTCGGCAACCTTTGCCGATCCGCCTGGCCTGGCGGTCATGGACGGCAGTCTCGACGACGGGTCGCCGCCGCGCCTGATTGCGTTTCAAGGCGGGCCTCTGGCGCGGGAATGGGCGACATTGCCCCCAAACGAGCGGCAGGCCCGGCTTTTGCGGCAGCTAAGCCGCGCTTTCGGCGACCAAGCCCTGGCACCGCGTGAGATCGCCGAAGCAGTCTGGGTCGATCACCCGTGGTGTGGTGGTGGCTACAACGCCACGGTTCGCATCGGCGGCGACCCAGACGCGATGGCCCGTCTTGCCGCCTGGGGTGGCAGGGTTCGGTTTGCCGGCGCGGAAATCGACGATCGGTTCTGGGGCTATGTCGAGGGCGCGGTTCACAGCGGCCGCGCCGCGATCGCACGGATTGTCGGCGAAGCCGGCCGCGCGGCCGCCTGAGACGCAAACACCGCGCCTCGTCACGGTGCGATCAAACACGGCGTGGGCAGGTCTCGCCTGCTTCAGGGGTCGTCTTCTTCCTCCGCGTTGGGATCGTTGTAGATCACCAGGTTTTCCAGGAAGGCGACCAGATCGGCGCGGCTCTCCGCCGATAGCGCGAGATAGGCATCGCGGCTGGCGGCCGCCTCGCCGCCATGGGCGACGATCGCCTCATGCAGGGTCGTGGCGTGACCATTGTGCAGCCACGGGCCCGTCGAGCCGACGCCGGCGAGCGACCGTGTCGGCCAGACCGCGGCACCGATGCCGAACGCGTCGACCGGGTCCGCAAGCGCCGGCCCCATCTCGTGGCGCCGAAAATCGCTGTACCAGCGGATCAGCGCGCCGCCATCCGCTGTGCGCTCAAAGGCGCCGAGATTCACGACGCTACCGTCAGCCAACTCGATCTGGTTGTTGGGCTGATCGGCGGTCAGATCGAACGAGACCGGTTGGGCGACGTGCAAACCATGGGCCTCCGCCTCGTCCCCGTTCGGCAGGATCACCTCGCCAAAGTCGGGATGGGCGCTGGGTTCTTGAAACATCGGATCGCGCAGGGTCATCGAAGGCACGTGGCAGGAACCGCAGCCGGCGTCGGCAAAGGCTTGCTCGCCGCGCGTGATGGCGCTGCGTTGCTCGTCCCCCAGTTCGACAATGCCGTGATCCGCCAGCTCAACCAGGCTCGTCGGCCGCTCCAGCGCGGCCATGTAGATGGCAAGCGCGGTTAGGTCGCCGACCGTCAGCTCGTTCGTGACGCCGTCGAAGTCCCCATCCGCGTCGCCGATCAGTTCTACCGCCTGCATGCCGAGTTCGTTATGGGCCGCGCCCCGCGTGAAGGCTCGGATCGTGGCGTGCGTTCCCTTCCAGCCAAACGGCCGGATCACCAAATCCTCGTCGACACCCTCGATGCCGTCCGTATCGAAAGCGACCTGGCACGGCACTTCCGCGATACGCTCCGCTCCGATTGACCCGAAGGCGACGCCATTGGCGGTCAGCGCCTGGACGTCCGGCTCACCGGATTCGCACACGCGCGCCTCCAGGGCGTCCCGCTGTCTCTGCAGATCGCCGGTCATTTCCTCTGCCAGACGCTGGACGGCGCCAAGCGCAAACAGATGCAGCGTGTTGCGCTCCAGATACTGGGCCGGCTCGCCGATATGCAGCGGATCGACCAGGACGTTCAGCGCCACGCCGCCGGCACCATTGGCGGTCGGCACGCTGTGGCAGGAAATGCACGAGGTCGCGTTCGGACCGCCCTCACGCATCGGCAGGTGCTGGGACCACTCGCCCGGCCCCGTGAGGTCTGGCCGCGGCATTCTGGTGAAGCGCAGAAGTTCGCCGACATAGGCGCCGACGCCCCGCTCGCTGGTAAACGTCGCCTCGGTGAGTTCGTCGCCCGCGTCGAAGGCGTAGATGAACGCCTCGGCCGGGTCGTGCGCGACCATTTCGTTTAACAGACCCTGATCGACCGGCGGTGGCTCCTCGGCGAGGGAACGGGTTACCGCGACACCTGCCGAGAACACCGCCAGAGCCAAGACCGATGTGTGTGTGATCCCCCAATGCGCCATGACCCGTCCCCCGACATGGTTTGATTATCGTTGGGCGAGGGTCTGGCCCAATTCCGTCGGAACTCGGGCGCGATCACAGAATTATTACGGATATCTCCTCAGACAGCACAAAATATCGACAAAATGCTGTGGTGCCGGCGCGTTCGGCCTCAATAGGTCGCGCGGCCGCCGCTCAGGTCGAAGACGGCAGCGGTGGTGAAGGAGTTTTCCTCGCTGGCCAGCCAGCAGACCATGGCGGCGGCTTCGTCGAGTTCCAGCATGCGCCCGCGCGGCACCTTCGACAGGATGTAGGCGATGTGCTCGGGCTTCTGGCTCATGCCCATCGCGGTCTTGGCCACGGCTGGGGTGACGCAGTTCACGGAGATATCGTGGCTCGCCAGTTCCTTGCCCAGCGACTTGGTCAGCGCGATGACGCCGGCCTTCATGGAGCTGTAGGCGACCGCGTTGGGGTTACCCTCCTTGCCGGCGACCGAGCTGACATTGACGATGCGCCCGTAATTCTGGTCGACCATGTGCGGCACGACCGCGCGACAGCAATGGAACGTGCCGTTCAGGCCGATGCGCACAACGTCGGCGAAGGCGTCGGCCGGGTACTCCCAGGTCGGCGCGTTCGGGCCGACTGTGGCCGCGTTGTTGATCAGGATGTCGATCCGGCCGAAACAGTCGAGCGTGGCCTTCGTCGCGGCCTCGACCGAGGCGAGATCGGCGATGTCCACCTCCGCACCGTCGACCGCATCGCCCGCCGCCAGGTCGGCAATCGTCTTCGCCAGTAACGGCGCGTCCCGGTCCCATAGGCTGACCTTGCCGCCAGAGGCCAGAATGCGTTCGGCAATCGCCAGGCCGATGCCCTGGGCGCCGCCGGTGACAATCGCGACGCGACCGTTGAGATCCAACTGGTTCATGACTGTCTTTCCTTAGAGGCAGGATCAGGAGTCGGCATAAGGCCGGCTCAGCCGGACCGCGTCCCGATTCAGGGTCAGGCCGAAGCCAGGCGCGTCACCCGGATGGATGCGACCCTGTTCCGGCAGGATCTCGCCTTCGAACAGGGTGCCGAAGACGGGCTCGATCGTGTCGCCGGCCGGGCTGGAGATCAGGTACTCGCAGAAAGCCGAATGCGGCTGGGCCATGACGAAGTGATAGCTGTAGGCGCCGCTGCCATGGGGCACGACCGGGATGTCGTAGGCCGCCGCCATGGCCGAGACACGCAACGCCTCCGTCAGGCCGCCCAGCCACATCATGTCGGGCTGCAGGATGTCGACCGAGCGCGTTTCGATCAGCTTGCGAAAGCCATAGCGGGTGTATTCGTGCTCGCCCGTGGTCCACCGCATCCACGGCACCCGCTGCTTCAAAAGGGTGTGGCCGTCGAAATCGTCGGGCGGCAAAACCTCTTCCAGCCAATAGATGTCGAGGTCGCGCACCGTCTCGGCCAGGTCGACGGCGTACGGCACAGTCAGCGACATGTAGCAATCGACCATCAGCGGGAAATCGGGTCCGGCTTTGTGCCGGTGGTCGGCCAGAAAGGCGCGGTTGGCGCGCAATCCCTCGGTGCCATCGCCGGGGCCGTGCGGCAGCGGCACCTTGCCGCCCCAAAAGCCCATTTCGCGCGCGAGGTCGGGCCGTGGCCCCGTGCAATAAAGCGGAATGTCCGGCTTGGTCGCACCGCCGATCATCTTGTAGACCGGCTCGCCTCGCACCAGGCCGACCGCGTCCCACAGGGCCAGGTCGACCACGCTGATCGCCGCCAGGGTCACGCCCTTGCGGCCATAGGGCATGCTGGCCCGGTACATCTGGTCCCACAACAGGGCCACGTCGCGGATATCGGCGCCGATCAAAAACCGGCGGAAATGACGTTCGACCATAAAACAGGCGGGAGGGCCGCCCAGCCCGGTGGCGACACCGATGGTGCCGTCCTCGGTCTCGACCTCGATCAGGATGCTGCCGAGAACAGCGATGCCCCAACTGGTGCGCGAGGCCTTATAGTCCGCATAGCCGGACATCGGGTTGGCGATCAGGCTGTCGATCAGCCAGTGGCCCTCGGCCTGGTCGTGATAGTCGCCGCCCGAGCCGCTTTGCTCAATGACATGGGCGCGGACGTCGGCGATGCGGAATCTGTTCATCAAGCGGTCCTAAGAAAAGGGGTGCCTGGGCGACCGGTGTCGCCCAGGCAGAGGGGATCAGAAGTTAAAGTCGTCGATATTGTCGGCGTTGAACGTGGTCGGCTGATCCTGGGTCAGAATCACATTGTCGTCGCCGATCGTGATGGTGCCGAGGTTCGGCACGTCGAAGGTCTGGCCCGGCTCGTTGGTGATCGACCCATCATTCACGCCCATGGCGAAGTGCGCGGCCAGCACGCCCTGATTGTACGGGCTCCAAAGCTGGAACGCCTCAACCGTACCGTTCTCGATGAACCGGCGCATCTGGTTGGGCGTGCCCAGGCCGGTGACCTGCAGATCCGGTGCCCGTCCGGCCGTCTCAACGACCTGAGCCGCGGCGGCGACACCCACCGTGGTCGGCGAGATGATACCCGCCAGGTCGGGATAGTTGGCTAGCAGCGCCTCGGCCTCTGTCGTCGATTTCTGCGGATCGTCGTCGCCATAGGCGATGGTTACCAGCTCCATATCCGCGTACGCGTCGTCGCTTTCCAGCACCGTCTGCATGTCGGCGATCCAGACATTCTGGTCGGGCGCATCCGTCGTCGCCGACAGGATGGCGATTTCGCCATCATAGTTGATCATGGAGCCCAACAGCTCGACCTGGGCCGGGCCGATGGTGGTGAAATCGACCGGCAGGATGGCCGCGTCGCGATGGTCCTCGCTGCCCGGAATGTCAGAGTTCACGATCAACACCTGGATGCCGCGCGACCGCGCCCGGTCGAACACCTGGTTCAGCGCATCCGGGCTGTTCGGCGAGATGGCGATCACGTCAACACCGCGCTGGATCTGGGCGGTAATGAACGGGATCTGCGAGGTCGCCTCGGCGGTCGCGGGCGCAACCGTCGTGAAGCTGCAACCCAGCTCGGCACAGGCATCGGCAAAGCCGCCGATGATGCTGTCGAAATACGGGTTGCCCGTATTCTTCGGAATGTAGACGATCTCCACTTGATCCTGGGCGGTGGCGGCCCCGGCCATCAGGCCGATGGCAGCCGCGCTTGCGATCAACATCAGTTTCTTCATGGTCTTCTCTCCCTTCGGTGATCCGTTGTTGGTGATGCCAACCCACCCATCATCGCCGGCCGCCGGCATAGATCGCGTTGGCCGAGATGATGGCGAGGATTAGAAGCAGACCCAGCACCGTTAGCTGGGCTTCAATGGCGATATTGGCCACCGTCATCCCGGTCTGGATGATGATCAGCAGCCATAAGGCCAAGAACGTGCCGGCGATCGTGCCGCGACCGCCGAAGATGTAGGTGCCGCCGAGCATGACGATCAGCACGACCTGCAGTTCGCCGCCGGTCGCCAGGTCGTAGCGCACGACGCCCAGGCGCGACGCCATCAGGAGGCCGCCCACGGCACTGGTCAGGCCGGAGGCGGTGAACAGGATCATCTTCAGCCGATCGACCCGGATGCCCGCATGCCGGGCGGCGATCGGGTTGGTACCGGTCTGATAGATCTGGCGGCCAAACAGCGTGCTGCCGAGCACCAGGCCGAGCAGGATGGCCAAGACGACGAAGATGATCACCGGCACCGGCACGATGCCGACGGCGATGAAGTCGATGCCGACGAACCAGTCTGGGAAGCCGCCGACGGAGCGGTCGCCGGCGATCACCTGGGCAATGCCGCGATAAAGCACCATCGTGCCGATGGTGGCGATGATCGAGGGCAGCCGGAAGACCGTCACCAGCACGCCGTTGAACAGGCCCATCAGTGCGCCCGAGCCCAGCCCGATCAGGATCGCCACGGGCATGCCGAGCCCGGCGCGATGGGCGATGCCGAACAGGCAGGCGGACAGGGCCATGGTCGCGGCGACGGAAAGATCGATCTCGCCGGAGACCACCACCAGGGTCAGCATCAGCGCGATGATGCCGAACTCAATGTAGAAGGTCGCCGATTCCAGGACGAAGCGAAGGTCGGCGAAGAAGGGCGACAGCCAGGCGCTGACGAAGACCGCGGCGATTAGCAGAAGCAGGGTGACGGACTCCGGCCGGACCACAATGCGATGCCAAAGCGGCCTGGCCTTCGCGGCGTCGAAGGTTTCCGTCGCGCTCATCCGCCCCTCCCGGTGACCAGCCGGACCAGACCGCCGGCCCTGACCGAGCCGTCGACGATCAGCGCGATGACGATGATGGCGCCATAGATCGCGTCCTGCCAAAAGCCGGAGATACCGAGGATCGGCAGCGCGACGCTGACCGCGCCGAGCAACAGCACGCCCAAAACGACGCCCGGCACAGTGCCGATGCCGCCATTGATCGAGACACCGCCGATGACGACGGCGGCGATCACGGTCAATTCGAACCCGACGCCGGTGATGCCCGGGTTCACATAGCCGAAACGCGCGGCGTACATCAGGCCCGCCAGACCAGCCATGGCACCGGACAGGGAGAAAACGACCAGCGTCACCCGATTGACCCGAATGCCGCGCAACCGAGCCGCGTCCGGGTTAGACCCGGCGGCATAGATCTCGCGCCCCAAGCGCAAATGACGCAGGAAAACATACGCAAGCAGCGCCGTGAAAAAGGCGATGATCACGATCCACGGCACGCCGATCGGCGAGGTCTGCGCCATGCGGATCAGCGCTTCGGGAATGTGGTTGGGATCGACCTGGCGGCCGCCCGACAGGATGAAGATCAGCCCCCGATAGAGGCTGAGAGTGCCGAGCGTGACGATGATCGCCGGCAAGCGGAACAGGGCGATGATCAGCCCGTTGACGAGGCCCAGCCCGGCGCCGATCGCGATCGCCAGGATGAAACCCAGCCAAAGCGGCATTTCGGGGATATCGCGGAACATCATGCCGACGGCGATCGAGGCGAAACCCAGGATCGAGCCGATCGACAGATCGACATGGCGGGCGACGATCACCATCATCTGGCCCATCGCCGCGACCAGGATCAGCGGAATGGCCAGCAGGATGATGTCGAGCGTTGCAATGGTGAGAAAGCGGGGCTGGATCGCGCCGACAACGACCGCCAGGATCACCAGCATGACGACGAGGCCGGCCTCGCGCACCCGAACCAGCCGGCCCAGCGCGGTCACGCCGCACTCCGCGGCACGGCGGCCTGCATGATCTTCTCCTGATCGGCCTCCGCGCGGCTGAACTCGCCGGTCAACCGGCCCTCGGACATGACCAGAATGCGATCCGCCAGGGTCAAGAGTTCCGGCAAGTCCGACGAGATCAGCAGCACCGCCCTGCCCTCGGCCGCCAACTGATTGATCCGGTCGTAGAACTCCGCCTTCACGCCGACATCGATGCCGCGCGTCGGCTCGTCCAGGATCAGGATTTCCGGGTCGGTCAGCAGCCAGCGGGCCAGGATGGCCTTTTGCTGGTTGCCGCCGGACAGCTCGCCGATCGGCTGATGAACGGACGCAAGGCGAATGCTCAACCGGTCGATGGCGTCGGCCGCAATCTCACGTTCGCGCCGTGGGCTGATAAACGGGCCGGCCCCGATCGAACGGGGTGCTGCCGCCGTGATGTTCTGGTCGACCGGCAAGGTGCGAAAGATGCCGGCGATCGCCCGGTCCTCGGGCACATAGGCGATGCGGTGGGCGATGGCGTCGTCGGGCTCGGCGATCGTGGTCGGCTTGCCGTGGATGCGGATTTCGCCCGCCTCCGCCGGCGCGATGCCGAAGATCGCGCGGGCCACATCCGTCCGCCCTGCGCCGACAAGGCCGGCAACGCCCAGCACCTCGCCCTTACGCAGGCTGAAGCTGACATCGGCGAACGCGCCGCCACGGGTCAGGCCGCTGACCGACAGCGCCTCGTCGCCAAGGGACGCGACCTCCTTGTGCAGGTATTCCTGCAACGGCCGGCCGATCATCAGGCGGATGATGTCATCGTCGGTCAGGTCGGCGACGGGCGCGGTCGAGATCAGGGCGCCGTCGCGAAACACGGTCACCCTGTCGCAAAGCGCGCGCACCTCCTCCAGCCGATGGCTGATGAAGACGATGGCCCTGCCCTCGGCCTTCAGACGGCGCACGATGTCGAACAGCGTCGCCACCTCGCGCGGCGTCAGCGGTGCCGTCGGTTCGTCCATGATGATCAGGCGCGTGTCCGACGCCAGCGCGCGGGCGATTTCGACCATTTGCTGGTCGGCGATCGACAGGCCGGCCATGACCGCCTGCGGGTCGATGGTGACGCCCAGCGCGCCGATCAACCGCTCCGCCTCCGCCGCCATGCGCCGCCAGGGAACGCGGCCCAAAACGCCGGTATCCTCGCCGCCGACGAACAGGTTCTCCGCGACCGTCAGGTGAGGAAACGACAGAGGTTCTTGGTGGATCAGCGTGACGCCAAGCCGCTGGGCCTCCAAAGGTGAGCCAATGCTGACCGGCTGACCAGCCAGCGTTACCTCGCCCCGTGTCGGTCGATGGACCCCGGCCAGGATCTTGGCATAGGTCGACTTGCCGGCACCGTTCTCGCCCAGCAAGGCATGAACCTCGCCGGCCCGCAGATCGAGATCGATCCCGTGCAGAACCTCAACGCCGCTGAACGACTTGGCGACGCCGCGCGTTTCGACCAGGGGCCCGTCGGTCTCGGTCATCGCGGCGGGGGTGCCTAGAGACCCAGCCGATAGAAGCGGTTGGCGTTGTCGCGCCAGACTTTGCGCTGGTTCTGCTCGCTTTCGCCCTTAAGCACGTCGTCGACGATCTCGACCCAGCGCGGATAGGCGATGGCCTGAACGGCGACTGGCCAATCGCCCCCGAACGCGACCCGGTCGAACCCGAACGCCTCCAGAACTGTGTCGATGAAGGGGCGCAACTGTTCGGCGGTCCAGTCCGAGTGATCGGCCTCGGTCGCGACGCCCGACAGTTTGCAGATCACATGGTCCATCTGCGCCAGTTCGAACATCTGGCTGCGCCAAGGCTCCAGCGCGCCATCCTTGATCGCCGGCTTGCCGATATGGTCCAGGATCATCGGCACGGTGTCGGCCTTGCCGGCGAAGGTGATGACGTTCGCCATGTGCCGATGGTCGATGCAGATGTCGAAGCTGAGATCGAACTGCCGAAGCGTGGCCACGCCCTCGATGAAGTCGGGACGCAGGCAGAAGTCCAAATCCGGCTCGAACTGGATGATCCGGCGGATGCCGCGCAGGATTTTGTGCTGCTTCAGCCGCTCGAGATCCGCGGCCACCGCGGCCCCCTTTTCCAACGGCGCCCAGGCGACCATGCCCTTCAGGCGCGGGTCGGTTTCGGCGTTTGCCGCGACCCAGGCCGCTTCCCGTTCATAGCTCGGCGGGTCGGCCTCGCACTGCACGAAGACCATGGCCTCGATATCGACGCCTTCCGTGTGCGCGTTGTAGTCCGACAGCAGGTAAGGCCGGTTCAGAACGTCAATGCCGTCCAGCCAGGAATAGCGGATCATCGACGGGTCCCAGATGTGAAGATGGGTGTCGACGATGGGAAAGTTCGGCATCTAGCCCTCCGACGAATGCAGGTGCGGCCCATGCCGCTTCAGCAACGCTCAACGACCCCGCTGGCCGCGGACCGGTACATCGCGTCCAAAACCTCGACCGAGCGCCTGCCCACGGTGCCGTCGCCGTCATTGACGATGTCGCGGCCCAGGCACAGATCGACGAACCGGTTGAGCGGTTCGGACGTGGAATAGGCCGCGACCCCCTCCCCGGGCTCGAACGGGAAAATCTCGTCCTGCTCGTCATGCCGCCGCAGCTCAAGCCGTTCGCGCTCAATATCCAGAAAGATGATGCCGTCGGTGCCATAGACCCGGATGTCGATATGCGCGCCGATATGCTTCGGCGGGCCGGCGGCGCCGGAAATGGCGCAGGTGGTGCCGTTGGCCAACCGCACCGTGGCCGCGTCGTAATAGTCGACACCGGTCTGCGACAGGGTGGTCATGGCGAAGACCTGCTCCGGGTCCGACGGCACCAGCCGGAACAGCGCGCCCAGCAGGTGGGACAGCTGGCCCCAGCCATAGCCGCCGGCACGGGCTGGATCGGCCCAGGTCGATGGCGGCGGCCGGAACGTGTGGTCGACGGTCTCCAGCATCGGCTCACCGCCGAACAGGTCGAGCAGGGCCGAACCCATCTGGCAGCACACGTGCCGTACGTCGCCGATCTTGCCGTTCGCGATCCAGTCGGCGGCGGCCGGCATGTAATGGGTGAAGTTGAACCCATGCGGGATCATGATCTGGCGCCCGACCTCGGCGGCGATCGCGGTCAGCTCGCGCGCCTGGTCGGCGGTCGTGGTCATCGGCTTTTCGACCAGCACATGGGCACCCTTGCGCAGGGCCGCCGATGCGTTCTCGAAATGCGCGACATGGGGCGAGGCGACCACGACGCCGTCCGCCGCGCAATTGTCCAGAACCTCGCGGAAATCCTCCGACGCATAGTCAAAGCCGAACCGGTCCTTGACCATTGCCAGCTCGTCGGCGCCCAAACGGCACACGCCGGTCAGTTCCACGTCCTCACGCGAGGCCAGATCCGGAATGTGATACTCCGTCGCCCACCAGCCAGCGCCGAGCACGGCAATCCGCGCCTTTTTCGCCACGATCGATCCTCCCCAGCCGCGCCGTCTTCCTTAGGCTGCCACTCTAAACAGCCCCGTTTGCGCGGTTTTGTGTATCATAATGTCACATTTGTGTTAACGTCAACACAGCATTGGGCACGCCGACGCCGGTCTCACGATCAGGTCGTTCGACCAAGCAAGGCGAACTTGCGCGGGCCTGAAATTGGGGAGGTTTCGACCGCTGTTGACCGATCCGGCATATCGCCATGGCTGATCCAAACGTCCGGCCATTACGGCGCCCGACGATCCGGGATGTCGCCGCGCGCGCCGGTGTATCGACCGGCACCGTCTCACGCGTGGTTTCTGGCTCCACACGGGTTGCCGCGATCACCAGGCAGCGCGTGGACGAAGCCATGGCGGCGCTGGGCTACCAGCCGCACGCGGCCGCCCAGAACATGCGCACCAACCGGTCGCGCATCGCCGGATTTCTGATCCCCGACCTGACCAACCCGGTCTTCTCACAAGTGGCCAAGGCGGCGGAGTCCGTGCTGGCCGAGATCGGTTATGGGCTGTTCATCTTTTCCTCCGACAGGTCGGAACGGCGTGAAATCGATTTCATTGCCATGGCCGCGCAAGGCCGAATGGACGGGCTGATCGTTTCGGTTAGCGACGAAGGCAACGAACGGGTGCGCCGGGCGCTCTCCCAGGTCAAAATCCCGATGGCGCTGTGGGACCGCGACCTGGACCTGGAAGCCGACGTGGTGTTCAGCGAACACGCGCGCGCGATGCGGCGGATCACCAGCCACTTGATCGAGCTCGGCCACCGCCGGATCGGATTGATCACGGCGCCGACCGCGATCCGGCCGGGCCGCGAGCGTGTGCGCGGCTATCGCGAGGCGATGGGTGCGGCCGGGCTAGGGCCTGACGACAATCTCATCCGCTGCGACATGCAGACCACGGAGTACGGCTATCAGCAGGCGCTTGAACTGCTGGCCCTGACGCCCCGCCCGACGGCCATATTGGCGGGCGGGAACGAGATCCTCTACGGCGCCGTACGTGCCGTGCGTACGCTGGGACTGTCCATTCCCGATGATCTGTCGCTGGTCGGCGCCGACGACCGGCTGCTGTCGGACCTTCTCGATCCGGCGGTCACGATCATAGAGCGCGACATGCGGGAGATCGGGCGGACCCTTGGGGCCATGCTGGCGCGGCGCCTTGAAGGCCCAAGCGAAGCGCCGCCGCGCCACGTGACCTTAACCAGCGAGATCCTCATGCGCGACAGCATCGCCGCGCCCGCCTCGCCGGTTTGAGCCCGTCGCAGCCTTTGCACGGGCAATGCGGCTCACAAGCACGACACCGGTGCTGATGAACGCGGCGGCCAGCAGCAGGTTCTGCGGCAGCGGCTCACCCAGCAGCCCGATCGCGATCGCACCCCCGACCACGGCGGCGACGGAGCCGATCTGGCTGAGATAGACCGGACCGGCCAGCCATTGCAGCAGGAAGTAACACGCGTACATCACGGTGAAGACAGCTGTCTGCGCGAACAGTAGGACGAGCGCGGTCTCAGTTGGGAACGTGACCAGGCTTCGCCCCTCGCCCACGACCAGCATGATCAGCAGTGTTGCAATGGCACCGCCGATCAGCATCAACGGCGCCAAGGACAGTGACGTTTCGCCGACCGGCCAGCGCACGGTGCGATAGATGTTGCCAAGCGCGATGATCACCGGCGCCGCCATGGCGAAGCAAAACCACAGAAATGCGGCGTCGCTGGCGTTCACCTTGGGCAGGGCCAGCAGAACAGCGCCGCACAGGCCGAACGCCACGCCGAGGGCGCGGGTGCCGACGAAGCCCTCCAGCCTCAGCAGGAGGGCCAGCACATAGGTGAACAGGATCGGGAACGCAAAGGTCAGCGACACGATCCCGGCACCGATATGGTGAATGGCCAGCAAGGCGACGATGTTGGGCGCCGCGAACAGAAAGCCGGAAATCGCGCCGTACTCAAACGTCTGCCACCGCAATCTGGGCGCCTGCCCTTTGGCGAGCCCAACGATCTGTAACACGACGCCTGAGCCCAAGGATGCCCAGAAAAGCAGGGCCACCGGGGATGCACCCTCCAAGGCCGCCAGCTTGGCGATGTTGAGGGAAAGGCCGAGCAACCCGCCAACCACCAGCAGGCAGGCGATGGCTACGGGCGAAGATCGCGTGGCGCGCGCGGGAGAGGATGCGGACATGGGTGGGCGTTCCAGCTTGACTTTCGACCATAGCACAGGTCGATTGAGCAACTATCTTGGCATCAACTATCTTAATATCAAGATAAATCGAGGCGGCAATGGATCGGGCGGAGTTCGCGGCGGCACAGTGGAGGAAGGAGAGGCCGGACCTGAACCTGGTGCCGATGACCCTCTTGGGCCGACTGGCCGAGGCCGGCCAGATCATCGCGCGCGATCGCCTGGAGCCGGTCTTTGCCCGCTACGGCCTGAAACGTGGCGAATTCGACGTCATTGCAACGCTGCGGCGCGCCGGCACGCCGTTCGCGCTGACCCCGACGGAGCTTTATCGATCGACCATGGTGTCGTCCGGCGGCATGACCGCCCGACTTGACCGGTTGGAAAAAGCTGGCCTGATTGCGCGCAAGCCGAATGCAGAAGACCGCCGCGGCATGATGGTCGCCCTGACAGGCAAGGGCCTGACGCTGATCGACGAGATGATCGGCGCCCATGTCGCCAATCAAGAGGCCATCGTCAGCGCGTTGTCACGGCGGGAGCAGGAACAGCTGAGCGCCCTGTTGGGCAAACTCATCCACGGTCTGGCGTCGCCGGCCGACCCATAATCCGCCGAACCCAGCCGGCCGCGCGAAGCACCCAGGGGTCGTCCGGCTGCGCTGCGCCCAGGCTGACGCTGAAATGGTCGCGTCCTTCCAGAACCAGGTGGTCCACCAGCGCGCCCGATTGCTTGAGCGCCGCGACCATCGGCGGCGCTGTCGTCCTTACCCGTTCCAAATCGTCCGTCCCATGGCTGATTAAGAACGGAACCGTGCTTGTGGCCGCATAGGCGATAGGGCTGGCCTCATAGGCTTGCTCGGGCGTTGCCAGAAACCGGGTGAGGATGTTTTCCTCACCGCTGCCTGGCACCACGTTCTCGAACCGGAAGTCAAAGGTGCTGCTGACCGGCAGGCAGGCCTTGATCGCGTCGAGCGGGATGCCATGGCCGGCATGGAGGTCTGTGCGCAAAGCGGCGAGCGACGCCAGATGGCCGCCCGCTGAGTGGCCGCCAACGACGATGGCGTTCGGGTCGCCGCCATAGTCGCGGATGTTCCGCTGGATCCATGCGAGGGCCGACAGCGTGTCGTCAAGCTGCGCCGGATAACGGTGGTCGGGCGCCAATCGATAGGCGGCCGATACAAAGACTGCCGGCCAAGCCACGATCGGTGGCGCCATGAAACCCATCCATTCTTTGAACCCGTGGGTCCAGCCGCCGCCGTGCAGGAACACGATGACGGGGCACGGGACGTCCAACCGATCGGGCAGGTACAGGTCCAGCTTTTGCAACGGATCGGCGCCATAGGCCACATCCAGAACGCAGCGGCTGTTCTCCGCAACGGCGCGAGACAGCGACAGGGCCTCGGCCGCATAGCGGTCGGCGCGCGGATTAATCGGCGATTGCCGAGGCAGGTCTTCAAAGGCCATGGCGAGCAGGCTCCCTGCCCCATTTGATGCGCGATCTGGCTCCAATGCAAATTCTGGGGTGCACGCCGTCAGGTGAGCCGGCCGCCTCTCGGCGGTTTCCTTGACAGCGGATTTCGGCGCCAACTACTGTTCGATCGCGGTTCGCCGGGCGCGGGGGCGAGCTTCCATGCAACGGAAACCCATGAATGAGCAGACGAATGATCGGACTTCGCCAACGCGGGTTCCCAGCGAACGGGGTCTAACGGGTCCAAGAGTCAACAACAGGCGCGGCGCCACGGGCGACCGCGCAAACAGCCGGAGGGCAGGGACGTGAGGCATTTCACTTTGACAGGGGCGGTCGCCGCCGGGGCAATCCTGCTCAGCGCTGCAGCCGGGGCACAGGATCTGCGCGTCGGCATCCCCGACGATCCGGACATGCTGGACCCGGATCGGACACGGTCGTTCTACGGCGTCACCATCCTGTCCAACCTGTGCGACAGCCTGTTTGAGCTGGACGAGAACATGGAGTTTTCCGGCGAGTTGGCGACGGATTGGAGCTGGTCCGACGACGGGTTGGAACTGACGGTCAATCTGCGGCCGGACGTCACCTTCCAGGACGGCACGCCGTTCAACGCCGACGCCGTCGTCTACAATATCGAGCGCTCGCGTGACCTGCCGGGCACGCTGCGCACAGCCGATCTCGGCACCATCACCGATGTCAGCGCGGCGGACGACATGACCGTGGTGTTCGATCTTTCAGCGCCCTTCGCGCCCTTGCTGGCCAAACTGTCCGAGCGGCTGGGCATGATGATCTCGCCGACCGCGGCGGAAGAGCTGGGCGAGGATTTCGGCAACCAGCCGGTCTGCGCCGGGCCCTATCAGTTCGCCGAACGCGTCGCCCAGGACCGGATCGTGATCGAGCGCTATCCCGGCTATTGGAACCCGGACCCGTTCCATGTCGAGCAGGTCACGTTCTCGATCATTCCCGACCCGACCATCCGGCTGGCAAACCTGCAATCGGGTGAGATCGACCTGATGTCGCGCCTGTCGCCGACGGACGTGGCCCAGGTCGAGGCCGACCCGGACATCGAGATCGAGGCCATCGACAGCCTTGGCTATCAAAGCCTGATCGTGAACGTCGCCAAGGGCCCCAGGGCCGAGACCCCTCTGGGCCAGGACCCGGCGGTGCGCGAGGCGTTCGAGCTGTCGCTGGACCGCCAGGCCATGGTCGACGTCGCCTTCGAAGGCCAGTACACGGCCGGCAACCAGTTCGCCTCGCCGAACTCGCCGATCTACAATTCGGACATTCCAATCCCGCCGCGCGATCCGGAACGGGCCCGGGCCATCCTGGCGGAGGCCGGCTACACCGATCCGGTGCCGGTCGAAATCCTGGTGCCGAACCGACCGAACACCGTGCGCGTGGCGGAGATGATCCAGGCCATGGGCAGCGATGCCGGCTTCGATGTCAGCCTGAACGTGGTGGAATTCGCCTCGACCTTGAACCTCAGCGATCAGGGCGATTTCGAAGTCTGGGGTCCGATCGGGCCGCAAACCGCCATCGATCCAGACGACGCCACCTTCATGTCGCTGCATTCCACCGGCGACCGCAATGTCGGCCTTTACAGCAATCCGGAGATGGATGCGGCGATGGAGGAATCCCGGCGCGTCACCGACCCGGAGGCGCGGCGCGAGGTCCTGCGGCGGGTGGCGGAGATCATCACCGACGACCGTACGGTGATCTACCTCTACCACACCCGCTTCATCTGGGCGTTCAACGACAATGTCGAGGGCTTCGTTGCCTATCCCGACGGCCATCTGCGCGTGCGCGGGATTACCGTCAATTGACCGGGGCGGCGTGCCAGCGCGCCTGATCGGCAACCCTTTCTCCCGGCACGGCGCGGTCGAACGCCCCGTGCTGGGCTTTCGTTCGTGACCCAAGTCCCCAGTCATGCTGCGCTTTCTGGCTGACCGGCTGCTGGCGGCGATCCCGACGCTGCTGCTGATCACGATCATCGTGTTCGGGCTGCAGCAATTGCTGCCCGGCGACGTGGCGTTGATCCTTGCCGGCGACGAGCGCGATCCGGCGGCGATCGAAGAGATCCGCGAGCTTTACGGCCTGAACGATCCGCTGCCGATCCAGTATTTCCGCTGGTTCGCCGACATGTTGCAAGGCGACTTCGGGCGTTCGCTCAGAACCGGCGCGCCAGTCGGCCCCATGATCCTGGAAAAGCTGCCGATTACGCTGGAACTGGCCGCGCTGGCGCTGCTGTTCTCCATCGCCATCGGCATCCCGACCGGCATCATCTCCGCTATCCGCAAGGGGTCGGCGCTGGATTATGGGGCCAACATCGTGGCCCTGTCCGGCATTTCGCTGCCCAGCTTCTGGCTCGGCATCATGCTGATCTTGCTGTTTTCGGTGCAGTTGGACTGGTTGCCCGCCGGTGGCTATGTCAGCCCGCTGGAGGATCTGGGCGGCAACCTGGCGCGGATGATCATGCCCGCCTTCGTGCTGGGCACCGCGCTTGCCGCCTCCATGATGCGCCATACGCGCAGCGCCATGTTGTCGGTCATGCGCCAGGACTATGTCCGCACCGCCCGCGCCAAAGGCTTGAGCGAGCGAACGGTGATCCTGAAGCACGCGCTGCGCAACGCGCTGGTGCCGATCATCACGCTGACGGCGCTGCAGTTCGGAACGCTGGTCGCCGGTGCCGTTTTGACCGAGCAGGTCTTCAACATCCCCGGCTTCGGCAAGTTGATCGTCGATGCGGTCTTCAACCGGGACTATCCGGTGGTGCAGGCGGTGACGCTAGCCACCGGGATCGGCTTCGTGCTGATGAGCCTGTTGGCCGATATCGGCTATTTCCTGGTCAGCCCAAAGTTGCGCGGGTAGGCGGCGATGGCGGTAACCGGCACGCTCCAGGTCCCGGAACGGCGGCAGCGATCGCGCGTTCTCCGCCGTTTTTTCCGCAATCGGCCCGCGGTGATCGGCGGTGTCGTCATTCTGATCACGGTGCTGGTCGCGATCTTCGCCCCGCTGCTGGCGCCCTACGATCCGACGGCGACGGACTGGGGCAAGGTACGGCAGGCCCCGTCCGCTGAGCATTGGCTGGGCACCGACGATCTGGGGCGCGATTCCCTGTCGCGGCTGATCTATGGCGCCCGCGCCTCCTTGATGGCCGGCGTCGTGTCGGTGTTGATCGCGGTCGGCATCGGCGTGCCGTTCGGCATGATTTCCGGCTATGTCGGCGGCTGGCTGGACGCCGTCATGATGCGCATCACCGACGCGGTGTTGGCGATCCCGTTCCTCATCCTGGCCATAGCGCTCGCCGCCTTCCTGGGCCCCAGCCTGACCAACGCGATGATCGCCATCGGCCTGTCGGCCTCGCCCGTCTTCGCCCGGCTGGCGCGCGGCCAGACATTGGTCGTCCGCCTGGAGGACTATGTCCAAGCCGCGCGATCAATCGGCGCCCCGCACGTCATCATTTTGCTGCGGCACATCTTCCCAAACATTCTGCCGCCGATCCTGGTCCAGGCGACCCTGACGATCGCGATCGCGATCATTGCCGAAGCCAGCCTGTCGTTCCTCGGCCTGGGCCAGCAACCGCCCTTGCCGAGCTGGGGCGGCATGCTGAACACGGCGCGCAGCTTCCTCTATCAGGCGCCCGAAATGGCCATCTGGCCGGGCATCGCCATCTTCGTGACCGTGCTGGCGTTCAACGTCTTCGGCGACGGCCTGCACGACGCGCTGGACC
Organism: Alphaproteobacteria bacterium; assembly: GCA_028277405.1. Lineage (GTDB taxonomy): Bacteria > Pseudomonadota > Alphaproteobacteria > DSM-16000 > Inquilinaceae > JANQGH01. The sequence continues at coordinate 380,174 of JANQGH010000100.1, read as the reverse complement.
CGAAGGACGAATAGTCAAGCGGGCGCCGGCTGTTTGCGCCTGGCCTCCAGAATCGCGGCCCGCTTGTGGAAATTGTCCGAGCCGGATGGTTCCGACAAGGTCGCCGCGCCCGCCGCCGGCAGCTCGCGCCACAGATGGCACGCGACCGCATGACCGGAATTGTCGGTTTCCAGCGTCGGGGCCTCGATCGAGCAGCGCTCGACCGCGTGCGGGCACCGTGTGTGGAACCGGCACCCTGTCGGCGGATTGCTGGGGCTGGGCACGTCGCCCTGCAGATGCTCCGCCCGCTTCCGCCGACCAGGGTCCGGCAGCGGAATGGCCGATAGCAACGCCCGCGTATAAGGGTGCCGGGGTTCGTGAAAGAGGTCGGACGTATCGGCTAGCTCAACCACCTGGCCCAGATACATGACCGCGACCCGGTCGGAGATGTGCTTCACCACCGCCAGATCATGCGCGATGACGATCAGGGTCAGGTCCAGTTGCTTTTGAAGCCCCTTCAGCAGGTTGATGATCTGGGCCTGGATCGACACGTCAAGTGCGGAGACCGGCTCGTCGCCGATGATCAGGCGCGGCTCGACGGCAAGCGCCCTTGCGATGCCGATGCGCTGACGCTGACCGCCGGAGAACTCGTGCGGGAATCGCCCCGCATGGTCCGGCGCTAGCCCGACCATATCCAGCAACTCCGCCACCCGATCGCGGCGCTGTCCCGCCGGCACGACCCGGTGCAGCGACAAGGGTTCGGCCAAGGCGGAGCCTACGGTCATGCGCGGGTTCAGCGACGAGAAGGGATCTTGAAACACCATCTGCATACGCCGGCGGACCCGGCGCAGGGCAGACGCGTTCATGGCCAGGATGTCCTCGCCATCGAACCGCACCTGTCCCGCCGTCGGCTCGATCAGGCGCAAGAGCAGGCGGCCCAGGGTCGACTTGCCACAGCCACTTTCGCCGACAATGCCGAGCGTCGCCCCGGCACCGACATCCAGATCGACCCCGTCGACCGCCTTCACCGCCTGGCGCCCGTGCGAACCGACCCACAAGCCACCGGTCGGGAAATGCTTCACCAGGCCCCGGACCTGCAACAGGGGGTTCGCTTGCTCGGTCAACTCGCGGCCTGCAGTTCTTCGATCGGTGCCTTCCAGCAGGCAACATCGTGACCGCCAACCGCGCGAAGCGGCGGCGGTTCGGCGGCGCATTTGGCGTCGGCCAGCACGCAGCGCGGATGGAACCGACAGCCGGCCGGCATCTGCGCGGGGTTCGGCACAACCCCCTCGATCGACGGCAACTCGTCCTGGATCTCGTGCAGGCGCGGCACGGAGCTCAACAGGCCGATCGTGTAGGGATGCTGGGGGTCATTGAACAGCGTTTGGACATGCGCCCTTTCAACGACCTTGCCGGCATACATCACGACCACTTCGTCCGCGACCTCCGCGACGACGCCGAGATCATGGGTGATCAACAGGATGGCCGCGCCGGTCTCCTCGCGCAGGGCGCGCATCAGGTCCAGGATCTGGGCCTGGATGGTGACGTCCAGCGCCGTGGTCGGCTCGTCCGCGATCAAAAGCTGCGGGTCGCAGGCCATGGCCATGGCGATCATCGCCCGCTGGCGCATGCCGCCGGACATCTGGTGCGGATACTGGTCGACCCGCTCTTCGGGCGAGGGAATGCGCGCCCGCTTCAGCATGTCGATCGCCCGGTCGCGCGCCTGGGCTGGCGTCATGTCGCGATGGCGCAGCAGGCCCTCGGCGATCTGGTCGCCGACCGTGAAGGCGGGGTTCAGCGAGGTCATCGGCTCCTGAAAGATCATCGCCAGCCGGTCGCCGCGCAGGGCGCGCATCTCGGCCTCGCTGAGCCCAAGCAGATCGGTGCCGTTGAACAGCACCTGACCCGTTTCGATCTTGCCCGGCGGCTCGGCGATCAGGCGCATGATGGAAAGCGCCGTGACGCTTTTCCCCGACCCGGACTCGCCGACAATGCAGACCGTATGCCCGGGCCGCACCGAGAACGAGACGCCATCGACGGCCGGCACGCGCACGCCATCGACCTCGAACGAGGTGCGAAGGTCGCGGACCTCCAACAGCAGCGGCTCGGGGCCGTCTGCCGTGGTCAGGTCGTCGTCGGTCACCGAGATGACCTCGTCATGGGCGATTGATCCGCGCGTTCATACTATACCATCATGATCCTGGCAAAAGCGCCAGACCGGGGCAAGCGAGGGGACCAAAGCACCATGATCGGCATCAGCAGCACATTCGATGGCGGGCACATCGATATCGTCGACGCGAAAGATCCGGACGATATCCGGCTGGCGCTGGCGGACGACAACGCGTCGGACTTCAAGCAATGGTTCTATTTCCGCCTGACCGGCGCGCGCGACCGGGATTGTACGATCCGCATCGTGAATGCCGAGGACGCCAATACCAGCCGTGACCTGGTTGGCATGCCGGCCCCCTGGGCGGACTATCAGGCCGTGGCGTCGTACGACCGCGAGACCTGGCTGCGTGTGCCGACGGTGCTGGAGGGCGATGCCCTGACGATACGCCTGACGCCGAAGCGGGACAGCGTCTATGTCGCCGCCTTCGCGCCCTATCCGCTGGAGCGCCAGTACCGGTTCACCGCCAAGGCCCTGCGGTCGCCGCGCGCCAGCCTGACCGTGCTGGGCCAATCGGTCGAGGGGCGCGATATCGACATGCTGCAGTTCGGCTCGCCCGGGCCCAACAAGCGCGCCTGCTGGATCACGACGCGCCAGCACCCGAACGAGACCATGGGGCCGTTCTGTGTCGAAGGCATCGTCGACCGGCTGATTGATCCGGACGATCCGCTGGCCCGTGCGCTGCTTGACCGTGCCGTGTTCTACGTCGCGCCCAACCTGAACCCGGACGGCAGCATACGTGGCAACACGCGGACCAACGCCGCCGGCATCAATCTGAACCGCGTCTGGTCCGATCCCTCGATGGAAACCAGCCCGGAAATCCATCTGGTGCGGGACGCCATGCACGAGACGGGGCTCGACTGGTCGCTGGACATCCATGGCTGGAACGGAACGCACAACTTCCTCGGCGGACCGCTGGGCCTGCCGTCGCTGACCGACAAGCAGACGGCGTTGTGGAGACGCTACGAGGCGGCGCTGGCCCAGGCCAATCCGGACTTCGAGGTCGGCTGGCCCTATCCGGGTGGCGGCCCCGGCCCCGGCGAGGCGGACCTGTCCATGTCCTGGAACTATCTGGGTGAGGCCTTTGACGCCGTCGCGTTGCTCTACGAACTGCTGTTCAAGGACACCGCCAAGACGCCCGACCCTCTTCATGGCTGGTCGCCGGCGCGTTCCCATAGGTTCGGCCTGTCAACGCTCGACGCGCTTTACGCGATCATCGACGATTTGCGTTAGCGTCCCGACCGTCTTGCGCCAGGAAGGCGAGAAACCGCCGCCAGTCCCAAGACGTCATGTCATGCGGCCCCGGTCGCAGGTGCCAGCCGAGTTGGCCGGACCAGACCCGGCGCCCGGGCCGCCATACGGCCTCCAGCGGAGGAAGGCTGTCCGTGGCCCAGAACGGTGCGGCAGCCTTTAGGGCGAGATACTCGCCCTCGGGATCGGCCCATGCATCCTCGGACGCCGAGGCGATGTAGACCTTGCGAGGCGCCAGGCAGGCGATCAGTTGGTGTTGGTCGACGGGCAGTTGCGCCGGGTCGGCGGCCGTCTTCTTGTCCAGCACCGTCCAATGCGAAAAGCGGATCAGCTTCGACAGCGTTTCGCCGCCCGGATGTCGCGTCAGGCTGGCCCCGGCACAGCCGGAATTGTTGATCAAGGCGGCATGGACGCGCTCGTCGTTCGCTGCCGCCCACAGCGCGGCCTTGCCAAGCCGTGAGTGGCCCACGAGCACGACACGGTCGCGGTCGATTTCGTCGAGCCGACACGCGACATCGACCAGCCGCTGATAGGCCCACGCCCAAAGGGATATGGCGCCCGTTCTGGCGCACGATCGCGCCGCGCGACCGAGCTGAGCGCTCCTCCACTTTCTAGGATGATCGGCAACCCACGAGCCGTAGCAGGACAGCAACACGCCGTAGCCGGCCTGCAAGAGAGACCGGATCGGCCAGCGGTCCGTATGCTGGCCGCGATTGGCTTCGGCAAGGCGGCCGCCGCGCAATGTGTCGGCAATCGATCGCTCGATCACCGCTGCATTGTCGATCGGAAACCCGGCACCTTCGGCGGCCCCGATCGGTCCGAGAAAACCGAGGCCGATGATGATCGGAACCCGGCCCTTTCGGTCCTCCGGCAACCACAGCGCCGCGTCCACCGCAAAGGCCTGCCCGGCAAGCGTCACCTCGATGACAAGCCGCTCGCCCGCGCCAAACCGTTCGCGTCGGACGTCGAGCCGCTCCGGTGCCTCGGGAATGGGGCCGTACAGGTGATCGGCGAACGTCTGAAGCCACGCCGCGCGGCACAGCGCGCGGTCCTCGGCCGTCACGACGGGTTGGCCGTCGGGGCGCTGCATGAGGGGCGGCAACTTCATGATGGCCTTGACAGAACGACGAGGGGCTCGAAATCATCGGGCCAACAAGGCCGCCAGCCAAGCCGAAATTCTTGGCGTTTTTCGCGCCGCCGGCGGCCCACGGGCGCAATGCCATCCCCGATCGGCCCTTGACGGCTGCCGCAGCCGCGTTGCACGACTGAGGACGAACGCGAACGGCAGGGTGCATGAGCAAGGTAAAGAACCCGACCATCCGGGACATTGCCCGGATCGCCGGCGTCTCGACGGCAACCGTGTCGCGCGCCTTCGCCAAGCCGGACCAGGTCGCCGAACCGACCAGGACGCGGGTCCTGGATCTGGCGGACCGGCTGGGCTATCGCCTGAACATGCGGGCCGTGGATTTCCGCCATGGGCGGACCTATGCGATCATCGTTCTGGTCTCCGACATCGCCAACCCGTTCTATTCGGAGTTCTTCAAGGGCATTGAGGAACGGGCCAGGGCGGACGGCTATATCCTGCTGATCGGCGACACGGCCGGCGACGCCACCAGCGAGGAAACCTATGTCGGCATGCTGCTGACCGGCCGCGCGGACGGGCTGATCATCAACACGGGCTTTTGCCCCGAAAGTCTGGCCGAGCCGTTTGCCCGTTCGCCGTCAAGCATGTTGCCTCCGGTCGTTTCCTGCGCCGATCTCGATGGCTTGGATGTCCCGACGGTCAGAATCGACAATTACCGGTCTTCGCAACTGGCGGCCGAACATCTGCTGGGCCTCGGACACCGCCGCATGGCAGTGATTTGCGGCAGCTTGTCGATCCGGGGGTTCGCCGATCGTCTGGCCGGGTTTGCTGACCTCGTCAGGCAGGCGGGCGGCGTGATCCCCGACGATATGATCGTTACGGGCCGCATGACGATCGAGTCCGCCCGTGCGCTGACCACGACCCTGATGACGCGTGACGACCCGCCGACCGCCATCTTTGCCCACAGCGATGAAATGGCGATGGGCGCATTGCACGCTCTGCGCAATCTGGGCCTGCGCGTGCCCGAGCAGGTGTCCGTGGTCGGCTATGACGACATGAACTACGCCAAGGTCGTGACCCCGGCGCTGACCACCATCCACCTGCCGCGCCGGCTGTGGGGGGCGACCGCCTGCCAGCAGTTGCTGTTGCAGGTCGGTTCCGGCGACCGGGTACAGCGGAACATCGATATGCCGACCGAACTCATCGTCCGCCAGACGACCGCGCCGCCGCCCCGGTAGGCGACCGCATGGGATTGGTCAGCGGAACCCAGCCTCACCCTCTTCGTGCAGTTTGGGACCTTTGACCTGAAGCGGTTCGCGCGCCTCGGCAACCGGCACATTCGCGGCGTTGTCAATGTCCTGCCAGCGCCCCAAGGGATTGACCGCCCATTTGGCGGCGTTCTTCAGGACCCGCTTGACCCCCTCGTTCCAGTAGATCGGGTAGGTTTCGTGGCCGGGACCGAAATAGAAGATCCGGCCGTTGCCCCGCTTGAACGTCAGGCCCGAACGGAACACCTCGCCGCCCTCGTACCACGAGACAAACACGGTCTCATCGGGCTCCGGCACCGTGAACGGCTCGCCATACATTTCGGAGTTGGGGATTTCGAGACAGGGGCCGACGCCCTCGGCGATCGGATGCTGGGGATTACAGACCCAGACCCGTTCCCGCTCGCCGGCCTCGCGCCAGCGCAGCGAGCACGGGGCGCCGGTAATCCTGCGGAAGATCTTTGAAAAGTGGGCAGAGTGCAGGCAGACAAGGCCCATCCCTTGCCAGACATGGGCGGCGACGCGTTCGACCACGTCGTCCGCGACGTCGCCATGGGCGGCATGACCCCACCAGAACAGAACATCCGTTTCGGCCAATACCGCTTCGGTCAACCCGTGCTGATCGTCCTGCAAGACGGCGGTCGACGCGGATAGGCCGGCGTCTTCGTTCAATCCGTCCGCGATGCAGCTGTGCATCCCAGTCGGATAGATCGAGGCAACGGCCTTGTTGGTTCGCTCGTGGACGTTCTCGCCCCAGACAAGCACGCGAATGGTCATTCCAGTCCTCTCTTGGTGTCGGCGCGGCACTTTAGTGCGATCGCGCACAGAAAGGCAAAACTCAATAAGTAACCGTTTACATCGGCAATGTAACCGGATACATTTGCCTCATAATTACGATTGAGACGGCTCTATCCAAAGAGTTGCAACCAAGCGCGAGGCCCTCAGTCGCTCGCGTTAACGGGAGGAATGGACACGATGATCAAACGCCACATCAGCCTTGTGGTCGCGGCTACGGCCCTGTCGGGTACCATGGCAATCTCCGCACTGGCCCAGACGGAAATCGAGATCTGGGTGGGCGGCGAACCGGGCACGGCGAACGTCTATGACGATCTCGCCGCCGCCTATATGGCCGCCAACCCAGACGTTCAGATCAACGTGACCAAGGTCGGCTCGGACCTGTTCAACCCGGTGCTGGTGCCGTCGCTGTCCGGCGGCGAGGGGCCGGACGTCTTCATGTACGGGACCGGACCAGGGCAGCCGGCGGCGATCATCAATGGCGGCTTGGTCGCCGACCTGACGCCGTACTATCGCCAGTATGGCTGGGACGCGATGATCCCGGAGTCGATCGAGAACACGACCTCGTCGGACGGGCGGCTGTGGGCCGTAGGGAACGAGGTCGAGAACACGGCTATGTTCTACAACCGGGCGATCTTTGACGAGCTCGGCCTGGACGTGCCCGAAACCTGGGCCGACTTCGAGGCTACGGTAGAGGCTTTGATCGAGGCCGGCTATGACACGCCGATCGGCCTGGGTGCGGCCGACCGCTGGCCGATTTCCCATTGGCAGTCGATGCTGTTCGGCCGCTTCGCCTCCCCCGCCGGCGTCGAAGACGTAATGTTCGGCGACGGTGCCTGGACCGAGGCGGCCTTCGTGGATGCGTCGGCCCTGCTGCAGCAAATGACCGAGGAAGGCTATTTCGGCCCCAACCCGGTCGCCAACGGCTATGCCGAAATCATGGACAGCTTCTGGGCCGGGGACATTCCGATGACCTTTACCGGCCCCTGGATCGTGCCGGGCGCGGTCCAGTCTCTGGGCGACGGCATTGCCGACTACGGCACCTTCCAGGTGCCGCCCATGGCCGATGATCAGGCCATTCACCCGACCGAGGACATCGGCTCCGGCTTCTATGTCAATGCCAACAGCGAGCATCTGGACGTTTCCGCCGACATTCTCGATTTCTTCTTCTTCAACAACGACAGCCGGCTGATGCTGCTGAACAACGGCACGATCCCGATCGGCTCGCTGACCGAGCTTCTACCCGACAGTACCTTACCGGCGATCACGGCCGATCTGCGCGCGCAGATCGATTCACACCGGCCGAACGGCACGATCCATGCCTTTCTCGACACGGTGACGCCGGCCAGCATGACCAATGTCACCTATGACGGTCTGCAAGCCCTGATGCTGGGGGTGATGACGCCGGAGCAGTTCGTCGAAGCCATCCAGGCGGAATGGGAGGCCGCAAAGGCCGACGGCGCGATCCTCATGCCCGGTGGCGTCGCGGACAACTGATCGACACACGCTGAGCCTCACCCCATGGCCGCCTCATCCAGGCGATGGTCGCCGGGCCGCCGCAAAAGGCAGGCCTGGCTGACCGCCGGGCTGTTCCTGTTCCCGGCGATCGCGCTCTATCTCGTCTTCGCCTTCATCCCGACGTTGGAGGTGTTCGAATACTCCCTGAACCGCTGGGACGGCATCAGCCCGGATCGGGAATGGGTAGGGCTCGGCAACTACGACCGTCTGTTCGGCGACCGGATCTTCTGGGAAGCGTTCTTCAACACGGTTGAATGGACGGCGATCATCGTGGTGATCAATGTCGGGCTGGGCGTGGTTCTGGCCGCGATCTTGGCCCGCAAGATCAAGGGCCGGATCTTCTTTCAGACCTGCATGTTCATCCCGGTCATCCAGGCGCCGATCACCACGGCGATCATCTGGCGCTGGATGTATCAGCCGAACGGCGCGATCAACGAAGGACTGAACGCGATCGGCCTTGGCTTTCTGGCCACGCCCTGGCTTGGAGATCTGACCACCGCCTTGCCGGCCCTGGCCATTGCCCATTCCTGGTCCACGCTGGGCCTGTCGATCGTGATCTTCCTGGCCGGCCTGCAGGCGGTCGATGATGAGCTCTACGACGCTGCCAAGATCGACGGTGCGACCCCGGTCCAGGCCTTTTGGTACATCACGCTGCCAGCGCTGCGGCCTGTGACAGCCGTGGTCTTCGTCCTCACCGCGACCGCCGCTTTCAAGGCCTTCGACCTGATCTGGGGCACCACGCAGGGCGGCCCGATCCGCGCGACCGAGATCCTGGCGACCTACATGTACAAGCGCGGCGTGCTGGAAAACAATTACGGCTACGGCTCGGCCGTGGCGGTCGCCCTCTTGGTCATCGTGACCTTGGCGATGGCGGTCTATCTCTACATGCAAGCACGGCGGGACGACTGAGGCCCATGTCCAGAAAGCCCCTCGTCTACGGTCTCTTGACCCTGGTCTCGCTGCTGATGCTGGCGCCGTTGCTGATGACCGCTTTCACCTCGCTGAAACCGGCGGAGGAGCTGGTGTCGCCCCCCTGGGTGCCGCCGCTGGCGCCGACATTCGAGCATTTCGTGACCACCTGGATCGACGCGAACTTCAACACGTATTTCCTCAACAGCGTGATCATCTCGACGGTCGACGCCCTGGTCATGATCGTCATCGCCTCGGCCGCCGCCTACGCGCTGACGTTTCTGAAGTTTCCCGGCAAGCCGCTGATCTACGCCCTGCTGCTGGCTGGGCTGATGATCCCGCCGACCGCGATCATTCTGCCGCTCTACGTGACGGAACAGCGCCTCGGCCTCCTGAACACCCATCTCGGCGTCATCCTGGCCGATCTTGCGCTCGCCGTGCCGATCTTCATCTTCCTGATGTCGGCCTATTTCCGTCGGATTCCGAAGGAGCTGCGGGACGCCGCGCGGGTCGACGGCGCCAGCGAGATCCAGGTCTACTGGCGGGTCATCCTGCCGATCTCGACCCCCGCCATCATCACCACGGGCCTGTTGGAATTCCTGTGGAGCTGGAACGATCTGCTGCTGCGGCTGTTGTTCCTGACCCAGGACAATCTACGTACCCTGACGGTCGGCATGCTGTTCTTCCAGGGCACCCAGACCCGCGATATCAGCGGCCTGACCTCCGCCGCGATGATCATGGCGATCCCGATCATCATCATCTTCATCATCTTCCAGCGCCATTTCGTGCAGGGCATGACCCAAGGCGCCGTCAAGTAGGCCCCAGAGAAATAGGCCCCAAAGAAATAGGCCCAGAGAATGACCAAGCCGATCGCGCTGCTGGCCCCCAGCTTCCGCACGCTTGACGAGCTTTTCGACCCGACCGACCTGGCACGGCTCGGCGATCTGTGCACGTTGGTGTGGGCGCGCGATGAGCCTGTACCGCCGGAGGTTATCGAGAGCGCGGCCGCGAACGCGAACTTCATCATCGGGACCGATCCCTGCTTCGATCAGCTTGATCTCGACAGGGCGCCCAATCTGCTTGCCTGCCTGGAGGTGGCGGGCAGCTTTCCGCCCTCGATCGACTACGACATTTGCTTTGCCCGAGCCATCGAGGTTTTGAGCTGCGCCCCGGCCTTCCGCCGATTGGTGGCCGAGATGACCCTGGGTTTCATGATCGCCGGCGCGCGGGGGATCGTCGACGGCCACGAGGCATTCCGGCAGGGGACCGAGACCTGGCTTGGCGAGGATGAGCGGTTCGATTTCTCGCTCTACGGCCAGACGGTCGGGTTCATTGGCTTCGGTTCGATCGCGCAGGAATGCAACAGGCTGTTGGCGCCGTTTGGTTGTGACGTTCTGGTCTATGACCCCTGGCAAGATGCCGATGTTTTGGCAAGCCAGGGCGTCACGGCGATGGCGCTGACTGACGTCGTTGCCAGAAGCCGATGTTTGGTGATCGCTGCGTCACCGACGGACGAGAACTTTCACCTGATCGACGGCGACGCCCTCTCGCTTATGCCAAGGGGCGCGTTGCTGGTTTTAATCAGCCGCGCCCATCTGGTCGACTTCGCCGCGCTGCAAACCGCGATCGAACAGCAGCGAATTCGTGCCGCGCTGGATGTGTTCCCTGCCGAGCCTGTGCCGCCCGATGACCCGATCCGCGCTTGGCCGAACACAATCCTCTCGGCCCATCGCGCCGCGGCGGTGCATCACGGCAGGCGCGAAATCGGACGCATGGTCGTCGACGACATTGCCTTGATGATCAAGGGCGAGGCGCCAAGGCATATGCAGCGCGCCAACGAAAGCAGGGTGCGGCAACGGGTTGGCGCGGTCGCCGTCCGCGAAGCCGTAAGCGCCCGCCACTAGCGGTTTTTGAGCCGCCGCCACAACTCTGCGTAATTGGCGTCGTTTTGTTTGTCGGCGATTGCCTTGTCGGCGGTGTTGGGGTTGACCATCACCATCGGCTCGATACCGCGCGCGACCAGCCGCTCGGCGGTCAGCGCGTTGATCGCGTGGGCTATGGCGATGGTGATCGAGGTCGAATTGGCGCCGACGGGGTGCCGCATGCCCTCGACCGCAAGCGCCGCATCCGCCTTCGGCACGCCGGTGTCGATCACCACGTCGGCCACCTCATAGAGCCGCTTGCCGGACGAATGCCGCGCCGGGCTGGCGGAGGAATGGGGCAGGGAAGTCACGGCCACCAGCTTCATGCCCAGATCCTTGACCGCGAGCGCGATGTCCAGGACCACCGCGTTGATGCCGGAATGACTGTAGATCACCATGGCGTCGGTGGCTTTGAGCTGATGGGACGACAGGATCGCCGTGCCGTAACCCTCCTGCGCGTGGATGAAGCGGTATTGCCGCGCGCCCATGTCGCCCCAAACCCGATGGAAACTGATCATCGTGCTTTCGGGAATGGGACGGAACCCAACGATCGTGCCGGAGCGCGGAAAGCTCTCCAGCGCCGGGAACGCGCCATGGCCGGTGCCGAAGGTGAAGACCAGCCCATCGGCGGCGATCGCAGCGGCACAGATCTCGGCCGCCTGGTCGAGCGCGTCGCGCTGCGTCTCGCGCACCGTCTCTAAACGCTCGATCAGGCTGTCGAAGTAGCGGTCAGTCATGCTCATAGGCACTGTCGTCCTTCGTTAGGGCCTCTGCTCAAGAAACCGAGCGATGCCGTCCAGGCTTGTGCGGAACAGATCGGCCTCTCCGGCCGCCAGGGCATCCGGGGGCAGCTTGGCTTGCGAGGCGGCATCCACCGTGCCGAGGCACAGGCTCGAGGTCGCCAAGCGCATCCGGTGCCCGACGGTCAGCAATGCCGCCGTCTCCATATCCGTGGCCAGTACGCCCAGGCCGGCCAAGCGTTCTCGTTCCGTGGCGACCTCCGGCCGCTCGCCCGGCAACAGCGGAAACATGGTGCCGTAAAAGCTGTCGTAGCTCGCAAACTGGCCGCCCTTGATGGGCCGATCGTCCGGGGCGGCATCGGCCAAGGCACCGGTAAGCCGCGCTTCGGCCGTCGCCACATGGCCGGGCCGGCTGAACACCGTCGTGCACCCATCGGGCGCGAGCGCGGTTTCGGCGATCAGCAGGTCGCCCAGCCTGGCCGGGCCCAGCACCATGGCCGTGCCGATGCGCACGAAGACATCGACACCCAGCGCTGCCAGCTCGCGCAACACGATCACCGCGATGGGCGCGCCCATGCCGAACGCGGTGGCGGTGATCCTGCGCCCACGCCAGCCGCCGGTAACCGTACGAAGGCCGCGCTTCTCCGGCAGGATCGTCGGCGCCTCCAGCATCTCGGCAAGCCTGTCGATGCGGCCCCGGTCGCCGACCAGGATGGCGGCATCGCCCACCTCATCGGCGGTGCAGCCGATGTACCAGGCCCTGTCGACCTGCGGTTCTCTCGTCATTCTGTTGTCCCCGTGTCACGGTCGCTTGGCCGTTCGCGCATTGCTCGCTGTTCCAGAAACCGATCAACGGCGGCAACACCGCGATCGATCGCCTGGTTCGTCGAACAGCCCTGGATCAAGCCGGCCAGCACGCCGGCAGCCAACGTGTCGCCGGCCCCGGATTGGTCCTGGACCGCGTGCGGCTTCGCCGCTCGATGTCCCTCCGCCAAGACGCGGCCCATCTGGGTCCGCCACCAGGCCAAGCCTTCGGCACCCCTGGTTTCGACGACCAGCCGTTCGGACTGGCCGGAAGGATGCGCCAAGACTTCCTCAACGAAATCCCATTCCGCCGCGCTGTGGGTAACCAGCATGGCCCGCGCCGCCAGACGTTTTCGCAGGTCCGGCGTGAACGCTTCGGGGTCGGCCTTCACCAGCCAGGCGACCCGCGTGTCCGGCGGAACGCGCTCAAGCGCTTCGAGAAGCGCCCGTGTAGGGCCGACCGTAACAACCAGCCAATCGGATACGGCGACAAGGTCCGTCTGGGCCTCCGTCAGGCCCTGCGGCGGCATCCCCGGGTCGTACAGGCAGGCGCAGCCGCCGGCCTCCGCATAGGCCAGGATGCTCAGCGGCGTTCGCGCGCCGGCGATCGCGGCAATGCCCGCCGTGTCGACACCGTCCGCCGTAAGACCACGGCGATAGGCCTCGCCCGCCGTGTCGTCGCCGACCCAGCTTATCGCCCGTGGCGCGGCAACGCCCTCGGCGACCAGCGCCCGGCAGACATAGGCCGGCGATCCACCGGCGCGGCCCCAGCCGTCGGCCGGCCGGCTGGTGATGCGCACGGTCCGATCCGGCACCGGCGCCTCCGCCGTTCGCACCGCATGGTCGATGCTGGCATATCCGATGATCGCGACGATCACGACAGCGCCTCCAACGCCGTATCCAAATCGACGACCCAGCCGAAATAGCGGTCGATGTCTTCCAGGCTCGCCTCTGCCAGATGCGGCCGGTTGGAGTTCGTCGCGTCGCGCGGCAGCAGCATGCGAAAGCCGTGCGCGAAGCCGTCCTGGATGGTCGCGCGGATGCAGACATTGGTCTTCACACCGGCGACCACGACCCGCTCGACCCCGTGCTCGCGCAAAAGCAGGGCCAGATCGGTGGCGAAAAAGGCGCTGTAGCGGCGCTTGGGCACCAGCACCTCGCGCGGCCCCTCGGGGCGGAACCGATCGAAGAAGTCGCTGTCCGGATCGTCGGTCATGCAGTGCGGCGGGATTTTCTGATGCTCGAAGTCCACCAGCCCCCGCTGGTGGCGCTCGGCGGCGTGGACAATGAAAGCCCCCGACGCGCGCGCGGTATCCAGCAGGCGGCCCAGCGCCGGCAGCACGTCCCCCACATGGTCGTAATAGAGCGCGGCACCCGGCCGGAAGAATGTCTTGATGACGTCGACCAGCACGAGGGCGGTGGTGGGCGAATGGTTTTGGGTATCGGCCATGGGCACCCCGATCACGGTTCCGGCGATGGTCCGCGCCGACGCCGCCAGGAGGCCAGCGTCAGCGCCAAAATGACAACGGCATAGGGCAGCACTTGCACCAGCTCAGGCGGCAATCCGCCGCCTTGCAGCCGGATCTGGGCCGCATCGAAGAAGCCGAACAGAATGCAGGCGAACGCGGTCGGCCAGGGTCGGTTGCGACCGAAATAGAAGGCCGCGAGCGCGATGAAGCCGCGCCCGCCGGTCAGACCCTCGCTGAACAGCCCGACCAGGCCTAGGGACAGCGCAGCCCCGCCGAGGCCAGCCAGCGCGCCGGCGGCCAAAGTTGCGCCGTCGCGCAGATTGGGCACCGACAGGCCGACCGAGTTGGCGGTCGCGGGCGACGAGCCGCAGGCGCGCAGGCGCAGCCCGATCCGGGTTCTGGTCAGCAGCAAGGCCGTGAGCGGCACGAGAATCCAGGCGGCCCAGGTCAGCACATCCTTGCCGGACAGGATGGCGCCCAGGACGGGGACGCCCGCGATGAAGGGCAGGTCGATGCGCGGCAATGTCGGCACCGGCATCAGGCGTAGCGTGCCGCTAACGCCATAGAAGTCGGACAAGAGATAGCCGATCAGGCCGGCAATCAGGACGTTGAGGCCGAGGCCGGCGACGATCTCGTTGGCGCCGAACCGGGTGACCAGGATCGACAGCGGCGCGGCGCTGATCAGCCCGGCCACTGCCGCCGCCAGAAGTCCGACTTCCCACGACCCGCTGACATGGGCAGCGATCAGCGCGGCCAGGGCGCCGGACAGCATCATGGCCTCAAGGCCGATATTCACGATGCCCGCCTGCCGGTTGATCAGCCCGCCGAGCGCGGCCAGCAGGATCGGCGTGGTCGCCAAGATGGCCGCGTGCAGAACGTTGTCGAGCATCACGGCGCCACCGCCCGCACAGCACGACGCCGCCGGGCCCAGCGCACGGCCTCGACCACCGCCAGCATCATCACCGTGCCCTCCAGCACCTGGACGAGATCGAGCGGGATGTCGGCGAAGAGCTGTACGGTTGTGCCGGCCGAGGTCAGCGCCCCAAAGATCAACGCGCCGATCAGAATGCCGACGGGCCGATTGCGGCCCAGCAGTGCGACGGCGATGCCGGTGAAGCCGTAGCCGGGCGAAAACCCTTCCGAGAACCGGCCGACCACGCCCAGCGCATGGGTGGCGCCGCCCAGCCCGCCAATCACACCCGAAAGGACGATGGCGAGCAGGATGACGGACGACACGCTGATGCCGACGGACCGGGCAAAGCGCGGGTTCAGGCCGACCAGACGGTTTTCAAACCCCCCAACCCGCAGGCGCAGCCAGACCCCATAGACGACCAAGGCCGCCAGCCCGATCAGGAAGCCGGCATTCAACGTCGATGGCGGGATCAGGCGCGGCAGGCGGGCCTCCGCCAGCACCATCGGCGTGGCGGAGTTGGCGGAACCGGCGGCCAACAGCGGTCCGTTCACCAGCCACAGGGCGATGCCGATGGCGATGAAGTTCAGCATCAACGTGGTGACGACCTCGTCGACGTCCATCCGGGCGCGCAACCACCCGGGCAGCAGCATCCACAGGCCGCCGACCAAGGCCCCGAAGCCGAGCGCGGCCAGCATCTGCAGCGTTCCACCAAGGCCGATCCAGGCGAAGCCAACCCAGGCGGCGGCCAACCCGCCCAGGTAGAAGCTGCCCTCGACACCGACATTGAACACGCCGGCCCGAAAGGCGATGGCGGTCGCGAGGCCGGTGAAGATCAACGGTGTCGCCGCGGTCAGCGTGGCAGCGATCCTGCTCTGGCCGCCCAGGGCCTCGTTGAACAGTTCGGCATAGGTCGAAAAGGGATCACGACCGGTGATGGCCAGCAGAATGGAGCCGACCAGCAGGGCCGCCACGAACGGCATCGCCAGGCGGAGCCCGTCTTCCAGGGCGCGCGGCACGGCGTCGCTCATGCGGCCGCCGCGCCGACCATCAGCGGTGCCAACGTCTCGGTCGAGGCATCCTCGCGGTCTACGATGCCCATCGCCCGGCCGCCGCAGAGCACGAGGATGCGGTCGGACAGGGCGATCAGCTCGTCCAGCTCCTCCGACACCATGACGATCGCGCCGCCGCGCTGCCGATAGGCCAGCAGTTCCCGATGAATGGCGGCGATGCCTTTCAGATCAACGCCGCGTGTCGGCTGGGCGATCAGCAGCAGTGACGGCGAGCGGTCGATTTCGCGCCCGATCAACAACCGCTGCTGATTGCCGCCGGACAGTTCTGCAACGGGCCGGCCAAGACCGCCATGGACGACCTGATACCGGTCGATGATCGTCTGCGCGCGCTGCTTGCAACGGCCGGGCATCAACCAGCCTCTGGCTTCCGCCGCCAGGGGACGTTGCTCGCCCGCGATAGCATTTTCGGTCAACGTGGCCTGGCGGCACAATCCCTCGCCCGCGCGATCGGCACTGACATAGCCGATCCCAGCCGCCCGATGGTCCGCGACGCTCAAGCCAGCCAGGTCTTCATCGTGCACCGTCATGCGACCAGCACTTGGGCGGGCCAGCCCAATCAGGCTGGCGATCAGCGCCTCCTGCCCGTTGCCCGCCACGCCAGCGATGCCGAGGATCTCGCCGGCCTTCACCGAGAACGTGACCTGGTCGAGCGCGGGCCGGTCACCGAGGCCGGCAACGGACAAGCCGGCGACGTCCAAGATCACGTCGCCGACATCGCAGGCCGTCCGCTGCGGCGGTTCGACCGTTTCACCGACGACCAGCTGGGCAAGGGCGTCCTGGTCGATGCTGCCGACATCGATTGTCGTGATCACCCGACCTTGCCGCAGCACCGTGACCCGGTCGGCCAGGGCCATCACCTCGCGCAGCTTGTGGCTGATGAAAAGAATGGTGTGGCCGTCCTGGCGCAGCGCCCGCAACAGGCCGAACAGGCGGTCCACCTGGCTCGGCGCCAGCACCGCCGTGGGCTCATCCAGGATCAGCGTGTCGGCCCCGCGATAGAGCAGGCGCAGGATCTCGACGATCTGGCGGTCGGGGACCGAGGCGTCACCGGCGAGTTGATGCCAATCGAGATCGACGCCGGCCTGGTCGGCAAGCTGCCGGGCCCGGTCAAGCGCCGCGCGTCGATCGATGATGCCCCACCGCCCCGGCTCGGCGCCCAGGATCAGGTTTTCCGCCAAGGTCAGCGCGTCGGCCAGCATGAATTCCTGGTGCACCATGCCGATGCCGTGGGCCAGCGCGTCGGCCGGCCCGCGAAACCGAACCGGCCGGCCGTCGACGATCACCCGTCCCGCGTCCGGCTGGTCCAGCCCCTGAAAGATGCGCATCAGGGTCGATTTACCCGCACCGTTCTGGCCAACGATGGCGTGGATCTCGCCGGTCCGCACCGCCAGGTCGATACCGTCATTCGCGACGACGGACCCGAACCGGCGGCTGATGCCATCGGCACCCAGCCGCGTGGTCGGGCTGTCTACCTCTGGCATCGGCCGCCCCGGGGCAACGAGGAACGCATCACCACCTATTGGAAGAAGTCGGGATAGCCGTCCTCGATCACGTTCACCACCACGATGTCGCCGGCGATGATGCCGTCACGCAACTCGTCGATCCTCGCCAGATAGTCCGCCGGCAACAGGTCGCGGGTGTGGATCATCTCCGACAGGCCCACGCCATTGTCCGCCAGCGAATAGTTGCGCACCTGGCCGCCTTCCAGCGAACCACCCGCGTACGCCTCGACCACATCGGCGACCGCGACATCGACCCGCTTGATCATACTGGTCAGCACATGACCCGGGGCCAAGCCGTCCTGATCGGTGTCGACGCCGATGGCGTAATGCCCGGCCGCCTCGGCCGCCTGGATGACGCCCAAGCCGGTGCCGCCGGCGACCTGATAGACGATGTCAGCACCATTCTCGAACATGGCCTCGGCCATTTGCTGGCCGGTCGCCGGATCGCCGAACGTGTTGGCGTAGGCGACCTGAACCTGGACGTCCGGGTTGATCTCGCGCGCGCCCTGGACGAAGCCGACCAGAAACTTGTCGATCCCGACCGACCGGGTGCCGCCGATCACGCCGATATTCGCGTCTTCATTGATGCCCGGAATGTCGGTGTTGGTCGTCACCATGGCGGCCAAGGCGCCGGCCAGGTACGAGCCTTCATGTTCCGAAAACAGCACCGAGGTGATGTTGTCGCCCTCGCGCACCTGGTTCAGGACAACGAATTCCGTGTCCGGATAGTCCGGCGCCACGGCCTCCATCACCTCGCCATGGGCGTATTCCAGATCGACGACCAGGCCGAAATCGCTTTCCGCGGCCCGGCGCAAAATCTGCTCACCCTGGGCGACCACGTCCCGGCTTTCCAAGACGCGCCCTTCGACGCCGGTTTCCTCCGTGGCCGCCATGAAGCCTTGATGCGCCAGGTCGTTGTACGACTGGTCACCAAGGCCACCCTGGGCGATGACCAGGGCCACGGGGTCCTGCGCAAAGGCGGCGCCGGTGGCCGACAGGGCCAAGGCAGCCGCGCCGGCGATAAGAACGGGTTTCAGCATAACGTACCTCCCATGCTTGTTGGCTGATTGGGTAAGGGGTGATCAAGGGGATGGTCAGTGGGCATCGATGGTCTCGCCCGTGCCGGGCTCCTGCGCCCATTGGGTGGCGAACTGATAACGGTCACCTGCATAGACGGCGTCGACCACCTCCAGCAGTTCGTCGTCCGGCCCGTAGGTGCGGCGCCGGATATCCATCACCGCCGCCGGCCGGCGCAGGGCGAGCAGCCTGGCCTCACGCGTGTTGGCGAGGCGCGCCATGGCGGTTTCCTCCGCGCGCGTGGGTGACAGGCCCATCAAACTCAGCCGCGCGTATAGGGAAAAGGCATCATCGCTCAAGACGCGGAGATCCAGCCCGGCCCGGTCGACGACCCAAAGGGGCAGAACCGAGCTGAAAAAGGCGATCGGCTCGCCATCGACCGTGCGCAACCGTTCCAAGACGAAGCCGGCCGCGCCGCCGGTCGTGCCCTGAACCCGAGCCGTTCGCGAGGCGTGCGCCGCGATCAGAACCTGGCCAGCCCGGCCGCCCTCGCGGGCCACCGACTGGCTGAACGAGCTCAAGGACTGGGGCTGGCGCTTCAGCGGCGGTTCGCTGACGAACGTGCCAGCACCCTGGCGCCGCACCAAGAGGCCCTCATCCACCAGCTTCGACACCGCCTTGCCGACGGTCGCCCGTGCCACGCCCCAGCGCGCGGCCAACGCAGGCTCTCCCGGCAGGCGCTCGCCGATCGGCAGATTGCGGATATCGTCGCGCAAGGCGTCCGCGATGCGAAGGTAAGGCGGCATCATGACGTCAAATTTGTCTAGACAACTAGGCATATTGGCGTCGGACATCTGCCGCTGTCAAGGGCGCGCCGTGCCCCGTCGACCAGAGTGTGCTAAGCTCCAGACGTTATCCGGCGGCAAGTAAGGGGTCAGACAATGCGGCGGCTGGACGTGAAGGGCACGGCGCTCGCGTTTGTGCTCGCCCTGGTGCTCGGACTTTCCTGGTCCGACAGTAACGCACAGAAGAACCCAACCCCTCCCCCCGAGGACGGCAAACCCGGCATGGAGAGCACGCCGGCACCTCCGGTCAACCCGCCGGCGCCGGAACCGCGCCCGTCGCCGCCGTCGGACACCGCGCCTCCGGCCGAACCCGCGCCGACACCAACGACCACACCGTCGACCGGCGATGGTGATGTCGCCGCCATCGCAACGAACGCGCAAGCGGCAGTGGCGCCGCTGTTGCCGCCGGGATTCACGGATGGTCTGGAGCCGTTCCTCAACGACGCAGCCAACGACGCGCCGGCCCTGACACTGGGGAACCAATTGCTCAGCCGGCGTCAACTCGCCCCGGCAGCCTGGATGTTCGCGCACGCGGTCGCGGCAAATCCGAACGACCCGGTGGCCTTGAACAATCTCGGCATGACGCTCGCCGAACTCGGCCAATCCGACTTGTCGAGCCAGCAGGCCGATCTGATGGCCTCGGCCCTGACCCTGTTCGATCAGGCGCGCCAGATCGATCCGTCCGCGGCCGCCTACCAGGCCAACTACGGCCAGACGGCGCACCTGATGGACGCGGCCAGTCTTGGCGGCCCCGGCCTGGAGGCGGCGCGCCAGGCATTGGAAGCGGCGGTTGGCTTGCCGGACGTCTTGCCGCTGCATCGCCTGCATCTGGCCGAGGTTCTTGAGGCGCTGGGCGATCTGAACGGCGCGGCGGCCGTGCTCGCCACACTGCACCAGGAGAACCCGGTGCACCCGGCCTATTTGATCGGCATGCAGGGGGTCGGCGGCGGCGGCGGTCAATCTCTACCCGCGCCCGACCGCAGCTATTGCAGTGTGAACTATGATTGCCAGCGCACCTGCCCGGTGTCGATCATCGGCCGCATCCAGATCATCAACTGCGAGATCGCCCAGCAGGACGCCCAACTGGCCTGCCAGGCCGGGCAGCCCTACGCACCCGGTTACAATTGCGACGAAGAATTTCCGCAGTTCGGCATTCTGATCCCCGGCCTGAACGCGGGCTTTTCCATCCGCACGCCTTGGGGCGGCTTCGATGTGCTGCACCAGGGCGACCGGGTCGACTTCCGTTGGAGTTTCGGTCCCAGCTTTCCGGGCGGCGTCCGCCCCACGGTCAGCGGCGACGGCTCGTGGAACCCGTCCAGCGGCCTGTCGACCGGCGATACCAGGATCGGCATTACCTACAATGTCTTGAACGGCAACAGGATCGGTGCCGAAGCCGGCCGATACGGCTTCCCGCCCATCTTTGTGCGCGCCGATGCCGGCACCGAGGGCGGCGAGCTTAGCGCCGGCGCCTACAACGGCACGGTGTGGTCGTACTAGACGCCATTACAGCCGACCTTTCCGCGGTTCGCGCATGGGCCAGGTGACAACGTCGGTCGAATCCCGCCTGGCCAGCACCCTCGGCCAGCGCGACGAGCAGCCCAACATCCAACTGGCGGACGATCTTGCGCGATCGGGCAACCGGGAGGGCGTCCAGGAACTCGTCGAAATTCTCGCCAACGGCAAGGGCCCGGCCAAGAGCGACGCCATCAAGGTTCTGTACGAGGTGGGTCAGCGCGATCCTTCCCTTATCGTCGATCACACGGATCCGCTGCTGGGCCTTCTGGAGGCGCGTAACAATCGGCTCGTCTGGGGCGCGCTGACGGCGCTGGCGTGCATCTGCCAAATTGCACCCGATCGCATCTTCGCCCACCTGGAAGCGATCTTGGCGGCCGCCGATAAGGGGTCCGTGATCGCCAAGGACCAGGCGTTTGCGGTCCTCGTCAACCTCGTAGGGCGCGAGGGATACGCCGACCAGATGATCCCGATCACGTTGTCCCGGCTAGAATCCGCCGCGATCAACCAACTGCCCATGTATGCCGAGCAGGCGGCCCGCGCCTTGCCAGCGGAAAGTCGAACTGCTTTCCGGACCGTCTTGGAAAGCCGGCTAAACGATGAGATGCCGCCAAGCAAGCGCAGGCGGGTAGAGAAGGTGCTGCGGCGCCTTGCGTAAGGTGACCTAGCGGTCCGGCAATTGGTCGAGGACAAAATCGGCGCGGAGCGGCGTCGGCGCCAAGGGCAACTCGACCAGCACGTAGCCGGCTTCACGATAGGCAGCGCGCATGAGGTCGCCGAACGCGCGCGCCTCGCCAAAGGTCATCTTTCGTTCGTCATCCTGACAGTAGATCGCGGACCATGGCGGCGCGAAGAACGCCTCGCGGCGGTAGCGGTGTTGGTTTGAGGCCGCCAGCGCCGCGCGATCATCGATGCCGAAAAGGCGCGCGTAGGCGACGATGTCCGGCACACCCCGGTCGAAGAAGACCGGTTGGGCGCCATCGCGTCTGCTTTGGAAGTCTTCAACCGCTGCTGTCAGCATCAGTTCGGTGAAAAGTGCGGGGTCTCTGTTGAGCACGCCTTTCCCGTCGACCTTGCGCTGTTCTGCCAAAACGCGCCGGGCCGGCTCGTCGACACAGTCGAACCCCCGCGCGCGCAACTCGGCGATCAAGGCGGTCTTACCGGCACCGGGTGGCCCGGTGATGAGATGGTTTTGGGGCATATGAGTCATCCTTGCCCGGCCCGCCGACGGACGGATTGGCGGCAACACGCGCCGATGGCCGGCGCGCGATGCGGCAGTCAGATTTTGTGAGGAAGAGAGCGGCGCGGTTCCGCGCGGGGAACGGCGAACGCGGGTTCGGTTCTATCCGGTCGCCAGGCTGCCGTCAATCGGTGGGCGGCACCGGCTCCTTGCGCAGGGAAATGCGGCCGCGCAGCACCTCCGGCAGCAGGCGCGCGATGCGGATGGCGACCGAATGCTGCCATGGGAACTCGCACAGGCGCCTTCGGCGTTCGATCGCGCGGTAGATCCGGGCCGCCGCATAGTCCGGCTCGACGTTGAACGGGCCGGGATACTGATTGCCCTTGATGATGTTGGTGTTCACACCGCCCGGCCGCACCAGGGTCACATAGATGCCCTTGGGCCGCAGTTCCGGGCGGCACGCCTCGACAAAGCGCTCAACCGCGGCCTTGGACCCGCAATAGCCGACCTTGCCCGGAAAGCCGACCAGGCCCGCCAGGCTGGACACGGCGACGATCTGGCCGGCGCCCCGCGCCAGCATCTCCGGCAGAACCTGATTGAACAGGTAGACCGTCCCGAGATAGTTGACGTCCGCCATCTTGGCGGCGTTTTCCAAGGCATCGCCGTCAGGCAGGCTGATGCCGGCATTGGCGACGGCCACGTCGGGCGGCGGCAAGTTTTCACGCAGGCGGGCAAAGGCGTCGGCAAGGGCGGCGCGATCGCTGACATCGGCCACCGCCGAGGCGCTAGGGCCGGACAAGCTGGCGGCAACCTGTTCCAGGGCCTCGGCGCGGCGGGCGATCAGCCCGACCGCAAACCCCTCGCCCGACATCTTGCGCGCCAGCGCCGCACCGATGCCGTCGGACGCGCCCGTGATGTAGACCGTGCGTCCGGCGGCCGCGTCGCTCACGCGTACCATTTCCGGAAATCGGCCGTCGCCCGATCGAGAGCGTCGCGCAGCAGCGGAGACGGATCCGCGTAGCCGTAGAGCAGATCCCGGTGCAGCTGCGGATCCTTCTTGGCGTTTTGATAAAGCACGTTGATGGCCTTCTTCACCGCGCGCTCGGACACCTTGAACAGCGCGATCATCGACGGTGGGTCGGTGGGCAGTTCGCCGAGATCGTCATAGCCGACTCGACGGCCGACGAAACGGCCGACGGCGCCGCCTTTCTGCATCTCCTTCACCATGCGCATCAGCACCTTGTAGGTCGCCGGCAGGGCCTCGACCTGAAGCCGCTTGCTGCCGAGATGCTCTTGAAAGACCTGACTGACCAGGTCGCCGCAAATCAGCCGCGTGGTGTTCAGGAAGTCGATGGACTCGACGAGTTCCAGATGCTCCGACCAGGCAAAGTCGCTGGGTGCCAGCACCGGCCGGTCGATGTCGCTGACCTCGAAATCGATGGCCAGCAGGCCCGAGCCGAGATGCGACAGGGGCTTCGGCGGCTCCAGCCCGGTGTTCTTCAGCAGGAGATGCGACAGCTCCGAACATGTCACCACATTCTCGTCGGCCAGGTCCGGGTTGAAGCTGAAATAGGGGTTGCGCTCCAGCACCTCCTCGGCCGCCTTGGTCAGCGCCGGCGCCTTGTCCGGCGTCATGTCGCGATGGCGGAAGATCTCCACATAGGCGGTCTTGCGCGGATGCAGCTCGCCGGACAGCGGCACGGCGCGAACACCCGCCTCATGGGTTTCCAGCACGCACGGATACCTGGCGCCTTCATGGTCCAGGAACACCAGCGTCGAGACATGGGTGACGTAGCGCCACGGGTGGAAGCAGACAGACGTCACCGTGAAGTCCGGCCGATTGATCACAGACAGAAAGACGTCCCCGGGGCGAAACTCGCGGCCGCGATAGATGACGCCGTGATCAGTGAATTGATAGTTGGCGAATTCGGGCTCGCTCATCCAGCCGGTCTGGCCCCAGTCCGAACGGCTCATCGGGTGAATCTCCGCGTCGCGACGCGGGCCTATCGCAGGGTAGCCCTCCGGCGCCTGATCCCCGAGCGGCTGGGTTTCGAAAAACCGCTCGGCCGCCTCCCGCCAAGCGCCGTTGCCCTTGTGATCTCGATAGCGCGACCACAGCGCCGCCACGGCGTCGTCTGGAACCGCCACGTTCAGCGCGTTAAGGGTCGGAAACAGCGCGTAGTCCGCGGCGTCCCAGCCGTTTGAGCCATTGCCGACCAGGCTCAGCCCCTCAAGACGCGCCCGCATGAGGTCACGGCTTTCGCGCCACCGGTCGATTGCGTTCTTGCCTGAGACGTCCGTCAGACGCCGATGCCGGTTCTCCAGGTCCGCGATCGTCGTGTCCGGCGTTCGACCGGGGTCGGGTCGCACGCCGGCGATCTCGGTCGTCAACTCAGACATTCTCAACACCTCCACATCAACCAACCCGCCTTGGTGGCCAGCCCGCCGGCACGAACCCTGTCCCGGTTAGCGCCTTGTTAACCGCGAAACCGAGCCGGAATCCATGGCAATCAGCCCGCGCGGGCCAAACACAGCCGAACCATCAAAGTCTAAAAGCGATCTACCCGCGATACTTCAGTACAAAGTTGTTGAAACGGCGTTGATTTCAGAAGACAGGCTGAAAAACTATGACTTTCAGTAGAGTGGTTCATTGCGGCAGTTGATCGGAATGCGCGCGATGGAGGCGTTGTTCGGCATCTCGATGACCATCTTCACGACCCGGGCGATCTCGTCGGGTTGGATCATGTCCGCCTTCGCCGGAATCTGAACCTCGGCGACCATGTCGGTGTTCACATAACCAGGGCAGATCGCCGTGGCGCGGACACCGTCCGACCAGCCCGTCTGGCGCGCGGAGTCGGTCAGCGCCACCACTGCGAACTTGGACATGGCGTAGCCCGACGAGTTCCCGACCGCGCGCAGCCCCGCCAAGGAGGCAAGGTTGACGATGCGACCGGCACCGCGTTCCTTCAGATGCGGGTAGGCGGCCCGCATCAGGCGCATCGGCCCCTTGACGTTGATTTCCCACATCTGGTCCAGCGCGGTTTCGTCCTCATCACGAAAGTCGTGAGTGCGCAAGATACCGGCGGCGTTGACCATCGCATCCAGGCGGCCGAAACGGTCGATGGTCGCGGCCACCCAATCCGCGGGGCTTTGCCTGTCTCCCGCCTCGTACGGCGCGATCAGGCAGCGATCGGGGTCGAAGCTGTCCTTCATACGGTCACGCGCCTTCGGGTCGCGAACACCCAGGCTCATTCGGTAGCCGGCGTCGTGCAAATGGCGTGCAATTGCGCCCCCAATGCCCCGGTTCGCTCCCGAAACCATCACCACTTCTTGATGCAATCGTTCCATTGCCTGTTCCTTTGCACCGCACATCTATGCCGGACCACGCCAGCTGGACTCTTGACAACCCGGGCGTCTGGTTTCTCAGCGAAATGCCCGGTTCTGACCATCGCTTCATGCGAGAGGAGTGAACATGACACAGACCATGGCTTCCCCGGCGGTCCGCATTTGGCCGTCGATCGACACCTACACCATCTGGACCATCTTGCTGGCCGGCGCCATGTCCACGGTGGCCTTCGACTATTTCGGCCAGAGCCTAAGCCCGATGCTTGGCTTTGCAAGCCTGGCGCCGGTTCCTTTGGCCAACCAGACCATCTCCGTCATCTTCGGCGCCGGTCATCGGCCGAGCGCGGAGCTGTTGCACTATTTCGCCGGCATGATCGCCTATCCGGTCGGATGGATGTTCATCTTCCAGCCGCTGGCCCGCAGGTTCACGCCGACCGTTCCGACCTGGATCGTGGCAATCGTCTACGGCGTCGCGCTATGGGTGTTCGCCCTGTTCATCATGGCGTCCCTGGTCGCCGGCAACCCGCCCTTCCTGAACTTCACGGGCATCACCTGGGTCGCCCTGGTCGGCCACGTGTTGTTCGCCGTCGTGACCGCCGCCATGGTTGGCTGGCGCGAGGCCAACCGGCCTGGCTAGCGTCTGATCAGTCTTCGAAGGGAAGGCCGACATACTCCTCCGCCAGGGCCGCCTGAGCGACCTTCGAGGCCGCGAGATGGTCGAACTGGTTCTGGCGGGTGCGCAGATCGAACGGCGTGTCGTCGGGGAAGCGGTGCAGCAGGCTGGTAAGCCACCAGGACAGCCGCTCCGCCCCCCAGACACGCCGTAGCGCCATGTCGGAATAACCATCCAGATAGGTCTGGCGGTCGTGCTTGTAGTGTTCGGTCAAGGCGCGGGACAGGTAGAACACGTCGGACACGGCGAGGTTCAAGCCCTTGGCCCCGGTCGGCGGCACGATATGGGCGGCGTCGCCCGCCAGCATCAACCTGCCATAGCGCATGGGTTCGGAGACGAAGCTGCGCAGGGGTGCGATTGATTTCTCGATCGAGGGGCCGGTGACAATTTGTGCGGCCACCTCCGATGGGAACCGCGCCTTCAACTCGTCCCAGAACACCTCGTCCGGCCAGTCCTCGATCTTGGTGTCGAGATCGCACTGAATGTAATAGCGGCTCAGCGTCGGGTTGCGCATGGAGGCGAGCGCAAAGCCGCGCTCGTGATAGGCGTAGACGATGTCCGGCAAAGGCGGGGTCTCCGACATGATGCCCAGCCAGCCGAAGGGATAGACCTTCTCGAAATTCTGCTGAACCGAAGCGGGGATCGCATGCCGGCTGACGCCGTGATAGCCGTCGCAGCCGGCGATGTAGTCACAATCGATCCGCTGTTCCCGGCCGTCCTTCTCAAACGTGATGTAGGGCGCATCCGACGCGATGTCGTGCAGCGTCACGTTGTCCGCCTCGTCGATGATGTGACCGCCCGCTTTCTCGCGTGCAGCGTAGAGGTCCTCGGTGATGGCGGTCTGGCCATAGGCCATCATCGACTTGCCGGTAAAGGTGTTGGTGTCGATCAGAAAGCGCGGCCGGTCCTGCCAGTCGATGCCGATGCCGTTATGCGGGTGGCCCTCGCGGTCCATGCGTTCGCCCAGGCCGACCTGGCGCAGCAGATCGACGGTGCCGGCCTCCAAGACGCCGGCGCGGATGCGCTGCAGGACATAGGCCTTGCTCTTGCGTTCGACCACGATGCTGTCGACGCCTTCCAAATCCAGCATGTGGGACAGCAGCAGGCCCGCCGGGCCGCCGCCGATAATGGCTATTTGAGTGCGCATTGTTCGCTCTTCTTCATCGATCGCGCCTCTATTCTGACCAATAGAGACGCATCGGATTGTCGACCAGCAGGGCCTGTCGCTGGGCTGCTTCAGGCGCGATCCGGGGAATGAAATCGACCAGCGCGCCGTCGTCCGGAATGTGGGATTTCATGTTGGGGTGCGGCCAATCGGTGCCCCACAACACGCGGTCGGGGAAGGCCTCGACAAGCGTCCGGCCGAACGGAACCACATCGTCGTAGGGCGGCCCGTCAATCGTCAGCCGCTCCGGGCAACTCACCTTGGTCCAGAACCGGGGATGATCGGCCAGCAGGGTCATGAACCGGTCGAAATCGGGATGATCGACACCCTTGGCGGTGTCCGGCCGGCCCATATGGTCGATCACGATCGTGCCAGGCAGGCTGGTCAGGAACGGTGTCAGCTCAGCCAGATCGGCGGCCTCGAAATAGACCACGATGTGCCAGCCCAGCGGGGCGATCTTCTCCGCGATGCCCGTGAACACGCTCTTCGGCGTGGCGTCGACCAGCCGTTTGACGAAGTTGAAGCGCACGGCGCGCACACCCGCCGCGTCCATCGCCTGAAGCTCTTCGGCTGAGATGTCGGGCCCAACCACGGCAACACCGCGCGCCAGATCCCCGGCGGACCGCAGCGCATCGACCAACGCGCGGTTGTCGCGGCCGTGGCAGGACGCCTGGACGATGACGTTGCGGGCAAACCCGAGATGGTCGCGCAGGGCGAACAGCGTATCCTTGGGCGCGTCGCACGGCGTGTATTTGCGCTCAGGCGCGTAAGGGAACCGGTCGGCGGGACCGAAGACATGGCAATGGGCGTCGACAGCACCGGCCGGCGGAACGAAGGCCGGCTGCGACGGGTTGGGATGAAACGGCAGATAGTCCGGGTCCATCAGGCGTCCCCCGTCGGTGCGGCGAACACCACACCGTCGAACAGCTTCCGCGCCGTCCGCAGGATGGCCGCGTCAGCGACATCGCCAGCCTCGCCGATCGTCACCTGAACGACCGAGGCGCCGATCGGGTGTTCGATGGCCAGATCCTTCACCCGCCCCGCCGGGATATTGGCGATCGACGCCGCGGGCGCGACCGGCTGCAGGCACGCCGTCGCGACGCTCACCGCCCCCAGCACGCCGATCGACGCGTGGCAGCGATGGGGAATGAAGGTGCGCGTCGAGATCGCGCCACCGTGCCGGGGCGGGCTGACCAAACTCATCTTGGGCACGGACAAATCCTTGACGTCGCCAAGGTTCATCACCGGGCCTGCCTGCAGGCGGATCGACTCCAGACGCTCCTTCAGCGCGACGTTCGCGTCGAGGTCTTCCCGGGCCTCATCCCCCGCCAGACCAAAATCGCTGGCCAGCAAGACCACCGTCGGCATGCCGTTGTCGATGCAGGTGACCTCGACACCGTCAAAGACGTCGACCGCGCTGCCGGTCGGCAGCAGGGCACCGCAGCTTGACCCGGCCGTGTCCCGAAAACTCAGCGGCACCGGGGCCGACGCACCAGGGACACCGTCAATCCGGGCCTCGCCGTTGTACGAAACGACGCCCCCGGGCGTTTGTACGCGGGCGACGGCCACCTGCTCGGTATTTTCCATGAAGATGGCGACCTTGGTTTCGTCGCCCTGCGTCGCGATCAGCCCGCGCTCGATGGCGAACGGGCCGACACCGGCCAGCATATTCCCGCAATTCTGGGCGTCAGTGACGATCGGCCGATCGACGAAGACCTGCAGGAAAAGATAGTCGACATCGATGCCATCGCGCGCCGACCGCTTCACCACCGCGACCTTCGACGTCAAAGGGTCCGCACCGCCCATCCCGTCGATCTGTCGCGGGTCGGGCGAGCCCATGACCCCCAGCAGGAAGGCGTCGCGCGCTGCCGCGTCCGCCGGCAGATCGTCGGCGAGAAAAAAGCCGCCCTTTGAGGTGCCGCCGCGCATCCACATGCACGGCGCGGCATCAGACATATTTCAGGCCCTTTTCCGCCAGTCGCCGACGCATGTTGTAGAGGTCGAGCCCCAGTTCGCCGGCGGCCAGACGGGCACGCTTGTCGTCCTCCTTGGCCAGCCGGTCGCGCGCCTTGGCCAGCACCCGTTCGCCGTCTTCCCGCCGCACAACACAAACGCCGTCATCGTCCGCCACGACGATATCGCCGGGGGTGACCATCGCGCCCGCGCAAACAATGGGGACATTGACCGATCCAATCGTCTCCTTGACCGTGCCCTGGGCGCACACCGCCTTCGACCAGACCGGAAAGCCCATCTCGGTCAAGTCCGCAACGTCGCGGACCCCGGCATCGATGACCAGGCCCAGACAGCCGCGTGCCTTTGCCGACGTCGCCAGCAGATCGCCGAAATAGCCCGCGTCTGAGGGCGATGTTGTCGCCAGCACCAGGATATCCCCCGGTGTGAGCTGTTCGATCGCGACATGCAGCATCCAGTTGTCACCGGGCGGCGCCAGGATCGTCACCGCCGACGCGCCAACCTTGGCACCGGAATAGATCGGCCGCATGTAGGAGGCGAGCAGCCCCGTTCTGCCTTGTGCTTCGTGCACGGTCGCGACGCCACAGTCGCCCAGCGCCTTCACGATGTCCGGGTCGGCACGCGGGATGGTCTGGACCACGACGCCCATCAGAGTTCATCCACCGTGCGCGGATAGATCGACTGAAAGCCCTCCGCATAGCGCGCGTTGCGGCCGCCGGCCTGGCCGCCGGAATTGCGCCGGAAATGGTTACCGCGATTCTCGGCAACGTTGGTGTAGTAGGCCCAGAGATGCTCCTGGCCGGCCATACACTCGATGGCCGCGCGCTTCTTGTCCCAGACCTCGGTGATGTCCAGGAAGACGTCGGGCTTCCAGCCCATCTGCTCGGTCTGGTGCGGCTCGAACAGATAGAGCTGCGGCGCGCCCAAGACCTTCTCGCCCGGATTGTGGCCCCAGGCCTGGGCGATCATACGGCACTCCATCGCCACCTTGGTCGCATACATGTGGTCGGTGTTATAAGGGTCATAGAGCGAGTGGCTGAGCATGAAGCTGGGCTGAACCGCGCGGATGACATCGACCAGCCGGAACTTCGCGTCGCGATCCAACTCCAACGGGTAGTCGCCGAGATCGAAGAACTGAATGTCGTGGGCATCGAGCGCCTGGGCGGCCGCCTCGGCCTCAACGCGTCTGGCGGCCTTCACCTCTTCGAGCGTGGCCCCCTGCTTCCACAGCTTGGCGGACTCCCCCCGCTCGCCATAGGACAGGCAGACGATCGTGACCTCATAGCCGCGCTGTTGATGCAAGGCGATGGCGCCGCCGGCGCGC
This sequence comes from Alphaproteobacteria bacterium, assembly GCA_028277405.1. Taxonomy (GTDB): domain Bacteria; phylum Pseudomonadota; class Alphaproteobacteria; order DSM-16000; family Inquilinaceae; genus JANQGH01. The sequence continues at coordinate 349,754 of JANQGH010000100.1, read as the reverse complement.
CAGACGAAATCGGCCGCATGGGCGCTGATCACCAGCGCCGTCTTTTTGTCGGTCATGAACCGCCTCCCCGGGGATCCGACCTTCACTGTCGGTCAACATCCGCGCAACGACCATTCGAATCCCGGTGTCACACAATAAGGTTTTGCTATAGTGGCGCCCAGCATGATGGACATTCGGACAGCCAATCTGCGGCATCTGCGAGCGTTTCGCGAGGTCGTACGCTGCCAGAGCGTCAGCCAGGCGGCTGAACGCGTACACCTGTCGCAGCCGGCGATCACACAAGCGATCACCAAGCTGGAAGGCCAACTCGGGCTGCCGCTATTCGAGCGGCGCAGCGCCGGCATGTTCGCGACCCAGGCGGGCGCGCTGTTTCATGAGCGCGTCGATCGCGCCCTGCGGCTCATCGAAACCGGCGCCCAGCAAGGCCGTCGGCTGGGCCAAAAGAGCGGATCCAGGGGCTTTGCCCATTTCGAACAATTGCTGACCAGCGCCCAGTTGCGCGCCCTGATCGCCGTTGCGGATACCGGCAATTTCAGCCTGGCGGCCCGCGCCGTGGGCATCTCGCAACCCTCGCTTCACCGCGCGGCACGCGATCTCGAACGCTTGGCGGGGATGCGGCTGTTCGAACGGCACAGCCAAGGCATCGCCCTGACCAAGCCCGCGCGCCTGCTGGTGCAGTTCGCCAAGCTGGCCTTCGCGGAACTGGATCAAGGCACGCACGAGGTGACGGCGCTTCAAGGGCGCGATACGGGCCGCATCGTCATCGGCACCATGCCACTGGCGCGCAGCTACATCCTGCCGCGCTCCATCCACGACATGCTGTCCAACCGCCCGGACGTACGCATCAGCGTCGTCGACGGGCCGTATGACGACCTTTTGCATGGCCTGCGCCACGGCGAGATCGACCTTCTGATCGGCGCCCTCCGAGAGCCCGTGCCGATCGACGACGTACGTCAGGAGACGCTGTTTCTCGACGCGCTTGCCGTCGTCGGGCGGACAAATCATCCCTTGGGGCCGCACAAGCGGATCACGAGACAGCAACTGGCCAACTATCCTTGGGTCGTACCCCGCCGCGGCACGCCGACGCGCGACCACTTCGATCGACTGTTCGATGGCGACGACCCTGCGGGCATCATCGAGTCCAGTTCGCTGGTTCTCGTGCGCGGCCTCTTGCTCAACAGCGATCGGCTGACCTTGATCTCGCGCCACCAAATCCGCCACGAGGAAGATGTCGGATTGTTGACCCATCTCGACGTCGATCTCGGGCCGACTGAGCGGCCGATCGGGCTGACGTTTCGGCGGGACTGGCGGCCGACGGCAACACAAGAGATGTTCATCGACTGTGTCCGGCGGGCCTCGGCCTGACGGATGTGTCTGTCCGAAACTATTCAAAAAACGAATAGCGACCTCTGTCATTGAATTTGGTCCGACATCAACCGAATGATAGGCTCCCCCGGCGATGAGATGCTGGCGCGGAGCTTGCCTGGCCCTTTCATGACCGAGGAAACAGCGAGAGTAGCCTTCATCGGCTTCGGTGAAGCGGCATCAGCGTTCGCGGCAGGCTGGCGTGGCAGGGCGTCTGTCGACTGCACCGCCTACGACGTCAAGACGGACTCACCGAACGCTGCCGTTCGTGCGGCAAAGCAGGCCGATTTTGCGGCTGATACCGTGACCGGTGGCGCCACGCTCGACGAAGCGCTCGACGGAATACCGCTGGTGTTCTCCCTGGTGACACCCGATCAAGCCCTAGTCGCCGCGCAAGCCGCAGCCGCGCGGCTGATGCCAAGCGCGCTCTATCTCGATGGCAACTCGTGCTCCCCCGGTACCAAGAGGCGGGCGGCGTCGGTCATCGACGGGGCCGGCGGGCGCTATGTCGATGTCGCCATCATGGCGCCCGTCTCCACGGCGGGGCACAAGACACCGCTGCTGGTCAGCGGGGCGCACGCGTCCTCGGCGCTCGGAGAACTGGCCGACCTGGACATGGTCGCCGACCTAGCGGAAGGCCCTGTCGGCACGGCCTCGTCGGTCAAGATGGTGCGTTCGATCATGATCAAGGGCCTTGAGGCCCTGATGGCCGAATGCATGCTCGCCGGGCGTCTGGCTGGGGTTGACGAAACGGTCCTCTCCTCATTGGCCAAGACGTTTCCCGGCATCGACTGGCCGAAGACCGCCTCCTACATGTTGGAACGGGTGGCCACGCACGGCGCGCGCCGCGCCGCCGAGATGGGTGAGGTCGAGGCCGCCTTGAACGAGCTTGGCCTCGACGGGCCGATGACGCGCGCCGCCGCCGATTGGCAGGCCGCGATCGGCTCCCTCGCCATCGATCTTGCCGAAGACAGCTATCAATCCCGGGCCGACACCATCCTGGCGGCCCTGAAACCCGACACGAAACTACGGGCACTGCCATGAAACCGAAGAAGGACTATGCCGACATCCCCGGCACGTACGTGTTCGATGGGGAGCACAGCCAGAAGGGCTATCACCTGAACATGTTCTGCATGTCGCTGAACAAGCCGGAAAACCGCGACGCGTTTCGCGCCGACCCCGACGCCTACCTGGCGAAGTATCCGCTGACAGACGACATGATCAAGGCGATCAAGGAGCGCGACTGGCTGGGCATGCTGCGGCTGGGCGGCAACATCTACTACACCTTCAAGCTGGCGATCTTCGACCGGCTGACCATGCAGGCCGTCGGCGGCGCCATGTCCGGCATCACGGAAGAGGAATTCCGCCAGATGATGATCGATGGCGGCCGCCCGATCGACGGCAACCGCTACACCTCGGAGCAGCAGTAATGGCCAAAATCATAGCGGGGCTGGGCACGTCGCACGTGCCGGCCATCGGCGCGGCAATGGACCACGACAAGACCCAGACACCCTATTGGAAGCCGCTGTTCGACGGTTATGGCGCGGCGCGGGAGTGGCTGGCCGAGACCAATCCGGACGTCGTGATCGTCGTCTTCAACGACCACGCCTCGGCCTTCTCGCTGGAACTGATCCCGACCTTCACCATCGGCGTCGCGCCGGAATTCCAGCCCGCCGACGAAGGCTATGGGCCGCGCCAGGTGCCGGTCGTCGAGGGGCATCCGAGACTGGCCTGGCATCTGGCGGAATCGCTGATCCTCGACGAGTTCGACATGACCATCGCCAACGAGATGCCGGTCGATCACGGGCTGACCGTGCCGCTGTCGATCGCCTGCGGCCAGCCGGAGGCCTGGCCCTTCAAGGTCATCCCCCTGGCCGTTAACGTGGTGCAATATCCGCCACCGACCGGGCATCGCTGCTTCAATCTCGGCCGTGCGATCCGGCGGGCGGTGGAGAGCTTCGACGAGGATCTGAAGGTCGTCATCTTCGGAACCGGCGGCATGTCGCACCAGCTTCAGGGCGAGCGGGCCGGCCTTGTGAACAAGGCGTTCGACACGGCGTTCCTGGACGGCATGACCGGCGACGTCGATCGCCTGACCAAGCTCAGCCACACCGAATACCTGCGCGAGGCGGGGTCCGAGGGCATCGAGCTGGTGATGTGGCTGATCATGCGCGGCGCCCTGGCCGACGACGTTAAGGAGGTCTATCGCCACTATCACATTCCGGCATCCAACACGGCCGCCGGCCTGATCGTGCTTGAGAACCAGCCGTGAGGCTATGCGTCGCCGGTGCGGCCGGCGCGTTCGGGCGCAAGCATCTGGACGCCCTGGCCCAGATCGAGGAGGCGGAGGTCGTCTCGGTCGTCGGCGGCGCGCCGGACGATATCGACACGTTCGCGCGCGAACGCGGCATCGGCCACGCCACCAAGGATCTGGGGGAAAGCCTGGCGCGCGACGATGTCGATGGCGTCATCCTGGCCACACCGACCCCGCTGCACGCCGAACAGGCCATCGCCTGCATGCGCGCCGGCAAGCATGTGCTGGTCGAAATCCCGATGGCCGAGAGCCTGGCGGCGTCGGAGGCCGTCGTCCAGGCGCAGCGGGAGTTCGGCGTCGTCGCCATGGCTGGCCACGTCCGCCGCTTCAACCCCAGCCATCAATGGCTGCGCAACAGGATCGACGCGGGCGACCTGACCATCCAGCAGCTTGAGGTGCAGACCTTCTTCTTCCGCCGCAGCAATCTGAACGCGCTGGGCCAGCCTCGGTCCTGGACCGACCATCTGCTGTGGCACCATGCCTGTCACACGGTCGACCTGTTCCAGTACCAGACCGGCGAGACGGTCGACCAAGCCTTCGGCCTGCAGGGCCCGCCGCACAAGGACATGGGCATCGCCATGGACATGGCCATCGGCATGAAGGTGCCGTCCGGCGCGATCTGCACCCTGTCCCTGTCGTTCAACAATGACGGCCCGTTCGGCACCTTCTTTCGCTATATCTGCGACAACGGCACCTACATCGCCCGCTATGACGACCTCGTCGACGGTAACGAAAACCCGATCGACCTCAGCGGGGTGGCGGTCTCGTCCAACGGCATCGAACTGATCGACCGCGAATTCATTGCTGCGATCAAGGGGGGCCGCGAACCGAACGCCAGCATCGCCCAATGCCTGCCGGCCATGCAAACGCTGGATCTGATCGAGCGGAGCTTTCCCGCCTAGCGGGGACCCGCAGCGGGTTTGGGGCCAGCGCGGTCTTCTGCTAGATCGGCAGCCATGGCCGCAGATCGATCCGAATCCGCAACCGTCCTGGCCGCCGATGTCGGCGGTTCGTTCATCCGCATGGCGACGGTTGCGCTGCCATCATGTGAGATTGAGCAGACGGTCGAGCGGAAAACGCCGACCGAAGACGCGGAGACCTTCCTGGCAAGCATCGCCGAAGCCACGGCGTATTTCAGCGGCACCGAACGGCCGGAGGCGCCGCTTGCCATCGCGATTGCCGGGACGATCCATCCGCAAAGCCGCGTCGTCACAAGCGCCAACATTCCGTGCCTGAACGGCGTCGATCTGGAACGCGCCTTGTCCGAACGCCTGGATCGGCCGGTGGCGCTCTTGAACGATGCAAACGCCTTCGCGCTGGCGGAGTCCAAGATCGGTGTCGGGCGGGGACACGCCATCGTCTTCGGCGCGGTCCTGGGCACCGGCATCGGCGGCGGGCTGATCATCGACGGGCGCGTAATCGATGGTGCTTGGGGCATTGCCGGCGAATGGGGCCACGGCCCGATCGCCAATCAGCAGCCGTCAAGTCTGGATCGTCCATTGCCCCGACTGCCGTGCGGCTGCGGTCGGACCGGCTGCGTCGACACGTTTGGCGGCGCGCGCGGCCTGGAACGGCTGCATCGCGCTCTTGGCCACCCGCCCGCATCCAGCCACGATATCGTCTGCGGCTGGAAATCGACACGGCCCGATTGCACGCAGACCATCACCATCTGGGCCGAAATGGTCTCAGAACCTCTGACCCTGGCGATCAATGTCACTGGTGCCTCACTGGTTCCAACCGGGGGCGGCCTTGGGTCGGACCCGGACCTGATGGCCTTGCTGAACCGCGAGGTTCGTGCGCGAATATCACACCAGACAACCGAGCCCGTCGTGATTCCCGGCATGCTGAAGCGTGATGCGGGGCTGATCGGGGCGGCGCTGCTTTGGCGCAACACCTGGCAAGCAACGGAGTGACGCAAGCGATGCCAACGCTCGAGATCTGTATCGACAGTCACGCCGGGCTGGCCGCCGCCATCGAGGGCGGTGCGGACAGGATCGAGCTCTGCGCGGCGCTGGACCTAGGCGGGCTATCGCCGCCGCTGTCGCTGCTGAAGGCAGCTCAAGACTGCCCCGTGCCCGTCTATTGCATGGTCCGCCCGCGCCCCGGCGATTTCGTCTATTCGCCGGCCGAGATCGCAGGCATGTGCACCGAGATCGCCCAAATCCGCGACCTCGGCCTCGCCGGTGTCGTACTCGGCGCCGGCCAGCCCGATGGACTCGATGTCGCCGCGCTCCAGACACTGGCAACCGCCGCGGAAGGCCTCGGCCGAACCCTGCATCGGGTCGTCGATCTCATGGAAGACCGCATTCATGCGGTCAACATCGCAAGCGACCTCGGGTTCGAACGGGTCCTAACTTCCGGAGGTGCGCCGAAGGCGATCGACGGCGTCGACTCTATCGCATCGATGGTCGCAGCGGCACCCGAGGGGCTCTCCGTTATGCCCGGTGGCGGCGTGACGCCTGAAAACGCCGCCGACATTCTGCGCCGGACCGGCGCGGGCGAGATCCATGGCTCGGCCAGCCGTATGACTGCCGCCGGGTCGTCGAAGCTTCGAGAACTCGATTTCATCGGCGATCGATACCGAGAAACCGACGCAGCGACTGTTCGAGCGCTCAAGGAAGCGATCCGCCGCTCAGCCTAACTGGCTCTCGATTCCCATCAGGAATCCTTCCAGATGCGCCACCATCGCCATTGTCATCGGCGAGAGCTGACGTTGAGAGGGAATGATGATGCCCATGCGCAGATTGGCGAGATGGGGTTCGGCAAGGGGGACATGCACCAGTTCGCCATTGGCAACCTCGCGCAGAAAGGCGACGGGCGTGAAGAAGGCGATGCCCACGCCCTGTTTGATCAGGCGCTTGTGCAAATCCATGGAGTTGCTGATCAGCTTGGGCCGTACGCGTGTACGTGCGGCGTTCAGCTCCGCCTCCAGCACGGGGCTGAGCGGCAGGATGTCCGGCTGCATAAACAGCGGATAGTCCAGGCAATCCGGCACCGAGAGGGATTTGCGGTTGGCCAGCGGATGGTCGGGCCGCATGACCACGCCCATCGGCGTCGCGATTTCGCGCACGGTGCGGACCACGGTCTGGCGTTCCGGCACGAACGAGATGGCGATATCGGCATTGCCCGACGCCAGCTCCTTCGTGACATCGGCCGGCCCCGCGGCCACGACGGCGTAGGTCACGTCGGGATAGGTGTCGTGAAAGGCGGCGATCGCCTCCGGCAAGACGTCGACCATCAGGGAATCGATGGCGATGATCCGGATATTGCCGGTCTTTAGCCCCTTCAGATCCTCGATCTCGTCGCGAACCCGTTCGAAGTCCAGCAATGTGCTGTTGGCGTGGCTCAGCAGCAGTTCACCCGCCGCCGTCAGCCGCACGCCGCCCGGCACCCGATAGAACAGGGGCGTGCCCAGCTCGTCCTCCAGATTAATGATCTGCCGATTGACCGCCGAGGACGCGACATGCAGCACGTCGGCCGCCTTGCGGATGGAGCCGCGCCGCGCGACCTCGATGAAGTAACGAAGGACGGCGGCGTGCATGTGTGCGGGTTTAGCTGGCCTGCTTCAGGATGTCGGGGTCGTCGATCTCAACAGGGCCGGCGCGGCTGGCCCCGCCGGGCGAGCCCAAGCCGCTGACGGCGGGGTCGAAAAACCGCCGGTTAATCTCGGTAAACGCCGCCATGTCGCTCGGCACATCATCCCCGTGATAGATCGCCTCGACCGGGCAGACCGTTTCGCACAGGCCGCAGGCGATGCATTCGTCGGGCTGAATGTAGAACATGCGCCCGCCTTCATAAATGCAGTCGACAGGGCAGACATCGACGCAGGTGCCGTCCTTCACGTCGATGCAGGGCGCGGTGATCACGTAGGTCATGGTGAACGCATGCTCAGCGGCCTTGCCAGTTCGGCCGGCGCTTTTCAACGAAAGCCTTCATGCCCTCTTCGCGATCCGCCGCCAGGAAGGCATCCGTCAGTTCCGGCAGCCGACGGCCCATCGCATCCTCGACCGAAAGATGCGCGGTCTGGCGCACGACCGCCTTCACCGCGCGCAGGCTGTGCGGGGCACAGTGCAGGATCTGATCGACCCAGCGGTCGACGGCCTCGTCAAGCTCGGCCTGGCCAACGACTTCGTTGATCAAGCCGAATTCAAGGGCCTCAGCCGCCTTGAACCGGCCGCCCGTCAGCAGAATGCCCATCGCCCGCCGATACGGTATATGGCGGGCGAGCTGCACCATGCCGCCATCGAGCGGGATGAAGCCGATGCGCGGCTCGGGAAGACCAAACGTGGCGTTGTCGCTGGCCACGACGATGTCGCAGCCCAGCATCATCTCGAAGCCGCCGCCAAGCGCGTGGCCGTTGACGCGGCCGATGACGGGCACCGTCAGGCTGTTGCGCGTGGCGATGCCGCCAAAGCCGCCCGGTCGCGGTGCCAGCCAGTAGTTGACGCCGCCCTGGTCGCCTTCCGCCGCGGCCTTTACATCGGCACCGACGCAAAACGCCTTCTCACCGGCACCCGTCAGAACCGCGCACCAGATGTCGTCGCGCGACTCGATGTCGGACCAGACCCGCTGCAATTCGTGCTCAGTCGCCTCGTCGACGGCGTTCAGCCGGTCCGGCCGATCGATCGTTACCCGGGCGATATGGTCGGCGACCTCGTAATGGACGGTCATGCCACCACGCCATCCTGCCGCAGGCTGCTGATGCGGTCATCGTCCAGCCCGATCTCGCGCAGGATCTGGTCGGTCTGCTCGCCCAGCAGCGGCGGTGGAACCCGGATCGCGACCTCGGCGTCGGACAGATGCACCGGCTGGCCGATCTGGCGCATCGGCTCCCCGCCATTGGCGTATTCCAGGATCATGCCGTTATGGTGGGTCTGCGGGTCTTCCAAGGCCTCGGTCAGGGTCTTGACCGGCGAGCATAAGAGATCCTGCCCCTCCAGCCGCTCGATCCAGTGTGTCGTGGTGTTGGACGCAAAGCGCTCGCGGAAAATGGCCTGCAATAGCCGGCGATGGACACGCTGGACTTCAAGGGTCGGGTATTTGCCGGACAGATCCTCGATCTCCAGGGCCGTACAGATGTCGCGCAGCGGGTTCTCCTTGAACGCGCCGACCATCACCACGGCGCCGTCGGTGGTCTCAAACACACCGGACAGCGGCATAGCGGCCCAGTTCAGCTCAATGCCCTCGGCCATCTCCATGGCGGCTTCCTGCATCTGCATGGCCAGGATGCTGTCATACAGCGAGACCTCGACCTTCTGGCCCTTGCCCGTCTTCTCCCGGGCCAACAGCGCCAGCAGCACGCCCTGCACCAGATGCATGCCAGCCGAATAGTCACACAGCGTGGTCGGATAGATCGCCAGCGGATGGTCCGGGTCGGCCTTGCGCGCCATGACGCCGCTCATGGCCTGGGCCAGCACGTCCTGGCCGCCCTTGTGCTGATACGGGCCGGACGAGCCGAAGCCGGAGCCGAAGGCCCAGATCAGACCCGGATTGTCCTTCGACAGGTCTTCGTAGCCAAGACCCAGCCGCTCCATCACGCCGGGACGGAAGTTGCTGACCACCACGTCGGCATCGCGGATCAGATCGCGCGCCAGTGCCTTGCCGGCATCGCCACGCATGTCCAGCGCGATGGAGCGCTTGTTTCGGTTCAGCGAGCAGAAGACAGGGTTGTCGGAATTACCGCGCTTTTCGACCGCCCAGCGCGACAGATCGCCGGACCCCTTGCGTTCGACCTTGATCACCTCGGCGCCGAAATCGCCCAGCGTCTGGGTCGCGCACGGCCCCAGCATGACCTGGGTGAAGTCGATCACCTTGATGCCGGAAAGCGGCAGGGTTTGCTGATCCATCATGAACTCTCGGACTTCGGGCCGGCTACTCGGCGGCGATGGGGACGTTGGCGTTGGCCGACGGGATGTCGCCCGGATCGGCGCCCTGCTTGCGCATCTGGCGCTGGATCGCCGCGGGATCGACGTCGCGCAGGCGCACGCCGCCCTGCAGGGCCAATGCGGCGGCGACGCCAACCGCCTCACCCTGCAGCATGCAGGGCGGAATCTCGCGCGACATGCGCTGGGCCTCCGGCGTGGCGGAATAGTGCCGACCGGCGACGATCAGGTTCTCGACATCGCGCGGCAAGAGGGCGCGGTAGGGGGTGTAGTAGTCGCGGCCACGGCAGACGGTGTCCGGGAAGTGCACCCGGTTCACCACATCGTCCTTGGTGACGACATACTCGCCTTCCAGCAAGCGCGTCTGGCGCACGCCGATCTGTTCGGCCGTGCCCAGCAGATAGCTGTTCTCGAAACCCGGCAGGTTCTTCTGGACGAAGGCGACCAGCCGTTCGATGCGGCCTCTGCCGTCGAACTCCGCCGCCGTCAGATGCTCGACCGACATGCCGTCATAGCCGGTCATGTGCGGGCAGTTGCACCAGACGATGCCCGGCAGCGGCGTCTTCAGCCACCATCTGGCCCACGAACCGCCGATGATGCGCTTGGCCGCCCGGTCGATCGCCTTGAACTCGTCCGGATGTTCCCATTCGAACGCTTCCGCCTTCTCGGTATCGACATCGCCGAGTCGGAACACGGTGGTGACGATGTAGGCGCCGGTGCCGTGGGCCGCGCCGGCACGCGAGGCCACGTCCAGGTCGCCCGTGGCGTCGATCACCACATCGCCGAGAATGGCCTGGCGCCCCATCTTGGTCTCGCAGATCACACCCTTGATCGCGCCGTCCTCGACGATCGGCTCTGAGAACCAGGAATGCAGGCGCAGATTGATGCCCGCCTCCTGGATCAGATTGTTGGAGACGCGCTTCCATCCGTCCGGGTCGAAGGCGACGGCGAAGATGATCGGTTCCGGCTGGCTTGGGACATGGAAGTCGAAGGCGCCCCAGCGCGCCCATTTGCGATACACGTCCCAATTGGTCTTGCGGTCCTCCTCCGGCGGATAGACGGCGAGGCCCAGCGCCTTCATGCGCTCGACCATCTCCATGACGATGCCGGTGACCGTGATCTCCTGGCCGTTCACCATGTCGTCCAGCACCAGCACCATGCCGCCGGACGCCATGCCGCCGAGATGAGGGTAGCGTTCCAGCAACGTCACCGAGGCGCCGTTTCTGGCCGCCGATACCGCCGCACCGACGCCGGCCGATCCGCCGCCGACCACGACGACATCGGATTTCACGATCGCCGGCACCTCGCGGGCGGCTTCATGCACCGTTTTCAGTTCAGTCATCTGCCTATCTCTTCCTTAGCGTCGACGCAGGGCTAGACAGCCGCCGCATCGACCTTCCAGCGGATCAGCCTGCGTTCCAGCAGGGTGACGATGGTGAACAGCACGACCGCCAACGAGGCCGCCAGGATCACCGTGGCGTACAACAGCGGCGAGCGGAAATTGTAGGTCGCCTCGATGATCAAGGCGCCGAGGCCGACATTGGAGCCAATCCACTCGCCCACGATCGCGCCGATCACACAGGTCGTCGAAGCGATCTTCAAGGCGGCGAACAGGAACGGCAGCGACGAGGGCAACCGCACCCGCATCAGCACTTCCCAGCGGCTGGCCGACAGCACATGCATCAGTTCCAGCGTCGCCGGATTGACCGCCTTCAGGCCGCGCGTGACGTTCACCAGCGTCGGGAAGAAGCAGATAAGCGCCGCGATTATGATCTTGGGCGTAAAGCCGTTGCCGAAGATCAGGACCAGGATCGGCGCGATGGCGATGATCGGGATCGTGTTGATGAAAACCGCGATGGGATAGAAAGCTCGTTCGGCCAGCCGGCTGTGCACGAACCCGACCGCGATCAGCACCGCGATGGTATTGCCGAGCGCGAAACCGGCGAGGCTCTCCAGCGCCGTCGGCCACAGGTTCATCATCAGCATCGGCCAGCGCTCGACCATCGTGGCCACGACCTCGCCCGGCCCCGGCGCGATGAAGGTCGGCACCTCGAAGCCGACGACGATCAGTTCCCACAGCACCAGAATGCCGACGACAGCCGCCAGGGGCGGCCACCGGTCGCGCCAGGTCTTGGCCTTGCGCTGTTTGACCTTTTCGCGCCGTGCCGCGGTCGTATCGGCCGCGGCTTCCTGCTGGTCTACGACAGCCATCTCAACAGGTCTCCAAAACCTGGCGCAGATGGGCGGCGCGCTCGATGAACTCCGGCTGGTCGCGCAAGGCCAGATCGCGCGGGTAGGGCAGGTCGATATCAACGACCTCCCGCACCCGGCCGGGATTGGCCGCAAGCATCAGCACACGTTGGCCCAGAAAGACGGCCTCTGGGATGCTGTGGGTCACGAACAGGATGGTCGTGCCCGTTTCCTGCCAGATGCGCAGCAGTTCGACGTTCAATTGATCACGCTTGATCTCGTCCAGCGCGCCGAACGGCTCGTCCATCAACAGGATCTTCGGGTGGCAGATCAGCGCGCGGGCGATGGCCACCCGCTGGCGCATGCCCCCTGACAGCTCATGCGGCAACGCCCGCTCGCGGCCCTTCAGCCCGACCATGGCCAGCAGCTCTTCGGCTGGAACGGGCGCTTCGATGATCGCGCCATTGCCGCGCCCGACCTCCAGCGGCAGGCGGATATTGTCGATCACCGACAGCCAGGGCATCAGGGTCGCGTCCTGAAACACGAACGAGATCTGGCGGGCGCGCCTGGCCTCCGACGCGGGGCGCCCGATCACCGACACCGTGCCGCCGCTGACGGGCAGCAGGTCTGCCACCGTGCGCAGCAGGGTCGACTTGCCGCAGCCGGATGGACCCAGCATGGTCAGGAACTCGCCCGACCGGACGGACAGCGAAATGTCCTGCAGCGCGGTCAGCAGGCCGTGATCGGTGTCGAACGTCACCGTCACGCCGTCCAACCGCAGCGCCAGATCATCCGCCCCCGCGTTCGCCGCCGGGGCCAAGGCGGGGGCGCCCATGGGTTAGCCGATCCTCGGCCTGACGTCGGTGGTGGCGTCAAGCACGGACAGGGTCATCACGTCATCGACCGTCGGCACCGGATTGTCCTCGAACTGGCCGAGCTGGGCATAGATGTCGATCTGGGCCTGCCAGTTCTCTCGGTTCATCGTGCCCCAGCCGTGCTCGGCCGTTTGGGCATTGAAACTGAAGCCAAGAACCAGCGGCATGGCCGCCATCTCGCTGTCGCGGTCCAGGTTGGGATAGCGCTCGACCAGCATGTCGACCGCCTCTTCCGGGTTCTCGAACGCATAGCCCCAGCCGCGCGCCGAGCCGCGCAGGAACGAGGCAATGCCGTCGAAATCGTTCTCCAACGTGTCGTCGGTGACGTAGTACGGGTTGGCATAAAGTTGGATGCCGGCATCCCACAGCATCAGGTCGACCCGGTCGTTGCCCAGGATCGACAGGGCGTTCACGTTGGTCATCCAGCCCGTGACCGCCTGGGCCTGACCGGTCAGCAGCTGGTTCATGTCGCTGCCCATATTGACGATCTCGACATCGTCTTCCGGGATCTGGTTATGGGCCAAGAGGGCGCGCAGCAGGATGTACGCCGTCGGCTGCGTGGCGATCGTCTTGCCGATCATGTCTTCCGGCGTGCGGATCGGATTGTCGGCCAGCGAGAAATAGGTGAACGGGTGCTGCTGATAGCCGGCCGCGATGCACTTGACCGGAATGCCAGCCGATCGCGCCAGCATGAGCGACGGGCTGGACGAAAGCTGACCCACCTGGGCGCGGCCCGCCGCCACAGAGGCGACGCCATCGACGCCGGGGCCGCCGGGCGTGATGCTCAACTCCACGCCTTCTTCGGCGTAATAGCCCAGCGTATCGGCAACGATTTCGCCGGTGATGCCGTTGCTGGCCAGCCAGCCAAGCTGCATGTTCACTTCATAGGCATCCTGGGCCAGGGCGCGGAACGACAGCAGGCTGGGCGTGCTCAGCGCCGCCGCCCCAAAAGCCGCCGATTTCAACAAGCCGCGCCGCGCGAAACGCGGTCCGAGTTCCAGACGTTTGTGCATGAGCCTTCTCCCGATTCTTGTGATGCCTGTCGGCGCTGCCCCCATGCGCTCCCGGTCGAAATTTTGCTTCTTTATTTTGGGCGCATCGTGAAACTTTGCGCCGAAGGACCCGCGCCAGATAGAAGATTTTTACGCGCCAGGCGATGCCGAAATTCGCTCACGATAGGGATTTACGTTCGAAAACAAGCTGCACTAGCATGGTGTGCAGAATGTAGGTTCGGTCATCCGAACCGGCCTCCTTGCCTGATCCGTGCCTAGGAAACAGCCATGACCACCAGCCCGCCCGAACACCGCATCGCCGTCGGTCACATCCTGGCCGATCCAGGCGCGGCGCCGGACGCGGGGCCGGGCGAGATTGCAGTCGTCGATGGCCGCGTCGATCGGATCGTGCCGAAGACGAGCGTGCCGGCTGACCGCGCAAACCTGATCGCGTTGCCGGCGCTGGTGAATGCCCATGATCATGGCCGGGGCCACCGCACGCTGGCCTATGGGGCGATGGATGACGCGCTGGAGCTTTGGGCCGCGAGCCTGCGGCTGGAACCGCCGGTCGACCCCTATATCATTGCCGCCATCGCGTTCGCGCGCATGGCCCAATCGGGCATCGCGGTCGCGAACCATTGTCACAACTCCTTCAACGCCGACCGGCTGGTCGAGGAGGCGGAGGGTGTGGCCAGGGCCGCGCGGGAGGTCGGCATCCGCGTCGCCTTTTCCTGCCCGATCACCGACCGCAACCCGTTCGCCTATGGCGGGCCGGAGGCGGTGGCGCCGTTTCACGATCCGGACGACTGGGCCGAAATCGTCCAATGGACGCCGAGCTACAAGCCGGCGGCGGACCAGTTGGCCAGGGTCGACATCATCGAGCAGGCTTACGGCAGCGACGGTTTCCGACCCCAATACGGGCCGATCGGGCCGCAATGGTGCCAGGACGACACACTGGCGGCGATCGCCGACGCGTCCGCCAGAACCGGGCGTCGCATCCACATGCATCTCCTGGAAACCAAGATCCAGCGGGACTGGTCGGACAGCGTCTATGAGGGCGGTGTGGTCCGGTTTCTGGACAGCATCGGCTTCCTGTCCCCTCGGCTGACCGTCGCCCACGGGGTCTGGCTGACGCCGGACGAATGCGCGTTGCTGGCGGAGCGCGGCGTCACGGTCTCGGTGAACACGGCATCGAACCTGCGGTTACGATCCGGCATCGCGCCGGTCGACCGCTTCCTTGCCGCCGGCACCAAATTCGCCATCGGGCTCGACGGTACGTCGGTCGACGACGATGGCGACGCGCTGCGCGACATGCGCCTGTTCAACTGGCTGCATCAGGGCCATAGCGTCGACGACCAACTCGATCGCGGGGCGTTGTTTCACGCCGCGTCCTGCCAAGGTTACGAGACGTTCGACAACTCGTCCGACGCCGGCCGTCTGGTGACGGGCAATCGCGCCGACATCCTGGTGCTGGACCGCTCAACCATGACCGCCGACTGGCTCGTGCCGCCGGAGGACTTGGTCGAGATGCTGCTCGCCCGCATGACCATGGCCGATGTGCGCGAGCTCTATGTTGGCGGCCGACAGATCGTCGCCGACGGCAAGGCCTTGGGCGTCGACCTGCCGGCGCTTGAACAGGAAGCTCATGACCAGGCGCTTGCCATCGTCCGTTCAGGCGAGTTCGAGCGGCGGCGAACGCTGATCAACCGCCATAGGGAGGCCCTGCGCGCTTACTACAAGGCCGGCGCCTATCGGGGCATCGGCCGCCATTGAACTGGCTTCAAGCGGCCGGCTTGATCGCCTTCAGCAGGCGCAAGGCGGCGCAGGCGGCGCCGTAGCCATTGTCGATATTGACCACCGTCAACCCGGGTGCGCAGCTTGCCAGCATTGACATCAGCGCGGTTTCGCCGTTGCGGGCAGCCCCATAGCCGGTCGACCTCGGCACGCCGATAATCGGCTGGGGGACCAGCCCGCCCACCACCGTCGGCAAGGCGGCGTCCATGCCCGCGACCACGACCATCACCTTGCAGTCGGCCACATCCGGCAACCGCGCCTGAAGCCGCCATAGGCCAGCAACCCCGACATCCGCGACCAGCCGCGGCGCACAGCGATTGAACAGCAGCGTACGTTCGATCTCGCGCGCCACCGGCAGGTCGCTCGTGCCGGCGGTGATGATGGCGACGTCGTGCGTGGACACGACGGACGGCGGCGTGCCGAAATAGGCGGTTCGGGATTCCGGATCGTAGTCCAGCGCCTCGCGCAAAGACGGCTCAAGCGCCGCCACCAGGGCGGGGCTGCACCGGGTCAGCAACAGCGAAACGCCGCGCCGGTCCGCCGCGTAGAGAATGCCGGCAACCTGATCGGACGACTTGCCCTCGCAAAAGATGGCCTCGCCCATGCCGATCCGGTCTTGGCGGTCGAAATCGAGTTCAAAGTCCAAGCTCACAGTGGTCTCATCTCAAGAAGGCGGCCTCATCTCAAAAAGGCGGAACCACGCCGGTAGGGCGCGACCGAAACTGTCTCGATCGCACGGGCAAAAATGCCGGCCGCCATCTGCCGCACAACGCCCAAGTCGTCTTCGGTCAAGGTGGCGAGACAGGCTTCATCCATTTCGATGCGAATGCCACCGGCGACCACACGACAACGGATGTCGGCCGCGTCGAACTGTCCGCGCAGCGTCGTCTCGACCCGGTCGATCGCGGCCAGATCGACCGCCTCTACCCGCAGCCCGGTTTCGACCCGGCTCGACAGGCACGGTGCGGCCGGCAGTTCGGCGAGATCGTCAAGGCCGCGCGCGCGGGCAATGGCTCGCACTGTTTGCTTGTCGATCTTGGCCTCGACGAACGGGTGACGAACGCCGTGATCCTGCGCGGCCTGCAAGCCCGGCCGCCAGTCGCCCAGATCGTCCAGGTTCGTGCCCGAAACCAGCGTGCCGCCGGCCACGCGTGCCATGGTGCCGTACAGGTTCGTCTTGCAGAAAAAGCACCGGTTGGCGGGGTTCGCCCGATAGCGCGGGTCGTCGAACTCGCCGGCATCGATCTCCCGCAGCCGCCAGCCGCCCCTGCTGGCATACCGGCGTACGCGTTCGGTCGCGGCGCCAGGTACGGCCGGCGAGATGGCATGGATCATTTCCGCGTCCGCACCGAGGCAGTCGTGCGCGACATGCGCCAAGGTCATGGAATCGACCCCGCCGGAAACGGCTACGGCAAGCGGCCCGATCTGTTGCAGGACGCCGGAGAGCCGCACCTCGGCGGCCATCCCATTTGGCGTGATCGCGTTCATTCCGGGACGTCCGGTTCGCCCGCGCTGAGCGCGGCCTGTTCAATCTCGCCGCGCAGCCTCGCCCGGTCAGCGGCATCGCCGCCCCGCGCGGCCAAATCGTCAAGCTCTGCCTTCGCCGTCATGCCGCCCGGCCTCAGCGCGCGTTTGGCGCGCAGGCCCGTGACCGGCTCGACAACGTCACGGTGCAGCACCCGCCGTTCCGCGCGTTGGAGGCAAAGGCCCAGCGTCGTGGTCTCGCGAAAGACCTGGCCAGCCACGCTTTCCGCCTGGTCCGGGGTGGCCAAGACGCGGATCTGGGCGACCATCCGGCCCTTCTTGCCGATCGCGGAGGTTTGGGTGATGTCGATGACCCCAGGCAGCGCACGCAGACGATCGAGACCGAGTGCCAGATCCTCCGCCGGCTGATCGTCGATGTCGAAGCGCAGAATGGCGACATGGTCGACCGGGGCCGCCGTGTCGTCGAGACGGATCTCCAGCACCCGCAACCCGTTGACCCGGTCGGGCAGTTCGCGCGTGCCCAACCCCAGGCCGGTTTCACCAAGGGCACCCGCCGGTCGTACGTGACTTGGGCGCAGATGCGCCAGGATCGCCGCGCCCGTCGGCGTGACGCGCTCGCCCGGCAGGCCGTCATCAATCACCGGAAACCCCTTCAGCAGCCGAACCGTCGCGGGCGCCGGCACCGGAATGGCCCCATGCGCGGTGCGCGCCAGGCCAGAGCCCAGGGGCAGCGGCCCGATCGACCAGCTTGCCGCATCGATCGCGTCGATCAGAACGCCGGCCGCCGCGATGTCGGCAATCGAATCGATTGCGCCGACTTCATGGAAATGCACCGCGTCCTCAGGCACGCCGTGGACGGAAGCCTCCGCCGCCGCCAGCAGTTCGAAGATTTGGAGGGCATGCTCCGCCGCACCGGCGGGCTGCAAGCCGGCCATGAGGGGTTTGATCTCTTGCCACGAGCGTTCAGGGACATCCTTCGCCGGCGCGACCCGCAATTGCGCACCAGCAAACCCCTTTGAGCGGGCGTCCAGCAGCTGGATCTCAGCGCTGTCGCCCACCAACGCGGCGGCGGCGGCGAGACAGGCCTCTTTCAGGTCCGGAAACGCGTTCAATATCGCGGCCACGAACATGTCGCCGGCGATGCCGCCGACCGGGTCCAGATGGATGTGGCGGGCGGTCATTAGTCGGCGGCGCAGTAGGGCACCACGTACGGCCCCTCAGGAATGATCGCGATTTCCGGATCGCCCTGACGGTCCATAGCGGCGGCGATCGCGGCCGGCAGGTCATCGATCCGTTCGACCCCGGTGACCGCATGGTCCGCATCCGGCAGGCCAGGTGCGTAGAGCGAAATGCGGCCGACCCGCATGGGCTTCAGCTGCATTTCGGTCTGCCATTCGTCGATGTCGGCCAACGACTTCTCCATCAGCGTCGCCAGGAACGCCTCCGGGCCCAAGGCCACCAGCCGTTCCTGGGCGGCGCGAAACTCCGGCGAGCCGACGCCTTCGGAACATTCCGACACGATGATCAGGTCGCCGCCCTCTGCCAGAACGCCGATCGGCGTCACCATGCCCTTCACGGTCTGATAGTAGGTTTTGTCCAGCGGATAACCGGCCGCGGAGGTCACCACCGTGCGGTACCGGCGGGGCGCGGGCACGGAGGTCGCGTCGCGCACGAAATCGACCGCGGCCATATGGCTCGACAGGATCTCGCCGAACGAGGCGAAGCACAGGCGCCGTTCCTCGTCGATGACCGTGTTCAGGGCCAGCACCGGACCGTCGAGCATGCGGACGATCTCCAACTGCTCCTCATGCAGCGGGTTGGCGTCCAGATTGCATGAGGTGGCGCCCGGGTCCTCCATGAAGCGCGCGGAATGGAAGGTGCGAATGGTGTCGTGGCGGGCAATGCCGGGCGCCACCACCTTGCGCCCGCCGGACCAGCCGGCCATGAAATGCGGTTCGACCAGCCCGGTGGCGATCTTGATGTCCGCCTCGACGAAACGGCGATCGAGGCCGACGGGAACATCGCGGGTTGCCGTACGGCCGAAATCGACATGGGCCGCCTCGTCGCGGGCATAATGGTTCACGACCGACACGCGCTCCAGCACCCAGGGATCGCCGACCAGTTCCGCCAGCTCGTCCCCAAGGTTGGGGCGGTGGAGGCCCGTTGCCACCAGAACGGTGATCCCCGCCAGCGGCACGCCGGCCTTGACCAGCCGTTCGATCAGGGGCCGAAGAAACAGGCCATTGGGGACCGGCCGGGTGATGTCGCAGATCAGGATGCAGGCGCTGCGCGCCTCGGCAGCCAGTTCAGACAGCGCCGCAACATCGATGGGATTGTCCAATGCCGCTTCGATCGCGGCGGATTGATCGGCCGGCACCGGCAGGGTCCGCTTTCTTATGACGGTCGGCTTTGCGGCATCCGGCAAGTCGACCACCAACCCGCCGCGACCAAAAGCCAACTCGATATCAGCCAAAACGCCCTCCCTTCGACTGTATCACCCGCGGATACCGCGAATGGCTCTGAAGTGTGCATGAGAAGCGCGGATTGATAAACAATCGTCCGTGCGTGCTTTGGCCGCTGCCTGGCCCAGGCCGGCTGCACGGACCGATCCAGACTCTGGTAATTCTTGGCCAAGACAAGGCGCGATCATCGGGTATCACCGCTTGATCCTTCGCCCGGACCTGCTATGGCATGTCGCGTATTGCGAAGCGAGCTCGGCACAGAGCATGGGTCCGCTCCAAATGCTGTCCATTCGCGTAATCGTTGAATTGGTATCCAGATGAAAGTGCTCATTACCGGCGGTTGCGGCTTCATTGGATCAGCCCTTGTCAGGCATTTGATCGCAAAAACCGATTGGTCGGTGGTCAATGTCGACAAGCTGACCTATGCCGCGGTCCCGTCATCGCTGCCGGCCGACATCGACGCCTCGACCCGCTACCGCTTCGCGCGGTTGGATATCGCCGACACACCGGCGATCGAGGCCCTGCTTAGCGAGACCCAGCCGGACGCGATCATGCACCTTGCGGCTGAGAGCCATGTCGACCGGTCCATCGACGGCGCTGCACCGTTCATCGACACCAATGTCGTCGGCACCAGCCGGCTGCTGGATGCGGCGCTTGGCTATTGGCGGGATCTGAGCGACGGCCGACGCGAAGCGTTCCGGTTCCTTCATGTCTCCACCGACGAGGTCTTCGGCAGTTTGGGGCTGGTCGGCAGGTTCCGCGAGACCACGGCCTACGCGCCCCGCTCGCCCTATGCCGCCAGCAAGGCTGCGTCGGACCATCTGGCGCGGGCCTGGGGCCATACCTTCGGTCTGCCCGTCATCGTGACCAACTGCACGAACAACTATGGGCCCTATCAGCACCCCGAAAAGTTGATCCCGCTGATGATCATACGCGGACTTGTCGGTGAGGAATTGCCGGTCTACGGCTCGGGCGCCAATGTCCGGGACTGGCTGCATGTCGACGACCATGTTGCCGGCCTGTTGGCCGCGCTCGAACACGGCAAGGCCGGCGGGACCTACTGCTTTGGCGGCAATGCGGAACTCGCCAACCTCGCCGTCGTGGAAGCCATTTGCGATCGTTTGGACGAACGTGCGCCACCCTTGACCGGGGTTGAAACGCGCCGATCGCTGATCGCCTTCAAGACCGACCGGCCCGGCCATGATCAACGCTACGCCATGGACACGCGCCATAGCAAAAAGGCGCTGGGCTGGACACCGACCCGAGACTTCCGTGCCGGCTTGACCGAAACGATCGATTGGTACCTCGCCAACGAAGCATGGTGGCGTCCGGTTCTCGCCGATGGTGCGACCGATCGGCGAGGGCTTCGACAGGCCGGCGCCTGAATGCGGATTCTCGTACTGGGCCGAGACGGGCAAATGGGGCGGGCCCTGGCCGATCTGGCCTGGCCCCCGGGCGTTCAGCCGATCTGGGCCGGCCGGCAAGAGGCCGACATCACGGATGCCGCAGCGCTGACGGACCTGCTGACGCGTTCTGCCCCCGACATGATCGTGAACTGCGCCGCTTACACCCAGGTCGACAAGGCAGAGAGCGAGCCCGAAAGCGCCTTTGCGGTCAATGCGCGGGCGCCCGGGACAATCGCCGCCTACTGTCGATCCGCGCAGGTACCGTTGCTGCATTTCTCGACCGACTATGTTTTCGACGGCAGCAAGGACGGTCCGTACACGGAGGACGATCCGGTGGCACCCCTTGGTGTCTACGGCGCCAGCAAGGTGGCGGGCGAGGACGCGATCCGAGCGAGTGGCGCCGACCACTGGATCTGGCGGACGGCCTGGGTGTTCGGCCCGCATCGCGCCAACTTTGTCCGAACCATGCTGCGCGCGGCCATGACCAACAGCCGCCTTAGCGTGGTCGACGATCAGATCGGCACGCCCGCGCCGACACCCGGCTTGGCCGCCGCTGTCCTCACGCTGATGGATCGCTGGCGTCATGAATCTGCTGGCGCGCCTTACGGAACCTATCACGTGTCGGGCGACGAGCCGGTGAGCTGGCACGGATTGGCAACGGCGATATTCGAAGCGGCGGAAACCGTTGCGCCTGATTGGCCGCGCCCCGAGTTGACGGCCATCCCAACCGCGCAATGGCCGACACCGGCCCGCCGGCCCGCGAATAGCCGCCTTGCCGGCGCACGAGCGGCCAGCGTGCTTGGCATTCCGCCCATCGCCTGGCGATCGGCCCTGCCGTCAATTGTCGCCGCAATCATCGAAGATCTGAGAGAGACCTCACCATGAAGGGTATTGTCTTGGCCGGCGGCACCGGCAGCCGCCTGTTTCCGGCCACGCTGGCGGTCAACAAGCAACTGCTGCCCGTCTACGACAAGCCGATGATCTACTATCCGTTGTCGATCCTCATGCTGGCGGACATTCGAGAAATCCTGATCATCGGCCGCGAACAGGACTTGCCGAGCCTGAAGCACTTGCTGGGCGATGGGCAACAGTGGGGCTTGTCGCTGTCATATCGTGTCCAACATGAGCCACGTGGCATTGCGGAGGCCCTGATCCTCGGGGCCGAATTTCTCGCTGGCCAGCCCCTGATGCTGGTCCTGGGCGATAATGTTTTTTTCGGTCACGGCCTCACAGAAGCGCTGAGGCGGGCCAGCAGTCTGACCGAAGGCGGGCTGATCTTCGCTTATGAAGTTAACGACCCGGAACGGTATGGCGTCGTCGAAATCGACGAAAGCCAAAGGGCTCTGTCGATCGAGGAGAAGCCGAGCGTCCCGAAATCCAACTGGGCGGTGACCGGGCTTTACGCCTATGACGGCGATGCCGTGTCGATTGCCGCCAGCCTGACACCGTCCGCACGCGGCGAACTGGAAATCACGGACGTCAACCGGGTCTATCTGGAGCGCGGGGCTCTGACCGTGGAGCAGCTTGGCCGGGGCTATGCGTGGCTGGACACCGGCACCCACGACTCTCTGCTGGAGGCGTCGGAATTCGTGCGCACGGTTCAGCACCGCCAAGGGCTGCAGATCGCCTGTTTGGAAGAAATCGCGTTCACGCAAGGGTTCATCGACGCCCGTCAACTGGCAGATCTCGCCAAGCCGCTGGCGAAGACAACCTACGGCCAGTACATCCTGAGACTGGCCGAAACGGCCGAATAGTCGCGGCCCTCCCTCGCCTGCAGTGTTGCAAGGGCGACACACATCCGAAATATCCCACGCCTTCCAATCGATCTCACGATATCCGATCTTGTAATACATCCTAGATCGGATTAATTACGATCTCGCTGTCGATCGCTCCGACCGGCAGCGTGTCGCCTTGATCCGCGCGTCCGCGCAATGAGGGTGGCAGCCCGAAAACCAACCAGGATGAGTACAATGTTCACTGCGCTCGACATTCGGGCGTGGCCATGGGCGGTTCTTACCCAATGGCTCGCCCGCCGAAGGGATGGCCGAGGGCGCCGCAATAAGGCGCATCACGGCCATCGAATTGCCTTTCTGACGCCGCACCTGCGTCGCGATATTGGATTGGAATAACACGCGATTGTGCGTGTTGTTTACAGGCATGGTTCATGCCGAAGATCCATGTTCACGGCCCCTGTTGACAGCCCTGTCAACGCTGGGGTGCTGCTGCTCTTGAAAGGAGATATGGCAATGATGAAGAAGGTGTTTTTGGTCGGCGCCGCAACCCTGTTCTTGGCAGCGTGCGGCAACACGGTTGGTGAGCGGGCGCTGAGCGGCGGCGCGATTGGCGCCGGCGCGGGTGCCGGGGGTGCCGCGATTTTCGGCGGCAACCCGATCACCGGAGCCTTGGTCGGCGGCGCCGCCGGTGCCGCGGCCGGTGCCCTGACCGATTGCGAGGACATCAACCTCGACCCCAACGGCTGCTGATCGTCGCCCCTGGCGGGCGGCACGAGGCCGCCGGACTTTCTTCACCAACAAGCGGGCCGCCCCTGGACAGGGGGCGGCCCCATTTGCATAGTCGCCGCCACTGTTCAAGGCACCTTCCCGGGTTCGAAAAAGCAGCGGCAGCGGCGAGACGGAACCGGGCAGGATGCACGCCGTCCCTGGACCTTGGAAGACACGCCGTGCCCGGCAGCACCACCCGACCCCGTGGAAAGACCCCCATGATGGGGCAGTTCTGGCAGGCCAAGCAGGCCCACCCGGATTGCCTGATCTTCTTCCGTATGGGTGACTTCTACGAGTTGTTCTTCGACGACGCGATCAAGGCCGCCGAGGCGCTGGACATCACGCTGACAAAGCGGGGCCAGCATGACGGCGAGGACGTGCCCATGGCCGGCGTGCCCGCCCACGCGCACGAGGCCTATCTCGCCAGATTGATCCGGCAGGGCTTCAAGGTCGCCATCTGCGAACAGATGGAAACGCCGGCCGAGGCCAAGAAACGGTCCGGCAAGACCCTGGTCAGGCGAGACGTCATCCGCGTCATCACGCCCGGCACGATCACGGAAGACACGCTGTTGGAGGCGCGGTCCAACAACTTCCTCGTCGCCTTGGCGGACGCCGGCGGTGCGCTGGGCCTGGCGGTGGTCGATATCACCACCGGCGTGCTGACGACCGAGACCGTTGAACCGGAGCATCTGGGCGCTGTCCTGGCCCGCATCGACCCCGGTGAGGTGCTGTTGCCCGACCGGCTGGCCGATCAGGCGGCCATTGCCAACGCGACCGCCGATTGGTCATCGCGCCTGTCCGTTCAGCCCAACAGCCGGTTCGACAGCGAAAATGCGCGGCATCGGCTGCACACGCTCTACGGCGTGGCCTCGCTGGACGCCTTCGGCAGTTTCAGCCGGCCCGAAATCGCAGCCGCCGGCGCCCTGATCGACTATATCGACCTGACCCAGAAGGGCCGCTTTCCCCGGCTCTCGCCGCCCCGGCATCGCAGCGCAGGCAGCAGTCTGGAGATCGACGCCGCGACGCGCCGCAATCTGGAACTGATGCGCACCCTGTCCGGCGACCGAAAGGGCAGTCTTCTCAGCGTCATCGACCGGACCTTGACGGGGGCAGGCGCCCGACTGCTTAACACGCACCTGACATCGCCGTTGACGGATCGCGGTGCGATCGACCGGCGCCTTGACGCCACCCAATATCTGATCGGCGATGCACGGCTGCTTGAGGATCTGCGCGCGGCGCTGAGACGCAGCCCCGACATCGAAAGGGCCCTTAGCCGATTGAGTCTGGGGCGCGGCGGCCCGCGCGATCTCGCGGCGATCCGCGACGGGCTGGCGGCGGCACAATCCCTGCGTCAGCGGATTGCCGAACAGGACAAGCAAGAGCTGCCCGATCTCCTGATCGCCGCGTCGCGGGATCTGAAGGGCGAAGACAACCTGGCGACGACGCTTGCCGCCGCCCTGGTGGACGAGCCGCCGGCGCTCACCCGTGACGGCGGATTTGTCGCCGCCGGCTACGACTCGACGTTGGACGATCTGCGCACGCTGCGCGACGACAGCCGCAAGCTGATCGCCGGCCTGCAGACCAAATATGCCGACGCCACGGGCGTCAGCGGTCTGAAGATCAAGCACAACAACGTCATCGGCTACCACATCGAGGTCACGCCGACCCACGCCGACAAGCTGACCACGCCGGAGCAGGCGGAGACTTTCATCCACCGCCAGACCCTGGGAAGCGCCGTGCGCTTCACGACGGTCGAGCTTACGGAACTGGAACGCGCCATCGGCGAAGCGGCGGACAAGGCCTTGGCCACCGAAATGGCCGTGTTCGAGGCGCTGGTCGCCGATGTGATCGCCGCCGCGGAGCCGGTGGCGACGGCTGCGGCGGCGCTGGCTTCGCTCGATGTCGTCGCCAGCCATGCCCGGCTGGCCTCCGACAGCGGTTGGGTACGCCCAACCCTGACCGACGACACGACCTTCGACGTCAAGGGCGGCCGCCATCCGGTCGTCGAGGCCGCCCTGATGGCGCAGGATCAGACACGGTTCGTCGCCAATGATTGCGACCTCGGCGGCAGCCAGCGGCTGTGGCTGCTGACCGGGCCGAACATGGCGGGCAAGTCGACCTTCCTGCGCCAAAACGCCTTGATCGCGATTCTGGCCCAGATGGGCGCCTACGTGCCGGCGGACAGCGCGCGGATCGGCATCGTCGATCGCCTGTTCAGCCGGGTGGGCGCATCCGACGATCTGGCGCGTGGCCGTTCCACCTTCATGGTCGAAATGGTTGAAACCGCCGCCATCTTGAACCAGGCGACACCGCAGAGCCTGGTCATCCTGGACGAAATCGGCCGTGGCACCGCGACCTTCGATGGCCTGTCCATCGCCTGGGCCACGGTCGAGCATCTGCACGAAACCATCGGCTGCCGCGCCCTGTTCGCCACGCATTACCATGAGCTGACGGCTCTAGGTGCCAAGCTGGAGAACCTGTCGTGCCACACGATGCGGGTGAAGGAATGGCAGGGCGACATCGTCTTTCTGCACGAGGTCGGTCCCGGCGCCGCCGACCGGTCCTACGGCATTCACGTGGCAAAACTGGCAGGGCTGCCGCCAGCGGTGGTCGGGCGGGCCGAACAGGTGCTGAACGCGCTTGAGCAGGGCGAGCAAGGCTCCAAGCTGACCGGCCTCGCCGACGATTTGCCGCTGTTCGCCGTGCCGCCGCCAAGCGCGCCACCACCAACCGCCCAACCGACCGAGGTGGATAGTCTCTTAGAAAGCCTGAACCCGGACGAGATGACACCACGGGCGGCGCTGGAGTATCTTTATGCGCTGAAGCGCGCCTTGCAGGAGGAGTCATGACCGCGCCCGAGCCCGTCGACCGATCGATGGCGACCGAGCGTGAGGATCTGCGCCTTCTGGCCGAAACCATGGAGCGCATGGCCAGCGAGATCGCGCTCTTGAGAAGTCGCCTCGATCGATCGGAATCGCTGTTGGAGGCGATCGCCAATCGGCTGGCCGTCTTGGCGTCGCGCGATCGCCCCCAGCCCGTGACCAAGGACGATCTGGAGCCTGTGTTGGCTGGCCTGCTTCGACATCTGGAAAACCAAGCGCGTCCGTCGGGAAACGGCCCCTGATGTTCACCTTGAGAACCGGCGACGCCGCCACAATCTGACGCCGATGCTTGATCTCCTCAGACCTGCAAACGGAGCACGGGACAGTGCCGAGATGGTCGGCGAGCCACTGGGCACGGGCATTGCCGACCCGAAGGGTCTGATTGACGAACAGGCCTTTGCCACAGCGCTGGACGCGGCACTTGATCAGGCCGAGAACGACGGCACCGACCAGCGCGCCGCCCTTCTAAAGGCCGCCCGTACAGCCCTCGATCACGGCCGCAACGAGATCAGACGGCGCTTTTTGGAGGATTTCGTCGGCGGCGACGCCTGCGTTGCGGAGCAAGCCTATCTGATGGACCGGCTGATCCGCGGCCTGGCCGACGCCGTCGGCAACAGGCTGTTCCCGGCCCCCAACCCAACGATGGCGGAACGGTTCGTCATCGTCGCCATCGGCGGCTACGGTCGCGGCGAACTGGCTCCGGGTTCGGACGTCGATCTTCTGTTCCTGCTGCCCTACAAGCGCGCGCCCAGGGTGGAGCAGGTGGTCGAGGCCATGCTGCTGCTCATGTGGGATTTGGGCCTGAAGGTCGGTCACGCGGTGCGCACCGTCGCTGAAAACCTGCGCAGCGCCAAGGGCGACATGACGATCCGCACGTCATTGTTGGAGTCACGGCCCTTGTGGGGGGAACGCTCGCTGTATGACGAGTTCACCCAGCGCTTCGCCAAGGAGGTGTTGGCGGGAACCGGGCTGGAGTTCGTCCAGGCCAAGCTGGCCGAACGGGACGAACGCCACCGCCGCCTCGGCGACAGCCGCTACGCGCTTGAGCCCAACATCAAGGAGGGCAAGGGCGGCCTGCGCGACCTGCAGACGCTGTTTTGGATCGGCAAATACCTGCATCAAGTCGACGACGCCGACGGCCTGGTCGATGCCGGCATGCTGACGCGCGATGAAGCGGACCTGTTCATCAAGGACCAGACGTTTCTCAGGACGCTGCGCTGTCACCTGCACTATTTGACCGGACGCGCGGAAGACCGGCTGACCTTCGACCTGCAGACCGAGGTCGGCCGGCGCATGGGCTACACCGATCACGCCGGCACGTCCGGCGTCGAACGGTTCATGAAGCACTATTTCCTGATCGCCAAGGATGTCGGCGACCTGACCCGCATCTTCTGCGCGGCGCTGGAGGCCGAAAGCCGCCACCGCCCCCAAGGCCGTTCCCTGCGGGCGCGTCTGTTCGGCAGCAAGGGCGATAAGCAGGAGCTTGACGGCTTCGTCGTCGATGGCGGGCGCCTGAACGTCGCCGAAGACAAGCAGTTCCGCGAAAACCCGGTCGACATCATCCGGCTGTTTCGCGTCTCGCAAATCCACGACATCAGTTTTCACCCCAACGCCCTGAAGCTGGTGACGCGGTCGCTGCGCCTGATCGGACCGAAGCTGCGCAAGGACCCGGAGGCGAACGCCGTCTTCCTTGAGATCTTGACGGGCGAGAAGGGGACCGAACGGGTCTTGCGCCGGATGAACGAGGCCGGCGTGCTCGGGAAGTTCATCCCTGAATGGGGTCGGGTCGTGGCGCAGATGCAGCACGACATGTACCACGTCTTCACCGTGGACGAGCACACCCTGTTCGCGATCGGCATTTTGAACGGGCTTGAGGGCGGCGACGGGGCGGACCAGTGGCCGCTGGCAAGCCGGGTGATCGCCAAGATCGAAAGCCGTCGGGCGCTGTATGTCGCCATGTTCTGTCACGACATCGCCAAGGGACGGGGCGGCGATCACTCCGTCCTCGGGGCGCGCATCGCCGGCAAGTTGGGGCGGCGGCTGGGCCTCAGCGACGAGGAAACGGAAACGGCCGAATGGCTGGTGCGCTGGCATCTGCTGATGAGCAACGTGGCGCTGAAGCGCGACATCGATGATGAGGAGGCCATCGCCGATTTCGCCGGCCGCATGGAGTCCGCCGAACGGCTGCGTCTGTTACTCGTGCTCACGACCGCCGACATCAGCGCGGTCGGCCCGGGTCGCTGGAATGGCTGGAAGGCGACGCTGCTGGGTCAGCTTTTCCATCGCGCCCGCGACATTCTCATCGGCGCCCATGAGGAGAAGGGGCGCGAGGCCCGGATCAACCTGGCGAAAGACGCGGTGCGCGATCTGTTGCCCGACTGGCCGGCGGAGGATGTCGAGGCCTTCCTCAGCAAGGGCTACGCGCCCTACTGGCTGCAGCAGGAAACCGAGGCCCATGCCCGCCACGCCCGGCTGTTGCGGACGGCGGAAAAGACCGGGCAGGCGCTGACCATCGAAACGCGCATCGATCGCGGCCGAGGGGTTACGGAAGTCACCATTCACACGGCCGACCATCCCGGTCTGTTCAGCCGATTGGCCGGGGCCTTGTCCGTCGTTGGCGCCAGCATCGTCGAGGCACGCATTTTCACGCTGACCGACGGTTCGGCGCTGGACATCTTCATCATTCAGGACGCCGAGGGCGGGCCGTTTCAGGCGGCGGACAAGCTGGCCCGGCTGTCCAGCGCGATCGAGCGCAGCCTCAGCGGCGACATGCGGCCAAAGACGGAAATCGCCAAGCGCCGGCCAATGCTGCCCAGCAGGACCCGGGTCTTCAAGGTTCAGCCGCGTGTGCTGATCGACAACGAGGCCAACAGCACGCAGACGATCATCGAGGTCAACGGCCGCGACAGGCCCGGCCTGCTGCACGACGTCACCCGTGCGCTCTATGGCCTTAACCTTCAGATCACGACCGCCAAGATCTCGACCTTCGGCGAGCGGGTCGTCGACGTGTTCTATGTGAAGGATGTCTTCGGCCTGAAAGTCACCCATGAGGGCAAACTGAACACGATCCGAAAGGCGCTGCTGACCGCGTTGACCGACCCGGATTGCGCACCGGCCGGCAAACCGGCCAAGCCGGTACGGCCCGCCAAGCGTAAAGCCGCCAACGAATAGCGTAGCCGCGCAGTGTCGCGGAAAAACCCCATCGCGGCCCTTGCGCCGCCGCCCATCCGCGCGACACTGCTGGACAAATGTCTTTGATTCGGGCTTTCGCAACCGTCAGTGGCCTGACCATGGTCAGCCGCGTGTTCGGCTTCGCCAGAGACGTGCTGACGGCCGCCATTCTGGGCGCCGGGCCGGTCGCGGACGCCTTTTTCGTCGCCTTGCGTCTGCCCAACCTGTTTCGCCGCATCTTGGCCGAAGGCGCCTTTTCGATCGCCTTCGTACCGATCTTCACGAGCGAACTGCACGGCAAGGGCCACGCCGCGGCGAAGGAATTTGCCGAACAGGCCCTTGGCGTCATGGTCCCCATTCTCTTGATCTTGAGCGGGCTGTTCGTCATCGGCATGCCGTGGGTGATGTATGTGCTGGCGCCCGGTTTTGCCGACGATCCGCTGCAATACGGGCTGGCCGTGCACTACGCCCGCCTGACCTTCCCATACCTGATGCTGATGTCGCTAGCGGCTCTGTTCGGCGCTGTTCTGAATGCGCTTGACCGGTTCGCGCCTTTCGCCGGGATGCCGATCCTGTTCAACGCCATTCTGATCAGCGCCCTCTTGATCGCCCATC
The DNA here is from genome assembly GCA_028277405.1 of Alphaproteobacteria bacterium. Taxonomy (GTDB): domain Bacteria; phylum Pseudomonadota; class Alphaproteobacteria; order DSM-16000; family Inquilinaceae; genus JANQGH01. Next base: position 319,820 of record JANQGH010000100.1, on the reverse strand, counting down.
AAACCCAGATCGTCGCCGGCGATGCGCTTGCCGTTGCGGTGCCGATCGCCGGATTGGCACAACTCGTCTTCGTGGCCTGGATGGCCGCGCGCGCCGGCATGCCGCTTTACCTGCCGGTGCCGAGGTTCGGACCCCAGATCCGCCGTCTGTTCAAGCTGATGGCGCCGGCCGCGTTCGGCGCGGGCGTCATGCAGGTCAACCTGTTCATCGACACGCTGCTGGCGTCGGAACTGCCGCAGGGCGCGATCAGCTATCTGTTCTACGCCAGCCAGCTCTATCAACTGCCGCTCAGCGTCATCGGCATCGCCATCGGCACGGCGTTACTGCCGATGCTGGCCCGTCAGGTGAAGGAAGCCGATGCCAATGGCGACATGGGCGACGTCCATGCCAGCCAGAACCGCGCGATCGAATACAGCCTCTTGCTGGCCTTGCCCGCGGCCATTGGGCTTATCGCCCTGGCCCTGCCCATCGTGTCGACGCTGTTCGAACGGGGCGCGTTCACCGCCGCCAATGCCAGCTCCACCTCGTGGGCCTTGATGGCCTATTCGATCGGCCTGCCCGGCTTCATCGTCATCAAGGTTCTGCAGACCGGCTTTTACGCACGGCACGACACGACAACCCCGGTCCGCATCGCCATCGTGACCACCGTGATCAATGCCGCCCTGTCGGTTGGACTGATCATCGTTCTGCCGCCCTTGTGGGGCCATGTGGGCATCGCCTCGGCAACGGGCATCACGGCCTGGCTGAACGTGCTGCTGCTGAGCCGCGCCCTGCGACGGCGCGGACATTTCGCGATCGACGACCGCCTGGCAAGACGGCTGCCCCGCCTGGTCGCCGCCGGGTTGGCCATGGCGGTGGTGATCGGCGCGGCCTCCTGGGCGACCTGGGGCAGGCTGCCCAACGATCTCGCGGTTCAGGCACCCGTGCTGGCCGCAATCATAGCCGGCGGGGCCATCGTCTATTTCGGCACCGCCCATCTGTTCGGCGGCCTGAACCTGCGGGATCTGAAAACGCTGGTCCGCCGGCGCGACACGGAGACCGGACGCGGCGCTTGACCCCGGCGTCGCGCTTGGCGATAACCCCGCGCTCCCCAACCGTCGAACCCCGGGCTCGATTTCGATGAACCGCATCTTTTCCGGCATTCAGCCGACCCACGCCATGCATTTGGGCAATTATCTGGGTGCGGTACGCAACTGGGTCGATCTTCAAGGCGACTTCGACTGCATCTATTGCGTCGTCGATCTCCACGCCCTGACCTCAGCGCCTGACCCGGCCGCCCTGCGGGCCCAGTCGCGCGAACTGGCGGCAACCCTGATCGCGGCGGGCATCGACCCGAAGCGTTCGATCCTGTTCTGCCAAAGCCAGGTCGCGGCCCATGCGGAGCTGGCCTGGCTGTTCAGCTGCGTCACGCCCATGGGCTGGCTGAAGCGCATGACCCAGTTCAAGGACAAGGCGGGCAAGAAGCAGGACCAGGCCCTGCACGGCTTGTTCGCCTATCCGGTGCTGATGGCGGCCGACGTACTGCTTTACCACGCAACGCACGTGCCGGTCGGCGAGGACCAGAAGCAGCATCTGGAACTGATGCGCGAGATCGGCGGCAGCTTCAACCACCGCTTCGGGACGGAGTTCTTCCCACTGCCCGAACCGCAGATCCTGGGCAGCGGCACGCGCATCATGTCCCTGCGCGACGGCACCAAGAAGATGAGCAAGACCGATCCGTCCGACATGACCCGGATCAACATGGTCGACGACGCTGACACCATCGCCAACAAGTTCCGCAAGGCCAGGACCGATCCGGAGCCGCTGCCCAGTGAGCCGGCGGGCCTGGAAGGAAGGGCCGAGGCGGCCAATCTGGTCAACATCTATGCATCGTTGAACCGGCACACGCCGGAAGAGGTGCTGCAATCCTATGGCGGCAGCCCGTTTTCGGTGTTCAAGCAGGCGCTGACCGATGCGGCGGTGGCCGCGCTGGCGCCGATCGCCGACCGGCTGAACGGGCTGATGCAGGCGCCGGACGAGATTGAGGAGGTCCTGAAGGACGGGGCCGACCGGGCCCGCGCGATCGCCGATCCGATCCTGGCGCGGACCAAGGACATCATGGGCCTGTTGCCGCCCAAGACGTAGCGAGACCGTCTGGCGCCGTGTTCGCGCACAAAAACTTCCAAAATGACGCACTCAACGCGTTGATTGGCCTACCTTTTCGCGGTGAGAGGGGTATAAGTTAACCTCTGACCCGCGAATCGGTCGAGTGCCGATGCAAATCTATCTGCCCATCGCCGAAATGTCGGTGAACCTCGTGCTGATCCTCGTAATGGGCGGCGCGGTGGGGTTCCTGTCGGGCATGTTCGGGGTTGGCGGCGGATTTCTTATGACCCCGCTGTTGATCTTTATCGGCGTGCCGCCCTCGGTCGCCGTGGGAACGCAGGCCAATCAGCTCGTCGCCGCCAGCGTTTCCGGCGTGCTGGCCCATTGGCGCCGCGGTAATGTCGACGTGAAGATGGGTCTGGTCATGCTGTCCGGCAGTACGCTGGGCACTTTACTGGGCGTCTATGTCTTCGGCATCTTGCAGCGCATCGGCCAGATCGATCTGGTGATTTCGCTCAGCTATGTTCTGTTCCTGGGCCTGATCGCGGTGCTGATGCTGATCGAATCGCTGCGCGCCATGCAGCGCCGGCGACGCGGCGGCCCGACGGCGCGGCGCAAGCTGCACAAGCACACCGTCCTGCATGGCCTGCCGCTGAAGATGCGGTTTCCAAAGTCACGCCTTTACATCTCCGCGCTGTTGCCCTGCGGGATCGGTTTCATCGGCGGACTGCTCGTCGCCATCATGGGTATCGGCGGGGGCTTCTTTCTCGTCCCGGCCATGATCTATCTGCTCGGCATGCCGGCGATCGCGGTCGCCGGCACCTCGCTGTTTCAGATCATCTTCACGACGGCGATCGCGACATTTCTGCAGGCCACCCAGAATCATACCGTGGATGTCGTGCTGGCGCTGATGCTGTTGGTCGGCGGCGTCATCGGGGCGCAATGGGGTACGCGGGCGGCCGGCGTGCTGCGCGGCGAGCAGGCGCGGGCCCTGCTGGCGGCGATGGTGATGGTGGTGTGCGTCGCGCTGGCGTGGGATCTGGTCGCCACACCCGACGAGCCGTTCTCGATCTCCGTCGCGCAGACCCCGGGGATGCGCTGATGGGTCGGGTGGCAACCATGCTCGGCCTGTTGCTGATCGGCGGGGCATCGATCGCGCGCGGCGCGGCCGCCCAGGACGTCGTGGCGGATCTGTCCCACCACCTGATCGCGATTACGACGGAGTTTACCGGCACCGCCGTCACCCTGTTCGGCACGATCGAGGGCGAAGGCGACATTGCCATCATTGTCCGTGGCCCGTCGGAACCGGTTACCGTGCGTCAAAAGGACAGGGTCGCCGGGATCTGGATCAACTCCGCCTCCGTGACGTTCGAGCAGGTGCCGTCCTATTACAGCGTCGCGGCCAATCAGCCGCTTGAGCGGATTGCCCGGCCGTCCGTGCTGTCCCGTCACGGCATCGGTCTGAACTATCTCCGTTTTCCGGTGCGCGGCGATCTGCCGCGCATGACGTTGCCGGGCGGCGAGGCGGAGGATCCCGAGCAGGTCACCACCATGTTTCGCGAGGCGCTGATCCGAAACATGCAGGACGACGATCTGTACATCGACGACCTTGGCGTGGTCACCTTTCTCGGCCCCACCCTGTTCCGCGCCACGGTCGAGTTTCCGGCGAATGTCCCGACCGGTCAGTTCACCGTCAGCGTCTACCTGTTTCGCGACGGCGACATCGTGACGGCCCAGACCACCCCCTTGGTGGTCTCGAAGATCGGGCTGGGCGCCGAGGTTTTCGATTTTTCCAGGCGATACGCCGCCGCCTATGGCCTGGTCGCGATCGCGGTCGCGGTGTTTTTCGGCTGGCTGGCCAGCATATTGTTCCGGTCGCCGCGCTAGCGGAGAATCGTGTACAGTACCCGTGATGGCCGATCATCACCCCCATGCTGAGGCCGGGACGCGCGTCTTCCTGGTCGTCGTCGACGAGACGGATGAATGGCGCGCGGCGCTGCGCTTTGCCTGCCGACGGGCCGAGCATACCGGCGGCCGAGTGGCGCTGCTGCATGTCATCGAGCCGGCGGACTTTCAGCATTGGATGGCCGTTGAGGAGGTCATGCGGGCCGAACTGCGCGAAGAGGCCGAACAGCTGATGGACCGCATCGCGACGGAGGTCAACGAAGCCGCCGGTACGGTGCCGATCATCTATCTTCGCGAGGGCAAGGTGCGTGAGGAATTGCTGGCCCTGATCGATGAGGAGCCGAACATTTCGATCCTCGTGCTTGGCGCCAGCACCCAGTCCGAAGGGCCCGGCCCGCTGATCCAATACCTGATGACCAAGGGCGTCAGCCGGCTTCGCATCCCGGTCACCGTGGTGCCCGGATCGCTCGCGGAAGCGGACATCGACAAGCTGGCCTGACCGCCGGCGACCCTGACCACCGCTGACCACCCTTGACCTGCGCATCGCCGCGGCCCACTTGTCGGGGAGATGGATGCCTGCCCATGGCGGATGGTGGCGGGCCGGCCGCAGCGGCCCGACCGAAAAGGAGCGGACATGTTCATTCAGACGGAGCAGACCCCGAACCCGGCAACCCTGAAGTTCCTGCCGGGGCGCGATGTTTTGGGCAGCGGCAGCGCGTATTTTCCAACAGAGGAGGATGCGAGCGTCTCGCCACTGGCGCAGCGCCTGTTCGAAATCGACGGCGTGACGGGCGTGTTCTTCGGCGCCGACTTTCTGACCATCACCAAGGACGACGATAAGGACTGGTATCTCCTGAAACCGTCGATCCTGGGCGTGATCATGGAGCATTTCACGGCCGGCCGGCCGATCATGTCGGAAGCCGCCGGCACGGCCGCGTCAACGGCATCGGACGATGACGACGAGGTCGTGTCGCAGATCAAGGAACTGATCGACACGCGCGTGCGTCCGGCTGTCGCCCAGGATGGCGGCGACATTATTTTCGAGGGCTTCGACGCCGGCGTGGTTTATCTGCACCTGCAGGGCGCCTGCGCCGGTTGCCCCAGTTCAACAATGACGTTGAAGGCGGGCATCGAAAACATGCTGCGCCACTACATCCCAGAGGTGGTCGAAGTCCGCGCCATGATGTGAGGCGCCGCCGACGGGCGCGACGCTTACGCCATCATCGGCTGCTTCAACGCGCTGTCCGATAGCGGCGCATAGCTATCGGAATCCGGCAGTTGATAGTGCCACCACTCAGGCGCGTACGCCTGCCAGCCCGCCCTTTCCATTATCTGGCGCAGTAGGGACCGGTTGGCGATCGCAACGTCCTCGTGGCCGGCGGCACCGTGCGCGGAATGCAGGACCATCTCATCGAAGCCCGTTCCCATATCCAACTCAGCGCCCGTTGAATCGACGAGGCTGAGGTCGACGGCCACACCGCGCGGGTGGGTCAAGGTTCCCGATCGATAGGGCGGTCTTGGGTCGCTGACGAAGCGGGGGTCCGGCAGGGCCTGCCAAAGCCGTTCTTGAGCCTCCAGCGGGCGAAAGGCGTCGAACAGCACCAACCGATGTCCGGTCCGCGCCGCCTCGTCGATGGCCAAGGCCAGGCAATCGGCGGCTTGCCGGCGAAGATACGCCGCCGGCCTGGCATAAATCGGTCGTCCGGTGATATTGGCAGAGGTCGCGTAGCGAATATCCAACACGACGTCGAACGAAGGTGGTTCGACAGCGATCAAAACCTCAGTGTCGGTCATGAAGAAAAACACCCCCCAACAGGTCGCCGCCCGGTCAAGCGCCCACATCCTGCCCGACGGGTTGTCGGTTGGCGAGGGCCGGCCATGATCGTTCTCGGCATCGATACCGGCGGTGGCGCGTGTTCCGTCGCCCTGACAAAGGACGGGCACCCCTTGCGGATCAGCAGCGCGCCGATGCGTCATGGTCACGCGGAGCATCTGGTTCCGGTGATCGAACGGGTGCTCGCGGAATGCGGCCTGACGCCATCGGCGCTTGGATTGATCGGCGTCACGGTCGGCCCCGGCGCCTTCACCGGCCTGCGGGTCGGACTTGCGGCGGCCGGGGGCCTGGCCTTGGCAACCGGCGCGCCGATCATCGGCGTTTCGAGTTTCGACGCCGTGTCGACCATGTGCCGGTCGCTTGAGCCTGAAGAGCGGCGCGCCATCATCATCGACAGCCGCCGGGCCGAGCCGTTTGTCCAGCTTTTTGATGCCAAGGGCGCCTCAGGGCAAGCCGACTGGCGCACGATCCCCGCCATCATCGATCAACTTCTGGAAGCCGATGTAACGCTTCTGGCCGGTGACGGCGCACCGGCGATCGCCTCGGCCTTGGACGACAGATCGATCACAGTGGAAGCCGACGGGCCGATCGACCCGTTGGCGGTCTGCCGTCTGGCGCTGGAACGCGCGGACGAGGGCTCGGCCGATCCGCCGGCGCCAGCCTATCTGCGACCGCCCGACGCCAGGCTGCCGGCGCCGACGGCCGGTTGACCGGACATGAAGGTTCAGGTCCAGTTGGCCGGCGTTGACTATGCCGCGCTGATCGCGGCCTTGCACGCGGCGTGCTTGTCCCCGCCCTGGTCGGAAGCGACCATCGCGCGATTGCTCGGCGGCCCCGGGGGCTTGGGCTGGATTGCCACGCTGGACGATCAGCCGGCCGGCTTCGCCTTGATTCGCCAAGCTGCGGACGAGGCGGAGATCCTCGCCATCGGCGTGCTGCCGGCCAAACGGCGACGGGGCGTCGGACGGGCGCTGTTGACAGCTATCATCGGGCAGTGCGCGTCGAACGGATTGTCGCGTCTTTATCTCGAGGTCGCAGCCTCCAATACGGCCGCGAAGTGCGTCTATGGCAGCGCAGGCTTCACCCAGGTAGGGCGGCGGCGGCGCTATTATCGGGCCGGCGAGACGTGTGAAGATGCGCTCGTGATGCGGCGTGATCTCGTGTAACTCATGAGTTACGAAGCATACGATGCTTATTGAGATGCACTGGCTGCCATAAAAAAGCCAGAATCAAAATGGGGTTTTTTTGAAATATCGATCGAATTCTCAAATTCATTGGAATTTAGTTCGAAAACAGCCTTGAAAAGCAACGGGTGACCTTAATATCCCCATTGCCAATTGGCTAGTCGTCAATTATAGAAACCTAACTGATACTGTACGGACCGCTGAACATGAATAACGAAGTCGATCCCACCGAGTTGCTGTCGCTAACCGCGGAAATTGTGGCGGCCCATGTTGGCCACAATAATGTCGCAATGTCCGAACTGCCTCAACTAATCGACAATGTCTATAAGACGCTGTCGACCGTTGGGCGCGAGCCTGATCCGGCACAGGACCGGCCCACGCCGGCCGTTCCGATCAAGAAATCGGTGACCCCCGACTACATCGTCTGCCTTGAGGACGGAAAGAAGCTCAAGATGCTCAAGCGGCACCTGAAGACCGCTTATGACATGAGCCCGGAAGACTATCGCGAACGCTGGGGCCTGGCGGCGGACTATCCGATGGTGGCGCCAAACTATGCCAAACAGCGCAGCCGGTTGGCCAAGCAGATTGGCCTGGGCACGCGCGGGCGCCGTTCGTCGGGCTAAAAGTCGCTAAGAAGACGTTCCAAATCAACAGCCTAGGGCTGACAGAGTCATTCGGCGAACCGCTTGCGGTGGCGCAGGCGGACTCCGTCTGACATAATGGGCCTGCGAACCACTCATTCGCTCGACGCTTGGGGGGCGGTTTTGGTGGATTGAGACGACCGTGCTGGCAGGCGGTCGGATCGGCGAACGGCACCAAGACCCGTCGCCGGTACGATGATGAGGGAACGCAGGGACCCGACAGATGGCCGAAATGTACTCGGTTAGCGATTACGGTTGGTGTTTGCGGCTGGGCAGCCTGGAGGTTCGGCTGGCCGAGACACCGTCGGAGATCGCTGCGGCACAGCGACTGCGCTACGACGTCTTTTATACCGAGCGCCAGGCCCAGCCCACGCCGGCCATGGCCCACTCGCGGCGCGACTTCGACGATTATGACGAGGTCGCCGACCATCTGCTTGTGATCGACAACCAGAAGGGTGCCGGCGAGGACGGCGTTATCGGCACGTACCGGCTGATCCGCCGAGACGCCGCCGCGTTGATGGGTCGGTTCTACTCCTCCGCCGAATACGACATCTCGCGGGTTCTGGCCTATCGGGGCGAGATCCTGGAGCTGGGCCGATCCTGCGTCGACGCGGATTATCGCACCGGCCAGACCATGCAGCTTTTGTGGCGCGGCATCGCGGCTTACGTCTTTCAGCACGATGTCGAACTGATGTTTGGCTGCGCCAGCCTGCCGGGCACCGACCCGGATGAGGTCGCCCTGCCGCTTTCCTATCTCTATCACTATCATCTGGCGCCCCCTGCCTTGCGCCCGACGGCGCTGCCGGATCTCTATTCGGACATGAACCTGATGGAGCCCGACAGCTTCACGCCGAAGGACGGGGTTGCGTCCTTGGCGCCGTTGGTGAAGGGCTACCTTCGTCTTGGCGGGTTTGTCGGTGACGGGGCGGTGATCGACCGGCAGTTCAATACGGTGGATGTTTGCATCGTGGTCAAAACCGACCTGATCACCGATAAATACTTCCGCCATTACGAGCGGCGGGAACGCAGGCCCGTTCTGGTCCATACATCGCCCTGACAAGCGATCAGCACCGCCGATCGCGTTGATCGACACGTACACATGCACTCACCGCTTCGGGCCATTCGCCGGCTGATTCTGTTTGTCCTTTGGACGTTGTTGCTGATGGTGCCGCAATCCGTGCTCGTCCGTTTCCGGCCGAAGTCGGCCTATGTCCGCAAGATTCCCAAGAGCTACCATCGGATTGCGACGCGCATCCTTGGCCTGGATGTCAAGGTGCGGGGGCAGATCAGCCGCGATCGGCCGACTTTGTTCGTTTGCAATCACCTCTCCTACATGGACATTCCGGTTCTTGGCAGCCTGATCGAAGGCAGCTTCGTGGCCAAGACCGAGGTTGGCACCTGGCCCGGTTTCGGCACCTTGGCCCGTTTGCAGCGAACGGTTTTCGTCAATCGGGCGAAACGGTCTTCGTCGGTGGAGCAAGCCGACTCGATGATCGGCCGCTTGCGCGACGGCGACAATCTGATCCTTTTTCCGGAGGGCACCTCCAGCGACGGCAACCGGACCCTGCCGTTCAAGAGCGCGCTGTTCGCCGTCGCCTCGATCGAGATCAACGGCCAACCGCTGACGGTCCAGCCGGTGACCATCAGCTGCACCCATCTCGACGGCATTCCGATCGGCAGGTGGCTGCGCCCCATCTATGCCTGGTATGGCGACATGGAATTGCCCGGCCATATCTGGGAGATGACCGGGGTCGGCAAGCTGCGCATCCAGGTTCAGTTCCACGCGCCGATGACCGTGCGCGACGTCGGTTCGCGCAAGGCGCTGGCGAATGCCTGCTGGCAGAAGATCTCCCAGGGCCTGTCGGCGGCGAATGCCGGCCGAACCTTGCCGCGGCCAGGGGCCTCAGGGTCAAACCCGACATCGCCGGGAACCGGCACCGATGGCCGCCCGGCCATTGCCTGATCAGGGTGCCTGATCCACAGCGGCGTTTCCGAGAGCGATCCGAATATGATTGATTTTTGGCCGCAAATGCGGTTTCAGGTCGCGCATCGTAATTTGGAGTAGCCGGTGACCTTGCCGCGACCAGACGCTTCGCCGACCAAGAAGCTGTACGTCAAGACCTGGGGCTGTCAGATGAACGTCTATGACAGCGCCCGGATGACTGACGTGTTGGCACCGCTGGGCTATCGGCCTGTCACCAGTGTCGACGATGCCGACATGGTTATCCTCAACACCTGCCACATCCGAGAAAAGGCGACGGAGAAGGTCTTTTCCGAACTGGGCAGAATACGCCAGGCGAAGGACGCCAAGGTGGCGGGCGGCGGTACCATGATCGTCGCCGTCGCCGGCTGTGTCGCCCAGGCAGAGGGTGAGGAGATTCTGAACCGGGCGCCGACGGTCGATCTGGTCTTCGGGCCGCAGACATATCACCAGTTGCCGGAGATGGTCGCCCGCGCGAGCGAGACGGCAGGCGCGCGGATCTGCAACACGGACTTCCCCGTCGAGGAGAAGTTCGATTTCCTGCCGGAGGAAAGCGCCGACCCCGGCCCCAGCGCCTTCCTGTCGATCCAGGAAGGCTGCGACAAATTCTGTACCTTCTGCGTCGTGCCTTACACCAGGGGGGCGGAGTTCTCGCGCACCGTTCGCGGCATCCTGGACGAGGCCAGGCGTCTGGTCGGCCTGGGTGCCCGCGAAATCACCCTGCTGGGCCAGAACGTCAACGCCTTTCACGGCGAAGGCCCGGACGGCAACGACTGGGGGCTTGGCCGCCTGATCATGGCCATGGCCGAGATCGAGGGCCTGGATCGCATCCGCTATACGACCAGCCATCCGAGGGATATGGACGATGGGCTGATCGCGGCCCACGGGTCCGTGCCGGCGCTGATGCCGTTCCTGCATCTGCCGGTTCAATCCGGCTCCGACCGGATCCTCGCCGCGATGAACCGCAAACACAGCCAGGCCGACTATCGCGCCGTGGTCGACCGTTTGCGCGAGGCCCGGCCCGACTTGGCGCTGTCCTCGGACTTCATCGTCGGCTTCCCCGGGGAAAGCGATCGCGATTTCGCCGATACGCTGCGGCTGATCACCGATATCGGCTATGCCCAGGCCTACAGCTTCAAATACAGCGCGCGCCCCGGAACACCGGCCGCCGCGTTGGACGACCAGGTCCCCGAGGCTGCGAAGAGCGAGCGCTTGGCCATGTTGCAGGAACTGTTGAGCGCCCAACAGCGCGCGTTCAATCAGGCATCGGTCGGCCAGGTGGTGCCGGTCCTCTTGGATCGGCACGGCAAACGGCCGGGACAGTTGCAAGGCCGCAGCCCGGCGATGCAGTCGGTTTTTGTTGCGGCGAACAAGGCGCACTATGGTAGCATCGTCGATGTGCATATCGATGACGCCTTCGCCAACAGCCTGACGGGTACACCCGTCGAAAACCGGGCTGTTCCGAACGGCCAGGCGCCCGCGCTGGAGGCGTTTGCTTGACGGCAGCCAAGCGCAGCGTCGATCTCGATTTCGAAGACAACACGTTGGTGCCGCTGCTCTATGGCGAGCACGACACGCATCTGACCCGGATCGAGCATCTGCTGGGCGTTACCCTGGCCTCGAGGGGCAATCGCATCACGGTCAGCGGGTCGAACGAGGCGACCAAGCGCGCGGAACTTGTGCTGTCGGCCCTCTGGGATCGGCTGGAACGCGGACAGTCGGTCGGCCCGCCGGAGATCGATGCCGCCATCCGATTCAGCGCGGATCAGGCCAACGAGAACCAAGACGCGTCGGCGATGTCGAGGCGCATGAACGCGCCCAGCGCCGGCATTCGAACCAAGCGCAAGGCCATTCAACCGCGCACGCCGACCCAGGCGGACTATATCGACGCGCTCGGCGCCTCCGAATTGGTCTTTGGCTTGGGCCCTGCGGGCACGGGCAAGACCTATCTGGCCGTTGCCCAGGCCGTCGCGTTTCTGGCCTCCGGCCAGGTCGACCGGATCATCCTGACCCGGCCAGCGGTCGAGGCCGGCGAACGCTTGGGCTTTCTGCCCGGCGACCTGAAGGAAAAGATCGACCCGTACCTGCGGCCCCTGTACGACGCGCTTTACGACATGCTGCCGGCCGAACAGGTCGTGCGCCATTTGGAAACGGGTGTGATCGAGGTCGCGCCGCTGGCGTTCATGCGCGGGCGTACACTGGCCAACTCGGCGATCATTCTGGACGAGGCGCAGAACACGACCCAGACCCAGATGAAGATGTTTCTGACCCGGATGGGCGAGAATGGCCGCATGGTCATTACCGGCGACCCCAGCCAGGTCGATCTGCCGCGCGGCGTGACCTCAGGACTGCTGGAGGCGGTCCAGGTCTTGAGAAACATCCCCCAGGTGCGCTTCGTGCGCTTCAGCGATCAGGACGTCGTGCGCCATCCGATGGTCACGCGCGTGGTGCAGGCGTACGACGCCTACGAACGCGGCCTTCAGGGCGAACTGGCCCTGAAACGATAGACGTCTTGGCCGACATCGATGCCGAAGTCGAAAGGGCCGACCCGCGGTGGCCCGCGGACCTGCCCGACAGGCTGCAACCCTTGATAGCAGCCGCAATCGGCACGGCCGCATCGCCCGACGGGCCGCTGGAGTTGTCGGTGGTGCTGGCCGACGACCAAACCGTCCGATCCCTCAACCGTGACTATCGCGACAAGGACCGTCCAACGAATGTGCTGTCGTTCGCGCTGACGGAAAGCGACGAGCCGGCTGGCCTGCCGGGCCAGCCGATCGCGCTGGGCGACGTCCTTCTCGCCTATGAAACCGTTGCATCAGAGGCACGCCAGCAGAATAAGTCGCTTCAAGACCATGTTTTTCATCTCGTTGCGCATGGCGTTCTTCATCTTCTGGGCTATGATCACCAAGTGGAAGAAGACGCCCGCGAAATGGAGCGTTTGGAAAAGGCCATCCTCGCCGAGTTTGCGATTGCAGATCCCTATGGTCCGGATTCGTAAAGACCCCGCGTTCATCGCCGATCCTTCGCCCATCGCCCGCGCCTGACGAACGACGCCGATGACCGCCGACATATCCGCCAGTAGCAGGCCCCGTGCCGACGGGGCGGACAACGATCAGCAACAATCCGGTCAAGCCGAAGTCGGGCTGTTCCGCAACTGGCTGCGCGCCGCCTTGCGCGGTAAGCCGGACAATAGCTGGCGCGAAACCATCGAAGAACTGATCGAGGATAATGGCGAGGCACAGGCCGAGGCCGCCGATCATGAACGCGTCCTGTTGGGCAACATCCTGCGCCTTAAGGACCTGACCGCCTACGACATCATGGTCCCCAGGGCCGACATCATCGCCTGCGACATCGAAACCTCGATACCGGACTTCATGAGCGTGCTGACCGAACACGCGCACAGCCGCGTTCCGGTCTATCGCGAGACGCTCGACGACACCGTCGGCTTTGTTCACATCAAGGACGTCATGGCCCATCTGGCCAAGGGTGGCGACTTTCAGCTCAGCGAGCTGGTCCGCGAGGTGCCGATCATCGCGCCCTCCATCCCGGTTCTCGATCTCTTGCTGGAGATGCGGCAGCAGCGCCAACATTTGGCCCTGGTTATCGACGAGTTTGGCGGCATCGACGGCCTGATCACGATCGAGGATCTGGTTGAGGAAATCGTCGGAGAGATCCAGGACGAGCATGACATGGATGACGAGCCGGCCATGGTCGAGGCGGCCGACGGCAGCATTCTGGCCGATGCCCGCCTGCCCCTCGCCGAGTTCGAAGCCAAGGTCGGCCCGCTCGTTGACGATAGTGACCGCGAGGATATCGATACGCTGGGCGGCCTGGTGTTCTCCATTGCCGGCCGCATCCCGGCGCGCGGCGAAGTCTTGCGCCACGACACGGGCCTGGAGTTCGAGGTGGTCGAAGCCGACCCAAGGCACATCAAGAAACTGCGCGTACGGCCCGCCGCGCCGGCCGACCCAGGCAGAAGCCCCGACAACGAAAACCCGTCGTGAACGCTAGCCGGGTCGAGGCCGCCCCAGGCGGAACATCGGCCACGCCGTCCGGTCCCCTGGTCCGGTTCGCCCAACGTCTATCCAAGCTGAAACCGCGCAGCCGTTTTGCCGCTTCGTTCGGCTTCGGCGCGCTCGCCTCGCTGGCAATGCCGCCCCTGGGCGCCGCGCCTGTCTTGCTGGTGTCGTTTCCAGGTCTGATCTGGCTGATGGCCGGCGTGCGCACCTTTTGGGGGGCTTTCGGGGCGGGATGGGCCTTCACCTTCGGCTTCTTGTTGCTCGGGCTTTACTGGGTTCCGGTGTCGATGCTGGTCGATCCGGCCTTTTACTGGATGATCCCGTTCACGGCCGCCGGCCTGCCCGCCGGCATGGCCCTTTATCACGGCCTTGCCCTTGCCGTTTGGTGGCGCCTGCCGTTCAGCGGTGTCGGACGGGTGATCGCGTTTGCGGTCTTTTGGAGCGTCGCGGAGTGGCTGCGGGGCCATTTGCTGACCGGCTTTCCTTGGCACCTGATCGGCTATGCCTGGGTCGACTGGCTGCCGGTCATCCAGTCGGTTTCGCTGATCGGCATCTATGGCCTCAGCCTTCTGACGGTTCTGGCCGCATCGCTGCCGGCCGCCTGGATCACGCCCTGGGGGCGCAGCCTGCCCGGGCTGGGCGCCTGGTTGATCGGCCTGGCGGTGATTGCGGGTCTCAGCATCTGGGGCGGTTTCAGATTGTCGACTGCATCAAACGATGTCGTTCCAGATGTGCACTTACGGTTAGTGCAACCCAATATCGAACAGCAAGACAAGATGAACCCCGACCTTTGGCCAGACAACTTCCGGTTGCTGCTCGGCCTCAGTGTCGATCCGGGGACGGACGCCGAGGCCTCGCCGCCGAGCCACATCATCTGGCCCGAGACAGCCTTGCCGTACCTTGTGGAGCAGGACGAAAACGCGCGCCGCGCCCTGGCGTCGATTGCGCCGGCCGGCGGCACGGTGATAACCGGCGTGCCGCGCAGGATCGGCGATGGCGACGATCAGCGGTTCTTCAACGGTATGATTGCCGTCGACGACGACGCCTCGATCGTTGCGACCTACGACAAGCACCATCTCGTGCCGTTTGGCGAATACATGCCGTTCAGCGACTGGCTGCCCTTGCGCGCGATCGCCGGACGCAGGTTCGATTACTCCTTCGGGCCAGGACCGCAGACACTTGCCGTTCCGGGGCTGCCGCCCTTCAGCCCGATGATCTGCTACGAGGTGATTTTTCCCGGCAACGTCGTCGACGCCGATGACAGGCCCCAATGGCTGCTCAACATCACGAACGATGCGTGGTTCGGACGGACCGCCGGTCCGCATCAGCATTTCGCGATCGCGCGCGTACGCGCCGTCGAGGAGGGTCTGCCGCTGGTTCGCGTCGCCGGCACCGGCATCTCCGGCGTGACGGATGCCTATGGGCAAATCCGAGCCTATATCGGCATTGAAGAGCGCGGCGTGCTGGACGTCGAACTGCCGGTTGCTCTGCCCGCCACCACCTATGCTGGAATTGGTGACATGGGGTACATAACCATAGCGATTGTGCTACTTGCCGTTGCCGCCGCCACAAGCACCGGCAGGCGACAAAAGTTTGATCAATCGCCGTCAAATTGAAAGATATCGCTGGATTGTGGGTGCATACATACGTATGTTGATGGCGTCTCAACATCATCCAACGGAAACAAAAAACGTGTCCACAAACTCCCGTAATCAAGATCAAGCCGCGACCGAGCGGCCCCGGCGCCGCGTAGGCCGGCCACCGATTGGCGACACACCGAACCCGGTCGACAAGCATGTTGGCATGCAGGTCAGGGCGCGCAGGGCTCTGCTCGGCTACAGCCAGGAACGGCTGGGCGATGCCATCGGACTGACATTCCAGCAGGTTCAGAAGTATGAGCGGGGCACCAACCGTGTCAGCGCAAGTCGTCTTTGGGACCTTGCCGCCGCCTTGGGCGTGCCCGTTTCGTATTTCTTCGATGGGCTTGACGCCGAAAGCCAGGCGGAGGCGCTGGCCGAATATGACGGCGGCAATACCGCGTTCGATGACGACCTGATGGGCCGCCGCGAAACCCTCGAACTTGTGCGGGCCTATTACACAATTAGCGATCCCGCAGTGCGGCGGCGAATCTATGATCTGGCCCGCACAATTTCTCGCGGCGACGAGGAAGACGGGGGCAGTCTCGGCCTTCAGTAACCCCCTCGACAACCGTCCGGTCGACAAGCGCTGGGTTGTGCTGTCAGCTATCCAGATCTGCTAGCCCTTCTTCCTTGACGTTCGACACGAGGCTTGCCACAACGCCGATCATCGATCGCGGGCGATGGATGTCGCCCGCGATCGGCATTCATCGGCATGTTGCGAAAGGTCCTGTTCCCGTGTCCACCGCGTCCTACGTGTTCACCAGCGAGAGCGTATCGGAAGGCCATCCCGACAAGGTTTGCGACCGCATATCCGACGCCATTGTCGATACCTACCTGACGGCCGACCCCGAAGCGCGGGTCGCCGTCGAAACGCTGACCACGACCAACCGCATCGTCCTGGCGGGCGAGGTGCGCGGGCCCGAGCACGTCACGGCTGAGACCTTGGAAGACGTGGCGCGCGCCGCGGTCAAGGACATCGGCTACGAACAGGATGGCTTCCACTGGCAGAATGCCGAGGTTTGCGTCTATGTCCACCGCCAGTCAGCCGACATCGCGATGGGTGTCGACGCGTCCGGCAACAAGGATGAAGGGGCCGGCGACCAGGGCATCATGTTCGGCTATGCCTGCCGCGAAACCGACGTCTTGATGCCGGCGCCGATCTATTTCGCTCACCAGATCCTCAAGAGCCTTGCCGAGGCAAGGCATTCCGGCGCCGAGCCGCATCTGGGCCCGGACACCAAGGGACAGGTCTCGCTACGCTACGAAAACGGCATGCCTGTCGGCGCCACCTCGGTCGTCGTTTCGACCCAGCACAGCGAGGACCTGGATCAGGACCGGGTCCGCGAGATCGTTCGCCCCCACGTGATGAACGTGCTGCCGGACGGCTGGATGTGCCCGGAAGAACAGTTCTACGTCAATCCGACCGGCCGGTTCGTGATCGGCGGCCCCGATGGCGATGCCGGGCTGACCGGGCGCAAGATCATCGTCGACACCTATGGCGGCGCGGCACCCCATGGCGGCGGCGCCTTTTCCGGCAAGGACCCGACCAAGGTCGACCGCTCGGCCGCGTATGCGGCGCGCTATCTGGCCAAGAATGTCGTCGCCGCCGGGCTGGCCGACAAATGTACGATCCAGCTCAGCTACGCGATTGGTGTTTCGCACCCGCTTTCGGTCTATATCGACACCCATAAGACCAACGAGATCGACACCGAACGGCTGTCCAAGACCTTGCGCGAACTGGTCAACCTGACGCCGCGCGGCATCAGGGAGCATTTGGGTCTGAACAAGCCGATCTATGCCCGCACCGCCGCCTACGGCCATTTCGGGCGCCCGCCGGAGCCGGATGGCGGGTTTTCCTGGGAAAGAACCGACCTGGTCGACGACCTTCGATCGGCCTTCGCCTGATCAACGCGCCCATGGCGGAGAGCCCACCGCCTGAACGGAAGTTCTACGGCAGGCGCCGGGGCCGGAAACTGCGCGTTGGCCGGGCGCGCCTGTTGGAAACCCTGCTGCCGCGCCTCGCGGTCGATCTGCCGCCCGACGGACAAGAGCTGGACTGGCAGAGCCTGTTTTCCAGGCCGACAGAAAGCCTGTGGCTGGAAATCGGCTTTGGCGCCGGCGAGCACTTGCTGGCTCAAGCCCGATCACACCCCGACACCGGCTTCATCGGTTGCGAGCCTTACATCAACGGCATGTCCACCCTTTTGGCGGCCATCGACGCCGAGGCATTGGACAACATTCGTGTGTTCGCGGACGACGCCAACCGCTTGATCGATGCCCTTCCCGACCGGTCGGTCGAACGCTGTTTCCTGTTGTTCCCGGACCCTTGGCCGAAGGCCCGCCATCATCGACGGCGCTTCATCCAGCCGGAATCGGTCGCCGCCCTGGCACGCATCCTGCGCGATGGCGCGGAACTGCGCGTCGCCAGCGATGACGCGCCGCTGATCGATTGGATGCTGTGCCATATTCGGCGGAACGGATGCTTCGAATGGCAGGCCCGTTCGTCGGCCGACTGGCGGCAACGTCCCGACGACTGGCCGCCGACGCGCTACGAGGCCAAGCGGCTGCACGGACCGCCTGTATTCCTGCGGTTCCTACGCCGCCCGAGGAACAACACGCATTCGTAAATCCCTTGTGTTCGGCGCCGAACCGACTATATTGCCGGCAATACATCCGATACCGGCCTTTTGATAAGGTCGTTGAGTATGGGGTGGGCCTCGCGGCCCGCCTTTTTGTTTTTCAGCACGGCGTTTTCGGTCGCATGGCTTGCGAACCGGAACGGGATGGTGGGCGGTGAGCGCCACGGACAAGGTCAAAGCGATTATCGAACCCTCGCTGGAGGCGATGGGGTATGAGTTGGTGCGCGTTCAGCTGACCGCCGGCGGACGGCCGACGCTGCAGGTCATGGCCGAAAGGGCCGATCGCGGTGAAATGACGGTGGACCATTGCGCGGAAATCAGCCGCACCGTGTCGGCCTTGCTGGATGTCGAAGACCCGATCGACGCGGCGTACTATCTGGAGGTCTCGTCCCCCGGCATCGATCGACCCCTGACCCGGCTGGCGGATTTTGAGCGTTTCGCCGGCTTCGAGGCCAAGCTGGAGGCACGCACCGCGATCGACGGCCGGCGGCGCTTTCGTGGCGCCCTGGCCGGGTGCGATGGTGAGTGCGTTCTCGTCGTGCCCGAAGGCGCTGACGAGCCTGTGTCGATCCCGTTTGACGATCTCGCCAAGGCCAAGCTGGTGTTGACGGACGCGTTGATTGCCGCTGGTCGCTGAACAGAAACGACGGCGCAGTTTTAGGAGACAGGAAGAACCATGGAATTGCTGCATGTTGCCGACGCGGTCGCGCGTGAGAAGCTGATCGAACGCGATGAAGTTCTGGAGGCCATGGAACAGGCAATTCAGAAGGCCGGGCGGTCGAAATACGGGCTGGAACACGACATCCGCGCCCATATCAACCGCAAGACCGGCGAGATCGAACTGAAGCGCTTCCTTGAGGTGGTGGAGGACGAGGCCAGCGTCGAGAACGAGGCAACCCAGATCACCCTGTCGCGGGCGCGCACGAAGGACGCCAATGCCGCCGTCGGCGCGTTCCTGAGCGACGACCTGCCGCCGATCGATTTCGGCCGCATTGCCGCCCAGACGGCCAAGCAAGTCATTGTCCAGCGGGTCCGCGACGCCGAGCGCAAACGGCAATACGAGGAATACAAGGACCGGGTCGGCGAGATCGTCAACGGCCTCGTCAAGCGTGCCGAGTACGGCAATGTCAACGTCGATTTGGGCCGCGCCGAGGCCATCATCCGGCGCGACGAACTGCTGCCGCGCGAGCATTACAAGATTGGCGACCGGGTCCGCGCCTACATCTATGACGTCCGCCAGGAGGTGCGCGGACCGCAGATCTTCCTGTCGCGCACGCACCCGCAATTCATGGCCAAGCTGTTCGCGATGGAGGTGCCGGAGATCTATGACGGCATCATCGAAATCAAGGCCGTCGCCCGTGACCCGGGCAGCCGGGCCAAGATCGGCGTCATCAGCCATGACAGTTCCATCGACCCGGTCGGCGCCTGTGTCGGCATGCGGGGCAGCCGTGTCCAGGCCGTGGTCGGCGAACTTCAGGGTGAGAAGATCGACATCATCCCCTGGTCGCCCGACACCGCGACCTTTGTGGTCAACGCGCTGGCACCCGCCGAGGTCACCAAGGTCGTGATGGACGATCATCAGCACCGCATCGAAGTGGTGGTACCGGACGACCAGCTGTCGCTGGCGATCGGCCGTCGCGGGCAGAATGTCCGGCTGGCATCCATGCTGACCGGCTGGGACATCGACATCATGACTGAGGCTGAGGAATCCGAACGCCGCACCGAGGAGATGCGCCAGCGCAGCGAACTGTTCATGGAGGCGCTGGACGTCGACGACGTCATCGCCCATTTGCTGGTCGCCGAAGGCTTCTCTTCGGTCGAAGAGGTCGCCTTCATTGACGTGGCCGAACTGACCTCCATCGAAGGCTTCGACGAGGATATCGCGCTTGAACTGCAACGGCGCGGTCAGGCGTTTGTCGAAGAACAGAACCGCCTCGCTATCGAGCGTTACAAGGAGCTGGGCGTCGCCGACGATCTGGCGTCGGTCGAAGTCCTCACCCCCGGCATGCTGGTCGCGCTGGGCGAGGATGAGATCAAGACCCTGGAAGACTTCGCCGGTCTTGCGGGCGACGAACTGGTCGAACTGTTGGGCGAGAACGTCTTCACCGAGGAAGAGGCCAACGCGCTGATCATGCAGGCGCGGGTCGCGGCCGGATGGGTGACTGAGGAAGAACTCGCGGCGCTTGCGGCCGAGCAGGAAGCCGAGGAGGAAAGCGCCGAACCAGAGGTGGCGCCGGCCTAACGGCTGGAGAGGCGATTGACGAGCGCGATGATGCAACTGGAGCAGGCTCACGAGATATCGGCGCCCCAACAGGGGCGTGCGCCGGCCGGCGATGACGGTCCCGTGCGCCGGTGTCTGGTCACACGGGTAACGCTGCCCAAGCCGGCACTGTTGCGCTTCGTGGTGGCGCCCGACGGTGCCCTGACACCCGACCTGGCCGCGAAGTTGCCGGGCCGGGGCCTCTATGTGCTGCCGCGCCGCGCGGTTCTGGCCAAAGCGGTCGACAAGAACGTCTTTGCCAAGGCGGCCCGCCAGCAGGTGAGCATAAGCGACGGGCTGGCTGACGAGATTGAGCGACAGCTGACCCGACGGTGCATTGACCTGTTAAGCTTGGCACGTCGCGCGGGCGACGCGGTGGCGGGCTTTGAAAAGGTCCGCGCCTGGCTGCAGCAAGGCAGGGCGGCGCTGGTGATCGAGGCGATCGATGGCGCCGAAGGTGGTCGCGGCAAGCTGCGCGGGCTGATGCGCGCTTCGGCCGATACCGGCCAGCCAGCGCCTCAGATGCTGGCATTTGCCGACGCCAACACTCTGGGGGCTGCCTTTGGCCGGGACCATGTGGTACATGCTGCCCTCCGGTCCGGGGGATTGGCCGACCGGCTGGCTTCGGAAGCGCGGCGATTGCAGGATTTTTTGGCGGCCGAGAATGGCTCGACCGTCGGTACGGATAGTGGGCGAAAGCGACGCGAATTATGACGGATCAAAAAGAACAGGATCGCAAGACGCTAAGCCTGGGCGGTCGCGGCAAGCTGAGCTTGAACAAGACGGGCGAAGGCGCCCAGGTGCGCCAAAGCTTCTCCCATGGCCGGTCCAAGACCGTTCAGGTCGAGGTCAAGCGCAAGCGCGACCTTCGCAGCGGCACCAAGGCTGACCTCGCGGACGGCGGCGCGGCGGCGCGGCGGGCCGCCGAGGGTACGGGCGGCCGTGGCCAGAAGAGCGTCAGTCGCACGCTGACCGAGGCCGAGCGCGAGGCGCGGGCACGCGTCCTGCGGCTGAACCGCGAGGAACAGGCACGCCAGCCGGCACCGGTCGCCGCGGTGGCCGAGGCCGACGTGCTGGTCGAAGAGCCGGAAGTGGAGGCGGTCGAGACCGTCGAGCCGGAGGCCAAGGGCCCGCTGAGCCCCGAAGAGCTGCGCCAACGCGAGCTTGACGAGCTGCAGAAGATCGAGGCCGACGAGCAGCGCCGAAAGGAAGAAGAGAAGGCCAGAACCGACGAGATCGAGCGGCAGCGTCGCGAGGAGGAGGCCCGCCGCCAGGCCGAGGAAGAGCGCCGGCGTGCCGTCGGCGAGCGGTCTGGCATGGCCGCCGCCGCGAAGGTCGCGACGATCGAGGACGACGACGATCGCAACAAGAAGAGCGCGCCGCGCAACGACCGCCGGCCGGCGCCCAGCCGCCATCGCAACGAACCGCGGCGGCGCGGCGGCAAGATGACCGTCACCCAGGCCCTGAACCAGGACGACGCCGGACGCGCGCGCAGCCTGGCGGCCATGCGGCGGCGCCAGGAAAAACAGCGCGCCACCCAATCGGACCAGCCGAAGGAAAAGATCATCCGCGACGTCGTCGTACCGGAAGTGATCACGGTTCAGGAACTGGCCAACCGCATGGCCGAACGGGGCGCGGACGTGATCAAGACCATGATGCGCATGGGCGTCATGGCGACCATCAACCAGTCGATCGACGCCGACACGGCGGAGCTGATCGTCGAGGAGTTCGGCCACAAGATCCGGCGCGTGTCGGAATCGGACGTCGAGCTGGGTCTGCGTGGCTCGGACGACGAGACCGGCGATCTGAAGACACGGCCGCCTGTGGTCACCATCATGGGCCATGTCGATCACGGCAAGACGTCACTCTTGGACGCGCTGCGCAAGACCAACGTGGTCAGCGGCGAGGCCGGCGGCATCACCCAGCATATCGGCGCCTATCAGGTCACGGCCGAAGACGGCAACGTCATCACCTTCATCGACACCCCCGGCCACGAGGCGTTCACCGCCATGCGCGCCCGCGGCGCCAATACGACGGACATCGTCATCCTGGTGGTGGCGGCCGACGATGCGGTGATGCCTCAGACGGTCGAGGCCATTCGCCACGCCAAGGCCGCCGAGGTTCCGATCATCGTGGCCATCAACAAGATCGACCTGCCGGACGCCAACCCGCAGCGGGTCCGCGAGGCCCTGCTGCAACACGAGGTGGTCGTGGAGCAGCTGGGCGGCGACGTCCAGGACGTCGAGGTCTCCGCAAAAACGGGCCAGGGCCTGGACGAACTGTTGGAAGCGATCAGCCTGCAGGCCGAGGTTCTGGAACTGACCGCCAACCCGGATCGCCCGGCCGAAGGCTCGGTGATCGAGGCGAAGCTGGAACGTGGGCGCGGATCGGTCGCGACCGTGCTGGTTCAACGCGGCACCTTGCGGGGCGGCGACATCTTCGTCACCGGTTCCGAATGGGGCCGCGTGCGGGCGCTGATCGACGATCATGGCGACCAGATCGATGAGGCGGGTCCCTCGAAGCCGGTCGAGGTCTTGGGTCTGCAGGGCACGCCGTTGGCCGGCGACGATTTCGTCGTCGTTCCCGACGAGGCGCGCGCGCGCGAGATCGCCGACTATCGCGACCGCAAGAAGCGCGAGGCGGCCCAGGTCGCCGGCAGCCGCGGCACGCTGGAACAGATGTTCGCCCAGGCGCAGAAGGGCGAGGTGAAGGCCCTGCCGGTGGTCATCAAGGCCGACGTGCAAGGCTCCGCCGAGGCTATTGACGCCAGTCTTGCCAAGCTGGTTGAGGACAATGAAGAACTCGACGTCCGGGTTCTTCATTCTGCCGTCGGCGCGGTCAATGAATCCGACGTGACGCTGGCGGCATCGACCGGCGCGCTGATCATCGGCTTCAACGTCCGGGCCAACCCGCAGGCGCGTGATGCGGCCAAGCGGGACGGCGTGGAGATCCGCTATTACGGCGTCATCTATGACGTGATCGACGATGTGCGCAACGCGCTCAGCGGTCTGTTGGCGCCGACCTTGCGCGAGAACTTCATCGGCAATGCTGAGATCCGCGAGGTCTTTCAGATCACCAAGGTCGGCAAGGTCGCGGGCTGCATGGTCACCGATGGTATCGTCCGTCGCGGCGCCGGCGTCCGCTTGCTGCGCGACAGTGTCGTGATCCATGAGGGCAAGCTAAAGACCTTGAAGCGCTTTAAGGATGAGGTGCGCGAGGTGCGCGAAGGGTACGAATGCGGCATGGCCTTCGAGAATTACGACGACATCCGCCAGGGCGACGTCATCGAGGCCTTCGAGGTCGAAGAGGTTCAGCGCGACCTCTAACCTCAACACCGCCATGATCGGGCGATCCCGGTCATGGCGGACGCCGCCCAAAAAGGTTCCGTTACATGTCCACTTCCTCCGCGCCGTCACAGCGGCAACTGCGCGTCGGCGAGCAGATCCGACACGTCCTCAGCAGCCCGCTGATGCGCGGCGACCTGCACGACCCCCATCTGGCCGGCCTGTCGATTACCGTCACCGAGGTGCGGATCAGCCCCGACCTGCGCAACGCCACCGCCTTCGTCGTGCCGCTGGGCGGCCAGTTGCCGGACGGCATGGACCAGCAAGATCTGATCGACGCGCTGGATCATGCCGCGCCCTATCTGCGCGGCCTCATCGCCGATGGCACGAGACTGCGTTACACGCCGCGCCTGGGCTTTCGCATCGACACCAGCTTTGACGAGGGCGCGAAGATCGATCGATTGCTGGCGAGCGATGAGGTGCGCCGCGACCTGGAGCCTGGGCAAGCCGCGCCGTCCGACGAGACCGCCGATGGCTAGGCGCAAGGGCAGGCCGGTCCATGGCTGGCTGGTCTTGGACAAACCAAAGGGCCTGACCTCGACGCAGGCGCTTGGCCAGGTCAAGCGCCTGTTCCAGCCGGCCAAGGCCGGCCATGGCGGCACGCTGGATCCGCTGGCGACCGGCGTCCTGCCGATCGCGTTTGGCGAGGCCACCAAGACCGTGTCCTTCACCATGGACGGGCTGAAGACCTACCGGTTCACGATCGATTGGGGCGTCGCCACCGACACGCTGGATGCGGAGGGCAAACCGGTCGGCACCAGCGAGGCCCGGCCGACGCCTGACGAAATCGAAGCGGCATTGCCGGCGTTCGAAGGCGAGATCCTGCAGACACCGCCTGCGTTTTCTGCGGTGAAGATTGCCGGCGAGCGGGCCTACGATCTCGCCCGCGAGGGTGAAACCGTCGAGTTGCAGCCAAGACTCGTCTGGATCGAACGCTTGAGCCTGGTCGATGCAGCAGAGGCGGACCGGTCCGAGTTCGAAATGGTCTGCGGCAAGGGCACCTATGTGCGCGCATTGGCGCGCGACCTGGCCGAGAAACTCGGCACCGTCGGCCACGTCTCGGCCCTGACCAGAACACGCGTCGGACCGTTTTCGCTTGACGATGCGGTCGGTTTGGCGCATTTAGCCGCGCTGTCCGAGCAATCGGACAGGGATGACCATCTGCTTCCCGTCGACAGTCCGCTGGACGACATCCCGGCGGTCGATTTGACGGAGGCGGAGGCGTACAGATTGCGATGCGGCCAAGCGGTATCGTTGCTGCGCCGATCGGCTCGGGACAGGCTCTTCGGCCTGGAACCGGACCCGTCGGGCGGCGACGTTTTCGTTTTGGCCAAGGCGGGTGAGACGCCTGTCGCCCTGACCCGGCTGGAGGCCGGGCAATTGCAGCCCGTACGCGTGCTTAATCTTTGAGAGAGAAAGGAGCGCCCGATGTCGATCACACAAGCGCGCAAGCAGGAACTGATCACCCAACACGCCCGCGCCGAAGCGGACACCGGCTCGCCGGAGGTCCAGGTCGCGGTGCTGACGGAACGAATCGCTAACCTGACGGAACATTTGAAGACTCACGCCAAGGATTTTCACAGCCGGCGGGGGCTTTTGATGATGGTCGGTCGCCGACGCCGGCTTTTGGACTATCTGAAGCGTAAGAATGTCCAGCGGTACGAAGCGATCGTTAAGGAGTTGGGTCTGCGCCGCTGAGTCTTGGCGGCCAGTTTCTTGTTGTTCACCATGAAACCAAACGTGAATTTGCGACACCTTGAGGTGACGCACCGTCACGGCCGTTAGCCGTGTCCAAAACGGACGCCGTTTTCCGCAGTTGGAAAGCGGCGTTCTGCGTTTCGAACCGGGCAGGCCAAAAAGGTCGCCCAAGGTCGGACGCATCCCAAAGGGGGGTGAGTTGACTAAGACGCCCCCGCCCGCACTCGCCCAATCCGGGGCGACGGGTGTCCGACGAAGGAAGTGAGATCACTCATGTTCGAAATCTATCGTAGAGAAATCGATTGGGGCGGCCGCCCGCTGATCCTGGAGACGGGCAAGATCGCCCGCCAGGCGGACGGCGCCGTTATGGCCACCTATGGCGGCACGGTCGTGCTGTGCACTGCGGTTGGCGCAAAGTCGCCGCGACCCGGCATCGATTTCTTCCCCCTGACGGTAAACTATCAGGAAAAGACGTTCGCCACCGGCAAGATCCCCGGCGGCTTTTTCAAGCGCGAAGGCCGGCCCTCGGAGAAGGAGACCTTGACCTCGCGCCTGATCGACCGGCCGATCCGGCCGCTGTTCGCCAAGGGTTATCGCAACGAAACCCAGGTCGTCTGCACCGTCCTGAGCCATGATCTGGAAAATGATCCGGACATCGTGGCCATGGTCGGCGCCTCGGCCGCCCTGACCATTTCCGGCATTCCGTTCCTGGGCCCCATCGCGGCCGCCCGCGTCGGCTATCACGACGGCAACTACGTGCTGAACCCGACGCGCGAACAGCTCACCGACAGCGCCCTCGACCTGGTTGTGGCCGGCACGCAAGAAGGCGTGTTGATGGTCGAATCCGAGGCCGATGAGCTGTCGGAGGAGATCATGCTGGGCGCGGTCAATTTCGGCCACACCCATTTCCAGCCGGTGATCGACGCGATCATCGACCTGGCGGAGCTGTGTGCCAAGGACCCGCGCGAACTGCCCGAACCGGCGCCGGAGATCGAGACCATGCGCGAAAAGTTCGCGGCCTTTGGCGACAAGCTGCGCGACGCCTACGCCATCCGCGCAAAGCAGGAGCGTTACGACGCGATCGACGCCGTGAAAGAAGAGGCGATCGAAAGCCTGGGCGAGGACGAGGCCGAACTGGCGGTCGCGGGCGGCGTCTTCAAATCGCTGGAAAGCGACATCGTCCGCGGCACCATCCTGGACGGCAGCGACCGGATCGACGGCCGCACGACCAAGGATGTCCGCCCCATCGTGGCGGAGGTCGGCGTGCTGGACCGGGCCCACGGCTCGGCCCTGTTCACGCGTGGCGAGACCCAGGCCCTGGTCGTCGCGACCCTGGGCACCGGCCGCGACGAACAGATCATCGACGCGCTGGAGGGCGAGTATCGGGAGCACTTCATGCTCCACTACAACTTCCCGCCCTATTCCGTGGGCGAGGCCGGCCGCATGGGCTCTCCGGGGCGGCGCGAAATCGGCCACGGCAAGCTGGCCTGGCGGGCCATCCGCCCGCTGCTGCCGTCGAAGGACGACTTCCCCTACACCATGCGCGTGGTGTCCGAGATCACCGAATCCAACGGCTCGTCGTCGATGGCTTCGGTCTGCGGCACCTCGCTGGCGCTGATGGATGCTGGCGTGCCGATCGGGCGGCCGGTTGCCGGCATCGCCATGGGCCTGATCAAGGAAGGCGATCGTTTCGCGGTCCTGTCCGACATTCTGGGCGACGAGGACCATCTCGGCGACATGGACTTCAAGGTCGCGGGCACCGAGGACGGTGTCACGTCCTTGCAGATGGACATCAAGATCACCTCGATCACGCCGGAGATCATGGAACAGGCCCTGAACCAGGCGCGTGATGGCCGCATCCACATCCTGGGCGAGATGGCCAAGGCCCTGACGGCAGCCCGCGCGGAGGTCAACGAGCACGCGCCGCGCATTACGGCCTTCACGATCCCAACCGACAAGATCCGCGACGTGATCGGCACCGGCGGCAAGGTGATCCGTGAGATCACCGAAACCACGGGGGCCAAGATCGACATCGAGGATGACGGCACCATCAAGGTCGCCGCCGTTGACAACGAGGCCGCCGAGGCCGCGATCAATTGGATCAAGGGCATAACGGCCGAACCCGAGGTCGGCGTGATCTACACCGGCAAGGTCGTGAAGGTAGTCGATTTCGGCGCCTTCGTGAACTTCCTGGGTCCCCGCGACGGTCTCGTTCACATCTCGGAGTTGAAGCCCGAACGCGTCGGCAAGGTGACCGACGTGGTCAATGAGGGCGACGAGGTGAAGGTCAAGGTCCTCGGCTTCGACGATCGCGGCAAGGTCAAGCTGTCGATGAAAAGCGTCAACCAGGAAACCGGCGAGGACATCGCCGCCGCTTAAACGCGGACTTCCAAAGTGTGCGACGACAAGCGGCGGTCCCTCGGGGCCGCCGTTTTCGCGTTGGTTGCGATGGCACCCGCACGCGCCTAGTCTTTGCCCCGTTTCCTAAAGCAAGACCAGGATCAGCCGCCATGAAGCAAGAACTGATCGAATGGGCCGCCACCGAACTCAGCGCCGAGGTCGCCGCCGTTGCCGCCGTGTTGGCGGTCGAGAGCGGTGGCCAGGCGAGCCTTCCATCCGGCCGGGCGGTGGTGCGGTTCGAAGGGGCGACGTTTCGTAAGCTGACCGACGGTACGTTCGACGCCTCGCACCCGCATCTGTCGATGAAGTCGTGGCGCGACAACAACAAGCATGTACGCGGCGGTGAGGCCGAATGGGGGCGGATCGAGGAGGCGGCGGCGCTCGACCGTGACGCGGCCTACAAATCGGCGTCGTATGGCAGCGCCCAGATCATGGGCTTCAACTTCCAGACGGCCGGCTATCCGGACGTCCACGCCTTCGTCGCCGACATGAACAAGGGCGAAGAGGGCCAGATCCGCGCCTTTGTCAACTTCATCAAGGGCATGGGCCTGGACCGGGCGTTGCGGGCCAAGGATTGGCGCAGCTTCGCCCGGAGCTACAATGGCTCGGGCCAGGTCGATCACTATGCCGGCGCCCTGGCCGACGCCTACGCGCGCAAGGTCGATGTCGGCGACGCAAAGCCGGGCAGCCGGACGCTGCGCGTCGGGGCCAAGGGGCCGGATGTGCGCACCCTGCAGGAGTTGCTGGTCGGGCGCGGCTTCAAGCTGGGCGCCATAGATGGCCATTTCGGCGGCTTGACGCTCGAGGCCGTCAAGGCGTTTCAAAGCGCCAAGGGCCTGACCGTGGACGGTGTCGTCGGCCCGAAAAGCTGGGCCGCGTTGCGGGCCGGGTCCTAGGCGTCGACAGGGCGGTCGCATGAAGGCGAGTGCCAAAATCGATCCCTCCAGCCTGGCCGTAACCCCGCTGACGCCAGAGCGCTGGGACGATCTGGTCGCGTTGTTCGGGCCGGAACGGGGCGGGCTCGGCGGCTGCTGGTGCCAATGGTATCGCCTGCTGCGGCCGGATTTCGAAGCGCTTGATCGGGACGGTCGGCGGCAGCGGTTTGAAAAGCTGGTCCAGGAAGGGCCGCCGCCCGGCGTTCTCGCCTATGACGGAGATCGGCCGGTTGGCTGGTGCGCGGTGTCGCCGCGCGCCGCCCAACCGAGGCTGGACAAGGGGCGGGTATCGAAACGGGTCGGCGACCAGGATTACGACCACATCTGGGTCATCACCTGTCTGTTCGTCGACCGGCCTTGGCGGCGAAAGGGATTGATGCGGCCGCTGATCGATGGCGCCGTTAAGTTAGCACGCGACCAGGGCGCGCGACATGTCGAGGCCTACCCGATGATCCCGTCGCCCAAGACGGGCGATGCCGATCTTTTTGTCGGCAAACTGAACGCCTTCCTGTCCTGCGGTTTTCGACAGATCGCCAAGCCGTTGCCGAAGCGCGCGGTGGTCCGCCGCGCCGTCTGAAGTACCTGTTCGCCGGCCGGTAATGTCGCGGGACAATTAACCGCTCGTCTGGAAGCTGCCGCCGCCCTAACCTGTTGACGTTGACAAGGACGAATTGGTAATACCAATTCGTCGATGCTATCGAGCCTCTGATGCAGACAGAAGCGAAGTCCTCCACCGGCTGGGGGCGCAACGGGCTGTTTGTCCTGACCTGCGGTGCCCTTGCCGTCGGCATTTCCATGGGCGTGCGCCAGGGCTTCGGCGTCTTCACCCAGCCCGTATCGATGGATCTCGGCACCGGGCGCGAAGTGTTCGCCCTGGCCATCGCGTTGCAGAACCTCGTCTTTGGCCTGGTGCAGCCGGTCGTGGGCGCGATTGCGGACCGCTACGGATCGGGACGGGTGATGATCGTGGGCGCGCTGATCTATGCCTTGGGCCTGGTGCTGGCGTCGGTCAGCGCCGACCCACTGGGGCTCAACCTCACGCTCGGCGTGCTGATCGGCATCGGGTTGAGCGGGACGACCTATGTCACCGTGCTTGGCGCCGTCGGCCGCGCGGTGCCGCCGGAACGGCGCAGTATCGCCTTTGGCATCACCACGGCCATCGGCTCGTTCGGCATGTTCCTGTTCGTACCCGTGTCGCAGGGTCTGATCGACTGGCTGGATTGGCGCGGCGCCTTGTTGGCCTTGGCCATCGTCGCCAGTTGCCTGGTCGCGACGGCGGCCGGTATTCGCGGCAAAGCGACCGGCGACAGCCCGAACGCGCTCACCAGTGAACTGCCGTCGTTACGTTTCGCCCTGGCGGCCGCCGCGCGCTATCCGTCCTTCTGGCTGTTGAACGCCGGGTTCTTCGTCTGCGGCTTTCACATCGTCTTCGTCGGCATCCATCTGACGCCGTATCTGATCGACAACGGAATCAGCTTCACGACCGCCGGCTGGGCCTTGGCGGTGATCGGTCTCGCCAACATTTTCGGATCGTACTTCTTCGGCCATATGGGCCAGTACCATTCCAAACGCCTGCTCTTGGCGCTGCTGTACACGCTGCGCGCGGCGATCATGGTGATCTTCCTGGTCCTGCCGTTGACGCCTGTTACGGCGCTCGCTTTCGGCGTTCTGTTCGGCTTCGTCTGGTTGGCCACGGTGCCGCTGACCAGCGGCCTCGTCGCCCAAATGTTCGGCACGCGCTATCTGTCGACGCTTTATGGTATCGTTTTTCTCAGCCACCAGGTCGGCGGTTTTCTCGGCGGATGGCTGGGCGGCTATGTGTATGATCTCGATGGCAACTACGACGCGGTATGGATCTTGTCGATCGTTCTCGGCCTCTTGTCGGCCCTGCTGCACCTGCCGATCCGCGAGCGGCCGGCGCCGGCACTGATGGGCCAGACGGCATGACGGTGACACGCGTCTTCTCGATCAAGCGCGTTGCCCTGGGGCTGGGCCTTGCGGCCGGTTTGGGCGCGGGCCTTCTCCTGTGGTCGCACTATGGCCTGGCCATCATGCTGACCGGCGGGTTAAGCCTCTGCTTCTGACGGGCTGGCGCCCTCCTGATAGCCGTCGAGGCTAAGCGCCTCGACACCTTCGGACCGGCCGCGCACGGGATGGTGGCCAACCGCCGTCAGCACAAACGTATCGGCCGTCAACAGGTCGGCGGTTTCGGCACTGATCAGGATGGTCACACCCGACGGGTGTTCCGGCACTTCCTTGCCCAGGGTTTCGAGCCGCCGGCCGATATTCACGGCATCGCCGACGATGGTGTAGTTCATGCGACTGGGCGCGCCGATATTGCCGGCGATCACCTCGCCGCTATGGATGCCGATGCGCACAATGATCGGCGCCTCGCCGCGTTCAGCGCGCGCCTGATTGTCCGCCGCGACACAAGCGCGGATCGCCAGAGCGGCCCGACAGGCCCTGTCGGCGTGGTCGTTTTGCCGCTGAGGCGCGCTCCAGAAAGCCATCAGCGCGTCGCCAATGAACTTGTCGATCGTGCCTTCCTCCGCCTCGATGCAGCGGCCCAGCAGCGTGAAATGATGGTTCAGAAAAGCGGCAACATCATCCGCCGGCAGGCCCTCGCTTTGGGCGGTAAAGCCCTTGATGTCGGTGAACATCACCGTCAGCACGCGCGAGATCGAGACGACGTCCTCGTGGAAATCCTTGCGCACCAGGCGGCGCACCAGGGTCTTCGGCAGATAGGTGTCCATCCAGCGCACGCCGGATATCATGGTGTTGAAGGCCTGGGCCTGGCGGTTCAGCTCGCTGATGACGCTGCCCGGCAGCGGCTCGACCGCACTGAAATCCAACGTCTCGCTCACTTCCGCCGCACGGTTCGTCAGCCGTGTGACCGGCCTGGCCAGACGCTTGCCCATCAAGATGCCGAGCAGAACGGCGACGACCATGATGCCGACGCCGATGGCCGCCGACCCGATCAGCCGCTCAATCTCCGACGCCATCGCGTTGGCCGGAAAATGAGTCCCGATCAGCAGGGCTTCGTCGCCATACCCGGGCAGTTGGCGGCTGAGCACCAGCACATCGTCGTCACCGACCTCGACGAACTGAATGGTGAGGTCTTCGGAGTTCTCTGACCCCAGAATCGGCGGCTGCTCCACGGTGCCGTCAAGCAAGCCGATCAGGACCGGATCGGCGACCTGATCAACCGTCAGCAGCGGCCGTTCCTGAGACCGGCCGGCCAATGCCTGCGCCATCGGGCCGGATGGCGGCGGATCGGCCAACACCGGATGGGCCAGGACGCCGGCATCGCCGTAAAGCATAAAGGCCGTCGCGGGCCCCGATTCCTGATCGTCCTGCGCGATCCGCGCCATCAGGTGCGACAGATCGCGAACCGACACGCCGGCAACCATCATGCCGATCAGCTCGTCGCCGTCGAACACGGGTTGCCGGCGGTTGACGATGGTCACCTGCAGCTCTGGCACGAACACCAGCTCGCCCCAGTAGCCGTCGGGATGCGCCGCCGCCGCGTTTATCGCCTCATGCAGCAGCTCCGGATCGCTGGTTTCCTGAACGGTGTTGACAAAAATGCCATTGGCGTTTCGGACACCGACCGTCCCCGTCAGGTCTGGTCGCCAAAGCCCAAGGGCCACCACTTGGGGCGTCGCGGCCATGGCGGCGCGGACCGCATATTCCATCCCAAGCTCATTACTGGGATCAATGGTGCCATTCGCCATTTCGGCGGCAAGAGCCGTGACCTCGATCGCGACCTCGTCGACATGATCGGTCAGCCGAACGACGGCCAGGTCAAGGATGAGGTCGGCCCGCTCTTCCAAAAGGGAGATGGTGTTGCGGGTAGATGCCAGCACCGCCACGGCAAGCGTTGCCGCGACCGCAACCAAAACCAGCGTGCCAATGCCGAGCGCCAGCACGACTGACAAGGAAATCGACCGAGGCCCAATGCCCAGCAGGCGCCGTCGCGGGCGCCCGTTTGCGCTCGGCACAGTCACGGTCACGGGAACGTTCTACCAGTCGGCGCTCGGCAGCATGGCGCCAAGCTTGCGCCCGCCGAACAGATGGATGTGGAGGTGCGGCACCTCCTGATGGCCGTTTACCCCGGTGTTGGCCAGCGTGCGATAGCCGTCTTCGGCAACGCCCAGATCCCGCGCAACCTTGCCGACGGCCCGGATCAGCGCCGCAATCTCGGCATCGCTGGCCTTCTCGGAAAAGTCCGTCCAGGAGACATACGCGCCCTTGGGGATGACCAACACATGCACCGGCGCTTTCGGCGCGATGTCGCGGAACGCCAGCGTGTGCTCGTCCTCATAGACCTTGTCGCAGGGGATCTCCCCGCGCAGGATCTTGGCGAACACGTTGTTGGGATCATAGGCCATGGGCTGAGGTCTCCTTCATCCCGGATGCGGCATATCGGGCCAGATCGGCTTTCAGGACGAGCCGCCACGTCCGTATCGCTTGGCAAGCTCGTCCCAGACGTCGCACGGCTCGAGGTCGGCCTGGGCCCAAACCACCATCAGATGATAGAGCAGGTCGGCGCTTTCCGAGGTCAGCGCCTTCACATCCCCGCGCATCGCCTCGATCACCGTCTCCACGGCCTCTTCGCCGAGTTTTTGCGCGATCTTGGGACCGCCCTTGGCGAACAAAGACGCTGTGTAGCTATCCTTCGGATCGGCGTCCTTTCGGGCCGAGACGCGTTCGTACAGCGCGTCGAGTATCCGTGCGTCCGTCATGTCACGCCGCCCCTCGCATCGGCAGGCCTGCCTTGGCCATGTGGGATTTGGCCTCGCCGATCGTATAGGTGCCGAAATGGAAGATCGACGCCGCCAAAACGGCCGTCGCGCCACCTTGCGCGATGCCCTCGACCATGTGGTCCAGCGTGCCGACACCGCCCGAGGCGATCACGGGTACGCGTACGGCATCGGACACGGCGCGGGTCAGCTTCAGGTCGAAGCCCTGTTTGGTGCCGTCGCGATCCATGGAGGTCAGCAGGATCTCGCCGGCCCCCAAATCCGTCATGCGGCGCGCCCAGTCGACCGCGTCGATACCCGTCGGGCGGCGGCCGCCATGGGTGAAGACCTGCCATTCATCATCGCCGGTTTGCTTGGCGTCAACGGCCACCACGATGCACTGATTGCCGAATTTCTCCGACGCCTCGCGCACGAATTCCGGCCGCGCCACGGCGGCGGTGTTGATCGACACCTTGTCGGCCCCAGCCAGCAAGAGCTTGCGGATATCCTCCAGCGTACGTACGCCCCCGCCCACGGTCAGCGGCATGAACACCTGCTCCGCCGTGCGTTCTACGACGTCATACAGCGTATCGCGACCATCGGACGACGCGGTGATATCGAGGAAGCACAGCTCGTCGGCGCCTGCAGCGTCGTACAATGTCGCCTGTTCCACCGGGTCACCGGCGTCCACGAGATCGACGAAATTGATGCCCTTGACCGTGCGGCCGTCCTTCACGTCGAGGCAGGGGATGACCCGCATCTTCAGCATCACGCCGCCTCGCCCGTGCGCCCAGCCAGCAGGCTCAAGGCCGCCGCTGGATCAATCCGGCCGTCATAGAGCGCGCGGCCGCTGATCACCCCGGCGATGCCCGCCCCCTCTTGCGCCTTCAGAGCGCGCAAATCGTCCAGGGACGATACGCCGCCCGACGCGATGACAGGCGTGGTGACGGCGCGCGCAAGGTCGGCGGTCGCCTCGACATTCGCGCCACCCATGGCGCCGTCCCGATCGATGTCGGTATAGACGATCGCGGCGACACCGCAGTCTTCGAACTTCGCGGCCAGGTCGGGGGCCGTCACGGTCGACGTCTCGGCCCAGCCCTCGACCGCGACATACCCGTCCCTGGCATCGATACCGACGGCGATCTGGCCGGGAAAGGCCTTGCAAGCATCGCGGACCAGCGACGGGTCTTTAACCGCGACAGTCCCAAGGACGACCCGGGCGACCCCCTGCTGCAGCCACGCCTCGATCTGCGGCAGGTTCCTGATACCGCCGCCCAACTGCACCGGCAGGTCGGTGGCGGCCAGAATCGACTGAACCGCGGCCTGATTAACCGGCTTGCCGGCAAAGGCACCGTTCAGGTCGACGACGTGAATCCACTCAAACCCCTGCCGTGCGAAACGACGCGCCTGGTCGGCAGGGTCCGTGTTAAAGACGGTGGCGTCGTCCATCTCGCCGCGGACGAGACGCACACAGGCGCCGTCTTTCAAATCGATCGCTGGAAAAAGGATCATCGGATGGAATAAAGGGTCATGTGTCGGTTATCGCTTCTGGTTCTTTTAGTATCTTGCAGAAATAGTGCCCGCTGATCATCTTGCCGTCTACCAGCGCATAAAACGGATTGGTTCCCCAACGCTGGTAGCCATGGTTCTCGTAAAGCCGGATGGCGGCTTCCTGGGTATCGCGCACATCCAGTTGAATGACGGCAAACCCGCGTTCGCGCGCCTCCGCCTCCGCTGCCATCACCAGGCTCTGCGCCAGCCCATGGCCGCGCGCCCAAGGTGCGACAAAGGCCGATGCGATGGTGGCGGCGAATGCCTGGGCCTCGTTGTTCGGCGGCGGGTCGACAAGCTGGACCGAGCCGACGATCACGCCGTCCAGGCGCCCGACGAACAAGGTCCGAAGCGGGATTGCCAGGACGCCCTTCCAATACCGCTCCATCACATCCCGCGAGGGTGGTCGGACCCAGCCGAAACCGCCGCCATCGACGATCGCGGCCTCCGTCGCGTCGCAGAGATCGTTGAGATCGCCGGACTTCAGGCTCTCGACGGTCTCGACAGACGTCGTCGGCGCCGGCAGGTCGTGAGCGGTCATGGGGTCCATTCCAGAAAATTGGTAATGAGACGCAAGCCCGTTTCCTGGCTCTTCTCAGGGTGGAACTGGGTGCCCACCATATTGTGTCGGCCGATGATGGCCGCCAGCGATCCGCCATAGTCGACGGTTGCCAGCACGTCGGCCGGGTCCGTCGGCACGAAGTGATAGGAGTGCACGAAATAGGCGTGCGCCCCCGGCCGCAGGCCGTGCAGCAATTGGTGCTGCGGCCGCGCCAGATCAAGCTCGTTCCAACCCATATGGGGGATCTTCAGGGTCAGATCCGTCGGCGCCAGCGCGACCACCTCGCCGTCGATCCAGCCAAGCCCGTCATGATCGCCATGTTCGCGGCCGACGGTGGCCATAAGCTGCATGCCGACGCAAATGCCGAGAAAGGGCCGGCCCTCGCGCAACACCATCTGTTCCAGCGTCTCAACCATGCCGTCCAAGGCCGTCAGGCCCGCCATGCAATCCGCAAAGGCACCGACGCCAGGCAGCACGATGCGTTCCGCGCCCGCGACGACGTCCGGATCGGACGTGACGCGGATCGCCATGTCATGGCCGGCCTCGCGCGCGGCGCGTTCGAACGCCTTGGCCGCCGAGCGCAGATTGCCGGACCCGTAATCGATGATCGCAACGGACATGATGAAAACTCTAACGAATCGAAGGGTCAGGAGCCGTCGCTCAAGCGACCCTTCGTGGATGGAATGACATCCGCCTGTCGCGGATCGATCGCGATGGCCTGGCGCAAGGCCCGTGCCAACGCCTTGAAACAGCTCTCGATAATATGGTGGTTGTTCACCCCTTCGAGATTATCGACATGCAGCGTAATGCCGGAGTTCTGCGCAAAGGCGTGAAACCACTCGCGAAACAGCTCGGTGTCCATGTCGCCCAGCTTGTCGCGCGTGAAACTCACCCGCCAGGCCAGGTGCGGCCTGCCGGAGACGTCCAGCGCCACGCGGCTGAGCGTCTCGTCCATCGGAATCGTCGCCGCCGCGAACCGGTTGATGCCGCGCCGGTCGCCCAGCGCCTTGGCCACCGCCTGGCCCAACGCGATGCCCGTATCCTCGGTGGTGTGGTGATAATCGATGTGCAGGTCGCCCTCGGCCTTGACGGTGATGTCGATCAGGCTGTGCTTGGCCAACTGTTCCAGCATATGGTCCAGAAAGCCGACGCCCGTCGCCACGTCATAGAGGCCGGTGCCGTCCAGGTTGACCTTGGCGGCGATCTTGGTTTCGGTCGTGGCGCGCTCCACCTCGGCGCGGCGCGCGGACCTATTGGAAAGGGGGCTATCCATGCGCGTTCCTCTATCAGGAAACGCGGGCGGAAGCCAGTTTCGCCCGCACCGCGCATGGCGGGGTTGATCAGCCGTGTCCGACAGCCAACATGGAAGCGGGCCGTCATATCACGGCCTGCGGGGCCAGCCGCCGCTTCCCATAGGGGCCGGGCCCGCATTCGCATGTCTAAGAGCTGTTTGAAATCGAGGAAAGCTTATGACGCAATCCGACCATGCCGGGCCCGCGGTCTGGCACGGCACCACCATCGTGTCGGTTCGTAAGAACGACAAGGTGGTCATCGCTGGCGACGGGCAGGTCACCGCCGGCAATACGATCATGAAGGCGGGTGCGCGCAAGGTGCGCCGGCTGGGCGATGGCAGCGTGATCACCGGTTTTGCCGGGGCCACGGCGGACGCCTTCGCCCTGTTCGAACGGCTGGAGGCCCAGCTTGAGAAGCACCCCGGCCAGTTGACCCGCGCCTGCGTCGAGATGGCCAAGGATTGGCGCACCGACCGCTATCTGCGCCGGCTTGAGGCCATGATGCTGGTCGCCGACAAGACCGTCTCGCTGACGCTGACCGGCACTGGCGATGTCATGGAGCCCGATGACGGGCTGATGGCGATCGGGTCAGGCGGGCCGATGGCGCTGGCCGCCGCGCGCGCCTTGATCGATGTTGCCGATTTCGAGGCCGAGGCGATTGCCCGCAAGGCGCTCGGCATCGCGGCCGATATCGACATCTACACCAATCAGAACATCGTCGTCGAAAGCCTGTAGCCCATGACCGCCTTTTCCCCCCGCGAGATCGTCTCCGAACTCGACCGCTTCATTGTCGGCCAGAACGACGCCAAGCGCGCCGTTGCCGTGGCGCTGCGCAACCGCTGGCGCCGCCAGCAGCTGGCCGAAGGCATGCGCGAGGAGATCCTGCCCAAGAACATCCTGATGATCGGCCCCACCGGTGTCGGCAAGACCGAGATCGCGCGCCGGCTGGCCCGCCTGGCCCAGGCGCCCTTCCTGAAGGTCGAGGCGACCAAGTTCACCGAGGTCGGCTATGTCGGCCGCGATGTGGAACAGATCGTGCGCGACCTGGTCGAGATCTCGATCACGATGACCCGCGAACGCCTGCGCAAGGAGGTGCACGCCAAGGCCGAAATCGCGGCCGAGGAGCGCGTGATCAACGCGCTGGTCGGCGACAAGGCCAGCGCGGAGTCGCGCCAGAAGTTCCGTAAACTGCTGCGTGAAGGCTCCCTCAACGAAAAGGAGATCGAGGTCGAGGTCCAGGACACGGGCGGCGGCCTGCCGACGTTCGAGATCCCAGGCATGCCCGGCGCCCAGATGGGTATGGTCAATATCGGCGACATGCTGGGCAAGGCCTTCGGCGGCCGTACCAAGACCCGCAAAATGTCGGTCGAGGAAAGCTACAACGTCCTGATCGCCGAGGAATCCGACAAGCTGTTGGACCAGGAGAAGGTGACGTCGGAGGCGATCCGTGCGGTCGAACAGAACGGTATCGTCTTCCTGGACGAGATCGACAAGATCACCGCCCGGTCGGACCGGATGGGTGCCGATGTCAGCCGCGAAGGCGTGCAGCGCGACCTGCTGCCGCTGATCGAGGGCACGCAAGTCGCCACCAAGCACGGCACCGTGCGCACGGACTACATCCTGTTCATCGCCTCGGGCGCCTTCCAGCTTGCCAAACCGGCTGATCTGCTGCCCGAACTCCAAGGCCGCCTGCCGATCCGGGTCGAGCTGAAGGCCCTCACTCAGGAGGACTTCGAGCGCATCTTGAAGGAGCCGGACTACAATCTGATCCGGCAATACACCGCACTGATGGAAACCGAGACCGTGAACCTGGAGTTCACGGAAGATGCCATCAGCGAGCTGGCACGTCTGGCGGCGGAGATCAACCAGTCGGTCGAGAATATCGGCGCACGCCGCCTGCACACGGTGATGGAACGGCTGCTGGACGAGATCAGCTTCACCGCGTCGGACCGGGGCGGCGAGACGATCACCATCGACGGCGGCTATGTCCGCGACCGGGTCTCCGACCTGGCGAAGGACGCGGATTTGTCGAAGTTCATTCTCTAAACGGGCTGGGGGCCGGTCGTTAAGCGGCCGGCCCTATCCCATGGCGTCCCAGATCACCTTGGTATCCGCGAACTGCCGATAGCGGACCAGCTTGCCGCCCTTCAACTCATAGACATGCGCGGTGGCTGACCGGAACGCCTTGCCTGTCTCCCGGTTCCGGCCCTTATAGGCGCCGATCACGATCACCGTGTCGCCGGCATCCAGCACCCGCTCGGTGTCGAACGAGAAGCTCTCCCAGACATCGTCAAAAGCCCTGAACACGCCGTCGATTACGGCCTGTGGGCCATGATGTGTCGCGCCGCCCGGGAACCCTTCGTTCTGCACCCAAGCGAGGTCGGGCGCACTGAGCCTGGTGAAAGCGGCGTAGTCCTTGGCGGCGAAAGCTCGATAAAGCTCCTGGATGACTTCGATGTTGGTCACGCAGCCCACCTCGGTTGTGATTGCCGCGCAAGCTTAGGTTGGTTCGTAGCCAAAGAACCGCCAGGTCCGATGTGACATTGCTGTGTCGCGTCTTTTCTTGAACGCCTACGCGACTATGCTACGCCTGCCCTAGCCAACCTCAGCCTGGCCCCTTGCCCGTGATCCCAACCAATCCGGAACTGCCGCGCCCCGACCCCGCCTGGACGTTTGAAAGGCTTCTGCCACGGCTGAAGGATCGGTTCGCGGGGCGGCTGGGGCCGGAGCTTTGGCGTGTCGCAGAAACCCGCCTGCAGCGGCATTTTCCGCATCTGTTCAACGGCCTGCGCCAGCTTTACGGCGACCAGTACGACTTCTTCTGGCATTTGGAGGAGATCGTCGCGACCGCGCTGGCCGGCCTGGCCGAGCGGCCCGATACGTTGCGCCAGCGCGACATCGAGGCCGAGACGGACGCGGCGGCCGGGCGGCCCTGGTTCATCGGCAACGAGCAGGTGGGCGCTGTCGCCTATGTCGACCGCTGGGCCGGCACGCTGGCGGATATCGAGGCGCGCATTCCCTATCTGAAGAAGCTGGGGATCACGTACCTGCATCTGATGCCGCTCTTGAGGGCGCGCGAGGGCGAGAATGATGGCGGTTACGCCGTCGCAAGCTATCGCGAGATCGATCCCGCGCTCGGAACCATGGACGAATTGGCGGCGCTGGCCGAGACGCTGCGTGGCCACGGCATCCGGCTCTGCCTCGACTTCGTCTTCAACCACACCGCCGACGATCATGACTGGGCGCTGAAGGCCAGCAAGGGCGATCCCTGGTTTCAGTCCTATTACCGGATGTATGACGACCGGATGATCCCGGACGCCTATCAGCCGCATCTGCGCGAGATCTTCCCGGATCGCGGCGGCGAAAACTTCCTGTGGAAGCCGACCTTCGGCAAGTTCGTCTGGTCCACCTTCTACCCCTATCAGTGGGACCTGAACTTCGCCAACCCGGCGCTGTTTCGCCAGATGCTCGAAGAAATGCTGTTTCTGGCCAACCGCGGCGTCGAGGTGTTGCGGCTGGACGCGGTGCCGTTTCTGTGGAAGCAGATCGGCACCAACTGCGAAAACCTGCCCGAGACGCATGTTCTGATCCAGGCGTTCAACGCACTCGCCCGCATCGCCGCTCCCGCCCTGGTCTTCAAGTCGGAGGCGATCGTCCATCCGGACGAGGTCGCCCGCTATATCGGCACACACGAAGCCCAGCTCAGCTATTTCCCGATGCTGATGGTGCTGTTGTGGGAGGCGCTGGCGACGCGCGACACGCGCCTGTTGCGCCACGGCCTGGCCAAACGCTTTCGCCTGCCGCCGGGCACGGCCTGGGTCACCTATCTGCGCTGCCACGATGATATCGGCTGGGGCTTCGCAGATGAGGACGCAGCCGAAATCGGCATCAACGGCCACGATCATCGCCGGTTTCTCAACAGCTTCTACACCGGCCGCTATCCGGGCAGCTTTGCCGAAGGGATAGCGTTTCAGGAGAACCCGCGCACGGGCGACGCCCGCATCTCCGGCATGGCGGCCAGCTTGTGCGGCCTGGGCAAGGGCGGCGCGGAGACACATCTCGCGATCGCCCGGCTGATCATGCTGCATGGCATCATTCTGACCATCGGCGGGCTGCCGCTGATCTATCTGGGCGACGAGGTCGCGCTGACGAACGACGACAGCTACCTGTCGGAGCCTGACAAGAAGGACGACAACCGCTGGACGCACCGGCCGCGCACGGATTGGAAGCGCCAGGCCGCCGCGATTGACGACCCGACCAGCCCAGCCCATCGGGTGCTGGCCGGGCTGGTTCGATTGATCGCCCTGCGCAAGGCAGAGACGGTGCTGCATGGCCAGGAAATGGAGATTGTCGGCCTGCAGAACCCGCACGTGCTCGCCTTTCTGCGCGGTCACGCGGACGGCGAACGGCTGCTGGTCGTCGCCAACATGACGGAGCGGGACCAGGCGGTGGCGGATGCGTTCCTGCCTGGCCTCATCGGCGCTGGTCCATGGACCGATCTCGCCGGTGACGAACCGCTGCGCTGGGGGGCGCAAGGGCTGGTCCTGACGCCTTACCGGCTGGCCGTGCTGAGGCTCGCCAGCAAACCGGCGGAGCGGGCCTGACAAGAAGGAGATTGTGCCATGACCACCATGACCGTCGAACTGCGCAACATCCCGGAAACGGAGGCGGCGCTGGGCTGGGCCGGCGGACACACGGTGGTGGTCGACCGGCCCGATGGCACCGCCGGCGGCATGGGCCTCGGCTTCAATGGCGGGCAGATGCTGGCCCTGGCGATCGGCGGCTGTCTTTGCAACGATCTGCGCTATGTCGCGCACCGGCGCGGCGTTCGGCTCTCGGCGATCGCCGTCTCGGTTTCCGTCGATTTCGCCGGTGAGCCTCTTCTGGCGACGGAAGCGCGCGTGACGGTTCGGGCCGAGGCCGAAGACCGGGCGCTCGATATCGGCGATTTGATCGAGGAAGCCGAACGTTCCTCGACGGTCAGTAACTCGATCAAGGCCGGGTTCCCGGTCGAGATGGTAAGCTGATCAGAACCTCGGCGACGCGCTTCAGCCGTCCATGAACAACCGCCGGGTTGCCTCGTCCGCCGGGAAATAGGCTTCGATCCGGATTTCCTCCAACGTCACGTCCTGGGGCGTGCCCAGCGTCACGATGGTGGAAAAAAAGCGCATCTGTTTGTCGTCCTTGACAATGTCGATGGTCTCGACCGGTGCATGCCAGTCGCCGGGCAGATGTTGTTTCCAGTCCTTCGGTACGCCGTCGCACTGGGACAACTCGTCCAACAGCGCCTGCAGTTCCGGATCGCCGCCCCTGGCATAAACCTCGCTCTGCACCCGGCGCAGCAAGGACGTGGCGATTTCATCCCAGTTGGCGATGTATCGCCTGAAGCCGTCGGGGTGAAACATGCCGCGCAGCAGGTTTCGGGCCATCGGCGGCAGGTTCTCCGGCCGTTCGCAATCCCACAGCAGGGACTGAAGCTGCATCGCGCCCTTGTTCGCGCGGACGACGTTGAACAGGCGGTCGATCACCATGGCCGGGTACGGCTCCTGCTGGTCGAGCATCATGGTCAGCGCCCGGTCGACCGCCGCCAGTTCGGGCTCGCTCAGCGCGCTTTCGCGATAACTCGGCGAAAAGCCGGCCGCCACCAAGAGGGCGTTCCGGTCACGCAGGGGGATGGCCAGCGCCTCGCAGATCAGCATGACCATCAGCTTGCTGGGCCGGCTGCGCGCCGACTCAAGAAAGCTGACATGCTTCTGCGAGACCTCGCAGCGCAGGGCGAGTTCAAGCTGGCTGACGCCACTCTTGGCGCGCCAGGACTTCATGAGTTCGCTGAAGCCGTCGGTACGGGGTGCAACCATGGGTCCTCTTCAAGCCCGCAAAACAAATACCCGCAACTACCTGGCAGGTAATTGCAGACATACCAGCGGGCACTCTAAACCCCAGGGCCATCCAATCGAACCTAAAGGATGCCCTTATGGAACGACATCAAACGAACGACGGCTTTGTCCGCAAGGCCCTGCTCACCAACGCCGCCTTCTCGGCGGTGGCTGGCTTGATCTGCATCGCGGCG
Organism: Alphaproteobacteria bacterium; assembly: GCA_028277405.1. GTDB lineage: Bacteria > Pseudomonadota > Alphaproteobacteria > DSM-16000 > Inquilinaceae > JANQGH01. The sequence continues at coordinate 277,038 of JANQGH010000100.1, read as the reverse complement.
CCATCCCTGCTGGCAGCCAACCTCTTGGCCGGCGGTTTCGTTTTCGAACGGATCCAGGGACCGCTGATGATCCTGGATCTCGGCATCGCCTTGCTGCTGTTTGCCGGCCTCACCCTCTACGCGGCGCGCAAGCGGCATCTCAGCCTGACCCTGATCCGGGTGATCAGCGGTGCGGATCTTGCCTGGGTGGCGCTCAGCCTCGCCCTGTTGATCATTGCACCGACTGCATTCACCACGTTCGGGATGGTTCTCGTTGCCGCGATCGCGATCGTCACCCTGATCCTTGGCGTCGAACAGCTCATAGGTGCTGCGATCACCTATCAGGGTCACAGCAAGATCGCGGTTGATCATGAGGATGGCGTGCTGAACTTGTCGGCCTCGCTGCCAACCGCCGCGACGCCCGGGCGGGCCTGGCAGGTGATCAGCAACATGGAGGCCTATGCCGACGTCGCCGACAATATCAGCCGGGTGGAGGTCGTGGACGGTGCCGGCGAAGGCATGGTGCGCCAATGCGCCGACACGAAGGGGCGGACCTGGCGCGAAACCTGCACGCGATGGGACGACGGCATTGGGTTCGCCTTTTCCGTCCATACCGATGCGCCGGACTATCCGTACCCGATCGCCAGCCTGTCTGGCGAATGGTCGGTCGAACCCACGGCAACCGGCTCGACGGTCAGCATGCTGTTCAAGGTCCGGCCGCGCGACGGGCTGCTGAACCGCCTGGCATTCAAGATGATGGTCGCCCCGTTCGCCAAGGTCTGCGATCGCGTGCTGACGCGCTGGGTCGCGATCATGGAGGAGCGGTCGAGCAGCCGCCGGGTCGCCAAGGCGGTGCCGGTTTTCAAGCCGTCATCATCTTCGGCGTAGGTCATCGCGCGAGGTAAAGGGGCCGGTGTCAGTATGCTCTGGCGCCGGCCCTGTGTTCGCGGCCCGTTCAACCCTTATCCCGGCGCCGCCTCAGCAGCACGTAGAAGGCACCGCCCCCGCCGTGCTTCGGCTGCGCGGGCACATAACTCAAGACCTTATGCCGCAGCGGGCCCATGTTCAGCCAATCGCCCAAACGGTCTCGCAAAACGCCGCGCCCTTGGGAGAACAGGCCCTTGCCGGTGATCACCAGGACAGTGCGCAGGCCCTTGTCATAGGATCTCTCGATAAATCCGTTCAGCGCACGGTGGGCATCAGCCTGCCCCATGCCATGCAAGTCCAGGCGCGCCTCCACCGCCAAGCGGCCACGTTTCAGCCGCTCCGCTGTACGGCGATCGACCGAGGAGGTTTGGCCGCTGAGCAGCTCAGTCGGCGACGGCGGGGATGGTCGGGATGGCGAGGGCGGCTGCGACCGTGGACTCGTGGTCGACCGCCGGCCTGTCGCTGTTGACTTGGCGGCGGCCGGCGCCGGATCGGCCGGTGGCCTTGTCCGGTGCAGCGGCTCGACCTGGGTGGTCACGCGCCGCCACAGGGCCTTTTCCTCATCCGTTGGCCGGCGTGGTCTCGCCATGTCAGCGGGTCCGGTCAGGCCGCGTCTTCAACGACGATAATGTGCAGCCGGCGCGGGCCGTGGGCGCCAAGCTGTATGGTCTGTTCGATATCGCCGGTGCGCGACGGGCCGGTGATGAAGTTCACCGTTCGTGGCAGGTCGCCGTCCTGCCTCAGCTTGTCCCAGCCGTCTTCATAGACCCCCACGATCCGGTCCGCCGGCAGGATCACGATATGGTTGTCCGGCAGGAAGTTCAGCGTCGTCGGCCGGTCGGTCCCCGATGCCAGCATCAAGGTGCCGGTCTCGGCGATGCCCGCGACAGCGCCCGTCACGCTGGCAAGATCGCTGTCGATCGCCTTACCGGTATCCGTTTCGAGCGTTGGCTGCCCATCCCAGTCAAGCCCGGTGATGAACGTGTCCGGCGACAGTTTCACCCGCTGCGGCAAATTGTGTCCGGCCAGGAACGACGATACGGCCCCGGGCACCTCGTCCAAAGATCTAACCCTGGCGACACTAGCGGCCGCCGCGGTCGCTTGGGCGACAAACAGCTCAAGCCGTTCCTCGACCGCCACGTGCGCCCGTTGGGGGATCAGGTTGCGCGGATGATTGGCCAGCCGCGCCTCCGCCTCCTGTCGGCTTGGCGAGGTCTCGCGCCCCAGCGACTTGCGAATGCCACCGAGAATTTGATCGCGCGCCGTGCTCATGACGATGACGGTGCCTGAGAGCGCTTGTGCCTGGCCCATTGTTGCTGAAAGGTGCCCCGGGACGGTGCCGGCAGATCGCGATGTGCCGTCCAGCCCCCGGCCAGCGGCAGCTTGGCGAAACGCCCGCGCTTGGCGCCCAGCCGACCGAGCATGCCGATCGCGGCGTTGGCCCCCAGGCGATAAAGCCGAGGCCGCCTGGCGAACCAGGCCCACATCGCAAGGCCCTGCCGGAAACGCGGCGGCGACAGCTTGGCCTCATGCTCCTTGACCCGCCAATGATGCATGATCTTCGGCAGGGGGATTTTCATCGGGCAAACTTCAGCGCATTTGCCGCAGAAGGTCGAGGCGTTGGGCAGGTCGTGCGCTTCCTCCAGCCCGATCAGGCCGGGATCGAGCGCGGCGCCGATCGGCCCCGGTACCACCCAGCCATAGGCATGGCCGCCGACCGAGCCGTAGACCGGGCAATGGTTCATGCACGCGCCGCACCGGATGCAGCGCAACGTGTCCTGCGCCTCGGTGCCCAGGAGCGCGGAGCGGCCATTGTCGAGGATGACGACGTGGAACTGTTCCGGCCCGTCCAGATCGCCCGGCCGTCGGGGGCCGGTGGAGAAGGTAGTGTAGGTCGAATACTCCTGGCCGGTTGCCGACCGGGCCAGCACGCGCAGGATGGTCGCGGAATCCTCCAATGTCGGGATCGTCTTCTCGATCGATGCAACGACGATATGCACCTTGGGCAAGACTTGGGTGAGGTCGCCATTGCCCTCATTCGTGACGATCACCGTCGAACCGGTTTCCGCGATCAGGAAGTTGGCGCCGGTGATGCCGACATCGGCCGATTGGAACTTCTGGCGCAGGATGGCGCGGGCTTCGTCGGTGAAGTCCTGAACTTGGTCAAGCCGGCGATTCGGGTCGAGCTGGGTGTGGTTTTCGCGAAACGTCTCGGCCACATCCTCCTTGTTCAGGTGGATCGCCGGCGCGATGATGTGGCTGGGCAGCTCATGGCGGAGCTGGATGATGTATTCACCGAGATCGGTTTCGATCGGTGTCAGCCCCGACTCGATCAAAAAGTCGTTCAGGCCGATCTCCTCGGTCACCATGGACTTGCCCTTGGTCACCGTCTTGGCGTCGACCGACCGGCAGATTTCCAGGACAGCCTCCCGCGCCTCCGCAGGTGTACGTGCCCAGTGTACGTGTCCGCCTTTCTCGGTGACCCGGTCCTCGAACCGGCTCAGATAGAAGTCAAGATTCTCCAGCGTATGGTTCTTCAGGTCGCGGGCCTGGTCCCGCAAATCCTGAAATTCGGGCAGCTTGGCAATCGTGGCGCGGCGCTTGTCCTGAAAGCCCGCCTTCATGTTGTTGAGCGCGCGGGCCAGGTTGGCGTCGTTCAGCGCCTTTTTGGCGTTTTCCTTGAACAGATGGCTTTGCGGTTTCATGTGCCTGGCGCCTTCTCCGGCTCGCCGATCGCCGGCCCCTCGGTCATGCCCGCCAGCACCTCCGCGACATGGCGCGCCTGGGTGGTCGAACCCTCGCGTTTCAGCTTTCCGGCCATGTTCATCAGGCAGCCAAGATCGCCCGCCAGCAGCAGGTCGGCCCCGGTCGCGGTGATGTCGGCGGTCTTGTCGGCCACCATGCGGTTGGAGATATCCGGGTACTTGATGCAAAACGTGCCGCCAAAGCCGCAGCAGGTTTCGGCCCCTGGCAGTTCGTTGAGGTCCAATCCTTCGACCGTGGCAAGCAGGCGGCGCGGCTGGGCCTTGACGCCAAGCTCGCGCAAGCCGGAACAGCTGTCGTGGTAGGTGGCCTGCGCCTCGAAGCCGACATTCTCGACCGACGCCATGCCGCGGATGTCGACCAGGAAGCTGATCAGTTCGTGCGTCCGCTGCGCGAGATGATTGGCGCGCGGAGACCATTCCGGATCGTCCTTGAACAGGTCCGGGTAGTGCGCACGCAGCATGCCGGCGCAAGATCCGGATGGGGCGACGATATAGTCGAAATCCTCAAACGCCCGGATCACAGACTGGGCGATCGAGCGGCTGTTTTTCAGGTCTCCGGCATTGTAGGCGGGCTGACCGCAGCAGGTCTGATCGGTGGGCACCTCAACCTGGCAGCCGGCCCGCTCCAACAGCGCGACCGCTGAAAAACCGATGACGGGCCGGAACAAATCCACGAGGCAGGTGACAAAAAGCCCCACACGCGGTTGATCCATCTAAGCCTCGCCCCTGCCGGTTTGGGCGCACCATGAATGGTAATACCACTGAAGGCAAGGCATATGCGGACGCTGGCTTCGCTGAAAGGGACTCAGTTCGGCGTATCGGTCTCGATCAGGGTCCAGTTCGGGTCGGTCGACCGCGTATTGCGGGCGAAGGTCCAGATATCGGTGACTTCGATGGTCTCGTCGGGATCGCCGTCAACCACCGTGCCGTCCTCGTCACGAGTGACGGACACCTGGTCGGTAACGAATTTCAGCGTCACGATCGCCGTACGGCCTTCCAGCTTGGCGTCGAGGATGTCGACATCCTTCATTTCGCGGATGCTGGTCTCCAGCGTTTCACGGTTGGCCAGCCGGTCGCGGATCGCGCTTGAGAAGCCATCATAGAGCTCGTCACCCAGCAACGGCCTCAGCGCAGCCGTGTCGCCGTTGGCGAAGGCTTCGATGATCATGCGAAACGCCATGCGCGCGCCGTCGACAAAGTCGTGAGGGTTAAAGCTGGGGTCGGCGGACGCGATCTCGGCGAAGTGGGCGTTAAGGCTGCCGCCCGGCGCATCTTCGTCAATCTCCGGATCCCGATCCACACGATGCGGCAGCGAAACGACATTGTCTTCGTTCGCATCCTCCGCCTGACGCCGCGCCTCGCTATAGGGGTTTGCCCTCGGCCGTTCGTGGCCGGTTCGACGGCCCAGCACGCTGCGCAGCTTGATCACGAGGAACAGCGCAATCAGGCCCATCAAGATGATATCGAAGTAAACCATGGCCCTTTCGCCTAACCTTTCGACACCGCCCGATCGAGACCAGGATCGAAACCCAGCCTGCTCGACACCGTGACCATTCTGCGGCCGTTCCTCCGCTCTCCGCGCCGCCGCATCGCCATCTTAAGGGTTTAACCTTAGGATGCGGCACATTAGGTGTCGGGGCGTGATCGATGTTGCCCACATCGGGCAATACCCCTTCACGACTTATGTTTATCCTGGTCGGTAAATAGGCTGACCACCATTAAAGGGCAAGGAAAACACCGATGCCACTGCTTATCGTCCTCATCGGCGTGTCCTTTGTCGAAATCGCTCTGTTCATCTGGATTGGCGGGCTGATCGGCATCGGATGGACGCTGCTCGCCATCGTCGCATCCGCTGTCATCGGCGTGATGTTGATCCGCCATCAGGGCATGCAGGTGCTCGCCGAGGCCCAGGCGGCTGCCGTTCGCAACGAACCACCGATCAAATCGGTCTTCGACGGCATCTGCCTGCTTGTCGCCGGCATCTTTTTGCTGACCCCAGGCTTTTTCACGGATCTGCTGGGCTTTCTGCTGCTGATTCCGCCCTTGCGCAGCGCAATGGGAAGGCGGCTCTGGGATTGGGGCGTGCGCACCGGCCGCCTGCAAACTGTCAGCCGGCGCTATGGCGGCGCGCCGACGGTCGACGGCGAGGCGGAAGAGGTCGATCCGCAGGATCCGGCCCTGCCGCCGATCGATCAATCGCGCTGGGGCGGTTCGGAAAAGTCGCCCGGTTCCTGATCATTTCTGTAACATATCGGGGGCCAGACGCGGCTTGTTCAGCCAGGCCGGCCGTGCTAGGCCATGCGCCCGTTTCACTGAATTTCTAGCCTGTCAGGAGTGTTGAATGGCCGAAGACGCCAAAACCGCGCCGGCACCGGCGCCGGCCGACGGTGCCGCCCAGCCGCGCACGACGATCCCGCCGATCAAGATCGTCGCCCAGTATGTCAAGGACCTGTCGTTCGAAAACCCGAACGCGTCCAAGACCTTGACCACGCGTCAGGCGCCTCAGGTGGCCGTGAATGTGGACGTTCGCCCGAACCCGCTGGAGGACAACCGCTTCGAGGTTCTGCTCAACATCAAGGGCGACGCCAAGATTGACGACAATCAGGCCTTCATCGTCGAGCTGAGCTATGGCGCGATCGTCGAGTTCGATGGCGAGGTGAAGAAGGAACACCAGGCGCCGCTGTTGCTGATCGAAGCGCCGCGATTGATGTTCCCGTTCGCACGGGCCGTGATTGCCGAGGCGGTGCGCAACGGCGGGTTCCCGCCCTTGCTGGTTCAGCCGATCGACTTCGCCGATCTCTTCCGCAAGCAGATCCAGCGTCTCGCGGCCGCGCAGCAGGCGTCGAAGGCCACCGCCGGCCAGGCCTGATCAGGACGAGCGATCCGGCTCGCCCTGACGCCAGATCGGATTGCTCAGCTTCTCCAGAAAAGCCGCATGCGCCGCCGCCTCGGCGTTGCTGGGCTTATGCTCGCGCGGTGGCCGGACCTCGGTCGGGACCGTCAGCGGTCCCGCCTCGTCTTCGGTCGCCTCCGTACCCAAGACCAAGTTAGGCTGACTGCCGCCGCGCAGCTCTAGATAGACCTTGGCCAGCAGATTAGCGTCCAGCAAGGCGCCGTGCAGCGAACGGTCCGACAGGTCGATGCCGTAGCGGCGGCACAGCGCGTCCAGGCTTGCCTGGGCACCGGGAAAACGGCGGCGCGCGATCTTCACCGTGTCGACGGCCCGTTCCATCGGCAAGGCGGGAAGGCCGAGGCGGGAAAGCTCGGCATTCAGAAAGCCGACATCGAACGCGGCGTTGTGGATGACCAGCGGGTCGTCGCCGACGAACTCCAGAAATGCGTCCGCGATTTCGGCGAAGACCGGCTTGTCGGAGAGAAACGCGTCGGTCAGCCCGTGCACGGCCTCCGCATCGGCATCCATCGGCCGTTCGGGGTTGATGTATTGGTGAAAATGCTTGGTCGTCGCGACGTGATTGATCAGTTCGACACAACCGATCTCGACCACCCGGTGTCCCTGTTCCGGGTAAAGACCGGTCGTTTCCGTGTCGAGGACAATCTCACGCATGGTGTCTCCTCAATCGCGTGCGATACGCGTTCGGCGGCCAGGCGCCGCCCTGATGCCGGCTGGCCAGATCGACCAGCCGCCGGATTGCGGGCAACGCTTGGGCCCGGCTAAGCCCGGTCGGTATCACGACGTCGGCGCGTCGCCTCTTTTCCACATCCGGCATCTGTCGGGCCAGGATAGCATCCAGCGTCTGGCGGGTCATCGTCGACCGGCGCAGGACCCGAGCCCGTTGAATGAAGCCCGGCGCACTGACCACGCCGACGAGATCGCACCGGATCTCTCCCCCGGTTTCGAACAGCAAGGGAATGTCCAACACCGCCATCGGCACTTGTCGGCGCGCACAAGCCTTTAGGAAGCGGCTTTCGGTAGCCTTAACAAGCGGATGCACGATGGCCTCAAGCGTCGACAGGACTGTTGGGTCATGGAAGGCCAATTGTCGCATCTTGGCCCGGTCCAAGCCTTCAGGCCCGGTGGTGCCTGGAAATGCCCGTTCGATGGCCGGCAGCGCCCGGCCGCCTGCGGACTGCAGGAGATGCACCGTCCGGTCGGCGTCGTGCACCGGCAGGCCCATGCGGCGCAACGCGTTAGAGGCCGTGGACTTGCCCATGGCGATCGAGCCGGTCAGACCGATGATCACCATGTCAGGGTGTCGCCAAAACGGCCGCCCTTAACGCCTGATCCACCGTGGGCGAAACGCCGAACCAGGCCTCAAAGCCTGGCCGTGCTTGATGCAGCAGCATGCCCAGCCCGTCCACCGTCCGGTTGCCGTTTTCGGCCGCGTCAACCAGCAGTTTCGTGCGCAGCGGCGCATAGACGATATCGGTCACGATCGCGCTCTTGGGCAGCGAGCCCAGGATAAGGTCCAAGGGCGGGTTGCCCGCCATGCCCGCGGCGGACGTGTTCACCAACAGGCTGGCGCCGTCCAAAGCCTCCGTCCGCCGTTCCCACGGGACGGCGCGGACAGGCGAGCCCATCTCGGCCGCAACCCGCTCAGCGCGCTCAGGCGACCGGTTCACCAGCCTGATTTCCGGGCAGCCACCGTCGGTCAAGGCCACGAGGATGCTGCGCGCCGCACCACCGGCCCCGATCACGACCGCAGGACCCGCATCCGGCCGCCAGCCATCGACGCCGGCGCGGATATTCTCCAAAAAGCCGAAACCATCGGTGTTGCTGCCGACGGTTCGGCCATCTGGTTTCACGACAATCGTGTTCACCGCGCCAATCCGGCGCGCAGCGGGCTCGACCTCGTCAAGAAACGGCATCACCGCCTCCTTGTGAGGCACCGTGACATTGCATCCAGCCAGACCCAAGGCGACGACGCCGTTGATGGCGTTCCCAACCTGTTCCGGTGCAACCGCCATCGGAATGTAGGTGCCCGCGACGCCGTAGCGCTTCAACCAATGCCCGTGCAGCCGGGGCGACAGGGAATGGCCAATCGGCCAACCGATCACGCCCGCGACCGTGAAGCTGTTGTCGCTCATGCCGTGAGCACGCCGCGCGTGCGCAGATAGTCCAAAAGGGGCAGCAAGGGCAGGCCAAGGACGGTGAAATAGTCGCCATCGACCTTGTTGAAGAGCTGCGCGCCGATGCCTTCGAGTTGATAGGCGCCAACACTCGTCAACACCCGGTCGCCGGCGCGGTCCAGGTAGTTGTCGAGGAAACCGTCGCTGAACGGTCGCATGGTCAGGGTCACCGACCCGTTGAAATGCCATTGCCGTGCTTCGTTCTGGACAACCACGACGCTGGCAATCAGACGGTGGCTTTTGCCCCTCAGCGCCTGCAGATGCCCACGGGCGTGATCCCGGTCCACGGGCTTGTCGAACCAAACCGTGCCGCATTCCAGCATCTGATCCGCCCCGACCACCATGGCGTTCGGATGCCGGCGAGAGACCTGCTTCGCCTTCATCTCCGCCAGTGCCTCGGCAACGTCGGCGGGCCCCGCGCCGTCAGCGCGCATCGCCTGCTTGATGCTGTCTTCATCGACCGCGGGCGGATCGATCACGCAGTCCAGACCGGCCGCCTCCAGCATCGCGCGCCTGCTGGGCGAAGCGGACGCCAGCACCAGGTTCACTCGCCAGCCTCCAACCGCCGCCGGCTCAACAGGCGCATGATCTCCGCCGCCGTCTCCTCGATCGCCCGGCGCGTCACGTCGATGACCGGCCAGCCCCGCCTGGCGTAGAACCGGCGGGCCTCGATCACCTCATCGCGCACCCGCTCGGGATCGACATAATCCGTCGACTGGCCCTGATGCAGTGTGCGAATTCGGTTGCGCCTGAGCTGCACCAGCTGTTCGGGGTCCTTGGTCAAGGCGACGACCAGCTTGTCGCCCAACTCCGTCAACTCCCCAGGCAACGGGGCACCCGGCACATAGGGCACATTGGCCGCCTTCACGCCGCGATTGGCCAGGTACAGGCAGGTCGGCGTCTTGGACGTTCGCGAGACGCCGACCAGGACAACATCGGCACTGTGCAGATCGCGTGTCGCGTTGCCGTCATCATGGGCCAGCGCGTAGTCCATGGCATCGATCCGGCCGAAATAGGCGTCGTCCAGGCTGTGCTGACGCCCCGGCCGGTGCTTGTGCGGAACGCCCAGATGCTGGGCAAAGGCAACCATCACGGGGTTCAGCACCGAAACGCAGGGAATGGTGTGGTTGCGGCAGAACTGTTCCAGCCGCCCTTGCAACTGGTCATCGACCAGCGTGTAGAGAACCATGCCGCGATGGATGCCGATCTCTTCGATCGCCAGGTCGAGCTGATGGTTCGACCGCACCAGGTTCCAGAAATGCTCAACCGTTTCGACATGGTCGAACTGCGCAAGACAGGCACGCGCAATCGCCTGGATCGTCTCGCCGGTGGCGTCGGACACGAGGTGGAGATGGAATGTGTCGGGCTGATCGGCCATGGCGCCTGTTTAGCGAAGGGGACATGTATTGTCTGTTGAAAACTTGGGGCCTGGCCAAAGCACGCGCATTCCGTCCAGTTTCGCGACAATTCGTCCCTGACATTCCCGGTCCGGCACCGCATATTATCAATCCCGGTGATAACGTTGACCGCGTTACCACTATCCACGGATTGGTCCGGGCGTCGGCGCAGCATTCGCGCCGGTCACCGACCGTATCCACCGCTTTCACAGCCGGGCGGCGGCCCGTGATCATCTCTGGGGACAAGTCGGGGATGGTTTTCAATCCCCCGGTTCCACAGGACCTACTACTTACCACAACCCATTAAATACAATATGAAGGTTGGGGGTTAGGGATAACCGAGCCCACATGCTGGAACCATCCAAATGTCTGAAACATCTGGTATTTTTCTCGACACGCTCGCAGGCCAGCGATCTGCGTCAACGCCGATCTGGCTTATGCGCCAGGCCGGACGGTACCTGCCGGAGTATCGTCGTGTGCGTGCCGAGGCCGGCTCGTTCCTGGATCTTTGCTACAACCCGGATTTGGCGACCGAGGTTACGCTTCAGCCGATCCGTCGCTTTGGCTTCGATGCTGCCATCCTGTTTTCCGACATCCTGGTCGTACCGCACGGTCTAGGCCAGGAAGTCGCCTTTCGCGAGGGCGAAGGGCCGGTTCTTGAGCGCCTGGACGGTGAGCGGTCGATCGATCAGCTCTCGCTTGACCGTATGCCGGACCGCTTGGCCCCGGTCTACCAGGCCGTCGGCCAGATCCGATCGGCCTTGTCCCGGGAAACCGCCTTGATCGGTTTCGCCGGCAGTCCCTGGACCGTGGCGACCTACATGGTCGAAGGCGGTGGCAGTAAGGATTTCGGCCGCGTGAAGGCGCTGGCATTTTCCGAACCGGCATTGTTCGAGAGGCTGATCGATATCCTCGAGCAAGCCACGGTGCGTCATCTCGGTGCCCAGATCGATGCCGGGGCGCAGGCTGTGCAATTGTTTGACAGTTGGGCCGGGGTCTTGCCGCCAGATGCTTTCGAGACATGGGTGACGGGCCCTACCCAACGGATCGTCAGCCAGCTCAAGCGAGAACACCCGACGGTTCCGGTGATCGGGTTTCCGCGCCAGGCCGGGTTGCTGTACCCCGACTATCTGACGGGCACCAATGTCGACGGGATCAGCCTGGACTCGACGGTACCGCTGCCATGGGCGGCGTCAGAGCTTCAGAGTCGGGCCGTCGTTCAAGGCAACCTGGATTCAGCGCTGCTGTTCGCCGGCGGGGATGCGATGTTGCAGGCCGCCTCCCGTATCCGAGAGGCATTCCGAAGCGGGCCGCATATCTTCAATCTCGGTCACGGGGTGATGCAGCACACGCCGCCTGACAATGTGGCCCGCCTTGTCGACCATCTGCGGGCGCTCGATGCGGGGGAGGCTGCGGCGTGACGGAACAGGCAAAGCGCTATGCCGTGGTGCTGTTCAATCTTGGCGGTCCGGATGGGCCGGAAGCGGTGCGCCCGTTTCTCTTCAACCTGTTCAACGATCCGTCGATCCTCAGGGTGCCGAACCCGTTCCGGTTCTTCCTGGCATCGTTGATATCGCGACGGCGCGCCAAGGAGGCGACCAAGATCTATGAGCATATCGGCGGCGGCTCTCCGCTGCTGCCGAACACGCAGCAGCAGGCGGACGCGCTGAAGCGCGCCCTCGATGAACGTGGCCTGAACGCGGACATCCATATCGCCATGCGCTACTGGCACCCGATGGCCATGGAAACGGTAACGGCCGTGCAAGAGAGCGATCCCGACGAGGTTCTGCTCGTGCCGCTTTATCCACAGTATTCGACGACAACGACGGCATCCTCGGTGCGCGTCTGGCATCAGGCGGTGCGGCAAGTCGGCCTTACGGCACCGACACGGCTGTTGTGCTGCTATCCCTGGCAACCGGGTTTCATCGCGTCGATGGCCGATCTGATCCGCGAGCCCTATGCGCGCGCCGCCGAGCATGGGCAGCCCCGCGTGCTGTTCTCCTCGCACGGCTTGCCGGAACGGATCGTCGAAGCCGGCGATCCGTATCAGTGGCAGTGCGAGCAGACGGCGGCTGCGTTGGTCGAGGCGCTGGCCATCGACGATCTGGATTGGGTCGGCTGTTACCAAAGCCAGGTCGGTCCGCTGAAATGGATCGGCCCAGCGACGGAGGACGAAATCGTTCGCGCGGCGCGCGACAAGCGGCCGCTGGTGGTGGTGCCGATCGCCTTTGTATCGGAGCATTCAGAGACGCTCGTCGAACTGGACATCGAGTACCGGGAGCTGGCGGAAGAGGCTGGCGCACCGGCCTACGAGCGGGTACCAACCGTCGACGCCGGCAGCGGGTTCATCGGCGGCCTGGCGGATGAAATCGTCGTGCTTGCCCGTGGCGATCAAGCGGTTTGCCCGGCGGACACCTCGCGCCCCTGTCCCGCGCAGCATTCGGGGTGTCCGCTAAAAGCGGCCTGATCGGAGACACACAGCAATGCTTCTTGAGTATTACTTCTGGATCAAAGCCTTCCATGTGATCTCCGTGATCGCCTGGATGGCGGCGATGCTCTATCTGCCACGCCTCTACGTCTATCACTGCCGGGTCGCGGCAGGGTCGGAGGCCGATCGCCTGTTCAAGACCATGGAAGTGAAGCTGCTGCGTGCCATTCTGAACCCGGCCATGATCGCGGCCTGGCTGTTCGGCATCTTGATGCTGGTGGCCAATCCGGCGCTGCTGTCGCAGCCTTGGATGCACGTGAAGCTGACGGCGGTGGTGATCCTGTCCGCCTTGCACGGCTTCATGGCCAGGTGGCGCAAGGATTTCGTCAATGCCACCAACCGCCATAGCGAGCGGTTTTATCGCGTGATGAACGAGGTGCCCGCCGTCTTGATGGTCATCATCGTTATCATGGTCATCGTCCAGCCGTTCTAGGCGGCGTCACCGTTGCTGACTAACCATAGGTACATGGCATGAAGAGCGAGGAATTGCGGGCGATCCAGGCGCCGCTGAAGGAACAGTACCGTGAGTATGCGGACAGCGCCTTGATCACCCTGAAGGCCGATGGCGATCTTTCCGGCGAGGGGCTTGTCTGCAGTGTCGAAACGTCGCGGGCCGTGGTCGAGGCCGGCCTGCACCGCGCAACGGGCGGCGATGGCCTGTCGGCCTGTTCCGGCGACATGCTGCTGCAGGCGCTGGTGGCTTGCGCGGGCGTGACCTTGAAGGCGGTTGCCACCGCGCTTGGCTACGACGTCCGGGGCGGCACTGTCCGGGCGGAAGGCGACCTCGATTTCCGCGGTACGCTTGGCGTGGACCGCGATGCGCCCGTCGGCTTCAAGGATGTTCGCCTGACGTTCGATCTCGATGCCGATCTCGATGCAGAACAGCGAGCAACGCTGTTGAAGCTGACCGAACGGTACTGCGTGGTTTATCAGACATTGCGCCGCGCACCACCGGTCGAGGTAGCGCTGAACGCGGGTTCTGCGCCGTGACGTCTGACCCTGTGGCACCACGCGCCGGCGTGACTTTTCGCATGTTGTTGACTTGTTTGCCGGCTTCCGTTACCCACATATTTCTTCGATAACGGGCACGTCTTGACGCCGTCCTTGGGAAACAGGGCGGCAACAAAAGAACAGGCGTCGGTCACTAACGCTGACGACCGCTCGGTTCTCCCCATTACAGTTGCAAGCGCCGCAGTGTTTCGGCGCGTGTTCAGTATCCGTCCCAGGTCGTGATCCCGCGATCCAACCGTCCCGGTGAAACACGGGCTTCAGCACATGCATTTACAAGAACTTAAAGACAAGAGTCCGGCCGAGTTGCTGTCCTACGCCGAAGAGGTGGAGGTCGAAAACGCCGGCAATCTGCGCAAGCAGGAACTCATGTTCGCCATCCTGAAACGGTTGGCGGATGAAGAGGTCTCTATCTTCGGATCGGGTGTTCTGGAGGTCCTGCCAGACGGGTTCGGCTTCCTACGGTCGCCGGAGGCGAACTATCTGCCCGGCCCCGACGATATCTACGTCTCGCCGAACCAGGTGCGGCGATTTGGCTGCCGCACCGGCGATACCGTCGCCGGCCAGATCCGTGCGCCCAAGGACAGCGAGCGGTATTTCGCGCTCACCAAGGTCGAGCAGATCAATTTCGAGCCGCCGGAAAACGTCCGGCACCGCATCAATTTCGACAATCTCACACCGCTCTATCCGGACGAGCGGCTGAAAATGGAAATCGAGGACCCGACGATCAAGGACATGACTAACAGGGTCATGGATCTGGTCGCGCCGCTTGGCAAGGGCCAGCGCGCCTTGATCGTGGCACCGCCGCGGACCGGTAAGACGGTCATGCTGCAGAACATCGCCCAGGCGATCGCGGCCAACCATCCGGAGGCCTATCTGATTGTCCTCTTGATCGACGAGCGCCCGGAAGAGGTCACGGACATGGACCGGTCGGTGAAGGGCGAGGTCATCTCCTCCACCTTCGACGAGCCGGCAACGCGCCACGTCCAGGTCACCGAAATGGTGCTGGAGAAGGCAAAGCGGCTGGTCGAGCACAAGAAGGACGTGGTCATCCTTCTGGACAGCATCACGCGGCTGGCGCGGGCCTACAACACGGTCGTCCCGTCCTCCGGCAAGGTGTTGACCGGCGGTGTCGATGCCAACGCGCTGCAACGGCCGAAGCGCTTCTTCGGCGCCGCGCGCAACATCGAGGAAGGCGGCAGCCTGACCATCATCGGCACCGCGCTGATCGATACCGGCAGCCGTATGGACGAGGTCATCTTCGAAGAGTTCAAGGGCACCGGTAACTCGGAGCTGGTGCTGGACCGCAAGCTGGCCGACAAGCGCACCTTCCCGTCGATCGATATCGGCAAGTCGGGCACGCGCAAGGAAGAGCTGCTGGTCGAAAAGGGCGAGCTGGCCAAGATGTACGTGCTGCGCCGCATCCTGATGCCCATGGGCACGTCCGACGCGATGGAGTTCCTGCTGGACAAGCTGAAGCAGACCAAGACCAACGGCGATTTCTTCGAGAGCATGAACCAGTAGTAGGCCGTCGGTATCCGGCGCCCCTATCGGTTGGTTGCGGAGACCGCTTCCAGATAGGCAATAAGGTCCGCGCGATCCGCAGTCCTGGAGATGCCAACAGGTCCCATGGCATTGCCAGGGGCGAATGCCAACGGATCGGCCAGGAAGACGTCCAGCGTTTCGGCCGTCCAAACCACGCCGTCTTCGCGCAACCCGACGAACACGTCGGTGTAGGGGAAATTGGGGCGGGATCCGGCGCGGCTGCCAAGGATAGCGGCCAGATTTGGGCCCTGCAGCCCATCTTCACCCGGCTTTATTGAATGACAGGCCGAGCACCAGATAAATTGCTGCTGGCCCCGCTCTATCATGTCGTCCTGGGCCATTGCTGGAAGTGTCAGAGCGAACGTCAAAAGGACGGTCGCGCGCCTCATCTAGCCGCCGGGTCCCGGATTCCACGCCGGATCGATGAACAAGCCCGCCGGCCCGAAGTCGCCGGTCGGCAGGCTGCCATCGATCAGTTGAATCATGAAATGCACATCATCGCCATTGCGCTCCGCGGCACGCAATTCTACGACCGCGTCGTCAAACTCGCCGCTTAAGAAAGAAACGGCCGCATTTGGCGGATCTGCGGCGAAGTCGGTGTCGGATGGATCGGTCCAGTGGGTCAGAAACTCCTGAACATCGATCAGCCCGGCAGCTCTTTGCGGTCGGTTGCTGACATAGATGACCCCTGATACGTCTCGCATGACGAGAACGTCGCCTTGCAAAGACCCACCCGGCGCATTGACCACAAAGAAGAACGACTCATGCGCTGAGGTTTGTGCTGACGCACTTCCCCGATCAGACGCCGCTGGAAGTACCAGGAACGACAGGCCAACCAGCATCATCGCAATGCGAGATGTCTGACGGGCGACCATCACGTTCTGCTGTCAGCGCTGGATCTCATATCCGCCCTTTAGCACAAACAAGTCGTGCCCAAGAAGCGCAGGCGACCCGATTGGATCGCGTATTGATCTAATAAAGCGCCATCGCGCTGGCTGCCGCTTCGACCAAAACCATCTGCGGGTGCTCGTCGCGCGGATAGATGAAGCCCGATATGCGCAGGACTGAATTGCCCAAAGTGTCGGTTTCGCCGTGCCAGACGCGCACCGCGCTCCAATCATTGGCGTCAGAAACGTCGACGACCTGGGCGCTGGCTTCGATGCGTGGCCCCTGGCTCCAGGTATGGTGCACCCAGATCGTGCGCTCGTCGATAATCGCCGTCACCAGCGAGACATGGCCGACAGGCAGGCTGCCCTGGCGGCCGAATACGAGAACGGAGCCGGGCTCCGGGATGCTGCCGCGCGTGTAGCCGTAATCGGCAGCCTGGTTCCACCAGGTCCAGGCGTTTCCACGGATGGTGAAGTCGCTGAGCGCGCGAACGGTTCTAACGCAATGCTGCGCCTGAGCCGTGGAGGATATGGTGAGGCCGGCGACCGCCAATCCGATCAACAGCATGAATTTCGGTACCCATGTCGATCGGCGCGCTCCCCAACGCATCCTCGCCTCCCCGCTGCTCAAAAACGTAGCAGTTTGATAGCAGCCGATTCGATGCCCGTCGATTAGGCAAATGGGCGACAGTCTGTTGCGGCTTTGCCACAGTGTTGCGACATTTGGAAGGTCGACGGCCCCGCTGTCGAACACTCAAATGCAAGCAACTACAAAGGGTTCAACTGACGAAGAACGATCCCTTGGCGTATTGCTGACACCAATGCGCCACATTTCCGCCCAGATCTATCGAGGGGAAAGACCAGGCCAAACGGTCGCCATGATCGGCGGAACCGCTAGATGTCGAGGATCGTCGAACCCGTGGTCTTGCGCGCCTCGAGATCGCGATGGGCCTGGGCGGCGTCCTTCAGCGGGTAGCTTTGGTTCACCGTGATCTTCACCGCGCCGCTGGACACCACGTCGATCAACGAAGCGGCCGACGCGTACAGGTCCTCGTTCGAGGCGGTGTAGGTCATGAGCGTGGGTCTGGTGACGTACAGCGAGCCCTTTTGCGCCAGCAGTCCCGTGTTGAGCGCGTCGACCGGCCCCGAAGCATTGCCGAAGATGACCAGCATCCCCCGCGGCCTTAGGCAGTCCATGGACGCAATGTACGTGTCCCGGCCGACACTGTCGTAGGCGACCGCGACCCCCTTGCCGTCGGTGATCTCGCGCACGCGTTCGGCGATGTCCTCTTTCCGATAGAGGATCGCATGGTCGCACCCGTTGGCGCGGGCAAGCTCGGCCTTCGCCGGCGAACCGACCGTGCCGATAACCGTTGCCCCAAGATGCTTCGCCCATTGGCAGGCGATCAGACCGACGCCGCCGGCGGCGGCCTGGATCAAGATGGATTGCCCGGCCTCGACTCGGAACGTCCGGCGCAGCAGGTATTCGGCCGTCATACCCTGCAGCATCATGGCGGCGGCCGTTCGGTCGTCGATTGCGTCCGGCAGCTTGATCAGCCGGTCGGCAGGCATCGTGCGTTCCTCGGCGTACGCGCCCAGCGGCATGGTCGCGTAAGCCACACGGTCGCCGACTGACAGTGCGGAGACGCCGTCGCCGACAGCCGTGACAACACCGGCGCCCTCCATCCCGATGCCGCTGGGCAGCTCCAGCGGATAAAGACCGCTCCGGTGATAGACGTCGATGAAGTTCAGGCCGACCGCACCGTGCTTAACCGTGGCCTCGCCCGGTCCTGGCGCCGGAACGTCGACCTCCTCCCACGTCAGGACATCCGGTCCGCCGGTCTCGTGGAAACGGATCGCGTGCACCATGGTCGTCAGCCCAGATGCCGCTGAAAGAACGCGGCGGTGCTGATGTTCGCGGCGTCTGCCGAGGCCGCGTCATAATGCGCACCGCCCTTCCGTGCGAAGGCGTGATCCTGCTGGGGATAATCGATCAGGGTGACGTGCGGATTGTCATCCAAGGCTGCGTGGATCGCCTGCTGGGCGTCCTTGGGCACGAACTGGTCCTCGCCCGCGATATGCAGCATCAGCGGCGCGGAGATTTTGCCCGCCTCGTCCAAGTCACCCTCGATGCCGACGCCGTAAAAGCCGACGGATGCATCCGCATCGCTGCGGGTCGCCATGAGATACGCAAGCTTGCCGCCAAGGCAGTAGCCGACGCTGCCAACCTTGCCGGTACAGGCATCATGGCCGCGCAGGAACGCCAGCGTCGATATCAGGTCTTTCACGCCAAGGTCGACATCGAAAGCGTTGTACAGTTCAAACGCCTTTTGCCATTCGGCCTCGGATTGGTCGGTGATGTCGATGCCGGGTTCGATGCGCCAGAACAGGTCGGGGCAAAGCGCGACATAGCCTTGAGCCGCTAGGTCATCGCAGATGTCGCGCATGACCTTGTTGACGCCGAAGATTTCCTGAATGACCAGCACGCCCGGGCCGCGCCCGCCGTCCGGCAAGGCAAGATAGCCGCTGAACTGGCCGCCATCGGCGGCATTGATCGTCACGGTGGCCATGGTGAGAAACCTCCAGTCGTCGGTATTGGTGTTCTTGATCTAAAGCAGCGTGGCGCCTTCGTGGGCCAGCAACCAGCGCTTTCGGTTCAGTGCCGGGCCGTTGGGGTCGGTGGACCCGCCGAACCCGCCGATCTTGCCGCCCGCACCCAGCACACGGTGACAGGGCACGATGATTGCAATCTTGTTGTTCCGGCAGGCATTGCCGACCGACCGCGGCGACCCGCCATAGGCCTGGGCGATGCCGCCATAGCTGCCCGTGCCGCCATAGGGAATGTCCAGCATCGCCTGTCGGACCGCTTCTGCATGGGGTGTCGGCGCGTCGGTCAGCGGCAGGTCGAACGCTTTGAGGTCGCCATCGAAGTAGGCTTCCAACTGCCGCGCGGTCTCCTGCAGTACCTCGTTCGGGCGGTCTCCCCCATCGGCGTGGCCGAAATTCAACGTGTCGAGCTTGTCGCCCACCGCTGTCAGCGTGATCCATCCGGCCGGCGTTTCGATCGCGAGCTGATGGCCGTCGACACTGCCGAAGGGGGTGAGCGACGGGTCCGGACGGGTGTCGAAGCGGGGCACTACGGTCTGGTCGGCGGCAAGAGAGGTCATGGGGCGAGGGCTCCGGCAACGGCGTCCGGGTCGGTCAAGGGCGCCTGGCAGGTCATATGCTCACAAATATAGGCCGCCGGCTTGCCATTCACCAAGCCCTTGCCGGCGGCCGGATGACCGTTCGGAAGATGATCGTCCGGGGAGATGACCAGCAGGAGCCGATCGGGCAGCGCCTGATCCAACACCGCCCGCATCAAGCCCGTTGTTGCCGGGTCTTTCCGGTCGCCGACGATGACGATCTGCAGTCCGCGCGCCAGCCGTTCGGCGCCATTCAGCAACGTTGCCAGCGGGAAGAAGTTGCGGTTTACCTCGCCCGCAAAGGACTTCACGATCGCCTCGGCCCGGTCGCGATAGGCCGGCTTGCCGGTCAACAACGACAAGTCGCTCAGCACCGCAATCATGGTTCCGTTGCCCGACGGCACGGCATTGTCGTGGGCCGTCTTGGTCCGCACGATCAGCGCCTCTGCATCGTCGGCGGTGTAGAAATAGCCGCCGTCAGCGTCGTCCCAATAATGCTGGTCGAGAGCCGCCACCCAGCTTTCGGCCTGGGCCAGAAATCCGTCGTCGCCCGTCGCCTCGTAGAGCCGCAAGGCACCGCGCGTCATGTTGACATAGTCGTCCAGCATCGCCGCGTGCTGGACCCGGCCGTGCCGCCAGGCGTGAAGCAGGCGTCCGTCCCGCTGCATCTCGGTGGTGACGAAGTCGTAGGCCGTGCGCGCGGCTGCCAGCCAGTCCGGGCGGTCCCAGACAACGCCCGCGTCGGCCAGTGCGGCGATCATCAGGCCGTTCCAGTCGGCCAGCACCTTGTCGTCCCAGCCCGGCCAAACCCGTTTGTCCCGCGCGGCCAAGAGCGTCGCCCGCGCGTCCGCGAGCTGAGCCTCGATCTCGGGCTGTTCCAGACCGCCGCTACGCCGCCGGTTCAGGATCGTCTTGCCTTCCCAATTGCCGTCCGCCGTCACCTCGTAGTGTTGCTTGAACAGCGGCGCCCGGTCGCCCAGCAGCGTGTCGATCTCGGCCTCGTTCCAGACATAGAAGCGGCCTTCCTCGCCCTCGCTGTCGGCATCCAGGGTGGCGGCGAAACCGCCGCCCTCGGCCACCATCTCGCGCAAGACCCAGCCGACCGTCTCTTCAAGCCGCTGGCGATAAAGCGGCGCGCCGGTCGTCTTGCCGACGAGGCTCAGGAGGTCAATCAGCTGAGCATTGTCGTACAGCATCTTCTCGAAATGGGGCGCCAGCCATTCGGTATCGGTGGAATAGCGTGCGAATCCGCCGCCCAGATGGTCGTAAATGCCGCCCTGGCACATATGGGTCAGCGTGTTGGTGACGGCGGCGCGGAACCGATCGTCCTTGGTCCGCCGCCAGGCCCGCCACAGCACGTCCATGACGTAGGTCTGCGGAAACTTCGGCGCGCGGCCGACGCCGCCCCAAACCGGATCGATCTCACCGATGAGGCGGTCCGCGATCTGGTCCAACAGCGCGATCGTTACCCCATCGCCGGCCCGGTTGGTGCTGACCTTCGCCAGCGCGTCGCGCAGCGCCGTGACGTTCTTGGTGACCTTCTCAGGCTCGCGTTGGTAGGTGTCGGCGATGGCGCGCAGCACGTCGGGAAAGCCCGGCCGGCCCCAGCGCGATGTCGGCGGGAAGTAGGTGCCGCCCCAGAACGGTTCGCCGTCCGGGGTCAGGAACATGGTCAACGGCCAGCCGCCCTGCTCTCCCAGCAAGGCCAGCGCGTGCTGATAGATCTGGTCGATGTCCGGCCGTTCCTCACGGTCGACCTTGATGTTGACGAAGCCGTCATTCATCTGCGCGGCGATCGCTTCGTTCTCGAAGCTTTCATGCGCCATGACGTGGCACCAATGGCAGGCGGCGTAGCCGACGGACAGCAGGATCGGCTTGTTGCCGGCCCGCGCCTCGGCCAAGGCCGGTTCCCCCCAGGCGCGCCAGTGAACGGGATTGTCGGCATGTTGCAGCAGATACGGGCTGGTTTCCTCGCCCAAAAGGTTGCCTGCCGCACTGCCCATGCCCCGTCCTTCCCCCTTGCCTTCGCCGATTGGCACCCGCCACCATATAGGGCGGTATGAACACGCACCAACGCGTCAGCGGGAGAGTGGGCCGATGAAATTCAATATCGAGATCGATTGTACGCCAGAGGAAGCACGCACGTTTCTGGGCCTGCCCGATGTCGCGCCGATGCAGGAAGCGCTGATGCAGCAGATCCAGGACCGCATGGAAGCGGCCCTGAACGCCGCCGACCCCGAGGCCCTGTTCAAGACCTGGCTGCCGC
The DNA here is from genome assembly GCA_028277405.1 of Alphaproteobacteria bacterium. Classification (GTDB taxonomy): domain Bacteria; phylum Pseudomonadota; class Alphaproteobacteria; order DSM-16000; family Inquilinaceae; genus JANQGH01. The sequence continues at coordinate 255,503 of JANQGH010000100.1, read as the reverse complement.
AGGGCATGGCCGGCTTGGAACAGCTGCAGCGCGCCTTTTGGTCGCAGATGACGGGCGGCACTAAGCGCGACGACGATTAGGCGCCGCCACGGCGACATGACCGATACGATCTTCGCGCCCGCGACGGCACACGGGCGTGCTGGCGTCGCCATCATTCGGCTGTCCGGGCCCACCGCAGCGACCGCGCTGACGGCGCTGACGGGCCGCCCGCCGCCGGCGCCTCGGCTTGCGGCCCGCGCGACCTATCGGGATGCCAAGGGCGACCTGCTCGACCATGGGCTGGCGCTTTACTTTCCCCGGCCCGCCAGCTTCACCGGCGAGGACGTCGTGGAGCTTCACCTGCATGGCGGCCGGGCGGTGAGCGCTGCGATCATGGACACCCTTGGCGCCCTGCCACACCTCCGCCCAGCCGAACCGGGTGAGTTCTCAAGACGCGCCTTTCTGAACGGCAAGCTCGATCTGACCGAGGCGGAGGCGATCGCCGACCTGGTCGACGCCGAAACGCGGGCCCAGCAACGCCAGGCCCTGCGGCAGCTCGACGGCGCCCTGGGTCGCCTCTACCAGGCTTGGGCGAACGACCTCGTGCACTCGCTGGCCCATCTTGAGGCCGATCTCGACTTTCCGGACGAAGACCTGCCGGACGGTGTTACCGACCAGACCCGCCCCGCGCTGCGCCGAGTTCTGGACGAGATCACCAGGCATCTCGGCGACAATCGACGGGGCGAGCGGCTGCGGAGCGGGGTCGAAGTCGCCATCCTGGGCGCGCCCAATGCCGGCAAGTCCAGCCTGCTGAACGTGCTGGCCCGGCAGGACGCCGCCATCGTGTCCGACATCGCCGGGACGACGCGGGATGTGATCGAGGTCCATATGGACCTTAACGGCTTCCCCGTGATTCTGGCCGACACGGCCGGGTTGAGAGAGACCGCCGATCGGATCGAGGACGAAGGCGTTCGCCGTGCGCTGGCGCGGGCGGAGCGCGCCGACTTGAAACTGCTGCTCTACGACGGGTCCTTATGGCCGGCGAAGGACGCGGCCACGGCGGATCTGCTGGATAGCGATGCGATCGAGATCGTGACCAAGGCCGACCTCCTGACCGCGACCGACGATCTTCCATTGGCGATCAGCACCGTGACGGGCGCGGGCCTCGACAATCTGCTCGACCGTTTGGCCGATTCGGTGGCTTTACGCCTGGCGGGCAGCGGCCCGGCCTTGACGCGCGCACGTCATCGCGCCGCACTGGAGGACGCGAAAGAGGCGCTCGACCGCGCGGTGACCGCGCCCTCGCCCGAACTGGTCGCCGAGGATGTCCGGCTTGCCGTCCGCGCCATCGGCCGTATCACGGGCCGCGTCGACGTTGAGGACCTCTTGGATGTGGTCTTCCGCGACTTCTGTATCGGTAAGTAGTGCTTATTCGATCTCGACCATGACCAATGCCCAGACGAGCCCGTCGTCCAGCTCCCCGGAGGCATCGTTGATCACGCCCGGCTCGGCGAAGATCCAGACCGGCCCCCGACCGCCGAAATCCAGCACCGCGCCGTCCGCCTCGATCGCTGCCAGCACCTGCGACATGTCGGTGCCGGCCTCGATGACGTACTGATAGCCGTCGAACGCCGTTAGCACGACGTCGTTGAGGGATGAAGAGGCACCGGCCGCCTCAAGCACTGACGCCAGTGTGGGCCCCGTGGCCGTGACGGGGCCGTCATCGAAATTGCCATAATCCGCCGTGATCGTGGCCTGAGGCAGGGCCGTCAGATCGTCTTGGCAGAACCCGTAGGCCGCTTCGAAGTCCGCGCCCAAGCGGTAGATCAAGACATCGTCGAACGGGTCGACCGGTCCCCGATTGCTGTTGGATATCTCGCCATAGACGGTCAGCACCACCTGACACGTGTCCGTCGCTGTTGCCGGGTGTGCGGCAAGGGACGCGACCAATGCCGCAACCGCCAGACCAGCCGCCTTACTTGCGAACGCCATGCCATGCCTCCATCGGGGTTCGGGTTGATGCGGGACACTAGCAAGAGCGGCGACGGGCAACCAAGAACGATTGCTGGATGCCTAGCAACCGGCGGACCGTTCACCGCCTCTTGCCCGGCCCGACATTCGGTTCCAGGTACACTGGCATCGGCTGGATCAATCAGCGGCAGGTGGTTTGGTGTCATCCTTAGATCGGCCCGTCGTGGTTTTCGGTGGCTCTGGCTTCTTGGGTCGGGCGATCGTCGCCTGTTTGGCCGACGCCGGCCGCGCCGTGTGCATCACCAGCCGCAAGCAGGTTGATGCGCCCGAAGGCGTCGAATGGCGACAGTCGGACATTCGCGACGAGGCCTCGGTGGCGCAGGCGACCCACGGGTGCGCCGCGGTTGTGAATGCCGTCGGCCTCTATGCGGAGTCGAAGACCGAGAGTTTCGTGGCCACACACGAAAGCGGCGCACGCATCGTGGCCCGCCAAGCCGCGCAGCAGGGCGTCGAACAATTGGTCCACATTTCCGGCATCGGCGCGGACTCGGCGTCGCGTTCGAGCTATGTGCGGGCGCGGGCCAGCGGCGACGCGCTGGTGCAAGAGGCCTATCCGGCGGCGACAATTCTGCGGCCAAGCGCCCTGTTCGGCCCCGACGATGCCCTGATCAACGGGCTTGCGGATCTGGCGCGCCGGGCACCGTTCATCCCGCTGTTTGGCCGCGGACAGACCCGGCTTCAGCCCGTCTATGTCGGCGATGTGGCGCGGGCGGTGGCCAGCGCCTTGGCATCGCCGGCCGCGCTGGGGAAGGTGTTCGAGATCGGCGGGCCGCGCATCTACACCTATCGGGCCTTGCTGGCGCTGGTTCTTGACGCAATCGGCAAGCGCCGGCCGATGGTGCCGGTGCCCTTTGTGCTGTGGGATCTTGTTGCGGCCGTGAGCGCCATGTTGCCAAATCCGCCCATCACGGAGGCCCAGGTCACCTTGATGCGCACGGACAACGTCGTATCCGGCGACATGCCCTCGCTCGGCGATCTGGGCATTGAGCCGACGGCCTTGGAAAGCATGTTGCCGAGATACCACCTGGGTTCAGGCGTCGGTTGATCTTCGAACCGTCGGGTTGATGTGGTAAAATGAAACATCTTCGCGCGACCGGGTGCCCGCGGCCAGCCGGCCTCAACCGGGGAACAACGGCGCCCGAGTGCGACCAACCGATTGAGGACAAGCACATGCCTGGGCTCAGGCTCGACCATGTGGTGAAGCGCTATGGCACCGTCGAGGCCGTTCGCGGCGTGACGTTCAGCGTACCGGAAGGCGCCTTCTGTGCGATCGTGGGGCCGTCGGGCTGCGGCAAGTCCAGCGTGCTGCGCATGATCGCCGGGCTGGAGAAGGTCACCGAGGGCGCGGTCTTTATTGACGGCCGTCTTGCCAACGACATCGACCCGGCTGATCGCGGCCTTGCCATGGTCTTCCAGGACTACGCGCTCTATCAGCACATGACGGTCGAACAGAACCTCTCGTTCGGCCTGAAGGTCGAGCACAAATCGCCCGACGAAGTGCGCGAGCGGGTCGACGGAACGGCCCGGGTCTTGGCGCTGCAGGATTTGCTGGGGCGATGGCCGCGGGCCCTCTCCGGCGGTGAGAAGCAAGGTGTTGCCGTCGGCCGGTCGATCATCCGCGAACGCGACATCGTCCTGTTCGACGAGCCTATGTCGAACCTGGATGCCGACCTTCGCGCCACAACGCGGCTTGAGATCGCCAAGCTGCATCGCGAACGGTGCTTCACCGCTGTGTACGTCACGAGCGATCAGACTGAGGCTATGGCACTGGCGGACATGGTCGTGGTGATGCGCGACGGCCAGATCGAACAGGTTGGCTCTCCGCTGGACATTTACGAGAACCCGGATACCCAGTTCGTAGCTGGCTTCATCGGCTCTCCCACCATGAACTTCCTGCCGGCCGTGGCTCGTGGCTCGAGAGGCGGTACCGTGCGTGTTGCCCTGTCCGGTTTGGACGCATCCGAGATCACCGTTCCCATGCAGCATCCTCGTTTGAAGCCGGGGACACCTCTTACATTGGGGATTCGCCCGGAACACATGACGCCCGCGAACGACACGAAGTTCGCCATCGAGTTGGACACCGAAGTGACGGAGCAGCTCGGCGCGTCCTGCCTGATCCATGCGCGGTCCCAGCATGGCGACCCGGTGGCCATCAAGCAGAAGGGCTTCAGCCCCGTCCGCTCCGGCGAGCGGCTGTCCTTCACCTTTGCACCGGACAAGGTGCGCCTGTTCAACGAGGCGGGCGCCAGGCTCCGCTGACCGACGCTGGCCTGCAGGGCCGTAGCTAGGCCGCGACCGCGGTACTTCGCTCTGGTTCCTGAACCGAGGCAGCGCTCACAACGTACAGTTTCAGCCGTACGCGTACACTGGTCTATGCGTTGCGGTCGCTTTCCCGCGCCATCGCCAAGACATTGCCGACGGTGCGCCAGTTGCGGGCGGTCGCCTCGACGCCCAGCAAGCGCTCCATCTGTTGCGCGAGTTTCGACCTTCCGATTCCGTCGGGTGCATGGAGATAGAACACGCTGTCCGTCAGCCTGAACGTCTCGCTGCTGGATGCGAGCGCGCGTATCGCGTCGACGTCCGGGGCCGTGCTCGGTTCCGCCAGGAAATAGAGGTGCAGGGTCTTTGGTTCGGTCTCGGCGCTGGGAAAGGGATTGGCTTCCGCGGCCCGCGCCATCTCAGCGGCGGTCAGCGCCAGAACGCGCGGTCGAAAGCCGTGCCGCTGATGGATGCCGTTTCCGATCATGTCGCTAACCTTCGCCGCATCGGATTCGGCATGCCGAAAGACCGCGTTACCGCTTTGGATGTAAGTCTGAACGTCCGTGGCGCCCAGACTGTCGAGGATGGCGCGCAAGGATGCCATGGGCAGCTTGTTGCCGCCGCCGACATTGATGCCGCGCAGCAATGCGATCCAGGTTTCCGGCATGGGGCCCAGCGTCGCATGGCGGATGATCGATAATCCAGCTTCCTGTCGAGCGGTTTCGCGACCTACTCTTCGGACCACCAACCCCAGCCGGAGCGCGATCATGAAACCGCTGATCAATCTCGACGAGGCGCCCAGCCACTCAGGCCGGCATGGCGACCTGTTCGAATACCGCATGCAGGAATTGGCCCAGCCGCTGGCCGCCAAGGGCCTTGGCGCCAACGTGACCAGCGTGCCGCCGGGCAAGGCCGCCTTCCCGTTTCACCATCATCACGCCAACGAGGAGCATTTCTTCGTGTTGAGCGGCACGGGTGTCCTGCGGCTTGGGGAGGACACCTATCCGGTGCGGCCAAGGGACTATGTCGTCATTCCGCCCGGCGGCCCGGAACTGGCGCATCAGTTCGTCAATACGGGCGACGAGGATTTGGTCTATCTGGCGATCTCCACCATGCTGCTGCCCGAGGTGGTGGGTTATCCCGACGCCGCGAAAACCGGCGTTCGCATCACCTATGCTGACAAGCCCTGGGCACGGTTCTTGGTCAAGGACGATGCCAAGAACCAGGTCGAGTACTGGGATGGCGAGACCGGCGAGATCGTTGCCGCCACGATCGCGGACACGCGCGCAGGCTAACCCGTCGTCTCAAACGGTGGCGGAAAGCTTTTGGACAGCGTCTTTGGCGCCACCGCGCGCCAGCTTTCGTCGAGCCAATCAGCCAATTCCGCTGCCGGGACATTGTCGTCCGCAGTGAACGTGAAACTGACCCAGCCGGATCGGCCAAGGCCGTAGCCGGTCGGCTCGGCAAACGGCAATCGCAGCGCGTCTTCCGACCTGTAAGGCAGCTTCATCGAGCAGGCAAATCCGCCACCCTCCCGCGCGGACAGAAAGCAAAAGACCTTCTTGCCGTCGACCTTGAAGGCGGGATAGCCCCACGGGAAGTCCTCGACCGTCATGGGATAGGCGAGCGCCGCCTTACGCAAGGCGAGCCCGTCTGGATGGGTCAGTGGTGGCGCTGATTCAGTTGACATGCGAGACGTGCTTTCATTTGGGCCGGAGTTCTGCGCTACCGGCAACAAGGCCCTTCTAGACTGCCGTCCAACTCTTGGCCATCTGATCAGATCGCCGCGTTTGCCGTTCCACGATACGCTTTGTGGCTTTCGCGTTAGAATACCCATCACATGCGGTGGGGTCGGCATTCGAAAGGATCGGCATGAGGCGGAAGCTGATCGGCAAGGGATTAACGCGCCACCAGGGTTCCGCGGCGCCCACCATGGCGGTCGGCCCTGGCGTTGCACGGCAGACGGCGGCGATTCGCGCGCTGTTGCGTCCGCCCGGGCGGGGCGCTGTCCGGCGAGCCCCTGCAGATCCAGCGATGGCTCTTGACGGGCCGCAGTCGCGGCGGGAACGGCAGGCCGACCGCATGGCAAGCGCTGTTCTTAGATCGCCCGCTAAGGCGTCGACGAGGCCTCTTTCGATAGCCCGGCGCGACACCACCCAGGCCGCCCCGCCAGTGGTCGCCGACGCGTTGCGAACGCCGGGCCGGCCGTTGAGCCCAACCGTGCGGGCGTTCATGGAACCACGCTTTGGGCACGCGTTCGACGACGTGAGGGTGCATGTGGGAACCGAGGCATCCGACGTGGCAGCCAGGCTGGGTGCGAACGCGTTCACGTACGGGTCGCGCATCGTGTTCGCCGACGGCCAGTACGATCCGGGATCGGCCAAGGGCAACGCGCTGTTGGCCCACGAGCTTGCCCATGTGGTTCAGCAACGGCATGAGCCGACCGGTCGTCCGCGCGTTCAGCGCCAAATCTGCGACCTGAGCGTTGGCGGCAAGTGCGACGCAAAAGCTGAAGGGCCGAATGCCGGCAAGTCGCTGGACCCGCAGACATTGGCCGAGCGTGTCGCGGGTGTTCGCCGCGCCATAGAGCGTCTGCGGTCCACCTATCCGCTCGCGGTGGCCAATATGGGCCATTGGCTGGATGGCGGCGGCGCCACGCGGCAGATCCCCTTGTCGGAATTCGACTTCGCCAACCCGGATGCCGGCGTCGTGCGCCAGTTGCAAGACATCTGGCGGCCGGCCTTCGAGGACGGTATCCGCAGGCGCCTGGAACGGGGCCACACGGACTCGCTGCGCAGGCCCGGCAGCGAGGCCGACATGCGGTATTGCACCTCGGCGCGGGCGGTGCCGTTCACAAAAACGGGCGACGGGTACGCCCCCACCCCGGGCATGGAGAACGATCTGGCCGTTGCCTTCGGCGGCTACACGATGATGTCGATGGTGCGCGTTCGCGCCCTGCCCCACCAGGGTGACCGGCGGGACTTCCAGGTACTGTCCTGGCGCGTCCAGCTCTGCGATCGATACAACTTCAATGCCGGCAGCATCGCCGCCGTGCCGATTCCCGCCGAGGTGCCGCTGGATCGCCTGAAAGAGCTTCAAGGCGCCTTTCCGGAGGGCGTGATCAATGTGCATGAGAACTATTTCGGCTCCGGCTACCACGTCGTGATAACCGACGATGATTGGTTCCAGGACATCGCGGCCTCGGGCGGCGCGACGGACTACGATATGTATTCCGCCGAGTTCGACGCGCCCGCCTCCGTGACGGGCAATTTCGTCATACAGTAGGGGCCGAGGCCTTCAGATAGGCCTTGCCGCGCGGCGACAGGCGGTAGCCGACCTCAAGACTCTCCGTCAGGCCCAGCACCTTCAGCTTGCGCACGTCGCGTTTGAAGTCCGGCTTCGCGCGCCCGACCATGTCGGCCAGGTCGACCGCGCGCCTGGCCGGATGGCGTGCGATCAGCGTCAGGGTTTCGCGCGTCCAGGCCCCGTGTCGGCTCGCCTTGTCCAGGCGCGCCAGTCTTGCCGCCAGATCGGCGATGGCGTCATCGTCGAGAGTGTCGTCTGCGCGTAGCGCAATGCGCGGGTCGGCCCCTGCTCGATGCAGTTCGATCCGGTAGACATGGCCGTCTGGCCGGCTGTTCAGGGCAGCCATCAAAGCGGAGCGATCGGGATAACCGGCGCGCCGCGCGTCGGCCTCTGAAATGGCGCCTTCGTCGACCTGTTCGACAGCGTCGATTGCCAGAACGCCAGCCCGCGTCGTGAGCGTGCCGCCCGCCTTCACCGTCGGTCGTCGCCAGCGGCGAAACGCCAGGGTGATCGACCCGTTCGCCAGCCCGTCGAGAAACGCACGTTGGAACAGCATGGGTGCAGTATAGGATAATTGTCGGAGAACGTTAACACCGACACCGTAGTCACTTTAGATCTGGGCGTTGGGTCTGGGGTATAGAAGGAATATAATCCTCTATGTGGGATGGTCAGGAGGCCGAGTGTTTCACGTGAAACGCAGGACCAGCCAGCATTGATTCTGCCGGGGCTTGCCACTAGGTTCCCGCCCATGAAGGGACGAGAGAACAGCTACGACGTCATCGTTGTCGGTGGCGGCCATGCGGGCTGCGAGGCGGCTGCCGCGGCCGCGCGTGTTGGCGCGCGTACCGCCCTCGTCACTCACAAGGCCACGACCATTGGCGAGATGTCCTGCAACCCGGCGATCGGTGGCTTGGGCAAGGGTCACTTGGTGCGCGAGATCGATGCGCTCGATGGCTTGATGGGGCGCGTGATCGATCGCGCCGGCATTCAGTTTCGCATGCTCAATCGCTCCAAGGGTCCCGCCGTGCGGGGGCCGCGGGCCCAGGCGGACCGGGCGCTGTACCGCCAGGCCATGCAGGCGGAACTGGCCGAGATCGGCACGCTGACCATTATCGAAGGGTCGGCCGAGGACCTCATTCGTGGTGGGGACGGTGCGGTGACCGGACTCGTCTTGGGTAACGGCACCGAATTGCACGCACCCGCCGTGGTCTTGACCACCGGAACGTTCCTGCGCGGCGTGATTCATATCGGCGACCGCACGATTGCGGCCGGTCGTGTCGGGGAAGCGCCTGCCGTTGGCTTGGCCGATACGTTGTACGGTGTCGGGTTCGCCATGGGCCGGCTGAAAACCGGCACGCCGCCGCGGCTTGATGGCCGGACGATCGGTTGGTCGGTGCTGGAGGAACAGGTCGGCGACGATCCGCCGGTGCCGTTTTCGACCATGACCGACCGGATCACCGTGCCGCAGGTGTCTTGCCACATCACCTATACGAATCCGGCGGCGCATGAGGCGATCCGGGCCAATCTGCATCGCGCACCGCTCTATTCCGGCCAGATCGACAGCACGGGGCCGCGCTATTGCCCCTCGATCGAAGACAAGGTGGTGCGTTTCGCCGACAAGCCGCGGCATCAGGTTTTCCTGGAGCCTGAAGGCCTGGATGACCCGATCGTCTACCCGAACGGTATCTCGACGTCACTGCCGGAGGATGTGCAGCGTTCTGTCGTCGCTGCCATGCCGGGGCTGGAGAAGGCGCGGATCGTGCGACCGGGCTATGCCATTGAGTATGACTACGTCGATCCCCGCGAACTAACCGCGGGTTTGGAGGCGCGGCGTGTGCCGGGCCTTTTCTTGGCCGGGCAGATCAACGGTACGACCGGTTACGAAGAGGCCGCCGCGCAAGGGCTGATGGCCGGCATAAATGCCGCGCGCCGCGCGGGCGGAGAGGCTGAGCCGGCCGTTCTGGACCGGGCGGACGCCTATATCGGGGTCATGATCGATGATCTGACCCGCCGCGGCGTGAGCGAACCGTACCGGATGTTCACGTCGCGGGCGGAGTATCGCCTGCATCTGCGCGCTGATAACGCGGACCTGCGCCTGACGGAACGAGGACTGGCCTGGCGGTGTGTAGGGTCTGAACGTGAAGGTCGATGTGTCCGAAAAAACAACGAGTTAGCGGAAGCATTGCGCCAGCTCCAAGCCCTCGCCATGACGCCGCCTGAGGCAGCCAAGCATGGACTGACTGTCAACCAGGATGGACGGCGGCGGTCCGCATTCGATCTGCTGCGCTATCCGGATGTCAGGTTCGAACGGCTGTTGGCGATCTGGCCACAGCTTGGGGACGTTTCAGGTCCGGTAAGGGAGCAATTGGAAATCAAGGCCCGCTATACCGGCTATCTGGAGCGGCAGGAGGCCGATATCCACGCGTTTCGCCGGGACGAGGATCTGAAACTGCCGTCCGGCATCGATTTTTCAGCCATCGGCGGCCTGTCGAACGAAGCGCGGCAAAAGCTGGAGCAGGCTTGTCCACCGACGATTGGCGCCGCATCGCGCATCGAGGGCGTGACACCGGCGGCGATCGTTGCGCTGTTGCGTTACGTTCGGCGCGCGCCGGACAAGCTGAGTGCCTGAGCCGTTCGGTCCTGGCGATTTTCGTCGGGCCGTTTCCGTGGATGATGAAGTGTTTGAAAAGCTGGCGACGTATGCCGCCCTGCTGACGAAGTGGCAGAGGGCCATCAATCTGGTCGGGCCGCGCACGATAGGCGATGTCTGGCGTCGGCATATGCTGGACAGCGCGCAACTGTACCCGTTGTTGCCGGATCGGGCGGCGACGCTCGTTGATCTTGGCAGTGGCGCCGGATTTCCTGGGCTGGTCCTGGCCATGATGGGTGTTCCGGACGTACATCTGGTGGAGAGCGACCACAGAAAGGCCGCGTTCCTTACCCATGTTTCACGTGAAACAAAAACGAACGTCACGGTGCACGCCAGACGGATCGAGACGATGCCCCCAATGGTTGCCGATGTGATCACCGCAAGGGCCTTGGCGCCTTTGCCGAAACTGCTGGGTCTGGCAGAGCGCTTTGTCGGGCCAGATTCCGTTTGCCTGTTCCTAAAGGGTCAAGATGTGGACTCTGAGTTGACCGAAACCACAAAATCTATGAATATGGAGGTCGAACGAATGCCGAGCTTGACGGCCCCGTCCGCCACCATCCTGCGCCTTAGGGGACTCATCGATCGTGGATGACACTCTCGTGCGACCCCCGGGTGCGGCAAACGAAGCGCCCGCAAACGACGAGCGATCACTACCCAAGAACCGTTTGCCCCGGGTGATCGCACTCGCCAACCAGAAGGGCGGGGTTGGCAAGACCACCACGGCCATCAATCTCGGCACGGCCCTTGCCGCCTATCAGCAGTCCGTGCTGATCGTCGATCTCGATCCGCAGGGCAACGCCAGCACGGGGCTTGGCATTGAGCTGCCGCAGCGGGCCGTTGGCTCCTACCAGGTGCTTTTTGCCGAGGCGGCGCTTGGCGAGGCGGTGCAGCCGACATCCGTGCCCGGGCTGTCGGTACTGCCATCCTCGGCGGATCTATCCGGTGCGGAAATTGAACTCGTATCGGCCTCGAAACGCGAGTTTCGACTAAAAAAAGCAATTAATACACATTTTGACTTCGTCGATTCCGGTCAGGAAGCGCGGCGCTTCGACTACATTCTGATCGATTGTCCGCCAGCGCTCGGCCTGTTGACGTTGAACGCCCTGGCCGCCGCGGACGCGGTGCTTGTGCCGTTGCAGTGCGAGTTCTACGCACTGGAGGGCCTCAGCCATCTGATGCGTACGATCGAAAAGGTAAGACGTGCGATTAATCCAAAATTAGAAATTCAAGGCGTGGTCTTAACCATGTATGACGGCCGCAACAACCTGTCGCAGCTTGTCGCGCAGGACGTTCGTGGCTATTTCGGCGACAAGGTCTTCAAGACCATGATCCCAAGAAATGTAAGGGTTTCGGAGGCGCCGTCTCATGGCAAGCCGGCCCTTGTCTACGATCTGAACTGTCCTGGAAGCCAGGCCTATATCCGCATGGCGAGAGAGCTTTTGAAACGCGAACATGAGAGGGCCGCGTGATGGCAAAGGCCGCGAAGCGACCGACCCTGGGCCGAGGCCTTGACAGTTTGATCCGTGAAACGGTCAGCTTCGACGAGGATGGCGCGACACCCTCCGAAGGTGTGGAAAACCCCCTTACCTTGCCTATTGAGCATCTGAGCCCCAACCCGGATCAGCCCAGGCGCCGCTTCGGCACCGAGGAGCTTGCCAGCCTCGCAGAGTCGATTTCTAAAAAGGGAATATTACAGCCAATTCTCGTGCGGCCGGATCCGGTCGCCGATGATCGGTATCAGATCGTTGCCGGAGAGCGGCGGTGGCGCGCGGCGCAGCGGGCTCGGCTGCATGAGGTTCCCGTTATCGTCCGATCGCTGGACGATCTGGAAACCCTGGAAATCGCGATCATCGAAAACGTTCAGCGCGAGGACCTGTCGCCCGTGGAAGAGGCGCGCGGCTATCGGCGGTTGATTGACCAGTTCGGCCATACGCAGGACCGGCTGGCGCGGGCGATCGGCAAGAGCCGGCCGCATATCGCCAACACGCTCCGCCTGTTGGATCTGCCCACATCCGTTCAGGCCAAGGTCGAAGCGGGTGCATTGAGCGCCGGCCACGCGCGGGCGCTGATCGGCACCCCGGACCCCGTCGGTTTGGCCGAAACGGTCATTGCCAAGGGGTTGTCGGTGCGCCAGACCGAGGCACTGGCCCGCGCCGGCGCGGCGCCGACAGTGCGCAGGCGCGCCCGCAAGGGGGTCGGCGCCAAGGATGCCGATACCATCGATCTGGAACGCCGGTTGTCCGATCGGTTAGGGCTTAAGGTCGATATCCGGCATCAACCGGACGGGTCCGGCGCCTTGTCGATCGGATACCGTTCCTTGGAACAGCTCGACGATCTGATCGCGAAAGTGGGTCGGCTCTAGGTCGACCGGCCGAGGGATCAGCGCGTGCGCGCCGCCTGAACGGCGAGACCAAACAGCGCCCGACTGGTCAGCAGCTCCGCCGGCGCGCCGGTTCGTTTGCAAGCCGCCTCCGTCTCCAACAACCTCTCCAAGGCCCTGGCAAGCGCGCCTTGTGACCAGAGCCGGAGTTGCTGGCGCACCGGCGTTTGCATCTTGAAAAATACCGGCGGTCGAAGGCGGCCGATGGCTTGATCGACGGTGGCGCCGTTTTCCATGTCGATGCGCGCCTGATGCAACCGGCCGAAATGCCGCTGTGCCGAGCGCAGAACCGCGACGCTGTTGGCCCCTTCGGCCCACAGCTTCTCGATCACGCGATCGGCTTCGTCGATGCGGCCGCTGGCCACCGCCATCAGCGCGTCGTCGACCGACTGCTCGGTGCTGTCACCGATGCAGGCCCTTGCTTCGTCTCCGGTGATCATCTCGGCTTCACCCGCATAGGCGATCAGCTTGTCCAGCTCGCGCCTTGCGAGTTGCCGGTCGCCTTGCAGGTTTTCTGCGACATAGGCCAAGGCCTCGTCGTTGATGCGCAAGCCGGCATCATGGACCATGTCGCGCGCCATGTCGGCGATGGCGCCGGCATCGGGAAGATAGCAGGGGACGGATGCCGCCGCCGCCTCGCCCTCGCACAGCTTGCGCAAGGGCGATCGGGGGGGCAGGTCGCCGGCCTCCAGGATCACCAGCGAGACGTCCGGCGCCGGATCGGCGACCAGTGTCCTTACCGCGCCCGCCAACCCATCGGCGGCATCACGAACCCGCACGGCGCGCCGACCGCCGATCATCGACAGGGCGCTGGCTTCGTCGGCCAGCCGTGCCGGATCTTTCGCCAGCTCTGGCCCCGCCAACTCGGCGACCCGAAACGGGTCCTTCGGATCATCGACCGTGGTCTCGACCAGCTTGACCGCGCGTTCCCGGACCAAACCGGCGTCCGGGCCGTACAGCAAGACAATCGCGATCGCCGGGTCGGGGTCCTTAATGAAACCGTCGGCCCTGGTCGCGCTGATTTTCACGGGGAGGCTTAGGCCGAACGTGCGAAGTACAGGGCGAGGTCGGTTCGAATGCGCTCGCTCAATTCGCGCAGGGCGCCCTCCTGGGCCGACCGCTCGGCAACGACGGTGGCGAACTGATCGTCCAGGATGTTGTAGCTGGTGATCACTTCCGTCGTGTTCAGGTACACGGCCTGGCCGTCGGCGGTGCTTGTCAGCGTATAGACAGCCTCGATGCGGAGATTGGACCGGGTCGCCGTATCGTCTCGCTGAATACCGAGATTGGTGATCGTCTCATCCAGGCCAACCTGCAAGGTATAGGCCGGGTCGGCCGGGCGTCCGTCCGGATTCAGCTGTTGGATCAGATAGGTGCGCAGCAACTGACCGGGCCGGTCGGCAATGACGCCCACATCGATGCTGGCCAACTCGTCGGCCACCGGCCCGAATGCCTGGCGATCGCCATAGAGCGGGCGAAAACCGCATCCGGACAGGGCCAGCGCACCGGCGCCCGCAAGGAACAGGCGTCGGCTGACCAGGCTACGCGGCAACGACATTCACGATCCTATTGGGCACCACGATCACCTTGCGCACGGTTTTACCGTCCAGCGCACGCTGCACGTTCGGCTCCGCCAGTGCGGCCCCTTCCGCCGCTGTCTGGTCGGCATCCTTCGGCAGCGTCACCGTTCCGCGCAGCTTACCATTGACTTGCACGCCGATGGTAATCTGTTCGTCGGCCGCCAGCGTGGCGTCGGCCGCCGGCCACGGCGTTTCCGCGACGATGCTCTGATGCCCCAACATCGCCCACGCCTCCTCGGCGAAGTGCGGCATCACCGGCGCGATCATCAGTGTAAGCGCCTCCAGCGCTTCGCGCATCGCCCAGGCCTCGCCGTCGCCCGCCCCCTTGATGCCGGCAATGGCATTGGTCAGCTCGCGCAGCCTGGCGACCGCGCGGTTGAGGCGAAACCCCTCGAAATCCTGTTCGACCGCCAGGATTGTCTTGTGCACCTCGCGCCTCAGCGCGGCCGCCTCGTCGGAGAACGCGTTCGGGATGGCGGCACCGACGGGCGCCAGCGTGACGGCGGGTTCGGTGATCAGGCGCCAAAGGCGGTTGACGTAGCGCCAGGCGCCCTCCAACCCGGTTTCGGTCCATTCCAGATCGCGCTCCGGCGGGCTGTCGGACATCAGGACCAATCGGCCCGTGTCGGCGCCGTAGGCGTCCACGACCGTCTCAAGACCGACGACGTTCTTCTTCGACTTGGACATCTTCTCCAAGCGGCCCTTGGTCACCGGGCTGCCGTCGGGTTCCTTCACGAAGGCGCCGCCGGTCTCGCTGACCTCTTCGGGGAACAGCCAGTTGCCGTTCTCGTCCTGGTAGGTCTCGTGCACGACCATGCCCTGCGTCATCAGGCCGGCGAACGGTTCTTCGGTCACGTGGTGACCGCTCTGGTTCAGCGCGCGGGTGAAGAACCGGCTGTAGAGCAGATGCAGGACCGCATGCTCGATGCCTCCGATATACTGGTCGACCGGCATCCAATAATCCGTGTCCTTGGCATCGAACGCGGACGCGGCGTGAGGCGAGCAGAACCTGAGAAAATACCAAGAGCTTTCAAAGAAGGTGTCAAAAGTGTCGGTTTCGCGGATCGCCGGCTTGCCTGTTTCCGGGCACGTCGTGTGCTTCCAAGTCGGGTGATTGGCCAGAGGGTTGCCGGGCTGGCTGAGGTCGACATCCTTCGGCAGTTCGACCGGCAAATCCTCGTCCGGCACCAGGACCATGGCGCCATCCTCGACACGGTACATGACCGGGATCGGGCAGCCCCAGTATCGTTGTCGAGAAACTCCCCAATCGCGCAGGCGATAGCGCACCGTGGCCTCGCCCTGTCCCCGCTGTTCCAGCGCCTCGATGACGATCTCCTTGGCTTCGTCGACGGACAGCGCACGCCCATCCGTGAGAGACCCGAGATCGTATGTGTACTTAGCGCGTGACGTGTCCGTGAATGCCGCCTTCCCGACGTGAAGCTTTAGACCCTCGCCATCTGGCGCCTGCAACGGGTCGTCATCGAACCGGTCGCGCACATCGCGGTCCCAATTTGCGGCCTCTTGATCGGATATCATGGTCGCGTCCGTTGGCCACAGAACCGGCGTAACGGGCAGGCCGTATTTGCGCGCGAAGTCGAGGTCGCGCTGATCATGGGCCGGACAGCCGAAGATTGCGCCCGACCCGTATTCCATCAGGACAAAGTTGGCGACATGCACCGGCAGCGTCACGTCGGGCTGGAACGGGTGCCGGGCACGCAAACCGGTGTCCAGGCCGCGTTTCTCCGCGGTCTCGATCGCCTCTTCCGATGTGCCGAGGCGACGACACTCCTCGATGAACGCGGCCAGATCTCGATTGTCCGCGGCAAGCTCTTCGGCCAACGGATGGTCGGGTGACAGGGCCAGGAAGCTGGCGCCGAACAACGTGTCCGGCCGGGTCGTGAACACCTCCAACGGCTCGTCCCTGCCGTCCAGCGCGAACAGGACCTTGGCGCCGACCGAGCGGCCGATCCAGTTCTCCTGCATCAGCCGTACCCGGTCCGGCCACCGGTCCAGCGCGCCAAGCGCGGACTGCAGCTCGTCCGCGAAGGACGTGATTTTCAAAAACCACTGGGTCAGCTTGCGCCGCTCGACCGGGGCGCCTGTACGCCAGCCCTTGCCGTCAATCACCTGTTCGTTGGCAAGCACCGTGTGGTCGACCGGGTCCCAGTTGACCCAGCTTTCCTTGCGATAGGCGAGGCCGGAACGCACGAAATCCAAGAACATCTTCTGTTCGTGGCGGTAATAGTCGGGATCGCACGTGGCAAGCTCGCGATCCCAGTCGTAACTCAGGCCCAGCATCTGAAGCTGGCCGCGCATGACCCGGATGTTCTCGCGGGTCCAATCATCCGGATGGACCTGGTTCTGGATCGCCGCGTTTTCCGCCGGTAGGCCGAAGGCATCCCAGCCCATGGGATGTAAGACGCTGAAACCCTTAGCCTTTTTAAAGCGCGCGATCAGATCGCCGATGACGTAGTTCCGCGCATGGCCGATGTGCAGCCGCCCCGAAGGGTACGGGAACATCTCCAGCACATAGTACTTGTCGCGTGTCGCATCTTCGACCGGCTTATCGCAGCCGCGTTCCGCCCAGATCGCCTGCCATTTGGCCTCGGTCTCGCGGAAATTATAGCGTGACATTCCTCGCCACCCATCGAACGGAGACTGGAACGCGGGTGCGGGAAAACCGGTTCGGTTTCGCCAGCCCCTTCGTTCAGCTTATTGCTGTTGAGAGATCACGCGCAGTTCGCGGGCCCGGGTCAGAATCGTCTCTTCCAGCGTATTGGCGGTGCCGGCGCCTGCGTCGGCGTCCACCCATTCGCCTCGCTGGCGCACCTGCCGGAATACGGCGACACGAACTCCGTCGGCGCGAAGCTGCCGGTCAAGGATGAAGATGTTCAGCTTGAACCGTTCGTCCGAAGCCGGCGACGGCTGGTACCAGTCGGTCAGGATGACACCGCCGAACGGGTCGGCCGAGGCAACCGGCATGAAGGCGACGGTGTCCAGAGATGCCCGCCACAAGAACGAATTTACGCCGATGCCGGAACCGGGTTCGGGCGCCCGCTCGCCGCCAAAAAGCACCAACCCGTCCGGGCCGAAAACGCTGCCGATCTCTTCGACACGGCGGTCGCGCGGATCGGTCGGCGGCGGTGGCTCGGTGACGGTGAGATCGGGTGCGGAGCTGCAGCCGGCGAGCAGAACCGCCAGTCCGGTTGCGGCCAGGATGCCTGTGTGTGTGCGGGTCTGGAACATGGCGGCCGATATGGCAGAAAAAAAGGGACGGCGCAAGGCCGTCCCTTTCTCGATTGACCCTAAGGTCGATCTAGAACGACGCGGTGATACCCGCAAGGAACACGGTACCGTCGTCACGACCATCACCGTCAACGGGTTCCTCGTCTTCAAAGAAGACAAGGTCAGCATAGGCCTGCAGACCTGGGGCAATGTTGTAAGCGACACCGCCGCCGGCGGCCCAGCCGTCTTCTCCGTTATTATCGTTGACGCCGAGATAGTTGATGCCGAAGCCCCAATCACCGACCTGATACGTGGCGCCAACGCCCCAACGCTCAAAATCGCTGGTCGTAGTGCCGATACGCCGACCAGAGTCAAAGCTATTGACATAGAAGCCGCCAACGGTGAACGCGTCATAGCTTACCTGCGCGCCAAGCGAGACACCTTCAATGTCATGGATGTCCGGATCGACCGAGTCGGCGGTCAGATATGTTGCCGCCACGATCACGGAGCCACCGTCGAAGTCGAGGGTGTAGTTGGCGCCAACGTCGAACTGGTCTTCAAACTCGGAGCAGATAAGAACGCCTAGTTCAACGTCGCCATCGGTGACGCGGCACTGGTTGGTCGAGTTCAGCAGCGAATCACCCGATGCCGGGGCATATGATGCACCAGCCGTCAGGCCTTCCCACTCGAAGAAGTAAGTTATGCGCGTCGAGTCGTTGTCGCCGAGCCGGAAGCCCGTGCCGGTGTCCGGCCGACTCACTCCGACATAGTTGGTCCAATCGCCGTCCGCGGCGCCCCCGCCAACGGTCGGGATTGTGAGCCGGAAGTTCGGCGCAACGCCCTCCTTGTCACCTAAACGAACCTCACCGAACGAACCGGACAGGAAAAGCCAGGCCTCGTCGATGCTGAACGTCGTGGCATTGTTCGCGGCGGCAGCCTCCAAAATTGGGTTACCGCTCTCATCAAACTCGAACGCGTCGCTAACATTGTCGTCGCTATCGTCGATATTGATGCGAGAACCGTAACGCAGACCGTTATCTGCTGTTGCCACGGTATTGAAATTCAGCGTGACGTCCGTGCGTCCGCCATAGTCACGACGATCAACCGGAATGCCATTGATCTCGAACTCGCCGTTCTCATCGACGACACCGAAGTTCACGTCGACGGAACCGCTGATCGTCAGCTCAAGCTGCGCGGCCGCCGGAACGGCGAACAGGCCAGCGGCAACCAGGGCGCTGCTACCCAGAAGAACTTTTTTCATCCTTCAACCTCCATTTAAGGCCGTTGCCCGGCCCCGAGTTACAAGCGAATCGCTTTAAAACGCGGCTGCCGCGGACAACCACGAAAGCCTGACTAAGCGTATACCCATCCGAAGCGTCGGACGACAATAAGCAAAGTGGCGGATAAGCCACATTCGTTTGGCAGTGTGGCCGATGGGCCACAGTTTGTGCCCCAATACGACCAAAATCCTTAGATTTCAGAGATCACTTCCATGTTCCTAAGGTTTTGCAGCAGCCCTTGACGCGCCTGTTCGGATAGCTCGGGGTGTGCTTTTGCCAAATCGTTCTCCCGAAAAGTCTTAGATTTCAATACCCAAGCGATCGGGGGCTCCAGACCGGCCGGAATTGGCACTGCTTGCTGTTTGCGCACCATGCACCGCTTGCCGGAAACCGTCGCAATCTGAATGTCCGGCAAATCCACGCGGTAGGAGCTGCCGGTCCCGCCATCGTCTGGCAACGACAGCTCCGTCCGGTCGTAGCGGAAGTCCTGGGCAACCCGAAACAGTTGGTCGCCTACCGCGGGTTCCTTGGCCAGTTCGCGCAGCCGTTCCGCCAGAGCGTCGACATGGCGGCCGAGCGCGTCCCGGTCGCCTTCTGGCAGGCGCGCACGGAACAGCTCGTCCTCGACCAGCCTGGCATGCAGCGGCCCGATAAGATCCAGGCCGATCGGGTAGGTGACGCCGAATGCGATATGCACCGCCGCGTCACTTTCGGCCAACGCATCGTGATAATAGCCGCGAGGCAGGTAGAGCAGGTCGCCCGGCGTCAGCCGGACCTGCTGTTCGAGCGTGCCCTTATGGGCCTCGTCGAAGGCGTGATCTAGGTTTTTGAACCTGGGGTGGGCGATCGGATCCAGGAAGTGGCGCTGATAGACGTTCCAGACCTTTTCGCCGGCGACATGAATGGCGAAAACGTCGTGGGTATCGAAGTGCGAGCCGAAGGCGGGATGGGCCTTCCAGGAGCAATAAAGGTTGCCCTGGGCCTTGCCGTTCAGCGCCTGTTCCAGCGCGCCGGCCGCCGCGCGCAGGCCCGGGGTAAGCTGGTCGATCTCGTTCAAGACCATCGAGGCGCCCTTGCCCAGCCAGCCCTTGACCCGGCCCATATCGGCCATCATCAGCTCCATGCCGTGGCGCGACAGGTCCCGGCGGCAATACTCTTCCGGCGCCAGCCGACGCCCGTCCATGACCAGCGCCAGGGACTTCGATGACCAGATGGCCGACTGATTGACCAGGTCGGTCAAGGTCGGCCAGTCCATGACCGACTGGAACTTTTCTGCCGCCCCCTCAAGATGCAGGGGCTTCTGGCCGAAATAGTCACGCATGAAGGTCTCCTCGCTCATGGGTGCGAGGATCTCGGCGAGTGAGGAAATGCGGTCGGCCATGTCGATCCGTGTCGTTCCGGCTGCGGGCTGTGGCGGCTAGCGCTCTTTTTGGATCAGCCGTGACGGCCTTGCAACAGGCTTGGCTTTTGGCCAGGTTCAAACCCATGACAGTCGCCGACTCGCTTGCCCGCCTGCAAGACCGCATCGACAAGACGGCCATCGAGGCTGGCCGTGACCCTGGCGCCGTGGCCCTCGTCGCGGTCAGCAAGAAGCAACCGCTGGAACGGGTCGAGGCTGCCCTGCACGCCGGACACCGCCGGTTCGGCGAAAACCGTGTTCAGGAGGCCGAGGCGCGCTGGACCGGGCTGCGGCCGGCTTATCCGGACCTGATCCTGCATCTGATCGGCCCGTTGCAGACCAATAAGGTGAAGCCGGCCGTCGCGCTGTTCGACGTTATCGAGTCGATCGACCGGCCAAAGCTCGCCCGTGCCTTGGCGCGCGAAATGGCCGCAACGGACAAGCGGCCGCGCTGTCTGATCCAGGTGAACACGGGCGAGGAACCGCAGAAGGCCGGCGTCGTCCCTGCCGACCTCGACACCTTGCTGATGTTATGTCGCGACGAACTGGACCTGCCGATTGAGGGCTTGATGTGCATTCCGCCGATCGACGAGGCGCCGGCGCCGCACTTTGCCCTGCTGGCCGATCTGGCCGATCGCCATGGGTTGAAAACCCTGTCGATGGGCATGAGCGGCGATTTCGAGACCGCCATCCGGCACGGCGCAACCCAGGTTCGGGTCGGCTCCGCCGTGTTCGGTGAGCGACCCACGGACGGGCAATAGCGCGGCCCAAGCCAGCTAGATCAGGTGCCCGGTGCGCAGCTTCTTTGTGCGCAGATAAAACTCGTTATGACCATTGGCCGGAAAGATGTGGGGCACGCGTTCCACGACGTCGATGCCCATCGCGTTCAAGTCCCCGACCTTCTCCGGATTGTTGGTCATCAGGCGCACCCTGCTGAAGCCAAGCTGCCCCAGCATTTCAGCGGCCGGAAGGTACAGCCGCTCGTCGGCGTCATAGCCCAGCATCTCATTGGCATCGACGGTGTCGAAATCCGCATCCTGTAGCTGGTAGGCCCGCAGCTTGTTGATCAGGCCGATCCCCCTGCCTTCCTGAGCCAGATAGAGAAGGATGCCGCCGCCCTGCTTGGCGATTTCGCTGACCGCGCCGCGCAATTGCGGGCCACAATCGCAGCGCAGGCTGCCCAAGAGGTCGCCGGTGAAGCACTCCGAATGCAGGCGGACCAAAACCGGTTGGTCTGGCGCCGGTGTGCCGATGATGATGGCCAGATGCTCTTGACCGCCGTCGGTCGGGCGAAAAGCGACGATATCGGTCACTTCCGCACCATCCAAAGGCACGCGCGCATCCGCGACCCGGCGAAGGCTGCGGGCGGCATGGGCCTGATAATGATCGATGTCGAAGGCGGCGACGGAGAGAATGTCGCTGTTCGCCGCCAATCGGTCGGTGGCCAGCGGCCGTTCGACCTCGATGGCCAGGGCGGCCGGCAGCAGGCGCGCCAGCTTCAGCAATCGTGTCGCCGCCACCGCCCCGGTCTTGCTGTCCTCGTCGAAGTGCGGGCCCTCCACGCCATCCAGCGATCCCTCCGGCACGCTCTCCAGCGGGTCAGCCATGGCGCGTATCCAGCCGGCTTCCGGCCGTTTCGCCAGACGGAGCAGCAGGACGCCGTCGGCCTTCATGCTCAGGCCCAATGTGACGGCCCGCTGTCCGGTCAAGATGACGGAGGGCACGCCGCCGCCGAGCGATATCATACGGTCCAGGCCCTGATCGGCGGCCGATTCCGCCGCCATGATCAACAGCGCCGGCCCGACATCCGGACGTACCAGCACCGGGTCGCCGCGGCGCAGATCGCCGGTCGCGCGGTCGACGGCGCGAAGGCTCGCCTGGCGGCTGAAGCGCTGGGACGGCACGCCGCCTGGCGGCTCCGAACTGGAGAGTGCTTGGTCGTTTCGGGACATCGGTCAATTGCCAGAGATACTGGGACTCCCTAGATGGGACGTTAGGGGTCCGCTTGGCAATGGCAATCCTGCCACCCTGCTAATGCATAGCCATGGGGACTCCTCGGTGATCGATCGGTTTTTTGGGACGAGGTTTCGTTCAGGCTGCGGGCCTGCTATTGGAAATGGCTAAGGACATATCTCCGACATGTTACGATATCGAAAGAAGAGATCGAGCGATGACGGCAGCTAAGAAAATCCTTCTGGTCGATGATGATGATGCGCTGCGCGCGTCTCTGGCCGAGCAGATCCAGCTTCTTGAAGAGTTCACGACCGTCGAGGCGGAGACGGGCACGCAAGGCCTCGCCCACGTCAAGGACACCCATTTCGACTGCATCATCCTGGACGTCGGCCTGCCGGACATGGATGGCCGTGATCTGTGCAAGCTGATGCGTCGCAACGGCGTGCGCAGTCCGATCATCATGCTGACCGGTGTCGACAGCGATGCGGACCAGATCCTGGGCCTGGACTCCGGCGCCAATGATTACGTCACGAAGCCCTTTCGGCTGGGCATGCTGCTGGCCCGGGTGCGTGCCCAGCTGCGCCAGTTCGAGCAGAGCGAGGACGCGGTCTTTACCATCGGCCCTTACACGTTCCGGCCGGCGGCCAAGCAACTGGTCCACAAGGACACGGAACGCAAGATCCGCCTGACCGAAAAGGAGACGGCGATCTTGAAGTATCTCTACCGCATCGGTCCGAAGGTGGTCGGCCGCGATGTGCTGTTGGGCGAGGTCTGGGGCTACAATGCCGGCGTGACCACCCACACGCTGGAAACGCATGTCTATCGGTTGCGGCAGAAAATCGAGGAAGAGCCGTCCAACGCCCAGATCCTGGTGACGGAGCCCGGCGGCTATCGCCTGGTTCCTTGAGATGCAGGGTGAAACCAGGCAGGACGGATCGGTTTTTCAATCCGCGCAGGCTTCGGCTGGGCCTTCACGGGCGATCACAGGGCTGTGATGACCGACACAGCGGTCGTCCTGGTTTGCGTGCTGATCTCTGTGCCTAAGACCGCAATCGTTCTTTTGGGCGAACAAACGCAACGACAAAGCGACCGTGCCGACGGAAAACCGGGGCCGGCCATCTGCCAATGTATTCGACCTGCAGCCATGTGCGCTGACATGCCGCTCCGATGACAGCGGCATTGACGAGGAAGGCCATTTTTCACCGCCGTCAGCGCGGCGGCCTCCGTCACGCCACAACCGGCGCATTCAGCGCTGCTTCGGGGCGTGACGCGCGCGGCGGCCATCCTCGTCCGGCAGCGATCCTTTTGGCTCGACTCGGTCATGGGCGACTGCCAGACTCGTCGGCCAACGGCGTTCAAACACCGAAGGCGCGATGACCGACCAGGACGTCTTCTCGATCAGGTTTTGGGGCACGCGTGGCAGCATCGCCGTGCCAGGCCCGACCACGGTCCAGTTTGGCGGCAATACGACATGTTTTGAGATCAGATGCGGCCGCGAGGTGCTGGTCATCGACGGCGGCAGCGGCTTGATGGGGCTGGGCCGCAAGCTGCTGCGCGAGGGGCGGCGGGACGTGAAGATTTTCTTCACCCACACCCATTGGGACCATATCTGCGGCATCCCGTTTTTTGCCCCGGCCTACGCGCCCGATACGGAAGTTCACTTCTATGCCGGGCACCTCTTGCCGGACAGCAGCCTGAAGGCCGTGCTGTGCAATATGATGATGGCACCCCTTTTCCCGGTTCCGATCGAGGTCTTCCGTTCGTGCCGGTTCAACGATTTCGAATGTGGCCTGGTGCAAGAGCCGGTGCCCGGCGTGACGCTTAGAACCTGCTGGCTGAACCATCCGAACGGCGCTTGCGGCTATCGGATCGAGCATGGCGACAAGTCGATCTGCATCATCACCGACACCGAACACCGCAAAGGCGAGCTGGACCAAACGATCGTCGACTTTTGCCGCAATGCCGACATCATGGTGTACGATGCCATGTTCACCGACGACGAATATGAGCGTCATGTCGGCTGGGGCCACTCAACGTGGCAGGAGGCGATCAGGGTTGCGGATGCCGCCGGGGTGGAAAAGGTCGTCCTGTTTCATCACAATCCGATGAACAGCGACGAGCGCATGTTCGCCATCGAGGCGGCCGCGGCCGAGGCGAGACCCGGCACGGTGGCCGCGCGCGAGGGCATGGAGTTGGTGCCGTAAGTCGGCTACGTTGGGTTTTCAAAGCTGGGCCGCGCTCGCGGCCCCGGGGCTAAAAAGTGACGAAAAACAACGGACCTTCGTTTCGGCGTCTGCGCATGGGCTTGTCGACGGTGCTGGGGCTGAAGCCCCAGGGCTTTTTCATTCCCTATCGACATGCCGATCAGCTTGCCAAAGAGGTGCCGTCCTACGCGCCGTTCGAAGCCCTGTTTCATGCCGCCGAACCCGTGTTCGCGGCCGTTTTGGATCTAATCGACGATTTCAGCGATGTGCTGGTCGGCCTGGGTGGTGAGCCGCCGGAACCGCGCTGGCAACAGGGCTGGTTCAGCCGGCTGGACGGTGCGGCCGCCTATGTCATGGTGCGCCAGTGTCAGCCGCGCCGGATTGTCGAGGTCGGCTCCGGCCACTCCACCCGGTTCATGGTCCGCGCGCTGTTCGACGGCCAGATCGGGTGCGACTTCACCGCGATCGACCCCACGCCGCGTGCCGACATCGCGCGCCTGTCGCTGAACCATGTCCCCAGCCTAGTGCAAGACGCGCCGATTGAGCCCTTTGCGGCTTTGGAGGCAGGGGACATTCTGTTCATCGACTCCAGCCATCTGGCCCAGCCGGGAACGGATGTGGACTGGCTGGTCGGCCGCGTCCTGCCCTGCCTGCCGGAAGGCGTGCTGGTCCATTTCCACGACATCTGCCTGCCCGACGACTATTTCGCCGACTGGGCGTGGC
Organism: Alphaproteobacteria bacterium; assembly: GCA_028277405.1. Taxonomy (GTDB): domain Bacteria; phylum Pseudomonadota; class Alphaproteobacteria; order DSM-16000; family Inquilinaceae; genus JANQGH01. Next base: position 230,534 of record JANQGH010000100.1, on the reverse strand, counting down.
GCGGCTACAACGAACAGCAGGTCGTCGCCGCCTTGCTGGCCGCCGGCGGGTTCCGCCCCCTGTTCGCCAGCCACTATGTGGCCACCAGGATGGCCGAGATGGTGGCTGCCGGCGGCGCCGGCCGCATCCCGATCATCGACGGCGGGCGAGAGACCAGCCTTTGGTTGGAAAAGACGGGTCCGGCAGCGGTCGATTGGTGACGGCCTATCTGGTGGCCGGCGTTGACGCCAGCAAGGTGATCAGAAGGGCCACTTCGGCCGCGATCGTCGCCGGCGCCCTAAGCTCCGTGAACCAAGGCGGTGCCAGCCGGTACCTGACCGCGTTGCGGTCGCCGACATAGACGCCGAGCAAGAGCAGCATCATCAGCAGCAGCGGCGGCCAGGCGACGAAGAAAAACTGGAACATCAGGACGAAGGCCCAGGCGAAGAGGCACGGGGCCACGCTGTACAGCATCTGGCGCACGGCCGGTTCGTAGCGTGGCGTGCCCTGGCCGCCATCGTCCCACCGCTCCGGATCGGGGCGGATCTGCCGTTCCCAGCCGATATTCGCCATGGCCAGGCCCCAATGGATGGCGCCCAGGAAGCTGGCGATCAGGGCGGTGTAGATGAGCTGGGCATTGACCAGAAAGCCCATCCAGGCGCGTGCAGCGTCGGTCAACTGGCCGTCCGCGTTCAGCCCGATGAACCAGATCGCCAGCGCGAACCCGTAGAGCGGGATCAGGCCAAGCGCCGTCAAAAAAAGCGCCGAGGCTGGAACATTTTTGAACATTGCAACCGCCACTCGCCCGTCTCGTCTGGGCGCCTTTTATCGTCCATGCTACCACTGCCGCAAGGAAACTAGGGGCAGGCGGACGCTGGGACAATGAAGGTTGGTGGATTGGCGGCCCTGGTTACCGGGGGCGGCTCCGGAATGGGCGAGGCAAGCGCCCGCGCCTTGGCCGCGGCGGGCGCGCGGGTCGCGATCGCCGATCTGGATGGCGCGGCGGCCGCCCGCGTGGCGCGCGATATCGATGGCATCGGCATCGAGACCGATGTCGGTCAGGAAACATCGGCGGTCGCGGCGTTTCAGCGGGCGCGCGACGCCCATGGGCCGGTGCGGCTGCTGGTCAATTGCGCCGGGATCGCAACGGCGGGCCGCATCGTCGGCCGGGAAGGGCCGTTGGCGCTGGCCGATTTCGAGCGCACCATTCAGGTCAATCTGATCGGCACCTTCAGCATGATGCGTCTCGCGGCGGCCGAAATGGCGGCACTGGACCCGCTGGACACCGACGAACGCGGCCTGATCATCAACACCGCCTCGGTCGCGGCCTATGAGGGCCAGATTGGCCAGGCGGCCTACAGCGCGTCGAAGGGCGGCGTGGTCGGGCTGACGGTGCCCGCCGCCCGCGAACTCGCCCGCCACGGTATCCGGGTGATGACGATCGCGCCCGGCCTGATCGCGACGCCGATGCTGTTGACCATGCCCGACGAGGTGAAGGAAAGCCTGGTTGCCACGACCCTGTTTCCGCACCGTTTGGGTCAGCCGGAAGAGTACGCCAAGCTGGTCCTGGCCATCGTGGACAACGTTCTGCTGAATGGCGAGGTCGTGCGGTTGGATGGTGCCGTACGGCTGGCGCCCAAATAGGACCTTAGGCCGCTCCGTCCATGAACGCCGCCAGATCGATGTCCTTCTGGCTGACGCCGCCGGCATCGTGGGTCGTCAAGGTGACCTCGACCCGATTGTAGACATTGAACCATTCCGGGTGGTGGTCCATCTTTTCCGCCATCAGGGCGGCGCGCGCCATGAAGCCGAAGGCCGCGTTGAAGTCCTTGAACTGAAAGGTCTTGAATATGGCGTCGCGACCCTCGACCTCGTGCCAGCCCTCCAGAGTGCCGATTGCCGCCGCCCGCGCCGGTTCGCCCAGTTTTTCCGTCATCGCTGCCTGCCCTTTCGTCCAGCCTTCTCGCACTTTCGATGCTGCTGGAAATGACGCCGCGGCGCCGCGCCGTCAAGCGGGCGCATCACATTGACCGGGGTCTACGCCGAACCGTCCTTGGACGAGTTCACGGCCCTGGCGCATGATGCCCTGAAGGCCCTGCCCGAACCGGTGGGCGAGCTGATCGACGGCGTCGCACTGCATGTGGTCGATCTGCCGGATGCCGAAACCGTCGCGGAGATGGAGCTGGAGAGCCCGTATGATCTGCTCGGCCTATACAGCGGCGTGCCGTTCGGCGAAGAGGATGGCTTCGTGGTGCGCCACGACGTCAACCATATCTTTCTCTACCGCAAGCCGATCCTGGCCTATTGGCACGCCACGGGCGAGGCGCTGGACCGCATCGTTCGCCACGTGGTGATCCACGAGATCGGCCACCATTTCCGCTTTTCGGACGAGGATATGGAGGCGCTTGAGGCCCAGGTTCCGTAACACGCCGTCCTGGCGTGGTCGGCCCTCGGCGCGCAGGGTTTCGCCGCCGCCGGCACGGAACCATCGTATGCTGGTCGATGTCGGCCGTCCGAGGCTGTCGCGTTTTGCGCCATCAACGGCGTGCCGGCGCGCGGATAAAGGGACGGAAATGACACCCCAAAAGCCGGTGGCCACACCCCCCTTCTGAAAACCGTTCCGCCTCGGTAGATTACAGGAAGCCCGTTCCCCGCACGCGCGGGGATGAACCGGTTTCGAGCGGACCGGTGATGGCCCTTTGCCGCCGTTCCCCGCACGCGCGGGGATGAACCGTCGTTAGGAAGCTCAAGTTCGAGCAGGAGAGACCGTTCCGCGCACGCGCGGGGATGAACCGGCGTTGACCGACCTGCCAAAGCAGGATGCCCAACGCATCATTGAAGCCCTGATGCAAGTCACGGTCGACCCCTTCGCCAGGCACGGCTTCGCCAAGCCGCTACAACGCGAAGAAGCGTATAGGGTCCGCAAGGGCGACTGGCGGGCAGTGTGCGAAATCGACCGCGCGGCCCAAGTGGTCCGCGTTGTCCGCGTCGCCAAACGAAGGAGAGTGTACCGATGACCATGAGTTTTTTGGCAGGGGAACAAACAGTCAAATCCGACGATGACACGCACCGCGTACCGCTTCTGACGCGGCTTGCGGACGCGTCCGATATTGAGGAACTGTGGAACACTGACGCGCCGAACCGCCCTCGGCTGGTCGTGGTGACGATCGACGTTTGGGACGAAATCACCAACCGCCTTGAAGATGCGGAGGATGCCGCCGCGCTGGCGGCCCCGCGCGACTTCGATATCCCTAACGAGGTCGTGTTGCGGGAAATCGACGGCGCCACACCGGTCCAGGCGTGGCGCGAACATCGCGGCATGCGCTTTGTGACCGACCTCGCCCGCGCCACGGGCATTTCGGCGGCCTACCTGCGCGATATAGAGGCCGGCCGCAAACCCGGTTCGGTCAGCGCGCTTAAGAAGATCGCCAAGGCCCTCGACGTGCCCATGGACGTCCTGGTCGACGACGACTAAGCCCGCCCCCATCAGTCAGCCTCACTTTCAGCGCCCAGCAAGCTACGCCAAAGGCGACTGAACCGGCCGCGCGGTTTCGGTTCCGGCACCAGCTCGAATAGCTCGTTGAATTCGGCGCGGGTCAACACCATCACGCCCCCCGCAACGACCATCTTGGTTGGCGCTGAGACGACCCAGGTTCCGCCCGTGGTCGACGGCGTGAACCTCGCTTCGACGTGGCAAAGCTCCGGCCGGTAGCGATAGCGCCGCATCCTCATGACGCCGGCCCTTTACGCGCCCGGCGCTTGGTCAAGCCCAGCCGACACGCCCGGATGCGGACCGCCAAAGGCTTGCGCCGGATCACAGCGCCGATATCGGCCCGTTCCCCGCACGCGCGGGGATGAGGCGCCGGAGTGCGTTGCAAACCGAACTGGCGTTGCGGCTGGCCGCCAGCGAGTCGAGAATCGAGAAGCATCAAGAGGCCTACGTACTTGCACGACAACTGTTGGGTAGCCTGCACACCGGAACTGGCGATGAGCACGTCAGCTTCTGTTTCAATTGGTTTGAACGCAACAATCTCTATCTGGCCGGCGGTGCAAGGTCAGCGTTTTGGGAGGCCTGTGTGGCTGCCCGTGACTACCGTCTGATGAGACCGGGGAACTACGTCGACAAAGAACCGGAAGTAAAGTCGCGGATGCATGCGTGCTACCAGCGAGTTGTGCGCGCTCCGGAACTTATCGCCGCGGCAGTTCAGTTGCCGCCTCTATCGCAGGAGGATGTCGAGATCATGCAAGAGGTCGCCGAGGAGCAGGCAAGCAAGTCCTCGGAGCCCTGAGTCACGACGCCCGCTTCAACCGCTTCATGGCGTCGCGGAGGGCCTCGTTCATGCGGGTTTGCCAGCCCTTGCCGGTGGAGCGGAAAAAGGCCAGGACGTCGGGGTCGACGCTGAGCGCGATCTGTTCCTTCTTCGGCGCCTTCTGGGGACCGCGCACCTTCCTGGGCGGGTTGGCGACGATGTGGGGCACGACCTCGCGGGCGGGCCGCATGCGGGCAAAGTCCTCGTCGGTCAGGGGCGGGTTGTCGGGGTCGCTGAGCGCCGCCTCGGTGATCCGGCGATCCTCTTCGTCGCTGATGAGGTCGAGCGCGCGCTGAGCCCTTGGGTTGAGCTTGCGGCCCTTAGTCGGCTGTTTGTTCGTCATATCGGGTCACCTCTCTGGCGTTGGCCTTGCGCAGGCTGATGACACGGATGTCATCGCCGCGCTCAACATAGACTAGGACATAAAGCCGTTCGCCGATGTACCCGGTGGCCAGGTTGCGGACCTCGCCATAGGCGCGGCGCCGATCGACGGTGATTTCGGCGGTTTGCCAATCGAAACCGGCAACTGCGTCAAAGGCCACGCCATGCTTGGCGAGGTTGGCGGCGGCTTTGTTTTCGTCCCATGTGAGCATGACTTTATCAAATATGGAATTTGCTTAGCCGTCGAGGTTTTTTCCATATGAAATTTACTGATCCAGTCTGCTGGGGAGAGGCCCTTGTCCGACCCGACCGTCACCGTCGACGGGATGCGCCATGCCGGGTGGACCGACGCGAGCATATCGCGGTGATCGATCGGGCGTCGTCGTCGTTCACCATCGGCCTGACCGACCGCTGGCATGGCCGGCAGGACCGGCGGGCGGTTCACCGTTCCCCGCACGCGCGGGGATGAACGGCGCGCATGGCAAATGCCCCCGCCGCTCTCGCGACGGGGGCATCGTCCTTCGTCATGGAGAGTTTGGCAGGAGCCTACTGTGTGGTGACCGCGCCACCGGTCGCCGCTTCGTACTCCTCTTCCGACAACATGCCGTCACCGTTCAGGTCGGCGGCGATGAACGTCTCTTCCGTCGCTTCGGGGTGCATGGCGAGCACCTCGTCGAGAGAGAGCATGCCGTCGATGTTGGTGTCGGCTGCCACGAAGTCCCCTTCGGCAGCGATGGCGGCCGTGGACGCCAGGAAGGCGGCCAGAGCCATGGCTATCGGGGTCTTCCTCATTGGATCTTCCTCCAATTTCATCGGATGTGAGGGGCCGATGCCGTTCATCGGCCCAAGGCCGGACCGTCCGACCTTGGGGCGAGAAACTGGCCCCGCTTTGCGGCCATAGCGTGCGGTAAACGCGGTGCCCGGATGATGCTTTCAAGGCCGCTTCTTGGCCGAAACTGGGGGCACGGTCAGGCCGAAAAACAACCCTGTTCCGAACACCAGCCGGCTTGAATCCTGTACGGCGGCGGCCCTATTTGGGCCGTCGGCTTTACGGAACCTCGTAGTCCGCGGCCACCCTGAGCTCGCGGAGCGGCCGGACGATGCCAATTGATTGCTGATAGAGATCGTGCGCCTTGAAGTCGGCCAGCGCCTTGTCGTCGGCGAACTCGCCATAGACGACCACGTCGATCTCGTTGCCAAGCTGGTCGGTCTTCTGATTGTGCGATACTTCCAGGCGCTGGGCTGCGGGTATCCCCTGCAGCAGCTTCAGGCCCTGATGGATGGTCTCGACATCCTCGGGCCGTTTGGCGCTGAACATCACGATGTGTCTGATCACGCTCTTGCTTCCCCCGGATTGCAGCAAAGCAGCGAAGCTAAAGCACTACTTTTGGCAGCAAGTCGGGGCGACTTCAACCCGATCACGATTGGTTTTTCAGAGAAGCTCGGCGACCGTTCGCCGCAGGACCGGCAGGATCTCGGCCTCGAACCACGGGTTGCGCTTCAGCCAGGCGGTGTTGCGCCAACTGGGGTGGGGCAGGGGCAGATGCGTGGGCTGATAGGCGCGCCAGTTGCGCACGGTGTCCGTCATCGTCTTGGCGCGGCGCTTGCCAAGATAGAACCGCTGGGCGTACTGGCCGACCAGCAACGTCAGCTTCACGTCCGGCAAGTGGGCCAAGACGCGCTCGTGCCACAGCGGCGCGCATTCCGGGCGCGGCGGGGCATCGCCGCCATTCTTGTCCACCCCGGGGTAGCAGAATCCCATCGGCACGATGGCGATCCGGCTTTCGTCGTAGAACGCGTCCCGGTCGATCGCCAGCCAGTCGCGCAGCCGGTCGCCCGACGGGTCGTTCCAGGGGATGCCGCTGGCATGCACCTTGGTGCCCGGCGCTTGGCCGATGATCACCAGCCGGGCCTTCGGGTGCGCGCGCAGCACCGGGCGCGGCCCCAGGGGCAGATGGGCGGCACAGACCGTGCAGGCCCGGGCCTCGGCCAGGATTGTCGCCAAGTCTCCGGCGCCGCTCATGTCGAGGCCAACAGCGCGTCGACCAGCGCCGGCACCAGCTCGGTCGCCCTGCCTTTGCGGCTGTCGTGAAACATCGGGCTGGTGTCCGTTTCCTCGAGGTTCAGCTCAACGCAATGGGCGTCGCGGTCGTTGTATCTGGCCTCATGCACGAAGCCGGCGGCGGGATAGACCGTGCCCGACGTTCCGATCGAGACGAACAAGGCGCAATCCTCGATGGCGGCGCCGATCCGGTCCATGTCGCGCGGCATCTCGCCGAACCAAACCACATCCGGGCGCAACCCGCCACTTCGGCCGCAGGCGTCGCACGGCGTGTCTGGCGAAAGGTCGCGGATCTGCCGGCGGACATCGCCGCAGAAGACACAGCGGATCTTGGCGATTTCGCCATGCATATGGATCAGATTGCGCGAGCCGGCGCGGTCATGCAGGTCGTCGACATTCTGGGTCACGAGCAGCACCTCGCCTTGCCAGTTGGCCTCCAGGGCGGCCAGCGCGTGGTGAGCCGCGTTCGGCTGGATCGCGGGATCATCCAGCAGTCTGCGGCGCGCGTTGTAGAAGCGGTGGACCAGCCCAGGGTTCCGCGCGAACGCCTCCGGCGTCGCAACCTCGTCGATCGAGTGGCGCGCCCAGATACCGTCGGGATCGCGAAATGTTTCCAGGCCGGATTCCTTGGAAATCCCGGCGCCGGTCAAAATCACGATCCGATCGGTCTTCTTCAAAGTATCAATCATTGCAAACCATCATTTGCTATGCTCTGCCATTCCGTCCAGAGCGAATTCGAGGGGTCGTGCGCATGGGCTTCAGCGTGCTGTTTGTCTGCACGGGCAACATTTGCCGGTCGCCGACGGCCGAGGGCGTGATGATGGCCAAGCTTGAGCGGGAAGGCCTTACACAGGAGGTCATCTGCGACAGCGCGGGCACCCACGCCTTCCATGTCGGCGACGCGCCGGATGCCATGGCCCAGCGCCATGCCCTAGGCCGGGGTTACGACCTGTCCTCGCTGAGGGCCCGCAAGGTCGAGCCGGAGGATTTCCACCGCTTCGACCTGATCTTGGCTATGGATCACGGTCATCGGCGATTGCTGGAGCGACAGGCGCCCCCCGGCACGCGCGCGAAGGTGGTGATGTTCTTGGACTTCGCGCGGCATCTGGACGCCCGCGACGTCCCGGATCCCTATCATGGCGACGCGGTCGACTATGACTACGCGCTCGATCTGATCGAGGCCGGCACGGACGGCCTGCTGCGCGCCTTGCTGGCCGGCGAACTGGCGCAACGTTGAACGCCACCGTGCTCGCAGCGCGCCTGGAGACTATCCTCGGCAAGCGGCCCGATCGGCTCACCACTCTGACGGGCGCCTCGACCGGCACGGTCATGCGCGCCGACTTTGCCGATGGCACAAGGCTGGTGGTCAAGACGGGTGCCGACAATCTGGCGTTGGAGCGGCGCATGCTCGCCGACCTCGCCCGCGACAGCGACGCGCCGCTGCCGCGGGTCGTCCATGGCGACGATGCCGCCCTGGTGCTTGAGTTTCTCGACCACGACCCCGGCATCCCTGGTCCGGCCGCACAGCGCCACGCGGGCCGCCTGCTGGCCGAGCTTCACTCGATGGCCCGTCCGGCGATTGGCTACCCGTACGATACGGTCATTGGCAAGCTGGACCAGCCCAATCCGGCGTCTGAGCGATGGCTGCCCTTTTTCGCCGAACAGCGGCTCAGCCACATGGTCCGCGAAGGCGTTCGCGAAGGAACCGTGTCGCATGAGCTTGCCGCCCGCATCGACCGGCTTGCCGGCCGGCTCGACCGCTACCTGCACGAACCCGATCATCCGTCCCTGCTGCATGGCGATTTGTGGACCGGCAATCTGCTGCACAAGGGTGACAGGATCGTCGGGCTGATCGACCCGGCGATCTATTGGGGCCACCCGGAGATCGAGCTGGCCTACATGACCCTGTTCGACACGGTGACGGAGGATTTCTTCGCCGCCTATCGCGCGCTGCGCCCGATCGACGAGGGCTTTTTCGACCTGCGGCGCGACATCTACAACATCTATCCGCTCCTGGTTCACGTCCGCTATTGGGACGCCGCCTATTCACGGCCCATAGACGCCACCTTGCGAAGGCTGGGCCTTTGAAGCCCCGGCCTATGTGCTAGCATTCCGGGGAGGCGCTGAGGTGAGTGAGAGCAGGGGACATGGTTGGCCGCGCATTGGCAACGGGATTGGTGATCTGTCTGGGTACGGCGACGTTTGCCGCCGCCCAACCCACGATCGACCGGCCGGGACTGTCGGTTCTTGAGGAGATCGGTATTGAACTGCCGCCGCTGACCCGTGGTGGAAAGCCCGGCGTCGGACAGCCCATCGCCCCGGGCGGCATCGATGTCGGCGACGATAGCTGCCACTGGGCGCATGACATGGAATGCGACGACATTCGCTTCGGCGGCACCGGCGCCTGTCTGGAGGGGACCGACGCGTCCGACTGCCGGGCGCTTGCGTTCGGCGGCGACAACAGTTGCCAGTGGGCGTTCGACAATGAATGCGACGAACCGCATATCGGCCTCGGCGTGTGCACCAGCGGCACGGACACCGCCGATTGCGCGTCCGCCGCCCATCTGCGCAACCGGTCCAACAGTTGTGCCACCGCTTTCAACGACATCTGCGAGGAAGCGGGCCAGGGCGGCAGCGGCCAGTGCGCCGAGCGCACCGATACGGTCGACTGTTTCGGTCGCGAGACCGTGCCGGGCATGCGGGACCACTATTTCGGCCGCGACGAGCGGGTGATGGTCGACAGCACGTCCTTTCCCTGGCGGGCCATCGGGCAGCTGGATTTCGAGGGCGGTGCGTGCACGGCGACCCTGGTGGCGCCCGACGTCGTTCTGACGGCGGCCCATTGCTTCTTGACCGAGGGAAGGCCCGACCGGCCGATCGCCTTTTTCGCCGGATTGAGCGGTGACAGCTTTGTCGATGTCGCCGGCATCGCCGACTATTACGTAAACCCGCGCTACGACAATGATGCGGATTTCGGTCCGGGCCAGGGCAATGGCGAGGATTGGGGTTTCGCCCGTCTCGATCGGCCGTTGGGCAACACGCTCGGTCATCTCACCGTCCTGGCGCCGCAACCTGACGATCAGCGTCGCGCGATCAGCGGCACGTGGTTCACCTTAAGCCAGGGCGGCTATAGCTGGGACACGGGCGATCGGCTGTCGGCGCATCTGGGGTGCCGCATCATCGAATTCCTGGCCGACAATTCGATGTTTCACGAATGCGATACCACGCTGGGCGACAGCGGTTCGCCCTTCTTCGTTGACCGCGGCAACGGCGATTACGCGGTGGTCGGGGTCGACAGCCAGTTTTTCGACCTGCCGGGACAAAGCCGATCGGCCTATCTGGCCGTCGACGCCCGCGCCTTCGCTGGGCCATTGAGCGACTTCGTTGCCGGCAGGCTGGGCAACGCGGGTTCGGTGGGCTTGAAGTCGGGCGACTAGACGGGCCGACCGGAAGGCCGTGCGTTCAGCCATTGACCGGTTTCCAAGCATGATCCGTCTGTCCCGTGCCCTTTTGACCTTGAGCGTGCTGGTGATAGCCGGCTGTACGCCCGGCTCTGTCGACGAGGCCGAGCAAGTGGCGACCGTAAGCGGGCCGATGACCCCGTTTCCCGATGGGCTGGGCGACGATAGCTGTGCGTACGCCGCCAACCTCGAATGCGACGATCTGCGGTTTGGCGGCACCGGAATGTGTGAGGCGGGCACCGACGCAACGGACTGCGAGGCGTTGGCCGCCGGCGGCACCAACAGCTGCAGCCGACGCTTTGACGGGGTTTGCGACGAACCCTCCATCGGCATGGGCATCTGCGCCAGCGGAACCGATACGGCCGACTGTGCACCCATGGCTGCCAGACGCAATCGCACCAATGTCTGCGTATCGGCGCTGAACGGCATCTGCGAGGAACGCGCGTTCGGCGGCAACGGCATCTGCGCACCCAGAACCGACACGATCGACTGCCTTGGCCGCACGACGGTTCTGGGCATGCGGGACTACTACTCAGGCTACGATGACCGCGTGCGCGTCGACTCCGGCGAACTGCCTTGGCGGGCGATCGGGATCCTGGGTCTGCGCGTGGGCCGATCCTGCACGGCGACCCTGGTGGCGCCCGACACCGTCCTGACGGCGGCACATTGCCTGGTGGCTGAGGATCGGACGGTGGTCAGGGAAGGGGCGTTTCTGGCCGGCATTACGCGAGACGGGCCGTCCGCGGTGGCCCGCATTTCGGACATCTATGTCAATCCCGAGTTTCTTGAGGATCGTGGCCGACCCGGTCCCGGCCGGGGCGACGGCCGCGACTGGGCCTTTGTCCGCTTGACCCAGCCGATTGGAGACACGCAAGGCTATCTGCCCGTCTTGGCACTGTTGCCCGACCAGCAGCGTCTGATCGAACAGCGGCAAGGCTACGCCATCAGCCAGGCGGGCTATAGCTGGGACACGGGCGAGGACATCAGCGCGCATCTGGACTGCACGGTCGACACCTTCTTCGAGACCGGCAGCCTGCGCCACAACTGTGACATCACGCTCGGCGACAGTGGGTCCCCGCTGCTGGCCGATTTGGGCGGCGGCAGCTACGCCGTGATCGGCGTCTCCAGCAGCCTGGCCCAGTTGCCGGGAGATCCCGCGTCATCACAGTTTGCCGTCGACGCCGGTGCCTTTGCCGACCAGCTTAACGCTTTCATCGCCGGCCGCCTGCGGTAATACCCGCGCCTATCCGCCGACCATGCGCTCGATCAGGTCGTCGAGGGCGCGTTGTTCTTCCACCGTGGTCGGGGCGCGGGTCAAAGGCGCCGTCACCGGCGGTGCCACCAGTTCCAGTCCGGCAGGCGCGCGGACCGTTGCCACCTCGGCCACGATGTCGCGCCAGATGCGCGCCGGCAGGCCGCCGCCGGTCACACTGTCCATTGGGCTGCCATTGTCGTTGCCGACCCAGACACCGACCACCAGATCGCCGGTGAAGCCGATGAACCAGGCATCGCGGAAATCCTGCGACGTGCCGGTCTTGCCCGCTGCCCGCCAGCCGACCGCCGCGTTCCGCCCCGTGCCGTTTTCGATCACGCCCACCATCATCCGGTTGAGCATGTCGATCCGCTGGGGATCGGCGGCCAGGCCCAAACTGTCCGGGCTTCTGGCGTACAGCAAACGACCGTCGCGATCGACGATGTCGCGTATCCCGTAGGGGATGACCGGCCGGCCCCGATTGGCGAAGGCCGCATAGGCCCCGGTCAGTTGCAGCAGGCTGACCTCGCTGGTGCCCAGGGCCAGCGACAGGTCGCGGCGCATCGGCGTTGTGATGCCCAGCCGGCGCGTCAGGTCGATCGTCCGGTCGATGCCGGCCTGTTCCAGAACGCGGACGGCCGCCGTGTTCGCGCTTTCGGCCAGTGCCTGATGCAAGGTGATTTCGCCGCTATAGTCCTCGCCGAAGTTCCGGGGCGACCAGCCGGACCGGGTGATCGGTGCGTCGAGCACCTGATTGCTTGGTCGAAGGCCGGTTTCCAGCGCTGCCAGATAGACGATCGGCTTGAACGCCGATCCGGGCTGGCGCAGGGCCTGTGTCGCGCGGTTGAACTGGCTCGCGGCATAGGACTGGCCACCCACCATGGCCAGCACGGCCCCGTCCGGCGCCAGAACCACGGCGGCGGCCTGGCTGGCGCCTTCGTCCGAGGCCGCCAGATGGCGGTTCACCACCGTGTGGGCGATCGACTGGATCGCGGGATTGACGGTCGCGCCGACCATCAGGTCGGTCGGCTCGTAGCCGATGAAATCCGGGATCTGGTTGACCACCCAATCGCTGAAATAGCGCCCGTTGCTGCCGGCGATCCGGCCGGCGCGATCCAACGGCCTGTCCGCGCCTTGGGCCACGATCTGATCGCGGGTCAGGAACCCGGCATCGACCATGGCGGCCAGCACCACATCGGCGCGCCGATTGGCGGCGTCCAGATCGGCTGTGGGGGCGAGCCGCGACGGCGCGCGCAACAGGCCGGCTATCATCGCGGATTGGCGCAGGCTGAGATCAGCCGCCGGGACACCGAAATAGGCCCGCGCGGCCGCGTCCACGCCATAGGTGCCGTTGCCGAGATAGACCCGGTTCAAATACGCGGTCAGGATCTCGTCCTTGCTGTAATTCAGCTCCAGCCAGACAGCCAGCAGGGCCTCCTGAACCTTGCGGCGCCAGGTGCGTTCCGGGCTCAAGAACAGGTTCTTGGCCAATTGCTGCGTGATGGTCGATCCGCCCTGCAGCGATCCGCCGCCCGCCAGGTTCGACCAGGCGGCGCGGGCGACGCCGAAGACATCGACGCCGGGATGGCCGTAGAAACGGCGATCCTCGATGGCGAGAACCGCGTTGATCAGATGCGGGGGCAACTGATCGACCGTGACGTAATCGCCGGTCAGGTCGCCATACCGTGCCGCTTCGCGCCCGTCGCCGTCCAGAACCGTGATCGCCGGCCGTCGCTCCGCGGCACCGACGGACGAGATGTCGGGCAGGCCCGTGGCGAAGTAGGCAACGGCGCCGGCCACGAGGATGAACAGCCAGATCGCTGAGACCGCCGACCATTTGAAGGCCCAGCGCAGGACCCGGCCACCAAACCCCGTCTGGCGACCGCCTGATCTCGTCGATCGCGATCCGCCGCCGCGACGTTGCGGGCGGCTGCTGGCCCGCGACGGCCGTGCCGCTTTTTTGGCCGGCCGGCGGGGTGCACGTACCGCTGTCGCGGCCCGCGCAGAGGCAGCGGGCCGGCTGGGGCGCCGTGGTTTGGCGCCGCCGGGTTTTGACCCTGGCCGCTTGGGCCGTTGTGGCCTTTCGGGTGGTCCAGATTTGCGCGTGCGGCGTGTCATCGCCGCATTCATTCAACAAAAACTGTTAAAATTCAAGAAAAAGGAAACTGTCCTGAACAGGCCGGATGAACTGTTTGTTCACTATTTGTATGGATCGGCGGCATCGCGCAGGCCATCGCCGAAGAACTGGAAGCACAGAATAACGATGACGACCGGCACAACCGGTGCCATCAGCCAGGGATAGATCACCACGGCGTTGATGTTCTGGGCCGAGTTCAGCAAGACGCCCCAACTGACGATCGGCTCCTTCAGGCCCAGCCCAAGGAACGACAAGGCCGTTTCGGCCAAGATCATGCCGGGGATCGAGATGGTTGCCGAGGCGATTAGGTGGCTCATGAAGCTTGGCAACAGGTGGCGGCCGATGATGCGGCCGCTGCCGGCACCCATCAGTTGGGCCGCGACCGTGAAGTCTTCCTCGCGCAGCGACAGCAGTTTGGATCGGACGGCGCGCGCCAGCCCGGTCCAGTCCACCAGCCCCAATATGAGCGTTATCCCGAAATAGATCAGGATGGGCGACCAGGTCGCCGGTAACGCGGCCGACAGGGCCATCCACAGCGGTAACTGCGGAAAGCTTTGAAAGATCTCGATGATGCGGTTGAAGAAATTGTCGATCCAGCCGCCGTAATAGCCGGCGATGCCACCGATCGTGATGCCCAGAATGAAGCTGACCGTGATGCCGACCAAGCCGACGGTCAGCGATATTCGGGCGCCATAGACGATGCGGCTGAACATGTCGCGCCCCAGCCGGTCGGTGCCCAGGAGGAACAGCGTACCGTCCTCGGCCGGGCAAACGATGTGGAAGTCACCCGGGATCAGACCCCACCAGCGATAAGTGTCGCCGGCGCAGAAGAAGCGCAGCGGCTGAATGTCGTCGGTGTTGGCGACGTATTCGCGGGTAAGCTGGGCGGCAATATTTTGCGGCCTGTTGGCGGTCGCCTCACCGTCGGCGGACGGCGGACCCGCGGTGCCCAACATGGCGGCCAATCGATCCCTCGGACTCACATCGGTCTCTCGGCCGACAAGCTCAAGCCCATACACGTACGGACCGATGAAGGCGCCATCGTGAAAGAAGCGTACCTGCTGGGGCGGCGCGTTGATGTGGCTGATGTTGCGCGTGTCCTTGTTGTACGGGGCGATCTGTTCGACGAACAGGATCGACACGTACAGGATGGCCAGGATGATGCCGGAGATCATCGCCAGGCGATGCTTCTTCAGCTTCCACCACATGATCCGCCATTGCGAGGCGAGGTAGTAGCGTTCCTGGCTGGCGGTCAGCGTCTCGGTGACGTACGGGTCCCACTCGCGCTTGTCGACGAAGTGTTCCAGCGGGTCGGTGTCGGGTCGGCGGCTCATTTGACGGCTCCTCCGCCGAGACGAATGCGCGGATCGAGCATGGCCAGCAACAGATCGGAAATCAGAACGCCGATGACGGTCAGAAGGGCCAGCCAGAGCAAGAACGATCCGGCCAGGAACATGTCCTGGCTTTGCAGCGCCGACAGCAGCAACGGGCCCGTCGTCTGCAGGTTCAGGACAACGGAGACGATCGTCGCGCCGGAGATCAGATCGGGCAGGATCGACCCGATATCGGCGATGAACGGGTTCAACGCGGACCGGAGCGGGTATTTCAAAAGCGCGCGGCGGCGGGGCAGGCCCTTGGCCAGCGCCGTGATGTAGTACTGCTTTTGCAGCTCATCCAACAGGTTGGCGCGCAGGCGGCGGATCATTGCCGCCGTGCCGGCCGTGCCGATCACAATAACCGGGGTCAGCAAATGTTCCAGCACGGAGACGAACTTCGCCCAGCTCATCGGCTGGTCGATGTATTGCCGGTCCATCAGGCCGCCGATATCGGTGCCGAACCAGACGTTGAACAGGTACATCAAAACCAGCCCCAACAGGAAGTTGGGCACCGCGAAGCCCAGGAACCCGATGAAGGTCAGGGCGTAATCGCCGGCCGAGTACTGGTGCGTGGCGGCATAGATGCCGATCGGAAAGGCGACGATCCAGATGAACAGGGTGGTGGCGAAGGTCAGCACCACGGTCAGGAACATGCGATCGCCGACCACGGTCGTGACCGGCAATTCGTACTCGAAGCTGTAGCCGAAATCGCCGCGCAGCGCGTTGCCCAGCCAGATGAAGTACTGCTCGATCAGCGGGCGATCGAGGCCGTAGAGCTGGCGCAGCCGTTCGATGTTGCCCATGTCGGCGCCTTCGCCGCGGGACAGCTGCTCGTTAATCAGCGTGGTCAGAAAATCGCCCGGTGGCAGTTGGATGATGAAGAAGCTGATCGCGCTGATGGCGAGCAGCGTCGGGATCATCACGAACAGCCGCCGGACGATGTATCCGAACATGGGGTTGGCGCCCTAAACCGTTGCCGCCAGCCCTATTGGTCGACCCAGAACGTATCCGTACGATAACGCCCGAAATGGGCCCCGGGGTCCCAGCTGTAGACCGCCTCGACCGGCACGTTGTGCAGCCGGTTGGCGACCACGATCGGTTGCGGGATGCTCTGGATCAGGCCGATCGAGGTGACCTGGTCGGCATGGATCTCCAGCATCCGGCTGACGATCTCGATCTTGCGGTCCTCGTCATAGGTGACGAGCCATTCCCGATAGAGATCGACGAGTTCTTCCGCCCAGGGAAGGTCCGGTGCCTCGCCCGCGCCGGCGGCAGCCTGCCAATACTGGCCCCAGGCCGGGTATTGCAGCCAGTTCTGGTCGACCGGCGCCAGTTCCGTCGGCACCGTGGATGGCGTGATCAGGCCGTTGTCGAGGCCGAACCAGACCGACATGTTGGTCTCGCCGCTGAAGATGCGGTTGCGGAAGACGTCGCGCTGGGAATTGTTGATGAACAGCGCCACGCCGATGCGGCTCCAGCTGTCGGCGATCAGTTGCAGCGCGTCCACCTCCTGCCCGCGCTCGCCGGCGGTCTCTACCACAATCTCCAGGGGCCGCCCGTCGGGCAGCAGGCGAACGCCGTCTTCGTATTCGGTCAGCCCGATCTCATCGAGCAAGTCGTTGGCGCGGTCGATGTCGTACTGGGTCCATTCGGTCGCCAGCGCCTCGGTCCAAAACGGCGAGGAGGGCACGACGGTGTTGTTCGAGATCCGACCGAGACCGAAATAGATGATCTCGTTGATCTCGTCCCGGTAAACCGCCATCGACAAGGCGCGCCGGAACCGTACATCCCGCATCAGTTCGCGCCAGACCGGATCGGCGGCCGTCAGGTTGGGATAGAGGGCGATCTCCGAGCCCAGGACCGTATCCCACAGATCGATGTAGTAATTGTTGGTTTCCGCCCCCTGGGCGAGAAATGCGTAATCGTCGATGCGAATATGGCGGGCTTGCAGGTCGCTGCCGCCGGTTCCGGTCTGGGCGGCGATCAGCGACGAGTCCGAGATGTTCACATAGACGCTGTCGATATAGGGCAGCTGGCGACCCTCGTTATCCACCCGGTGGTAGAACGGATTGCGCACGAACTGAAAGCGCTCGCTTGGCGGTGCGGTGGTGTTCACCCATGGCTGCAGCACCGGCAGTTCCGGATTGGTGGCCGAATACAGGTTCCCGCGCCTCAGATGCAGGACGGTCCAGTCCTGAACCTCCGCCGATTCCACCGCTGCCTGCAGCGTGTCGGGATCGGCATAGGCTTGGTGGTACTGCTGCAGATAGTGACCGGGCGCGTAGAGATAGAGCGGCCGCGCACCCGCCAAGGCCGGGATCAGCCGCGGGTTGGGCTGTGACCAGCTATAACGTACGGTGTAGTCGTCGATGATCTCCACCTCCGGCAGTTCGCCTTCGACCAGCAGCCGAAAGTCGGGGCCGTAGGGGCGCAGATCTTCATTCTGCTGAACATCGAACCACTCGTAGCGAAAGGCTTCGGTCGTGAACGGCTCGCCGTCGGACCAGCGCAGGCCCGGCCTAAGATGAAAGGTGAAGATGCGCCCACCCTCGACCTCGTAGCTTTCCAGGATGTCGGCGACGAGGTTGAGCTCGGCGTCGTAACCCACCAGCCGTGCGTAGCCGTAGACGTTCATAATCCGTATGTCGCGCGCGCGCCCGGCCAGCCATTCGATCTGGCCGCCATACGCGCCCGCGCTCAACGGATCGATCGTTGCCGGGTTCGCGGGCAGCCGTTCTTCAACCGGCGGCAGCGTGCCGGCCGCGACCCGTTCGGCCAGCATCGGCGCCTCGCCGTAGGTCTGGGCGGCAGCGCTGCCGCCCCACACCATCATCAAGGCCGCAACAAAAACGGCCGGTCTGGCCAATCTTCCGGCCAGTCTTCCGGCCAATCTTCTGCCCAGCATCATGACGCCAACTCCCATTTCTTGAGGTCCTCCGGCCGCGTGTCTTTCTGCGCGCGTACGAAATGACCGTCTCCGAGGTCAACCATGTCCGCCGGTTGCTCGGCGGTCAATCGGAACGGATCCGGCCAGGCCGCGGGTTCCGACGCACGTTCATCCATGAGGTGCGTTAGGTCGAGCGGGTGATCGGGATCCGGGTGGGGCACGGCCGCGAGCAAGCCGCGCGTATAGGGGTGCACCGGCGAATTGAACAGGATCTCGCGCGGCGCGGTCTCGACGATTCTGCCAAAGCTCATGACCATGATCCGGTCGGCGATGTAGTCGACGACGGCGAGGTTATGGCTGATGAACAGGTAGGTCAGGCCCAGTCTGGTCTTCAGATCCTTCAACAGGTTCAGGACCTGGGCCTGGATCGAGACGTCCAGGGCCGAGACCGGCTCGTCGCAGATCAAGAGGTCCGGCCGCAGGGCAAGCGCGCGGGCGATGCCGATCCGCTGGCGTTGGCCACCGGAAAAGCTGTGCGGATAGCGCTGGAGATGCCTGACCTCCAGGCCGACCACACCCATCAGTTCCTTCGCCATTTCACGGCGAAAGGCGCGATCGCCGATGTCGTGGATAACCAGCGGTTCGGTGACGATGTCCAGCACCGTCATGCGCGGGTTCAAAGAGCTGAACGGGTCTTGAAACATGAACTGCATGCGCGGCCGAAACTTCTTCAGCGCCTTGCTGTCCAACCCCAGAACGTCGAGAAGTTTGCCGCGATCATTGAAAGTCACGGACCCCTCGTCGGCCGAAATCGCCCGCATCAGCATCTTCGACAGCGTGGTTTTGCCGCAGCCGCTTTCACCGACGAGGCCGAGACACTCGCCGCGCCTGACGTGGAAGCTGACATCGTCGACGGCCAGCACGCTGCTGGCCTCGCCGAACCCGGTCTTCTTCTTGATCTGGAAGCGCTTGGTCACGTGTTCCACGGACAGCAAGGGGCCGGCCGCGTCGGCGCCTTTGGGCCAGGCCTGCTTGGCCGCCAGCAAGCCGCCTTCCTGGCTTTTGATTTCGCGGATCGGCTGCAGCCGCTCGCCCGGCTTCATGTCGAAGCGCGGCACGGCGTGCAACAGCGCCTTCAGGTAGGGATGAGACGGCCGATCGAAGATATCGCTGAGCTGACCGCTTTCCATGATGCGGCCGCGATACATCACCACGACCTCGTCCGCCATGTTGGCGACGACGCCAAGGTCATGGGTGATGATCAGGATGGCCATCCCAAACTCGGCCTGCAGATCCTTCAAGAGTTTGAGGATTTTGGCCTGAATGGTGACATCGAGGGCCGTCGTGGGCTCGTCGGCGATCAGCAGCGCCGGCCGGCAGACCAGGGCCATGGCGATCATGGCGCGCTGGCGCAGACCGCCCGACAGCTCAAAAGGGTAGGTTTTCAGCGCGCGCCCGGGATGGGGAAAGCCGACATGGCCAAGCATCGCCTCGGCCACTTCGCCGGCTTCCTTCGGGCCGATCTTCCGGTGCAGCCTCAGCGCCTCGATGATCTGGTTGCCGACGGTGTGAAGCGCCGACAGGCTGGTCATCGGCTCTTGGAAGATGATCGAAATGCGGCCGCCGCGAATGTCGCGGTAGGCCTTGCTTTCCGGGTCCAGGGCCGCGAGGTCGACGACAGGTCCGCGCGATTGGGGGTCGTCCAGCAGGATCTGGCCGCCCGAGATCATGCCGACCTTCGGCAGGATGCCCATGATGGCCTGGGAAATCACCGACTTACCGGACCCGCTCTCGCCGACCAGCGCGACGGTCGATCCGGCGCGCACGCGAAACGACACGCCCTGAACCGCCTGGTGGATGCCACCGGGAACCACAAAGTCGATCGCCAGATCCCGAACCTGTAAGAGATCGCTCATGCGCTAATCGTCATCCCGGTCGCCATCCCGGTCATCGTGCCTGTCAGGCCCGAGGTCGGACGGGATGGTCACGCCCAGCGAGACCAGGTTCTCCATCGTGGCATCGGTCAGTGGCAGCCGGCGCGCGAAGGCCGCGTCCGCCGCCCGGTCGACGACGCCATCGAACCCGATCAGGTTGGATTCGATCTTCATGGCCGTGCCGTCCTCGCCCTTGAGCGTCAGATGCATCCAGCCGCCCTTGCGGTCGCGCCGCGTCGAAAAGTAGCGCAGGTTCAGGACGCTCACGTCCGACCAAGCGATCCGGCGGTTGGCAAACGGGGCCTCGATCGCGATTGCGTCATCGTCGACGGCGACGATGGATTGCTGGCGCTGATAGGTGCGGGCCAAAAAGGCGGCGAACAACAGCGCGGCCGCGGCCAGGCACCAGAACACGATCGGATGGACGTCGATCAAAATCAGCGGCAACAGCGTCAGCGCCAGGCCGAACCCGCCGCGCCCATAGTCGCCATTCAGCGCCGATTGGTCGTAGCGATACTGCATCAGGGATCGGCAGCGTCGAAAACGGTGTCCGCCGGCAACAGCCGTGCGGCGCTATGGGAGGCCAATGCCTCCAGACAGCGTTCCAGGAACGACCATGTCGCCTCGTCATGTGCGAGATGATGGGTCAGGAGGCCGGTCGCTTCGTCCGGATCGACCAGACCGCCTCGGCGATCGCTCAGGTGGCCGATCAGCGCCGCGAGCGCGGCGTTGGTGCCGGTGAACCCGCGATCGTCTCGCCAGGCGATCGGATCGACATGGGTGTTGGCCAGAACGAGCCCGTCGCGCAACCGCTGCGCCCGTGCGCCAAACAGGCTGAGACCCGCAAAGCCGATCTCGGCCAGATGAGGCCCCAGAGCGCTACCGATGCGGTTCCAGGGCGGCACGAGGGCCGGCAGAAACCGGGACCCGAACAGGGCCGACAGGCGATCGAACCCGGCCCTCAACTCGTCAGCCACCAGCGAGGCCGGACGATGATCCCCCAGCTCCATCTTCTTTTCGCCGGGGCCGGCATGGTTGGCATGCGCCCAACCGTGCTGAAGAACGCCGACATTCGCACTGGCCGCCAGTCTGTCGGCCAGCGCCTCGGTTGCGTCCTTCGGGATGACGGCCAGCCCGACCGGGGCGTCGTAGCGGCTGGCCAAGCCTAGAAGCCGATCGAGGGCAGGGCCTGGCGCCGTGGCATCGTCGTCGCGCCACCAAAAGGTCGCCGTTCGGCCGGCGGCCCGCCATCGGTCCAGTTCAGCGTCCAGCGCGGTCCACGGATCGGCATGCGCCCGCGAGGCAGAAAGGGTGGGAGACGCGAGCATGCCGGCTAGAAGCTTCCTGTCGTGGAGTGCGAGATCATGGCCATTGTTTGGAACAAGTCTAGTCCGGGCGTCAACCGGACCTGAGTCCAATGAATTTCTGGTGAAGCACACGGACGCTAGTTTGTGCTCCGGAAAGATCAACTTGCGGCATTATTTCTCTCGCCGGAGTGGCCAGGCATTCGTCGACGGTTTGGGCCAGTTGATCGGCGCTCAACCCGGCCTCCGGTAAATACCGCGCCCATCCGCGCGCGGCAATGAGTTCGGCACGCTGGCTCTGCTCGCTTTCGCCCGATTGGGCGAACGGGATCAGCAAGGCGCGGCATTTCGCGGCCAGGACATCCACCACCGTGTTGTAGCCGGCCTGGCTGATCGACAGGGCGCAACGCGCCAGCAGGGCTGGAAAGTCCTTGCGGGCCCGTTCGACGATGACGGTGTCGCCGGCCTGGCCTCGAAGCCGTTCGAAGTCCGGCGCGGGAATGTCCGGGCCGGCGAGCAGGCGCCAGGCCTTGCGCGTGCGCGCCCGCCCGGCCGCCGTGATCGCGGTTTCCAGCAGGGCCAATCCGACCGCGCCGCCGCCAACCGAGACCACGATCTCATCCAGCCCGTCCTCGTTGAGCGCCTCGGGCGTATCGGCCGATCTGCGTGGCGCCACATAGCCGGTGTGAACGATAAGGTCGTCGATGTGGCCGGCGAACGGAAAGCTGTCGGCAAAGGGCACGATCGACGGGTCGCCATGCACCAGGACCAGATCGAACCAGCGCCGCGCGGCCTCGGCCATCGCCGCCTCTTTCGCCGGGTCGTCCTTGCGGACCAGGATATCTCGCACGGACGACGCGATCAGGGGTTTGGGGCGCCGTGCCTTGGCGGCGTCAAGCAGCGGGTGCAGCTCAAACCGGAAGGCGCGGCGGCCGAAGGGAAAGGTCTCGATCAGGATGCAATCGGGCTGCAGATCCTCGTGCAGGCTAAGCAGAGCTTTGGCGCGTGCCGTCTTCCAGCCGTCATCGATCGGTTGGCCATCCGCGTTTAGGATCGGCGCGAAGTTTGCGTCGGCGACCCGCGCGGCCGGCAAGCACGCCACCGTGGCGGCACCGAAGTCGACCTGCGGCACGGGGAAGCCGCCATAGGCGACCGTGACCCGGTCTCCCTCGGCGGCCATCGCCTGGGCCAGCAACGCTGCGCGCCGGACATGACCGATGCCGAGCAGATGCTGGACATAGAGCAGGACGTTCATGCCGGTCGGCCGTTCAGCGGGACGTTGAGGCGCTTGAGCCGAAGGCCATCGCGTTGGTCGAACGCGAACAGTTGACCGGCCTTGAAATCCAGCTTGTCCGGCGGCTTGCTTTCCATAGTCCAGCCGACGGCGAGCGCGTAGAGCGCGCGGATGACACCCTTGTGGCTGACGGCCAGCGCGTCGCCGCCAAAACCGTCCAGCCGGTGCAGGAATGGCAGCAGCCGGTTTTGCACGTCGCGCGGCGACTCCCCGCCGGGTGCCGCATAGTCCAGGCCGAAATGGCGCTTTGACGGGTCCAGGCGGGCCGATGCCTCCTGAAACGAGAGACCCTCCCAGGCGCCCCAGTCCATCTCGATCAGGTTATCGTCGACGACGGGCTTGCGGCCGAGACGCCGGGCCGTCTCCATCGCTCGGCGCAGCGGGCTGGCGTAGCAGGGGGCCTGGTCGAACGGCGGCGGCAGCGAGATCGCAGCCAGATAGTCGGCAGCCTTCGGCGCCAGTGCCGTGTCGGTTCGCCCTTGCAAGCGCCCGGCCAGGGTCCATTCGGTGGGGGCATGGCGGATCACGAGCAGGCGGATCATGCCGTCGCTTCCCGCAGCGCCGCATTCAGCCTGGCGGCGGCGGCGCCGAGATCGTGGTGCGCGAGCACATGGCCTTGGGCGGCCGCGCCCATCTCGCGGCGGCGCTGCGGATGCTCCAGAAGGTCGGCTACGGCGCCGGCGAACGCTTGCGCATCGCCGGTCGGCGTCAGCAGGCCGGTGCGGCCATCGTCGACGATGTCCGGCACGCCTCGACCACCGCCCGCGACGACCGGCAGGCCGGCGGCCTGGGCCTCCAGCAAGGCCATGCCGAAGGCTTCGTTGATCGCCGGCCAGACGAACAGATCGGAAGCGGCGTAGAGGTCGGCCAGCTCCGCCGGCTTCAGCTTGCCGAAAGGGTGGGTGCGTGCCGCGTCGAACCTGGCGAGGATTGCGTCTGCAGCAGGTCCGAAACCGACAACGGCCAGTTGCCACGGCCGATCCACCAGGCGTTTCAATGCGTCGGCCAGCACGTCATAGGATGCCTGCTTGTCGCCGGCGCGCATCATGCCGACAGCCAGCAGCCACGGGCTTTCGGCCGGTCCGGGCAGCCAGGTTCGGCGCGCCTTCTCGCGGCGTGCCGAGGCCCGGACGTAGGGGCGTGCATCGAGAAACGGCGGCAGCCGCTGGATCGGTGCTTTGCCCCCGAGGGCGCGGCGCAGCCCGGCTTCGTCGTCGGCGGACAAGGCGAAGATGGCGCTTGCCTGGCGCAAGGCCTGCTCCGCCGCCAGAAAGCCCTCGGCCCATGGGCCTGTGGCCTGCTTCGGCGCATGAGAGGCCTCGGCGACCAGGTAAGGGATGTCAAGTGCCCGCGCGACCTGCGGCCCGATCCAGTCCGGCGCCTTGTGATAAAGGTGGTAGGTGAACCAGGCGTGCGGTCGGCCCGGGTCGTCCCGCCAGCGATCGATCAGGTGGCGTGCCGTTCGTTCGCCGCGCTGCCGGATCCGGCACATCCGGCGCGGATCGTCGCCGGCGCTCCACGCCCGCAGGCGCGAGGCCAGGATGATCTCGTGGCCGCCTGCGCGCAGGGCCTGCATCAGCAGTCGAGCGACCCGACGGTCGCCGGACGGCACCGGGTGGGTCGGCGGCTTCATTGGCGCATAGAAGGCGATGCGCACGGGCGTCAGAGCCCGAACCGGGCGGCCAGATGATCGAGGCCGGCTTGAAAATCGAAGGTTGAGCGCACGCGCCGGGCACCCGCGCCGCCCAACCGCGATCGTTGGCCGGGGTCGGTGATGAGGTCGGCGAGCGCACCCGCCAGCGCGCCGACGTCGTTCGGCGGCACCAGCCGGCCGGTAGCACCGTCCTCGATCAGTTCGGGAATGGCGGAAAAGTCGGTTGCAACGCAGGCCAGGCCCGTCGCCTGGGCCTCCATCAGCACGTTTGGCAGGCCGTCGCGGTCGCCGTCGCCAGCGGGCCGCGACGCGAGCACGAACAGGTCGGCTTTCTGCAGTGCCGCGATAACCTGGTCTTGCGTTTGCGGCCCGTGCCAGGTGATCCGCCCGGCCAGCCCTAGAGACTCGGCTTGCTGCCGCAAGTCGTCGAGCAAGGGGCCGCCGCCGATTTGGTCAAGCCGCCAGTTCAGATCGGCTGGCAAGCGGGCGAGGGCGTCGAGCATAACATCGAAGCCCTTCTTTTCCACCGCACGGCCGATGGTCAGCAGGCGGACAGGGTCATCTTCGGCGCCGCCGTCGCGCAGGGGGCGCGGCTGGGGCATGGGAAAGCGGCTGAAGTCGAGGCCGTGATAGGTGAGGAAGACCTTATCCGGCTGGTTGGTCAGGCCGCGCAGGTACTCGACATTGTACCGCGTGCAGGTGGTCAGCCATTCGGCGTCGGCCAGCTTCTCTCTGATCTCCCATTCCGGGGTGGTCCAGATGTCCTTGGCATGGGCCGAAACCGCGAACGGCAGGTCGCGGATCATGCCGGCATAGCGGGCGACCGACGTTGGCGTGTGCAGATAGTTGACGTAGAGAAAATCGACCGCGTCCGGCAGTTCGCGCGCCAGCACGCAGGCCTGGCCAAAGCGGCGCCATCGATTGGGTGTCGGATCGCGCCGCAGGTCGCCGCGAAAGATCTGGTAGGCGCGTTGATAGCCGGGCTGTGATCGCGCCCAGTCTCGCGCTTCTGCAACGCGTGCCGGTTCCTCGTAAAGATACTCCGGCAGGTACAGAACCGGTGCGGTGATCTGGCGGTTGAGCGCGTGAACGGCCTTGTCGGTCGGATGGCGCAGCGAGACGATGATCTGGCGCTGCCCGCGTTGCTGTAGCCCCAGGATTTCCTGCGCGATGAAGGTTTCCGAAAGGCGCGGATAGCCCTTGACCAGGATCGCCGCTATGCCGGAGCCCACGGAATTACGCCGTGTACCGCACCTGATCGGCAATGGGCGCGCCGGGGTGGATGATCTGTTGAACCAGCCGGTCGACCACATCCAGCCCGCCCATCATGCCCGGGATCATCGCCTCGGAGGGCTTCTGCTGGGTCGGCAGCTTTCTCAGGGCCTCCGTCATAACGTCCGTCGGCGTTCCATTGTCGGCGGACAGGGTCGTCACCAGGCCAAGTGCGGCGGCACGTGTCGCCCTTATGTGCTGTTCCAGCCGCGGTTTCGTCCTTGGGATCAGCACCGCGCGCTTGTCGAACGACAGGATCTCGCAAAACGTGTTGTAACCGCCCATCGCGACAACGCCGACCGCGTCGTGGATCAACCGTTCGATCTTGTTGTCGAAGGTCAGGATTTCGATCGAGGCGAGCTGGGCGGCGCGCTCGACAAAGCCCGCCTGTGCCTCGGCAGACATGAACGGGCCGAGCACGATGACGGCGGGCAGATCGGGCGGATTGTCGGCCTCGTAGGCGCGCAGCACCCAATCGACCATCACCTCGCCATCGCCGCCGCCGCCAGGCGTTACCAGGATGTACTGGCCATCGATCGGCGGTACCGTCGCCCAGGCGGCCTGCGGCACCGTTCGGCGCAGATAGCCGGTATAGGTTGTTTTCTCGCCGACCGACACGGGCACGTCGATGCCTTCCAGCGGGTCGCAGATCTGGCGCAGGCCATAGATCCAGATGTGATCATAAAGGCCTTCAAGGGCGGGCAGCACTTTCTTGCGCTCCCACTCGGGCGCCAGCAGGGCGGGCTCGTCCATCACGTCGCGCAGGCCCAGCACGGTTGGCGTGCCCCTGTCCCGCATCAGTTGCAGCGTGCCCTTCACCTCGCCGCGCAGTCCCAGCGGTTCCTTGTCGACGATGAAGAGATCGGGATCGAAGATCTCGGCCGTGTGTTCGATGATCGAGGTGCGCATGGCCAGCGTTTCCTCGGTATCGATATGCAGGTTCAGGGATGTGTATTCGCCGTTGCGCAGCTTGATCACGCCCGGCACGCGGATGAAGTCGACGCGGCTTCGGAAGTCGAAACTGCCGATGATGGGCGATCCGGACAGGATCAGAACCGACATCTCGGAATGGCGCGCAACCAGGGCATGGCCGATGGCCCGGCAGCGGCGCAAATGGCCAAGGCCGAACGTGTCGTGGCTGTAGATCAGCACACGGCTGTGGTTGCCGCGTTTCGCCATCCTGGCGCCCTCATAGCCTTGTCGAAAGTGCAGCGCAACTGACCAAATTGCCTGCCAGATCGCGGATCGACCCTAGTCACCCGGCGGCGACGGCACAACACGGATTTACCAAATACGGATTTACCAACGGGCGTCGAAGCCGCTATCGTCTGCCGCCCGTTCGCGGCCGGCCGGCCGTCGGACGGTGTCTGTTGTCAAGCCACAGGCTCACATGCAACGCAGTATCTTCAGCTTCATTTTCCGTTATTCGAAGCGGCAGCAGCTTTACATCCTGTGCATTACCGTGCTCTCGCTGCCGCCACTTTACTATTCATTGGATCTTCCGAAGCAGATTGTTAACGAGGCGATTGGCGGCTCGAACTTTCCCCAAAACCTGCTGGGTTTCGAACTCAACCAGGTTCAGTTTCTTCTGTTTCTCTCGTTTATATTTTTGGGCCTGGTTTTCGTAAACGGCGGCTTCAAATACTACATCAACGTTTACAAGGGCCGGCTGGGCGAGCGCATGCTGCGCCGCTTGCGTTACGAGCTCTACACGCGGGTCCTGCGCTTCCGGCTGCCACGCTTCAAGCGCATGTCGCAGGGCGAGATCATTCCCATGATCACCGCCGAGGTTGAGCCGCTGGGCGGGTTCACGGGCGACGCTTTCGCGCTTCCCGCCTATCAGGGCGGCCTGCTCTTGACCTACATCGCCTTCATCTTCGTCCAGGACCCGATTCTGGGTGCGGCCTCGATCTCCCTCTATCCGATCCAGGGCTTCATCATCCCGAGGCTGCAAAAGAAGGTGAACGCGCTGGCCAAGAGGCGGGTGCGCAACATCCGCCAGCTCTCGGACCGGATTGGCGAGACGGTCGGCGGCACGCCGGAAATCCACGCCCACGATACCGCCCAATATCACCTTGCTGACATTTCAGAACGTCTGGCGATCAACTACGACATTCGATACGAAATCTATCGACGAAAGTTCTTTATCAAATTTCTGAACAATTTCCTGAACCAGCTCACGCCGTTTTTCTTTTATTCGATCGGCGGGTATCTGGTCATTGAGGGTGATCTGACCTTCGGTGCCCTGGTCGCGGTTCTGGCGGCCTACAAGGATCTGGCCTCGCCGTGGAAGGAGTTGCTGACCTACTATCAGATGCAGGCCGATGTGCGCATCAAGTACGAGCAGGTTGTCGAGCAGTTCCAGCCGGCGGACATTCAGCCGATCGAGCAATTGGCGGAAGAGCCCAACATGGCAGGCCCGTTGCCGGCCGAATGGCAGTTCGGCAACGTCGCCTACGCCGAAGAGGACAGCCCGCCCGACATCCAGGGTTTGAGCCTGTCGGTGCCGACCAAGGGCACGGTTGCCATCCTGGGCGACGGCTCCAGCGGGCGCGAGGTGTTTGTCCAGCTTCTCGCGCGCGTGCTGGTGCCGTCCAACGGCAAGATCACGCTCGGTGACCACAATTACGCCGACCTGCCCGAATCGGTAACCGGCCGACGGATCACCTTTGTCGGGCCGCACAGCTACATCTTCACCGGCACGCTGCGCGACAATGTGTATTACGGGCTGAAACACCGCGAAGCCGATACCGACGACCAGTCGGAGCGGCGCGGGCGCATCGCCGAGGCCAAATACACCGGCAACTCGCCATCGAACATCCATGGCGACTGGATCGACTATGAGGCGGCCGGCGTCGATAGCGCCGAAGCCCTGGAGCGCAAGGCGCTGGAGGTTCTGGAGGACGTCAGCCTGGCCGGCGACGTCTATCGGTTCGGCCTCAGCGGCAGTCTGGACACGGACGCCGAGCCGGAGACCCCGAAACGCTTCCTCGAGGCGCGTCGCCAGGTCGGCCTGCGGCTGGCGGACCCTGAGATGGAGGGGTTGGTCGAGCTCTGGGATGCCGACAAGTACAATCTCAGCGCCACGCTGGCGGAAAACCTGCTGTTCGGCACGCCGGTGGACGACACCTTCCAGTTGGACACCATTGCGGAGAACGAGTACGTCCAGTCGATCCTGGAGCGGGTCGGCCTGACCGAAACCTTCCTGGACACCGGTCGCAAGGTCGCGGCCACGATGCTGGAACTGTTTGCCGACCTGCCGCCGGGGCATGAGTTCTTCGACCAGTTCAGCTTCATCAGCCACGATGAGTTGCCGGAGTTCCAGTCGCTGGTCACGCGTGCGGAGAAGCTGGGCCACGACGCGCTGAAGCCGGAAGACCGCATGCGGCTGATGTCGCTGCCCTTCAAGCTGATCCCGACCCGGCATCGGTTGGGGGTCATCGATGACGAGATGCAGGACAAGCTGCTGGAGGCGCGGCGCCTGTTCGCCAAGGACTTGCCCGAGGACCTTCGCGACAGCGTCGCCTTCTTCGACGCGCAC
Organism: Alphaproteobacteria bacterium; assembly: GCA_028277405.1. GTDB lineage: Bacteria > Pseudomonadota > Alphaproteobacteria > DSM-16000 > Inquilinaceae > JANQGH01. Next base: position 201,690 of record JANQGH010000100.1, on the reverse strand, counting down.
GACTACAACGAGGCCGCCAGCCTTCAGGACAACATCCTCTTCGGCAAGATCAAGTATGGTCAGTCCGGCGCCCAGGCCAAGGTCCAGGCGCTGTTGGCCGAGATCATCGACGGCTTGGATCTGCGCCGGACGGTGATCAGCGTCGGGCTCGACCGGTCCGTCGGGGTCGCCGGCGGCCGGCTGTCGCTGATACAGCGCCAGAAGCTGGCCCTTGCCCGCGCGCTGCTGAAGCGGCCGGACGTTCTCATCCTGCTCGACGCGACCACGTCCTTCGACGGCGGAACCTTGCAGCATGTTCATGAGGCGATCATGAAATCGTGCGAGGGTCGCGGGCTGATCTGGGCGCCGCACCGGCCGAGCATGGCCGAGGCCTTCGGCGAAGTGATCGTTCTGAAAGAGGGCCGCCTGGCCCAGCGCGGCAGCTATGACGAGCTTACCGGAAAAGATGGCGAGTTGCGCCGATTGCTGGATAATGAGTGACGCCGCTCGACGATCGGCGTCGATGGGGGAGGAGATCGCACGAGCATGAGCCTGATCGAAGAAGTCGATCTGCTGAAAAAGATTCCGCTGTTCGCCAATATCGAGGTGTCGAAACTCAAACTGCTGGCCTTCACCAGCGAACGGGTGAAATTCGCCGCCGGCGAGACCCTGTTCCGGCAGGACGATATGGGCGATGCCGCCTATATCATCATGGATGGCGAGGCCGATGTGGTGATCGACACCGACACAGGGCCGGTCACCGTCGCGACCCTGCACAAGAACGACTTCGTCGGCGAGATCGCCATTCTGTGCGACGTGCCCCGAACCGCGTCGGTGCGCGCGAAGTCGGACCTGACGACCTTGATGATCACCAAGGATTTGTTCTTTCGGCTGATCACGGAGTTTCCGCAGATGGCCGTCGAGATTATGCGGGAACTGGCCCTGCGGTTGGAAAAGACGACCAAGGCCGCAGTCTCGCGCAGCAACGATTGAGACGCGCCGAAGTCCATGCCGTTCTGCAATCGGGTACGGCCGGATGGTGCCATTGCGGCCGATCCGACGCGCGGCCTGTTCATGGGCAACCGCGGCCGCCTGCACGACGCGGATGGCGCCATCCGGCGGCAATGGCAGACGAAGCGTTGGATCTGTTGCGTCACCTCGTTTCGTGACCGGCGCGTGCCGATCATGGCGGCGCGTCGCTACACGGCGCTGTTCTTTCTGGACGAAGCGACGGCGCTGGCGGCCGGCCATCGGCCCTGTGCCGAATGTCGCCGACAGGATTTCAACACGTTCGTCGACGCCTGGCGCGCGGCCCACCGGGCACCGCGTGGCCGTCTGTATGTGGACGCGCTGGATCGCGTCTTGCACGCCCAACGAACGGCCTCCGCGAAGCCCGTGGCGCCGGTCAGCCTGCCCGACGGCGCGATGCTGGCGGACCGGCACGGCACTGCCTGGCTGCGCTGGAAGGGGCGCAATCTGCGCTGGACGCCGCTTGGCTATGACGGAAGCGCCGGTCAGCCCAAACCACCCCTGGTCCTGTTGACCCCGCCGGCGACCGTGGCCACGTTGGTGAGCGGTTATCGGCCGGTCATCCACCCCAGCGCCACGGAAGTGTTATGAGCAGATTGGACAGCTTCATTCGCCGGATGAAGGCCCAGCGGGCGTGCCTGGATTGGGCGGCCCAGGCCATCGCGGACCTGCCGGGCCCCGTGTTCGAGCTCGGCCTGGGCAACGGCCGGACCTACGATCATCTGCGCGAAATCCTTCCAGGCCGCGACATCTATGTCTTTGAACAGGTGATCAAGGCGCATCCGAACTGCATTCCGCCGGACGACCGACTGTTCCTCGGCGACGCCGTCGAGCAGTTGCCGATCGCGCGCGATCGGCTGGGCGAGGGCGCAGCGCTGGTTCACACCGATCTCGGCACGGGCGACGATGCCGCCAATCGCCGTCTGGCCGCGCGGCTGGCGGCACCGCTTGCCGGCGCCCTGAGACCGGGCGGCATTGTCCTGGCCAACATCGAGATTCCGGTCGACCGGTGGACGCGCCTGCCCGAGCCCGAGGGCGTTCAGAAGGACCGGTACTTTATCTATCGCGACGACGGGTGACCGGCCCGACGTGATGTTCGGCCCCTAACTAAAGCTTCTCGCGCTGGGCGCCGGTCGCGATCGGTTCGGGATCGCCCGGCCGCCTCTGGCGCGCGACCACGGCCTCGCGACGGGCAATGTAGATCGACGAGCCGATGATGATCGCCGCGCCCAGCCAACTGACCGCGTCCATCGCCTCGCCAAAGACGAAATAGCCGATGACCGCCACCAGCGGCAGGCGCAGATAGTCGAACGGGATCACCGCGGAGGCGTCGGCAACCCGCATCGCGCGGGCGAACGCCAGGTGCCCGAGCGTGCCGCACCCGCCCGCAAGGAACATGACGCCGAGCATCTGCCAGGACGGCCATGCCCAGAAGGGCAATGCCGCCACGAAGGATAGAGGTGTCAGGAAAATCGCCAGGTAGGCGACGATCTCGCCGGGCGACTGGGTGCGCGACAAGACCTTGATCAGCAGGGCCGAAACCGCGGCAAACAGCGCCGAAACCAGAACCAGAACGGCAGACGGCGGCACCGTGTCCAGGCCCGGCCGCAGGATGACCAGCACACCGACGAAGCCGATGATCGTGGCACTCCAACGGCGCTTGCGCACAATCTCGTTCAAGAACAGGGCCGCCCCGATGGTCGCGAAAAGCGGCGCGGTAAAGCTGAGCGATACGGCCTCGGCCATGGGCAGAGAGGCGAGCGCCATGAACCAGGTCAGCATGGCCACCAGGCCGGTGATCGCGCGCACGCCATGCAGTTTCAGCTTGGCCGTGGTCAGGACGCTGAACCGCGTTCGAATGAGCCAGGGCGCCAGAAAGGCGAGCGCGAACAGGTTTCGAAAGAACGCGACCTCGAACGGATGAACCTGCTCCGTCGCGGTGCGGATAAGAGCCACCATGATCGAAAAGGCGAGCGCGGCCACGCCCATGTAGACGGCACCGGTAACCGGCGCCGACAATTTCGACATCGATGGAAGCTCGACGAGGGCCATGGCCTTTGAATACTGTTAGGCGCATAGCCTAGAGGAGCACCCGTCGCATCGGAACGCCCATATGGCGATGGCTGCCCTGCAGACGGCAGGGACGCTCTACACGCGGCGCCGGTGCTCGTTCAGATGGCGGCGGGTGTGTGGCCGAACGATGGTCAAGAACACCGTCATCGCCGACATGGTCACAAGAACGGTGACCAGGGCCATGGACATGCCGGTGCCATCGGCGAATTCGCTGACGGCGATGCCTGCCAGGGCGGCGATGACCATCTGGCAAAAGCCGACCAACGCCGCGGCCCGCCCCGCCATGGTCGGGAACGGGCCGATGGAGCCGGCCAGGGCGTTCGACAGGGTCAGTCCGGCGCCGACCATGAACAGGAAAAAGCTGCCGACGATGCCGAAGACGAATGTCTGGCTGGCCAGCGGAATGGCGTCGGCGCGGGCCAGCAGGACAAATGCCAGCATCACCAGGCCGCCGACGCTGGCCGTTGCCGTGCCGCGCATAACCATGCCGTCGACGCCGATACGGGTCGAAATGCGGCCGGCGATGAACGACCCCAGAATGTAGCCAGCGACGCCGGCGCCGAAGCAATAGCCGTAGGCGACGGGCGTCAGCCCGACCGAATCGATCAGCAGAAAGGCGGACCCCGATATGAAGGCAAAGATGCCGCTGTAGATCAGCGCGACGACCAGCAAATAGCCGACATAGTCGCGGTGCCCCAACAGCTCGCGGTAGCCGCGGATCAGCATGTCCGGCTGCATCGCCGTGGGATCGCGCCATTGGTTGGTTTCGGACAGCAGCGTGGCGACCAGCACGGCCATCATCGCGCTGAAGATGGCGATGGCCCAGAAATTCGACTGCCAGCCGAGATACTCCGTCAGGTAGCCGCCGAAGATCGGCCCGGTCGCCGGCGCCAGGGCCATGGCCATGGCCATGTAGGACAGCACGCTGGCGGCCCGTTCCCTGCCGTAGACGTCGCGGACCACGGCCCGGCCCAAGACCGTGCCGCAGCACGCGCCCACCGCCTGAAAGAAGCGCGCCACGATAAGCGCCTCGATCGAGGTCGCCATGGCACAGGCGACGCTGGACAGGGCGAACAAAATGGTTCCGCCCAGGATCACCGGCCGACGGCCGTACTTGTCCGACAGCGGGCCGTAGACCAGTTGGCTGACGGCAAAGCCGATCATGAAGACCGAGAGCGTCAGCTGAACCTGGTTTTCGGACGCCCCCAGCTGTTCGCCCAGCAACGGCAGGGACGGCAGGTAGAGGTCCGTCGACAACGGCCCAAAGGCGACAAGGCCCGTCAGCAAGATGGTGATGATCAGAGAGTCCGGTCTGGGCATGGGCCGGGTAAATACACAATCATTGGCGGGGCGAACAGACCAAACGCTCAACCAAACCTAGTCCCGGGCGCGGTCTTTGTCGATCATAAGTGATGGCCGCCGCGACCCGATGGTCATACGCCATGGTGTCCCGGTGTCGGCGGTTTCAGCCCCCGTATCGGTTCAAGTCCAAGGTCAGTCTTCTGAGAGTTTCCCGATCCTCCGCGAAACCCGGGTGCAACGTCGCCACGAGTGACCAGAAATGTTGGCCGTGGTTCGGATGGCGGAGATGAGCGACCTCATGGGCCGCGACGTATCGGAGCACGCGGCGCGGCGCCATGACCAACCGCCAACTGAAAGAAAGCGTGCCGGTGGTCGAACAGCTACCCCACCGTGTTTTCGGATCTCTGACCGTGATCCGGGCGACCTTTCGGTCGATCCGCTCGGCGAAGTCATCGACGGCGAGCCTGAGTTCGCGTGACGCCAGGGCGTGCAGATAATCGGCGATCCTTCGCGGCGTATGCCGGGCATCGCCGGTAACGACCAGCTTGCCCGGGTTGCGCGTGACCGGCGGTCCGCGTTCGGCCGATGGCACGATGGTGTGTGGTTCGCCAAACACCGGAACGGTCGCGCCGGCGGCAAACGGTATTCGATCCGGCAGTGCCTTGGCCTGCTTTTCGATCCACGCCCGATGGTCTCGCAGGAAACGCCGCGCCGCGCCCAGCTTGGCCGACGGCGGCAAGGTCAGCACAATGTCGCCCGAACGTGGGTCCACCCGCAGGCTCAGGCGTCGGGCGCGGCCGCTTGTCCGGACCGAGAGGCTGGCGCCGGCTTCGTTGCTTAACGCCGCGACGTCGACGTCACGCACCGGAAACGGCTTCCTTGCGATGCAACAGGGCGAAGGCGACGATCCCGATCACGCCCATGATCGCGGGCGCCAGCGCCAGGGACAGCACATAGCCATCATTCAAGGCGGCGGACAGCAACGTGCCCAGGGCGCCGATACCCATCTGGCAAAAGCCCATCAGGGCCGAGGCCGACCCGGCGATGCGGGGGAACGGTCCGAGCGCGCCGGCCATCGCGCCGGGCATCAGCAGCCCGAAGCCGAACATCCACAGCGTCATGCTGCCGATCACGATCGGTACGTTGACGTCCCCCAACGTCAGCAAGATGAACTGGCCGATGCCGGCGGTTGCCGAACTCGCCAGACCAAGCCAGACCAGGCGGATCAGGGGCACGCGGTGGGCGAACCGGTTGATGGTCAAGGTGCCGAGGAAGGTTCCGGCGACCGGGAACAGGCCTAGGAAGCCGTAATCGACGGCGGAGATGCCGACGATGGAAATGAGGACGAACGGCGCGCTGGCGGCATATGCAAACAGCCCGCCGACACAGCAGGACACGGCGAGCACGTAAGCGAGATAGCGCCGGCTGCTCAGCAACAGGGCGTAGTTGGTGACCATGGTGACGAACCGCGTCGCCGTCGGGTCCGGCCGGACGTTGGTTTCCCGCAGCCGGCGGCTAGACAGCACGAAGATCGCGATGCCGAAGATGCCCAGGATGACAAAGATCCAGCGCCAACTGCCGACCTCGGTCATCAGCCCGCCGAAAACCTGGCCGGCGGCCGGCGCCACAGCGATGGTCATGCCGATCACGGACATGGCACGCGCGGCTGCCGTGCCGCTGTAAAGATCACGGATCATGGCGCGTGCGATCGTCGGGCCGGCGCAGGCGCCAAACCCCTGGATCAGCCGCGCAACCAGCAACCATTCGATCGATGGGGCGACAGCGGCAAGGGCCGAGGCCAGACAGTAGATGACAAGGCCCATGGCAAGGGCCGGGCGGCGCCCAAGCCGGTCCGATACCGGCCCGTAGACGAGTTGGCCAAAGGCAAAACTCAGCAAATAGACCGTCAGCGTCAGCTTTGCCAACGCCTCCGGCGCGCCCAAATCCGCCGTCAAGGCCGGCATCGCGGGCAGGTACATGGTCATCGTCAACGGACCCAGCGATGCGATCGCGGTCGCCAGCAGGGCGATCGACAAGTCTAGCCGGATTGGGCCAGTCGCGCGCTCGGTCACGCGCTGCTCGCCTGCGACGCCGCGGGTCCGTGGTGATGGGTTCGTGTCAGTGGACCGGCTCAACCAGTGACGGAGGCGAACGGTCGATAGGGTGCGCGCCGCCCTGGCCGCCAGGCGGCCCGATCGTCGCGAACGAAGAACCTTCAGCGATGGCGCTTTGGTCGAATGATCTCAGCAACTTTGGTATCCATTGTTCCCACTTATGGTGGCTGTTAGCACAGAGTGCGCATACCGTCGCGTTCAATCTTCACGAGAAGTCTTTGCCAAGCACCCTGCTTCTCCTACGCTGCGACGTTGCGCAAATCGGCAATCAATAAGAAAGGCGGTTCGACATGGCGAAGGCGCATGTGTTGGCCATCGATCAAGGCACGACATCCACACGGGCAATCATCTTCGATCAAGCCGGTTTGCCGCAGGCCGTGGCGCAGAAGGAGTTTCGGCAGATCTATCCGGCCAGCGGCTGGGTCGAGCATGATGTGGAGGATATCTGGTCCGATACGGTCGCCGTGTGCCGCGAGGCCATGGAGAAGGCGGGCCTGAGCGCGTCGGACGTCGCCGCGATCGGCATCACCAACCAGCGCGAAACGACCGTCGTGTGGGACCGGGAGACGGGTAAGGCGATCCACAACGCGATCGTCTGGCTGGACAGGCGCACGGCGCCGATCTGCGAAGAGTTGCAAAAGGCCGGCCACGGCGAGGAAATCCAGCGCCGGTCGGGCCTGCTGATCGACCCCTATTTCTCCGGCACGAAGCTGCGCTGGATTTTGGACAATGTCGATGGCGCCCAGGCCGATGCGGAGGGCGGCAAGCTGGCCTTCGGCACGATCGACAGCTTTCTTCTCTGGCGTTTGACAGGCGGCAAGGTCCACGCGACGGACGCGACCAACGCATCGCGGACCTTGCTTTTCAACATTGTCGACCAGGATTGGGACCAGCATCTCCTGCGCTTGCTGAACGTGCCGCGCTCCATGCTGCCCGAGGTCATGGACAATTCGGCCAACTTTGGCGTTACGGAGCCCGAGCTGTTCGGCGCACCGATCCCGATAACCGGCATGGCCGGCGATCAGCAGGCGGCCACGGTGGGCCAGGCGTGTTTCGAGCCCGGCATGTTCAAATCAACCTACGGCACCGGCTGTTTCGTGCTGATGAACACCGGTGACGAGGTCAAGTATTCCGAAAACCGGCTGTTGACCACGACCGCGTATCGGCTGAACGGCAAGCCGACCTACGCCATCGAGGGCTCGATCTTCAACGCCGGCGTCGCGGTCAAATGGCTGCGCGACAGCTTCAAGATGATCAGCGACGCCAGCGAGACCCAGACATTGGCCGAACAGGTCCACTATGATCACGGCATTTACCTGGTGCCGGCGTTCACCGGCCTGGGCGCCCCGCATTGGCGGGCGGATGCGCGCGGCGCGATCTACGGCCTGAACCTGAACACGGGCCCCGCCCAGATTGCGCGCGCGGTTCTGGAGGCCGTGGTCTATCAGACGCTGGACCTGTTGAACGCGATGATCGAGGACGCCGCCTTGCGGCCAAGCGCCCTGCGGGTCGATGGCGGCATGGTGGCCAACGACTGGCTGTGTCAGTTTCTGGCCGACATTGTCGACATGCCCGTCGAACGGCCGCGCGTGGCGGAGACCACCGCACTTGGCGCCGCCTATCTGGCGGGTCTGCAGGTCGGTGTTTACGAGTCGCTTGATGACGTGACCCGCGCCTGGCAGTGCGAAAAGCGCTGGACGCCCCGCATGGAACACCGGCTGCGCACTGGTTTGATCGAGGGCTGGCAGCGCGCGCTGAAGCGGACCCTGCTGGAGGTCTGAGCGCACCCGCCGCTGGCAGACCACGGCAATATCTGCTTCGTCGGAAATACCTTTGTAGTAAAAACTTCAAGAAATGGTCGTCGATGGGCAACTATCGGCCCTTAACACTGCGGGCAGCCTGGTCGCCGCGCTGTTCGTCATCCTCTTCATCTATGGCTGGAACCAGCATCTCTGGCCGCTGCTGATCTCGGACAATCTGGAAACGGTCGTGATCGGTATCCGGCGGATGCTGACCGTCGGGGATGCGGACATTCAATGGAACATCGTCATGGCCACCACCTTGTTGGCCATGATGCCCCCGGTCCTCGTCGTCGTTTTCATGCAGCGATGGTTCGTCATGGGCTTGGTCGAAACCGAGAAGTGAAAACATGGCTACGGTAGACATCCGCGACGTCCGCAAGACCTATCCGGGGTCGGACCTCGAGACGATCAAGGGCATCAGCTGTTCGGTCGCCGATGGCGAGTTCATCGTCATGGTGGGGCCGTCCGGCTGCGGCAAGTCGACCCTGCTGCGCATGGTGGCGGGGCTGGAGCGCATCAGTTCCGGCGAGGTCGCGATCGACGCGCAGGTCGTCAACAACATGGAACCCAAGGATCGCGACATCGCGATGGTGTTCCAGAACTACGCGCTCTATCCCCACATGACCGTCTACAAGAACATGGCCTACGGCCTGAAGATCGCCGGTCTCGATCGCCAAAAGATCGACGAGCGGGTGAAGTCTGCGGCCAAGATCCTGCAACTGGACGAGCTGCTGGAACGACGGCCGCGCCAGCTTTCCGGGGGCCAGCGCCAACGCGTCGCCATGGGCCGGGCCATCGTGCGGGAACCGCGCGTGTTCCTGTTCGACGAGCCGCTGTCGAACCTGGACGCCAAGCTGCGCGTGCAGATGCGGGTCGAGATCAAGAAGCTGCAGCGCCAGATCGGCACGACCTCGCTCTATGTCACGCACGATCAGGTCGAGGCGATGACCATGGCCGACAGGATCATCGTCATGAATGGCGGCATCGCAGAACAGATCGGTGCGCCGCTGGAGGTCTATGAAAGCCCGGCCAGCCAGTTCGTGGCCGGCTTTATCGGCTCGCCCGCGATGAACTTCCTGCCGGCGGACGTCGAACAGGACGGCCAGCATGTGGTCTTTGGCGGCGGTCACCGCGTGGCAAGCGATTCGGCCGTCGGCCAGGGCGGAAGGAAAGTGACGGCGGGGGTCCGGCCCGAACATTTGCACCTGGCGACTGATGCCGAGGCCGACCGCAAGATCCCGATCAGGGTCGAGCTGACCGAGGCGCTTGGCGCCGATACGTTGGTCCACGGCGTTCTGCCGTCCAGCGGCGACATGCTGCTGGCGCGCTTGCCTGGGGTCGCGCGCATGAATGCCGGGGAAACGGTCGATCTGGCCGTGCAGCACGGTGCCATGCATTTGTTCGATGCCGATACGGGCCAGAGCTTGACGGCGGCGAGCGCTTGACCGATCCGGCCCGCGCCTCTAAGGCCGGGCCTGTATGACCGCCCATCCACCCCGCTCCACACTTCACATCGCCTTACCAAGTCTCCTTCTGCTGCTGTTGGGCGTGCTGTGGGGGCTGGGGTTTGCGCTGGCGAAAGTGGCCGTCAATCACGGCGTCGCGCCGCTGGGCTATGTGTTTTGGCAGGCCGCCGCCGGCGGATCGATCGTGCTGGTGATCGCCAGCATCTTGGGTCAGCGGCCCAGTGGCGCCGCGCGATACGTTCGCTATTACCTTCTGATCGGTCTGGTGGCGTTGGCGGCCCCGAATGCCGTCGGCTATATCGTCCTGGCGCGAATCCCGGTCAGCGTCTGGGTGCTGCTGATCAACTTCGTGCCGCTGTTCACCTACACCGTGGCCCTTTTGGCGGGCTACGAGCGGTTACAGGCCGTGCGCCTGTCGGGCGTGGCCTTCGGCCTGGCCGGCGTGCTGTTGCTGATCCTGCCCGATGCCAGCCTGCCGGATCGCTCGCTTGTCCCCTGGGTTCTCTTGGGCATCGTGACGCCGCTATTCTATGCCGTGGGCAATGTCCTGATGGCGACCATGCGGCCGCCCGGCGCGCCGTCGATCGGTCTGGCCGCCGGCATGACGTTGGCCGCGGCCGTGTGGCTGCTGCCGGTGACGCTGGCGACCGGATCCCTCTATACGCCGGACTTTTCCGCGCTGACGCTCGGGGACGCCGCCCTGCTCGGTCAGGTGCTGATCACCGCCTGCGGCTATGTGATCTTCCACGAAATCCAGCGTCTTGCCGGCCCTGTCTTTGCCGGCTTCGTCGGCTTTGTCGTCACACTCAGCGGGCTGTTCTGGGGGATGCTGCTGTTCGGTGAGCAGCCGAGCGCCTGGATCTTCCTGTCACTCGCTCTCGTGCTGACCGGGATGGCGCTGGTCAATTTCGGCGGCCGGCTGACCCTGAGGCAGCCGGCCAAGACCGGAAACAGCGGCTAGCCGCAGGAGCGGTAGGCGTTGCGGCGCCTGTCAACCGCCAGATCGAGATAGTTCTGGATCTCCGCATCGCCGAAGCGGGTGACCTGCTGGAACTGATAGTACCGCGCGAGGCAATAGCCGTCCGGCGTGAGCTCCAGCACCGTCTGCGATTCCGCGTTGGCGATTTCCGTCGAATAGGTGTCGTAGAGCCGGGCGCTGCGTCCGCTCAAATGCTGGGACAGAAAGCCGCCGATCGTCGACTGGACATCGCGCAGCCGGTCCTGATGGCGCACCGTGAAGTTCACATACTCGCCGAACTCGTCCAAGCCCGGATAGGCGCCGCGACAGGTCAGCCCGGTGATCATCACCTGGTTGCGGAGCTGCGACATCTGGTCGGCGCGGATGACGGTATCCGTCACGCAGGCGTTTTCCGGCAGGTCGACCTGGAAGTAGGCCTCCAGTTCCGGTGGGAACAAAGCGTCCAGGCCTGTCGGTGCCACCGGGGCGGGGGCTTGGGACTGCTGGCATCCGGCGACAATGACGGCGGCACAGGCGAGAGAAAGAAGCGCCTTCATCGAGATGTTCCCTCCAAACGAATCACCAAATTCTTATACCAGACCGGCCGGACGGATCGAAACGGAGAAGCGTCAGCGCTCCGATTCGGCGTCCAGGATGAGGGCCTCGCCGCCAAGGTCCGTGCGCGAAAGCGTCTCCGCCGTCCGATCGATCAGGCCGGCCCGCGAAAGTTCCCGCACCGTCGCCCGTATCCGAAACAGCGGCAGGCCCAACGCCCGTGCCGAGGCCTCGGCCGTGTGCGGTGTTTCCAGCAGCAGCAACAGGTTGCGGGCGACCACGGACAAGGTGCCATCGGGATTGATGCAGGCCATGCGTGCCCGGCAAACCTCTAACCATCCGTTTCGCAGAACCACCAATGGCGGGCGTCCGGGTGTTGCGCCAGACGCGCGTTCGCGTCCTCGACCGTGCGCGGCGCCGGCAGGATGACCTTGTCGCCGGGGCGCCAGTTGGCCGGCGTTGCGACTTGCCGCGCGTCCGTGGTCTGCAGGGCTTCGATCACGCGAACGATCTCGTCGACATTGCGTCCGGTGGTCAGCGGATAATAGATCATCGCCCGGACGATACCGTTGGGGTCGATGAAGAAGACGCAGCGGCTGGTCTCCGTCGTGCTGTCGCCGGGCATGACCATGCCGTAGGAAGTGGCGACCGCGCGATCGTGGTCCGCAATGACGGGAAACGGTATCTCGACGCCGAAGCTGGTCTCGATCGTCTCCATCCAGGCGAGATGGGCGTAGATGCTGTCGATCGACAAGCCCAACAGCTCGACCCCCTTTTCACGCAACGACGGCGCGACCTCGGCCAAGGCGACGAATTCCGTCGTGCAGACCGGCGTGAAATCGGCCGGGTGCGAAAACAGGACGACCCACGACCCCCGAAAATCCTCAAGCGCCAGCCGGCCTTGTGTCGTGTCCGCCTCGAAACCCGGCGCAGGCTCGCCAAGGCGCGGCAAGGTGGCGACCGGCGATGGTGAAACGTCCGTCATGGGCGGCCAGTGTAGCGGTTCAGGTTAGCGGCGAAGTTGTGCACGCACTGTGGCAGAAATCTGGCCGACGCTCCATGAACGGATTTGTGATCGGTGCGACACTTTCGCCGAACGGTGGTTGGGCAGGGCATTGGTGGCATGCGGACCGGCGCATTGACGGGACGGCACGTGCGGCGTTTGATGGCCTGGTACTGAAAGACGTGATCGCGGTTGCTGACCGCTTGGGGGCCATGAATTAGGGCGCCCCCGCGATGGCTTCCAGGGAGACGGTGATGACGGGCCAAGCGCCGGACGGGGCGACCTCCGGCCGGAAGGCGATAGTGGTGTTGTTTCTGGCGCTGGTTGTCGCCGGCATGGGACAGTCCTTCGTTTTTGCGGTGCTGCCGCCGGTCGGGCGCGCCATGGGGATGGCGGATGTCCAGATCAGCCTGATCATCGTTTCCGCCGCCGTTCTGTTCGTCATCGCGGCGCCGATCTGGGGGCGCATTATCGAAGTCTGGGGCCGGCGACCCGTGATGGCCTTTGGCCTCGGCTCGTTCGCGGTCACCACGGCCTTGTTCGGGTTCGTGGTCGAACTGCGCCTCGGTCTTGCGATATCCGTCGGCCTGGCGTTTACGCTCTTGATGGTGTTGCGGGCCCTGTTCGCCCTCGGGGCCGGCGGCATCTTCCCCGCCGCGCAAGCCTATCTGGCGGACAGCAGCCCGCCGGAAAGACGCACCGCCGCCGTCGCCTTGATCAGCATCGCGTTTGGCCTGGGCATGGTGGCGGGGCCGGCGGCAGCCGGCGGCCTGGCTGGCGTTGGCCTGATCGCGCCGTTTTACGGCATTTCGGCCCTGGCCTTGATCAGCGCCATTTCCATCAAGCTGGTTCTGCAGCCCGCACCGCGTTTGACCAAAACCCGTGAACTGGCGCCTCAACCGCTTGTCATCCTGCGGTTCCTGCCCTTCTTGGCCATGGGTTCGCTGACCTTGATGACGTTGGCGACCGTTCAGCAGGTGACGGGGTTTCGCATCCAGGACCTGTTCGGGTTGAACACGGCCGAGACGGCAGAGACCGCGAGCATCGCGCTGATCGTGATGGCGGTCGCGATGATCACCACCCAGTCGACATTGGTCCGCCGGCTCAAGGCTCCGCCGATCATGCTCGTACGCATGGGCTCCCCGCTCGCGATCGTGGCGCTGGCGATCATGTCGGTTTCCGACGACATGGTCTGGCTCAGCATCGGGATGGCGATTTTTGGCTCCGCTTCAGGCATGATCATGCCCGGCTTCATGGCCTCGGTGACGCTGGCGGCAGGGCCGGATCAGCAGGGCCGGGCCGCCGGTCTTTTGGCCTCGGCCCAGGGAACCGGCTTCATCATCGGCCCGCCGGCGTCCGCCGCGCTCTATCAGCTCTATCCCGTGGCACCCTATTGGCTGGCCATGGTCCTGATGGCCGGAATTGCGCTGATTGCGTTTCTTCGACCGTTGGCGCCGGTTAGTCACGAGGCGCAGGCGCAAGCCGCAGATTAAACGGACTAAAAGTCCGAACAGCGCCCTTTGACTTCCCAATCGCCATAGCGCGTGGGCTCTGGCCCCTTGGGCCCGCCGATCTCGCCGCGCTTTTGGGCCACGCCCTTGGCGGGCTTCCCGGTTCTGATGTCCGCCGTCTGCGGATCATCGGCCTTCTGTTCCGGCGCGGGTTCCGATTGCTTGGTCATGATTGACATATGGCGGGTCGCGGGCCGACCGTCCAGCCCTTGAGCGCGGGCGCCGCTTCCCCACATTTGCCACGGTATCGTCGCTTGTAAGGTCGCTTGTCAGGAGGAGGGGTCGTGTCGGGATACATCAGAACGGCGGTTCTGCTGGCCGCGATGACCGCCTTGTTCCTGGTCATCGGCTACCTGATCGGCGGTGCCGGCGGCGCCCTGATCGCGCTGGTCATCGCACTGGCGATGAACGCGTACACCTATTGGAACGCCGACAAGATGGTCTTGCGGATGTACAACGCCCGCGAGGTCAACGAACGCAGCGCGCCGGAGTTCCATCGGTTGGTGACCCAGCTGGCACAGCGTGCCGACATGCCAATGCCGCGCGTCTACATCATCGACACCGACCAGCCCAACGCCTTCGCGACCGGCCGCAACCCGCAAAACGCGGCCGTGGCCGCCACGACAGGCCTGTTGAACCGGCTGTCCAGTGAGGAAGTGGCCGGCGTCATGGCGCACGAGCTGGCCCATATCCGCAATCATGACACCTTGATCATGACGATCACCGCGACCCTGGCCGGTGCCTTGTCGATGCTGGCCAACTTCGCGCTGTTCTTCGGCGGCAACCGCAACAATCCGCTCGGCATCGTGGGCGTTCTATTGATGGCGTTCCTGGCGCCCTTGGCCGCGGCCTTGGTCCAGATGGCGATCAGCCGCAGCCGCGAGTATGAGGCGGACCGCATTGGGGCCGCGATCTGCGGGCGGCCCCTGTGGCTGGCCTCCGCGCTCGGCTCCATCCAGGGCTATGCCAGCGCCATCGACAACAATCGGGCCGAGCGCAATCCGGCGACGGCGCATATGTTCATCATCAACCCGCTGCACGCGCACAAGGTCGACAGCCTGTTTTCGACCCATCCGCCGACGGAAAAGCGCGTCGCCCGGCTGCGCGCCATGGAAGGCGGCGGCGAAGCCCCACGGTCCGGCGGCCCCTGGGGTTGAGGGCGGCGATCATCTGTCGTACCAGGCTTCGCCCGTCCTGCATTTGAACCGCCGATGGCCGATCCTCTTGCCGCCCGCCGCGCCGTGCTTCAGGCGCTCCATGCCGTCCTGCACAAGCGCCGTCCGCTCGACGAGGCCCTGACCGGCGACCTCGACGGCCGGGACCGGGCCTTCGCCTACTTGCTGGTGACCACAGTCCTGCGGCGGTTGGGCCAGATCGATGTCGTGATTGATGGCATGGTCGAGCGTCGCCTGCCGAGAAGCGCGATGGCGGTGCGCGACATCCTGCGACTGGGCATCGGCCAGCTTCTGTTCCTTGAAACGCCGGCCCATGCCGCCGTCGACACCGCCGTGTCGCTGGTCGCCGATCGCGGACTGGACCGGTTCACCGGCCTGGTAAATGCCGTGCTGAGACGCGCCGCCCGCGACCGGGAAACCTTGCTGGACGGTCAGGACGCGGGTCGCCTCAACACGCCCGACTGGCTTTGGGAAAGCTGGGTGGCTGCCTATGGCGCGGCCCGGACCCGCGTCATTGCCGAGGCCCATATGCTGGAGCCGACATTGGACCTGACAGTCAAAGGCGACGCCAAGCTGTGGGCCCAGCGTCTGGAGGCCTCGCTGCTGCCGACGGGGACGCTGCGGCTGCCCGTCGGAGGATCTGTCACCGACCTGCCCGGCTTCGATGCCGGCGCCTGGTGGGTGCAGGACGCGGGCGCGGCGCTGGCCGCCCCGCTGCTCGGCGACGTGGAGGGCGCGCGCGTCCTCGATCTCTGCGCTGCGCCGGGGGGCAAGACCGCGCAATTGGCGGCGGCGGGGGCGATGGTCACCGCCATCGATCGGTCCGCCCGGCGCCTGGACCGCGTGCGTGAGAACCTTGCCCGGCTTCGCCTCGAAGCCGACTGCGAGGTCGCGGACGGGTCCGTCTACGAGGCCGAAGCGCCCTTTGATGCCGTCCTGCTGGACGCGCCGTGCTCGTCGACCGGCACGATCCGACGTCATCCCGATGTCGCCAGAAGCAAGACGCAAGAAGATGTCGCCAAACTCGCCGCGTTGCAGCAACGGCTGCTGGACAATGCCGTAAGTCTGGTGCGGCCGGGCGGCCTGATCGTCTACAGCACCTGCTCGCTGCAGCCGGAGGAAGGTGAGCGCCAGATCGCGCGGCTGATCGGTAATGGCGCGCCGGTGGAACGGCTGCCGATCGACCCGTCAGAGGTCGGCGGCCTTGGCGAAATCATCAACGATCTGGGCGAGGTGCGCTCGCTGCCCTGCCACGCCGTCGACTGGGGTGGCCTGGACGGATTCCATATCGCGCGTTTGCGCCGGACAGGCGCCTAGACGGCGACCGCCCCTTGGCCTAAACCAGCGTCATGCATCTGCTGACGCGTATCGCCGATTTCGCGAGGTCCGTCGAGCCGCTCGTCGACTTTTCCGCGATCGACAGGACTGTCCTCGGAACCGAACGCCTCGCCGAAACCATCGCGCGGGACGCGGCGACGATCAGCCGACGGCGCGGTTGACCGATGACCGATCGGGGCCTGACGCAACGCTTGCGCACGGTCGCCTTTCGCAACCCGCTTTATGCCATGTCGCTCGGCCGGGGCGTGCCCCGGCAGCTGGCGCTGTTGCCGCCGGACCCCTGGCCCGGCCAGGTGGAACGGGGCCAGGAGCTGATTTCCGGGCTTTACCGCTTTGCCGGCGAAAAGCGCGAGACGGATCGCCCGCCCTGGAAGGCGCCGGGGGCCGGCGACGCGTTTCGCTTCGAACTGCACAGTTTCGAATGGCTGCGCGACCTGCGCGCCGTCGGCGGGGACGGCGCGCGGCGGCATGCGCGCACGCTGGTCGCCGATTGGATCGAGACGTTCGATCGCTGGGACCCCGTTGCCTGGCAGCCGGACACGCTGGGCCTGCGCATCGCCAATTGGCTGGCGGGACATGACTTTTTCTGCGCCAGTGCGGAAGACGACTTTCGCCGCGCGGTGTTCGCCAGCATCGCCCGCCAGGCCAAGCATTTGGCGCGGGCGCTGCCCGGCGGTTTGAAGGGCCAGCGCCTGATGATGGCGCTGAAAGGCCTGATCTATGGCGGGCTGGCCCTGCAATGGCCCGACGACCGGCTGCACCAGTCACTCGACCAGCTCGAGGCCACCTTGCCGGAACAGATCCTGCCGGACGGCGGCCATATCGAGCGCAACCCCGGCACCTTGATGACGGTCCTGCGCCATCTGATCGACATCCGGGCAGCACTTCGCGCCTTTCGCGTGCCCATCCCGGACGATGTCGAGCACGCGATCGACCGCATGGCGCCGGCTCTGCGCTTCTTCCGGCATGGCGATGGCGGTCTTGCCCTGTTCAACGGCGCCTTCGTCGGCCAGCCCGTCTTGATCGACACCGTTCTGGCCCAGGCCGACGCGCGCGGCAGGCCCTTGAAGAGCGCCGTTCAAAGCGGATATGAGCGCGCGCTGCAGGGCCGAACCCTGCTGCTGGTCGATGTCGGCGGGCCACCGCCCAACGGGTTGGACAAGAGCGCCCATGCCGGCCTGCTGGCGTTCGAGCTCTCCGTCGGGCGCGAGCGGCTGTTCGTCAATTGCGGTGCCTGGCCCGGCGGGGGTGGCGAGGCCGGCTTTGCCTGGCATCAGGCGCTGCGCGCGACGGCCGCGCATACCACTCTGGTGCTGGGCGACACCAACGCGCTGGCGCTTCTGCCCGATGGCGGTGTCATTCGCCGGGGCCAGCCCTTGCGCACGCTGATCGAAATGGAACGGCAGGAAGGCGGCGGATCGGTTTTGATCGAGGCCAGTCACGAAGGCTACCGGCACGGCTACGGTCTGGTGCATAAGCGCCGGCTCTATTTGACCGACAATGGCGGCGAATTGCGCGGTGAGGATGTGCTGGAGCCTGACCGCGGCCGCCATCGCGGGGGCGACCGGTTCCATGTCCGTTTTCACCTGCATCCGGGGGTCCAGGCCCTGATGGCCCAGGGTGGCGACGCCGCCCTGCTGCGACTGCCCGGCGGTGTCGGCTTTCGCTTTCGCGCCGTCGGCGGCGAGCTTGAGTTGGACGACAGCCTCTATTTCGGCGACCCGCGCGAACCTCGGCGCGCCCGCCAGCTTGTCGTGGCCGGCACGACGGCGCCCGAGGGCGCGACGGTCCGGTGGGAGCTGCGTCGCGAAAAACGCGGTTGATCAAGTCGGCTTTTCCGCGTCCTTTGCCATTGGTTCCTTGGGCGCCTAGAGTCCGCGCCCTATCACGCTGGCTTGAGCAAGACGAACGATGCCGAACATCCCCATCCAACGCGCCCTGATCTCGGTCGCCGACAAGGCCGGCGTCGTCGATTTCGCCAAGTTCCTGACCGATCGCGGCGTGGAGATCCTGTCGACCGGCGGGTCGGCCGCCCGGCTGGAAGAGGCCGGGCTGCGGGTGAAGGAGGTGTCCGCCCATACCGGCTTTCCGGAGATCATGGGCGGGCGCGTAAAAACGCTGCATCCCAAGATCCATGGCGGTCTGCTGGGCCGGCCCGACCATGGCGAGGATGTCGAGGCCATGGCCGATTACGGCATCGCGCCGATCAACCTGATGGTCGCCAATCTCTACCCGTTCGAGGAGACGGTGGCGGGTGGTGCGGACTTCGCGACCTGTGTGGAGAACATCGATATCGGCGGACCGGCGATGATCCGCGCCGCCGCTAAGAACCACGCCTTTGTCGCCGTGGTGACCAGTCCCGACGATTACGATGCCGTGATGGACGAGATGATAAGGCTGGAGGGTGCGGTGTCGGGCGCGCTGCGACGCCGCCTCGCGTCGGTCGCGTTCGCCCGGACGGCGGCCTACGATGCGGCGATCGCCGGCTGGCTGTCCCGCGATGAGGGGGATGAGTTTCCCTTGCGCATCGGTCTCGCCGGCAAGCGCGCGCAAACGCTGCGCTATGGCGAGAACCCGCATCAGCGTGCCGCACTTTACGTCACGCCCGATCGACGGCCCGGGGTTGCCCGCGCGACCCAGATCCAGGGCAAGGAGCTGAGCTACAACAACATCAACGACACCGATGCCGCGTTCGAGTTGGTGTCGGAATTCGACCCGGAATTCGACGGCCCGGCGGTCGCGATCATCAAGCACGCCAATCCCAGCGGCGTGGCGGTCGGCGACAGCTTGGCGGAGGCCTATTTCAAGGCCCTGTCGTGCGACCCGGTCAGCGCCTTTGGCGGCATTGTCGCGGCCAACCAGATGGTCGACGCGGCGACGGCCCAAGCGATCGCCGAGCTGTTTTGCGAGGTGGTGATCGCCCCGGACATCAGCCCGGAGGCGCGCGAGATCCTGGCGGCCAAGAAGAATGTGCGCCTGCTTGTCACCGGCGGCCTGCCCGATCCGATGGCGGGCGGCGTGATGATCAAGTCGGTGGCCGGCGGCTTTCTGGCGCAAACCCGCGATGCGGCGCGCATCGGTGTGGAGGATCTTGAGATCGTCAGCGCGCGCAAGCCGTCGCGAACCGAACTGGACGATCTCTTGTTCGCCTTTCGCATCGCCAAGCACGTGAAGTCGAACGCCATCGTGCTTGCCAGGAACGGTGTCACGGTCGGCGTCGGTGCCGGGCAGATGAGCCGGGTCGACAGCGTGCGCCTGGCCGTCACCAAGGCGGCCGATATGGCCGAGCGGGAGAAAGAGGAGACAAGCCGGACCCAAGGCGCGGTCGTGGCGTCGGACGCGTTCTTTCCGTTCGCCGATGGGCTCGTCGCGGCGATCGAGGCGGGTGCTACGGCCGCGATTCAGCCGGGCGGGTCAATCCGCGATCAGGAGGTCATCGAGGCCGCCGATGCGGCCGGCATGGCCATGGTGTTCACCGGCGTCAGGCATTTCAGGCACTGATCGACGGTTTTTGGGGTTTTTGGAACCGACCGTCGATTAACTGCTTCAAGTCCTCTTCGGGTCTTGCGCCGATGTGCGAGATAACCTCAGCCGCCGCCACGGCGCCCATGCGGCCGCAATCGGCAAGATGGCGATCCTCAACGAAGCCTGCCAGGAAGCCGGCGGCGAACAGGTCGCCGGCGCCGGTCGTGTCGACCAGGTCTTCGACATGCTCGGCGGCGATTTCGTAGGTCGAGGTCGCGTTCAGGATGATCGCGCCCTTTTCGCTGCGGGTGATGGCGGCGATTTCGCAATCGGCGCGGGCGTGGGCCAGCGTGTCGTCCAAACTGTCTGTCTGGTAAAGCGCCTTGGCCTCGTCCTCGTTGGCGAACAGGATGTCGACATGGCCGGCGACCAGTTCGGCGAAACTGTCACGATGGCGTTCGACACAGAACGTGTCGGACAGGGTCAGGGACACTTTGCGCCCGGCTGCGTGGGCAACCTGCGCGGCATGCCGGTACGCCTCTTGCGCCGACGGCCGGTCCCACAGATAGCCTTCCATGTAGGTGACTTCAGCGGCCGTAATCAGCGGCTCGTCGATGTCCTCGGTGCTCAACAACACGCACGCACCCAAATAGGTGTTCATGGTGCGCTGGGCATCGGGCGTGATCAGAATGAAACTGCGCGCCGTCGGCGGCTCGCCGATGATCGGCTCTGAGCGAAAGGTCACGCCGGCGGCGGTGATGTCGTGCCGAAACACCCGGCCCATCTGGTCGTCGCACACCTTGCCGATATAGGCGGCGGGGACGCCCAGCGAGGCGATGCCGGCCGCCGTGTTGGCCGCCGAGCCGCCGGAGATCTCGATCGCCGGTCCCATCTTGGCGTAAAGGGCAATCGCCTCGTCGGCGTCGATCAGGTTCATCGAACCCTTGACCAAGCGATTGTCGGCCAGAAACCGGTCGTCGGTGTGGGCAAGGACGTCGACGATGGCGTTGCCGATGGTGACCACGCTGGCGGGTTTGTTCATGCGGTTCTCGGTCTTGGGTTATGCGGTTCCGGCGGGCCGCTGTTTAGCGGTGTTGGGCGCGAACGTCCAGTAGACCGCGTCGACGCGAGCGCTCAGAAATCCAAACCGCGAGGTGCCTTCGCTGTGGTCGCCACCTTCAATTGTGTTAAAGTCGCCATCCTGATCGAGCCATCCTTTGATTGGAGAGAGATCTTTGTTCCGCCGTAAGAACGGCTCCGGTTCCGAACCCGGCGATACCAAGCCGGGCGCGCCGGACGTCAGACCACGGCGCGTTGCGGAGGATGTTCCCGCAAGCGCACGCCCAACAAACCAGCAAACAGGTCCAGACACCATGCCCAGCAATCAGCCACCAGGTTCGAATTTCCGTCCAGAAGGCCCCCGCCGCATCGTTGACATTCCCGCCGCGCCGAGGCGCTCGTCGTCCGGTGGCTATGACGAACGTCCGGTGCAGCAAAGCGCGCGCAAGCTGATCGTCGGGCCGGAGATCTCGCTGTCGGGTGAGATCAAGTCTTGTGACCATCTGGTGGTCGAGGGCCGGATCGAGGCCGTGATCAAGGATTGCCGGACGATCGAGATCGCCGAGCGCGGACAGTTCAAGGGCAGCGCCGAAATCGACGAGGCGGTGATCGGCGGCCAGTTCGACGGTGATCTGACCGTGAACGGGCGCCTGACCCTGTTGAGCCAGGGGCTGGTCGCCGGCACCGTTCGCTATGGCGAACTGGCGGTTGAGGCCGGCGGCCGCATCGTCGGCAAGGTCGAACCGTTGGCCGACACCAAGATCATGCCGTTTTCCGAGTCAACGAGGCCGGAAAAGCCCGCATCGTCGTCGCGCAGCTCTCGCCGGGCCGCCCCGGAGCCGGAAGATACGGAGCTGTCGTTCCAGGAAGAGGCCGACGAGCCGAAGGCCTGACGTAACTCCTGAAGCGGAAGGCGAACGCCCGTCGCCTTCCGCCGCACAGAATCAAAAAGCGGCGCAGCCCGAGAGCTGCGCCGCTTTCTTGTTCTCGCTTTTGCCGTTTAGCGGCTGGTGCGCTCGCTGGCCTTTTGGCCCAGGGTCTGCGCGATCGGCATAAGATAGGTCATCGCATTCTCCATTGTGGCGCATTGCGCCGCTTGTTGTCTCGATACCGGCCCGGCGTCTTGCCGCCAGACCGGGGTGCCGGTGAAGGTCAGTCGCGGTTCGGTTGCGTCGGCATGGCGCCGTTGCGGGTCCGGACGATGCGCGGCCTAACCAGCACAAAGGCAATCGGTCCAAGAAATCCCATGGTTTCCTCCATCGGTTAAGATCTCTGCGAACGACGTCTGACCTGCTTTCAAGTTCGGGTCTGATCTCTTTCCGGCCCGTTTCTGAATGCATTCAGACCGTCTTCGATTGCAGATATAGCCACTCTTCTGGATCGATCAAGAAGAAAGTGCCGAAAAGAGATTGCAATTCCTGCAGCGGACGGATGCACTGGGCGCATGGTGACAAGCGTCGGGCAGGATGGGCAGAGCGACGGTTCCCAGCGTGCGGTAACGCTGTTGGACCTGGCGCGCGCCGCCGGGGTCTCGCGCACGACGGCATCGAACGCCTTCAACCGGCCGGATCAGCTGTCGCCGAAATTGCGGGCCCGGGTTTTGGAGATCGCCGACAAGATGGGCTATGCGGGCCCCAACCCGATGGCGCGCATGCTGCGCACGGGTCGCGCGGGCTCGATCGGCGTGGTGTTTGGCAAGTCCCTGACCTACGGCTTCACCGATCCGACCTCCATCGCCTTCCTGAAAGGCGTTGCCAGCGTTTGCGAAAAGGAAGGGGCCAGCCTGCTGATCCTGCCGGAGACCGGCGAGGCGCAGGTCGGCAATGCCATCCAGGGGGCGGCCGTCGACGGGTTCATCGTCTACTGCATGCACTACCTCACGGCCGTGAACGACGCGGTTGCCGCTAGGCAGTTGCCGTCGGTTGCCGTGTCCGCCCCGGAAACGATGCCGATGTCCACCATTGACATCGACGACCGGTCGGCGGCGCGCGAAGCCGCTGCGCATCTGATCGGGCTGGGCCATCGGCGGTTCGGCGTATTGGCGCTGGACGTCCTGGGCGATGGCTATGACGGCCCCTTGAGGATCGACCAGATGGCGAAGCTTGAATGCACCCCGTCGGTCGATCGCTACCGTGGCTATCGCGATGCCTTGGCCGCGGCCGGCCTTCAGGATACCGACCTTCAGGCCTTCGAAGTCTCCGGCAACAGTGAAGACCAAGCCAGGAAGGCGGCCTTCAAACTGCTGAGCCAGAGACCGCGTCCGACCGCGATCCTGGCGATGAGCGACCGGTTGGCCGTCGGCGCGCTGCTGGCGGCGACAGATCTCGGCCTGGACGTGCCCGGCGACCTGTCGGTGGTCGGGTTCGACGATATCCCCCTGGCCAAGGCCGTGACGCCGGCACTGACCACGGTGCATCAGCCGTTGGAAGAGAAGGGGGCGGCGGCCGCCCGTCTGGTCTTTCATCCGCCAAAGGGCCGACCGCGACACCTAATCCTGCCGACCGAGTTGGTCGTGCGCGATTCGACCGGCTTGGCACCAGACGCCCCATAGCCGAGGTCGGTGGAAGGCCGGGACCGCCGGTCTTGCGACCGCCAATCCCGGCACTTCCGCTGTCCACTTACTGCACAATCCGGTTGGCCCGTTCCATGACCGATGGCGGCACCTCGATCCCCATGGCTGCGGCTGCCGCCGGATTGACGAACAAGTCCGTGCCGGCGGCCACGCTGACCGGGATCGAGCCCGGGTCTTCGCCGTCCAAGACTCGTGCGACGATGCCTGCGGTCTGTTGGCCGACCTGATAGTAGTCGTAGCCCACGCTGGCGATGGCGCCGCGCACGACGCTGTCATTGTCGCCGGCGAACACCGGCACGTTGGCGTCGTGGCCGACGGCCAGTACGGCCTCCAAGGCGGCCCCGACGGTGTTGTCGTTGGCCACATAGATAAGGTCGGCTTGCCCGGCCAGCGTCTGTGCGGCCGCGAGCACGTCGGCTGAGCGCGGGGCGACGGCCACGACCACCGTGAACCCCCAATCCGGCGCCATGTCGGTCAAGGCATTCAGCAGGGTGACCGAGTTCGCCTCGCCGGGGTTGTGGGGCACGCCGATGACCTCCGCCTCGGGCAGGAACTCCCGCATCAGATCCAGGTGATCGGCCAGCGGCGACATGTCCGACAGGCCGGTGATGTTGCCGCCAGGTGCCTCGGGATCGACCAGCAATTGCGCGCCGATCGGGTCGGTCACGGCGGTGAACACGATCGGCAGTTCGTCCGTCGCCGCGGCAATGGCCTGTGCCGATGGCGTGGAGATCGGCACCATCACGCTTGGGTTCAAACCGACGAAGTGGCGCGCGATCTGGGCGGCGGTCACCGGATTGCCCTGCGCGGTTTGATAGACGAACTCCAGATTCTCGCCGACGACATAACCATGCTCGGCCAACGCGTCGCGCAGCCCGTCGCGGGTCGCCTCCAAGGCCGGATGCTCGACAATGGCGGTGACGGCAATCGTGGCGCGGTCCTGGGCCTGCGCCGGCCCCGCCAGCAGGCCGACCATGGCGAAGATGCCGGCCGTGGCGAGGCGCCAGGCCGTTTTCTCGATACTCAACATGGAATTTCCCCTCACAGATAGATCTGTCATTGACGCTGTGGGGATGTGGCGTCGCACTGCGATTGGACGGTTGCATCGCTAGAACGCGACGTCGGGCCCGACCTCAAACTCCGGTCGGAACGACCAATCGCAGGCCGGCGAGGCTTCTACCAGCAGGGCGCTTGAATAGCAATCGCGAAACGATCGTCAGTGCGTGGTCTTGTCCTTGAAGCCGCACAGGTCGGAGACGATGCAGACGGGGCAGTTCGGCTTCCTGGCCTTGCAGACATAGCGGCCGTGGAGGATTAGCCAGTGGTGGGCGTGCAGGCGATAATGGGCCGGTACGACCTTCAGCAGCTTGGCCTCGACCGCGTCCGGCGTCTTGCCCTTGGCCAGGCCCGTGCGGTTGCCGACGCGGAAGATGTGGGTGTCGACCGCGATGGTCGGCTCGCCAAAGGCGACGTTCAACACGACGTTGGCGGTCTTGCGGCCGACGCCCGGCAGCTTTTCCAGCGCCTCGCGATCCGCCGGCACGTCGCCGCCATGATCGCGCAGCAGCATTTCGGACAGACCGATGACGTTCTTGGCCTTCGAATTGAACAGGCCGATCGTCTTGATGTGCTCTTTCAGCCGCTCTTCACCAAGCGCGACCATCGCCTCCGGTGTGTCGACCTGTTCGAACAGGTCCCTGGTCGCCTTGTTGACCCCGACATCGGTTGCTTGGGCCGAAAGTACGACCGCGACCAGCAAGGTGTACGGGTTCTTATAGTTCAGCTCGCTGGTCGGTTCCGGGTCGGACTCCGACAGGCGGCGGAAAAACTCTTCGACGTCGGCGCGTTTCATCGCGGGCGCTTATACAGCGCGCACGCGGCGTCCGCCATACCGCTGCGGCATCCAAACACTTGGTCGCGCGTCGAGAGACGCTAAAATGAGTTTATGAGCACCAAGATGAGCAGGGGAGGCGGCGGGTCGGCACCGGTTCTGTTCGATGCCCTGCTCTATCCGCACCGAAGCCTCAGCCGCAAGGGCTTTGCGGTCTTGATGACTGTCGTCGCCTTGGTCTGCTTCACGCTTGGGGCGCTGTTCTTCCTGCAGGGTGCCTGGCCGATCTTCGGTTTTTTCGGGCTCGAGGTGCTGGTGTTGTATCTGTTTTTCCGCGCCAACTATCGATCCGGCCGGGTCTATGAGAAGCTGCGGCTGACGCCCGCCGTTCTGAGCGTTGAGCGGGGCGACTATAAGGGTCCGCGCAGCACGGACGAGATGCAGCCGACATGGCTGCGCGTCGCCATGGACGATCCGCCGCGCCACGAAAGCCAGATCCGCCTGTCCACTCACGGCCGGACCATCATCGTCGGCTCGTTCCTGTCGCCGCCGGAGCGGGCGGAGGTCGCGGACGCGCTGAACGAGGCGCTCGACCGCCTTCGCGATCCCGCGTTTCTGGCCCGGCTGCCGGCCTGAGCCGGCTATTCCGGCACGATCGCGACGGGCCGTATCGGCGAGCCCGTGGCCCCGACAAGCTTCATGGGCAGCGCGGCGAACACGAAGCTGGAATGGCCCGACGCGGCGAGTTCCCTCAAATCCAGGTTCTCGATGATGTAGATGCCGGCCCGGACCAGCAGCAGCACGTGCCCGGGCATGTTGCAGTTCAACTCCTCGTCCCAGGCGCCGATCAGATCCCAGCCGATATTGTCGGCACCCACCGCCAAGACGCCGTTTTCGACCGCCCATTTCGACGCGGCGCTGGTCATGCCCGGGCCGTCGAGGTAGCGTTGCTCATCCGCCCAATGGTGGGCGTTTCCCAGGTTCACCAGCACGACCGAGCCGCGTTTCACCGAGACGCCCTGCCGGTCGCAACAGGCCTGAAGATCGTCCGGGCCGACCGCATAGTGGGCGTCGAGCGCGGTCACGCCCTTCAGGCCCGCCACGTCGAGCAGGACGCCGTCTGCGAAGATCGGCGGCAGATGCTCCGCGCCCAGTTTGGTGATGCCGGTGGGGGTTTGGATGTCGGCGGTTGCCTCGACGCCGCCATGCAGCGTCATGCACTCCGACTGGTGGGACAGGGCGTCGATATGGGTGCCGGTATGTTCCGTCCCGTGCAACTGGCCGAAGGCACTGCCGCGAACGCCGCTGTCCTGGGCGTCCCCGTGCCGGTGGTAAAGCGTGTAGGCATAGCCGGGCCGGTGGGTCGGGAATTCGGGCATCGACGCGGTGCGCGGATGTTCCAGGTCGATCACGCGCGCGTTTTCAGTGTCAATGATGGCCATCGGACCCTCCCTCTGGTTGCCTCGCTTCCGGTCGGAACTGCTTAGAGCGGCCGGCCGAACCGGACTGCAATTGCGCAAGAATCGGGTTTCGCGCCTGCTGACGCCGGCGCAGATTGGCACCATACTTAGCTGTGTTGAGGAGAACTCCGGTGCCAGACGGTCTCATGGTTCATGATCCCGATACCCTTGCCGACGCACCCGGTATCATTAACGCGATCGACTATATGGTCGACCACTATCTCGATCAGCCCTCGCTGGACGAGGTGGCCGATGTTGCCGGCCAGTCGCCGTTTCACTTCCAGCGCTCGTTCAAGCGCCGGGTGGGCATCAGCCCGAAACGGTTCGGCCAGTATCTGACGGTCAACCACGCCAAGCAGCTTTTGGACAGCCGCGCCAGCGTGCTGGACGCCGCGCTTGATTCCGGCCTGTCCGGGCCGTCGCGCCTGCACGATCTGTTCATCGCCTGCGAGGCCATGACGCCCGGCGAGTACAAGGAAAAGGGCCCGTCGCTGTTGATCCGCTGGGGGTTGCATGACGCACCGCTCGGCCGGGCGCTGATCGGCGCGACCGATCGGGGCATTTGCTGGCTGGGTTTCGTCGAAAACGGTGACGAGGACGCGACGATCGCCGCCTTCAAGCAGGATTGGGGGCTGGCGCGGCTGGTGCGTGACGACGAGGCGACGCGCCCGCTGGCCGAGGCCGCGTTCGCGACCAACGACAATGCGAAGGAACCGCTGACCCTCGTGCTGCGCGGCACGAACTTTCAGGTGAAGGTGTGGGAGGCGCTGCTGCGCGTGCCCCAAGGCGCGGTCACCTCCTACGGCGATCTCGCCAGTTGGATTGGACAGCCCACGGCATCGCGGGCGGTCGGGTCCGCCGTCGGCAACAACCCGATCGCCTACCTGATCCCCTGCCACCGGGTGATCCGCAACAGCGGCGCCATCCACAACTACCGCTGGGGGCCGGTGCGCAAGCGCGCCTTGCTGGCCTGGGAGGCGGCGTTGGCCGACGGTGTTGCCTAAGACGGGTTCTTGAAGTCGAGCCCTTCGTCCGGGATCGCCCAGCGGCGACGCAGGTCGATCAACGGCGTCTCGATATGTTCCCAGAAGTCCCATTTGGGATCGAACGTGTCGACCGTCGTCGCCGCGCCCCCGGCCCAGGCGCGCCAGAACACGTCCGGGTCGAGGGCGCCCTTGGCGTCCTTGGCCACCTTGTTGATCTCGACATTGAGATGCCAACTGAAGATCACGGGCAGGACGTGTCCGGCTAGCGGGTAGTAGGGGTGCATCGTCGAGGTGAAGGTCGAGACCAGCAGCTCCCCGCGCGGGTCGGTGGCAAAGCCGGTCAGCACATGGGCTGAGTCGTGCGGCTTTGAAAAGGCGGCGTTCAGCGCGGTCGGTTCGCCCGGGAATTCATAGTTGCTGTGCTTGAAATGGGCCCAGAAATGGTGGCCGAACGAGGCTTCCGGTAGCTCTTCCAAGGCCTCGAACCGGTCGGCCATCTTCTCGTCTTCGTGGCCGTGACCGTACGGCGTCAGCCATTCATTGATGTCGCCCGACGTCCAGGGCTTGCCGGTGATGCTGATCATGTTGGCGTTGATCATTTCCGCCAGCGCCGCCGGTTCGTCGCCGTCGATGCTCATGCGCAACAGCTTCATGTACGGGTCGTGCATGTCCAGCGCGTCGGCATAGGCGAAAACGCTGTCGATACGGTCGGTATCCAGCTTGCCGTCAACCAGCGCCATGACGGCCAGCATGCGCGCCGCGTCTTGTGCCAGGTCCGTTCCGGTCAGCGCCGATGCCAGGCTTTCCGGCGTGCTGTCCGGAAGGGCGGTGGCATCGAAGGGTGTGCCTTGCCCGAAGATGTAGAGGCTGGCGCCGGCCAGCATCCTTCGGTCGATGTCGCTCAACGCCGCGCCGTTTGCCGTGGCGACGGCCGCCATGGCGGCCAGAACCTGATCAGCGCCGGCGGCGTCGGGCCGCAGCGGCGGGATGGGTGTCGGCGTCTGATTTGTGGACATCGGGTCCAGGCTCCACGATCTTGGGGGCGCCTAGTCTACCATGCCGGTCTCTTCTCGACTTGCTTTAGTTTCCAGACGACCAATGACCTATGAAGAGTACAACGCCTTTTGCGGATCCCTGCCCGCGACGTCCCATGTCGTCCAATGGGGCGGCTCACATGTCTGGAAGGTCGGCGGCAAGGTGTTCGCCATCGGCGGCTGGGGTGACGGTCAGCCGGCGTTCACCTTCAAGGTCTCCGACCTGTCGTTCGAGATCCTGCGCGAACAGCCGGGCCTGCGGCCCGCACCGTATCTGGCCTCACGCGGCATGAAATGGATCCAGCACTACGCCCAGCCCGGCCTTTCGGACGATGACCTGAAGGTCTATTTGCGGGAATCCCACCGCATCGTGGCGTCGGGCCTGTCAAAGAAGAAGCAGCGTGAGTTTGGGCTTATCGACCTGCCGTCGCACCCCAGAACACAGAGCTAGCCGCCCAGCCGATCGACAATGTACTGCCACTCGCCCGCAATGTCGGTTCCGTGCCGCTGCTCGCCGACACGCCGATACCAATAGTTGGCGTTGCTCTCGTCGCCCTCGATCCAGTGCACCAGGGCGTGCACCCAATCATGGGCCTTGTCGCCATCAACGGATTGGCAGATTTCATGCGCCGTGCGCCATTCCGGCCCCATGTGCAGGTCGCCCTTCTTCAGCCACCAAAGGGCCTGAAGCGGCGCTGAAAGGTCGGCCGGCGGCTGGGCGCCATCGAGACTGGTTTGAATGCGATCACTCATGACTGCCCTCGTTTGGTGAGGTCCATCGGATGACTCTTCAGATCGGTTGGCGGAACACGGTTTGCGACGGTGCCGTTATGCAACGCAGGTATCCGCATCGGGCGATTTGAGGCGACGTCGCACCGCCTCGTGGTCGGCGACGGCATAGCAGTACGCGCAGCCATGGGCGCAGGTGTCGTAGGCGCCGATGTCTCTCGATTCGGCGCACAGGCAGCCGGGGCGGTTGCCCTTGGTCCGGCCGGCGATCGGCCTGCCGGCGACGTCGGCCAGGCGCTGCGTGTCGACGCAGCGTGTCGCCGGAAAGTCTGTGAGCTCGGGCTGGGTGCACAGGGTGAGGCTGATGCCGTTTTCGGCCGCGATGGTGGACAGATCCGCGAGCAAGTCGCGCTTTTCTTCCAAAGATGGGTCTCGCCAGCTCCCGGTACCTAGCCGTTTGGCAAGGTTCCGCTCGGTCTTGCGGTAAAGCTGGGCGAACGAGCACACGACCTCATCGACCGCGTCCTTCAGCCGGTCCGCCAGCGTCGCGAAGGTGCGCCGATGCCAGTCCGGTGGCGTCAGATCACTGATCAGGATCGGGTCATAGCGCCAGACGACGGCCCGGTCGCCATAACGGTTGGCGAGGTCGCGGATCTGGCCCAGCGCGACATCCGGCTCTGGCGTCCGCGCGTCCAGCAGCCGTGGATAGCCCGTGACCGTGAACTGGACCATGAACGGCTGGGTGACCTCGGCCAGAGCCGACCGAAACGGCGCGATGTTGCGCGTCCAGAACACGAAGCCGTCCAGATCGGGCCCGGCCAGGGCCACCCGATAGGGCTTGCCGCCGTACGGATTCGCCACCAGGACGCTGCCCTCGCGATAGCGGTCGGCGAACCAGCTTGCGTGAAAGGCTGGAATGTCCGTGCGGTAGGATGCGGAGACGATCATGGCCCCCGCATCCTACCGCAGTTGCGGTCACGGCGGAGACTAAACCTCGCCGCGTGCCGGGTAGTTTTTCTCGATCGCGAAGTCGAGCCCCTTCAGCACCTCACCGAACTGCGGCCGGGCAAACGGCATGGTCTGGATTGACGCCCAGTAGAGCGTGCCGTCCGGCCGGACGAGGAACAGGCCCGGTTCCAGGAACAGGTCGGGCTCCACGACGCCGGTCGAGGTCTTGCCCCGGCTGGACGAGACGAACAGGCCCCATTCGCGGCCGCTGTCCAGGGTCAGCCCATAGCCGATGGTCAGATTGTCGAGGCCCCATTTCTCCTTGGCCTCGGCCGCCCGTTCCTCGGTGTCGCTGGAAACGACCAGGACGTTCACGCCCTTCTCGGCGAACTGCGCGGCCTTGCGGTTGAGATCGCCGAGATAGCCGGAACAGATCGGGCAGTGATAGCCGCGATAGACGACCACCATGGTGAAATTCTCCGGCTTCTGGTCGGCCAGGGTCCAGGTGCCGCCGCCCAGCAACGGAACGGACAGGGCGGGAACGGGTTGACGCGGTTTGATCATGGGGTTTCCTTCAAGTGACGTAGTTGAACGAACGCTCAAAAACTGAGCAAAACTCTCAGCCCAATGCCGAGAGGATCTGACGGACGACAGCGCTGAGCGCACCGGCGTCCGGATTGGTCTTTGACATCACGCGCAACCCCTGGACGCCGACGGTCAGATAGCGGGCGATGTCGGCGGCGGGGTCGCGGTTGGCGATGCTGCCGTCTTGCTGGCCGCGTTCGACCAGGCGGCGGAAGGCGCGCTCCATCTCGGCCAGATTGGCCGCGACAAGCACGGCGACATCGCGGTCATGGGGCGCCAGCTCAACGGCGGAATTGGTCATCAGACAGCCCATCAGCCGGCCCTCGCCGGTCGAGAAGCGGACCAGGTCGTTGAAGAAGCCGGCGATGCGGTCACGGCCGGGGCCCAGCCGTTCCATGTCTTCCAGGCGGCGTCGCACGACGGAGGCGCGGTAATGATTGATCGCCGACAGGAACAGCTCGTGCTTGTCCCCGAACGCCTCGTAAAGGCTCCCGGGGTTCAGCCCGGTTTCGCGCACCAGATCCTTGACCGAGGTCGCGGCATAGCCCTGGCGCCAGAACACTTTCATGGCCTGGTCCAGAACCTGTGCCTCATCGAACTCGCGGGGACGCCCCATGGGTATGCGACCGTTTTTGAATGATCGCTCAAGAATGGGGGTCCACGCCCCATTGTCAAGAGCGCCCTGGTGGAATTGCCGCGCGGCCCCTAATAAGGGGCATGGACGAGCCCCCAAGAGAGAACGCGCCGCGAAACGACCCACGCGACCAGATGTATGCGCGACCGGTGCGCCAGCCGATGTTCAACGTGCCGCCGATCACCTTGGCGGCGGTGGGCGTCATCACCGCCATGTTCCTGCTGTTGCAGGTCGTGCCGCGGGACTGGCAGTACTGGATCGTCCTGCATTTCGCGCTGGTGCCGGCCCGGCTGGCGGCCGCCTGGGCCGACCCGCTGGGGCCGCTGGCCCTGTTCGGGTTCGGCGGCCTGGTGCTGCACACGCTGGTGCATCTCGACTGGGTGCACTGGGCCCTGAATGCCGGCTTCCTGCTGGCCTTCGGCGCCCTGTGCGAGCGGGTATTCGGGCCTCGGCGCTATCTGCTCCTGCTGCTGGTCGCGACGCTGTCCGGCGCCGCCGCCCAGTTGATCCTGGATTGGAGCGGCGGCTTCGTGATGTTCGGCGCGTCGGGCGCGGTGGCGGGCTGTTTCGCCGGCGCCAGCCGGCTGATGGTCAGCGCGCCCGATCCCAGGCGCCGGCGCACGGGGTGGAGCCTGCTGATCGTGCTGGTCGGCACCAACGCGCTGTTTGCGATCTTCGGTGGCGCGATGCTGGGCGTCGACGGGCAGATCGCCTGGCAGGCGCATCTCGGCGGCTTCGTCGGGGGCTGGTTGATGGCATTTCGCCCGAACCGAATCAGGTTTCGCTGACCCACGCGCGTGGGTGGCAGGTGCGCCGGGCGGAGAAATGAATCGAAAACCGACTATCCGCGCGGCTTGTAGGGCCATTGGCCGTCGCCTATATCACCGGAGGTGAGGCCGTTCCCAGCCATTCATTCGGGGGCCGGCCATTTGCATTCAAGAAGGGGATCTCCAAGAGGGTGCCTAATGGGGCCCGGCGAGACTCTGCCAACGAAGTACGAGGGATAGAATGGGTAAAGTAATCGGAATCGATTTAGGCACGACCAACTCCTGTGTCGCCGTCATGGACGGTTCCCAGGCCAAGGTGATCGAGAACGCCGAGGGTGCGCGTACGACGCCGTCGATCGTGGCCTTTTCCGACAGCGACGAAAGGCTGGTCGGCCAGGCCGCCAAGCGTCAGGCCGTGACCAACCCGGAGAACACGATCTTCGCGGTCAAGCGGCTCATCGGCCGGCGCTTTGACGACGCCATGGTCAAGAAGGATGTCGATCTCGTTCCCTACAAGATCGTCAAGGGCGACAATGGCGACGCCTGGGTGAAAGCCCACAACGAGAATTTCGCGCCGAGCCAGATCAGCGCCTTCATCCTGCAGAAGATGAAGGAAACGGCGGAAGGCTATCTCGGCGAAGACGTGACCCAGGCCGTGATCACGGTGCCGGCCTATTTCAACGATAGCCAGCGCCAGGCGACCAAGGACGCCGGCAAGATCGCCGGCCTGGAAGTCCTGCGCATTATCAACGAGCCGACAGCGGCTGCGCTGGCCTACGGGCTGGACAAGAAAGCGGCCGGCACGATCGCGGTTTACGATCTGGGCGGCGGCACGTTCGACGTCTCGGTTCTGGAAATCGGCGACGGCGTCTTTGAGGTGAAGTCGACCAACGGCGACACGTTCCTGGGCGGCGAGGATTTCGACGCCAAGATCATCGACTATCTGGCCGATGAGTTCAAAAAGGAAGCGGGCATCGACCTGCGCGAGGACAAGCTGGCCCTGCAGCGCCTGAAAGAGGCGGCGGAAAAGGCCAAGATCGAGCTGTCGTCCGCGGTGCAGACCGACGTCAACCTGCCCTTCATCACCGCCGACGCCAGCGGGCCGAAGCATCTGAACATCAAGCTCAGCCGGTCGAAGCTGGAAAGCCTTGTCGAACCGCTGATCGAGCGGACGATCGGCCCGTGCAAGTCGGCCCTGAACGACGCCGGCTTGAAAGCGTCGGAAATCGACGAGGTCATCCTGGTCGGCGGCATGACGCGCATGCCCAAGGTGATTGAAAAGGTGAAGCAGTTCTTCGGCCGGGACCCGCATCGCGGCGTCAACCCGGACGAGGTCGTGGCCATCGGTGCGGCCATTCAGGCCGGCGTGCTGCAGGGCGACGTGAAGGACGTCCTGCTGCTGGACGTGACCCCGCTGTCGCTGGGCATTGAGACCTTGGGCGGTGTCTTCACCCGCCTGATCGACCGCAACACGACGATCCCGACCAAGAAGAGCCAGGTGTTCTCCACGGCTGAGGATAATCAGTCGGCGGTGACCATCCGGGTCTTCCAGGGTGAGCGCGAGATGGCGGCCGACAACAAGATGCTGGGCCAGTTCGACCTGGTCGGCATTCCGTCGGCGCCGCGCGGCATGCCGCAGATCGAAGTCACGTTCGACATCGACGCCAACGGCATCGTGAATGTCGCGGCCAAGGACAAGGCGACCAACAAGGAACAGACCATTCGCATCCAGGCGTCCGGCGGACTGTCGGACGAGGACATCGACCAGATGGTCAAGGAAGCCGAGGCCAACGCCGAATCCGACAAGAAGAGGCGCGAACTGGTCGAAACCCGCAACCAGGCCGAAGCCCTGCTCCATGCGACCGAAAAGCAGGTCGAGGAATATGGCGACAAGGTCGACCCGGCCGACAAGCAGGCGGTCGAAACGGCCATTGCCGAACTGAAGACCGCGCTGGAAGGTGAGGACAAGGACGACATCGAGGCCAAGGTCAACGCCCTGCAGCAGGTCGCGATGAAAATCGGCGAGGCCATGTACAAGGCCCAGCAGGAAGCCGCCGAAGCGGCGCCTGGCGGTGACGACGCCGGTGCGTCCCAGGCGCAATCGGACGAAGGTGTCGTCGATGCCGATTTCGAAGAGGTCGACGACGAGGACAAGAAGAAGTCGGCCTAAAGCCGACCGTTGGACCGCAGCGATGATCAAGCGGCGCCGCCCTGTCCGTCAGGACCATCGAAGGGCGGCGTTCGCGGGTCCGGCCGATTGGCGGACCGGGTGTCGCTTAGCGGCGATGCGATAGGGGTTTAGTGCGCATGGCCAAGCAGGACTATTACTCGGTTTTGGGCGTGGAACGCGGCGCCGATGACGCGGCGATCAAGCGCGCCTTCCGCCAGCAGGCAATGCGTTATCATCCGGACAAGAATCCGGGCGATGCGGCGGCGGAGCAGAAGTTCAAGGATCTTAACGAAGCCTACGACGTCCTGAAGGACGATCAGAAGCGGGCGGCGTATGACCGGTTCGGCCATGCCGCGTTCGAAAATGGCGGCATGGGCAATGGCCATGCCCGCGGCTTCGACTTCGGCGGCGGTGGTGGCTTTGCCGACATCTTCGACGAGATGTTCGGCGACTTCATGGGCGGCCGTCGGTCGCGCCGGCAGTCGGCCCGTGGCGCGGACCAGCGCTACAATCTGGAAATCTCGCTGGAGGAGGCGTTCAACGGTGCCAAGGCATCGGTGCGTGTCCCCAGTTCGGTCGCGTGCGAGGCCTGCGACGGATCCGGTGCGGAGCCGGGCAGCAGCCCGGTCACCTGCCCCGGCTGCGGCGGTGCGGGCAAGGTGCGCGCCCAGCAAAGCTTCTTCACCGTGGAACGTACCTGCCCGCAATGCGGCGGCCAGGGCCAGATCATCCGCAACCCGTGCAAGACCTGCGGCGGCAACGGTCGGGTGCGCAAGGACCGCACCTTGCAGGTCACGATCCCGCCGGGCGTCGAGGATGGCACGCGCATCCGCCTGTCCGGCGAGGGCGAGGCCGGCATGCGCGGCGCGGCACCGGGCGATCTCTACATCTTCCTGTCGATCAAACAGCACCGGTTCTTCCAGCGCGACGGCGCGGATTTGTTCTGCGAGGCGCCGATACCGATGACCCGCGCCGCGCTCGGCGGCTCGATCGAGGTGCCGACGATCGACGGCACGAAGGCCAAGATCAACATTCCGGCGGGCACCCAGTCCGGCGGCCGGTTCCGGCTGCGCGGCAAGGGCATGAGCGTGCTGCGTTCCGAACGGGTCGGCGACATGTATGTCGAGGTCAATGTCGAGACGCCGCGCAACCTGACCAAAGAACAAAAGCGGCTGCTGGAACAGTTCGAGGAAGAAGGTGGCGGCGCGGAATACACCCATCCGGAAAGCCACGGCTTTTTCGCCAAGGTGCGCGAGTTCCTGGGCGGGGAAAAAGACTGAGTCCGCATTCGCGGGCAAAACCCGGAGACCAAGTGATGAAGTTTGGCGTCGTCGGCAGTTCGGGCCGCATGGGGCGGCTGTTGATTGCCCAGATCCTGAAGACGCCGGGGGCGGAGCTGGTGGGCGCCGCGGGTCAGGCCGGCTCGCCGGCGATCGGCCATGATGCCGGCCTGTTCGCGGGCGTCGACCCCTGCGGCGTGCGCGTCACGGACGACGCCTTGCCTCTGTTCGCGGATGCCGACGCGGTCTTGGATTTCACGGTGCCGGAGGCGACCGTGCAATACGCCGCCTGGGCGGCCCAGGGCAAGACCGTGCATGTCGTCGGCACGACGGGGCTGGATAAGGCTCAAGAGGAAAAACTGACGCTGGCCGCCCGGCACACGCCGGTCGTCTACGCCGCCAATATGAGCATCGGGATCAACCTGCTGCTGGCCATGGTCGAGCGTGCCGCCGCGACCCTTCAACCCAGCACCGATATCGAGATCCAAGAGCTGCACCATCGCCATAAGGTCGATGCGCCCTCGGGTACCGCACTGGCGTTGGGGCGTGCGGCCGCCGAGGGACGCGGTGCGGTGCTTGATGATGTCGCGGTCTTCGACCGTCACGGCCATACGGGCGCCCGCCCGGAAGGCGCCATCGGCTTCGCCGCGCTGAGGGGCGGCGAGGTCGTGGGCGAGCATTCGGTGATGTTCATCGGCGCCGACGAGCGGCTTGAGCTGACCCACAAGGCCAGCAACCGGGCGATCTACGCCGAAGGCGCGGTCCGCGCGGCCCTATGGGCGTATGGCAAGGCGCCCGGCATGTACGGCATGCGCGAGGTGCTGGGCATCAACTGAGCCTGATGCCCAGGGCCGGCGCCAGCAGCGCGGGATCATCGGTGATCAGCGCCGCCGCCCCCTGATCGATCAGCCGCCGCGCGCGGTCGCCGTCATTGACCGTGTAGACGACGATCGGCAGATGGGTTGCGCGATAGTCCGCCCAGTCGCTCGCGCTCCAATGGGTGTCGCCGACATTCAGCGTCGCCGGTTGGATGACGGACAAGAGATCGTGCCAATCGATCGGTCGGGTCTCGAGCAGAAAGCCGCGCGGCCAGTTCGGCATCTTCTCGCGCGCGACGATCAGGCAGTCGGTATCGAAGGACGACACCAACGGCAGCGGCCAGTTAGGCCGCCAGTGTTCGGCGGCGACTTGCAGGACCCTGGCCGCCGTATGCTTGGC
The DNA here is from genome assembly GCA_028277405.1 of Alphaproteobacteria bacterium. Lineage (GTDB taxonomy): Bacteria > Pseudomonadota > Alphaproteobacteria > DSM-16000 > Inquilinaceae > JANQGH01. The sequence goes on along the minus strand of JANQGH010000100.1, from coordinate 164,647 downwards.
CCGACCACGGCATGGCTTGATCTCGATATTGACCGCAATGCCGAGCTCGCCGCACAGCGCCAGGGCCTCGGCCAGGGTCGGAATGCGCTCGCCCGCAAAGCCGGGTCCGAACCATCCGCCGGCGTCCCGCTTCTTCAGCTCGGCCAAGCTGAGATCGCGCACCTTGCCGCGCCCGTCCGTCGTGCGGTCGAGGGTGTCGTCATGCATGAGGATGGCTTCGTCGTCGCCCGTCAGCTTGGCGTCGAACTCGATCATCTTGAGGCCGGCCGAATGAGCCCAGCGAATGCCGGCCAGCGTGTTTTCCGGCGCGTGCGCGGCCACCCCCCGGTGGCCGATCAAACGAGGCAGGGGCGGCAGCATGGTGGTGATCCTTATGCGACGGGCGTGTTTGCCTCACTGTTCCGCCCGTCGCGGCGAATTGCAATGGCCTGGGTGTTAGGCTTCCATCCGGGGACCGTCGGACGCCCTCCGTTCCGGCAGCAGGAACGCCGACCGCGCCAGATCTGACTGGAGCGTAGCGCCGCCATAATGCCGTTTCAGCCAGCCGGATCCGGCCATCAGGTCCGGGTTCGCGCTGGCGAATGCCTGCCAGTCTTCGAACGGACCATCCGCCCGCATGCGGGCATTGATCACCGCCATGGACGCGACGGTGATGGTCTCGTGATACTTGTCGTGCGCGCCCAGCGAGGCCGCATAGGCCTTGATGGCACGGGTCATGCGGTCGAGCGCCAGGCCGAAGCTGGCCTCGCGGTTGAGGATCAGAAACGCGGCCCTGACATGGCCGCCATGGCCGAACTCGGACGGGTCCAACGTGCAGGCCTCAAGACCGGCCAGGAACGCGTCGTCGTTCATCGAGGGGCCTCCTCAATCTGGTGACTGTCTTGGGCGGTCAGATCCAGCCCGTAGACCGTCTTCAGGCTTTCGATCTGGGCCAGCGTTTCTTCCGAAAAGGCGCTCTTGCCTTCGAACGCGTGCAGAACGATGCCTTCCAGCAGGTCGCCCAGCGACATGTCCTTCAATTCGGCCAATGCCTTCAGGACCTTCAGCAGGCGTTTTTCCAAACGCACGCCGGTTTGTACGCGTTCGATCATAGCCAAACCTCGCCACAGGAGCTATCTATGTACTTATGTACCAAGATAGCGTCAAACGATCAAGTGGCTGGTTCGTGCCCTATTGCCAAGCCAAGAGCTTGCGGCCCGGTCGTGTGCCGGGCCGTCCGGTGTCTTGAAAGCCGGCCTTTTGCAACACCCGCCACGAGGCGGCGTTCTCTGGCCGGCATTCGGCAATGATGGTCCGATCGGCAAGACTGGCTGATATCCACTCGGCCATCGCACGAGCGGCCTCGCTCGCAATCCCCTGGCCGCGCGCTTCGGGCGCCAGCCAATAGCCGATCTCCACGGCGTCGTCATCGCGCAGATGGGTGCCGATCACGCCGACCAGGCTGCGATCCTCTCCCTGCCAGATGCCGTAGAACCGGTCCTGCTGGCCCGCGTTCTTGGCAATCAAGTCTCGCGCGGAGGCGACGTTGAAGGGCGCTTCGACAAAGGGAACCGCGCTGATGACCGTAGGGTGATTGGTGACCGAAACGATGGCCTCAGCGTCTTCGTAGCCAAGCGGTTGCAGAACCAGCCTGGCTGTCCGGCAGCATGCGGGGAACATGGTTTGTGCTGGTTTTCAAGCTGGGCACGCCGGTGGTGCGCCAAGCTTCAGGTGGCCGCCAGCCGCTTCGCCCTGGCCTTCGATCCGCTGGGCGCTAGCCGCGTCACTTGCGTCTCGCCGCCGTCCTGGCCCTCCATGACCGCCTCCAGCCGTGCCAGCAGCGCCTCGCCATTGCGTGTGAGCGTGACGATCTTGCGCCGCCGCTCGCGCGGATCTTCGTTGGCCTGGATCAGGCCGTGGCCGGGCTTGCGGAAGGAATGCCACTCGCTCAACGCAGCGACATTGCGCGAGGCGGAGGACTGGGCGATGCCCAGCCGCTCCGACAAGTCGCGGATCGAAAGGCCCGGATTGCGGGCCAACGTCAGAAAGCTCAGCGCGTACTGGATCGGCATGTCGGGGTCCAACTCCCGAAACACCTCCAGCGCGCGCATCAAGCGGTCGGTCGAAACCTCACCGTCCGCGGGATCTTCGGCGCCGGACCCTGTGACAGACTCGGCGGCTGCGGCTTCAACGGCCCCAAGACGGGTGCCAGCGGCTGCCCTCGTCACTGGCGAGGCCCTTCAGAAGACGGCTGCGCTGCTGTCGCGCGGGCGCCCAATTGCGTGGCGTGTAGATGCCGTGCCAGCGTCCGATCCAGAAAATCCATTCGCGTCCCTCCCGGCGGAGGTGGAAGAAAGTGTCGGGCTCGGCCCAACGCGCCCGCTCAATGAAAAGCTGTGGTCCGCCCGCTATCTTGAAAAACATGCCCATGATCATCCCCATTGCATTGCTGTGGCGTTCGTCTTGCCGTCATCCAGGTGACGGTCATGCGCGGATTGCCAAAAGCGCCATAGAGGGCGCCGCGGCGGACGAGATGCTTAAAAGTATGGTCCATCTGTACCCTCCAGGGTTTGGGGTTCATCATGTCGGCCGGGATGCGATCACCGCGTCCGCGACCCGCCAACGCCAATAGCGGCGAAGGTCGGCTTATTTCCTTCATCGGATGTGTTCTGTCAAGGGGTATATTTGTCCGTTGTTGTCAGCAGCGTGGCTGGTGTTTGATCCAGCCACTGAGACAGGGCGAGAGGCACCGATGGGCTTCAACGGATTTCCGGAAGACACGCGCGTCTTCCTGCGCGAACTGGCCGCCAACAATCAGCGCGAGTGGTTCGAGGCGAACAAGAAACGCTTTGAGAAGGTCGGCAAGGCGCCGTTGTCCGATCTGTGTCTGGCCGTGGCCGATCTGGGCGCGCGCGAGGATCTGGACATTTCCGGCGATCCGAAGCGGTCGCCGTTTCGCATCTATCGCGACGTCCGCTTTTCGAAGGACAAGAGCCCCTACAAGACCCACCTCAGCGCCTTCTTTGGCCCGAACGGCGACAAGAAGGAATTGGGCGGGGTCTATTTCCATGTCGAGCCGGAGCGCTGCCTGCTGGCGGCTGGTCTTTATGCAACCGACACTAAGATGCTGACGGCGATCCGAACCTGGATCGTGGCCCATCCGAAGAAGTTCCTGGCCATGCGCGACGATCTCGCCGCCAAGGGCCTGGAGTTGGAGAGCTGGGACAGCTTGAAAAAAGTGCCGCCGGCCTTTGCCGAGCATAAGGACAGCGCCGTGGCGCCTTACCTTACGTGGAAGCAGTTCATGGTCAGCCGCAACCTGCCGCCGGACACGGTGGAATCCCACGGCCTGATCGACGCGATCGAGGCCATGGCGCGCGACAGCCAGGCTTTCCGGCGCTGGACTAAGGAGTTTGCCGCCTATTCGGCCGGCCGACGGGGTTAGCTTCGGCGCTCGGCGACCAGTACCACCTGCTCGTCGCCGAGCGCGAACGGGCTGGCATCGAAATCGCCCAGCACCGCGACCGTGTCGAAGCCGGCCTGGTCCAGCAGGGCGCGAAGTTCCGAAACACTGACGATCCAGTGAGTGGCCGTCCGGCTCTCCTGCCGCCCCTCCCGCACCACTGTGTAGGTGGCGTCCAATCGTCCCTCGGCGGGGTCATAGGCTTGGTCGACCAGCATCAAGGCATCGCCGACGGGCATCCAAATCCGCTCTTCAAAGCCTGGCAGCAGGCTCTCGGCACTCAGCGCCGAATCGAGGATCAGGCGCGCGCCGGACCGCAAGGCGACAGCCAGGCGATTGAAGAACGTCGCCAACTCAGTGCGGTCCAACATCGCCAGCGAGTTGCCGAGGCAGTAGGCGCCATCGAAGGGATCGTCGGCGGGAATCTGCCGCATGTCGCCCTTTCGCAAGGCGACGGCCAAGTCGCCAACCGCCGCCCTCGCCGTTCCCAACAGCGCGTCGGAGAGATCGATGCCGGTGATGCGATAGCCGGCCTGGGCCAGGCGCACCGCGTGGCGCCCATGGCCGCAGGGGACATCCAGCACGTGGGCGCCCCGCTCCAGGCCGAGCCATGCGATCAGGAACGCGGCCTCGCGTTCACTGTCCTCATCTGACGTTGCTTGGCGCCACAGATCGGCGAACGGGCCGCTGAAGAAGGTGCGATACCACTCGGTCATGCGCGCCGTCTCGTCCGCTCGGTGACGTGGTCGGCCAGCAGCGATCGCACGTCTCCGATCACCTCCAGGCATTTGCGTCCGTAGACCAGCACCTCGATCAGCCACATGGCGTCGCGCGGATGGATGCTGCCGTCCAGCGTGGTCGCCTCGAACCATCGCTCGGTCAGGTCCTTCACGTCCACTGGTGCGACATGCTGGTCCAACGCGGTCCCAAAGGAGGCATCGAGATCCGCAGACAGCTCGTTCAACAACATCCGGTTGGCCTCAGGCAGGTCCTCGGTTGCAAGGTTCTTCAAGATCGTCGCCAGCAGCGAGATGTAGACCGCCAAGCTCTCCACATAGGCCTGAAGCTGCCGCGTGTCGGCGCCGATACCGCGCGCAAGCAGCCGTTCGGATTGGATGTTGGCAAGCTCGGCACTCAGATCGCGAGCGTCCTTTTGCAGCTTGGTGGCCGCCGGTCGCACCGACTTGCCGGCCAGCGCTTCGCGAAGGGCCAATCGGCATTGATCGCGAAACCCGCCCAGGATCTCGCGCACCCGGTCGGCCGACCGAATGGGGACCAACAGCCAGGCGGCGGCCAAGGCAATGATCGCGCCGATCACCGTCTCGTAGATCCGCGACAGCAGTTGGATGACGGTCAGGGCCTCAACGATGTGCAGACCGACCACCACCGTGAACCCGATCAACCCGGCGGCAACGATGTAATACCGTTCGACGACCATCATGATCGGGAAAAACGCCACGGCCAGGAGGACGACCAGAACCGTCCTGTCGTTGCCGACAAGCCAGAGTACGGCAATGGCCACACCGACACCGGCCGCCGTGCCGAAGGTTCGCTGCGCCGTCCGGCGGACGGTCGCGCCGACATTGGCGCCGATCACGATGATAACCGTTACGGTTGCCCAATAGTCGTTTTGCAGGTCCAGGGTCAGGCCGATTGCCGTGGTGATCCCGGCGGCGACGAATGCCTGAAGGGCAAAGCGCAGGCCAAGCTTGCGGCCCTTTGGCGTGGCCACCAGGCCCAACGGCGACGCCCAGGGACTGGCCGACGCGACGGCCTCGGCTTCCTGGGTTCGCGCGGCGATCAGATCGTCGAAATTCATCACCGTGCGCAGCAAGCCGATGACCATGCGCGCCTCGTGATATCGCTCCCGACCGGGTCGGTCCTGCTGCGCGACGATGGCGTCGCGGGTGGCGCGCAGCCGTTCCACGCAGGCCGCAATCGCCTGCGGATCATCTCCACCCGACGACAGGATGCCGATCGTATCGGCCAGCGCGCGCATGATGGGAGAATCGGGCGGCTGGTTTTGGAACACGTGGGCCGGATCGTCGGCCACGACCTCCAGCGACAGCACCATGCGCAGCCCCGCCGCGACGATCTCGTCCAGCCTATCACGGTCCTTGGGGTCGGCGCTTGCCGCCATCTCGCTGGTATGCGCCAGACGTCTCCAGGCCGCATGCACGGACCCATGGGCTGGCGTGGGTTCATTCGGATGGTTCGCGACATCCAGCCGCGTCACGAAGGCGGCCAGGAACCGGTTTAGCTGGCGAAAGAAGGCGCGCGTCGGCGACGGGCGCCAGGCGACCAGGATGATAAGAGAAGAGGATGCCCCGCCAATGATTGCGGCCAAGACCCACCAGGCCGCGTCGGCGCGATGGGGGTTGAAGATGGCCACGATCATGAACATCAGGCACAGCATCATGCCCAGGCGAAACCCGGTCGGCCCGTAGCCGCGGAGAAAGAAGCCAAGCGCGATGGCAAACACCCAGGTGATTCTGACGGGCGCGTTGCCCAATCCCAGATCGCCCCAGCCAACCAGATAGGCGACGCAGAAGACTGCGAAAGCAACGGTGGTGAGCCGGAGAATGGACAAGATCTCCGTGCTCCGGCGCTCGGCGGGCGTGAACACCAGCGTGTGTGCGGCGACAAAGGGGGCGATGATCGAGATCATCGCGCTGTCGGGCGCGCCCAACAGTTCGCCGACCCACGTCGCGGCGTAGGCCGCGAGCACAATGGCGAGCAGAATATGCGCGCCTCTCGCCGCCCAGACGCCGCCAGGGTCGAGCGCCGCGAACCAGTCGCCTACCGCTGAAATCTGCTTCACGTCCGCATTGCCTCGATGTCCAGGGGTCGCGAGAGGAACGACAATAGCGCGCCTTTCTCGACCATGGCGGAGATATCTAACGGCTTGCGTCGCGCCGCAGCCGCGAAAGGGCGTCCGTCACGGAGCAGACCTGCTGGCTGCCGTCGCGCCAGCGCATCGAGACGCTGTTGTCGGCCTGCTCGCGGTTGCCAACGGCCATCAAGATCGGGATGCCGGCTTCGCGTGCGTCGACGATCTTTCTCGACAAGCGCTCCGGCCTGGTGTCGGCGATCGCGCGGACGTCCGCGTCTTCGAGTTCATCGGCCACGCCTTGGGCATAGTCATTCTGCGCCTCGCCGATCGATGCGACGACGACCTGCTCCGGCGCCAGCCATAGCGGCAGGTTGCCGTCATAATGCTCCAGCAGGATGCCGACGAAGCGTTCCAGGCTGCCGAGCACGGCGTGGTGGATCATGACCGGGCGCACATGCCGGTTTGAGGCATCGACATAAGCCGCGTCCAAGCGCTCCGGCAGGACCAGGTCGAGTTGCACGGTTCCGCATTGCCATTCGCGGCCGCGACTGTCGCGCAGGAAGAAGTCCAGCTTTGGTCCGTAAAAGGCGCCCTCGCCCGGGTCGAGTTGAGGGTCCAGCTCCGCCGCTTCGGCCGCCCCAGCAAGCAGCGCCTCGGCATGATCCCAGGCGGCATCGGACCCCGCGCGCACGGCGGGCCGGGTCGAGAAGGCCACGCGCACATCGTCGAAGCCAAAATCGGCGTAGACCTCGAAAAGCTGACGGCAGAAGCGGGCGATCTCGGGTTCGACCTGGTCTTCGGCGCAGAAGATGTGGGCGTCGTCCTGCACGAAGGACCGGCCGCGCATCAGGCCTTGCAAGGCGCCCGACGGCTCGTTGCGGTGGCAGGCGCCGAATTCGCACAGGCGCATCGGCAGGTCGCGGAAGGATCGCCGTCTCTTGTTGAAGATCTGCACATGGCCGGGGCAGCTCATCGGTTTCAGGGCGGCCGAGCGGTCGCCGTCCTCGACGGTGAACATGTTGTCGCCGAACTTTTCCCAATGGCCGCTTTTCTCCCACAGGGACCGGGCCAGCAGCTGGGGCGTACGCACCTCATGAAAGCCGAGCTTGCGCATGCGGCGGCGCATATAGTCCTCGACGATGCGGTAAAGCGCAAAGCCGCGCGGGTGCCAAAACGCCATGCCTGGCCCCTCCTCCTGCTGGTGGAAAAGGTCCATGCGGTTGGCGATTGATCGGTGGTCGTGGTTGTCCATGGGTGTCTCCATCGCTCTTCAGTTCAGGCCTTGCGGCGGCGAGCGGGGAGTTCCAGGCACAAGAAAGGCCCCGTCCGTCGCCGGCGGGGCCTTGGGGTCGTACGCTGTCGCGAAGTTTAGCGCACGGCACCGCACAACGGCCCGCCGATGCAGGTCGTCGTGGTCGTCGTGCGCAGGAATGCGATCAGCTTTCTCATAGCGGCGCTGATGTAGGCGGCGGGGATTGCCTTGTCAACAGGGCGACCGGCCGATGAAGCTAGCCGCCGCCGGTCGCCTGGGCGGCGATCGACCGGAAGATTGCGTCCAGTTCGGCCGCCGCCGCGTCGACCTCCGGGTTGCCGTAAGGCGCGTAAAGCGCCGACGGCAGCCGGTAGGTCAGGTCGGTGGTGCCTGCATCGTTGGCGGTCAGATAGAACCGGATCGGCTGTTCGAACCCGGCGGGCACGCTTTCGGCCAGAATGCGGACCGCGAAGTCGTTGCGGAAGGTGTCAATGACACCGTTGGCCGGGATCTCGATGCCGCGCCCGGCGGCACCCCGGCTGGCCGACGCGCGCAGCAAGACCAGCATGTCATGATCCTCGATCGCCTGGACCGTCCGGTCCCACAGCGTGTCGAAATCGTAATCGGTCTGGATCTGCACCATGCCGTCGAACGGATAGCCTGGGACCTCCTGGGCGGTGCTGGGCAAAGTGGCGAGGGTCAGCGCAACGGTGGCGGCGGCAATGGTGGGTAACCTGCGCGGCATGGGATCGACCTCCTGAAGGCGTCAGGGCCGGAACGGCCCGGTGACGACCATGACGACACGGAACCGTGGCAAGACGGTGATGGAGGTTCTCTTATGCCGGGCCCGTGCGCCGCCGTCCGATCACAATCGAGCGATCAGGCAGGTAAGCAGATTGGCGGTCAAACAGATCAGACGGCCAGGGGGCCTTAAGCCCCTTGAGCCACCGAACGCAGCACGCGCTGCCGCACCAGCCCGCGATCCTGCCAGTCGGTCAGAACGAGCTGGTAGCCGTCGGGCCGGTGGGTGATCGCCAGATTGTAGACGATCGCCGCGGCGCATTCCTCCGGCGTGTTTCGGTTCTTGTAAGCGAGGTCCTGAACGCTCTTGCGGTATTCGGGATGAATCGCCACCGGATTCAACCCGATTTCCGCCATGCATTTATTGACCCCGCTGGCGTATCTCAGCTTCCCAAACATAGATGCCCCCGAGCCGAACATCGATACGGGAAGGTGTCAAAAACGGCGTTAATTGAGCGTCAAAAACGGCGTCAAACGCATCATGTCGGCACGGTCTTGTCGCGAGATTGCCACAAGTTCGTTTTGGTCACCGCCCCGGCGCCAGCCTGCGATAGCTCAGCGCCTCGGCGATGTGGGTCCGGCGGACGCCTTCCGCGCCCTCCAGGTCCGCCAGCGTGCGCGCGACGCGCAGAACGCGGTGATAGCCGCGGGCGGACAGCTTCATACGCCCGGCCGCCTCGGTCAGCAGGGTGCGTCCGGGATTGTCGGGGGCGGCGATGCTTTCCAAGAGAGTGCCGTCCAGTTCGGCATTGGTCGTCGGCATGTCCGGGTCCGATGACCCGGCGGCGCGGTCGGCCTGGATGGCGCGGGCGGCCGCGACCCGTGCCGCGACGTCGGCGCTGGTTTCCTTGGGCGGCGGCAGGGACAGGTCCGTTGGGCTGACGGCGGGCACGTCGACATGCAGATCGATGCGGTCGAACAGTGGGCCGGAAATCTTGGACTGATAGTCCAGGGCACAGCGCGGCGCCCGGCCACAGGTCAGGTCCGGATCGTCCAGATAGCCGCACCGGCACGGGTTCATCGCGGCGACGAGCTGGAACCGCGCGGGGTAGGTGGCGTGCAGATTGGCGCGCGCGACCACGGCCTTGCCGGTTTCCAAGGGCTGGCGCAGGGCCTCCAGCGTTTGCCGGCTGAATTCAGGCAGCTCGTCCAGGAACAGCACGCCGCGATGGGCCAGCGACACCTCGCCCGGCTTCGCCCGCTGACCGCCGCCGATCAGGGCCGGCAGCGAGGCGGAATGGTGCGGATCGCGAAACGGCCGCTGGCGCAGCAGGCGCCCGCCCTCCAGCAATCCGGCGATCGAGTGGATCATTGATACTTCGAGGGCCTCGACGGGCGTGAGCGGCGGCAACAGGCCGGGCAGGCGCGCGGCCAGCATCGACTTGCCGGACCCGGGCGGGCCGATCATCAGCAGGTTATGGCCGCCGGCGGCCGCGACCTCCAGGGCGCGCTTGGCGCTCTCCTGGCCCTTGATGTCGAACAGGTCCAGGTGTCCGGCGGCTTCTTCCTCAACCAGCGGTTCGGGCGGGCTCAACAACTGGCTGCCCTTGGCGTGGTTGATCAGGGCCAAGAGGGTGCCCGGGGCCAGCACCTCGATCCTGCCGTGCTGGTCGGCGGCCCAGGCGGCCTCCGGTCCGCAGGCCGACGGGCAGATCAGGCCCAGGCCGCGCTCGGCCGCGTTCATCGCTGCCGGCAGCACGCCGGCGACGCGGCTCAAGGCGCCGTCCAGGGCCAGCTCGCCCAGCACCGAATAGCCGGCGATCATGTCCCGCGGCAAGACATCCAGCGCGCTTAACAGCGCCAGCGCGATCGGCAGGTCGTAATGGCTGCCTTCCTTGACCACGTCCGCCGGTGCCAGATTGACTGTAATGCGCTTGGGCGGCAGGGCCAGCCCCAGCGCGTGTAGGGCGGCGCGCACCCGTTCGCGGCTTTCCCCGACCGCCTTGTCAGGCAGGCCGACCAGCGTGAAGGACGGCAGCCCGCCGGAAATCTGCACCTGAACGTCGATCGGCAGCACGTCGATGCCTTGAAACGCCACCGTATTGACGCGGGCAATCATGACGGTGGCGGGCGGGTCGGGACATGCATCGCCAACGGGTATAAATCCGCACCCGCAAAAAGCAATAGGGGAACGGGCAGGCCAGCTAGCCGGTGTCGGAAACCCCTTGCCGAGGTGCCGGACGTCGGCGCCACAGATGGAGGACCAAGGCGATTACGCCGGCCGCCGCCAGGATGCCGAGCGCGCCGAGCGACAGCCAAAGGGGCCAGTGCTGAACGGCGATCATGGTGTGCGGCCCGTCAGCTTCCGGCCTGGCCGGGATGGATGGCGAGAATGCGCCCCCTCGGTTCGCCGGTGCCGGCGTCCTTGGCGATCAGCCCGCCGGCGTCGCGGCGAAAGCAGGTGTGGCTCGGACCGTCCGCGTCGCTCCAGATCGCGGTGTAGGCGTCGCCCGGACCCAAGGTCCAGGTGCCATGCCGCTCTTTGCCCCCTGGCAGCGCCACGTGAAGCGTGCCGTCGGCGTGATAGTCCATGCGCGCCTCGGCCTCGCCCAGCGCGAAGATCAGGCGGTTGCCGGAAATCAGCACGTCGAGTTGGTCGACGCTCACCGGTTGGGTTTCCTCAGGGGTGGTCATTGTCTGTCTGCATATTTAGTAAGGTAGCTTGACTATATGGTTGTCGCCGAAGATGGTCAAGGGGGTTTACCAACGCCGATCAGGTTGGCAGCTTCGACTGATGACGATACCGACCCCGCCCGATCACATAGGCTGGCTGCTGGTCAGGGCCGGCCAGCTTTGGCGCGACCGGTTCGTCGCCGCCATGCAAGCGGCGGGCTATCCGGATTTCACCCTGTCGCGCGCGAACCTGCTCGGCTCGGTCGACCGCTTTCACGGCACGCGCATGGTCGATATCGCGGCCAGGCTGGGCATGACCAAGCAGGCCGTCGGGCAGATCGTCGATGATTTGGAGGCGGCCGGCTATCTGGCGCGGGAGGCTGATGCCGAAGATGGTAGGGCCAAGCGGGTCGTCTATACCGAGCGCGGCTTGGCCTTTCTGAGAACGGCGGACCGGGTCAAAGGCGAGATTGAGGCCGAGTTGGCTGGCAAGGTGGGCGAACGCGCCGTCGGCGAGCTTTCGGACCTGTTGCGCGACGCGGCATCGGCTATGGAACCGCCAAGTAGCTGACAGACGGCGCCGACGACGCCATGTTTCACACGATGGCCGAGCCAACCGAGAATCCCGAAACGATGCTGGCGCTTCGGCGCAGGCTCAAAACCCTGTCGGTGCCAAGCGATCGCGCCGGACTGTTGCATCTGGCCGGCCACCTCGCTTTGCTGGGCATCACGTCAGCGGCGGTTCTGCTGGCCCCGGTTTGGTGGCTGGTCTTGCCCGCGATGGTGGCCCAGGGCGTGGTGCTGATCTTTCTGTTTGCCCCCTTGCACGAGGCGGTACATCGAACCGCGTTCGCTAGTCGCTGGCTGAACCAGGGGGTCGCGGTGATCGCGGGGTGGCTCTTACTGCTGCCATCGACCTGGTTCCGGTTCTACCACCTGGCCCATCACCGCCACACACAAGACCCGGAGCGGGACCCGGAACTGCAGGTGCGGCCGATCGATGGCCCGTATCGGCATTGGCGGCACCTCAGCGGCCTGCCCTATTGGCGCGCCCAGATCCGGCTGATCCTTCGCCAGGCAGGCGGCAGGGTCGAAGACGGCTTCGTGCCGCCCCGTTGGCGCCGGGCAGTGACGCTTCAGGCCCGTCTCTACCTCGCAGGTTATCTTGCGGTTGCGATTCTGTGCGTGGCGACGGGCAGTTGGTTGGCGCTGAAGCTCTGGGTCGTGCCGGCCCTGCTCGGCCAGCCCTTCTTGCGCGCCTATCTGATGGCCGAACATGGCGGCTGTGCCTTTGTCGCCGACATGTTTCGCAACACGCGTACGACCTTCACCAATCGGGTGGTGCGCTTCCTGGCGTGGAACATGCCGTACCATGCCGAACACCATGCCTTTCCGGGCATACCGTTTCATCGGTTGCCGGCCGCGCACACCCTTCTCAACGGCGACCTTTTGGTGACGGCCGAAGGCTATCTTAACGTTCAACGTCAACTGTACGCGCGGTATCAGTCGTGAGTACGTACGCCCGCGCTCAAAGCGCCTTCACGCGCGCCTCGATGGCATCCCAAAGGTCGCCCTGCAGATAGGTGCCGCTGAGCCGGTTGATCTCATGAATGCCGGTCGGCGAGGTGACGTTAATCTCGGTCAGATAGTCGCCGATGACGTCGATGCCGACGAAGATCAGGCCTTTTTCGCGCAAGATCGGCTTCAAGGCGGTGCAAATCTCGCGCTCGCGGTCGGTCAGCGTCGTTGCCTCCGCCCGGCCGCCGGCGTGGAAGTTGGCGCGCGCCTCGCCCGCCTGCGGCAGCCGGCTGACGGCGCCCAGCGGCTCACCGTCGATCAGGATGATGCGCTTGTCGCCCTGGCGGATCTCCGGCAGGTAGCGCTGGATCATCAGCGGCTCGCGCGATTGCTCGGCGAACATCTCGATCAGCGCGCCGAGATTTTCGTCATCGGGCTTCAGATGGAAGACGCCGGCGCCGCCATTGCCGTAGAGCGGCTTCACGATGATGTCCCGATGCTCGTCCCGGAAGGCCCGGATCGCCGTCATGTCCGACGTGATTAGGGTCGGCGGGATGAAATCCGCGAATTGGGTGATGAACAGCTTTTCCGGCGCGTTGCGCACCTCGGCCGCATCGTTCACCACCAAGGTCGAGCGCGGCAGCAGCTCCAGCAGGTGGGTCGAGGTGATGTAGCCCATATCGAACGGCGGGTCCTGGCGCATCAGCACCACGTTGATCGCGGCAAGATCGACCTGTTGCCAGTCGCCCAGCGCGAAGTGATCGGCCCGCACCGGCTGGACGCGCAGCGGACGCGCCCTGGCCACGACGGCGCCGTTCAGGAACGCCAGATGCTCCGGCAGGTAATGCCACAGGCGGTGGCCGCGCTCTTGCGCCTCCAACGCCATGGCAAAGGTGGAGTCGGCATCGATGTCGACGGTCTCGATCGGATCCATCTGGATGGCGACGTCAAGCTTCATTGGGGGAATCCACGGAAAAACGGTCGGGACAGGTCAGGTTTGGTCGGCCTTGAGCCGTTGCAGCAGGGTTGCGGTCCGATGGGCGTCCTGGCTGGACAGACCCAGGGTCAGCACGTGCTCCAAGGCCTTGATGGCGGCAGTGAGATTGCCAGTCTGTGCATTTAGGAGCCCAGCCTCGTGCCACAAGGAGGGTTCGTCCGGCGCCAGCAGCAGTAGGTCTTCCAAAATCTGTAGCGCCGCACCATAACGCTCCGCCTTCACGTGTCGGATCTTGATGTTGCTTTGCAGGCGGATCAGCACGTCCCGGTCGCTGACGGGCGCGTAATGCGCCGGCTCCAACTCCGCCTCGATGCCCGCGACGGACTTCAACAGCTCGCGCAGGTCGGTCGGCGTTCGAATGATGCCGCCGTTGAACGGGTCGAGAATGGCCCGCTCACCGGCGCGGTCGAGGCGGATCAGGAAATGGCCGGGGAAGTTGAGGCCCGACAGGGTCCAGCCCTGGGACCGACCGGCATGCAGGTAGAGGATCGCCAGGCTGACCGGCAGGCCCTTACGGCGATCGATCACCCGCATCAGGTTGGCGTTCTGCAGATCGTCGAACGACAAGAGGTCGCCCTGATAGCCGTAGCGCATGGCGATGACACCGGACAGGGCCGATGCCGCGTCATCGACCGAACCGTCGTCACGGTCGGCCGCGACCTTCGTTACTTCGTCGCACAGCAAGGTGAGGTGATCGCGATACCAATCCAGGCCGACCCTCGGCCGGTCCAAGGCGGCAAACGCCAGCGCGAGTTCGGCCAGGTCGAGCTCGTGATCGGGCTGTTGCCCGGCACGCGCCAGCAGCGCCCTCGGACCATCGCTGATGGTTTGGCTGTTTTCCATTCCTTGCCTCGGTTGGCGGTGCCTCTTGGGGGTTGGCACGCGCCCCGACCTTCCGGCCGCCTAACCTGTTCCTGGCCGCCAAGCATCCCTTATGTGCCGGGGCCAGCGCCAAGGCTGCACCACCACAACGTCAAAGCGCAAGCCACGATCTGCGATTGCATCGCCATAACGGCTGATCGCATACGTCGCAGCCCGTTCCAAACGCTCGCGCTGTCGCCTCGTCACGGCGTCCAGCGCCGCGTCCTGGCCCTTGCGGTGCTTGACCTCGATGATCACCAGAACGCCCCGGTGTCGGGCCAGGATGTCGATCTCGCCGACAGGTGTTCGCAGACGGCGCTGAAGGATGCGATAGCGCTTCGCGCGCAGCAGCCAGGCGACCAGCGTCTCGGCGCGACGGCCGCGACGCTCGGCCTGCCGTCTGCCTTGCCGTGGCACTAGCCGGGCGCTTTGCTCAAGGCGATGGCGCGTTGATAGATGGTGCGGCGCGGCAGGCCGGTTTCGGCCGTGACAGTGTCGACGGCGTCGCGCAGCGATTGGGTGGCGAGGGCCGCGCGCAGGCGGTCATCGACGTCATGGTCGGCCGGCGCGGCGTCCGGCACGGGCGGACCGATGACCAGCACGATCTCGCCGCGCGGCGGGCCTTCTGCACGATAGTGCGCGGCCAACTCCGCCAACGTGCCGGCTCTAACCTCCTCGAACCGTTTGGTCAGTTCGCGCGCGATAGAGGCTTGCCGTGGCCCCAGGCGCGCTGCGGCCGCGTCAAGGCTGGCCGCCAGCCGGGCGGGGGTTTCGAACAGGACCAGGGTGGATGGCACGGCCGACAGCTCTTGATAGAAGGTCGCTCGCTGGCCGGCCTTGCTGGGCACGAAGCCGCCGAAAAAGAACCGGTCGGACGGCAGCCCGCTGAGGCTCAACGCCGCCAGAACCGCGCTGGCGCCGGGCACGGCCGTGACGGGCAGCTCCGCGTCGCGGGCCGCCCGGACCAGCTTGTAGCCGGGATCGGAGATCAGCGGCGTGCCGGCATCGGAAACCAGCGCAATCGCCTCTCCTTGCTCCAGGCGCGCCAGCAGCGCCGGCCGCACGCGTACGGCATTGTGGTCATGATAGGCGACAAGCGGCGTACGGATGCCGTGGGCCGACAGCAGCTTGGCCGTGACCCGCTTGTCCTCGCAGGCGATGGCGTCGACGGATCGCAGCACATCGAGCGCGCGCAACCCGATATCGCCGAGGTTGCCAATAGGGGTGGCGACAAGATAAAGACCAACGGGCCGCGCCTGATCGCTCGCGAGACTTGTGTCCCGTCCATGATCTCGCGTGGCTGTCATGCTTTGGCCATCCTGTGCGGATGAGCTAGGGGTCGGTTTGTCGCGGCGGCGGGTCATGGAGGGGTTTTCGATGGCGGTATCTGCATGTGCAGTCTTTGGCCGACCGGTTCAACGGTCCAGGGCCGCGCGAACCGAGCGGACGGCCAGTTGGCGCCACCTTCTGTGGGGCCGCCTGATGGTGGTCTTTCTGGGCGCCATGCTCGCGGCCGCCTGCACGACACGAACAATCGTACCGAACGTCGGTGTCGTGGCGCAAGCGCCGGCCATCGGCGCGCAGGAGCTGCCAAGGCCGCCAAGACCCGCGGTCGACCAGTTCGGCCGGCAAATCAGCCCGGATGCCGTCCGCGTCGGCATGCTGCTGCCACTGACAGGTCCGACCGGTGAGTTGGGGCAGGCCATGCTCAACGCGGCCGAAATGGCCTTGCGCGACGCGGCCGGCCCGGACTTCGAGCTTATTCCCTTTGACACGGGCGGGACGGCTACGGGCGCTCGCCTGGCGGCCCAAAACGCCATCGGCCAGGGTACGGAGCTTATCCTCGGTCCGCTGTTCAGCAGTTCCGTCCGACCGGCCGCCGAGGTCGCGGCACCCTATGGCGTCAATCTGATCGCGTTCACCACCGACGCGTCGGTCGCCGGCGGCAATGTGTATGTCATGGGCTTTCTGCCCTCGCAGCAGGTTGAACGGATCGTCGCCTATGGCGCCCAGCGGGGTGTCAACCGCTACGCCGTCCTGGCGCCCAACACGGCCTACGGCAACCTGATCGCCTCTACGATGAGCAGCGTGACCCCGCGCTATGGCGCGTCGGTCACCGTCAACCGCAGCTATCCGGCGGAGGCGCGGGACTATTCGCCCCAGGTCGAATCGCTGGCCGCTTCGGCGGGGTCGTTCGATGCCATCATGCTGCCCGATGTCGGCTTGCGCCTGCGCCAGGTCGCGCCGCTGATCCCGTTCTATGGCATGCGCGACACCCAGATCGTCGGCACCGGCCAGTGGGACGGCGCCGGCGTGAACATCGAACCCGCGCTGCACGGCGCCTGGTATGCCGCGCCGTCGCCGGACCTGCGGGTTGCCTTTGATGCGCAGTATGAGGAGCGCTATGGCGGCCCGCCACCTCGCCTGGTCACGCTTGCCTACGATGGCGTGGCGCTGGCCGTATCGCTGTCGCGCGGCGCGACAGCGGGCACGGCGCGCTTCGACAGCTTCGGCTTGACCAATCCGGACGGCTTTGTCGGGCTGGACGGTCCGTTCCGGTTCGACGCCAATGGCCAGTCGGAACGGGGCCTTGCCGTGCTTGAGGTGACAGAAGAAGGCCCGGTGGTTATCGATCCGGCGCCATCGAGCTTTGGTGGTTTTGGGCTTTAGCGGCTAACGCCACGTTGCTGGCCCTGGGCGGGGTCGGCGCGCGGACCAGCAGGTGTTCAAGGACGGCGTTCAAGCGTTGGCGGCCGGCGTCGGACGCGGCCAGTCGCCGGTCGTCATTGAGCAGGAACCCCGCCTGCTTTAGTGCGTCGACGCGGTCGGTGTCGAGCCAGTGGTCCCACGGGCCACCGGTCTCCTGTTCGATCCGGTCGTGCGGAACGCCCTCGGCCAGCCGAAGGCCCATCATCATCAGCTCTTCGACCCGCTCGCGGATTGAGACGAATGTTCGGTCGTGCTCGGCATGGCCATCGCGTTCAGCGCGCTCCAGCCAGATTTCCGGCGCGCGATGGGTGCGGGTCGCCCATTTGGCGCCGTTGAGCGTCAGCCGCCCGTGGGCGCCGGGGCCGACGCCCACATAGTCGCCATAGCGCCAATAGGTCAGGTTGTGCCGACAGGCTTCGCCCGGGCGTGCGTGGTTCGAGATCTCATAGGCCGATAGTCCCGCCGCCTGCGTCATCGCTTGGGTTTCTTCGAACAGCGCGGCCGACGTTGGCTCGTCGGGCAGGGCAATATCCCCGCGCGCGAACTGTGTGGCGAAACGCGTGCCCGGCTCGATCGTCAGCTGGTACAGCGACAGGTGTCCGGCGGCCAGAGACAGCGCCTCTTGCAGCTCTTGTCGCCAGGCGGCGACGGTCTGCCCCGGGCGGGCGTAGATCAGGTCGAAGGAAAAGCGCTGGAAATGCCGCGCCGCAAGCTCGATCGCGCCGCGCGCCTCGGCGACGCTGTGCTGGCGCCCCAGGAACCTTAGATCTTCGTCGTTGAATGCCTGAACGCCGACCGAGGCCCGGTTGACGCCCGCCAGCCGAAAGTCGGCAAAGGCACCGGCCTCGACGGATGTCGGGTTGGCCTCCAGGGTGATTTCGACGTCGTCGTCCACCGCCCAGCGCTGTGCGATCCGGTCGATCACGGCGCCCGCCAGCGGCGGCGGCATCAGGGACGGCGTACCGCCGCCAAAGAAGATGGACGTGACCAGCCGACCCGATGTTTCGGCCGCGAAATGGTCAAGTTCGGCCAGCAGCGCGCGCTTCCAACGGTCGGTATCCACCTCGGACCGGACGTGCGAGTTGAAATCGCAGTAGGGGCATTTCGACTGGCAGAACGGCCAGTGCACATAGATGCCGAAGCCCGGCGTATCCGTCCCGCGACCGTCGGTCATGAAAAGCAGCGCGCCAGCAGCTTGGTGAACGCGTCCGCCCGGTGGCTGATGGCATGCTTTTCGTCCGGGTCCATCTCGCCATACGTGACCGCGTGACCGTCGGGAACGAAGATCGGGTCGTAGCCGAAACCCCTGCCCCCGCGCGGCGGCCAAACCAGGGTGCCGTCGGCACGGCCCTCGACGGTTTCGGTATGGCCGTCGGGCCAGACCAGGCTCAACGCGCAGACGAAATGCGCGCTTCGGTCGGTTGTCTCGCCCAGCGCCTCATTTACCCGGCGCATGGCGTAGTCGAAGTCGCGGACGCCGTCGTCGCGCTCCGCCCAGCGGGCGGAGTAGATGCCGGGTGCGCCGTCCAAGGCCGAAACCGCCAGTCCGCTGTCATCGGCAAGGGCCGGCAAGCCCGTCGCCCGTGTGGCGGTCAACGCCTTCAGCTCGGCATTGGCGCGAAACGTGTCGCCGGTTTCCTCCGGGTCGGTCAGGCCGCGGTCGGCCGCCGACGGAAACGAGGCGACACGGTCGCGCAGCAGATCCGCGATCTCGCGGATCTTGCCCTGATTGTGGCTGGCGATCAGCAAGGTGTCGCCGCTGAAACGTCTGGTCATGGTCGTCATCATCTGCCGACGGCATAGGTAATCGCGCCGTGGCGGATTGGGAAGCCCGCTGCTAAGCTCGGTGCCCGAAACCCGTTTCCAGCATCTAGCGTATCATTGGAGAAGGCAATGAAGGTTGCGTTCCTGGGCCTTGGCGTTATGGGCGCGCCGATGGCCGGTCATCTGGCGTCCGCCGGTCATTCGGTCACCGTCTATAACCGCAGCGCCGCCAAGGCAGACGCCTGGGTGGCCAAACATGGCGGTGCTGCCGCGCCGACACCGGCGGAGGCGGCCGCGGGCGCGGAGATCGTCTTCGCCTGCGTCGGCAATGACGATGATCTGCGATCGGTCGTTTTGGGCGATACGGGCGCCTTCGCCGGCATGACCGAGGGGACCATCTTCGTCGATCACACGACCGCCAGCGCGAACGTGGCGCGCGAGCTGGGCGAGATCGGCGGCCAGAAGGGTATCGGCTTCATCGACGCCCCTGTTTCCGGCGG
This sequence comes from Alphaproteobacteria bacterium, assembly GCA_028277405.1. Taxonomy (GTDB): domain Bacteria; phylum Pseudomonadota; class Alphaproteobacteria; order DSM-16000; family Inquilinaceae; genus JANQGH01. The sequence goes on along the minus strand of JANQGH010000100.1, from coordinate 145,357 downwards.
CCAGGCGGGCGCGGAAAACGGCATCCTTACCGTGATGTGCGGCGGCGGCGACCAGGACTTCGCCCGTGCCCAACCGGTGATCGATTGCTTCGCCCGTTCCTGCGTTCTGCTAGGCCCCGTCGGGTCCGGCCAGTTGACCAAGATGGTCAACCAGATCTGCATTGCCGGCTTGGTGCAGGGCCTGGCCGAGGCGCTGAATTTCGCGCAGAAGGCCGGGCTGGACGGCGCCAAGGTGGTCGACGTGATCTCCAAGGGCGCTGCTCAATCCTGGCAGATGGAAAACCGGGCGCTGACCATGCTGGACGGCAAGTTCGATTTTGGCTTCGCCGTGGACTGGATGCGCAAGGATCTGTCGATCGTCATCGACGAGGCGCGCGGCAACGGCGCCCGCGTGCCGGTCACCGCCCTGGTCGACCAGTTCTATGCCGAAATCCAGGCCAAGGGCGGCAACCGGTGGGATACGTCCAGCCTGATCGACAATCTGCGCGACTGATCGTCAGGTGACCGTCAGGCGAGCGCCGCCTTCTGGGCGTCGACCAGTTCGGCGACGCCCTTTTCCGCCAGGCCCATCAGGGCATCGAACTGGCCGCGGCTGAACGGCTCCTGCTCGGCCGTGCCCTGCACCTCGACGATGCCGCCCGCGCCCGTCAGCACGAAATTGGCATCGGCCTGGGCGGAGGAATCCTCCGCATAGTCGAGATCGAGCACCGCGTGGCCCTGATAGAGCCCGCAGGAAATGGCGGCGACATGGTCGGTCAGCGGCCAGTCCTTCAGGGCCCGGATCTCGCGCAGATGCTTGCAGGCGAGGGCCAGCGCGACAAAGCCGCCGGTGATCGCGGCGGTGCGGGTGCCGCCATCGGCCTGGACCACATCGCAATCCACCTTGATCTGGATCTCGCCCAGCGCGGTTAGATCCGTGACCGCGCGCAACGAACGGCCGATCAGGCGTTGGATTTCCTGGGTGCGGCCCGATTGCTTGCCGCGTGCCGCCTCGCGGTCCGTGCGCTGGTCGGTGGCACGGGGCAGCATGCCGTATTCCGCCGTCACCCAGCCGCGCCCGGCGCCACGCAGCCAGGGCGGCACCCGCTCTTCCACCGAGGCCGTGCACAGCACATGGGTGTCGCCGAATCGGGTCAGGCAAGACCCCTCGGCATATTTGTTCACCCCGATTTCAAGCGAAACCGGGCGCAACTGATCGTGCGCGCGGCCGGATGGGCGCGTCATGGCGGTCTCCAAAATTGGCTCTTAAGGTTTTGCAACGGTTTGGCGGCGCACGCTATCCTGACACGGTGATCGGGTCCAGGCCGGATCGGCGGTACTTGGCGCGCCGTTGATCGGTCGGGCGATGATCCCCAAATTCTGGGGCCAGGAGAAGACATGGCTTTGACCCCACCGGAGATGACCCAACGAGAAAGCCTTTTGGGGCTGACCGAACGATCGCGCGAAATCTTTCGCCTGATCGTGGAGTCGTATGTCGAAAGCGGCGAGCCGATCGGCAGCCGAAACCTTTCGCGCCGCATGGGCATGGAACTGTCCCCCGCGACCGTACGCAACGTCATGGCCGATTTGGAAGAGATGGGCCTGTTGCGCGCGCCGCACACCTCGGCCGGCCGGCTGCCCACCGAGTTGGGGCTGCGCCTGTTCGTCGAGGGCCTGTTGCAGGTCGGCGACCTGACCGAGGACGAGCGGGAGACCATTTCGGTCCAATGCTCGGCCGTGGGCCGCACGGTTCCCGAAATGCTGGAGGAGGCGACGTCGACGCTGGCCGGCCTGTCTGCCTGCGCCGGCCTTGTTGTGGCGCCCAAGGCTGATCGGCCCCTGCGCCACATTGAGTTTGTGGATCTGGCTCCGGGTCGGGCGCTGGTCATCACCGTGACGGACGACGGTGTCGTCGAAAACCGCGTGCTGGACCTGCCGCTGGGTGTGCCCTTGTCGTCGCTGGTGGAGGCCTCGAACTTCCTGAACGCCAGGATCGCGGGCAAGACGCTGGTCGAACTGCGCGAGGATATTCAGGCCGAGATCGAAAAACATCGCGGAGAGCTGGATGCGCTGACCGCGCGGGTGGTCGAGGCCGGCCTCGCCGTGCCTTCCGGCGACAATATCGGCCGGCCCGGCGGCACGCTGATCGTGCGTGGCCAGGGCCAGTTGCTGAACAACATCACCGGGCTGGAGGATCTGGAGCGCATTCGCGGCCTGTTCGACGCGCTGGAGGCCAAGGAGGTCATGCTGCGCATGCTGGACGCAACCAGCGGCGCGGAGGGTGTCCAGATCTTCATCGGTGCAGAGAACGACATGTTTCACCATGCCGGTTGCTCTTTGGTTATCGCGCCCTATAAGGATCGCCGAGAACAGATATTGGGCGCCATTGGCGTTATCGGGCCGACGCGCCTGAACTATGCGAGAATAATCCCCATGGTCGACTACACGGCACGTCTGGTCGGCCGCCTGCTTTGGAACAAGGACGACGATCGAGCCGCATGACCGAGAACGATCCCAAGACCAACAAGACCGAAACGCCGGAGGTGGATCCGGCGCCGGACGCTCAAGCGCCGTTCGAGGACCTGCAGGACGGCCTTGACGAGGCGGCGGAACCGTCTGTCGAGGATGATCTGCGTGCCGCGCTGGCGGAAAACGAGAAGCTGCGCGATCAGCTGCTGCGCACCTTGGCCGACGCGGAAAACACCCGCCGGCGGGCCGAGCGCGATCGTGACGAGGCGACGAAGTACGGCATTTCCAAGTTTGCCAAGGATCTGCTGACTGTCGCGGACAATCTTCGCCGCGCGCTGGAGGCGGTGGCCCAGACGGCCGACGCCGCTGACGCCCTGAAAGCCCTGGCCGAGGGCGTCGCCGCGACCGAGCGCGAGATGCTCGCCGTGTTCGAGCGCAACGGCCTGGAAAAAATCGATCCGGCCGACGAGCCGTTTGACCCGAACGTTCATCAGGCGATGTTCGAAATGCCGGGCACGGACAAGCCGGCCGGCACGGTCGTGCAGGTCATGGCGCCGGGTTATCAGCTTCACGGCAGGCTGTTGCGGCCGGCGATGGTCGGCGTCGCCAAGGGCGAGGTCGACAAGCAGGCGGCGACCGAAGGCTAAGCCAGCGGGGTTTCCGCTGCCGGCGGCGCTACCGTGTAGAGGTAGACGCTGGCCGGCGGCACGTTGCGGGGCACCTTCTCCGCCCTGACCGCGGTCAGCCCCAGCGCATCGAGCACGGACTGGCGCACCGGCGATTTCGGGCCGTAAGTGAACTGGACGAAGACGCCGTCGTCGCCCATGGCCTTGAACGCGCCGCCCATGATGGCGGTCTGAATCTCGTCGTTCATGGTCAGGATGGGCAATCCGGAAACCACGGCCTTGACCGGGTTCGCGCCGGCCTCTTCGGCGATCTGGTGGACGTCGCGGGCATCGCCCAGCACGACCCTGCTTGACGGAAACCGTCTGGTCAGCAGATCGAACAGGGTCTTTTCCCGCTCGATGATGACCAGATCGTCGGCCGGCAAACCGGCACGTATCATCGCGGCGGTGAAGACCCCGGTGCCGCCGCCCAGTTCGACGACGCTGCCCGGCTTGTCCATCGGCACGCCGCGCACCATCGCCGCGGCCAAGTGCTTGCCCGATGGCGTGATGTTGGCGATGCGCATCGGCCGCCGCAGCCACAGGAGGAAGAACAGCAGCCGGTCGAGAAACGGGCGGGTTTTTGGCGGCGAGTTGGGATCAGACATAAATGGCCAGGACTCAAAGGCGGCCTGCTTCTTAGCAGGCGCCGGCCGGGGTGAGAAGGCCGGCGCTATCTTCTGTAGGGCGCCTTCACCGTCAGCAGAAGCAGGGTGCCCAGGATGAAGAGGGCCAGGATGACCGTCATGCCGATACGCTGGCTGTCGAAGACATCCGTGACCGTGGCGAACAGGAGCGGCCCGACAAAGGCGATCGACTTGCCGGTGAGTGCGTAAAGCCCGAACATCTTCGTCACTTCTTCCTCCGGCGCCAGCCTTGCCAGGAGGGATCGGCTGGCCGCCTGGGCCGGCCCGACGAACAGGCCCAGGCACAGGGCGAGCCCGATGAAGAAGCTCATATTGTCAACGATCAACAGCGCCGTGCCGAAACCCATCAGGCCGCAGAGCGCCGCCAGAATCGTCGTCTTCGAGCCGATGCGGTCGTCGATGAAGCCGAAGAGGGCGGCACCGATGCCGGCGGTGACGTTCAGCCCGATGGCGAAGATCAGGACTTCTTCCAACGTCATCCCGATGGTGCCGGCGGCATAGAGGCCGCCGACCGCGAACAGGGTCGACAGCCCGTCGCGGTAGAGCGCGCTGGCGATCAGAAAGCGCAGGATCGAGCCGCGATGGCGCAGGCTGCGGATCGTTGCCACCAGGTCGCGCAGGCCGCCACGGATGGCTTTGCCGAGCGCCATGGTCCGCGCCGGCCTGTCGGGCGTTCTGAGGAACAGGGGCAGCGCGAACAGACCGAACCACAGGGCCACCATCGGCCCGGTGGCCCGCACATTAGCGGCACCCTCGGTCGGCAGGCCCAAGAGGCCAGGCGCGCCCGGCAGGCCGACAAGCAGGAACAGGACCACGGCCAGACTGGCCAGCCCGCCCATATAACCCATGCCCCAGGACCAGCCCGAGACGCGGCCGATCATCCCCGGCGGTGCCACGTCCGGCAACATGGCGTTGTAGAACACGCCGGCAAGCTCAAACGCGACGCTTGCGATCACGACCAGGATCAGCGTGTAGGTGATGTAGCTCGTGTTCGGTTCGGCAAACCACAGCAACGCGGTCGGCAGGATGGTCAGCAGGACCAGTGCCGCCAGCCAGGGCTTTCGCCGCCCCAGCCGGTCGGCCAGCGACCCCAGGATCGGTGCCAGCACCGCAACGATGATGCCGGAAACGCCGATGGCGAAGCCCCAGGCGGCCGTGCCCCTGGTGACGTCGCCATAGATGCCTTCCATGAAGTAGACACTGAAAACAAATGTGCCGATGACGGTGTTGAAGGACGAGCTGGCCCAGTCATAGACCGCCCACGAGAAAACGCCGCCGACCCCGGCAGGCCGGGCGGCTTGGCCTGTCATCACTGAACTGACTTTGTGCCGGGCGCCGGTCTTACGGTACCGGTGTCAGGCCGGCGGGCGTGGCCGCGAAGGTCAAGAGCATCGGGCCGTTGGCCGTGTTCGTCTCGACGGTCAACGTGTTGCCCAGATACCCGGTGATTTCCGAGCCGCGGCCCGGCAGATCGATGCGCGCGACCGGTTGAAACCCGCCCGGGCCGCCGACGAAATAGGCCAGATACTCGCCCGTGGGCAGGCCGAATTCCCCGACCAGCGCATAGATGGCGAACATGTCGTCATAGCCGTTGCCGGTCAGATCGACCGTCTGGGCCGTCACGCCGTAATTGGTGGTGCCCGTCTGGGCCGCGTGCGCCATGGCGTAGGTCGATGCGACCACGATCGGGCTGTTCAGCCTTTGGGCCGAAGCCGGTGCTAAGGAGAAGGCCGCCAGGACCAGGATGGCGACCAGCATGCGTACACTTTGCGTCATCGTTTATCTCCTTGTCTTCGCCACCGCCGCACGATCGGGACGCCTAACCGCCCATCAGACCGCGCAGGCGCCTGTTGGCGACAGCCAGCATCGATACATCAACATGATCCATTGCCCGCAATTCGGCAATCAGTTGATCGATGCGGTCGATCGGCGCACGCCGTCTTTTCAGCCAGCCGGTGACCTTGCCGTCGGCCTTGGCGGACTTGCGGCCGTCGCTCAGCGCGGCCACCGTCAAATCGGCCTGCAGGGCATAGAGATCGTCGATGATCGCTGCCGTGGCCTGTTTCTGCCAATGATTGCCCAGCGGCATGCGCGTCGCGCTGTCGCGCAGCCAGGAAAGGCCCAGCCGGTCGCCCAGCTTGAAGTAAGCCGGCGCCACGGATTTCACCGGCGCCTCGATGGTGTCGGCGATGCGGATCAAGTCCAGGCCGGCAGCCATGACATTCAGCGAGGCGACGGTCTTGGCCAGCACCTTGGGCACGCCCCGTTCGGTATAGGTCGCGACCCGTTCCTTCAAGACGGCCCGGGCACGGTCATGGATCAAGGCGTCCTGGTGCTCGCGCAACAGGGCGACGCCAGGCTTGAAATGCTCGACCTGGCGGCCGACCACGAGATCGTGGCCGACATGGCGCAGAACCCAGGCCGTCGCGCGTTCGATCAGGCGCCGGCTGGCGAGCACCATGCGGGTCTGGGTTTCGGCGTCGACCTTGTTGTCCAAAGCCTCGATCTGCTGCCATAGCTGGCGCAGGTCAAAGCTGTCGCGCACGATCAGATAGGCGCGGGCGATGTCGGCCGAGCCCATGCCGGTGCCGTCGCTGGTCTCCGAGACAAAGGTCGGCCCGGTTCGGTTGACGATCGAGTTGGTGATCGAGGTGGCGATCAAGTCCCGGCGCAAGCGGTGGGTTTCGATCACCGGCCGGTAGGTCTCGCGCAGGGGTTCGGGGAAATAGGCCACCAGATCCTGGACCAGCCCGTCATCGTCGGGCAGCGAGCTTTCGATGATGTCGTCGTAGACCGAGATCTTGGCGTAGGACAGCAACACCGCCAGTTCCGGCCGGGTCAGGCCCTGGCGGCGGCCCAGACGCTCCGTCAGGACATCGTCGCTGGGCAACAGCTCGACCTCGCGATTCAGCCGGCCCTGCTTTTCCAAGGCGCGCATCAGCCGCGCATGCTGGTCCAACAGCTCCGGCGCCTCGGCCGTGACCATGGTCAGGGCCTGGGTCTGCAGGTAATTGTCGCGCAGAACCAGGCTGGCGACCTCGTCGGTCATCGATTCGAGAAGCTGATTGCGCTGCTTGGCGGTCATGTCGCCGTTCGCGACCACACGGCCCAGCAGGATCTTGATGTTCACCTCGTGGTCGGAACAGTCGACGCCGGCGGAGTTGTCGATGAAGTCGGTGTTCAGCTTGACGCCCTGATGGGCCGCCTCGATGCGGCCGAGCTGCGTCACGCCCAAGTTCGCGCCCTCGCCGATCACACGGGCCCGCAACTGGTCGCCGTTGATCCGCAACGTGTCGTTGGCCTTGTCGCCGACTTCGCCATGGCTTTCGCTGGTCGCCTTGACATAGGTGCCGATGCCGCCGAACCACATCAGATCGACCGGCGCCTGCAACAGGGCGTGCAGGAACTCGTTGGGCGTCATCTGGTCCTGATCGATGGCAAAGACGTCGCGCATCTCCGCTGTCAGGGCGATGGACTTGGCCTTGCGGTCGAACACCCCGCCGCCCTTGGAGATCAGCTTGGCATCATACTGGTCCCAGGATCCGCGCCCCAGTTCGAACAGCCGCTTGCGCTCAGCAAAGCTCTTGGCCGGGTCCGGGTTCGGGTCGACGAAGATGTGCAGATGGTTGAAGGCCGCGCGCAGCCGGATCTGGTTGGACAGCAGCATGCCGTTGCCGAAAACGTCGCCGGACATGTCGCCGACGCCGATGACCGTGAACGGATGGGCCTGGGTGTTCAGCCCCAACTCGCGGAAGTGGCGCTTAACCGATTCCCACGCACCCCGGGCCGTGATGCCCATCTTCTTGTGGTCGTAACCCTCAGACCCGCCTGAAGCGAAGGCGTCGTCCAGCCAGAAGCCGTAATCTCCTGAGATCCCGTTGGCGATGTCTGAGAAGGTGGCCGTGCCCTTGTCCGCGGCGACCACCAGATACGGGTCGTCGTCATCGCGGCGGATCACGGATGCCGGATGGATGATGGCGTCGCCGTCGAGATTGTCGGTGATGTCCAAGAGCCCCCGCATTAGGGTCTTGTAGGCCTCGATCCCCTCCGCCTGCAGGGCTTCCCGACCGGCGGCGGGCGGTGGCGGGCGCTTGACCACGAACCCGCCCTTCGACCCCACCGGCACGATGACGGCGTTTTTCACCATCTGGGCCTTCATTAGCCCCAGAATCTCGGTTCTGAAATCCTCGCGCCGGTCGGACCAGCGGATGCCACCCCTCGCAACCTTGCCGCCGCGCAGATGGACCCCTTCCATGCGCGCGGAGTAGACGAAGACCTCGACCATCGGCCGGGGCAGCGGCAGGCCCTCGATCTGCTGGCTGTCCAGCTTGAACGAGATATAGGGTTTGATGCCGCCGTCCTCGGCGGGCTGGTAGAAATTGGTTCTCAGCGTCGCCTGCACCAGATTGACGAAGCGCCGCAAGATGCGGTCTTCGTCCAGGTTCGAGACGTCATCCAGCATGCGGTTGAACCGGTCGACGATCTGTTCGGCCTTGGCCGTGCGGTCGCTCTCACCAGGATCGAACTCGGTCTCGAAGAGTTCCACGATCAATCGCGTCGCGTCCGGATGCGCGGCCAGCGTGTCTTCAAGGGCCGACTGGCTGAACTGGATCTGCGCTTGTCGGAGATACTTGCCATAGGCGCGCAGAAGCATCACCTGCCGGCCGGTCAGTTCGGCACCGATGACCAGGCGGTTGAACCCGTCATCCTCCAGGTCGCCCCTCCAGACACGCAGCAACGCGTCCTGAAACGACGTCTTGATCGGGGCGATGTCGATGGATGTCGCATCCGCCGTTTCCATGATGAAATCATGGATCCAGACCGAGTCCCCCAAGTCATGCAGCACGACCTTGTAGGGATTCTCGGCGATCACCTTCAGACCCATATTCTCCAGGATCGGCAGGACATCCGACAGCGGAATGGGTTGGCCCTTGTGATAGAGCTTCAGGCGCACCTGATGGTCGGCGGCCTCGATCGGCCGGTAGAGGTTCAGGCACAGAGCGTCGTTGTCGACGACGGTCTCGATCCGGTCGATGTCGAAGATCGATGCCTGGGGAATCGTGTTTTCCTGATAGGCGACCGGGAACGCCTCGCGGTAGCGGCGTGTGAGGACCAGCCCCGTCTCCTCGCCCTTGGCATCGATCAGCGCGTCTTGAAGATGGTCCGACCATCTGCGCGCCGCGTCGACCAGTGCGCGTTCGATCTCGCCCGCGTCGTAATCGGGCAGTTCTCTGGGGTTGGTCTTGATCAGGAACTGAACGCGCGCGTGAACCCCTTCGGATAGCTGGGTGAAGAAGGCCAGCGTGGTGCCGCTGAACGATTTCTCCAGGATCGCCTGGATGCGGCGCCGCAAATCCGTGTCGTAGTGGTCGCGGGGCACATAGACCAGGCAGGACATAAACCGGTTGAACGGATCCTTGCGGACGAACAGGGCCGTGCGCTGACGTTCCTGCAGGGCCAGGATGCCCAGCGCGATCTTCAGCAGCTCCTCATCGCTGATCTGAAACAGTTCGTCGCGGGGATAGGTGTCGAGAATGTTGGTCAGCGCCTTGCCGTCATGGCCGCTGGGGTTGATCCGCGCCAATTGCAGGCAGCGCGCCACCTTCTGCCGCAGGTAGGGGATATCGCGCGCGCTGCGATTATAGGCGACGGACGTGAACAGACCGGCGAAGACGCGCTCACCGGCCACCCGACCGCTCTCGTCGAACAGGCGCAGCACGATAACGTCCATCTGAACCGATCGATGGACGGTCGACTTCATGCTGGCCTTGTTGACCATCAGCAGGTGATGTTCGCGCATGTAGGTCACGATTTCGTCGGGCAGCACCGTCATGTCATGGCGCAGGCCCTCGAATATCTTGACCTTCGGGTCGCGCAGAATGCCGAGGCCGCTTTGCGGCTCGACATGGATGCCAAGCCCTTGGTCGGTTTCCTCAAGGCGATAGGTTCTGGCGCCCAGGAAGGTGAAATGATCGTCCTCCAGCCATTTCAGGAACTCGATGACCTCTTCGACATTCTCGTCTTCCACCGGCGGGGGGCTGGCGGAAAGATCCGCGATGAACTGGCTCAGCGATTCCCGCATCGGCCGCCAGTCATCGACGGCGGCCCGTACGTCCGCCAGCGTGGCGCAGAGGGTTCTGTCGATCTCGGCCAGCCGGTCCGGGTGGGTCTCCTCGTCGACCTCGATATGCATGAAGCTCTCGGTCTGCCCGTCGCCCTTCTCATGGTCGATGGAACTGACATTCGTGACGGTGCCCGACGGGTCGCGATTGACCCGAACCACCGGATGAATGACCAGGTGCACCGAATATCCCAGCGTGTTCAGCGCGCTGGTGACCGAGTCGACCAGGAACGGCATGTCGTCGTTGACGATCTCGATCACCGTATGGCCGGTGTGCCAGCCATTGGCCTCGTAGGTCGGATTGAAGACGCGAACCTTGGCTTCGCCCGCCACGCGTTTCTTGCCGAAATGCCACAGCCCAAGGGCGGCGCCATAGAGATCGTCAATCTCGCGATTGTAGAGATCGTCGACCGGAACATGCCGATAGAACTCGCGGGCAAAGCGATCGGCCGTCGCTGCCGCCTTCTTGCCAAGCTTTTGGGCGATCTTGTCGGCAACCTTGTCGATGATCTCGACTTTGTAGGGGTCGATCCAGCCTGTCATCGCGTTCGATCCTCCCTCGATGGTTGCGCCGCTTGCCGGCGTCCAACGGTGTTTCATCTAGGCTAGCGCGGTTTTCCGTGACTGCCAAAACCTAGGTGTCGCCCGGTTTCGGGGCAGTCGAGCGTGATTGGCGCCGGTCCGGTCGTTCGTCATTGGGGGTGTTCATGGTCAAGGTTCCGTCTAAACTCGCGCAAACCAACGCGACCCACCGTCAGACCGTTTGACCTTTGCCGACCGATAACAAGAAATTCGCCGATCTGGGGTGGCCCAAGACCGTCTGGGCAATCGGCGCGGTGCATGGCGAGGTCGACAGGCTGGCGGCGCTGCACGACTTTATCCTGCCAAGGTTTCAACTTGGCGATCGCCTGGTCTATCTGGGCAATACGATCGGCCGGGGCCCGGCCCCCTTGGCGACGATCGACGAAATCCTGTCCTTTCGCCGCCGAATGCTCAGCCAGGCGGGCATGCTGGTCAGCGACATCGTCTTTCTGCGCGGCGCCCAGGAGGAGATGTGGCAGAAGCTGCTGCAGCTTCAGTTCGCCCCCAACCCGCAGGAAGTGCTGCGCTGGATGCTGGGCCAGGGGGTCGACAAGACCCTTGAAGCCTACGGCGGAAAACCGGAAGAGGGTCTGGCCGCTGCGCGCGAGGGCGCGCTGCAACTCACAAGATGGACCAACCGGCTGCGGGAATCGATCCGCCGCGCACCCGGTCACAGCGCCCTGTTCACGGTGCTGAAGCGGGCCGCCTACACCACGCCGAACGCGCGCGACGCCGAAGCGCCCATGCTGCTGGTCAGCGCCGGCATCGACATCAACCGCCCCTTGGCCACCCAAGGCGACAGTTTTTGGTGGGGGGCATCGGATTTCGGCAAGATCAACGGCGGGTACGAGAATTTCACCTGCCTGGTACGCGGTCTGTCGGAAAACGGGCGCGACGTTCAGGCGTCGGAGCATACGATCAGCCTGGACGGCGGTGCCGCCCGTGGCGGCTGCATCGCGGCCGCCCAGTTGACGGCGAGCGGCGGGGTCATCGATCTGTTCGAAATCTGACCCAGCCGGTCAAGACCGCCCTTTCTCGGTCGCTTTAGCGACGTTCCGCCAGCCGATTCAAAATCGATATTGAACGCTGTCCGCGGCGGTGATCCGCGTCACTGCACATCCCGTATATTTGTCGGAGAGCTAAGTCGGGCGGCCGGTCTCTTGCCTCGCCCTGAAAGGCCATTCGCAGCGGGATAAGGATTACGATGGCGTACATTGACGATCCGCAGACCCAACGGGCAAATCTCGATTACATCAGGGCGTCGATGCGCGAACCGCTGCTGACCCGCAGCCGCGAGTTCGAACTGGCGCGAAAATGGCGAGACCACGGCGACCAGGATGCCTTGCACGAGCTGGTGCGATCCTACACCCGTCTGGTCATCAGCACGGCGACGAAGTATCGAAATTATGGCCTGCCGATGGGCGACCTGGTCCAGGAAGGCAATGTCGGATTGATGCAGGCCGCCGCGCGCTTCGAAGCGGAGCGGGACGTCCGGTTTTCGACCTACGCGTCCTGGTGGATTCGCTCCGCCATGCAGGATTACGTGCTGCGCAATTGGTCGATCGTGCGAACCGGCACGACGGCTGCCCAGAAATCGCTGTTCTTCAACCTGCGGCGGCTGCGCGCCAAGATCGAGGACCCGTCGTCGGCGTCACTCAGCCATGAAGGCCGCCAGCGCATCGCGACGGAACTGCGTGTCGAGATGCGCGACGTCGAATCGATGGAAATGCGCATGTCCGGCAGCGATCAATCGCTGAACACGCCGATCGCGGACAGCAGCGAAGACAGCTGGCAGGACTTTCTGCCCGACCAGCGGCCAAGCCCCGAGGACGTGGTTATCGGCATGCGCGATGCCGATTCCCGGTCCCGCTGGCTGGCGGAGGCGATCGGTGAGTTGAGCCCGCGCGAACAGAAGATCATCCGTCAAAGGCGGCTCGTGGATGACGGCGCGACGCTGGAACAGCTGGGCCGCGAACTTGGCGTCAGCAAGGAACGCGTGCGCCAACTGGAGCATCGGGCCTTGACGAAGCTGAAAGCGTCAATACAACGGCGCGTCGATCAACCCGACGAACTGTTCGTCGAAGCTTGATTCCCCCCAATTGGGCTTCGATCGGCGGTGGGGCCATCCGGCAACGGGTGGCCCCACTGTTTTTTTGGATCGTAGTGTGCGCGGCTCTTAGCCGGCTTCCGCGACCCGACCGACCAGATCGGTCATGGCATCGGCGCTGTGGGTCGGGTACAGCGGCGGTCTTGCCGGGTAAGGCGGGTTGAAGGGCGCGCTCGGGGCGTCCATGAACACCGGCGAATGCCAGGGGCTGTAAGACCGGCGTGCGGGCAGGCTCGCCGGTATCACCGGCACGCTGCCGGTCGGTTCCATCCGCGTCCACACCATCCGGGGGCCGGATGCCGGCGCGGCGGCGGGCTGTGCCACAACGGGTGGCCTGGCGCCGGCCGTGTAGGTTACCGGCGTGACGGTCTGAACCGACGTCTCGCCCGGTGTCATGTAGAGGTCGGTGATGGATGTCGGGCCGCTTGCGGTCGGCCGGCTGACCACGGGGGTAACGGTCGCCACAACCGGTCTTGTGACAACCGGCGAGGCGACCGGCGCCCTCGCGACCACGGTGGAAGGCTGGGCAGTGACCGCCGTTTCATCGACCCAGGGCGCCGATGCGACCACGGCGGTCACGCCGGAAATCGGGGCCGCCTCTCGGCGGACGCCATTGGGGAAGCGGCCGGTAATCCGCGGGCCGATCATCGCCACATAGCGGATGGTCTCGTCCGGCAGCGGCCGGCCTTCCTCCAGGAACTGCTGATAGCGCCCGGGCCCGGCATTGTAGGCATAAAGGAACCCGGGTGATCCGAACTCCTCATACATTTCGCGGATATAGGCGGTGCCGGCCATGATGTTCATGGCGGGATCATGCGGGTTGCGGCCCAGATTGTAGCGGTTGGTCAGATAGTCCCAGGTACCGGGCATCACCTGCATCAGGCCCATGGCGCCGGCATGGCTGACGGTCAGACTGCCGTTCAGATGGGTCTGGCCCCGGCTTTCCACCCACATGACCTCACGAATCCAGGTCTCCGGCACGTCGAACCGTTCCGACGCCGCGGCGATATGGCTCGCCCACGGGTCACTGGGGTTGAAGGTGCGTTGTTCCGGAGGTGTCGACGCGCAGGCGGCCAGCGCCAGCGGGCCGGCCAGGAGGAGAAAGCGTGACAGCAAACGCGACAACAGCGTGGAAAGGCGTGACATCCTCTCCCCCATTTGGCAATCGTTTCAATCGGATAGACAGATACCCTAAAAGGTCACTGCAACCAAGAGAATACCGACATGGTGACGACGGGTCGCGTCGGCAGGCTGCATCTAGGGTCCGGCAACCCAACAAACCACAAGATACATGGTTTTCAGACGGTTAGGAACCGCTAACAGCCGTCGGCGCCGCAGTAGGTGATCGAATCAAAAAACCGTGTCCAGGCCGATGCCGCGCTGTCGCCACCGGTCGGGTCGTCCTCCGCGCCCTCTGGGCCTTGCCAGACCCGGGTGACCATATGCAGGTCCTGGTCGCCCGACAGAACCAGCGCCCGGCTGACTTCGATAAGGCCGGTTTCGCCGCCGTCTTCGGTTTGCGGACGACAGACGATGCTGGCGATCGCCAATGGCCGGCCGTTGCGCGCCGGCGGCGTGGCCAGATCCGCGTCTTCCGGGGCGCAGGTTTCCGGCAGGCCCTGCAGCATGCGCGTCGCGACGTCCGACGGGGCCTGGTCGGCGATGCCGTAGAAGCGCTGCACGCCGATCTGGTCCTCGCCGGGGTTTATCGCCGAGAGGTAAACCGTCAGCCGGCCCGTCGGCGGCGTGTCGGTGCCGGCCGGCGCCCAGTCGTCCGGAATCGGCACGATCAGCCGCTCTTCCGGCTCCCAGTCCTGGGCCTGGACTGACGAAAACAGGCCGCCGATGGCCACTAGGATGGCCGCCAGGCTCAGAAGACTGGATCTGGTCATCATCGGTCGCCGCGTCGGCTGCAAATCAGGCCGCTTCCTTCATCATTCCGCGCAGGACGTAGTGCAGAATGCCGCCATTCTTGTAGTAGTCGAGCTCGTCCAGCGTATCGATGCGGCATAGCAGCGAGACCTGTTGCGACGACCCGTCCTTGCGATGGATCGTCATGGTCAAACTGGCGCGCGGCGCCAGCCCGTCCTCGATGCCGTCAATGTCGAACGTCTCGCTGCCGTCCAGGCCCAGCGCGCCGCGCGTCGTGCCCTCGGTGAATTGCAGCGGCAGAACGCCCATGCCGACCAGGTTGGACCGGTGGATGCGCTCGAAGCTCTCGGCGATCACCGCCTTCACACCCAGCAGCAACGTTCCCTTGGCGGCCCAGTCGCGGGACGACCCGGTGCCGTATTCCTTGCCGGCCACCACGACCAGCGGCACCCCTTCCTGCTGATAGCGCATGGCCGCGTCGTAGATCGGCATCACGTCGCCTGACGGTACATGCCGGGTGAAGCCACCCTCCGTACCGGGCGCAAGCTCGTTGCGGATGCGGATGTTGGCGAAGGTGCCGCGCATCAGCACCTCGTGATTGCCGCGCCTGGAACCGTAGGAGTTGAACTCCCGCGGCGGCACCTGGCGTTCGGTCAGATAGGTTCCCGCCGGGCTGTCCGCCTTGATCGCGCCGGCCGGGGAAATGTGGTCGGTGGTGACGCTGTCGGCCAGCTTGGCCAGTGCCCGCGCGCCCCTGATGTCGCTGATCGGCGACGGCTCCGGCTGCATGTCCTCGAAGAAGGGCGGTTGCTTGACGTAGGTCGACACCGGGTTCCACTCGTAGACCTCGCCGCCGGAGGTCTCGACCGCCTGCCATTCCGGCGTGCCCTCGAACACGTTGGCATAGCGTTTGCGGAACATCTCCGGCGTCAGGCCGCTGTCCATGACCGCGGCCACCTCGTCGTTGGTGGGCCAGATGTCGCGGAGATAGACGGGAGCGCCGTCGAAGTCTTCGCCAAGCGGATCGTTGATCAGATCAAGCTTCATGGAACCGGCAATGGCGTACGCCACCACCAGGGGCGGCGAGGCCAGATAGTTGGCCCGGACATCCGGATTGACCCGGCCCTCGAAGTTGCGGTTGCCCGACAAGACCGAACAGGCGACCAGATCGCCCGTGCTGATCGCCGCGCTGATCTCTGTCGGCAGCGGCCCGGAATTGCCGATACAGGTCGTGCAGCCATAGCCGACGAGATTGAAGCCCATCGCGTCGAGATCGTCCTGCAACTCCGACTTTTCCAGATAGTCGGACACGACCTGGCTGCCGGGGGCCAGCGAGGTCTTGACCCAGGGCTTGACCGTCAGGCCCTTCGCCCGCGCGTTTCGGGCCAACAGGCCGGCCGCGATCATGACCGACGGGTTGGAGGTGTTGGTGCAGCTCGTGATCGCCGCAATCACCACCGACCCGTGGTCGACCGAGAAATCGGCGCCCTCGACCGGCGTCTTGTTGGACAGGGGATCGCTGGCCAGTTCGCCTTCCGACGGGCCGCCGCCCTCCGCCTCCCAATCGCCGGCCAGGCCGACGGGATCGACGTCCAGTTCGCTGGCCAGATGGCTTTCGAAGGCACTTGCGGCCTGCGACAGGGGCACGCGGTCCTGGGGCCGCTTCGGGCCCGCCAGCGACGGTTCGACATCGCCCAGATCCAGGGCCAGCGTGTCCGTGAACAGCGGGTCCGGGCTGTCGGCGTCGCGCCACATGCCCTGCGCCTTGGCGTAGGTCTCGACCAGGGCGACGCGGTGCGGGTCGCGGCCGGTGAAGGTCAGATAGCGCAGCGTTTCCTTGTCGATCGGGAAGAAGCCGCAGGTCGCGCCGTACTCCGGCGCCATGTTGGCGATGGTCGCGCGGTCGGCCAGGCTCATCTCGTCCAGGCCGGGACCGTAGAATTCGACGAATTTGCCGACGACGCCCTTGGCGCGCAGCATTTCCGTGACCGTCAGCACCAGGTCCGTGGCCGTCGTGCCTTCTTTCGGCCGGCCGGTGAGCTTGAAGCCGATGACCTCGGGGATCAGCATCGAAATCGGCTGGCCCAGCATGGCCGCCTCCGCCTCGATGCCGCCGACGCCCCAGCCCAGCACGGCCAGACCGTTGATCATGGTGGTGTGGCTGTCGGTGCCGACCAACGTGTCGGGATAGGCCACGGTCGGCTTTCCGTCCTTGGACTCGTCGGTGTCCAGCCAGACGGTCTGACCTAGATATTCCAGATTGACCTGGTGGCATATGCCCGTACCGGGCGGCACGACGCGGAAATTCTTGAACGCCGACTGGCCCCAGCGCAGGAATTCATAGCGTTCGCCATTACGCTCGAACTCGCGCTTCACATTGGCCTCGAACGCCGTGTCGCTGCCGAACTCGTCGACCGTCACCGAATGGTCGATGACCAGATCGACGGCGGACAAGGGGTTGATGCGCTGGGCGTCGCCGCCAAGCGAGGCCATGGCCTGGCGCATGGCCGCCAAATCGGCGACGGCGGGCACGCCGGTGAAATCCTGCATCAGGACCCGCGCGGGCCTGTAGGCGATCTCCCGGTCCGACCGGCGGTTTTCCAGCCAGCCGGCCATGGCCTTGACATCGTCAACCGAAACCGAACGCCCGTCCTCGTAACGCAGCAGGTTTTCAAGCAAGACCTTCAGCGAATAGGGCAAGCGCGAGATGTCGCCCAGGCCGGCGTCCGATGCGGCGCCCAAACTGAAATAGTCGTATGTCTTGTCGTCGACCTGGATCTGGCGGCGGGTTTTCAGCGTGTCATGTCCGGTGGTGGTCACGGGTCGGCAACTCCTTGAACAGGTCCTGCGGATGGCGCCGGGATCGAGCGCCCGTCGCGGCCTTTTGTGCGGTGCACAGGATGTAGACGCTTTGGGCCGCGGTTTCAAACGATCTGGTGGTGTGGCGCCTGCCGCACCATCGCCGTCTTGTTCGATTGGGCGCTGTCGACTAACTGTTGTCGGCCATCGTCTCAGATGCTGTCGGTGTTCGATCTCATGATTGTCCCAACCGAACTGTTCGTGCTGGTCGCGGCCCTCTTGGTGTTCGCCAGTGTTCTGCTGGTCCCGCTGTCCGCCCGGGTCGGGGCGCCGCTGTTGTTGATCTTTTTGGGCGTCGGCATGCTGATGGGTGTCGACGGGCCCGGCGGCATCTGGTTCGACGATTTTGACGCCGCCTATGCGCTGGGCAGTTTGGCGCTCGCCGTGATTCTGTTCTCAGGCGGCTTGGAGATGCCGGCGCGCACCGTGGCCTCGGTCGCGGCACCCGCGATCACGTTGGCGACGCTCGGTGTGGTGCTGACCGCCGGCCTCGTAGGCGCGGCCGCCGCACCGATCCTTGGGTTGTCCATGCTCGAGGGCCTGCTGTTGGGCGCAGTCGTCGGCTCGACCGACGCGGCCGCCACGTTCCTGCTGCTTCAGCAAGGGGGCGTGAAACTGCCCGGGCGCGTGAAAGAGACCCTGCTGGTCGAATCCGGCGTCAACGATCCGATGGCGATCTTCCTGACCGTGGTGCTGACGGCGCTCGTTGACGCCGGCGCGCCGCTGTCGTTTTCCACGCTGGTGGCGACCTTGCCGGACCTGGCGGCGCAGCTCGGCATCGGCGCGGTTGCGGGCGTGGTCGGCGGGCTGGTGCTGGCCTGGGTGATCAACGCCATGAAGCTGCCCCTGGGCCTCTACCCGATTCTGGCGCTGGCCGGCGCCCTGGCGCTGTTCTCCGCCACCGCCATGGTCGGCGGCAGCGGCTTCCTCGCGGTCTATCTCTGTGGCATTGCCCTGGCCACCAGGGTCAAGGCCTCGCGCGAACGGATCCGGCACTTCAACGAGGGCCTGGCCTGGCTTAGCCAGATCGCCATGTTCCTGATGCTGGGCCTGCTGGTGACGCCGAGCGAACTGGCGGCGACCATGCTGCCGGCGCTCGCCGTCGCGGCGATCCTGATGTTCGTGGCACGGCCAATCGCCGTCTGGCTTTGTCTGGCGCCGATGAAGTTTCGCCATCGCGAGCGCTTTTACATCGGCTGGGTCGGCTTGCGCGGCGCGGTGCCCATCTTTCTGGCCATCATCCCGGTGATCAGCCCCGGCGACGTTTCGGTCAGCTTCTTCAACATCGTCTTTGTGATCGTGGTCGCGTCCCTGGTTCTTCAGGGCTGGACCATCCCGGCCTCGGCCCGATGGCTGCGCGTTACAAGCAGGCGCGACGACGGGTCCGCTTAACGGTTCGCGACGCTATTGCACCCAATGTCAGCCCGGCCATGTCGGAATTCGATGGCTTGTGGGTCGCGATTGATGGGATAAGGCGCTGCCCACGCAAATGACACTCTTGGCTTAGCATGTACGGAGTAGTGCGATGGACACCTTGCCGACAATCGACCCGGCCGAACGCACCGTTTTGGAGCGCGCGCAGCGAACGCTGATCCGTTATGGCGCGTCGTTTGCGCCGTTTGAGATCGTGCGCGCGAAGGGCGCTTACGTATACGATGCGTCGGGCCGTTCGATCCTGGACTTTACCTCCGGCCAGATGAGCTCGCTGCTGGGCCACGGCCATCCCGAAATCGTCGACGTCGTGTCCCGCACGGTTGGCGAGTTGGACCATCTGTTCAGCGGCATGCTGTCGCCGCCCGTGCTGGACCTGGCCGAGGCGTTGTGCGCGGCGACGCCGGAGGGTTTGGATCGGGTCCTGCTCTTGAGCACCGGCGGCGAGTCCAACGACGCCGCCCTGCGCATGGCCAAGCTGTATACCGGCGGGCACGAGGTCGTCGGCTTCACGAAATCCTGGCATGGCATGACCGGGGCGGCGGCGGGCGCCACCTATGCCGCCGGGCGCGGCGGCTATGGCCCCAGCTCGGTGGGGGCACTGGCGATCAACCCGCCCGATCCCTACCGATCCCCCTTTGCGAACGCTAACGGCTACGACTGGCAGGCGGAGCTCGATTACGGCTTCGATCTGATCGATCGCCAGTCCGTTGGCGCCTTGGCCGCCTTCATCGCCGAACCGGTCCTGAGCACCGCCGGCATGATCGAACCGCCGGACGGCTATCTGCGCGCGCTGAAGGACCGGTGCGAGGCGCGCGGCATGCTGCTGATCCTGGACGAGGCACAAACGGGGCTGGGCCGCACCGGCTCCATGTTCGCGTTCGAACGGCACGGCGTGGTGCCGGATATCCTGACCCTGTCCAAGACCCTGGGGGCGGGCCTGCCCCTGTCGGCCGTGATGGCCAGCGCGGAGGTGGAGGCCGTGTGCCACGAGCGTGGCTATCTCTTCTACACCACCCACGTCTCCGACCCGCTGCCGGCGGCGGTCGGGTTGAAGGTCATGGAAATCGTCATGCGCGACCGGCTGGCGGAGCGCGCTGCGGTCCTGGGCGACCGGCTGGGCGCCGGCCTGCGGGACCTGATGGCCCGGCACGACTGCATCGGCACCGTGCGTGGCCGCGGGCTGATGCAGGGGGTCGAGATCGTCAGCGACCGCGCGGCGAAGACGCCGTGGCCGGAAATGGGCGCCAGGATCATGCAGCGCTGCCTGGACCTGGGCCTGTCCATGAACATCGTGAACCTGCCGAACATGGCCAGCGTCTTCCGCATCGCCCCGCCCTTGACCATCACCGAGGCGGAGCTGGATTTGGGCCTGGCGATCCTGGACGATGCGATCAAGCGCGAGACAGCTTAAGTCTTCCGCCCCGCGCGGTTGACCACCAGGATGCCGGCGGCGACCAGGGCCACGCCGATCCAATCGGACCAGCCGATCCGTTCGGCCAGGACCAGCCAGGCAATGGCGACGCCGAAGACCGGGTTGAGGAAGTGGTAGCTGCCGGCCTCCGTCGCGCTGGTGCGCAACAAGAGCGTGAACCACAGCCAGGTCGCGACCAGTGACGGGAAGATGATGATGTAGGTGATCGCCGCCAGGAACTGCCAGGTGATGGTGAAATCTGACACCGATTCCAGGGCGAGCCCGAACGGCGCCAGCACGATGCTGCCGACCAGCATCTGCAGGCCGACGACCATCATCAGCCCGGTGCCGAAATTGCCGGCCTTGACCAGCACGGTCCCGACGCCCAGCGCGATGGTGCCGAGTGCCGCAAAGATGAGACCGGTAACCTGGCTCAGTGCACCGTCCGACGGGTCGCCGAGATGGTTCTGCATCACCCAAATCACGCCGGCAAAGCCCATGGCCAGGCCGAGGACCTTCAACGGCCCGATGCGTTCGTGCAGAAAGGCCGGCGCAAGGGCGGCCACGACAAGGGGCAAGGCGCTGCCGATGATCGCGGCCAGGCCGGCCGGAATCGCCGTCATGGCGACGAACATCAGGCCGAGATAAAGCGCGTTCTGGCAAATGCCGAGCACGATGATGCGCAGCCATTGGTCCCCGCGCCGCGGCAAACGGTCGCCGAACGAGACGGCAATGGCAATCGCGATCAGGCCGGCGATCAGGAAGCGGCCGGACAGCATCAACAGCGGCGGCGCATAGTCCAGCGCGACCTTGGCCGAGGTAAAGGCTGATGACCAGATCAACGCGAAACTGAGGCCAATGACGACCGTGACCGTGGTGTTCAGGCCGGGCGCATGGCCCTGGCTATGTGTGGCGGTCATCGATCATCCCGGTTGGTCAACCCCGCAATGATGGCCGTATCGGTCGTTGAGGTCGAGGCCACCGGCGACATGGGCGGCATGTCGAGGCACCCGTCCATGGGGAATTGCCGTGTTGTGTGAAGGGCTTCGCTGCGCTTATATGCTTTTCGGGCAAGCGGCAGCAAGAAAGCTCAACCGGCACGTCAGAACCGCCGGTGCCGCGACGGAACAGGGAGGACGGCCATGGCGGAAGCGCCGGGGCCAGACGGCTTGGGCGACAACGCCAAAGAAACCGCGTCCGAGCCGGAGATCGTCTTGGAGGCTGACCATGTCAGCCTGTCCTTCGGCGGCGTGCACGCGCTGGCCGATGTCAGCTTTCAGGTGCGAAGGCGCGAGCTGTTTTCGATCATCGGCCCGAACGGCGCCGGCAAGACCTCCATGGTCAATTGCATTTCAGGCCGATACGCGCCGACCGAGGGCCGGGTCCTGCACAAGGGCCGGGACATCACCAAGCTGAGGCCGAGCGCCCGTGCCGATCTCGGCATCGGCCGCACCTTTCAGAACCTGGCCCTGTTCGGCCATATGTCCGTGCTCGACAACATCATGGTCGGGCGCCACCACCTGCTGAAAAACAACTTCCTCACCGGCCCGCTCTACTGGATCGGCGGTGCGCGCAAGGAAGAGCTGCGCCACCGGCGCGAGGTCGAGGAAATCATCGACTTCCTTGAGATTCAGCATGTGCGCAACGCGGTGGCCGGCACCCTGCCCTATGGCCTGCGCAAGCGGGTGGAGTTGGCGCGTGCCGTCGCGCTGCGCCCCAATCTGTTGCTGCTGGACGAGCCGATGGCGGGCATGAACCTGGAAGAGAAGGAGGACATGGCCCGCTACATCAACGATCTGAATGTCGAGTGGGGCATGACCGTGATCATGATCGAGCACGACATGGGCGTGGTGATGGACGTGTCGGACCGGGTCATCGTGCTCGATTTTGGCCGCAAGATCGCCGAGGGCCTGCCCGACGAGATCATGAACCACCCGCAGGTGAAGGAAGCCTATCTCGGCGTCATGGACGATGATGACGAGGAGGGTGCGGCCGCGTGACGGAGACGCTGGACACCCTGCCGAAGCTGTTGGCGCACAACGCCGCCAACTGGCCCGACGAGATCGCGCTCAGGGAAAAGGATCTCGGCATCTGGAACGCCATCTCCTGGGCGCAATACAACGACCGGGTTCGCCAGTTCGCCTTGGCCATGCGCCAGCTTGGTATCGTCCAGGGCGACGTGGTGGCCCTGATCGGCGACAACCGGCCGGATTGGGTGATGGGCGAGGTCGCGGCGCATGCGGCCGGCGCGATGAGCCTGGGCATCTATCGCGACGCGCTGGATGCGGAGATCGAGTATCTCTTGACCTATGCCGAGGCCAAGCTGGTGCTGGCCGAGGATGAGGAGCAGGTGGACAAGCTGTTGAACCTGGGTGATCGCATCCCGTCGGTTCGGCACATCGTCTATTTCGACCCGCGCGGCATGCGCAAATATGACGATCCGCGACTGCTCAGCGAGCCCGACTTCCTCGCGCTTGCCGCCCAGTCGACGCCGGAAGACTACGACCGCATGGTGGCCGAAACCGACGGCGACGCGGTCGCGGTCCTGTGCACCACCTCTGGCACGACGGCAAACCCGAAGCTGGCGATGCTGGGCGGTCGGGCGCTGATCGATCACACGCGCGCCTATCTGGAGGTCGATCCAAAGGATTCGAGCGACGAATACGTCTCGGTCCTGCCCCTGCCCTGGATCATGGAGCAGATCTACGCGGTCGGAAAATCCCTGGTCAGCCGCATGAAGGTGAACTTCGTCGAAGAGCCCGAGACGATGATGCACGACATGCGCGAGATCGGCCCGACCTTCGTCCTGCTGGCGCCGAGGGTGTGGGAGCAAGTCGCCGCCGATGTCCGCTCGCGCATGATGGATGCCAGCCGGTTCAAGAACTGGATGTTCGATCTGGGCATGCGGCTGGGCCGCCAGGCGCTGGACCAGGGCAAGCAATCCGCCCTGGCGCGTGCGATCCTGTTTCGGGCGCTGTCCGACCGTCTCGGCTTCAGCCGGCTGAAATCGGCGGCGACCGGCGGTGCGGCGCTGGGGCCCGACACGTTTCGCTTCTTTCTGGCCATGGGCGTGCCTCTGCGCCAGCTCTACGGCCAGACGGAACTGTTGGGCGCTTACACGATCCACACCCAAAGCGACGTCGATTTCGATACGGTCGGGGTCGCCTTCAACAAGGATGTGCAAGTGCGCGTCGACCAGCCGGACCCGAACGGTGTCGGCGAGATCGTCACCCGCCACCCGAACATGTTCGCCGGTTACTACAAGAACGAGGAAGCCTCGCGCGCCGACATCAACGAGGCCGGCGAGATGCACACGGGCGATGCCGGGTATTTCAACGACCAGGGCCATCTGGTCGTCATCGACCGGATCAAGGATTTGGCGACCACCAGCCTGGGCGACCGGTTCAGCCCGCAGTTTCTGGAAAACAAGCTGAAGTTCTCGCCGTTCGTGGCCGAGGCCGTGATCCTGGGTGACCAGAGGCCCTATCTGGCAGCCATGCTGTGCATCCGTTTCCCCATCGTTTCGAAATGGGCGGAGAAAAAGCGCATCGCCTTTACGACCTACACCGACCTGTCCTCCCGGCCCGAGGTCTATGGCCAGATCCAGTCGGAGATCGAGGCGATCAACGCCACCTTGCCGGCCGCCCAGCGCATCCGGAAATTCCTGCTGCTTTACAAAGAGTTGGACGCCGATGACGGCGAGCTGACCCGCACTCGAAAGGTGCGGCGCGGCGTCATCAACGACAAGTATGGCGACATCATCGAGGCGATTTACGCCGACCGCGACGCCATCCCGGTCGACACCACGATCAGCTTTCAGGACGGCACGACCCAGCGCATCAAGACGGTGCTGCGCGTGGTCGATCTCGCGCCAGCCGAACACGCCGCCCAAGCCGCCGAATAGAGCCCGACGAGACGCCAGCCCATGGAAAACCTCCGCCTCGACTTCCTCTACCAGCTCATGCTGACGGGCTTGATCATCGGCACGCTCTATGGCGTCGTCGGCATGTCCTTCGTCTTGATCTACAAGGCGTCGAAGGTCATCAACATGGCCCAGGGCGAGTTCCTGCTGATCGGCGCCTGGATCTGCTGGTACTTCCTGATCGAATACCAATTGCCGTTCTGGATCGGCTTTCCGCTGACCCTGATCGTCATGATGGTGTTCGGCATCGTGCTGCAGGTCGTGGTGCTTAGGCCGCTGATCGGCGAACCGATCATTTCGGTCATCATGGTGACGATCGGCCTTTCGATCGTCTTTCAGGCCCTGATGAAATGGCTGTTCGGTGTCTCGCCGCAGCCCTATCCGCAGATCTTCGCCTCACCGACCGTGGACGTTCTTGGGGCGCAGATCCGCACGGTCTACGTCCTGTCCATCGTGGTCTCGCTGGTCATCGTCGGCGGCTTCGCCTGGTTCTTCAAATTCTCCAAGATGGGGCTGGCGATGCGCGCCACGGCGTTCGACCAGCAGGCGGCCCAGTCGCTGGGCGTCTCGGTCAAGTCCGTCTTCGCCATGTCCTGGGCCATCTCCGCGATGGTCTCGTCGGTGGCCGGCATCGTGGTTGGCGTGGTCAACTCCGTCTCGTCCGACCTGTCCTTCTTCGGCATCAAGGTCTTTCCGGCGGTCATCCTCGGCGGGCTCGACAGCATTATCGGCGCCGTGGTCGGCGGCATCATCATCGGCCTGTTGGAGCATTTCGCGGTCTATGTTGACCTGTACGCCGGCATCGGCAATCTGCAGCAAATCGTGCCCTTCTACGTCCTGGTCATCATCCTGATGATCAAGCCGTACGGTCTGTTCGGCACGCGCGATATCGAGCGGGTCTGACCATGGCCGGCGCCGCCTTCCGACCGAGTGGGGATTTCCGCACCAGCTACGCGGCCGACACCACCATCTTCGACGACGCGTTCAGCCGGCGGTTCGTCATCGGCCTCGTCATCGTGCTGGCCCTGGTACCGATACCGACGGTCTTCGGCTGGGGCTTCGACATTCTCGACCGCTATTGGATGAACCTGTTCGTTTCGATCGGCTATCTGTCGATCGCGGCCTTGGGGCTGAACATCCTGGTCGGCTTCACCGGCCAGATCTCGATCGGCCATTCCGCCTTTTTCGGCTTCGGCGCCTTCGCCTCGGTCTTCATTCACGAGACGACCAGCATTCCGGTCTTTTTCTGCATCCCGCTGGCCGGGCTGATGACGGCGGCGGTGGGCCTGATCTTCGGCGTGCCGGCGGCGCGGATCAAAGGGCTCTATCTCGCGATCGCGACCCTGGCCGCGCAGTTCATCTTGCAGGACTTCTTCGCCCGTGCGGACTGGTTTTCCGGCGGCACCCACGGCTCCGTGGCGCGGCCGCTGGAAATCTTCGGCTATCAGTTCCGCAGCGTGCATGCCTATTGGTGGATCGTGCTGGCTTACGTGGTCGTGCTGTTCCTGGCCGCGACCAACCTGATGCGCAGCCGCGACGGGCGGGCGCTGATCGCCGTACGCGATCACTATCTCTCCGCCGAGATCATGGGCGTGAACCTGACCAAGTACCGCATCCTGTCGTTCGGCATCGCGTCGTTCTATGCCGGCATCGGCGGCGCCCTGTTCGCGCACCACAATCTTTTCGTGCAGGTCGAGAGCTTCACGATCTTCTTCTCCATCCTGTTCCTGGGCATGGTGATCATCGGGGGCCTGGGCTCGATCATGGGCACGATCTTCGGTACCATCTTCATCACGATGTTGCCGGAGGCGACGGAGGCCGTGACCAGCTTCATGCGCGGCGGTGCCATCGACCGGGCCCTGAACCTCGGCGGCGGGCTTAACTATCTGAAGGAGATGGCGATCGGGCTGGCCATCATCCTGTTCCTGATCTTCGAGCCCGAGGGGCTGGCGCATCGCTGGCGCCAGATCAAAGCCTATTGGAAACTCTACCCGTTCTCATACTGACGGGTGGCAATGCGGGCCGGCGGCCCCAGGAGAGGGAGGACAGCAGAATGAAGAGACTATCCTTAACCACGGCGACCGCGCTGATCGCGCTGGGTGCCGGTGTCGCGCAGGCCCAGGACATTCCGGTCGGCCACCTGGCGGACCTGACCGGCGCGACCGCGTCCATCGGCGTGGCCTACGCCAACGGCATCTCGGACACGATCAACTGGTACAACGAAAATGGCGGCGTCGATGGCCGGCTAATCGACTTCGAGACCGTCGACTACGCCTATCAGGCGCCGCGCGCGGTCTCGATCTATCAGGGCTGGGTCGCCGACGATGTGGTCGCGGTCCAGGGCTGGGGCACGGCCGATACCGAGGCTTTGGTTCAGTTCGTCGAGGCCGACGAGGTGCCGTATTTCTCGGCCTCCTATTCCGGCGCGTTGACCGATCCGACCGGACAGGGTGAACGGTCCGCCGGTGCAGCGCCCTACAACTTCTTCTACGGGCCGTCCTATTCCGACGCCTGCCGCGCGCTGGCGCAGTGGGCCGCTGCGGACTGGGAACAGAACGGCGACGGATCGGCCCCGGTATGGGTCCATATGGGCGACAACCACCCCTATCCGGAAAGCCCGCGCGTGGCCTGCACCGAGTATGCCGAGGAGCTGGGCTTCGACGTCGCCAACCCGATCGTCTACACCCTGGCGCCCGGCGACTTCACCGCCCAGTGCCTGACCCTGAACGAGATCGGCGCCAACTATGCCTATGTCGCCAATATCGCCGGTTCGACCATCTCGCTCTTGAACAGCTGCGCCAACACCGACACGGACGTGCAGTTCGTCGCCAATGTCTGGGGCTATGACGAGCAGGTCATGCGGGCCGCCGGCGAGAATGCCGACGGTGTCGTGGTCGCGGTCAGGACCGAGTCGATGTGGACCGACGACAATCCGGGCCTTGAGCGGGTGCGGGCGATCGCCGGTGGCGACGACTATCAGGTGTTGAGCTACATTTCCGGCGTCTGTTCGGCCGCCTACATGCTGGAGGCGATCGAGGGCGCCGCCGCGGCCGGCGACATCACCGGCCCGAGCATTCGCGACTATCTGGAAAGCCAGACGGACTGGGTGCCGGAAGGCCTGGAAGGCGTCTGCTTCCCGTCGACCTGGACGCCGGAAGACCATCGCGGGCTGATGACCGTCGCCATCTATCGCGGCAATGTCAGCGGCTCGACCGAGGGCCGCGAGATCTCCGACCTGATGGCCGACGGCACCATGTCTCTGGAGCCGGTGGCGGTGATCGAACTGCCGCGTCGTCCGGAATGGATCGGGTACTAAGCAAGGCGGGCGGGGCGTGAGCTCCGCCCCCGCTTTGCCGAGCGAGACAGACTTATGACCGCCGCAATGGCCGAAGGGGCGGCCGAGACCGCGCCGCCCCTGCTGTCGGTCAACAACATCGAGGTCGTCTATAACGACGTCATCCTGGTGTTGCGCGGCCTCAGCCTGGAGGTGCCCAAGGGCGAGATCATCGCCCTTTTGGGCGCCAACGGGGCCGGCAAGTCGACCACGCTGAAGGCCATCTCCGGCCTGTTGAAGACCGAAGACGGCGAGGTCACGCGCGGCTCGATCTCGTACGACGGTGAGACGATCAACGGCCTCGATCCCGGAGCCATCGTGCGCAAGGGGATCTTCCAGGTGATGGAGGGCCGCCGGATCATCCAGGACATGACCGCGCATGAGAACCTTCGACTTGGCGCCCATACGCGCCGCGATCGCGCGGGCATCGCGGCCGATATCGAGCGGGTCTACGCCTATTTCCCGCGCCTGAAGGAACGGACCGGGCTGGCCGGCTATCTGTCGGGCGGCGAACAGCAGATGCTGGCGATCGGCCGTGCCCTGATGGCCAAGCCGAAACTGATCTTGATGGACGAGCCGTCGATGGGCCTGTCGCCGCTGCTGGTCAGGGAGGTTTTCGGCATCATCGAGCAGTTGAACCGCGATCTGGGTATCACGATCCTGCTGGTCGAGCAGAACGCGCGCATGGCGCTGGAGGCCGCGAGCTATGGCTACATTATGGAAAACGGCAAGGTCGTGCTGGACGGGACGGCGGAACAGTTGAAGTCCAACGAAGACGTGAAGGAATTCTATCTCGGTGGCGGAGGCGGGGAGCGTCGCAGCTTTAAGAACCTGAAAAGCTTCAAACGACGCAAGCGCTGGCTCTGATCCTATGCTGTCATCGTACTACGACGCGCTGGAAACCCGCGCGCCCGAGGACCGCGAGGCCGCCCTGCTGGCCGCGCTGCCGGAACAAGTGGCCCTGGCCAAGCGCCGGGCGCCTGCCTATGGCAGGCTGTTCGCCGACATCGACGCCGACGCGGTGACCAGCCGCGAGGCGCTGGCGTCGCTGCCGGTGACGCGGAAGGCTGAATTGCCGGACCTGCAGACGGAGACGAAGCCCTTCGGTGGCTTCACCACGGTGCCGCCGCCCCGCCTGCATCGCATCTTCGCCTCGCCCGGGCCGATCTATGACGCAGAGGGCGCGAACCCGGACTATTGGCGCACGGCGCGTGCCCTGTTCGCCGCCGGTGTGCGTGAACGCGACATCGTCCATAACTGCTTCTCCTATCACTTCACGCCGGCAGGCGCGATGTTCGAAACCGGTGCCCATGCGCTCGGCTGCGCGGTCGTGCCAGCTGGCGTCGGCAATACGGAGCTTCAGGCCAGGACCATCGCGGATATCAGGCCCCGCGCCTATGTCGGCACGCCGGATTTCTTGAAGGTCATCCTCGAAAAAGCCGACGAAATGGACCTCGACGCCGGCTCGATCGAACTGGCCCATGTTTCAGGCGGGCCGCTGTTTCCGGCCTTGGTTGCAGCCTATGTCGAGCGGGGCATCGCCGTGACCCAAAGCTATGGCACCGCCGATATCGGCCTGATCGCCTATGAGAGTGCGGCGCGCGAGGGTCTGATCGTCGATGAGGGTGTTCTGGTCGAAATCGTGCGGCCGGGTACGGGCGACCCGGTGCCGGACGGCGAGGTCGGCGAGGTCGTGGTCACAAGTTTCTCGCGGGAATACCCGCTGATCCGCTTTGCCACCGGGGACCTGTCCGCCATCCTGCCCGGCGCCAGCCCGTGCGGACGAACGGCGCCCCGCATACGCGGATGGCTGGGTCGCGCGGACCAGACGACCAAGGTCAAGGGCATGTTCGTTCACCCCCGTCAGGTCGCCCAAATCGTCGATCGACACGGGTCCGCGACCAGGGCGCGTCTGGTCGTGACATCGGACGCCGGAAGCGATCGTATGGATCTGATCGTCGAGACGGAAAATGTCGATGATTTAACTCTCGCCGGCCAAATTAGCGATACACTTCAGTCAGTTACGAAGCTGCGTGGCTCTGTGAGCCTGGTCGCGACCGGTGATCTGCCGAACGATGGCATCGTTATCGAGGACCGGCGAAAAAACCCCTAGCCATTGGCGACTTTCTCGGATAGGGTGAGATCAGAATCACAATTTCGCCACGATCCGAGGTTAGCTTCGAATTCAGTCCCTTGAACAAGGACGATCTTGGTGCGGCGTTTTGCGAGTCCGCCGTACCGAGCGGGTCCCGATAAGCCTCCGCAAGTGCATCGCTGGACCCTTAAGGCCACCGCTTCTCTGACCCCTGGCGGTGGCCTTTTTTTGTCCGGAATCCGGCTTTCCCATCTACGGCCCGTGCTATAGCGGTCGGCGATGACGATTCTCAGCGCTGAAAAGATCGCCTGCCAACGCGCCGGACGCCTGGTTTTTCGAGATGTTTCGCTGCGGCTTGACGCCGGCGGCGCAATCGTCGTCGTCGGCCGAAACGGGGCCGGCAAATCCAGCCTGCTGCGCCTGTTGGCCGGCCTGCTGAAGCCCCTGATGGGCTCGGTTCGGACCGAGCCGTCGCCGGACGATCAGCGGCGGATGTTCGGCTATGTCGGCCACCACGACGCGGTGAAGCCGACGCTAACCGCGCTGGAGAATCTGGTGTTCTGGGCTGGCCTAGCCGACCGGCGTGAGGCGCGCGCCAGGGCCGAGCTTGCCTTGGAGGCGTTCGACATCAGCCAGCTCGCGGACCTGCCGGGCCGCATCCTGTCCGCGGGACAAAAGCGGCGGCTGAGCCTCGGTCGCCTGCTGGTCGCGCCGGCGCGTATCTGGCTGCTCGACGAGCCGTCGGTGGCGCTCGATCGCGAGGGCGTTCGGCGGTTGGAGGGCGAGATCGGGCGCCATCAGGCCTCGGGCGGCGGCGTAGTGGTCGCCACCCATCAAGACCTGACGATCGCCGGCGCTGAGACGCTCGACCTTGAAGCTCATCGCCCCGGGCAACGAACGGCCGGGGGATGAGGGCGCTGTGGCATTTGATCCGCCGCGACCTGACCTTGGTGTTGCGGTCGGGCACGGATGCGGGTGCCGCGCTGGCCTTTTTCGTCGTGACGGTGACGCTGTTTCCGTTCGGTATTGGCCCGGAGCCCGAGATCCTGGGCCGTGTCGCGGCGGGGCTGATCTGGGTCTCGGCGCTGTTGGCCACGCTGTTGTCCATGGAGCGGCTGTTCCAGGCGGACTACGAGGACGGTACGCTCGACCAACTGTTGCTGGCCGGCGTGTCGGCCGAGGCGATCGCGATGGCCAAGATCGCCGCCCATTGGCTGGTGACCGGGCTGCCGCTGTTGATCGTGGCGCCGGTGATGGCCGCGTTGATCCAACTGCCTGCCGGCGCCTATGGTGTGATGATCGCCAGCCTGGCGCTGGGCACACCGGTGCTCAGCCTGATCGGCGGTATCGGCGCCGCGCTGATCCTCGGCGCCCGAAGAGGCGGCGCCTTGCTGGCCTTGCTGGTGCTGCCGTTGTTCGTGCCGCCCCTGATCTTTGCGGTGGGCGCGATTGATGCCGCCGCGCTGGGGTTGAGCCCGCGCCCCAACCTGCTGTTCCTGGCGGGATTGCTGGCGGCGGCGCTGCCCTTGGCGCCCGTGGCGGCCGCCGCGGCAATTCGTCAGGTGCTGGATTGACTTTCCCCTAACGCCAAGGGGGCGTATGACTGGCGCCGATGCATCGGTTTGCCAACCCCGCCCGCTTCATGCGGCTCTCGGCGCGGCTGCTGCCATGGCTGGCAGGGGCGACAGCGCTGTTGCTCGCCGTTGGGCTTTATCTCGCCCTGATCGCGTCGCCGCCGGACTATCAGCAAGGCCAGGCGGTGCGCATCATGTATGTCCATGTGCCGTCCGCCTGGCTGTCGATGGCGGTCTATGGCGCGATGGCGTTGGCCAGCATTGCCTATCTGGTTTGGAAACATCCGCTGGCTGGCCTGTTTACCAAGGCGGTCGCGCCCGTCGGCGCCGGGTTCACGGCGCTTTGCCTGGTGACCGGCAGCCTGTGGGGCGAGCCGATGTGGGGCACGTGGTGGGTCTGGGACGCGCGGCTGACCAGCGTCTTGATCCTGTTCTTTCTTTATCTCGGCTACATCGCGCTGGTCGGTGCCTTCGATGACGCCGAGCGCGGGTTGCGGGTCGGCGCCGTCCTGGTTCTGGTCGGCACGGTGAACCTGCCGATCATCAAGTTCTCCGTAGATTGGTGGAACACCCTGCACCAGCCGGCCAGCGTCGGCCGGCTCGATGGGCCGACCATGGATACGGCCATGCTGATACCGCTTCTGGTCATGGCATTGGCCTTCACCTTGCTGTTCGCCGTGCTCGCGCTGGTGCGCACGCGGGCTGAATTGACATGGCGCAAGGTCGAGGTGCTTCGTCTGTTCCAAGCTGCCGGCGAGTGAGCGAGCCGATACCGCGCAAGCGTCAAACCGTCGCCGCATACAACACTCAATATTGAAAGCAGCGCAAACTGTCCTTGATGTAATCTGCCGGGACGGGCGGGAGTTTGAGCGAACCGTCAATGGGTACGTTTTTTGAGATGGGTGGATACGCGGCCTATGTTTGGCCGGCCTACGGATTGGCGACGCTGGTGGTTGTCGGCCTGCTGGTCCTGTCGGTGCGGCGATTGCGGTCCGCCGAGCGCATGTTGACGCTGTTGGAGCAGGCGAGGCGGGAAAGAGTGGACGATGGCCCTGACGCGTAAACGCCGGCGCATGGTCTGGCTCGGCCTGTGCGCCGTCGGGCTGGGTACCGCCACGGCGCTGGTCTTGACCGCCTTTGACGACAGTCTCGCCTTCTTCCGCTCGCCGACGGACATCGCGGAACGGTCGGTGCCGCTTGACGGCCGCATCCGGCTGGGCGGCCTGGTGGCCGCCGACAGCGTCGAGCGTATCGGCGATGGCCTGACGGTCGAGTTCCTGGTGACCGACACGGCCTACGACCAGATTGTCCGTTACGAGGGCATCTTGCCGGACCTGTTCCGCGAAGGTCAGGGCGTGGTGGCCGAGGGCATGCTGTCGCCAGAGGGTGTATTTGTCGCCGACACGGTCCTGGCGCGGCACGACGAAACCTACATGGCGCCGGAGGTTGCGGAAGCGCTGGAACGCGCGGGCCACGGCCCCCTCATCGCGCCGGCGGCGGCCGGTGTGGAGGCGTCGACGGTCGACGACCATTACGGCACCGACAGCCTGGTCCAGCCATGATTCCGGAGCTTGGACACTTCGCCCTGATCCTGGCGTTCGTGCTCGCGCTGGTCCAAGGCACCCTGCCGCTGGTCGGCGCGGCACGGGGCGAGGCGCGGTGGATGGCCGTGGCCAATCCCGCGGCGGTCGGTCAATTCGGTCTTTTGCTGCTGGCCTTTCTGGCCCTGATGTACGCCTTCGTGGTCAGCGACTTCACCGTCTCCAACGTCGTCCAGAACAGCCATTCGGCCAAGCCGATGCTGTACAAGATCACCGGCGTCTGGGGGAACCATGAAGGCTCCATGGTCCTGTGGGTGCTGATCCTGGCCCTGTTCGGGGCGATGGTCGCGCTGTTTGGCCGGAACCTGCCGCCGACCTTGAAGGCCCGGGTGCTGGGCATTCAGGGGCTGATCGGCGTCGGCTTTCTCTTGTTCATCCTGGCCACGTCCAACCCGTTCCTGCGGGTCGACCCGCCGCCGCTGGACGGCACCGACCTGAACCCCTTGTTGCAGGACCCGGGTTTGGCGTTCCATCCGCCCTTCCTCTATTTCGGCTATGTCGGCTTTTCGATGGCGTTTTCCTTCGCCATCGCCGCACTGATTGAGGGCCGGGTCGATGCCGCCTGGGCGCGCTGGGTGCGGCCCTGGACCCTGGCGGCCTGGTGCGGCCTGACGCTCGGCATCGCGCTGGGGTCGTGGTGGGCCTATTACGAGCTGGGCTGGGGCGGCTGGTGGTTCTGGGACCCGGTGGAAAACGCCAGCCTGATGCCGTGGCTGACGGGTACGGCGCTCTTGCATTCGGCCATCGTGGTCGAAAAGCGGGACACGCTGAAAAGCTGGACCATCCTGCTGGCCATCGTCACGTTCGGCCTGTCGCTGCTCGGCACCTTCCTGGTGCGATCGGGTGTGCTGACCTCGGTGCACGCGTTTGCCGTGGACCCGGAACGCGGCATCTTCATCCTGGTGTTGCTGATCCTGGCCCTGGGCGGTGGCTTGGCGCTCTACGCGATCCGCGCCCCGCGCCTTCAGGGCGGCGGTCTGTTCGCCCCCATCAGCCGCGAGGGCGGGTTGATCGTGAACAACCTGCTGCTGGTGACCGCGACGCTGACGGTGCTTGTCGGCACGCTCTATCCCTTGCTTCTGGACGCTGTGGGCGGTGGGCTTGTCTCGGTCGGACCGCCCTTCTTCAACGCCGTTTTCATCCCGCTGGCCGTGCCGCTGGTGGCTGCCATGGGCATCGGGCCGATGCTGGCCTGGAAACGGGGCGACCTGCGCGCGGCGCTCGGCCGGCTGTGGTTCGCCGCGGTCGTGGTGATCGTGGTCGCCCTCGGCGCGGTCTGGTTCTGGGCCGGCGGTCCCGTCCTCGCCGTGCTGGGCGTGGCGATGGGCCTTTGGCTGGTGGCCAGCGCCTTGACGGAGATGGCGGAACGCATCCGGCTGTTCCGCATCCCGCTTGTCGCCAGTTGGCAGCGCTTTACCGGACTGCCGCGCAGCGCCTACGGCCTGACCCTGGCCCATGCTGGGCTCGGTATCGCCATTCTGGGCATGGTCGGCACCAGCGTGTTTCGTGCCGAGGTCATCGAAATCATGGCGCCCGGCGAACAGATCGAGATCGCCGGCTACGTCCTGACCTTCGACGGCGTCCGGGACGTCCAGGGCCCCAACTACATCTCCAATCAAGGGCGCCTCGTGGCCGAATCGGACGGCAACCAGTTCGTCCTGACGCCGGAGAAGCGCTGGTACCCCATTGCCCAGATGGCGACCACCGAGGCCGCCATCGCGACGACCTGGCTGGCCGACATCTATGTCGCCCTGGGCGAGCCGCGTGACGATGGGCGCTGGGTGATCCGGGCCTGGCATCATCCCTTGGTGCCGTGGATCTGGGTCGGATCCGTGATCATGGTGCTGGGCGGGTTCGTCAGCCTGACCGATCGCCGTTTGCGCGTCGGCGCGCCGCGCCGCGCCAGGATCGGCGCCTCGGTTCAGCCGGCGGAGTAGCAGCGTGCGGCGTCTGGTCTATCTGGTTCCGCTGACGGTCTTCCTGGCCCTGGCCATCTGGCTGGCCGTGCCGTTGCTGGAGGGCCGCGATCCGTCGGCCCTGCCGTCGGCCTTGATCGACCAGGCGATGCCGTCGACCGATTTGCCGGGCATTCCCGGCCGTGCCCGAGACGCGAGCGGTCTGACCGATGCGGACCTTTTGGCCGGCAAGCCGATCCTGGTGAACGTGTTCGCCAGCTGGTGCCTGCCCTGTTTGGCGGAACATCCCCTCTTGATGGGCCTGTCCGACGACGGCGTCACCATCCACGCCATCAACTATCGCGACGATCCTGCCGACTCCGCCGACTGGCTGGCGCGCCATGGCGACCCGTTTGACCGCGTGGGTCTGGACCGTGACGGGAGGGCAGGCATCGATTGGGGCGTCACGGGCGTGCCCGAAACCTTCGTGATCGATGCCGACGGGCGCATCCGCTATCGCTTCGCCGGGCCGCTGACGCCCGCCATTCTCGATCGCGACATTCGCCCGCTGCTGGCGTCACTCGACCAATGAGGCGGCTGATCCTCGTTTTCGTGCTGCTGCTCGCGGTTCCCGCCCTGGCGCTGGAGCCTGAGGAGATGCTGGACGACCCGGTTCTTGAACAGCGCGCCCGCGACCTGTCGCTCGAGGTGCGCTGCGTGGTGTGCCAGAACCAGTCGATCGACGACAGCCCGGCCCAGATCGCCGCCGACATGCGCCGGGCCATCCGCGACCGTCTGGTGGCGGGGGATAGCGATGCCGAGGTGCTGGACTTCCTCGTCGACCGCTATGGCGACTATGTCCTGCTGCGCCCGCCCCTGCGCCCGGGTACCTATCTGCTTTGGTTCGGGCCGGGGCTGGTGCTGTTGATCGGCGTCTTCGGCGTGGCCTGGGGCCTGCGCCGCCGGGCCTTGAAGCCCGAGCCCGACCCGTTGACGCCCGAAGAACGCGCGGCCGTGAACCGTCTGCTGGGCCGGCAGACGGACGGTAAGGACGCCGACGCCTGATGCTGTTCTGGATTCTGGCTGCCGTCCTGACGGCCGGTGTCGTGGTGCTGGTTGTTCGCCCGCTGATGCGGCCGGCGGATGCGGTCGACCGGTCGGAATTCGATCTCGCCGTTTACCGCGACCAACTGGCCGAGATTGACCGCGATTTTGACCGCGGGCTGATTGGCGAGGTGGAAGCCGAGGCGGCGCGCACGGAGATCGGCCGGCGCGTCTTGAACGCCGGCAGGCAAGGCCAACGGCAGGCGGGGCGTCGGAAGGGTGGCCGGTGGTCGGTCCTGGCCCTGGCCGCCTTCGTGCCGGCCGCCGCACTGGTCGCGTACGTGCTGACCGGGTCGCCGGAGTTGCCGTCCCAGCCCTTTGCCCAGCGCGACATGGCGCCGGTCGAGGCGTTCGCGGCCGAACTGGCGGCGGCCGACGCGATGGCTGAGCAGCTGCAACGGCAGCCCGAAAACATCGACGGCTGGGTCGAGCTTGGCGCCCGCTACGCGGCGCTTGAGCGCTGGGGCGAGGCGGCGGCCGCTTACGCGCGGGCAATGGGTCAGATCGGCGGCACCGACCCCGCCGTCTCGGGGGCCTGGGCGGAGGCGACCGTGAACGCGAACGAGGGCACGGTCACCGAGGAAGCCCGCATCGGCTTTGAGCAGACGCTTGCGGCGCGGCCGGGCGACCCGCGCGCCCGCTACTACCTGGCTTTGGCGACCGCACAGCGCGGCGATGCGGAGGACGCCTTGCGGCAATGGTCGGACCTGGCGATCGAAACGCCGCCGGGCGCCAGTTGGGCCGCTGCCCTGCGCTTACGCATCGAGCAGACGGCCGCGGCCGCCGGCATCGATCCGCAGCCCTATCTGGTCGGGTCGGCAATGCTGGCCCCCGAGGGTCTGGCGGCGATTGACGAGATGACGGAGGAGCAACAGGCCGCCATGATCGAGGGCATGGTCGGCGGCCTGGCGGCGCGCCTTGAGGCGGCACCGGACGACGTCGATGGCTGGCTGAGGCTTGCCAACGCCTATCAGGTCCTCGGGCGGACGGAAGAGGCAAACGGGGCGCTCGGTCGGGCGATCGAGTACGCGCCGGATGATGCCGCCATCCTTTCGCAGATCGCCGATCGGTTGCTGGCGGGCTGGGCTGGCGGGCCGCTGCCGGACGGGCTTGAGCCGGTGCTGGGCCGTCTGGTCGTACTGTCGCCCGACGACCCCACCGCTTTGCTGTTCCTGGGCGAGGCCGCCGCGCGGCGCGAGGATGTCGAAACGGCCCGCGATCACTGGACCCGGCTGCAGGCCCTCCTGAGGCCTGGAAGTGCTGAACACGACGCGATCAGCGCGCGATTGGCGGACTTGCCGGCACCGTGAGTCGAAAATTCAACCAGCCCCTATTTCTCACCAAGAACGCATCGGCGTCGCGGTCCCGCCGGTCGGGCCGCAAGGAGACGGCCCGAAAGCGATGCCGGGCGCATCGTCGAGGGCCGTCGACGCAGCGGACGGCCGGCGGGGCGCGACCCTGCGGGCGGTGTCGCTCCGGCCCACAGTGTGCGTCAAACGCCTTGCCCGATGCTCCACATCGACCGGCGCCGTTTTCCTGCCCTGTAGGCCGGATCGACACCGCGCCGACGCGTTCTTGGTGAGAAATAGGGGCTAGGCAAACGGGCAAAACCTGCTCTAGCCTTTGCCACCGTGACCACAGTCGACAGCCCATCCGACGCGGCCCTCGTCGCCCGCGACATCCACAAGAGCTTTGGTGCGCTGGAGGTGCTGAAGGGCATCTCGGTGACCGCGCACGAGGGCGATGTGATCTCGCTGATCGGGTCGTCGGGCTCCGGCAAATCCACGTTCCTGCGCTGCATCAACCTGCTGGAAACGCCTGATTCCGGCGATGTCTGGGTGACGGGCGAGAAGATCGAGATGCGACGCGGCCGCCATGGCGCCGAGCCGGCGGACAATCGCCAGGTCGATCGTATCCGCGCCCGCCTGGGCATGGTGTTCCAAAGCTTCAACCTCTGGTCCCACATGACCGTGCTGCAAAACATCATCGAGGGCCCGGTTCACGTTTTGAAGGAACCGAGGGCCGAGGCGATTGGCCGGGCCGAGGCATTGCTGGAGAAGGTCGGGATCGCGGACAAGCGCGATCAGTATCCCAGCCATCTGTCCGGCGGCCAGCAGCAGCGCGCGGCGATCGCCCGTGCGCTGGCCATGCGGCCGAAGGTGATGCTGTTCGACGAACCGACCTCGGCGTTGGACCCGGAACTGGTGGGTGAGGTGCTGCGGGTGATCCGCCAGTTAACGGTGGAAGGCAACACCATGCTGCTGGTCACCCACGAGATGCGCTTCGCCCGCGAGGTATCCGACCGGGTGCTGTTCCTGCACGAGGGCAAGGTCGAGGAAGAGGGGCCGCCGGCCAAGGTTTTCGACAATCCGACATCGGCAAGATGCCGCCAGTTTCTGGCGACCAACTATTGAAGCACCGCACCGCCGGGCTTGACCGGGCTCAAAAATCCGGCCTCAAATGTGCCAATGGCGGCAAAGCCGCATCAAGCAAGCATAGTTACAATGGGAGACTTCAATCATGATTCGACGGACACTTGGCCTGGCGGCCGCCACACTCGTGATCGGCATGACCGCGGCCCAAGCCCAGGATGACGTGTTGCGTATCGGCACGGAGGGTGCCTACCCTCCGTGGAACGCGACCGACGCCTCGGGCGATCTGATTGGCTTCGAGATCGAGCTCGGGCTGGCGCTGTGCGCCGAGTTGGAGCGCACCTG
Organism: Alphaproteobacteria bacterium; assembly: GCA_028277405.1. Taxonomy (GTDB): domain Bacteria; phylum Pseudomonadota; class Alphaproteobacteria; order DSM-16000; family Inquilinaceae; genus JANQGH01. The sequence goes on along the minus strand of JANQGH010000100.1, from coordinate 106,969 downwards.
CGAGTTCGTCGCCCAGGACTGGGACGGCATGATCCCGGCCCTGTTGAACGGCCGCTATGACCTGATCATGGCCGGCATGTCGATCACCGAGGAACGGCAGCAAACCATCACCTTCTCCAACGGCTACGCGCAGACGCCGGCACATTTCGCCGCCCATCCGGACAGCGAGCATGCCGACATCGAGACCACCGATCACGCGCTTGATGCCTTGGACGGTGCCGTGATCGGCGTTCAGGTCGGCACCATTCACCAGAACTTCATCACCGACCATCTGCCCAATGCCGAGCTGCGCTTTTATGACACGCAAGACCAGTTGAACCTGGATCTGGTGGCCGGCCGCATCGACGCCGGCTTGGCCGATGTCACCGCCTGGATCGACCTGAACGAGGCCGAGGGCGATGAAGCGGCCGTCACGATCGGCGAGCCGATGACCGGCGTGGACTTCGAGGTCTTCGGCGCCGGTGTCGGCGTCGGCATGCGCCACGATGATACGGAGCTGCACGACCAGGTGAATGCCGCGCTGGCCGCCTTGCACGAGAACGGCACATTGGAAGCGCTGGCCCAAGAGTGGTTCGGCTTCGACGCCTCGCTCGAACAGCCCGGCTCCTGATCCGTCACCCGGTGCGGGCGGCCGAGCCTCCGTCCGCACCGGCCTGACGTGATCCGGACCTTTCGGCGGCGATGGAACTTCTGACCTTCGGGGACACCGGTTGGGGCGACGAAATGCTCCGCGGCGCCGGCGTGACCATTCTACTCGCCGTCGGCGCCTACCTGTTCGGGATCGTCGTCGGCATGGGCGGTGCGGCGATGAAGCTGTCCGGATCGGGGCTGCTTCGCGGCATCGCCGGGGTTTACACGACGGTGGTTCGCGGCGTGCCCGAACTGCTGGTCATCTACCTGCTGTTCTACGGCTCGACCCCGCTGATCATCGATCTGGCCAGCCTGTTCGGCTATACCGGCTATCTGGAAATCCCGCCTTTTCTCGCGGGTCTTCTGGCCGTCGGCCTGATTTCCGGCGCCTATTCCACCGAAGTGCTGCGCGGTGCGATGCAGGTCATTCCGGCCGGTCAGGTCGAGGCCGGACGGGCGGTCGGTCTGAGCGCGCGCCAGGTCTTCTTTCGCATCAAGTTGCCCCAGCTATGGCGTTATGCGCTGCCGGGCCTTGGCAATGTCTGGCAATTGACCCTGAAGGACACGGCCCTGGTTTCGGTGATCAGCCTGGCGGAGCTGATGCAGATCGCCAGCATCGCCGGCAACTCCGAACGCGAACCGTTCGTCTTCTACATCGCTGCGGGAATGCTGTATCTGGTGATGACAACGTTCAGCCAGATCATCTTCCAGCGGTCCGAACGTGTGGCCAACCGCGGCGTGCGGCGGGCCTGAGGGGTTATACCAACTTGCGATGATAATGACCCATGTGATGGCGGCCAAATCGGTTCACGGCAAGGCGCGTCGCGCGGCGCGATGCTTTAGCATCGGGCAAGCGGCGCAACACAGCCGTGGAGCGCATTTGGCCCCACCGAAGGCCGCGTTGTCTTGCCCGCTGGCTGCGTTGCGCGCCGCTTATGGTATGCCCACACCACCGCGCGACACGCGCCTGACCAGCGAACAAGACAACGCGGTCACGTGGGTCATTATCATCGCAAGTTGGTATTAGCGATGCTGGACCGCCTCAACACCTACTATGTCTGGCTGGACGCCATGCTGAGCGGGGCCTTGGTCACCGTTCAGATCGTCGTGCTCGTCATGCTGATCGGCATCGCGACCGGCACGGGCATGGCGCTGATGCGCCTGTCCAAGAACTGGCTGGTATCGGGCTTTGCCTACGTTTACGTCTTCGTCTTTCGCGGCACGCCGCTGCTGCTGCAGCTCTACCTGATCTATTTCGGGCTCTCCCAGTTCGATTTCGTCCGAGAGTCCTTCCTTTGGGTCTTCTTCCGCGAGCCCTATTGGTGCGCGGTTCTGGCCCTGACGATGAACACCACCGCCTACACCGCCGAGATCGTGCGCGGCGGCATCCTGTCGGTGCCCCATGGCCAGGTCGAGGCGGCCCGTGCCACCGGCATGTCCAAGCTCATGGTCTTCCGGCGCCTGATCATGCCGGTGACCATTCGCCAGGCCCTGCCGGCCTACGGCAACGAAGTGATCCTGATGGTCAAGGCCAGTTCGCTGGCCAGCACGGTCACGGTCATCGAAATCACCGGTGCCGCGCGGCGGCTCTACAGCCGGTCCTATGATCCGGAGGTGTTCATGGTCGCCGGCGCGATCTATCTCCTGATCAACTGGCTGGCGGCCGAACTCGTCCAGTTCGCCGAGTACCGCATGACCCCCTATCTGCGACAGCGCAGCGACGACGGCAAAAGCGCACCATTGATCGAGCGCCTGATCGCCAGGCCGTTGGGTATGGGCCAAAAAGCATCGGTTTGACTGACCCGCCAGACACGCTAGGCTAGGCTAATCGCATAGGGTGAGAACTGGGGAGGGTTCCTGCCATGTCGGTCGAGTCCATTTTGCGCACCAAGGGGACGGGCGTCGTGACCATTCGGTCCGACGCGAACCTTGAGGAAGCGGCGAAGATGCTGGCGGACAAGAAGATCGGCGCCGTCGTCGTCAGCGAGGATGGCGTTGCGGTCAGCGGCATCATTTCGGAGCGCGATATCGTGCAGGCGATTGCCGCGGACGGCCACGCCGCGCTTGAACAGCCCGTAAGCAGCTTCATGACGGCCGACGTCATCACCTGCGAGCGGACGGACAGCGTCGAAGCGATCATGCAGACGATGACCGAAGGGCGCTTTCGTCACGTGCCCGTCGTCGCGGATGGCGCCCTGCTCGGCATCGTGTCGATCGGCGACGTCGTCAAGCGACGGATCGAGGACGCCGAAGCGGAGGCCGAGCACCTGCGCGGTTTTATCGCTGGCGGCTGACCCAATACGGTTTTCACTGCATTTGTGCGACCGTAAGGTGCCAAATGTGATCCAAACGGGGCAAGCTTGCGTAGGCTTTGAGAACATTCTGTTCCAAAGTCGTTCATCCCAAACAAAGACGGAGGGGGATTTTTATGCGCGTTCTGACTAAGTGGGCCGTGCTCGCGGCCGCGCCTGTCGTTTTGGCAGCTTGTGTATCGTCCACACCGGAACCTCAGATGGTCGAGCTGGACATCGTCGAAACGGCTGTCTCGGTCGACGATTTCAACACGCTGGTTGCCGCTGTTCAAACCGCCGATCTGGTGGAAGTTCTGCAAAGCCCGGGCCCGTTCACGGTGTTCGCGCCGACGGACGCAGCCTTCGCGGCCCTGCCCCCGGGCACCGTCGAAAGCCTGCTGCTTGAAGAGAACCGCGACCAGCTGGTGGCGATCCTCACCTACCATGTGGTTCCGGGCGAGGTCTTCTCGACCGATCTGGCTGGTCAGGTGATCGAGGTTGAAACGGTCGAAGGCAGCCTGCTGGCCGTCGATGCGACCGATGGCGTCGTGCTGAACGGCACCTCGACGGTTGTTCAGGCCGACGTGGACGCCAGCAACGGCGTCATTCACGTAATCGACACGGTTCTGTTGCCGCCGATGTAATCCCTGGCGGATTGTTGAGACATCAAAGCCGGTGGCCGAGCGACGGTCGCCGGCTTTTTTTTGCGACACGGCGCTTGTCGCTTCTCCGGGTATGATGAAATGGTGGAGCCGCAGGGTAAAGATCGAACCGAGGCGGAACCGGTTCGACTTTAGGAGAACTGGTGGAGCCGAGGGGAATCGAACCCCTGACCTCGTCATTGCGAACGACGCGCTCTCCCAACTGAGCTACGGCCCCGACCGCGCGGCAAATTGAAAGCCGGGTTGGGGCCCGGCGCCGCAGGGCGCCTTCAATGGCAGAGGCCAAAAGGCGTGTCAAGGAATGACGCAAGCGGGTGATCGGGGTTAGATTACACCGTCCTCGATCGCGAACGAAATCAGGAGGCCGTCGGTGAACGACCAGCGGAACCTGGCGGGCAAGACGCTCTTCATTACCGGCGCCAGCCGGGGCATCGGGCTGGCCATCGCCCTGCGTGCGGCCCAGGACGGCGCCAACATCGTCATCGCGGCCAAGACCGACAAACCCCATCCCAAGCTCCCGGGCACCATCCATACGGCGGCCGACGAGATCGAGCGGGCCGGCGGCACGGCGCTGCCGCTGGTCGTCGACATACGCGACCCGGCGCAGGTTAAGGACGGTGTCGACGCCGCAGTGGACCGGTTCGGAGGGCTGGATGTCTGCATCAACAACGCCAGCGCGATCCAGCTTACCGGCACCCTGGAAACGCCGATGCGACGGTTCGACCTGATGCATCAGGTCAACGCGCGCGGCACCTATTGCGTCAGCCAGGCCTGCCTGCCGCACCTGTTGAAGGCGGACAACCCGCACCTTCTGATGATCTCGCCGCCGCTGAACCTGAACCCGCGCTGGTTCAAGGATCACCTGGCCTATACCATGGCCAAGTACGGCATGAGCCTGTGCGTCCTGGGCATGGCGGCGGAGTTTGCCGAGCACGGGGTCGGGGTCAACGCGCTGTGGCCGCGCACCGCGATCGCCACGGCCGCCCTGCAGATGCTGCCGGGTGTCGACCCGACCCATTGCCGAAAGCCCGAGATCGTGGCCGACGCGGCCCATGCCGTCCTGACCCGGCGGGCGGCATCGACGACGGGCAATTTCTTCATCGATGACGAGGTGCTGGCGACGGCCGGCATCACGGATCTTTCGGCCTACGCGGTCGACCCGGCAAAGGCGCCTTACCCGGACTTTTTCCTCGACTGACCAGCGCTGATTTGTCACCGATCGCCAATTGCGAAGCGGCGTTGGTCGTGCCAGTGTGCGGCGAAATTCCGGGACCCGATCGAACAGCCAAACAGTAGGAAAAATGCCTGACTTCAAGACCCTCGACGACATCGATGTCACCGACAAGGTCGTGCTTGTGCGCGCAGATCTGAACGTCCCGATGAAGGACGGGCATGTCACCGATGCGACGCGATTGGAACGGCTGGTCCCCACCTTGCACGAGCTGGAGCAGAAGGGCGCCAAGATCGTGGTCATGAGCCATTTCGGGCGGCCGAAGGGCAAGGTGGTGCCGGAAATGTCGCTGCGCCCGGTGGCCGAGGCGCTGGGCAAGATCCTCGGCGCCCCGGTCGCGTTCTCGAAGGATTGCGTCGGGCCGGCGGCGGCCCAGAATGTCGACCATATCGGCGAGGGCGGCGTGCTGGTTCTGGAGAATCTGAGGTTTCACGCCGAGGAAGAGAAGAACGATCCGGCCTTTGCGGCGAAGCTGGCGGCCTTGGGCGACATCTATGTGAATGACGCCTTTTCGACCGCGCACCGTGCCCACGCCTCGACCGAGGCGATCGCCCATCTGCTGCCGTCGGCCGCCGGTCGCCTGATGGAGGCGGAACTGAAGGCGCTGGGGGCCGCGTTGGAGGCGCCGAAGCGTCCGGTCGCGGCCGTGGTCGGCGGGGCCAAGATTTCGACCAAGCTGGAACTGCTGGGCAATCTGGTGGCCAAGGTCGACCGCCTGATCCTGGGCGGCGGTATGGCCAACACCTTCCTGGCCGCGAAGGGGGTGGCCATGGGCAAAAGCCTGGTCGAGGGCGAGATGCTGGACGAGGCGCGCGCGATCATGGCCAAGGCGGATGGCGCCGGATGTGCCATCCTGCTGCCCACTGACGGCGTCGTGGCCAAGGAGTTCAAGGAGGGCGCGGCGAGCGAGACCGTGTCGGTCGATGCCATTCCCGGCGATGCCATGATGCTGGATGTCGGCCCCGACAGTGTTCGCGACCTGAAGGCCGTCCTGTCTGAATGCCATACGCTGGTCTGGAACGGCCCGCTGGGCGCGTTCGAGATCGCGCCCTTCGATGCGGGCACGAGCGCGGTTGCCCAAGAGGCCGCGCGCCTGACGGAAGCCGGTGCGCTGATGTCCGTCGCGGGCGGTGGCGACACGGTGGCCGCTCTGGCCAAGGCCGGCGTCTTGGACCGCTTCACCTACGTGTCGACCGCCGGTGGCGCGTTCTTGGAGTGGCTTGAGGGCAAAACGTTGCCGGGTGTGGCGGCGCTGGCCACCTAGATCTTTGGTCTTTGCTTGTTCGGACTGGTTGACGGCCTAAGTGAAAAAGCGGGGTTGGACACCGGGAGGGACTTGTCATGCTGCGGACTCTAGGCTTGGCACTGGCGGCGCTGCTGCTGGTGCCGCAGACGCTCGTTGCACAACAGGTCGGGCAGCAGATCGAGGTGCGGGTCGCGGACCTGCCAGCCCCCTACGCGACGGCAAGCGCGCGCAACGGTCCGCAGACGGTGCCCCGCCCGCCGGGCACGACGCTCAATCTGCCGGACGGGTTCAGCGCCACCCTGTTCGCCGAGAACCTGAGCCATCCGCGCGAGATGGCGGAACTGCCGAACGGCGACATTCTGGTCTCGGAGCCCCGTGCCGGCGTAATCACCCTCTTGCGTGATGCCGACCGGGACGGTGTCGCGGAGATCGCGCAGACCTTCGTCAGCGGGTTGATCGTGCCCTATGGCATGGACGTTCAGGGCTATCTTCTCTACGTCGCGGACGGGCGCGGTGTTTGGCGCGTTCCCTACACCTTGGGCGACGTGCGTGCGGCGTCGGCGCCGGAACAGGTCACTGATCTGGGCGTGTTCGGGTCGGGTCTTGGTCACTGGAGCCGCAGCCTTGTGTTTCATCCCGACGGCGACCGGTTCTATGTCGGTGTCGGATCGCGCGGCAACATCGATGTCGAGGATTTGCCGCGCGCCACGATCATGGAGTTTACCTTGGCGAACGGGGCGCCGGCGCCGGGCAGGATCTTCGCCAGCGGGCTACGCAACGCCATAGGCGTGGCGTTTTATCCGGGTTCGACCGACCTGTTCACGGTGGTGAACGAACGCGATGGCATGGGCGACGGTCTGGTGCCCGATTTCCTGACCCGCGTGCGCGACGGCGGGTTCTATGGCTGGCCCTACGCCTATCTCGGCCCCAACCCGCAGCCCGGTTTTGCCGAGCGTGCACCGGACCTGGTCGCCCGCACGATCGAGCCCGATCTGTTGTTCATGTCCCATTCCGCGCCGATTGACCTGGTGTTCTATGAAGGCGACATGTTCCCGGAGGACTATCGCGGCGACGCCTTCGTCTCCCTGCGCGGCTCATGGAACCGGTCGGACCCGACCGGCTACATCGTCGTGCGCGTGCCAATGTCCAACGGCGTTCCGGACGGCGATTACGAAGTGTTCGCGACGGGCTTTCGGCTGGACGACGGGGCCACACGCGCGCAGGTCTGGGGCCGCCCGACCGGCCTGCTTGCCACGCTGGACGGGGCCTTGCTGATCGCCGACGACACGTCAGGCACGATCTGGCGCGTCACTTACGACAATTGAGGCCGAACGCCTGGCCTTGACGGCGGTCCGCGTCCCTGCCAGGGGCGGCGACGGTCCTCTTCTTCGCAGCGCTGCATGATCGCCACGAAGTCGGCCAGCCGCTTGCCCGGCTCCGGCGCGAAGCGGGTTTCCAGGATTTCGGCTTCAGCCATACGGTCGAGCCGGAAGTTTCTGAAATCGTTGCGCAGCTCGCACCAGGCGACCATCACCCAGACCGGCCCGTAAAAGGCCAGCGCCAACGGCCTGACCACCCGTTCCGACCGGTCGCCGGCCTCGTCCGCATAGTCCAACCTGATCTTGCGGCGCAGGCGGATCGATTTGCGGATGCCCGCCATGTCGACCGCGATCGGCGCGCGATAGTGCTGTTCCGGCGCGATCAGGTGGGTTGAGACGAACTCTTCGCGCAGATGTTCCGGCAGGACGCTGCCGATCTTGGCGCGAACGTCCTCCGCCGCCCGGGCGAGTTCCGGGTCGCTCCAGCTCGCCACGATGCTGGCGCCCAGGGCCAGGGCTTCGATCTCGTCCACCGTGAACATCAGCGGCGGCAGGTCGTAGCCGTCGCGTAAGAGATAGCCGACGCCGGCCTCGCCCTCGATCGGCACGCCGGAACCGATCAGGTCGGCAACGTCGCGATAGACCGTGCGGACGGACACCTCCAGTTCCTCGGCCAGGTCACTGGCACGGGTCACCGCGGCCCGTCGGCGCAGGATCTGGATGATCTGGAACAGTCGGTCGGCGCGTCTCATGAAACTGACACTATGATAGCTCTACTGACAACAAGATGTCAGTAGGATGTCACTATAGTCCATTTCACCGAACGGCGCCGCGCCGGATTTGAGACCGAATGACCGCCCGACCAGGAGATACGAGGGATGTCGACAAACGCCATCATGCCGCTGTTTCCGAGCCAGGATCTTCCTGCCACAGAGACGTTTTATACCACTCAGGGGTTTCAGGCCGTAATGTCCGGACCGGACTATCTGCAGCTGTCCCATCGTGACAAGCCGGACGTTCAGCTTGGCTTCTTCAAGCCGAAGCCGGATCACCCGCTGGGCATGTTTCGGGTGACGGACGCCGGGGCGGCCTTTCTGTCCATCGAGGTGGACGATGTCGACGAACAGCTCGCGGCGGCGCGGCAGGCGGGCCACGTGCTGGCCATCCCGCCCCGGCAAGAGCCCTGGGGGCAGCGCCACTTCGCCATCGTCGACCCCAACGGCATCCTGGTCGACTTCAACAAGATGGAGCCGTTCGCCGCGCCGGAGGCGGCCTGAACCAGGGGCCGATTAGGTTTCCTTGCCTTCTTCTGCCTGAAGGGCGGCCTGGTCTCGCATCAAGAGCGGGACCTGGGCCGCCCCGAACAAGAGCGTGATCGGCATGATGCCGAACAGCTTGAAACCGGCCCAGAACTCCGTTGAGAAGTTGCGCCACACGATCTCGTTCAACACTGCCAGAAACAGGAAGAAAAACGCCCAGCGCCAGCTCAAGGTTCGCCAGCCCGCGTCGGTCATCTGCAGTACCGGGCCCATGATCACCTTGATGTAGGACCGGCCCATGGCCAGCCCGGCAAACAGGACCGAGGCGAACAAGAGGTTCACGACGGTCGGCTTGATCTTGATGAAAAGATCGTCGGCCAGGATCAGCGTCAGCCCGCCGAAGGCCAGAACGAACACCGCGCTGACCAGCGGCATGATCGGCAGCCGGCTTTCCAGCTTCAGCGACAGGCCCACCGCGATGACCGTGGCCACCATGAAGCAGCCGGTGGCGATGAAGATGCCCCAGACCTGATTGACGACGAAGAAGACGACCAGCGGGCCGGCCTCCAGGCCGAGCCGGCGCCAGGCGGCGGCGTCGACCTGCTGGGTCGCTTGGGATGGGCTGGCTTCGCTCATTGGAAGGCGGGCTCCGAAAAGCTGCGCAGCTTTCGGCTGTGCAATTGTTCCGGCGGCAAGGCGCTGAGCTTTTCCAGCGCCGAGATGCCGATCTGAAGATGCTGGCCCACCTGGGTCTTGTAAAACTCGTTGGCCATGCCGGGCAGCTTGATCTCGCCATGCAGGGGCTTGTCGGACACGCACAACAGCGTGCCGTAAGGGACGCGAAAGCGGAAGCCGTTGGCGGCGACCGTCGCGCTCTCCATGTCGAGCGCGATGGCGCGGGATTGCGAGAAACGCTGAGTCAGCTCCCGTTGATCGCGCAGTTCCCAGTTGCGGTTGTCGATCGTCGCCACGGTGCCCGTGCGCATGACCCGCTTCAGCTGCCAGCCGGACAGGTTCGTCACCTCGCTGACCGCCTGTTCGAGCGCGATTTGCACCTCCGCCAGCGGCGGCACCGGCACCCAGGTGGGCAGGTCGGCGTTCAGCACATTGTCTTCACGCACATAGCCGTGGGCGAGCACATAGTCGCCCAGCTTCTGGCTGTTTCGCAGCCCGGCGCAGTGGCCCAGCATGATCCAGGCATGGGGGCGCAGCACGGCGATATGGTCGCTGATGGTCTTCGCGTTGGACGGTCCGACCCCGATATTCACCATCGAGATGCCGCCATGCTTGGGCCGCTTCAGGTGATAGGCCGGCATCTGCGGCAGCCTTTGGGCCACGGCGCCTTCCGGGTCCTTGCCCAGGCGCTTGTTCCAGGTGATCGCGTTTCCGGGCTCGACGATACAGTCGTACGTCTCGTCACCCGCCGCCATCAGCGCATGGCCGTAGCGCACGAACTCGTCGATGTAGAACTGATAGTTGGTGAACAGGACGAAGTTCTGAAAATGGTCGCAGCCGGTTGCGGTGTAGTGTTTCAGCCGGTGCAGGCTGTAGTCGACGCGCGGGGCGGTGAACAGGGACAGGGGCGCCGGCTTGCCGCTGTGGACTTCGTAAGTCGAGTTGACGATTTCGTCATCGACGGCCGTCAGGTCGGGCACGTCGAACCGGTCGCGCAGCAGGGCCAGATGTTCCGGCGCCAAATCGCCCTCGACATGCAGGCCGTCCGGGAACGCGAAGTGAACGGGGATCGGCGACTCGCTGGTGCCGACCTCCAACGGGACGCCGTGGTTGCGCACGAGCTGATGCAACTGGTGGCGCAGATAGGACTTGAACAGATCGGGACGGGTTAGCGTGGTTCGGTAGGTCCCAGGCTCGTCGACGAAGCCGTAGGCCAGCCTGGTGTCGACGCCCGTGAACGTGTCGGTCGACATGCCGACATAGGGATAACAGGCGCGCACGGGCCGGTCCAAGGTCTCGCCCCTTGCCATGGCCTGAAAGCGCTGGCGCAGGAACGCGGTCGCCTCCTCGTAGAGTTGGGCGATGTGTTCATAGGCGAGGTCGGGGTCATCGAAGTTCTGCGGCGGATGGACCGCACCCCGCTCAACCTCAAGCCGTTCGGCCACGCGCGGGTCCATCAGGCTTCCAGCCCCATCAGGGAGCGGGCAAACTGCTTGGGATCGAAGGGCCGCAAATCGTCGATGCCCTCACCGACGCCGACGGCATGGACCGGCAGACCGAAGCCCTCCGCCAAGGCGACGAGCACGCCGCCGCGCGCCGATCCATCCAGCTTGGTGACGACCAGACCGGTGACCTGGACCATGTTGCGGAACACCTCGACCTGGTTCTTGGCGTTCTGGCCGGTGGTCGCGTCCAGCACCAGCAGCACCGCGTGGGGGGCCGCTTCGTCCTGTTTCTTCAGAACACGAATGATCTTCTGCAGCTCGGCCATCAGGCTGTCTTTGTTCTGCAGCCGGCCGGCCGTGTCGATCAGCAGGATGTCGCTGCCTTCCCGTTTCGCCCTCGCCAGCGCGTCAAACGAAAGGCCGGCGGCATCGGCGCCCGGTTCGCCCGCGACGATCGGAACCCCGGCCCGTTCGGCCCAGACCTTGAGCTGACCGATGGCCGCGGCCCGGAAGGTATCGCCGGCGGCGACCATGACGGACAGGCCATCGCCGCGCCATTGATCGGCCAGCTTGCCGATGGTCGTCGTCTTGCCCGCGCCGTTGACCCCGACCACCAGAACGGTGAAGGGCTGTGCCGACCGGTCCGGTGTCAGGGCAACCGCCGCAGGCTCTAAGATCTTGGCGACGGCTTCGGCCAGGTGGCTGCGCACCTCTTCGGCCGTGACCTCCTTGTCGAAGCGGCCCTGCGCAAGGTCGGCGGTCAGCTTGGCTGCCGTGGCGGGGCCGAGATCGGCACTGATCAGCAGCTCCTCCAACTCCTCCAGCGCCTCGTCGTCCAGCTTGCGCTTGGTGAAGATGCCGGTGATGCCGTCGGTGAGACGCTCAGACGAGCGCGACAGGCCGTCGCGCAGGCGCGCGAACCAGCCCTTGCGCTTGGGCGCGCCGGCCTCGGCGGCCGGGTCGGAAACTGTATCGGGTGTTGACATGGGCGCCTCTATACACGAAGCGCGGGGTTTGGCGATAGAGGCGCCGTAGGGCCGCTTTGCGGCGTTCAGACGCGTCGGCTGATGGCCCAGATCATTGCCGCACCGGCGGCGGCAAAGGCCACGCCCTGTCCGGCAACCGGGCCCAGCAGATAGCTGGCGGGCAGCAACGGCGCCAATGTCAAAACAATGCCCTTCCACGGGGCGTACTGCATCATGCTCATCTCAATAAACTCCAGACGTTAGGACACCCGGATTGGCATCCTCTTCGATTGTTGGTCTCGAATGGCTGGAATCTGGGGATGATCTCTTGAGCCGGTGCTTGCAATTTCGGCAGGTCAGACCGGCATTTGCTGCTTGGGCGGGGGCGGCGGGTTAGCGGGGCCGGGGAATGCCGATCGTGTGGAAACCGCTGTCGACATGGTGCACCTCGCCGGTGACCGCGCCGGACAAGGGGCTCAGCAAATAGACGGCGGCGCCGCCCACTTCTTCGGCCGTCGTATTGTGTCCCAGGGGCGATGCGGCTTCGCTGTGGCGATAGACGTAGCGCGCATCCGCGACGGCGCTGCCGGCCAGCGTGCGCATGGGGCCGGCCGACAGGGCGTTCACGCGGATACCGTCCGGACCCAGGTCCGAGGCCAGATAGCGCACGCTGGCCTCCAGCGCGGCCTTGGCGACGCCCATGACATTGTAGTTCGGCACGACGCGTTCCGCGCCCAGATAGGTCAGCGTCAGCAGGCTGCCGCCCTCCGTCATCATGGCTGTCGCGCGCTGGGCAAGCGCGGTGAACGAATAGCAGGACACCCGCATGGTGAGCTGAAAGTTGTCGAGCGAGGTGTCGAGATACCTCCCCTTCAACTCATCCTTGTCGGAAAACGCCACGCAATGGACCAGAAAGTCGAGCCGGTCCCAATGCTCGCGCAGGCGGTCGAAGACAGCATCCATGCTCGCCGGGTCCTCGACATCGCACGGCAGGACGATGGAAGAGCCGACGCTTTCGGCCAAGGGCTCCACGCGCTTGCGCAGCGCCTCGAACTGATAGGTGAAGGCCAGTTCCGCGCCGTGTTCGCGTGCGGCGGATGCGATATGCCAGGCGATCGAATGGCCGTTGGCGACGCCCAAAACCAGGCCGCGCTTGCCGGCCAGCAATCCCGAACTCAAGAACCTACTCCGCGAGTTTTTTGAAGACGAGGCAGGCGTTGGTGCCGCCAAAGCCGAAGCTGTTGGACATGACGCAGGTCAGGCCGGCATTGTCCCGACGCTCGGTCACGATGTTCATGCCCTCCGCGTCCGGGTCCAACGTCTCGATGTTGGCCGACGCGGCGACGAAGTCGTTGTCCAGCATCAACAGCGAGTAGATGACCTCTTGCACCCCGGTGGCGCCTTGCGAATGGCCGGCCAGGGACTTCGTCGAACTCAACATCGGCACCTTGTCGCCGAACGTTTCCTTGATCGCGACCAGTTCGCTGGTGTCGCCCACCGGCGTAGAGGTGCCGTGGGTGTTGATGTAGTCGATCGGTACGTCCAGCGGCGCCATGGCCTGGCGCATGCAGCGAACCGCGCCCTCGCCGGATGGCTGGACCATGTCGTAACCGTCGGAGGTGGCGCCGTAGCCGACCAGCTCGCCATAGATCTTCGCGCCGCGCGCTTTCGCGTGCTCAAGCTCCTCCAGCACCACGACCCCGCCGCCGCCCGAGATCACGAAGCCGTCGCGATCGGCATCGTAGGCGCGCGAGGCGCGTTCCGGCGTGTCGTTGTACTTCGATGACAACGCGCCCATGGCGTCGAACAGCACGGTCAGCGTCCAGTGCAGTTCCTCACCGCCGCCAGCGAAGACGATGTCCTGCTTGCCCCATTGGATCATCTCCGCGCCGTTGCCGATGCAGTGGGCGCTGGTGGAGCAGGCGGAACTGATCGAGTAGTTCACGCCCAGGATCTTGAACGGCGTGGCCAGGGTCGCCGATGTCGTCGACGACATGCAGCGCGGCACCATGTAGGGGCCGACCTTTTTCGGGCTCTTCTCCCGCGCGATGTCGGCGGCGGCCACCAGGTTGGAGGTCGACGGCCCGCCCGAGCCCATGATCAGGCCCGTGCGTTCGTGCGAGATCTCGTTCGCCTCCAGGCCCGCATCGGCGATGGCCTGTTCCATGGCGATGTAATTGTAGGCCGCGCCATCGCCCATAAAGCGGCGCAGCTTGCGGTCGATATGGTCCTCGACATTCAGCTTGATCGAGCCATGAATGTGGCTGCGAAACCCCATCTCCTTATAGGTTTCGCAGGCGACGATGCCGGACCGGCCTTCGCGCAGGCTGGCCAGGGCCTCATCGGCGTTGTTGCCGATGCTGCTGACGATACCCAGGCCGGTGACGACGACGCGTCTCATCTTCTGGCCTCACCCACTCGCGGTTCTACTGCCGTCTGCGTGGACGGCTGTTCGATGTCAACTGTCGTCGGGCCGGGTAAACAGGCCGACGCGCAGATCCTTGGCCTCATACATGGGTTCTCCGTCGACCACCATCGAGCCGTCGGCGATTCCTAAAACCAGGCGGCGGTTCACGACGCGCCTGATGTCCAGACGATAGGTCGCAAGCTTGGCCGTCGGCAAGACCTCGCCGCTGAACTTGACCTCGCCGGTGGAAATGGCACGGCCGCGGCCCGGCGCACCCGTCCAGCCGAGGTAGAAGCCCAAAAGCTGCCACAACGCATCGAGCCCCAGGCACCCCGGCATGATCGGGTCGGATTCGAAATGGCACTTGAAGAACCAAAGGTCTGGCTTGAGGTCGAATTCCGCCACCAACTCGCCCTTGCCGTAGGCGCCGCCTTCGGCCGAGATGTGGGTGATCCGATCGACCATCAGCATCGGCGGCAGGGGTAGCCGTGCATTGTTGGGGCCGAACAGCTCGCCATGCGCGCAGCGCAGCAGGTCTTCGTAGGTGTAGCTATTCTGACCGGTCACTGAATTTCCGTCACGTCGTCGTCTAGGGGCGTTCTTGAGAGGCCGGGCGCGGCCAAAGCGATCATTCGCGCGCGACTCTAGCGGTTTTGCGCACTCAGACAAGGGCGAAACGGGGGTGACCAATCGGCCCCTGGCGGCGCGTCAGTTTGGCCGCGCATCGACCAAATCCCTTCAAATCCCGATTCTTTTGGGCCATATGTTTCAAATGACGGAACGCCGCCCCTACCGGCAGATTGTCGAACGCCTGCAAAGCGCGGGCTTGCGACCGACCCAACAGCGCATGGCGCTGGCCAGGCTGCTGTTCGAGGGCGGCGACCGCCATGTGACCGCCGAACAGCTTCACAGCGAGGTGCAGGCGGCCCGCCGGCCGGTCTCGCTGGCGACGGTCTACAATACCCTGAACCAGTTCACCCGCGCCGGCCTGCTGCGCGAGGTGGTTGTCGGCGCCGGGCGGTCCTACTTCGACACGAACGTGGCCAACCACCACCATTTCTTCCACTCAGGCAGCGGCGAGCTGACGGATATCGACGGTGCGTCGATTCGCGTCGAAGGGCTGCCGGAACCGCCCGACGGCGCCGCCATCGAACGGGTCGATATCGTCATCAGGCTGGCCGACGGCGCTGATCGGGAAGGCTGAATCGGCCGTTCCAAAGCTGCGGCTTAGTTTCCCAGTCTAGAACCATTCCATCGCGTTGACAGGTTTTCCGGCGGGTGTCATATCCAGGCCCTCAGCCAATGGCGACTGGTCCCCCCGCCAGCCGCAAGACCACCGAAAATCTTGGAGAAGCGACATGGCGTTGAAGGGTACGAAGACCGAGGAGAACCTGAAGGAAGCCTTTTCCGGGGAAAGTCAGGCGAATCGGCGGTACCTCTATTTTGCTCAAAAGGCGGACATCGAGGGTTACAACGACGTCGCGGCCGTCTTCCGGTCCACCGCCGAGGGCGAGACCGGTCATGCCCACGGCCATCTGGAGTTTCTGGAGGAGGTTGGCGACCCTGCGACCGGCGAGCCGATTGGCGGCACGGATTTGAACCTGAAGGCCGCCATCGCCGGCGAAACCCACGAATACACCGACATGTATCCGGGCATGGCGCGCACGGCGCGCGACGAAGGGTTTGACGAAATCGCCGATTGGTTCGAGACGCTGGCCAAGGCCGAAAAGTCGCACGCCGGTCGTTTCCAAAAGGCCCTGGAGACCATGGCCTGATCTAACGGGCTTGTGGACCGGATTGGCTGACGATCCAGTCGGGCAATCCGGTCTGCCAGGTCACATGCGATGGGGGCCCTTGCCAAGCGACGGGTCCCCATCGTCGTTTCCAGCCATCATGGCGCCCGGGCGATGCGGGCAAACGCGCCTGCGGACCACGCACAGACTGAACTCGCAGGGGAGTAAGCGATGAGCGAAGGCAGCCTCGACGCGCCGATCCGTCATCCGATCGCTTGGCAAGATCCGGAATTCTACGACGAGGCCGCGCTGGATGCCGAGATGCGGCGCATCTTCGACATCTGCCATGGCTGTCGGCGCTGTTTTAACCTCTGCGACAGCTTTCCGCGCCTGTTCGACCTGATCGACGAAAGCGAGACCGAGGAGCTGGACAGCGTCGATTCCGCCGGTTTCGGGCCGGTCGTGGAGGCCTGCACGCTGTGCGACATGTGCTTCATGACCAAGTGCCCGTACGTTCCGCCGCACGACTTCAATCTCGACTTTCCCCATCTGATGCTGCGCTACCGCGCGGTCGAGGCGAAGAAGAACGGCGTGCCCTTCGGCGCGCGACAGCTGACCAAGACCGACCGCAACGGCAAGCTGGCCCAGTTCGTCACGCCGCTGGCCAATTGGTCGTCGAAGACCGGCAACGGCGTGACGCGCAGCACCCTGCAGTCGGTCGCCGATGTGCATAAAGAGGCCCGGCTGCCGAAGTTTCACGGCACCACCTTCAGTGTGCGCAGCGCCCAGGAACCGGCGGAGGTGAACGAAGAGGCGCCGGCCTTTGGCCGCAAGGCCGTGCTCTACGCCACCTGTTTCGTGAACTACAACAACCCGGCGATCGGCATGGCC
Source organism: Alphaproteobacteria bacterium (assembly GCA_028277405.1). Taxonomy (GTDB): domain Bacteria; phylum Pseudomonadota; class Alphaproteobacteria; order DSM-16000; family Inquilinaceae; genus JANQGH01. The sequence continues at coordinate 90,215 of JANQGH010000100.1, read as the reverse complement.
ACGCGCGCGGTGCTGGCGAAAAACGGCGTCGAGACCGAGGTCGCGTATCCCAGATGCTGTGGCATGCCGCAGCTAGAACAGGGCAAGATCGACAAGGTGGCGGAAAGTGCCGCGAAGGTGGCCGCCGACCTCAGGGCTTACGTCGACCAGGGCTACGACATCATCGCGCTGGTGCCGAGCTGCGCCTTGATGCTCAAGTTCGAATGGCCGCTGATCGTGCCGGACAATGACGATGTGAAGGTTTTGTCCGAGGCGACGTTCGATGTCTCGGAATATGTCGTCGATATCGCCAAGAAGGAAGGGCTGGCCGAGGGCCTGCAGCCGCTCGACGGCGGCGTCACGGTTCACATCGCCTGCCACGCCAGGGCGCAGAACAAGGGCCAGAAGGCGACGGAGATGCTGCGCCTGCTGCCAGAAACCAAGGTTCAGCCGATCGAGCGCTGCTCCGGCCATGGCGGGTCGTGGGGCATCATGAAGGAGAATTTCGAGGTCGCCTTGAAGGTGGGCAAGCCGGTCGTGCGTCAGGCGCTGAAAAACGACAGCGCCCATATCGCGTCCGAATGCCCGCTGGCCGGCGACCATATCTTGCAGGGCATGGAGCGGATGGACCAGGGCAAGACGCCGGCGGAGGCGCCGCACCCGATCGAACTGTTCGCCCGCGCCTACGGTATCGAGCTTTGACATCGCCGGGCCGAAGGGCCGGCGCCCGAAAGATGAGAGACGATCATGAACACTGAAATTGCGCGCGGCGATATCATGGATATGGACGCCTACGGCAAGGTGCGCGCCGACAAGCGCCGGGCGTTGATGCCGGTGAAGGCGCGCCGCCGGGTCGCCGTCGGCCCGGACGCAACCTTCTATTTCGAGAGCTACGACACGATGTGGCTGCAGGTGCACGAGATGCTGTTCATCGAACGCGGCGGCGACGAACAGATCGATGATGAGTTGAGCGCCTACAACCCGTTGATCCCCAAGGGCGACGAGCTGGTCGCCACTGTCATGTTCGAAATCGACGACCCGATGCGCCGCAAGGCCGTGCTGGGCAAGCTGGGCGGTGTCGAGGAGACCATGACGATGGAGATCGACGGCGAAACCATCGTCGCCGAGGCCGAGCAGGACGTGGACCGCACGACGGCCGACGGTAAGGCCTCGTCCGTGCAGTTCGTGCATTTCAAGTTCACGCCGGACCAGGCCGCCAAGTTTCGCGAGCCGGGCAAGCGGGTCGTTCTGGGCATCACCCACCCGAACTATCCGCACATGACGGTGATGGCCGAAGAGGTGCGCGCCGAACTCGCCGGCGACCTGACGATCTAGTGGTTTCCGCTCAGGCGCCGTCGCGCATGCGTTGAAGCGCGTGTTCCGCCAGCTTGGGCCAGTGCGGGGCGTCAGCGGCGGAAATGCGAAACCAGTCCTTCATCGGCGGCTTGGTCTTGAATGGCGCCAACAGCTCGAAATCCGTGATGCCGAACGGCGCGAGGTCGAAGCCGGCGCCCAGGCGGAACGCCATGTCGTCGCGCGAGGCATAGAACGCAAAGACCTTGCCGCGATAGGCGATCGCCGGGTGGGACATCATTTTCCCGTGCTCGACACCGTCCTGGCTGGCGACCATGGCGTCGGCGATCGATTGGAACGCGGCCTTATGGGTGTCCTGTGTCATCGCCTGTTCGCACCGGATTGTCGTTTGTCCCTAGGTATCCTATCCTAGGTCGGAACGCCCAGTATGACCATGGGGATCGCAGATGACGACGTTCGACGGCTTTCCGCGCGGGTTGACCGGTTATCTCAGCGGGCTTGCGGCCAACAATGCCAAGGACTGGTTCGATGCGCATCGCGCCGACTATGACACTTTGCTGGTCGCGCCGGCGAAGGCGTTCGTCGAGGCTGTCGGCGCGCGATTGGACGAGGTCGCGCCGGGTCTGACCGCCAAACCCTCGGTCAACGGCTCGATCCGGCGGCTGAACCGGGACCTTCGGTTTTCCGCGGACAAAACGCCTTACAGCCCACGCCTGCACATGATCTTCTGGGCCGGGGCGAAGCCGAATGCCGGTTCCGGCTTCCATCTTGTCATCGCCGCCGATCATGTCGGCATCGGCGCCGGCCAATGGCAACTCACGCCCGCCCAGCTCACGGCCTATCGCACGGCAGTTTGCGACCGGGGCAAGGCCAAGGCGCTGCGCGATGCGGTTGCGGCCGCTCGGGAGGCCTGCGTCGGGGATCTGGACGGCCCGCAGCTCAAACGGCCGCCGGCCGCTTTCGATCCGGCGCCGGGTTTTGAGGATTTGCTGCTGTACAAGCTGGTCGTCGTGCGCGGCGACATGCCGGACGGCGACCGTCTGTTTGGCGCCGATGCCGTCGACCATACTATATCCTGCTTCGCCAAGTTGGCGCCGCTGCATCGCTGGGTGGTCGAGACGCTGCCTGGCTGAGCCTGGCCGGATCAGTCGACCGCCTCGTCGGGATAGACGCCCCACAAGGTGCCGCGCGGCAGCCAGCCCCGTAGGCCCGAGGCCTCGAACAGGCAGTAGGCACCCTCTTGTGCTGCCGGTTCCGGACATTCGATCAGCTCGCCTAACACCTGCGGTTCGATGCGGGCGATCAGGCCGCCGTCCGGCCGCGGGTCGCGCAGCATCTCCTGCGGTTCTTCGGCCATCACGATCGCCGTGCGCCGGCCGCTCAACTGGCTGTGGTGGACCCAGCCGCCCTCGCCCTGCCAGTCGCGGATCTGGCGCCAATTGTCGAATTCGGAGATGATCTCCACGGGCAACCCCCGCTGAACGAACACCCATTCGATGGGATATTGCCGGCCGGGGCCGGTTCGCACATTGGCCTCGTCATTGCGCATCGAGGCAAAGCGGGGGGTCGGCAGGTCCTGCGCGATCGCGTCCAGCGACAAAAGGCCCCACAGCAAGACCAGCACCAGCGCGGTCGCGCGGTTGGCCCCCTTGGCGCTGGCAAGTGATTCGCCCATGGGCCCAGTTCACGGCGGCGGGCGGCCCGGGTCAAGCGCTGGACAGTGAACGGCCACCCTGCTATGGCCGACCGACCCTTCAGCAAGGCCGACCGCATCCATGCCAGACATCAAACGCCCGTTGGTCATCGTCACGCGAAAGCTGCCGGACGTCATCGAGACGCGCATGATGGAGCTGTTCCGCGCGCGGCTAAACCTCGATGACCAGGCCATGGACCGCGCGGCGCTGAAACAGGCGATGGCGGAGGCCGAGGTGCTGGTGCCGACGGTTACCGACCGGATCGACGCGGACATCCTGTCCGCCGCCGGCCCGAACCTGAAGCTGATCGCCAGCTTCGGAACGGGCGTCGACCATATCGACCTGCGGGCCGCGCGAGAGAAGCGCCTGACGGTCACCAATACGCCCGGCGTGTTGACCGACGACACGGCCGACATGACCATGGCCCTGATCCTGGCCGTGTCGCGGCGCCTGGTAGAGGGCGAACGGCTGATCCGCGACGGCGAGTGGCAGGGCTGGAGCCCGACCTTCATGCTGGGCCACCGGCTGAAAGGCAAGCGGCTGGGCATCGTCGGCATGGGGCGGATTGGGCGGGCCCTGGCGCGCCGGGCGCGCGGCTTCGGCCTCTCGATCCACTATCACAATCGCAGGCGCGTCCGCGAAGAGGTGGAGCAGGAGCTGGAGGCGACCTATTGGGACAGCCTCGACCAGATGCTGGCCCGCACGGACATCGTGTCGGTGAACTGCCCGCGCACGCCGGCGACCTATCACCTGCTGAACGCCAGGCGCCTGAAGCTGATGAAGCGGGACGCCATCATCGTCAACACGTCGCGCGGCGAGGTGATTGACGAAAAGGCGATGGCCGACCTGCTGCGCCAGGGCGAGATCGCCGGGGCCGGGCTGGACGTGTTCGAGAACGAGCCGGCGGTGAACCCGCGCCTGTTGAAGCTGCCGAACGTGGTGCTGATGCCCCATATGGGTTCTGCCACGATCGAGGGCCGGATCGACATGGGCGAAAAGGTCATCATCAACATCCGCGCCTTCACCGACGGCCACGTGCCGCCGGACCGCGTCATCGACACGGAGTTCTGAGCCCGCCAGGGCGTGAGGTCGCCATGACCCAGGAAACGCCGGACTTCGACGTCGTCGCCCTTGCCGCGCGACCGGATCTGGACGAGCAGCGCACGCAGATCGTGCATGCGTCCTGGCCCGAATTCATGCTGCACGATCCGGTTCTCGACCGAAATTGGTGGGCCCTGAATGAATGCTTTGCCGACTATCAGTTCGCGCTGCTTGACCGGGACGACATCCTCGGCCTCGCCAACACGGTGCCGCTTCACTTCAGCGGTCCGTTGACGGATCTGCCCGATCGTGGGGTCGACTGGGGGATGGAGAAGGCCGTTCTCGACCATCATGAGGGTGCTGCGCCGAATTGCCTGATGGGCATCCAGGCCGTCGTCAATCCGGCGCATCGGGCCAAACGGTTAAGTGGCGCTCTGGTGGCCCAGATGGTCGCGCTGGCGGCCCGGATGGGCATTCGAACCGTGATCCTGCCCGTGAGACCGAACCAGAAGGCCCAGTTTCCGCTGATCCCGATGGAGCGGTACGTCACCTGGACGAACGATGCCGGCCTTCCCTACGATGCCTGGCTGCGTGTCCATGCCCGAATGGGCGGCACGATCATCCGGGTCTGCCCGGACTCCATGCTCATCCCTGGCACGGTCGCGGACTGGTCGCGCTGGACGGGATTGGAGTTTCCGGGAACGGGGCGCTATTGCGTGCCGGGCGCCCTGAACCCGATCGACATCGACCTTGAACAAGACCAGGGGGTCTATCGCGAGCCGAATGTCTGGGTCGTGCACGACGTCGGCGGTTAAAGGTGGCCCGATAGATCGCTGATCGAGGCTTGCGGGCCGCAGAGCGGGCAGGCCGGGTCGCGCGGAATGTCCAGCTTGGTGAAGCGCATCGACAGGACGTCGATCAACAGCAATTGGCCCGACAAGCTGTCGCCGAGATCGAGCACCGTCTTGACCGCCTCGACCGCCTGCAGCGAGCCGACGACGCCGGCCAGCGCGCCCAGAACGCCCGCCTCGGCACAGTTGGGCACCGCGTCCGGCGGCGGCGGTTCCGGGAACAGGCAGCGATAGCAGGGGTGCGGCGGGCCGTCATAGGCGCGGAACACCGATAGCTGCCCCTCGAAGCGCAGCAACGCCGCCGAGACCAGCGGCTTGCGTGCGAAATAGCAGGCGTCGTTCAGGAGATAGCGGGTGGCGAAATTGTCGCTGCCGTCGATGACCAGGTCGTAGCTGTCGAGCAGGGCTGCGACGTTGGCGACCGTCAGCCGTTCGGCAATCGCGTCGACCGCGACGTCGGGGTTAAGCGCCGCGATTTTTTGGGCCGCACTTTCGACCTTCGGCACGCCGAGGGTGCCGGTGTCGTGAATGACCTGCCGCTGCAGGTTCGACAGGTCCACCACATCGTCATCGACAATGCCCAGCCGCCCGAAGCCGGCGGCGGCCAGGTACAGCAGCAACGGCGCGCCCAACCCGCCGGCCCCGACCACCAGCGCCGACGTGCGCAACAGCTTGGCCTGACCGGGCCCGCCGATTTCCGGCAGGATCAGATGCCGTGCATAGCGGTCGATCTGGTCGTCGGTGAGGTCCATGCGCCCTTCTTACGGCGCGGGCGCCCGGACCTCAACCGACCTCAGACGTCACTGACCCGTGGGCCGGCTTCTCGCAGTGCTTATTCCAAGCCCTCGAACAAGGCGGTCGAGAGATAGCGTTCGGCGATCGACGGGATGATGGCAACGATCTGCTTGCCCTCATTGCCGGGCCGCGCGCCAACCTCCAGGGCCGCCGCGAAGGCAGCACCCGACGAGATGCCGGCGGGCAGCCCCTCAAGCCGGGCGACCTGGCGCGCCATTTCGAACGCGCGGTCGTTGGCGATCTGGACGACCTCGTCGATGATGCCCGTGTTCAGGATATCCGGCACGAAGCCGGCGCCGATGCCCTGGATCTTGTGCGGCCCCGGCTGCCCGCCGGACAGGATGGGGCTGTCCTCCGGTTCCACGGCGATGGCCTGAAAGCCGGGCTTGCGCTGTTTGATGACCTCCGAAACGCCGGTGATCGTGCCGCCGGTGCCGACGCCCGAGATCAGGATATCGACGCCGCCATCGGTGTCGCGCCAGATCTCCTCCGCCGTCGTGTTGCGGTGAATTTCCGGGTTGGCCGCGTTTTGGAACTGCTGGGGAATGAGGGCGTTCGGCAGTTCCTCGACCAGTTCCTGCGCCTTGGCGATGGCGCCTTTCATGCCCTTGGCGGCCTCGGTCAGGTACAGCTCCGCGCCCAACAGCTTCAGCATCTTGCGCCGCTCGATCGACATGCTTTCCGGCATGGTCAGAATCAGGCGATAGCCCTTCGCGGCGGCCACGAAGGCCAGCGCGATGCCGGTGTTGCCCGATGTCGGTTCGACCAGCACGGTCTCGCCAGGTACCGCCTTGCCGCTCGCCTCCAAGGCCTCGACCATCGCCAGGCCGATGCGGTCCTTCACGCTGGACAGCGGGTTGAAGAATTCGAGCTTGGCCAGGATGTCCGCCTTGACGCCGTACTCCGCCGTCAGCTTCGGCACGCGGACCAGCGGGGTGGCGCCGATCGTGTCGAGGATGGAGTCGTAGATCCGCCCCCGAAACTCGGGGTTCCCCGGCGGGGCATTGTCCTGCATGGCAACGCTCATATTTAACACTCCTTCATCGTATATTAGCTGATATTCACAGTCCTCGATGCGAATTTATGGTCGATCGCACGCAGTGCAAAGGACTTTCTCTACATCGGCCTAAATCGACCAGTCGACCGCCGGCACCCCCTCGCGTGCGATGCCCCGCTCGCGGGCCGCGCGGCACAGATCGTCCACCGTGGTGTCGTCCAGCTTGGCCATGCAGGATTCTTGCATCTGGTCCCAAATCGGCCGGACGACCTCTCGACCGAGGCTGGACCCGGCCGGATCTTCGATTGGGTCCTGGGCACTTTCCATCGCCCGGACCACACGCACGATATCGCCCAGCGAAATGAGCCGTCGTTCGCGGGCTAGGCGGTAACCGCCACGCGGTCCGCGCACCCCGCTCAAAATGCCCGCTCGCACAAGCTGCTGCAGCACCTGTTCCAGATAGCGGCGGGGAATGCCCTGCCGTTCGGTGATGACGCTGCTTTGCACGGGCTGGTCGCCGGAATGGTAGGCGATATCGACAACAGCCTCGATGGCGAATAGCAGCTTTTTCGACAGGCGGAACATCGGCGCGTCAGCTCTGCGTGCCGGTCGAACCGAAACCGCCGCCGCCGCGCGCTGTCTCGTCCAGGCTCGACACGATCCGCCACGTCGCCCGTTCGTGGCGGGCGACGACCATTTGCGCGATGCGCATACCGCGTTCCACGGTGAACGCCGCGTCGCCCAGGTTGGCCAGGATGACCTTCACCTCGCCGCGATAATCCGCGTCGATGGTTCCGGGGCTGTTCGGCAGGGTGATGCCGTTGCGCAGCGCCAGGCCGGACCGCGGGCGCACCTGCGCTTCGTAGCCCTCGGGCAAGGCAATCGTCAGGCCGGTCGGGATCAGGTCGCGCTGGCCCGGCTGCAAAACCACGGGTTCGTCCACCGCCGCCAACAGGTCCATGCCGGCCGCCAGGTCGGTAGCGTAGCTCGGCAACGGCAGGTCGGCGCCGTGCGGCAGGCGGGCCACGGCAATTTCAAGCGGCTTCATGGTCATTCGGCAAAGGGTCCGCGTTCGATGATGGTTTGCACGAGCCGCCGTCCGACATCGCGCTTGGACAGGGTCGGCCAGTCTTCGACCCCGTCCGGGGTGACGAGATGGATGGTGTTGCGGTCGCCGCCGAACGTGCCGACGGCGGGGGAAACGTCGTTGGCCAGGATCCAGTCGCAGCCCTTCCTGGCCAACTTCGCCTGGGCGTGGGCCACGACGTCCTCGGTCTCGGCCGCGAATCCGATCACTACGGCCGGCCGTTCCGGGCCGCTTTTCGACAGGGTCGCCAGGATGTCCGGGTTCTCGCTCAGGGCCAGGGTCGGCGTCGCCTGGCCGTCCGCCTTCTTCAGCTTTTGGTTGGCGGCGTCGGCAACATGCCAGTCGGCCACGGCGGCCGCGCAGACCGCGATGTCGGCCGGCAAGGCGGATTGGCAGGCCGCCAGCATCTCCCTTGCCGTCTCGACCGGCACGGTCGTCAGGCCGGGCGGTTCGGGCAGGTCCACGGGGCCGGTGACCAGCGTCACCTCCGCGCCGGCCTCGGCCAGGGCTATGGCGATCGCGTGGCCCTGGCGGCCCGACGACCTGTTGGCGATGTAGCGGACCGGATCGATCGGTTCGTGGGTCGGTCCGCTGGTCACCAGCGCCCGCCGCCCTGCCAACGGTCCGCTGGCGGTTTGAAAGAAGTTCGAGACCTCGGCGACGATCTCCAACGGCTCCGCCATGCGGCCGGGGCCGTATTCGCCGCAGGCCATATCGCCCTCGTTAGGGCCGACGATCATCACGCCGCGATCGCGCAGCACTTCGAGGTTCGATTGGGTCGCCGGGTGCTGCCACATGCGTACGTTCATCGCCGGGGCCGCCAGTACCGGCTTGTCCGTGGCCAAGAGGACGGTGGTCGCCAGATCGTTCGCCATGCCGGCGGCCATGCGCGCCAGGATATCCGCGCTGGCCGGCGCCACGACCAGCACGTCGGCGTTGCGCGACAGCTGGATATGGCCCATCTCGGCCTCGTCGGTCAGCGAGAACAGGTCGGTATAGACCTTGTCCTCGGTCAGCGCGGACACCGACAGCGGCGTGACGAACTGCTCGCCCGCGCGGGTCAGCACGGCGCGCACATCCGCGCCGCGCTCACGCAGGCGGCGGATCAGATCGAGCGATTTATAGGCGGCGATGCCCCCGGAAATGATCAGGAGGACGCGCTTTCCACGCAACACGGTGCGAAATCCCGCAAAAAGAACACTGAAGTTTGCGGAAATTAATGTAGGCGAGGATCAAGGGGGCGGCAAGCCCGCTCTCGGGCCCAACGCCAGTGCGATATCTCGGCTAGTTGCCTTCCAGCGCGTCGCCCGTATCGCGAATATCCTGACCGACGCCGCGAATCGTATTGTCGCACGCCGCAAGTCCCACACCGGCCACCGCAAGGGCCAGCATGAGCGTGACAGTCGAAAGCAGCCGTTTCATGGGGTTCCTCTAATACACTCTCATCCAATGAAGGCGATGCTATCGCGAAGTGGCTAGATTCGCCAACCGCTGTGAATCGCGGCGATACCGGCTGAGAGGTTGCGCCAGCGCGTATGCCGGAACCCGGCCTGGTTCATGCGCTGTTCCAGTTCGGTCTGGTCCGGAAAGCGCCTGATGCTCTCGACGAGGTACTGATAGCTGTCGCGGTCGCGGGCGACGATTTCGCCCAGGCGCGGTATCACCGCGAACGAATAGGCGTCATACGCCCGGCGCAGCATGGGCAGCGCGACCTGGCTGAACTCCAGACAGAAGAACCGGCCGCCCGGCTTCAGGACCCTGCGGGCCTCGGCCAGGGCATCGTCGACCCGGGTGACGTTGCGCAGGCCGAAGGCGATCGTATAGGCGTCGATCGAACGGTCGGCGATGGGCAGCGCCTCGGCATTGCCGACGACGACGTTTAGGCCGTGGACGAGGCCACGATCGAACGCCCGATCACGCCCGACCCGGACCATCGCCTCGGTAAGGTCGCAGATGGTGATGTCGGCCGCCGGTGTCCGGTCCTTCAGCCGGAAGGCGATGTCGCCTGTGCCGCCGGCGACGTCGAGCGACCGTTCGTTCGCGCGCAACTTCACCTGCGCGACGAAGCTCGTCTTCCACAGGCGATGGGTCCCGGCGCTCATCAGATCGTTCATCAGATCGTAGCGGCGGGCCACGCGATCGAAGACGCCGTGCACCATTTCGGTCTTGGCCCGGGGCTCCACCGCCCGATCGCCGAACCAGCCGGCCTCGGGATTGCGCGGTCCCGGCTCGGCGTCGGCCGTTTTCTTATCGCCCTCGATCATGGGCGCGACCATAGCGCTGGGCTCCGCTTCTTGCTATAGGCCGCGACGCAATGCCCGAACTGCCCGAAGTCGAAACCGTCCGCCGTGGCCTGGCGGCCAAAATCCTTGGCCAGCGGTTCGTCGCCGTCGAGCAACGTCGTGCCGACCTGCGCTATCCCCTGCCCGACGACCTGCCGAACCGCCTGGTCGGCCGGACCGTCGAGGCGATCGACCGACGCGCCAAGTATCTGTTGCTGCGCCTGGACGACGGCATGGTGCTGATGATCCATCTCGGCATGTCGGGCCGCATGCTGCTGGCGGACGGCCGCCAAGATCCGGGGCCCCACGATCATCTGATCTTCATGACCGATGACGGCACGTCGGTGACCTTCAACGATGTCCGCCGCTTTGGCATGGTCGATCTGGTCTCGTCGAATGCGCTGGCCGCCTACCCGGCCCTGGCGAGCCTGGGGCCGGAACCGTTGGGCGACGACTTTACGCCGACAGTGCTGTCGGCAAGCCTGAACGGCAAGCGCACCCCGATCAAGGCGGCCCTTCTGGACCAGCGGGTTGTGGCGGGCCTGGGCAACATCTATGTCTGCGAGGCCCTGTTCGACGCCGGCATTTCGCCCCGGCGCCTGGCCAAGACCGTGGTCGGCGCTCGCGCGGAGCGGCTCGTGCCGGCGATCAAATCCGTGCTCGATCGCGCGATTGCGGTTGGCGGCTCGTCGCTCCGCGACTATGTGCAGGCCTCCGGCGAGCTCGGCTACTTTCAGCACGAATGGGCCGTTTATGGACGCGAGGGACAGCCGTGCAAGGGCTGCGACTGTGATTGGGAGGCCAATGGCGGCGTCCAACGGCTGGTACAGTCGAACCGGTCGACCTTCTATTGCCCACGGCGGCAACGGTGATCTGCGCGGGCCGTCGCTCGGGGCTCGACGAGGGCCGAAAGCGGCCTTAGGGTACCGCGCGTTTTGGCGGATCTCGGGACCGCCGATGCTTCTAGACGAAATTCGGGAACTTCCATGGCCTATGAAACTCTGATTGTCGAAAACCGCGGCAAGGTCGGCCTGATCACGCTGAACCGCCCCAAGGCGCTGAATGCGCTGAACGGCGCGCTGATCGACGAGCTGGGCCAGGCCTTGGATGCGCTGGAAGGCGACGATGCCGTCGGCTGTATCGTCATCACCGGCTCTGAAAAGGCCTTTGCCGCCGGCGCGGACATCAAGGAGATGGCGACGCGCAGCTTCATCGATGTGTTCGAGACGAACTTCATCGCCGATTGGCAGCGGGTCGCCCAGTGCCGCAAGCCGGTGATCGCGGCGGTGGCCGGATACGCGCTGGGCGGCGGCTGCGAGCTGGCGATGATGTGTGACTTCATCCTGGCGGCGAACACGGCCAAGTTCGGCCAGCCGGAGATTACCATTGGGACGATCCCCGGCGCTGGCGGTAGCCAGCGCCTGACGCGGTTCGTCGGCAAATCCAAGGCCATGGAGATGTGCCTGACCGGCCGCATGATGGACGCCGAGGAGGCAGAGCGGTCGGGGCTGGTCAGCCGGATCGTGCCGGCGGCGGATCTGGTCGACGAGGCGATCAAGGTCGGAGACCGCATCGCGGAGATGTCGCGGCCGATGGTCGCGATGGCGAAGGAAGCGGTCAATCGCGCCTATGAGACGACGATGGCCGAGGGCGTGCTGTTCGAACGCCGCCTGTTCCACTCCACCTTTGCGACCGAGGATCAGAAGGAAGGCATGGCCGCCTTCATCGAAAAGCGGCAGCCGGACTTCAAGAACGCCTGAGCAGGCTGGCCGGCCGTTGCCTGGCGTCGCTGCGGCGCCGGGCAATGACCGAAGTGTGACGCCGGCGAGCGGCCCCGCAAACAGGGTGCCGATCGCCGCTTGACGGCATGGGGCGCCACGACTATATACCGCGCTCGTTTTGGAGCCGGACACGGCTCTTCGACCAAAGGATTTGTGATGGCTAATCATGCCTCCGCCAAGAAGCGGATCCGCCAGACGGGGCGGCGCACCGCCGTCAACCGCGCCCGCGTAAGCCGCATTCGGACCTTTACCAAGCAGGTCGAGCTGGCGATCGCCTCCGGCGATAAGGAAGCGGCCCAGGCGGCCCTGAAGGCCGCCCAGCCGGAGTTGCATCGCGGTGTTTCCAAGGGCGTCATGCACAAGAATACGGTCGCGCGCAAGTTGTCGCGCCTGTCGGGACGCATCAACGCCCTCTAGGCGTTGTAATCTAAACGCCAAGCCAAGGGCCGGGCCTTAGTGCCGCGGCCCTTTTTTGCTGCCTTTTCCGGGCCGAACGGACGCTGAACAAGGCCGAGACAGCGCCCGGCCACGGCTTGGCCCATCCGCTCGCCAGCCGGGTCGTGATGCAACGAAGACACAACCGCGAACGAATTTTGCTTTTTTGCGACGGTCCCGTTTTGTTCAGTTGTCTGCACCCCCCGGCGCGCGTACACTCACAGTGTCCGAAATAAAAATAATGCCTCGACAGGGATCGGAAGGTCTAAATGTGTGAAACTTCGGTTAAATCCGCAAGAAGGCGGATTAAAGGTGAGAGGCTGATTCATTTTTATTAACGCTTTATCACCTTTTGTTTAACTAAGCCTCATCCTTTCGTTTCGTTTCTTTGGGTTCTTGGAGAAAACACCTAAGAGCCAGAGGGATTTATTGTGTGACGTTCGGTGGCCTGGTCAGCGCCGAATACGCGGGAAAAGGGTGAATCTTGAAGCATAGCCAGTGCCTGAGCGCGGGGCTGGCCAAGCAGGCGGAGGGTGTAAGTGACCGGTTTGAACATGTCCTTGGGCGGCGGCGGACCGTCCAACACCGGAAAAATCGAGCAACAGTGGGTGCGGGTAAGGGCGCGACTCCGCGATGAAGTGGGCGAGCCGACATTCAAGAGCTGGTTGAAGCCGCTGACCTTGGCCGGGGTTGATGAAGGTGTCGTTCGCATCGCCGTTCAGACCAAGTTCATGCGCGATTGGGTTGTAACCCACTTCGCCGATCGGATCCGCGCCTTGTTTGCCGAGGAAAACGGCCATGTGCACTCGGTCAACGTTATCGTTCAGGACGCGCCAGCCCGAAACGGCCATATCGCGGACAAGGCCGATCCATCGATGGAGGTCGAGACGTTGACCGACACCAAGACGGATCGCGCCAACATCTATGGCGCGCCGTTGGACCCCCGCTTCCGCTTCGAAAGCTTCATAGTCGGCAAGCCCAACGAGTTCGCCTACGCCGCGTCGCGCCGGATCGCGGACGCAACCTCGGTTCAGTTCAACCCGCTTTTCCTCTATGGCGGGGTGGGGCTCGGCAAGACCCATCTGATGCATGCCATCGCTTGGCACATTAGGGACCGGCATCCCGAACGGCAGGTGCTCTACACCTCCGCTGAGACCTTCATGCGCCGGTTCATCCAGGCCCTGCGCTACAAGGACACGGTTAGCTTCAAGGACATGTTCCGCTCGGTCGACGTGCTGATGATCGACGATCTTCAGTTCATCTCGGGCAAGGAGTCGACGCAGGAGGAGTTCTTCCACACCTTCAACGCGCTCGTCGACCACAACCGCCAAGTCATCGTCTCGGCCGACAAGTCGCCGACCGACCTGGAGGGCATGGAGGAGCGGCTGAAGTCGCGCCTGGGCTGGGGCCTCGTCGCCGACATCCACCCGACCACCTACGAGCTTCGCCTGGGCATCCTGCAGGCCAAGGCGGAAAAGCACCCCAATGTCGAGGTGCCGGCCAAGGTGCTGGAGTATCTGGCCCACAAGATCGTCAACAATGTGCGCGAGCTTGAAGGGGCGCTGAACCGGCTGATCGCCACGGCCGAACTGGTCGGCCGCGAGATCACGCTGGAGTCGACCAACGAGCTGCTGCACGACGTGCTGCGCGTGTCGGACCGGCGCGTCACGATCGACGAGATCCAGCGCAAGGTGGCCGAGCATTTCAACATTCGTGTCGCGGACATGCATTCGGCGAGGCGGTCTCGCTCGGTCGCGCGGCCGCGCCAGGTTGCCATGTATCTGTGCAAGCAGCTGACCCCGCGATCGCTGCCGGAAATCGGCCGGAAATTCGGGGGTCGCGACCACAGCACCGTGATCCACGCCGTACGCAAGATCGAGGAACTGTGCGAGGCCGACAGGGCATTCGCCGAAGAGGTCGAACTTCTGAGGCGCATGCTGCAGCCGTAAGTCCCGTCTACCGTCGACCGGCGCTAGTGGGGCGTTCCCGCCGGTGAACCGCGATGCCGGTCGACAAACTCTTTCAATCTCCTGGCAAAGGCCGGGTCATCGCTTGCCAGTTGGGTGCAGTCCTCCGCGGACAGGACCAGCAACTGGCATTCGGTGACCGTGGTGATCGTGCTGTCCAGGGTCTGATGGCCGCCGATCAGGGCGCTTTCGCCGAAAAAGTCGCCCTCGTGCAAACGCCTGGTGCCACGGGGCGACGTCACGTCGAGCTGGCCTTCGACGACGATGTAAAGCGCGTCGGCCGGATCGCCGGGACGCAGCAGGGCATGGCGCGCGGGCACGGCCCGTTTGACCAGCGCGACCGTGAGATTGGCCAGGGTGGCGGCGTCGAGCTTCGCCAGGATCGGCACGCGCAGCAATCGGTTCATGCTGACGACGAAGTCGTGGCGCCGAATCTCGCGGGCAAAGCCTGCCGCCAGAATGGCCGCCGGCAAGGCGAACAGGCCGACGCCCAGAAACATGAACAGCGCACCCAGCGCGCGGCCCAAATCCGTAACCGGCACGATATCGCCGTAGCCGACGGTAGTCAGTGTGATGATGCCCCACCACAGGGCGGCCGGAATGCTGGAAAACGCCTCCGGCTGGGCGTCACGCTCAACCTCGTACATCAAGGTCGACGCGACCATGACCGTGATCAGCATCAACAGCATGGCGCTGATCAGCGTGCGCCCTTCCGCCCGCACCACTGACGCAAGCGACGCCATCGCCGGCGAGTAGCGGGTCATCTTGATCAGCCAGAGGATGCGGAACAGCCGCAGCACGCGCAGGTCGAAGGGCAGGATGAACGACAGCCAAAACGGCAAGACGGCGAGCAAGTCCACGATCGCCATCGGCGTCATCGCATAGCGCAGCCGACCCCAAACCGGGTGATGAAACCGCTCGCGCCGGTCTTCGACCGCACACCACAGCCGGGCGAGATACTCGATCGTGAACACGGAGATGGTGAACCAGTCGATAAAACGCGTTACCTCGCGCCATTCCGGCGGCAGGCTGCTGATCGTTTCGACCGCCAGCGACCCGATGCTGATCAAGATCAGCACGACCAGCGCGGCGTTGAGCAGATGGTGACCCAGCCCGACGCGGCCTGATCCGTCCAGAAGCCTGAAAAGCCGTGCGCGCACCGATTGGGCCATGACGCCCGATTATGGCCGGTTCGCCCGCCGGGTCCAACCGGCATCGAAATGACGAAAAAGCTTAAACTCAAAGGGCTTTGGGATATAATCCGTCTCCGGAATCCCGGTCCGTTCGACGCTGCGGCTCAGTCGTGGTGACGGGTGGGCGCATCGACGCTCCAGCCTCAGACGGAAACCTCTAGGATCACCGGAACGCCGGTGGGCTGCGTCCATCCTGGACAGCCTTGAGACACAGACGACGATTGCCGCATGAAACTCACCATCGAACGCGCCGCATTGTTGAAGTCACTGGGCCATGTGCAAAGCGTGGTGGAACGACGCAACACCATCCCGATCCTGGCCAATGTGATGATCAAGGCCGAAACGGGCCGGCTGAGCCTGACCGCCACGGACATGGATCTGGAGGTCGTGGAATCGGTCGCCGTCGACGTCCAGACGGCCGGCGAAACCACCGCACCCGCGCATACGCTTTACGACATCGTCCGAAAACTGCCCGAGGGCAGTCAGGTGGAACTGGCGTTCGACAGTGCGGCCAACGCCATCGCCCTGCGGGCCGGCCGCTCGCGCTTTCGGCTTGGCTGCCTGCCCGTGGCCGACTTTCCGACCATGGCTGGCGGCGAGATGACCCATCGCTTCACGCTGACCGGCGCGGATTTGAGCAGGCTGATCGAGCGCACGCGCTTTGCCATCTCGCTGGAAGAGACGCGGTACTATCTCAACGGCATCTATTTCCACGCCTCGGACGGGGAGACGCCGATGCTGCGCGCGGTCGCCACCGACGGCCACCGGCTGGCGCGGGTCGAGATGGTGCTGCCGTCCGGCGCGGAGCAGATGCCCGGCATCATCGTGCCGCGCAAGACGGTGAACGAGCTCTATCGCCTGATCGAGGAGACCGACAGCGACATCGCCATCGAGCTCAGCGACACCAAGATCCGCTTTCAGTTCGGCGACATCATTCTGACCTCGAAGCTGATCGACGGCACCTTCCCGGACTATGAGCGCGTGATCCCGGCGGCCAACGACAAGGTCATGGAGGTGCAGGCCAAGGAATTCGCCGAGGCGGTCGATCGCGTCTCCACGATCGCAACCGAAAAAAGCCGGGCGATCAAGCTGAACCTCAATCCAAGCGCGCTGACCCTGTCGGCGACCAGCGCGGAACAGGGCAGCGCCAATGAGGAGCTTGAGGTCGCCTACGAGGCCGACCCCTTGGAAATCGGCTTCAACGCCCGATATCTGTTGGACATAACCCAGCAGCTTGACGGCGATGGCGCCCGCTTCGTTATGGCCGACGCGGCGTCGCCGACGATCATTCAGGATGTTGCCGACGCCAGCGCCTTGTACGTGCTGATGCCCATGCGGGTCTAGCCACAGCGTGCGTTCGTCCCTGGCGGCCCTGCCAGAAAACACGTCGGAAGATGCGGTGGAGACGGCAAGCCGAGTCGCCATTGAGCGCCTGACCGTCAGCGAGTTTCGCTGCTACGGCGCCGCGGTCCTGACGGCCGAGGGCCGGTCCGTGGTGCTGACCGGGCCGAACGGCGCGGGCAAGACCAACCTGTTGGAGGCCGTGTCCTTCCTGGCGCCTGGCCGGGGGCTACGGCGGGCGCCGCTCGCGGATGTCGGGAGACGGCGCGCTAACGCGACCGAGCCGACGCGTTGGGCCGTTTCGGCGCGGCTGATGACGGATACGGGTGTCGTTCCGGTGGGTACGGGGCTTGATCCGTCGGCGCCGCCCGGCACGTTGCGACGGATCGTCAGGGTCGATGGGCGGCCGGCGCCGAGCCAGACCGCGTTGGCGGAACTGGCGACGATTCAATGGCTGACGCCGCAGATGGACCGGTTGTTCGCCGACGGGTCCAGCGGTCGCCGGCGGTTCTTCGACCGCATGGTCTATGGCTATCACAAGGGCCATTCGGCGGCCCTGACGGCCTATGAGCAGGCCATGCGGGAACGCACGCGCCTGTTGCGCGAGGGGCGGGGCGACGACCGGTGGCTGGCCGCGCTGGAAGACGCCATGGCCACCCATGGGGTGTCGATTTCGGCGGCCCGGTTGGCGACGGCGGAAAGGCTGGTGCGGGCCGTACGCGTACGCAGCGAGTCGGCGTTTCCTCAGGCCGATATCGCCTTGAGCGGGACGGTCGAAGCCTGGCTGGCCGACAAGCCGGCGGCGGAGGTCGAGGACGCGCTTCGAGCCCTGCTGCGGGAGCGCCGGCCGATCGACGCGGCGGCCGGGGCGGCGACGGAAGGGCCGCATCGCGCGGATCTTGTGGTCCATCACGCGGCCAAGGGCATGCCGGCGGCGCAATGTTCGACCGGTGAGCAAAAGGCGCTGCTGATCGGGCTGATCCTGGCGAACGGGCGCCTGACCGCGTCGGAAAGGGGCTCGCCGCCGATCTTCCTGCTGGACGAGGTGGCGGCGCATCTGGACGCGAACAGGCGCCGGGCGCTGTTCGAGGAACTGGCGGCGCTGGGCTGCCAGGCGTGGCTGAGCGGCACCGATCGCGGCCTGTTCGACGGTATGGCCGCCGAGACGTTGTACGTGACCGTCGAGGACGGCCAGTTGAGGCCGGAATCCTGACGCATTTGGCGTCGTGCCGGCTACGAATTTTTACGTTGTGTACTGAAGGAACTGGTAGGATTAGTGATGGTTGAGCCGATCAGAGCGGGCGCGGAGAACGCCGCCGACGATCCCGAATATGGCGCGGATCAAATCAAGGTGCTGCGCGGCCTGGAGGCCGTGCGCAAGCGTCCGGGCATGTATATCGGGGACACGGACGACGGCTCGGGCCTGCACCACATGGTCTATGAGGTCGTCGACAACGCAATCGACGAGTCCCTCGCCGGCCATTGCGACACCATCGAGGTCACGCTGAACCCGGATGGGTCGGTGACGGTAACCGACAATGGGCGCGGCATTCCGGTCGACATCCACAAGGAAGAGGGCGTCAGCGCGGCCGAGGTCATTATGACCCAGCTGCATGCCGGCGGGAAGTTCGACCAGAACTCCTACAAGGTGTCGGGCGGCTTGCACGGTGTCGGCGTCTCGGTCGTCAACGCCCTGTCGCAATGGCTGACCCTGACGATTTGGCGCGACGGCAAGACCTGGGCCATGCGCTTTGTCGATGGCGAGGCGGAAGACAAGCTGGCGGTGACCGGTGATGCGCCGGTTGAGGACGGTACGGCGAAGACAGGCACGTCGATCTCGTTCCTGCCGTCGCCGGCGACGTTCACCATGCTCGACTTCAACTTGTCGACCTTGGAACATCGCCTGCGCGAGCTGGCGTTCCTGAACTCCGGCGTGACCCTGATCCTGGTCGATGATCGCGGTGTTGAGCCGAAGCGCATCGAGATGCATTACGAAGGCGGGCTGGAGGCGTTTGTCGGCTATCTCGACAAGTCCAAGACGCCTGTCCATCGCCCGCCGATCATCATGTCGGCGGAACGGGACGGCATCACCGTGGAACTGGCCATGCAATGGACCGACAGCTTCCACGAGACCATGCTGTGCTTCACCAACAACATTCCGCAGCGCGACGGCGGCACGCATCTGGCCGGTTTTCGCGGCGCGCTGACCCGCCAGGTCAACGCCTATGCCACCTCGTCGGGCCTGGCGAAGCGCGAAAAGGTCTCCCTGTCGGGCGATGATGCGCGCGAGGGCCTCACCTCTGTCCTCTCCGTCAAGGTTCCCGACCCGAAATTCTCCAGCCAGACCAAGGACAAGCTGGTCTCGTCCGAGGTTCGGCCTGTGGTGGAAAACCTGGTCAACGAGGCGCTGGGCACCTGGTTCGAGGAACACCCGGCGGAGGCCAAGCGCATCGTGCAGAAGGTGGTCGAAGCGGCCGCCGCGCGTGAGGCCGCGCGTAAGGCACGCGAGCTGACGCGGCGCAAGTCGGCGCTGGATATCGCCTCCCTGCCCGGCAAGCTGGCCGACTGTCAGAACCGTGACCCGGCGGAAAGCGAACTGTTCCTGGTTGAGGGCGATTCCGCCGGCGGCTCGGCCAAGCAGGGCCGCGACCGCAAGTTCCAGGCCATCCTGCCCCTGCGCGGCAAGATCCTGAACGTGGAACGGGCGCGCATCGACAAGATGCTGTCCAGCGCGGAGATCGGCACCCTGATCACGGCGCTGGGCACCGGCATTCGCGAGGATTTCGACGTGGAGAAGACCCGCTATCACCGGGTCATCATCATGACGGACGCGGATGTCGACGGCAGCCATATCCGCACCCTGTTGCTGACCTTCTTTTACCGCCAGATGCCAGAGATCATTGAGCAGGGCTATCTCTACATCGCCCAGCCGCCGCTCTATCGGGCGGCACGCGGCAAGTCCGAGATCTATTTGAAGGACGACGCCGCGCTGGAGGATTATCTGATCGACAGCGGCATCCAGGACGCCGTGCTGACCCGCCATGACGGCGTGCAGATCGCCTCGGCGGATCTGCGCGCGCTGGTTGACATGTCGCGCGAGGCCAAGCGGCATTTGGAGGTTCTGGCCCGCCGGGTCGGGCGCATGGATGTCGTGGAGCAGGTTGCGATCGCCGGTGCCTATTCGGCCACGCTTCTGTCTGATCGCGACCGGTCCGGCGCGGCGGCGGAGTATGTCGCCAAGCGTCTTGACACGTTGGCGCCGCTGCTGGAGCGGGGCTGGACGGGCGAGGCCCTGGGCCCGCGCGGCAACTTGCCCGGCGGATTGCGCTTCATGCGCACCGTGCGCGGCGTGACCGAGACCCGCCATGTGGATGGCGACCTGGTACGGTCCGGCGAGGCAAGGCGCCTGGACACCATCGCCGGGGACCTGCAGGAGGCGTTCGCCCGCGAGGCGACGCTGACGATAACACCGGCGCGGGGCGAGCCGCAGGAGTTCGCCATCAGCGGCCCGGTCAGTCTGGTCGACAAGGTGATGGAGCTGGGCCGCAAGGGCATTTCGATCCAGCGCTACAAGGGCTTGGGCGAGATGAATGCCGAGCAATTGTGGGAAACCACGCTCGACCCGAACGTGCGTACGCTGTTGCAGGTCAAGGTCGCCCATGCCGACGAGGCGGACGAGATCTTCAACACGCTGATGGGCGATGTGGTCGAGCCACGGCGCGAATTCATCCAGGAAAACGCCCTGATGGTGGCCAACCTGGACGTTTAGGCGCCGCCCTCCCCGCTCAGGGAGCCATCGGCGTAGGCGGCGCGCAGCTTGGTTTTCAGCACCTTGCCGGTGGCACCGATGGGCAGCGCCTCGACGAACACGATCTGTTCCGGCAGCCACCATTTGGCGACCTTTTCGCTTAAGTAGGTACGCACCGCGTCGGCATCGACCGTCGCGTCGGCGGTCTTCACCACCGCCAGCAGCGGCCGTTCGTCCCATTTCTCATCGGGGATGCCGATGACCGCCGCCTGGGCGATCGCCGGGTGGCCCATGGCCGCGTTTTCCAGGTCGATCGAGCTGATCCACTCGCCGCCCGACTTGATCAGATCCTTCTTGCGGTCGGTGATCTGCATGTAGGCGTCGTCATCCATGGTCGCGACGTCGCCGGTGTCGAACCAGCCATCGGTGTCATGGTTGTCGCTGTGGTCGAGCCTGTAATAGCCGGATGCGATCCAGGGGCCGCGCACCTTCAGGGCGCCGAACGCCGTGCCGTCATGGGGCAGGGGCCGGTCGTGCTCGTCGACAATCTTCATTTCCACGCCATAGACCGGCCGCCCCTGTTTGGCCAGCTTGCCAAAGCGCTTGTCCGCGTCGGCCGATTCCATGCCGGCCTTCAGCAGGCTGACGGTGCCCAGCGGGCTCATCTCCGTCATGCCCCAGGCGTGCAGCACGGTGATGCCGAACTCATCCTGAAACGCCTCGATCATAGAGCGTGGCGCGGCCGACCCCCCGATGATGACGCGTTTCAGCGACGGCACGGTCTCGCCGGTCTGTCGCCAGTGGGCCAGGAGGCCGTGCCAGATCGTCGGCACGCCCGCCGTGATCGTGACCTCCTCGTCGCGCATAAGCTGGGTCAGGCTGGCGCCGTCCAGGCCCGGCCCCGGCATCACCAGCTTCGTGCCGTTCATGGCGGCCGCGTAGGGAATGCCCCAGGCCAGCACATGGAACTGAGGCACCACCGGCAGCATGGCGTCGCTTTCGGCCATCGGCACGGCGGAGGGCAGGGAGAAACCGAACGCGTGCAGCACCGTGGCCCGATGGCTGTAGAGCACGCCCTTGGGGTCGCCGGTCGTGCCGGAGGTGTAGCAAAGGGCCGAGGCCGTGTTCTCGTCGAACTCCGGCCACCGATAGTCGGTCGATTGCGCCGCCAGCAGATCCTCGTAGCAAAGGCCGTTGTCGAGGGCATCAGCCGGCATGTTGGCCCGGTCGGTCAGGTAGATGACGCGCTCCACCTTGGGCAACTGGTCGATCAGCTTGGCGACCAGGGGCGCGAAGGTCAGGTCGACGCACAGAATGCGGGCCTCGGCATGGTTGATGACGAAGGCCATCTGGGCCGGGTGCAGGCGGGGGTTGATCGTGTGGATCACCGCGCCCATGCCGGAGACACCGTAGTAGAGCTCGACATGGCGATTTGTGTTCCAGGCGATCGTCGCCACCCGGTCGCCCTGGCCGATGCCGAGATCGGTCAGGGCGTTGGCAAGCTGCTTCGACCGGTTGGCGACGCCCGCGTAAGTTTCTCGGTGGATCGGCCCCTCGACCGTTCGCGTGACGATCTCCCGGTCATGGAAGACGCTGGCCGCGTGATCCAGGATCGTTGAGATCAACAGCGGCCGATCCATCATCAGTCCGCGCATGGCTACCCTCCCTATTCCGTCTTTTGGGCAGGGTCGCGCGTTCGCCCCTTCGGCGCAACCGGGCTCTAATACCAACTTGCGATGATAATGACTCATGTGACAGCGTTGTCTTGTTCGCTGGTCAGGCGCGTGTCGCGCCGTGGTGTGGACATACCACAAGCGGCGCGCCCCAAGAGAGCTTCCTGGGCAGCCGGCGGACAAGACAACGCGGCCTTCGGTGGGGCCAAATCGCTCCACGGCTGCCCGAAAAGCTCCAGGGCGCCGCTTGCCCGATGCACCGCATCGCGCAGCGCCCATTGAAGCTTGTTTGGGCGCCTATCCGTGAACCGATTTGGCCGCCATCACATGGGTCATTATCATCGCAAGTTGGTATAAGGGTCAGCCACCTTGGGGCGGCCAGATCACCGTGAACCGCTCAAAGACGGTCTCCATGTCGTCGGTGAAGACGAAACCCTCGCGCGCCGCCGCACGGCTGAAATAGCTGCGATGGGCCTCCAGCCACCAGTCGCGGGTGCGGTCGCCCTCGCCCTCGTCCCATGCGAACTGGTCATCGACCTGGTTCAGAGGCTTTACGGTCACTTCGGTCGTGCGCCAGATGCAGCGCGGCGTTCCAGCGCCGTCCAACACGACCACCAAATCGCCGACGGCTGGCATCTTTTCGCCGCCCTCGATGAAGTCCCGCAACAGGCCCGCGGTTGCTCGCTTGCGGCCTTCGACAATCAGGCCGGCCAGCTCGGTTTGCATGGCTGGACTGTCGCCACAGCTCAGCGCCTCATAGTTGTCCCCATTGTGGCCGGTCGACTGCTTGAAGGTCTGCCAAAAGGCTTGGACGGCGTCACTTGGCGTCGTCATCGGCTTTCCCCTTCTTGGTTGCCAAGAACGCGCGCATGCCGGCGACCGCCTCCGGGCTGGTCTGGGCCAAGGCGGTCGCCAGGCTCTCGGTGAACAGCCCTTCCGACGGCGCCATCTCGTCGATGCGGGCGATGGCGTTCAGGATCATGTAGTTGGACAAGGGCGCGTTGCCGACGATGGTCTCGGCCAGGGACAGCGCGCGATCCATGGCTTCGCCCGGCCCGACCGCATAGTGCGAGAGGCCGAGCCTCAGGCCGTCCTCGGCATCATAGGTGCGGCCGGTCAGCATCATCTCCACCATCCGGCCCTGACCGATGGTGCGGGCCACGCGCACGCTGCCGCCGCCGCCGACGAAGATGCCCCGCCGCCCCTCGGGTAAGCCATAGAAGGTCGACGGTTCGGCCACGCGCACATGGGTCGACAAGGCCAGTTCCAGCCCGCCGCCGATGACCGCGCCGTGCAGCGCGGCGACGACGGGCAGACCGCCGAACTGGATCTTGTGAAAGGTCCCATGCCAACGTTGGCTGTGCCGCATGACCTCGAACGGGTCGCGTTCGGCGTGCTCGCTCAAGTCCAGGCCGGCGCAGAAATGCTCGCCGGCACCCGCCAACACGACCGCCTTTGACTCGGACGGCGGCTTTGAAAAAACCTGGTCGAGTTCGTCGATCAGCCTGTCGTTGACGGCGTTGCGCTTGGCCGGCCGGTTCAGCGTGACGACCGCGATGGTGCCCCGCTGGTCGACCGTCAGCGTCTTGAACGTGTCCGTCATCGACCGGACCGTATCACGCGGCCCGGGTCATGGCACGTTTGCCGGGATGTCGGTCTCGGCCATGAAATCGGCCATACGTGCGGCCAACGGTTCGGGGATGCGGACGGATTTCAGCTTGTCGAGATCGGTATAGACCACGGTCAGCTTTGCCTTCAGGCGGTTTTCGCCGTTGCACGAGCCGACGATGGCGAGGTCGATGGCGCTGCGGCCGATCTTCAAGACGGTCATCGACAGGCGGAGCACATCGCCCATGCGGCTGGGCTTCTGAAAATGGACCTTGATGTCGACCATCGGGGTGCCGCGCCGCTCCTCGAAATGCAGCGCGGCCCATGGCGTTTCAAGCGGGCCGGCGAACCAGTCCTCGACCATCTGATTGAACATCAGGAAATAGCGCGGATAGAACACGATGCCGGCGACATCGCAGTGCTCGAACCGGATCGGGAAATCGAGATCGAAACTGGTCACGACGGCTGTTTCCTCTCATCCGCCAGGCTGATGGTTGGCCGTTCTGTCGCATACCGCCTGACGCCGTCCTCGTCCGACGCAAGCAAATAGCCGCGCCGGGCAAGATAGGTGAGATGCGCCACGGCTTCGCCCAGCGCGAAGACGATCTGGTGATCGTCCATGGCCCGATCGAACAGGGTCGGGATCAGCTCAGTCGCCGATCTTGGCGCGTCGACGCAGGCGGCAAGCGCCGCGTTCAGCCGATGCTCGTGATGTCCCGCCAGTTCCGCCAGGCGCTCTGGAACGCCGCGGAAGGGCGTCCGGTGTCCCGGCAGGGCCAGCGTGTCCGGCGGCAGCCAGGCGAAGGTGTTGAGCGTGTCCAGGAAATCGGTTAGCGGATCGGCGTCCGGCTGGGCCCAAAGCACGGAGATGTTGGGCGTGATCTTGGGCAGGACCTGATCGCCGGCGACCAGCAGGTTTTCCACCTCGCACCACAGGCAGGCATGGGCCGGCGAGTGGCCACGGCCGGTCACCACCCGCCATTGCCGCCCGCCGATGGCCAAGACATCGCCTTCGGCCAAAGACTCGAACGTCTCGACGATTGGTTCGATACGTTCGCGGAAGACGTTGCCGCGCAACGCCAGCCGATCGAGCGTTTCTTGGTCCAGGCCATGTTGGGCGAAAAACGCCTGCTGACCGGCCACGAACTCCGCCGGGCTTCGGGTGCTGATATGGGTGGCGAGGCGCCATTCGTCCGGCGCCATGGCGACGGGGGCGTCGACAAGCTGCGACAGATAGCCGGTGAGGCCGGCATGGTCCGGATGGAAGTGGGTCGCGATGATCCGGTTGATCGGGCGGCCTGCGAGCGCGGTCGTCAGCGCCGTCTCCCAATGATGCTTGATCGCATCCGTAGACATGCCGGTGTCGATGATGACCCAGCCGTCGCCATCGTCCAGAACCCAGAGATTGACATGGTTTAGGGCGAAGGGCAGCGGCATTTGCAGCCAGAAGATGCCGTCCAGCACCTCGGTCGGATGGCCTTGCGGCGGCAGCGGGAAGGGCGCTGGGAATGGCGGGGGGCTGCGATCGTCTGGCATGGCTCAAACTTCCTTGATGAACCCGGCCATCGCGTCGAGCGTGGCCTGTTCCTGATCGCGATGGGGCGAGTGGCGGCAGTCGGGCAATACAAGCTTGCTCACCGGCCCTTTGGCCTTCGCGGCGATCGCTTCAAGCTGGGCCAGCGTGCCGTACTCATCATCCGCGCCCTGGATCGCCAGGATCGGGCAGGTGATTGCCGGCAGATACTCCTCGATGTTCCAGGCCCGGAAATCCGGGTGCAGCCAGATGTCGTTCCAGCCCCAAAAGACGTTGTCGACATTGTCGTGGTACCGGCCCAGCTTGGCCGCCAGATCGGTCTTCTCAAAGACCGTCTTGGCCTTGGCGATGCTGTCGACCGTCAAATCCTCCACGAACACATGGGGCGCCTCAAGGATCAGGCCGCGCACCGGCCGGACGCCGGAACCGGCGTGGATCAAGGCGATCGAGGCGCCGTCCGAATGCCCAATCAGGATGGGCCGGTCGATGCCCAGCCTGTCCAGCAGGTCGGGCAGGCTCTCCAACGCCTCGTCATGCATGTAGTCCACGGCGCGCGACCCAACGAGCGGGTCCGATTGGCCATAGCCGTAGCGCGAATAGACCAGGGTCGGGCAGCGCGTTGCGGCCGCCACCTTGGCCGGAAAGTCCTTCCACAACGCGGCGGAGCCCAATCCTTCGTGCAGGAACACCAGGGTCGGACGCTCCGCGTCGCCCGGGATGTGCGCGACCTCCAGCCGGTGGCCGCGTATGGTCATGAACGACACGGCGTCAGACCCCCAGATACCGGTGCTTCAGGTCGGGCTGGGCGTCCAGCTCCGCGCTGGCGCCCTCAAAAACCACCGTCCCCTTGACCAGGATGACATTGCGGTCGGTGATCGCGGAAACGGCCGCGACATTCTTGTCGACGATCAAGGTGGCGATGCCGGTGTCGCGTACCAGCCGGACGATGCGCCAGATTTCCTTGCGGATCAGCGGCGCCAGCCCCTCCGTCGCCTCGTCCAGGACCAGCAGCAGCGGGTTGGTCATCAGCGCACGGCCGATGGCCAGCATCTGCTGTTCGCCACCCGACAGCTGGTCGCCGGCTTGGCCCAGCCGCTCGGCCAGGCGCGGGAAGGTGGCCAGCACGCGGTCCAAAGTCCAATCTGTGGAACCGTTGGGTGCCGGCCGCGCGGACATCACCAAATTCTCGCGCACCGACAGATTGCCGAAGATGCCACGCCCCTCGGGCACGTAGGCGATGCCGGTACGGACGATCTGATAGGACGGCCGGCCGGTCAGGTCCTGCCCGCCCGCGAGGATGCGGCCCTCGCGGACCGGGACGATGCCCAGCATGGAGCGGATCAGGGTCGACTTGCCCATGCCGTTACGGCCCATCAGGCCGACCGTCTCGCCCGGCCCGATGCGAAAATCGACCCCGTGGAGGATGTGGCTGGCGCCGTAGAAGGTATGGATGCCGACGGCCTCCAGCAGGGCGGGGCCGAAGTCGGCCGTCGGCGAGGAGGCGGGCGCGGCGCTAGGCATCGTCCTCGTCCTCGCCGAGATAGGCCTCGCGCACGACGGCGCTTGCGCGGATGGCCTGCGGCGACCCGCTCTCCAACACCGCGCCGTTGACCATGACGGTCAGGCGGTCAGCCACGGAGAACACCACGTCCATGTCATGCTCGACCAGGACGACGGCGTGGCCGGCGACTAGGCTTCTCAGCAGCGCGACCATGCGCTCCGTCTCTTCCGGCCCCATGCCGGCAAGCGGCTCGTCCAGCAAGAGGACGTTCGGCTCGGTCGCCAATGTCATGGCGATTTCTAGCTGCCTTTGCTCGCCATGGCTGAGCGCCGAGGCCGGCCGGTCGTCGGCGGCGCGCAAGCCGACCCGTTCCAAGGCGGCGTGCGCGCGGTCGATTAGGTCGCCCCGGCGCTTTACGGCAGTGATCAACCCAAGCCCGCCGCCGACGCGGGACTGGGCGGCCAGGCGGACATTCTCCAGCGCGGTCATCTCCGCGAGAATGTTGGTCTTCTGGTAGGACCGGCCGACGCCCTTTTTCGAGACCTGATCGGCGCGCAGGCCGGCGATGTTCTCGCCGTTCAGGTAGATGGCGCCGCTGGACGGTTTCAGGTCGCCCGACAGCATGTTGATAAGCGTGGTCTTGCCCGCGCCATTCGGCCCGATCACCGCGTGCAAGAGCCCGACCGGAAACTCAAGCGACACGTCGCTGACGGCGCGCAGGCCGCCGAAGCTTTTCGACAGCGTATCGGTACGGAGCAGCGTTTCGCTCACGTCGCCTGCTCCGCCTCGCCTTTGGCTGACCGGCGGCCGGACCGCAGATAGGCGGCGAGATCCTCGATCAGGCCGGACAGGCCGCGCGGTAGGACGATCACGATGGCGATGATCACCACGCCCTCGACCAGCAGGTAATAGTCGGTGGCGGCACGATGGGGGTCCATCTCCGTCAGGCCGATCGCGTTGGAGGCCGTCACGCCGTACTCGATGGCGATTTCGGCCAGTTCCCTCAGCGCCTCCAGAGCGAGCGCGCCAAGGATCGGCCCGTAGATCGTGCCCATGCCGCCCAGAATGACCATCAGCAGGATCTCGGCGGACATGTGCCAGCCGGCCAGCTCCGGGTTCACGAACAGGCTTTGCACCGCCCACAGATAGCCGGCGAGCCCGCCCAGCAGACCCGCGATGACGAAGCTGGCCAGCTTGTAGCCATAAACCGGATAGCCGAGCGCCCGCATGCGGTGCTCGTTCACGCGAATGCCCTTGATCACGTGACCGAAGAGGGATCGCAGCAAGACGGCCAGGAAGGCGTACACGGCCAGCATGCAGGCCAGCGTGACGTAGTAGAGCGTGAACGGCGCCCGCGCGCCGCCCTCGATCAGTTGGTAGCGATCGCGCAGTTCCGGCAGGTCGATGCCCAGCGCGTCGAACGTCGGCACGGCATTGACATAGACGCCGTCCGGGCTGCCTCCGATGGGCGTGTCGTGGAATAGGAAGAACACCATCTGCCCGAAGGCCAAGGTGACCATCAGGAAGAAGATGCCCTTTGTACGCAGGGACAGGGCGCCGATGACTAGGGCGGCGAGACCCGCCAAACCGACGGCTGCGGGAAGGGTCCACCAAACGCTGGCGGCGGTGAAGCCGGGCGTGAAGAAGTAGACCGAATAGGCCGCGATGCCGAAGAACGCGGCGTGGCCAAGGCTGACCAGGCCGGTGAAGCCGACCAGCAGGTTCAGGCTCATCGCCAGGATGGCGAAGACCATCACCTTGGTGCCGAGTTGGACGTAGAAGGTGCTGCCGACCAGCGGGAACAATGCGAATACGCCCAGGCCGACGAGTAGGAACAGCCGCACCAGCCCGTTGGCGCCGTTATCCGTTGTGGTGGCGCCGATCATCAGGCGGGCCGTCCGAACAGGCCGGTCGGCCGCCACAGCAGGACCGCAGCCATCAGCAGGTAGACCGACATGCCCGCCGCCTCGGGCACGATGACCTTGGCGAAGGTGTCGACGAAGCCGATCAGCAGGGCACCGTAGAAGGCGCCCTTCACCGACCCGATGCCGCCGATAACGACGACGACGAAGGAGATGATCAGGTAACGGCCGCTGATCCCGGGTTCCACCGAGGCGACGGGCGCCTCAAGCAGTCCGGCCAGTGCGGCGAGGCCGGTGCCGAGGCCGAAGACCGCCGCGTAGACGAAGGTGATGTTGATGCCCAGCGCCTGCACCATCTCGCGGTTGTAGGCGCCGGCGCGGATCATCATGCCGAGGCGCGTACGGCTGATCAGAAGATAGAGCCCCAGCGCGACCAAGAGGCAGATCACCGAGATCGCCAGCCGGTAGGCCGGATAGGATTGGACGCCCAGCAGTGGGATCGAGAAATCCAGCGCCTCGGGCGTCAGGGCGCGGTGCGTGTCCTCGCCGAACATCATGCCCCTGACCTCTTCGAAGATCAGGATCAGGCCGAAGGTCAGCAGGACCTGGTACAGGTGGTCGCGTTCGTAGAAGAACCGGAACAGCAGCCGTTCCAACACGTAACCCAGCGCGATGCCGGCGGCCACGCCGATGGGCAGGGCCAGCCAGAACGACCCGGTCGCCTCGGCGACGGCATAGGCCGCATAGGCGCCGACCATGTAGAAGCTGCCATGGGCAAGATTGATGATGCCCATGATGCCGAAAATCAGAGTCAGGCCGCTGGCGATCAGGAACAGCAAGAGGCCCTGCTGCGTCGCGTTCAGTAGCTGAACCAGGAAGATCGCCGGGTCGGCGAAGACGTCGAAACTCATCCGCGGCAAGCCCGGGCTTCAGGGGGAAAACCGACGGGGCCGGACGTTGCCGGCCCCGCCTTCAAAACGCAAGCCGTTCCTTACATCGAGCAACCGGGGGCCGGATCCTCAAGCGCCGGGGCGGCGATTTCGATCACCACATTCTGGCCATCGCGGGCCTCGCGCAGATAGATGTCCTGCACCGGATTGTGCGAGCTGGACATGTTGAACGTGCCGCGCGGGCTTTCGATCGTGGCGCTCGCCATGGCTTCGCTCAGCGCGTCCAGATCGCCGACATTGCACGAGACGGCCTCCAGCGCCTGGGCGATCAACTGGCCCGTGTCGTAGCCCTGCATGGCATAGACGTCGGACTCGCGCCCGGTCGCCGCCTCAAACGCTTCGCGGAAATGGGCGTCGACCGGATTGTCGAGACCATCGGCATAGTGGAGCGTGGTCAGCAGGCCTTCGGCGGCATCGCCTTGCGCGTCGAGCACGCCCTCGGTCAGAAAGCCGGAGCCGTAAAGCGGGATCGTGTCCTTCAAGCCGGCGTCGTCATAATCGTTGACGAACTGAACGGCACCGCCGCCGGCGAAGAAGACGAAGACGGCGTCAGGCTGGATACCCGCGATCTGCGTCAGCAGCGGCTGGAAGTTGGTGTCCGGGAACGGAATGAACAGCTGTTCGACCACCTCGCCGCCGGCGGCCTCGAACGATTCCGCAAACGCCTCGGTCGCCTGATGACCGGCCCCGTAATCCCACGACAGGGTCACGGCCGTCCGCGCGCCGCGATCATAGGCGACGGTGCCTGACGGATACGCCGGCTGCCAGTTGGAAAAGGAGGTACGGAAGATGTTCGGCGCGCACAGCTCCGCCGTCGCCTGGCGGACGCCGGCATTGGGAATGATCAGCGGCGTGCCGGTCTCGCGCACGACCTGAACCATGCCCATGGCGACGCCGGAATGGACCGGCCCGACCAGGATGTCGACCAGGTCGCGGTCGATCAGCCGGCGGGCATTTTCCGGGCCGCGCGAGGGGTCGGCCTCGGAATCGAGCTGAATGTACTCGACATTGCAGCCGCCATTGTTCCGCTCGGCCATGGCCAGTTCCATGGCCTCGGTGATGTTCTGGCCCAAAAGCGCGAACGTGCCGGAATAGGGCAGCATGACGCCGATGCGGATCGGCGTGTCCTGCGCCATGGCCGTGCCGCCGATTGCGGCCAGCGCGATTGCCGCGCTCATGAGTTTCGTTGCGATGGTCATCGACCGTCTCCTCCCTGTTGGTGGATATATTTTAACCTTAAAATATCGACGTCCGCATGCATTTTGTTGCAGGTACGGCGCAGTTCATGCGTCATCGGTCATGGCGCGCAGCTTGAACCGCTGGATCTTGCCCGTCGCCGTCTTCGGCAAGGCGTCGACGAATTCGAACCAACGCGGGTATTTGTAAGGCGCGATCTGCGACTGGACATGGGCCTTCAGGGCGCCCGCCATGTCCTCCGACGACGCCCCCGGGGCCAGCACGATGTACGCCTTGGGCTTGATCAGGCGTTCGTCGTCCTTTTGCCCGACGACCGCCGCCTCCAAGACGGCGTCATGGGTGATCAGCGCGGCCTCGACCTCGAATGGCGAAACATACTGGCCGCTGACCTTCATCATGTCGTCGGTGCGGCCGCAATAGGTGTATGTCCCATCCTCGCTGACCATGTACTTGTCGCCCGTACGCGTCCAGGGTCCCATGAAGGTCTGACGGCTCTTCTCGCGCTGGCGCCAATACATGACACAGCAGGTGGGGCCGTTGATCTGAAGCTCGCCGATCTCGCCGGGACCAACCTCCTGCCCATCGTCGCCGATCAACCGTGCCTCATAGCCCGGCACCGGCGTGCCGGACGATCCTGGGCGGACGTCGTCGGGCCGATTGGTGATGAAGACGTGCAACATTTCGGTGGAGCCGATGCCGTCCAGCACCTCGACGCCGGTCGCGTCTTTCCAACGACGGTAGAGGTCGGCGGGCAAGGCCTCGCCGGCCGAAGTGCAGATGCGCAGGTTCAACGCCCCGCCCGCCGGCATTTCGGGGTTGGCAAGCATCAGTCCGAACAGCGTCGGCACGCCGTAGAAGACTGTGGCCCGATGGTCCAGCAAACGCTTGAAGCACGCCTCCGGCGTTGGCCGTTCCGCCATCAAGACGGCGGTCGCGCCGACGGAGAAGGGAAAGGTCAGATTGTTTCCAAGGCCGTAGGCAAAGAACAGCTTGGCGGCCGAGAACACGACATCGTCCTCGCGAATGCCCAGGATCGGCTTGGCGAACGCGTCGGCCGTGCGCATCGGGTGGGCGTGCAGGTGCACCGCGGCCTTGGGCCGGCCGGTGGAGCCGGACGAGTAGAGCCAGAAGGCGAAGTCGTCCTCTTTCGTCCGCGCCGGCTCGTGGCTGTCCGATGCCTGCGCAAGCAGGGCATCCATCGACTCGTGACCGCCGGCATCGGCGCCCGAGACCACGACATGCTTCAGCGTGTCGCGATGCTTGTCCAGGATGGGCTCGAAGACCGGCAGCAGGGCGGAGGACACGATCAGCGCCTTGGCCGACGTATCCTCCAGCATGTAGTCGTAATCATGGGCGGTCAGCAGCGTGTTCACGCAGACCGGAATGACGCCGGCCTTCATCGCGCCGAGAAAGGCGGCGGGGAAGTCGACGCTGTCCAGAAGGCAGAGCAAGATCCGCTGCTCGCGCTCGATACCCAGCGCCGTCAGCGCGTTCGCGAACCGGTTGGCCCGCGCGGTGACCTCGCCATAGGTATAGCTTCCACGGTCGTCGATGACCGCCAGCTTGTCGGCCCGGCCCTCGGCGAGGTTGCGGTCCAACAGGTCGAGCGCGGCGTTGTAATAGCCCTGGGGCAGGCTGGCGGGGGAAACCGCCATGAACTTCGTCCTCCGTCTTCTCGCGCCCCACGCGGTGGTGGGATCGGGGCGCCGAAGCCGGGTTGAAGCCCGGCCGACTTATTGCTTGGTGAATTCTATCGCGCCGTCGGGCAGCAAGTACAAGATGATTGCGGTCCCGTTCGTGACCGTCGGGTGGTGGGACGTGTCGGGACCATAGACCAGCCAGCCCTTCCCCTTGCCGTCAAACAGCGCGTTGCCGTCGACGGGCATGATCATGTCGATCTCGCCGTTCGGATGGCGGTGATGCGGGCCGACCACATCGTCCATTTGAACAACGTCGACGGAAAAGCCGTGGGTGGTCTCTCCCGGCTTCATGGGCCGGCTGAAGCGAAGTTGGGGGGTCGCCTCGCGATTGGCCAGCCAGCCGGCTTCGATGCCCTGCTTGCAGGCGGTCTCGATGGCTCGAAACCGCTCGGTGTCGGCGCCGTAGCGATCGTTCAGAAAGCCGGCCAGGTCGTCATTCAGAGGCCGGTCGGCGATATCGGCCGCCAGACCGGTCATCAGGTCGATAAAGTGTTGCTCGGTGGCCATTGTCGCTGCCGGCGTGCGTCAGCCCTTTCAGGCTGCTTCGCGCCGCTCGTCCAGCAGGGAGGGCAGCCACGCCTTGAACCATTCCAGCGCCTCGTCTTCCGGCATCTCGCCCGATGAGGCGTCGTGATAGAAGGAGGTGCCGACGCGCCGCGCGCCAAGCTCCTCCAACAGCGCGTCGAAACGCTTGCCGCCGTAGCAGAAAGTCTGCTGATAGGTGCTGTCGCCCAGGCCGATCAGCCCGTATCGGATGTGCGCGAGGTCCGGCCGCTGATCGGACAGCGCGTCGAACAGGGATTGCGCATTGTCCGGAACGTCACCCTGGCCGTAGGTCGAGGTGCAGATCAGGTACGGACCCTCTTCGCTGAACGATGCGTGGTCCAGATCGTCCATCAGCACGATCTCGGCCTCGCCGCCCTCGCCGGTCAGCCAGTCCTCGATCTCCTGCGCCACCAGTTCGGCGGTGCCGGTCATGGTTCCCACATAGATCGTCAGCTTCACTGGCATCGCATCACCACCTGTTGCAGGTTTGGTGCCCTGTTTTCGGCGGTGCCGTCAATTGCCACAGCCGCAGGTCTTGTTGCCCTCCAAAATAATTCATGCATCTGAGAGATCAAGCACTATAATTCATGCCTCACCGACACGGATCGGGTGACATGGCCGAAACACTCCACGCGCCGCCTCGAAGCGCACAGCCGCAGTCGAACGGACGAAGGACCCGGCGGGAAAGCGGTTCAGAGGACAGCGCTTTCCTGACCCTGTTGGGCGATCGCATTCGCGCGACCCGCAGCCGGCGGGGCATGACCCGTAAGATCCTGGCCCGCGAATCCGGCGTGTCGGAACGCTACCTGGCCCAGCTCGAATCCGGTGAAGGCAACATCTCGATTATGTTGCTGCGGCAGGTCGCCCAGGCGATGGGCGTATCGCTCTCCGGCCTTGTGACCGAAGAGCCGGACCCGCCGGTGGAACTGAGCCTGCTGGTCCAGTTCGCCGCCCGCCTGACGCCGGAGGAATTGGCCGATGCCAGGGCGCGGCTCGTCGCCGCCTTCGGTGACGGCAGGCCGGACGCGCGTCGCCAGAGGATCGCGTTGATCGGCCTGCGCGGCGCCGGCAAGTCCACGCTCGGCCGGGTGCTGGCCAAGGGCCGTGATGTCCCGTTCGTCGAGTTGACCAAGGAGATCGAGGCCGATGCCGGCATGGCGCTGGCAGAGATCATGGCCTTGGGCGGACAGGCCATGTATCGGCGGTATGAGCGGCGCGCGCTGGAACGCGTGCTTGTCGCCCATGAGAGCGCGGTTATCGCCACCGGTGGCGGGCTTGTCGCCGAGCCCGCGAACTATGAACTTCTGCTGTCGAACTGCTTCACGGTCTGGGTCACCGCCACGCCAGAAGACCACATGGCCCGCGTCATCGCGCAGGGCGACCGCCGGCCGATGGCGGACAATCCCGAGGCCATGGATGATCTGCGCTTGATCCTGCAGGAACGCGCACCGCTCTACGCCAAGGCCGACGCGCGCCTGGACACCGCCGGCAACGACATCGCCGATAGTTTTGCGAAGCTGGAGGCCCTGCTGGAAAGCTGATCGCTTTCACAGATCGAATGCATCATACTTCTTGACGAAGCCTAGTCATGCACTATTGTTCCTGTCATAAGATCGCGAAGAGCGACGGCCAGGAGGAATGCAGTGTCTTTTGTCAGTTTCGATCGCGATTCGGACCAGTATCGCCACTGGAAAGTGGCCATTGACGGTCCGCTGGCGACCTTGTCGATGGATGTCGACGAGGATAGCGGCCTGGTCGATGGCTATCAGTTGAAGCTGAACTCCTACGATCTCGGCGTCGATATCGAGCTGCACGATATCGTGCAACGGCTCCGGTTCGAGCATCCGACGGTCAAGGCGGTCGTTCTGACCAGCGCGAAGGAGCGCATGTTTTGCGCCGGCGCCAACATCTACATGCTCAGCACCTCCAGCCATGCCTGGAAGGTCAATTTCTGCAAGTTCACCAACGAAACGCGCAACGGGCTGGAGGATTCCAGCGCCCATTCCGGCCTCAGGTTCCTGGCCGCGATCAATGGCACCTGTGCCGGCGGCGGTTACGAGATCGCGCTGGCCTGCGACGAGATCGTCATGATCGACGATCGATCCTCGACCGTCAGCCTGCCGGAGGTGCCGCTGTTGGGCGTGCTGCCCGGCACCGGGGGCCTGACGCGCGTGGTGGACAAGCGCGGCGTCCGGCGCGACCTGGCCGACCTGTTTTGCACCAACGCCGACGGGGTCAAGGCCGAACGGGCCAAGGAATGGGGTCTGGTCGACGCCATCGCGCCGCCCTCGCGTTTCGAGGAAACCGTGCAAATCCACGCCCAGGGTTTGGCCGATCGGTCCGATCGACCCGATCACGCGCAGGGTGTGACGCTGACGCCGTTGAAGCGGCGGATGGACGAGGCGTCGATCGCGTACGAGCATGTGGCAGTAGCGATCGACCGGAGCGGCCGGACCGCGACGGTGACGGTCGAGGCCCCTGACAGCGAGCAGCCTTCGCATATCGATGCCATAAGGCAAGCCGGTGCCGAGTGGTGGCCGCTGGCGATGGCCCGGCAGCTTGACGACGCGCTCTTGCATCTGCGCCACAACTTCGCTGATGTCGGCACCATCGTGCTGAAGACGCGCGGCGAGATCGATGCGGTCATGGCCGTCGACGCGGCGCTGGAAACCCATCAGGCTGATTGGTTCGTGCGCGAGGTGATCGGCATGTTGCGGCGCACGTTCGCGCGCCTGGAGGTCACGTCGCGCAGCCTGTACGCCATCATCGACGAGGGCAGCTGCTTTGCCGGCACCCTGGCGGAACTCGAGTTTGCCGCCGACCGGTCCTACATGCTCGACCTGCCGGACGCGGAGGAGGAGGGGCAGGACGCCCCGATGATCGTCCTCTCGCCGATGAATTTCGGGCCGTATCTGATGGTCAATCATTTGACCCGGCTGCAGACGCGGTTCGGCAAAGACCCCGTGGTGATGGAAGGCTTGCGCGAGCGGATTGGTGAGCGGCTGGATGCCCAGGCGGCCCTGGCCGCCGGCCTGATCACCGTGGCGCCGGACGATCTCGACTGGGACGACGAGATTCGGCTGGCGCTGGAAGAACGCGCCGGCCTGTCGCCGGATGCCTTGACGGGCATGGAGGCCAGCCTGCGCTTCGCCGGCACCGAGACCATGGAAACCAAGATCTTTGGCCGGCTGTCGGCCTGGCAGAACTGGGTCTTCAACCGGCCCAACGCGGTCGGCGAGCAGGGCGCGCTGCGCCTGTTCGGCTCCGGCAGCAAGGCGCATTTCGATTGGGAAAGGGTGTGAGACCATGTCGCTGAACTATCGCGACCGTATCCCCAACAATGTCGATCTCGGCACCAACCGCTCGCTGCAGCGGGCGCTGGAACATTGGCAGCCGAAATTCCTGACCTGGTGGCAGGATCTGGGGCCGGAGGGGTTTCAGGCCGCCGACGTCTATCTGCGCACCGCCACGTCGGTCGATGCCAAGGGCTGGGCGACCTATGGCAAGGTGAAGATGCCGGACTATCGCTGGGGCATCTTCCTGGCCGAGCAGACGGCGGACCGGCGGATCGGGTTCGGCGACTTTTACGGCAAGCCGGCCTGGGACCAGGTGCCCGGCGATTTCCGCTCGACCCTGCGCCGGTTGATCGTCACGCAAGGCGATACCGAGCCGGCATCGGTCGAACAGCAGCGCCTTTTGGGCCAGATCTGCCCGTCGCTCTACGACCTGCGCAACCTGTTCCAGGTGAATGTCGAGGAAGGCCGGCATCTGTGGGCCATGGTCTATCTGCTGCACGCCTATTTCGGCCGCGACGGCCGTGAGGAGGCGGAGGAGCTGTTGGCCCGCCATTCCGGTGACGCCGACAAGCCGCGCATCCTGGGCACGTTCAACGAGCCGATTTCCGACTGGCTCAGCTTCTACATGTTCACCTATTTCACCGACCGCGACGGCAAGTTCCAGCTCAAAAGCCTGGCGGAAAGCGGCTTCGACCCGTTGGCGCGCACCTGCCAGTTCATGCTGACCGAGGAAGCGCACCACATGTTCGTGGGCGAGACCGGCATCGGCCGTGTCATCCGGCGCACGTTGGAGGTGATGGACGAGATCAACTCCGACGATCCGGAGGCTTTGCGCAAGGCCGGCGCAATCGACCTGCCGACCGTGCAGAAATATCTGAACTTCTGGTTCTCGTCCTCGCTGGACCTCTTCGGTTCGGATGTGTCGTCGAACGCGGCGACCGTCTTCGCCAACGGCCTGAAGGGCCGGCCCGACGAGGGGCGCTATGAAGATCATGTCTGCGTCGAAGATGTCTTCGACCTCGACAAGCCGGATGGCAAGGGCGGCGTGGAAACGGAAACCGTACCGCTGCGCAACGCCATGAACGAGGTCACGCGCAACGCCTATGTGAAGGACTGCATGATCGGAGTGAAGCGCTGGAACCGGTCGATCGCGAAGGCGGGGAAGCCGTTCGAACTGACCCTGCCCTCGACCCGGTTCCGTCGTCAGATCGGCAGCTGGGCGGGCTTCAGTGTCATGCCCGATGGCACGCCGATCGACGAAGAGGCCTGGAATGCGCGGGTGAACGAATGGCTGCCGACCGAGGCGGACCAGCAGTTCGTTCACAGCCTGATGCGCCAGGTGACAGCGCCCGGCAAGATGGCGAGTTGGATCGCGCCGCCCGATCGCGGCATCAACAATCTGCCGGTCGACTACGAGTACGTGCATCTGGGCTGAAATGGCCCGGCACTTCGCCATCGTTGGCAGCGGGCCGGCCGGCATCTACGCCGCCGAACGGCTGGCGCGGATCGCGCCCGATGACCGCATCGACGTGATCGATCGCCTGCCGGTGCCGTTCGGGCTGGTGCGCCATGGCGTTGCCGCCGACCATCAGTCGACCAAGGCTGTGACGCGCGTGCTGGGCCGCGCGCTGGGCCGGGACAATGTCAGCTTCGTTGGCAATGTCATGGTGGGGCGTGATGTGGCGCTTGCCGATCTGCGCCGCTGCTACGACGCGGTCATCCTCGCCACGGGCGCGCCCCGCGACCGGCGGCTGGGGATTCCCGGCGAGGATCTTCCCGGCGTCCATGGCTCTGGCGCCTTTGTCGGCTGGCTGAATGGCCATCCGGACGACGCCGGTCTGGCGATTGATCTGGACAATCTAACGGACGTGGTCGTGATCGGCGTCGGCAATGTCGCGTTGGACGTCGCGCGCATCTTCGCGAAGTCGCCGGCCGAGTTGGCCGCCGCCGATCTGGCGCCCGATGTGGCCGAGGCGCTTGCAGGGCTGACTCTGAAGTCGATCACCCTGCTTGGCCGGCGAGGGCCGGAAGATGCCAAGTTCACCGCCTTGGAGCTTTCCGAGATGGGGGATTTGGAGGGGGCGCAGCCGGTCGTCGACCAGCAGACCATGCCGCCGGCGTCCGCTGGCGAGGCCAAACCGCTTTCAATCCTGCGCGGATTTTCCAGCGCCCAGCGGGACGACCGGTCGTTAGGCGTCCATTTCCTATTCCACACGCGACCCCTGGCTTTCGCAGGATCTGGTCGGCTTACCGGAGTCCGGGTCGTGACCGCCGATGGGACCGAGGCGGTTCTGCCGGCGCAGTTGGCGATCACCTGCATCGGTTATGACAGTGTCGCTTGCGGCAACCTGGAGCCGGCATCCGGCGTTTTCGCCAATCAGGACGGCAAGATCCAGGGCGGGCTCTATGTGGTCGGTTGGGCCAAGCGCGGGCCGAGCGGGACGATCCCGACCAATCGCGCGGAATCCCATGCCGTCGCCAACCGGGTCGCGGCGGAGACGCAAGCGGCGGGCCGGCCCGGGGCGGCGGGGCTGATCGAACGGGTTGGCGATCGTATCGTCGATCTCGACGGCTGGGGGCGCATCGACACCGCCGAAACCGCCCGCGCGACCGGGGATCGCCCGCGCCACAAGTTCACGACGATTGAAGAGATGATCGCGGCGGCACACTCGTAGAAGGCTTAGCGCCTGCGGTCAGGCTGGGCCGGCCCAGGGCAGCGGATTATCCGACAGACCCCAATACAGGCTCTTCTGGTTCATGTATTGGCGGATGCCCAGGCGCCCTTTTTCCCGGCCGATGCCGCTCTCCTTCACCCCGCCGAACGGGGTCGCGATCGAGAACTGCTTGTAGGTGTTGATCCACACCGTGCCGATCTGCAGCCGGCACGCGACGCGCCAGATCTTGCGATAGTCCGACGACCACAGGCCGGCGGCGAGACCATAGACGCTGTCATTGGCCTGGGCGACCAGATCGTCCTCGTCGTCGAACGGCATCACGGTCAGAACGGGTCCGAAGATCTCCCGCTGGGCGGTGTCGCTCTGATTGTCCAGTCCGGCGACGATCGTCGGCAGATAGTAGTAGCCGGTCCCCTCGAGCGCATCGCCGCCGGCCAGAATCTCACCGCCTTCTTCACGCGCCCGGCCGACATGCCCAGCGACACTCTCTCGATGCTCGCGCGTGATCAGGGGCGCGACCTGAGTTGCTGGATCGTAAGGATCGCCGACCCGCAGGGCCTTGGTGCATGCGACCAGTTCCTCGACGAACGGATCGAAGATCGCGCGTTCGACGAACAGGCGCGATCCGGCGATGCAGGACTGGCCGGACGAGGAAAAGATGCCGAACAGGATGCCGGCGATGGCCTGCGCGCGGTCCGCATCGGCGAAGACGACCGTCGGGGACTTGCCGCCCAGCTCCAGCGAGACCGGCATCAGCTTGTCGGCGGCGGCCCTGGCGATGGCGCGGCCGGTCGACGTGCCGCCGGTGAACGCCACCTTGGCGACATGCTCGTGACGCACCAGCGCGTCGCCGATTTCGCGGCCGGGCCCCGGCAGGGCGGAGAACAGGCCCTTCGGCAGGCCCGCCGCCTCGATCACTTTAGCCAGTTCCAGGCAGACCAGCGGCGACCAGCCGGACGGTTTCAAGACCACCGCGTTGCCGGCCGCCAAGGCGGGCGCGACCTTCTGGGCGTCGGACGCGATCGGCGAGTTCCACGGCGTGATCGCGGCGATGACGCCCATGGGCTCGTGGACGCTCATGGTCAGATAGTCGCCGCGCGCCGGCGTTATGTCGTCTTCCAGTGTTTCCAGTGCCGCGCCGAAATAGCGGAAGGTGGCCGAGGCGCTGGCCGCCAGTGCCCGCGTCTCGGCCAGCGTCTTGCCGGTGTCGCGCGTCTGGGTCTGGGCAATCTGCTCCTGCCGGTCGGCCAAACCGTCGGCGATGGCGTAGAGATACTTGGCCCGCTCATGGGGTTTCAGATCGCGCCAGGCTGGCGCCATCATCGCGTCCTTGCCGGCTGCAATGGCATACTCGGCGTCGGCACGGGACGCGGCTGCGACGACCGCCGTGAGGGTGCCATCGCCGGGAAAGTGGGACGGCATGTCCGCGCCGGACCCGGGGCGCCATTCGCCGGCGATGAAGATCGGTTTCCTGGCGTCGGACATGGTCTCAGATCTGGATCGTCGCGCTGCGATTGATCAAAGCGCGGGCGACGCTCAGCGCCGTCAGGGCGGAGGTCCTGGGGTTTTCGGGGCTGGGTTTGCCCTGAAGCGTGATCTTGAACGTGCCGCTGGGGCCTTCGGCCTCGATCTCGTGGACGTTGCCGGGAGCCTTCGGATCGGCCACCAGTTCGACCTTGGTCTCATCAAGGCCTAGCCCGGCCAAGGCGACGGTTGCCGCGACGTTGGCGTTTTTCGGATAACGCAGCGCGGCCTCTCGGGCGCTGCCGCTGTAAAGGACCACCGGTTCCGCCGTCTCGGCGATGTCGGCGTCCTTGCCCCAGGCGCGCGGCGGCTTGCGCGAGCGGTAGGCTACCCGCTCCAACCCCGCCAGCCTCATGGCGGCCAGCGCATCGATGCCGCCAATGGCACCGGCCGGCAGCAGGATGTGGCTGGTGCCGCGCTGGGCCGCGTCGCGCAACGCGTCCTCCACCGTCGGATCGGCCAAGGCGCCGATCGAGATAACCATGAGGTCGATGCCGGCGGCGAGGATCTTGGGGCCGAATTCACCGACGGATGGCTGACCGGCGCATTCCGCGACGATATCAGGCCCCGCCGCGATCAACGCCTCGGCCGACGTCACCGGCTGCACGCCGGCGGGCACCGTGTCCTCGCGGCCCGGGCGGACCAAGGCCGCGACGATGGGCCCGGCGTCCTGCTCGTGGACCAGCCGCGCCGCGATGCGGGCGATGCCGCCATAGCCGATAAGACCGATCCCAGGCACGGCCTAACCCTTGGCCACGGGCGGCCCGGCGAAGGCAATGCCGAACGGTCCGATCGCGGCCATGTCGATCTCCAGAATGCCGACGCCGCCCTCGGCGAACCGGTCCGCCAGGGCCTGTTCGGCCAGGCCGAGATCGTCAATCCGGCGATAGGTGCAGCCGAATGCTTTGGCCAGGCTCTCAAAATCCGGCAGGGCTAGGTCGGTATAGGCGCGGCGGCCGCCATAAGCAGCGTCCTGAATGTTGCGAATGACGCCGTAGCCACGGTCGTTCATGAGCAGGATGGTCAGGTCCAGCCCGGCCTCCGTGGCTGTGGCCAACTCACCGGGGTTCAGCATGAAACCGCCATCGCCGATCAGGGCCAAAACCGGCTTTCCGGTCGCCATGCCGGCGCCGATCGCCTGGGTCAGGCCTTGCCCGATGCCGCCGCCGACCGCATGGGCCAGCCGGCCCGGCCGGTCGAGCAATGGCCAGCGATTGCCCCAAATGCTGTTGGACAGGGTGATGTCGCGCACCCACAGGCCGTCGGACGGCAAGGTCGCCTCGATCGCATCCAGGAGGGCCGCGTAAGGCCCGGCATCGCGACGCAGGCGGGCGAGATTGTCAGCCTTCGCCGTCGAGATCGCCGCATCCCACGCGTCATCGACATGGAACTGACCGTCCAACCGGTTCGCCAGAACCTCTAATGCGGCGGCGCAGTCGGCCTCGCAGAAGGCGGCCGCGCGATAGCTTCGGTGGCGCGCCTCGGGATCGATGTCGATGCGGACGAGAGTGTCCGGCAAAGGCAGGCCATAGGTCCGGGTTTCGTTCGATCGCAGGTGCGACCCGGCGACGATCAGCAGGTCCGATTGGCGATAGAGGGCCTCGGTAGCGGGTGTCGCCGTGAAGCTGCCCAGCGAGCGGTCGTGCCGTTCATCCAGCGTGCCGCGCCCCTGAACGCTGGTCACGACGCCAAATCCCATGTCCGCCAGCATGAGCGCCGGCCCGCCGGCGCCTTTCGCGCCGCCGCCCAGCCATAGAAGCGGGCGTTTGGCCGCGCGCACGATCTCGACGATCGCGTCCATGCCGCCGACGGTCGCAACTTGCTTCGGCGTGCCGACCGGCGGCGGCGCGGGACCGGAAACGTGAGCCTTTTGAACGTCGATCGGGATTTCAATGCTGACCGGGCCCATCGGTGGCGTCAGCGCGGTCGCGATGGCGTGCGCGACGACGGAAGATGCCGTTTCCGGCCGGTCGATGCGGTAGAACGCCTTTGATA
Source organism: Alphaproteobacteria bacterium (assembly GCA_028277405.1). Classification (GTDB taxonomy): domain Bacteria; phylum Pseudomonadota; class Alphaproteobacteria; order DSM-16000; family Inquilinaceae; genus JANQGH01. The sequence goes on along the minus strand of JANQGH010000100.1, from coordinate 47,649 downwards.
CTGATTCGAGCCAACCTGGCTGGTCCTTGGCTTCGTGGATGAAGCCCCAGCCCCGGTCCAGATAGGCGCTGTCGATCTGACCCGTCAGGTGTAGCAGGGGCGAGCCCGCGCTGGCGGCCTCGATCAATCCGCCGCAGCCATTGCCTGCGCCCGTTCCGGTGCTTGTGATGGCGACCGCCGGCTTGCCGCTGACCCGGCTGGCCGCATCGGCCATGTTGACGGCACCAGCCTCCCCGCGCGCGGTCGTGAAGCGTAGCGCGCCCGTCCGTGCGATCGCGTCCAGGATCGGCATATTGTGGATCGAGATGACGCCAAAGGCCTCGGCGACGCCCGCAGCCGCCAAGGTGGCGACGATGATGTCGCCCACGGTCTTGGGTGCCGCTTCCTCTGTCGTGCTGGGGTGGATTGTCGGATCGACCAGGGTCATCGCACCCGCTCCAGCATCGCCAGGATGGGTTCCGCGTAGAGCGCGGGCGCCTCGACATAGCCGGCATGGCCGAGGCCCGGCAGTTCCAGATAGGTCGCGTCCGGCCGCTGGTCCGCCAGGCGGCGGACACTTTCGGGCGGCGTGATGATGTCGTCCGACCCGACCATCAGGGTCAGCGGGCAGCGTGTGTGCGGCAGGGTCGCCGCCAGGTCGGCCTGCGCCAGCAGCGCGACGGCCTGGGCGTAGCCGGGCAACTTGACCCGCGCCATCTCGCGCTGCGTCACGGCCCGTGCGTGTTCGGGGGCGCCCGGCGCACACATTCGGGGCGCACGGGCTGCCGCAAAGTCTGGTTGGCCCAGCGCCTGCAAATCGCTGATCCGGCTGGTTAACCGGTCGGGCCAGGGCTCATTGACGCTGAGGCCGCTGCCAGATCCCGGGTCGGCCAGCACCATACCGGCGACGCGGTCCGGCCATTGGCGCGCCGCCTCCCCCGCGATCAGGGCACCTAGCGAGTGGCCCAGCAGGACGCATGTCTGGACGCGCTCAACGTCGAGCCACCTGTCCAGCACCGCCAGATAATCGGCCGCCACCGGGTGCTCGACGTCCAGCGGATCGGACCCGCCATAGCCGGGAAGATCCCAGGCGAGACAGCGCGCGTGGGGCGCAAGCAACGGCAACAGGTCGGTCCAGGACCGGGCGCTTGAGCCGATGCCGTGCAGCAAGACCAGCGTGCCAGGCCCTTCGCCGGCCTCGACGACGGACAGGGTGCGGCCGCCCAGATCGACAGTGTGTTCGGTGATGGCGATCGTCTCGGTCAATTGAAGACGAAGCCTCCATTGACCGGCAGCACCTGACCGGTGACGAAGCGGGCGGCGTCGGAGACCAGGAAGATCGCGGCGCCGACCACATCGTCGGGGAATTGCGCGCGCGGCATCGCCCGGCCGCTCTCGTAAAGCTCGTGCCTGTGCTGAGGCACATACTCCGTCGCCTCGACCCGGACCAGGCCCGGCGCCAGGGCGTTCACCGCGATCTTCCGTTCGCCCAGTTCGCGGGCCAGCGACCTTGTCATGGCGATGATCGCGCCCTTGCTGGAGACATAGTGCAGCAGCCGGGGGGCGCCCCACAGCGCAGTGTCGGAGGCCAGATTGACGATGCCGCCGCCCACGTCATCGGTCATCAGAGGTGCCACCGCGCGCACCATCAGCCAGGTGCCGCGGACATTCACCCGCATGACTTTGTCCCAGGTCTCGATGTCGATTTCGTCGAACAGGCTGCCGCCGATGCCCGTGGCGATCGCGGCGTTGTTGATCAGGCCGTGGATCGGTCCGGCGATCTCGCCCAGCCAGTCGCCGAATTCGGTCACGCTTTCCGGGTCGCCGATATCGAGCGGATGAAAATCGGCCTTGTACCCGGCTTCGCGCAGCGTACGTTCCGCCTCGCGGCCGAGGTCGTCGAGCACATCCCCGATCAGCACGCGCGCGCCCTCGGCGGCGCAGGCCTCGGCAAAGGCACGCCCCAGGCCGCGGCCGGCGCCGGTCACCACGACCGTCCTGTTCTCTAACTGGCCCAAGCCGCCGATCCTTTAGCCGGCCTTGGCCGCCTGCTTCTTGCGCTCCGCCTTGGCGATGGCGATCGGGTGGTCGTCGGGATAGTCCGGCAGGTCCGGCACGTTGCGGCCCAGCATGACGCACATTAGGGCCTCTTCCTGGCTTTCGTTGCGCAGGCCGCGATAGATGCCGGGCGGCACGGAGATCACGTCGCGCTCGCCAAGCTCCGTCTCCCAGCTTTCGCCCTCATATTCGAAGAACAGGCGGACATGCCGTCCCTTCAGGATGAAGAACGCCTCTTCGACATCGTGATGAACATGCAGCGGGCCTTCGCAGCCGGCCGGCAGGATCATGGTCGAGAAGGTGAAATGTTCGGCCGGGATGGTGTTGGTATCGTTGCGCACGCCGGCGGCACCGGTGCCGATATAGCGGGTTTGCGCCCGCCGGTATTTCGGGTCGACCTCCGCCTGCCACGACAGGGCGTTCCAGTCATAGGTCCGTTCCTCATAGCGGGCGACGCGAGAGGATAGCCACTCGCCAAGCGACTTGCCGGCGGGCATTTTCCAGCTCTTGAACTCGGGGTTTTCCTGGCTGGGGATGGGAAGGTCGGCATCTTGCATGGATCAAAACTCCGGTCGGCGGTTCATGTAACGAAGGACCCGCCCCTCGACCACCACCACCGCCAGATAGACGATGATGCCGATCAAGGTCAGCAGGCTGATGGTGACGAAAACGGCCGGCGTGTTGGCCTGGCCTTGGGCGAAGGTGAGCAGATAACCAAGCCCGGTATTGCCGCCGACAAGCTCGCCCACGACGACGCCGATGACGGCGAGCGTCGAACCGATGCGCAGGCCGGCGAAGAAGGCGGGCATGGAGGCGGGCAATTCGATCTTGGAGAAGATCTGCAGGCGGTTGGCCTTGAACGACCGCGCCAGGTCGACCTGTTGCTGGTCGACGGCGCGCACGGCGCCCAGCACGTTGATCAAAACCGGGAAGAAAACGATCAGGACGGCGACCAGGATCTTCGGCGTGAAGGTATAGCCGAACCACAAGACGAACAGCGGCGCGAACGCCACCTTCGGCGCGATCTGCAAGGCCAGGATGTACGGCGACAGCACGATCTCGGCGTTGCGCGAGATGCCCAGGAGATAGCCGCCGGCCGCCCCCAGCAGGCAGCCGATCACGAAGCCGACCACCACGAGCATGAAGGTGATGAAGGTGTGGTAGAGCAACGCGCTGCGGTCGATCATCCACAGGAACTCCGCCCAGACATCGGAGGCCGGCGGGATGATGAAGACCGGAATGCCCAGCAGGCCCGGCAGCCATTCCCAGCCGGCCAGGATCAGCACGGCCAGGCCGAGGCTGCCGGCGACCTTCAGGGAGGTGAAGGTCGCCCACAGCCTCTCGGCCCAGCCACCGGACGTCGAGACGCCTGCGCCGGTATCGGTCAGGTCGCTACTGGATACACTCATTGGTGTAGAGATCTTCCACTGGTGTGGCCTCGCGGATGATGCCGGCGTCGAGATAGAAGTCCTGGACCGTGCTGATGCGGTCCGCGTCGGCCATGCCAAGCGTGTCCTGGCCGGAATAGACCGTCTCGGCGTAGGACTGCATGATCGGCAGCACGCTGTCCGGCTGCACCGGGAACTCGTTTTCTTCCATAAAGGCGATGAAGTCCGTCGCCGCGCTCTCCGGGTCGTTCATGATGTCTTCCACCGCCCGGCTGATCGCCCGCACGACGCCGCAGACCGCGTCTGGCTGATTGGCGATGCCGTCATCCGACGCGATGATGGCCTGGGCCATGCTGGGGAAGATCTCGGTAGACGACAGGGTGACCACCTCGACGCCTTGCGCGTCCGCCAGATAAATCCAGTCCGGCACCGCCGACATGGCGTCGACCTCGCCGGCGACGAACAGCTGCCAGACCCCCGCCGGCCCGTGCGCCTGGATGTCGGCGTCGGACTGGCTCAACCCCTCCGTACCCATATTGCCGAGCAGGGAATAGAAGGTCGTGTCCTGGAAGGACTGGACGGAGATGGTGCGGCCCTCCAGATCGGCGAGCGAACCGATGTCGCGGTCGCCGCGCGCGACCACGGTGGTTAAGGCGCCGCCGCCGAGAACCGCGACCGACTTCACCGGCACGCCGTTGGGACGGACGATGATCGAGGTATCACCGATGCCGCCGCCGACCAGCGCGTTGCCGGCGCCGACCTGGGTCGCCACCTCCGCACCGCCACGCACGGTGATGAACTCAAGGTCCACGCCCTCGTCTTCGAAATAGCCGCGCGAGGCGGCCAGGTTCATCGGCGCGAACGCCACCAGGAACTGGGGTGCGGGCAGCAGATAGGTAACGGGCGTCAGGTCCTGTGCGGTTGCTGGGGCCGAAACGGCCACCGCGCCGCCCAGCAGCGCGGCGCTAAGGGTTCGAAGGGACAGTGATGTCATTGTTGAAGCCTCCTGTTTAGTGCGGCCTTTGCTTGGCCGTCGTCTGCTCCGGCGCGTCGCCGAGATGCAGCAATTCCATCAGGCGTCGAGTGAAGCCGGCCATGCGCGGATGTTGCCGGCGGGCGAACGGCTCGTCCCGGTCGGGCAGATCGATGATGATCTCCTCGATGATCGTTCCGGGCCGGTTCGACATCACCAGCACCCGGTCGGACAGGGCCACCGCCTCTTCCAGATCGTGGGTGATGAACAAAGCCGTCTTCTGGCGCGCGATCAGCGTCTGCGCCAGATCCCGCTGCAGGATCATCTTGGTCTGGGCGTCCAGGGCAGAGAAGGGTTCGTCCATCAGCAAGACGTCGGGGTCGTTGGCCAGGGTGCGGGCCAGGGCCGCCCGCTGGCGCATGCCGCCGGATATCTGGTGCGGGTAATAGTCGGCGAATTCGTCCAGCCGGTACTGCGCCAGCAATTCGTGCGCACGCGCGCGGCGTTCGGCCCGCGACACGCCCTGGATCTCCTGCCCGAACTCGACATTCTCGCGGATCGTGCGCCAGGGCAGCAGCAGGTCCTTCTGCAGCATGAAGGCGACATGGCTGTTCGGCCCGTCGACCGGCTCGTCATCCACTGTGATGCGCCCCTTGGTGGGCCGATCGAGCCCGGAGGCCATGTTCAGTAGCGTACTCTTGCCGCAGCCGCTGGGGCCGATGATGGTCACCACCTCCTGGTCATGGCAGATCAGGCTGAGATCTTGGACGGCCGTGATCATCCGCTTGCGCTGGCGCCGGTTGCCGCGCTGAGGAAACTGCTTCGTGACCTGCTCAAAGGTCAGCCGCGTGGGCTCCGCCACGGTGTCCGGCCTGTCGCCCGAATCCGCCATTTGCACGACGGTCATGACGGGGGCCGACCACCGGCGTCAAATCGGCAGTCTGTTCCAGATATGGAACGATAGACTATCATTGGAACAGTGTATTGCAGCGCGCGGCTGAGTCAAGCTGAAGGGCGCGATTTGGGGTCATGACTTCAGCAGCGATTTGAGCGGGATCGACGGATCGGCCAGCTGATCGGCCGTGACCGGAATGCCTCGCGCGATCAGGCGCGTCGCGACCCTGATGGCGATCGGGTTGTTGCAGGCATGAACGCCGACCAGGGCGCCGTCGACCAGGTAGAAGCAGGTGTGATCGCTATCGCCGTCTCGAACGATCGTGGTCGCATGGTCGGGCGGCGTGCCGAGGATCTGGATGTTGGTGCCGTGCTGGTCGGACCAGAACCAGGGGATGTCTTCCGCCGGGCGGCCGAGGCCGAGCAGGGCGTGGCCGACGGCGATGCCTTCATTCTGGGCGTTGGCCCAGCTTTCCAGGCGTCGATGATGGCCCGCCAAATCACTGAAGCGATGGGCGACGTCCCCGACCGCGAAGATCGACGGATCCTCGGTCTGGCCGCGCGCGTCGACGACGATGCCATTGTCGATGGCCAAGCCCGCCGCGTCGGCCAGTTCCACGTTGGGCACGATGCCGATGCCGATCAGAAGCGCGTCGGTTTCCTGCCTCTGCCCATCGGACAGCGTGCAAACGATGCGGCCGTCCCGCTCGTCCAGTTCGGTCACGCTGGTTTCAAGACGGACGTCGACCCCGTTGGCCTGGTGAAGCTCAAGCAAATAGGCGCTGAGCAGTTCGCTGGCGGCGCGCGAGCACAGGCGCGGCGCGGCTTCGATCACCGTGACCTCACAGCCCAGCTTGCGGGCGGTCGCGGCGACCTCGAGGCCGATCCAGCCGCCGCCGATGATCGTCAGGTGGCCGCCATTTTGCAGGGTCGCGCGCAGGGCATTGGCATCGGCCAAGTCGCGCAGCGTATGGACACGGTCCGCGATCGCCTCCGGCATGGGCAGCAGGCGCGGCCGCCCGCCCGTCGCCAGGACCAGCCGGTCATAGGGGACCGCGCCATCGTCCAGAAGAACCCGCTTCTGCTCCCGGTCGATGGATCGGGCCGATTGGTTGGGCCGGAAGTCGATGTCCAACCCGTCGAACACGTCATGGGCGAACAGGTGGACGCTGTCGTCCGCCGCCTCGCCGGCCAGCACGGCCTTGGAGAGCGGAGGTCGTTCGTAAGGCCGATGGGGCTCGTCGCCGATCAAGGTCAGCGCGCCGCCATAGCCCTTGTCGCGCAGCGTCTTGGCGACCCAGCCGCCGGCCTGGCCGGCCCCGACGATGACGATGGACTCGGTCACACGAAAACCCTGCTCACTTGGCCTTTTGCCGACGGGTCTCGCCGTCGATGCCGCCGGCCACGGCCCATTCGGCGAAGTTGGCGGTGCTGCGCTGCCATTCCTTTGGCTGCCAGGCGTCGGTGCAATAATCCTCGTTGGCGTAATACTCCGCCAAGCCGCCGCACGGATTGTGGAAGTACCAGAAATAGGCCGACGAGATCGGGTGACGGCCGGGGCCGATTTGGGTCGGCCAGCCCTTGCCGCTCATGTGCACGCCGCCGCCGAAGACCTCGTGGATATCGCGCACGGTGAAGGCGACATGGTTCAGGCCGCGCTTCTTGTCCGGCGTCTGCAGCAGGAAGAGGTTGTGGTGCCCGCCCTCGGCCTTGCAGCGCAGAAAATAGCCCGCCTTCGGATAGCTGTCGGAAACGCGAAAGCCGAGCACGTCCGTGTAGAACGCCAGCGTCGCCTCGATATCGGCGGTGAAAAAGACCACATGGCCGATCGAGATCGGGTGCGCCCGTTCGTAGACCGGGCTGCGTTCATCGATACGCACCATATTGCCGGCCGTGTTCGTCGGCGAGCCGCCGATCTGCGGGTCGTGGCGCCGGCTGACCTGCAGCCTCAGGCCCATGCCGTTGGGGTCGGTAACCGACACCCAGTCGTCGCCTTCACGGAAATCGGGGCGTTCACGCAGCGTGCCACGGGCCTCCGCCAGCGAGGCCTCATCCGCCAGGCCCCACACGACCTGGCGCAAGGTGGGGCCGTCCTCGAAGGGGGGCGGTAGATCGTCGGCGTCGATCGGGCGCAGCCGCACTTCGCCGCCATCCAGCGTCGTCCAGACCTTGGCGTCGGCCTCGTCGGCTGCGCGGGCCAGGCCCCAATCGTCCAGAAAGCGTTCGCATTCCGGGAAGTCGGCTACGCCGAAGGTGACACCGTCGATACCGGTGAAGCGCATGGTTAGATCTCCTGCCTATCCGGCGTGCGGCATGGGTTCGCGCGTGAACGCGCGCTGATAGCGCAGCGAGCGCGACAAGGCGGTGCCGGCTTTGACCACCTGGTCGACCAGCGCGTCGAACGCCGGATCGGACGAGGGCGCGCCCCGCAGCGTCACGTTGACCGCCCCGACCGACAGGCCGCTTTGGTCGCGCACCGGTGCGGCGATCGTCGAGATGCCTTGCTCGAAGAACGAATCGCTGACCGCGTAGCCGCGCTTGGCGTCGAGCACCAGCATGGCGGCCAGCGCGTCGACGGTCCGCGGCGTCTGTTCTGTGAAGGCCGACATGTCCTGGTTGTCGAAAAGCTGGTCCAGCTCATCCTTCGGCATGTCGATCAGGCTCATCCGGCCAAGCACGGTGCCGTGCACCGGCAGGCGCGTGCCGATCTGCAGGGCGCTGGCAAAGGGCGACTTGCCTTGCGCCTTTTGCACCACCACGACGTCGACACCGTCGCGCAGCACCAGATGGCTGGCCAGTCCCGTCTGATCGCTCAACTCGTCCAGCACCGGCCGACCCAACTCGCTGATGTCCAGTGATGCCAGGCATTCAAAGCCCAGGCTGAGGATCGCCAGGCCGGGACGGAACGACGAGCCCCCCTCCAGCCGTTCCAACAGCCCCAGATGCTCCAAGGCCTGAACCAGGCGGTAGACGGTCGTGCGCGGCAGGCCCAACTCGCGAGCAATTTCCGGCGGGGCGATGCTGCGCCGGCCCGCATTGAACATCTGCAAGATTCGGATGCCGCGTTCCAGCCCGGGAACGGGATAGGCGGGTTCGGATTTGCGCTCCGCCGTCATTCGGCCGCCTCTGCGGGGGCGGCGTCGTTCAGCGCCGCAACCTGGCTGTGCGCCTGCTTTTCCATGACCCGGCGCAGCCGGCTCAAGCCGACATCGTGCTGGTAGAGGAATTCATGGCCGCGCGCGTCGGGCGCCATGCGCTCTAGAACCACGCGGTCCTGCTCCAGCACCGCCCAATGCAATCCTTCCAGCCGGTTGCGGTAGAGGAAACGCCAAACGTCGCGCTGCCAGCCCTGGACCTTGCGGACACGCCAGAAGAAGACCTGGGTGTGGTTTTCGTCCATCGGCGTGGCGAAGCCGATGATGTAGAACGAGCCGCCCGGCCCGTGCTGCTTGCGGTACGGAATCGACAGGCGCAGCCAGATGGCGCCGCTTTCGCCATATTCGACCCAGTCGAAATTGACGTCCTTCTGGCCCGTCTTTTCGAAGATGAAGCCGGTGTCGGTCTTGCGGACCCGCATGTCCGCCTGCTTGTCGCCGAAAGCCATGGAGTGCGACTGCGCGTGCAGATAGGCGCCGTGCATCGGGTCCATGACATTGTCGACCGCATAGCGGTAGTTGCACTTCCAAATCGCGGTGCAGAGGAAGGCGCTGTACTCGTCCGACGTGAGCTGTTCGGGCAGATCCAGCGCCGGCGGTTCGGCATGCAGCGCGTCGCCGAAATAAAGAAAGATGGCGTCGTTGCGCTCTTCGGCCGGATAGGATTTCACGCATGACTGGCCGACCAGGGGGCAATCATTCACCGCCGGCACGTCGACGACCGTGCCGGTGCCGTCGACCTCGACCCCGTGATACCAGCAGGCCAGCCGGTCGCCCAGATTCCAGCCCATGGACAGCCGGGCGCCGCGATGGGGGCAACGATCCTCGATGGCGTGGACCTGCCCGTCCGCGTCGCGCCAGACGACGATGTTCTGGGACAGGCGTGTGATGCCGACCGGCGCGCCCTGCACCGCCCAGCTTGGCAGCACCGGGTACCACAGGTTCAGCAACCCCTTGTTCAGCCTGTCTTCGGCCAGGGCCTCAAGCGTGTCGGTCGTCATCATCCTGCCTCCCCCTGCCTAGTAGCCCAGCCGGGCCATTTCGGTCTTGAACCGGTCCTCGGTCCATGGCGTGCCCTCGGGCGACATGACGCCCAACGCGTTGATGCGCGCGACGAGCGGTGCCAGGTCGTAATGCCCCTCGCCGAACGCCGTTTCGATCGCGTCGCCAAGGGCGTTCTCATAATCCGACGGGGGTGCGGCCCGGGTCTGCCAGACGATGTTCTCCGCCTCGGCCGGGATCTCCACATGGCCCTTGCCGGCGACCTTGTTCGGCGTCGGCACGGCCCAGCTCTTCAGGTGCGGGTTGTGGTCCATGGCGTGTCGCTCCTAAACCTCGACCATGATGCGGCCGTTTTCCTCGCGCACCGGAAAGGTGGCGACGTCTCGGTCGGCCGGCTCGGCCAGGCATTTGCCGGTGGGAATGTGGAACAGGGCGCCGTGCAAGGGGCATTCGACCTCCTCGCCCTCGACAAAGCCCATGCTCAGCAACGCGTAGGCGTGCGGGCAAATGTCTTCCATCGCGTAGAGCTTGCCGCCGACCCGGTAGATGCCGATTTCCTGGTCGGCTACCTTCACCGATATCGGCTCTTCCTCCGCGACCTCATCCGCCGCCCCGACATCGTGCCACATGCGGGCCTCCGCTGCTGTTCCATATTTGAAACTGTGATCCTTTTTTGAAACTATCACGGATCGGCGTCCCTTTTCAATCGGCAACTTGCGTCACGCGGGAAGCGTCAGCACCATGGCGCCCCCTCAACGACTGAAAACGGAATGCTGATGCTCACGGTAGAGACCCCGGCGGCCGGCGTGGCCCTGTTGCGATACGAACGGCCGGAGGCCCGCAACGCGCTGTCCGCTGGGATTCGCGCGGACATGGCCGAGCGGTTGGAGGCGCTGGACGCCGACAGCGCCGTCCGGGCGATCGTCCTGACCGGCACGGAAAAGGCCTTCGCCGCCGGCGCCGACCTGGCAGAGATGGCGGAGGCCGGCCCGGTGGAGATGCTGAACCGCAACACGGGCGCCGTGTGGGACCGGATCGCCAACATCTCCAAGCCGGTGATTGCCGCCGTTAACGGATTTGCGCTGGGCGGCGGCTGCGAACTGGCGATGCATTGCGACATCATCATTGCCGGCGAGGGCGCACGGTTCGGCCAGCCGGAGCCGAAGGTGGGGTTGATGCCCGGCGGCGGCGGCACCCAGCGGCTGACGCGGTCGGTCGGCAAGTTCCGCGCCAATTTGTACCTGATGACGGGCCGTATGTTTGATGCAAGAACCGCCCTGGAGATGGGGCTGGTCAGCGAGGTGGTCGCCGACGATGCGGTCATCGACACGGCGATTGAAATCGCGGGCGAAATTGCCGCGCTGCCGCCCGTGGCCCTGAAGTCGATCAAGCAGGCGGTTCGCATGGCCGACGCCGCGCCGTTGGACCAGGCCCTGGCGTTCGAACGCAGGGCCTTTCAGTTCCTGTTCGCCACCGACGACAAGCGCGAGGGCATCTCGGCCTTCATGGAAAAGCGCAAGCCCGTCTTCGACGGCCGCTAACGGGCGCTTTCGCCCATCGCCACGATCGGGTAGGGGTAGCGCGGGCCGTTCGCAAACTGGGGAAATCGATGGTCGACTTCGCAACCGATCAAGCCGTTATCGGCGTCGTGGGGGCCGGTGCCATGGGCCAGGGTATCGCCCAGGTCGCGCTCACCGGCGGCTTGCATGTAACGCTCTACGATCTCGACGCGGCGGCGCGGCAACGGGCGGGCGAGCAGATCGCCGGGCGGCTGGACCGGTTGGTCGAAAAGGGCAGGATGGCCGCCGACGCAGCGGCGGACGCGAAGGCTCGCCTGACCTTGGCCGACGGCTTGGACGGTTTTGCAAACGCCGACGCTGTGGTCGAGGCCGTGACCGAGGATGTCGCGGTCAAGCGCGCCATCTTCGAACAGCTTGAAGGCCTGGTCGGGCCCGATTGCCTGTTGGCGTCCAACACCTCGTCGATCCCCATCGCGCGGATCGCCGCCGGTGCCAAGCGGCCCGGCCGGATCGCCGGCATGCATTTCTTCAACCCGGTGCCGCTGATGGCGCTGGTCGAGCTGGTCGAGGCCCGCGAGACCACGCCGGAGACCTTGGACGCGCTGGCGGCGCTCGCCCAGCGCATGGGGCGCACGCCGGTGCGGGTGAAGGACACGCCCGGCTTTCTGGTCAATCTGGGCGGCCGCGCCTATGTCACCGAGGCGCTGCACATCGTCCAGGAGGGGGTCGCCATGCCGGCACAGATCGATGCCGTGATGCGGGATTGCTGCGGCTACCGCATGGGGCCGTTCGAGCTGATGGATCTGACCGGCATCGACGTCAACTTTCCGGTCACGGAGATCATCCATCGCGGCTTTTTCTATGATCCGCGCCTGCGCAGCACGCCGGATCACCGCTCGCTGTTGGACGCCGGCCGCCTCGGTCGCAAGACCGGTGCCGGGTTCTTCACCTATGACGACGGCAAGCCGGCGGAACAGCCGGTCGACCTCGTCACCAACGCCGAGCCGCCGGCCAAGATCGTGCTGCTGGTCGACGACCCGGAACTGACGGATCTGGCGCTGGCGGCCGAGATCGAGATCCTGGCGGCCGACGACGGCGAAAGCCCGATCGTGACCGCCCTGCCGCGCGGCCGCGACGCGACGCAGGCGGCGTTCGACACCGGAGTGGAACCGTCGCGCCTGGTGGCGGTCGACACAGAGTTCGATACGTCGAAGCGGCTGGTCGTCATGGTGCCGCCGGGGGCCGACTTCGACAGTCTGCAAAGCGTGGCGGCCTGGCTGACCGCCAGCGGGGTCGCGGTTACGGCAATTCAGGATTCGCCGGGGTTCATTGCCCAGCGCATTCAAGCGATGGTCGGCAATCTCGGCTGCGAGATCGCCCAGCGGGGTCTGGCCAGCCCGGCGGACATCGACACGGCGATGAAGCTGGGCCTGAACTACCCGATGGGCCCGCTGGAACTTGTCGACGAGATGGGGCCGGGCCGGGTGCATGACATGCTGATGCGCATGCAGCAGATCACCGGCGACGACCGCTATAGGCCGTCGCTATGGCTGCGCCGGCGGGCCTTGCTGGGCTTAAGCGCGCGCACGCCGGATTGACGCGTCGGTTAAGCCTGGTGCCCTAGGATCCAACCCTCCAGGGCCAGGTCCGGGTCGTCCCACGGGCAGCCCTCGCCGAGGCGTCCTGTCAGAATCAGAAACATGCCCAGCAGGCCGATCAGGCTGTCAAACGCATCCTCGCCTTGCGGGCCGGGGCCGAATCCGTCCTCGATCTGCTGTCGCAGCGCAGGTTCCAGGACCAGATCCATTTCGGCGGCTTTTCCTAGCAACGCCGTCGTCTGCGCTTGCCGGTCAGCCTGCCGCCGCTTGCTGCGGCCACCCGTGCCGACGGTCAGACCGAGGGGGCGGGTGAACTGTCCCGGATAGGTCTCGCACAAGACCGTTCGTTCGGGCGCTAGCAGTTCGGCCAGCGCACCGTCGAACGGCCAAAACGCGGTTGCCGCGTCGCCTGCGTACGGCGCGATCAGCTCGCGCCAGCCGGCGATGGCCGCTTTGCCGACCTGCTGGCCGCCGACCAGGAAGAACAGGCTGGACGTCGCGCGCCGCTCGGCACTCGGCCGGTCGCTCCGCCGCAGGAGATCGTCGTACGAGGCTGCGCCCAACGCCCCTGCCAGCCCTTGGCGCGACACCACGCCTTTGGGCAGATTGCGCGCCGGAAAGAAGGGCCGGGTCGGGCCGACCTGATCGATCGTTTCCGCCGGCTGGAGAAAATCGGGCCAAACGCCGTCAACCAGGTTCCGCAAGACCTGGCGAAAAGCGGTCACCGTCAGCGCAGACCCAAGGACCTTTGGCAACCCGACCGGGAAATCGAAGCCGAGCATGACGCTTCGATCCGTCGAGCGGTGTCTCAGGCCGTCGAGCAACCCCGACGTCTGTGGGCACACGCACGCCTCCTCAAGCCGGTAGGTGTCGCCGGCCCTTGCCGCCACCGAGATCCAGCGCTTGGCGGGGTCGGTGCTCCAATCCGCATGGGCGACGATGCCGGGCCAAGCGTGCCTAGCGATGGGCTGCAGGGCGGTCTCCCTTATTGCGCTGTTTCGTCAACCGGCTGTACCATCCGGAAACTGTTGGTAGGACAAACTATTTATGATGGAAGAAACGGCTACCACGTGGCGTGATCGGCCATTGCACGCTTAGCGACAATAGCGTGAGATAGCGGCAGTAAACACCGTGGCCAATATCGGGGCCAACATCGCGGTGGATCGCTTCGACACGCCGAAGAACAAGCCAAAGAAGGGGAGGAGTTCGATGACGACAGATGATAAGACGCTGAAACCCGCCCACGGGATCGGCCGACGGCAGTTCACCGGCGCGGCGATTGCCGGTGCCGCGACGCTGCCGGTGCTGCACCCGCTGCGCCTGGTTCGCGCGCAGGCGCCCGTGCGCGTCGGCGTGCTGCTGCCGCGTTCCGGCTTCTTAAGCGCGATCGGGGCCGCCTGCTGGCGCGGCGCGGAACTGGCGCCGAACATCCTGTCCGACATGGGGCTGGCGGTCGAGGTCGTCGGCGCGGACACGGAATCCAACCCCGACACCGGCCGAACCCAGGCCGAACGCCTGATCCGCGAAGGCGTCGACATGCTGGTCGGCTGTTTCGATTCCGGCACCACGGCGGCAGTCGCCCAGGTGGCCGAGCAGAACGGCATGCCGTTCGTGATCAACATCGCCGCCGACCCCGCGATTACCGAGCAGGGCTATCAATACGTCTTCCGCAACTTCCCCAAGGCGCCGACCCTGGTGATGCGGGGCCTGGGCTCGATCAACAATTTGTTCGAGGTCACGGGGACGACGCCGCGGACGACCGTGTTCATGCACATCAACGACACGTTCGGCACGGCCATGTCGCGCGGCATCCAGGCCCTGGCGCCGCGGGTCGGCGTGCCGTATGAGTTCCTGGACTCCATCTCCTACGATCCGCAGGCGCGGGACCTGTCCGTGGAGGTATCCAGGGCCCGGGCGCTGGACCCTGACTTCCTGATGGTCGTCACCCGCCTGAACGATGCCATCCTGCTGGTGCGCGAATGCGTGCGCCAGCGCTTCGACACGATGGGCATCATCTCGCCCGGCAGCCCCGGCATGTATGAAAAGCAGTTCGCCGATACGCTGGGCCCGTATGCGGAATACGCGACCACGTCCGTGCCCTGGTTCAACCCAACGAGCCCGATCACGACCGAGCTGCAAAGCCAGTTCGTGGCCGAGTTCCCGGACCAAACGTTCGAGCTGAACCCCGGCTTCACGTTCGAGGCGCTGATGATCTGTGCCGACGCGGCCCAGCGCGCGGGGTCGACCAACGCCGACGATCTGGTGGCGGCCTTGCGGGCGACCGAGATTGCCGAGCACCCGATGTATGGCGGCCCGATCCAGTTCGACGAGGAGGGTCAGAACCCGAACATCGACACGGTCGTCGTTCAGATCCAGGATGGCGGCCCGGTGGTGACGGCGCCGGTGGACATCGCCACCGCCGAGGCGGTCTTCCCGGTGCCTTCTTGGGCCGATCGGGGCTGATCGCGTTCGACATGCCTTGGGGCTGGCGTCTCTCTTGGATCGCCGGCCCCGGTTCAGGTCAGGACGGATAGACGCCGCCGATGCTGCCGATTGAGTTCTATTTCGACGCCGCCATCAAGGGGTTGTTGACGGGATCGGTCTACGCCATGCTGGCGGTCGGCCTGTCGATCATCTTCGGCGTCATGCGGGTGGTGAACTTCGCCCATGGCGAGATGCTGGTCGCCGGCATGTTCGGCGCCTACCTCGTCTTCGTGACGCTGGGCCTGGACCCGATCCTGGCCATCCCGATCGTCGCGTTGGTGATGTTCCTGTTCGGCGTGGCCCTGCAACGCGGCCTGATCGATCGCTTCATCACCGCACCGGAACACCAGCAGTTCCTGGTCCTGATCGGCGTCGCGCTGATCCTGACCAACGGTCTCGACATGATCTTCGGGCCGGACGCGCGCAACGTGCAGGTGCCGTACGCGTTCGCCTCGTTCGAGGTCGGGCCGTTCTTCCTCGACAATGTCCGCGTCTATTCCGCGATCGCGGCACTGGCGCTGATCGCGCTCTTGTATCTGTTCTTCAACCACACGCTCACCGGCAAGGCGATCCGCGCCTGTGCGGACAACAACCGCGGCGCCCAGGTCGTCGGCCTGAATGTCAGCAGGCTCTACGCGATTACGTTCGGTATCGGAGCGGCCTGCGCCGGGGCGGCGGGCTGCCTTTTGATCATGGTGATCGACGTGACCCCGCATCTGGGCGCGGACTTCACCCTGCTGGCCTTCACCATCGTCATCATCGGCGGCCTGGGCAGCATGACCGGCGCCCTGCTCGGCGGCCTGTTGATCGGCGTTTCGGAGGCAATGGCGGGCATCCTGATCCAGCCTTCGCTGAAATCCAGCTTCAGCTTTGGCTTGCTGATCCTGGTGTTGCTGCTGCGGCCGAACGGCCTGTTGGGCAAACGGTCATCGTGAGGTCCCTGTTCGAAGGCGTGCCGGCCCGCGCGGCATGGGGGTTGGTCTGTGTGATCGTCCTCTTGTATCTCGCGCCCCTGGTTTTCGGTGGCTATGTGCTCTCGGTCCTGATCCTGTGCTGCTATCTGGCGGTGCTGGGCCAGGCCTGGAACGTGATGATGGGCTTTGCCGGCCAGCTTTCGCTCGGCCACGCCCTTTACATCGGTCTTGGTGCCTATGCGTCCGGTGCCCTGTTTTTTCATTTCGGGCTGGGGCCATGGATCGGCCTGATCCCGGCCTTCATCGTCGCGGGCGCAATGGGCGCGCTGATCGGCTGGCTGGGCTTTCGGTTCGGCATTCGCGGCGTCTATTTCGCGCTGTTGACCATCGCCTTTGCCGAATTCGTGCGCATTCTGTTCGACCATTGGGGCTGGATCGGCGGTTCCAGCGGCATGTTCCTGCTGGTTCAGAACCGCAACATCGATATGGATGCCGCGTCGATCGCCAACGCGTTTTGGACCCTGCGCGGCCCGAACTGGGTCTTCTATTACGTCATACTGACCGGCATGGTCGCCTGCCTGGTGACCGTTCGCCTGCTTATGCGCACGCGCGTCGGCTATTACTGGCTGGCCATTCGGGAGGACCAGGAGGCGGCCCAAGCCATGGGCATCAACGTACTGCGCTACAAGCTGCTGGCCGTGGTCATCTCCGCCATGATGACGGCCTTCGGGGGCGTCTTCTACGCCTTCTACAACAACACGCTGTATCCGGAATCGATCTTCTCGATCGACCGATCGATCGAGCTGTTGCTGGGGGTCATCATTGGCGGCATCGGCACGCTGTTCGGCCCGATCCTGGGGGCGTTCGCGTTGACTTGGCTGGGCGAGGGCCTGTCGATCACCCAGGAGTGGTTCGACATCGCCGGGCTGAAGCTGTTGACCTATGGCGTGGCGATGCTGGCGATCATCCTGTTCCGCCCTGCCGGACTATGGCCCTGGCTGCGGCGCCTGCTGGGCATGGAAGAGCGGCGGCCCGATGCTTGAGGTGCGCGGCCTGCACAAGAGCTTTCGGGGCCTGGTGGCGGTCAACGAGCTCAGCTTCGCTGTCGCCAAAGGCTCGATCGGCGCCCTGATCGGCCCCAACGGCGCCGGCAAGACCACGGTGTTCAATCTGATCACCGGTGCCTTGCGGCCGGATCGCGGCCAGGTGCTGCTGGACGGCAAGGACATCACCGGCCGCCGCCCGGACCAGGCCTGCCGGGACGGCATCGGCCGAACGTTCCAGGTCGCCAAGCCGCTGAACGATCTGACGGTCGAGGAAAACGTCATGATCGGCGCCCTGCGTGCAGCGCGCGGCGTGGCCGAGGCGAGGGTCGAGGCAAGGCGCGTGCTGGACCTGCTGGCCTTCGGGCGCGAGGCAACCAAGCCCGCCCATGAGCTGACCCTGCCGGACCGCAAGCGGCTGGAGGTCGCCAAGGCGCTGGCCACCAAGCCGCGCATCCTGCTGCTCGACGAGGTCATGGCAGGCCTCAGGCCGACCGAGACCGACCAGATGGTCGAGGTCTTTCGGCGTCTGAACCAGGAGACGGGCCTGACCATCCTGCTGATTGAGCATGTGATGCGGGCCGTGATGGCCTTGTCCGGCCATGTCACGGTGATCAACTACGGCTCGCTGATCGCGGAAGGCCCGCCGGACCAGGTCGTGCGCGATCAGGCCGTGCTGGACTGCTATCTGGGGCAGGAGGCGGACTAGTGCTGACGATCGAAGCCGTCGATCTGCACTATGGCGACGCGCAGGCCCTGTCGGACGTCTCGCTGACCGTCGAAGAGGGCGAGATCGTCGCCATCATCGGCGCCAACGGTGCCGGCAAAAGCTCGCTGATCTCCACCATCGCCGGCATCTACCGCCCGACACGGGGCCGGATCACGTTCGAGGGTGAGGACATCACCGGCTGGCCGAGCCATCTGGTGTGCGATCTGGGCATCGGCCAGGTCGCGGAGGGCCGCCAGATCTTCCCCAGCATGACGGTGCGGGAAAACCTGGAAATGGGCGCCGTGATCCCCCGCGCGCGCAAGCTAGCCGCCTCGACGATGGAGCGTGTCTTCACCATCTTCCCGCGTTTGGCCGAACGCGTGCGGCAGGACGCCGGGACCCTGTCCGGCGGCGAACAGCAGATGCTGGCGATCGGCCGTTGCCTGATGGGGCAACCCCGGCTGATCATGCTGGACGAACCGTCGCTGGGCCTGGCGCCGACGATCGTGCAGGAGGTCTTTCGCATCGTGCACCAGCTCAACACCGACGGGCTGACCGTGGTCTTGGTCGAACAGAATGTGGTCGGGTCGCTGAAACTGGCCGATCGCGCCTATGTCCTGGAGAATGGCCAGATCGCCATGGCGGGCAGCGGCCGGGCGCTCTTGGACGATGACCGCCTGCGCCAGGCCTATCTGGGCCTTTAGACCAATGCTTCGAGGGTCGCCATGACCGCACCGCACGCCGATCCCAAACCCGCGTTCGCCCCGCTGGATTTCGCGCCGGCGGCGGTCGATGTCGAACGCCTGGCCGATGGCGGCATGATCCTGCGATCGCCGCAGAAACTCGGTGCGTGTGATGCGAAAATGGGCGACTACTTGGTCGATTGGGCGGCGCTGGCCCCGACGCGCGTGTTCTTGGCCGAACGCGACGGCACGGGCGGCTGGCGCGAGCTGACCTATGCCCAGGCCTTGGACCAGGTCGAACGCCTGGCCCAGGCCCTGCTGGACCGGGGTTTCGGGCCGGGCCGCACCTTGATGATCCTGTCCGACAACGGCGTCGACAACGCACTGTTGCAACTCGCCGCCCAGCATATCGGCGCGCCCGCCGTGCCGGTGTCGCCGGCTTATTCCCTGATGAGCCAGGACCACGCCAAGCTGAAGGCGATCCACGAACTGGTGCAGCCCAGCCTGGTCTACGCCAAGAATGCCGGACCGTTCGCGGCCGCCTTGCAGGCAATCGGCGCCGGCCCTGACCGGCTGGTCACGTCCGTTCCGCAGCCGGGCACGGTGACGATCGACGATCTGCTGAAGACTGCGAAGACGGACGCGGTCGACTTCGCCTTTGCCGGCGTCAGTCCGGACAGCATTGCGAAAATCCTGTTCACCTCCGGGTCAACCGGGGCGCCGAAAGGCGTGATCAACACCCAGCGCATGCTGGTGTCCAACCAGCAGATGATTGCCCAGCTTTGGCGGTTTCTCGGTGAAAAACCGCCGGTGATCGTCGACTGGCTGCCCTGGAACCACACCTTCGGCGCCAACCACAACTTCAATATGGTGCTGCGCCATGGCGGCACGCTCTACATCGATGACGGCAAGCCGGTGCCTGCGTTGATCGACCGGACGGTCGCCAACCTGCGTGAGATATCGCCAACGCTCTATTTCAATGTGCCGATCGGCTTCGCCGTCCTACTGGACCATCTGGAGGCCGACGCCGAGTTGCGGGCCAACTTCTTCGAGCGTTTGGACCTGCTGTTCTATGCCGGCGCGGCCCTGCCGCAGAATCTGTGGGAACGGCTGGAGGATCTGTCGGTGGCCGAACGCGGCGTGCGCGTGCCGATGATCTCAGCCTGGGGTTCGACCGAGACGGCGCCCATGGTCACGACCGTGCATTTCCCGATTGAGCGCGCCGGTGTCATCGGTCTGCCTGGCCCCGGCGTGGCGCTGAAGATGGTGCCCGCCGGCAGCAAACTGGAAATGCGGGTGAAGGGCCCGAACGTCACGCCCGGCTATTGGCAGCGGCCGGATCTGACCGAGGCGGCGTTCGATGACGAGGGCTACTACAAGATCGGCGATGCCGGCCGTTTGTTGGACCAGGACGACGCATGCGCGGGTGTCGTGTTCGACGGGCGCACGGCGGAGGATTTCAAGCTGTCGACGGGCACCTGGGTGCATGTCGGCGCTCTGCGCATCGCCCTGATCGCGGCCTGCGCGCCGGCGGTACAGGACATCGTTCTCGTGGGCGAGAATGGCGACCATGCTGGCGCGCTGATCTTCCCGAACCTGCCTGGCTGCCGCGCGCTTGCCGGTCTGGCGGACGATGCGCCGATTGAGCAGGTTCTGAGCGACCAAGCCGTCCGCGGCCATGTCCGTGAGGCCCTGCTTCGGCACAACGCGAGCAACCCGGCCAGTTCGACCGCGATCGCCCGTGCTTTCCTGATGGCCGAGCCGCCGTCGATCGACGCCAACGAGATCACCGACAAGGGCTACATCAACCAGAGAGCCGTCCGCGAAAGGCGCGCTGACTTGGTGGACCGGGTCATGGCCGAGGCGCCTGAAGGCGACGTCATTCAGGTCGCGTAGACTGGCCTGTTCAAGCGCTGGGTTGATCGCCCACGCATTGCGCACCAAATATGAAGGGCCGCGGCGCCGAGAGGGCCGTGGGCAAGGGCGCCGGCATTGGGCTGGGCCCACGACCCTATCTCGCTCATGCAAGAGGAGATGAGAGCGTGACTCGTTTGTCTTTGTTCAACAGTCCCCTGTTGCTGGGGTTTGAGCGTATCGAGCGCAGTCTGGACCGCGTCGCCAAGTCGTCGGCCGACGGTTACCCGCCGTACAACATCGAAAAACTGTCCGACGAAAGGCTGCGGATCACCGTTGCCGTGGCCGGGTTCACCCAGGACGATCTGCAGGTCCAGATCGAGGATGATCAGCTGGTCATCCGGGGCAAGCAGCAGGACGATCGCGACCGGAACTATCTGCATCGCGGCATTGCCGCACGACAGTTCCAGCGCAGTTTCGTTCTTGCCGAGGGCATTGAGGTCGAAAACGCCTCGCTGGACAATGGCTTGCTGCATGTCGACCTGCGCCGGCCGATGCCGGCGGTGAAGGTGCGCAAGATCGAGATCAAGCCCGAGGCCAAGCACGATGCTGGCCAGACCATCGATGTCGGCGCCGATGCGGTGGACGCCGACTGACGATCAGGCTCTTGAGTATTGAGGACCAAGGTATGACCCCCAACGACACTGTTTCCATGCGTGCCATGACGCCGACGGATTTCGCGGCCTTGGGCGCCCAACAGATCGCCTACGTCAAGCCGGTCGTCGAGAACGGCCAGGCGGCCTACGCGATCCACAGCGCCGACGGCACACAGCATCTCGTCGTCGACAGTCTGGAAAAGGCGTTCGCCGTCGTTCGGCAGAACGATCTAGAACCGCTCAGCGTCCACTAACCAAACCAGCTTCGGCGCGAATGGAGATCGCGCTGCCTTAAGCGGCGTGGGCTTCGGCCGTTTCGTTGACGAGCGCCAGCACGCCATCGATGTGGTCGCAGCCGCGCAGCTTTCGGCACAGGCCGTCATTGCGCAGCAGGCGCGCCACCCGGGCGAGTGCCTTGAGGTGGTCGGCCCCGGCTTCCGTCGGGGCCAGCAACAGAAAGATCAGGTCGACGGGCTGGTCGTCGACGGAGTCGAAATCGACCGGCTCCCTCAGCTTCGCGAAGATGCCATAGACCTTGTTCAGGTCGGGCAGCTTGCCATGCGGAATGGCGATGCCCCGACCGACACCGGTCGTGCCCAAGCGTTCGCGTTCAAGAAGCGTGTCGAAGATGACCCGCTCCGGCTGGCCCGTGATCTTGGAGGCTTTAGAGGCTAACTCCTGCAACGCCTGCTTTTTGCTGGTGGCGTGCATATCCACGATCACGGAACTGTCGGTTAGAAGTCCAAACATTCAATACCCCTGTTACGCCGCGGCCAAACCGGCCGCGCGCGACATCAGCGAGTGGTTTCGCGGGTTCCGCGTGGGTCGACCCAGCCGACATTCCCGTCCCGTCGGCGATAGATCATGTTCAGGCCGCCATGCGCGCGGTTTCGGAACATCAGCGCGGGCAGTTCGCCCAGATCCAGGCGCATAACGGCTTCGCTGACCGTCAGCGTGTCCACTGGCTCGGTCATCTCGGCGATAACGACCGGTTGGTCCGGCTCTTCTTGGCCATCGGGCCGTTCGTCGATCTCCGCTTGCAGCACGAAGGCGCTGGCCTCGATCGCGGGTTCGGCATGGCCATGCTTGTGATGGTCGATCAGCCGCCGCTTGTAGCGGCGCAGCCGCTTGGCCATCTTGTCGGCCGCCTTGTCGAAGGCGGCGTACGGACCATCGGCCTCGCCGTTGGTCTGCATCTGGATGTTCTTGCCGACATGAACCTTTAGGTCGGCATGGAACAAATGTTTTTCCCGCGAAAATACGACGGACGCATCGACGGCGTTGTTGAAGTATTTTGTCGCGGTTGACTGAAGGCTTTCTTCAACGTGGCTGCGCAAGGCGTCGCCCACGTCGATATGTTTGCCTTTGACGGTTAGCTGCATTGACTGTCCAGAAACTCAGGGCCGCCGACCAACCAGGCTGACATCATAGCGTCATGTTCGGCAGAGGGCGCGGAAAATATGGTCGGCGGGCGGCCAATGTCAACCTGTGTCCTGACTTGTTTTTAACCCATTGATAAAGCTAGAAAATCACAGCCCCAGCGCTTTTTCACGCCGTCTTCGGGTCGATGACGGGATGCTCATGCCTTCGCGGTATTTTGCCACCGTTCGGCGAGCTATTTCAATTCCTCCCTCACCTAACATGGCGGCGATCTGGTCGTCCGACAACACCGCATCCGGCGTTTCCGACGCAATCAGCGACTTTATGCGATGGCGCACCGTCTCGGCGGAGTGCGCGCCATCGCCGGCGGTCGATGCCAAGGCCGTGGTGAAGAAGTATTTAAGTTCGAAAACCCCACGCGGTGTGGCGATGAATTTGTTGCTGGTGACACGGCTGATCGTGCTTTCGTGCATGTCGATCGCGTCGGCAATGTCTCGCAGAATCAGGGGTTTCAGGCCGCCGATGCCGTGGTCGAGAAACGCGCCTTGCTGTCGGACAAGTTCGGTCGCGACGCGCAGGATCGTGGTGGCGCGCTGGTCCAGCGCCTTGACCAGCCAGTTCGCACTGGCCAGCCGGTCGTTCAGATAATGGCGATCCGTCGCGCTTCTTGCCGACCGGCGCACGGCGGCGTGGTAGTCGCGGTTGACCAACAGGCGCGGCAAGGTCTCCTGGTTCAGCCGCACGGCCCAACCGCCGGCCCGATCGCCGGTGACAATGACATCCGGCACGACCGTTTGCGCCACGTTCCTGGTGAACCGCTCCGCCGGCTTGGGGTCAAGCGCGCGGATTTCGCCGACCATGTCGATGATGTCCGACCGGTCCAGCCCGCAAAGCCGGCCGAGAACGGCATGGTTGCGCTGGGCCAACAGATCGAGATGGTCCAGCATCGTCGCCATGGCCGGGTCCAGCCGGTTGCGTTCCGCCAACTGCAGGGCCAGGCATTCGCGCAAGGACCGGGCGAACAGGCCGGGCGGATCGAAGCGCTGGCACTGTTCCAGCGCGTGCGCCACCCGTTTGGTCGTCGTGCCCAGGGCCAAGGCGACCTCGGCCACCGAAACGGCCAGATAGCCGGCCTCGTCAAGGCAATCGACCAGATACCCTGCGATCAGGCGGGCTTCGCTTTCCTCGATCTCGGTCTGAACTTGGCGCAGCAGGTGGTCGCGTAAGCTTTCCGACGCGCTTGCGATGTCCTCCCAATCGGCCCAATCGGCGCCGCGAGCGTCTTGTGGTGCCTGTCCACCTGGCTCGCCCCAACTGCCGAGCTGCCAGCCCGCTTCCGGCTCGGCGGCATCAGCCGGTTTTTCCGCGTTCCAAAGGTTGGCTTGATCGAGGTCGAGTGCCTGGTCGGCGGCGTCGCTTGTGCTCGCGTTATCGGTGACCTTGTCGGTCGGTGCTAACGGCGCCTCGGCCTGGACCGCTTGTTCCGGCGCGACAGGAACGTCGCCCCCCTCCTCGTCCGCAAGCTCAAGCAGGGGGTTTTCCGCCAGTTCCTTATCGACATAGGCCGCAAGCTCGATGTTCGACAATTGCAACAGCTTGATGGCTTGCTGCAATTGCGGCGTCATCACCAGCGATTGAGACTGGCGAAGATCGAGGCGCTGGGTCAGGGCCATGGGGCAAAGAGGGACCTAAAGGCTGAAACGCTCGCCAAGATAGACGCGACGCACATCCTTGTTCGCCACGATGTCGCTTGGCTGGCCTTCCATCAAAACACGACCATCATGCAGGATATAGGCCCGGTCGACGATATCCAAAGTCTCGCGCACATTGTGGTCGGTGATCAGGACGCCGATGCCGCGATCGCGCAAATGGCTAACCAGGTCGCGGATGTCGCCCACCGCGATCGGGTCAATGCCGGCCAGCGGCTCGTCCAACAGCATGAAATGGGGGTGCGAGGCCAGCGCCCGCGCGATTTCGACACGCCGCCGCTCACCGCCGGACAGCGCCAAGGCTGACGCCCGGCGCAAATGGGTCAACGAGAACTCGGCCAGCAAATCGTCCAGGATCACATCCCGCGCCTCGCGGTTCGGCTCGGTCACCTCGATGACGGCGCGGATGTTCTGCTCGACCGTCATGCCACGAAAGATGGAGGCCTCTTGCGGCAGATAGCCGATGCCCAGCCGCGCCCGCCGGTACATCGGCAGATGGGTCAGGTCCTGCCCGTCCAACTCGATCGTGCCGGTATCGGCCGCGATCAGCCCCATGACGATGTAAAAGCACGTGGTCTTGCCGGCCCCGTTGGGGCCCAGCAGGCCGACCGCCTCGCCCCGCTGCAACCGCAGCGAAACGTCCCGCAAAACGGGCCGCTTGCGGTACTGCTTACCCAGATTGTGGGCGACCAGGCCCTTGTTCTCGCTGACCAGGCGCGGTTTGGCTGCGCTGTCCGACGCGCCGTCTGACCCGGCGGCCGCGCCGGCGTCAGCCACCGTCCCCGGCGGCCCGATCTCGTCCTGCGACATGGTCATTCGGATGGTGCGTCTTCCGGGACCAGGACGCCGCCGACCAGGCCCTGGCCGTCGGATTGCGCCAACAGCCGGCTGACGCCGGTATCCAGATTGACCTCCGCCATGTCGCCGGACAGCACGGTTTCCCCGCGCGTGATGCGCACCGAACCGGACAGGGTCGCGACATTGTTGACGGCGTCGTAGACCCCCTCTTCCGCTGTGGCGATGCC
The DNA here is from genome assembly GCA_028277405.1 of Alphaproteobacteria bacterium. Classification (GTDB taxonomy): domain Bacteria; phylum Pseudomonadota; class Alphaproteobacteria; order DSM-16000; family Inquilinaceae; genus JANQGH01. The sequence continues at coordinate 22,625 of JANQGH010000100.1, read as the reverse complement.
GTCGGGGCTGGAAACGCGGACGTTGCCTTGGGCCAGAACGCGGTCCAGCTCCTGCCCACCGTCCGCGCCGGTTACAACATAGGCGGTGATAGTGTCGGCCTGGACCTGCTGGCCCTCGCGCTCCACCGTCGCATTGCCGCGGGCCACGGCGACGCCGGTTCGCTGGTTGTATTCCAGCCGGTCCGAGGCGGTGACGCGATCCTCGTCGGTCTCGAGCAGAATGTTGCTGCCCGTCAGGACGAATGTCTCGTCCGTGAGATTGTAGACCGCCCGATCGCCGCGAATCCTGGCCTGTTCGGAGTCGATTTCGACGCTGCCCTCGGCGGTCAGGCGATAGATCTCCGTGTTGCCGTCGGCATCGTCGCGATAGTCCGCCGTCAGCGTGTCGGCCCGGACCTCGTTCTCGCCCTGGCGAACGCGCGCGTCACCCTGGGCGACATATTGCTGGTCCTCGCTGCGCCATTCCAGCGCCTCGCTGGCATCGATCTCGATCGGCCCGTCGCCGGTTTCCAGATTCAACAGCTGGGCCGATGCCGTCTGAGCGGCCAGCAGCCAAGCGCCAGCGGCGAGCCAGAACAGTGTCGATCGCATCTTCATGCTCGCGCCCCCCGGGGCATCAATTGTCGGTGGCCGGCGCCGCTGCGCCGCTGCGGTCTACCACCATACGGGCCGGCCCCCGAAAGACAATCGTGGCGCCGCCGTCCTGCACTTCAAAACCGGTCGCGTTCACGGTCGCCTCGTCCGATACGGCCTCGACCGGCTGGTCGCCCCACACCTCGTTGGCGTTGATGTCGACCATGATTTCCTCGGTGCGGAACACCGCGCCCTGATCGTGGGAGACGACGACGTTGCCACGCAGCTCCACCCGCCCTTTGGTACGGTCGAAGTGACCGAACTGCGATTCCACGCGCGCCGTTTCCCCCTCCGACAACGTGATCGTGCCGCGCAGATTGTCGAGATCGATCAATTCGGGATCGTTGATGTCCTGATAGGCGAGATCGCCTTCGATCTCGAACGGCCGGCCCTCGTCGTCCAGGCCCGTGAACCGTGGATTGATGATCTGCGCCTCGCCGCTGGCCTGGTATTCCGGCGTGTCCGGCCCGGACCCGGCCTCGACCTGTTCCTCGATCGTCGGCCACATGATGACCAGCCCGATCAGCACCACGGCCAGCAGCGGCAACAGCAGCTTGAGGATGCCGACGAGGACGGAATGGCCGCGCCCGCCCCTGACCTTGCGCGCGCGCGGCGTGAAGCGGGAAAGCCTCTCGCCGGCCCTCTTGGCTGCGGATCCGCCGCGCCCGGCATCGGCATTGTCCAGCGTTTCCAGCGATGAGGTCACGCGACGCCCGCTCTCAGGCAGTCATGCATGTGCAGAATGCCGATCGGCTGCTGCTTTGTGTCCACGATGAACAGGCTGGTGATGCCGATGTCGTTCATCGTCCGCAGGGCTTCCTGGGCCAGCGCGCCGGCCCCGATCGTTCTGGGGTTCGCGGTCATGACGTCGCGAACCGTGCGGCTGAGCAGGTCTGTCGCCATGTGGCGCCGCAGATCGCCGTCCGTCAGGATACCGACCAACCGGCCGGCATCATCGACCACGCCCACGACACCGAATGTCTTTGCCGTCATTTCCAACAGCGCGTCGCTGACCTTGTCGTCGGGCTTGGCCAGCGGGATGGTATCGCCCGAGTGCATCAGGTCGCCGACCCGCTTCAGCCGGGCGGCCAGCGCGCCACCGGGATGGAAGACACTGAAATCTTCCGACGAGAAGCCGCGCCGGCGCAACAAGGCGATCGCCAGGGCATCGCCCAAGGCCATCATCATCGCGGTCGATGTGGTCGGGGCCAGGTTCAGCGGGCAGGCCTCCGCCACGTCCGGCAGCCTCAGCGCAATATCCGCCTGGTCGCCCAGCGGGCTGTCTGGCCGGCCGGTGACGGCGATCAGCGTTTGGCCGAAGCGCTTGGCAAAGGTGATGATGTTGGCCAGTTCCGACGTGGTGCCGGAGTTGGACAGCGCGATCACCAGATCGTCGCGCCCGATCATGCCCAAATCGCCATGGCTGGCTTCGGCGGCATGGAGGAAGTGGGACGGGGTGCCCGTCGAGGCCAAGGTGGCCGCGATCTTGCGGCCGACCAGACCGCTTTTGCCGAGGCCGGTGACGACCGTGCGGCCCTTGGCGTTGTAGATGGCCTCGACGGCCGCCTCGAACGTGTCGTCGAGCGTCGAAGCCACCGCTTGCAATGCTTCGGCCTCGAGTTGCAGAACCTCAACCCCGGCCTGCCTTGTTTCGCTGTGGCTCTCGATCGCGTGCTTTTTGGTGGCGCCAACGGCCATTAGAAAACCCTCTTGCCCACCGCGGTCGCGGCGGCGTCTTGATCCGCTAGATTATCGAACTTTGACCAATTAGTGGGCAAATATGTCCTCTTCGGGCCAGCCTGCCAGGTCTAAAGCGGCCCGCGTCGGCAAGAAATCAAAGCAGGATTCGGCCAGAGCCAGCCGACCCTCTCGTTGAAGCATTTCTTCCAGGCGTTCTTTCAACCGATGGAGATATAGTACGTCGCCAGCGGCGTAGCTCATTTGCTCGCGCGTCAGCGTCGCGGCGCCCCAATCGGACGATTGCTGTTGTTTGGAGATGTCGACATCGATCAGGTCCCGGCAAAGGTCGCGCAGGCCGTGCCGATCGGTAAAGGTGCGCACCAGCTTCGACGCGATCTTGGTGCACCAGACCGGCCGGCAATCGACGCCCAGATAGGCCTTCAGCACCGCGAGGTCGAACCGGGCGAAATGAAACAGCTTCAGCCGGTCGGCATCGCCCAAGAGGCGGACGAGATTTGGAGCGGCGTAGCTGTCCTGGGGCAACTGCACCAGATGGGCCGTGCCGTCGCCGGCCGAGAGCTGCACCACGCACAAACGGTCGCGGCCGGGGCGCAGGCCCATCGTCTCGGTATCGACGGCGACGACAGCGCCAAGATCCAGATCGTCGGGCAGATCGCCGACATGCAAGTTGATCGTACCGGATTGGGTCATCGCTGCTGCCACTTTTCCCTCGCCTCTGGTGCCAACGCCTTAATAGGCAACGCCCGCCGGTTTAGGCGGGTATTGAAGGGGGTGCGGCTGCGAAGAGGATGGTGCCCAGAAGAAGACTCGAACTTCCACGACCTTGCGGTCACAGGTACCTGAAACCTGCGCGTCTACCAATTCCGCCATCTGGGCTTCGCATCGTAAGGGCACGATAGGTATTCACCTGGCCCCGGCTTGTCAACCGCCGCACCGGTTGCGCGGGGTGCCAAAAGGCCACGCATCGACGGGTATCTGGGACGGGCATCTGGCGAAAAGCCGTGCGCTTCGATATAAGCGGCGAAGCAATCGCCGATCCTAGCCAATCGGCAACCCATTCGAAGAGGGCATCTGCCATGGCCTACCGCGCCGATGTGCCGAAAACCGTGACGGTGGTGGGAGGGTCCGGCTTCATCGGCCGCTACATCGTGCATGACCTGGCCCAGCGCGGCTGGCGCGTGCGGGTCGCCGTGCGCAATACCGACCGGGCCTTGTTCCTGCGGCCGATGGGCGGCGTTGGCCAGATCGTGCCGATTTTCTGCAACATCCGTGACGATGCCTCGGTGGCTGCCTCGGTCGCCGGCTCGGATATGGTGATCAACCTGGTCGGCCTGCTGTACGAACGCGGGCGCCAGACCTTTGCCGCCGCCCATTCCGAGGGCGCGCCGCGCGTTGCGCGCCTGGCCAAAGAGGCGGGCGTCGGCCGCATGATCCATGTTTCCGCGGTTGGCGCCTTGCGGACCTCGCCCTCGAAATACGCCAAGACGAAGGCCGAGGCCGAGGAAGGCGTGCTGGCGGCGTTTCCCGAGGCGACGATCCTGCGGCCCTCGATCGTATTCGGGCCGGAGGACGGGTTCTTCAACCTGTTCGCGCGGCTGTCGCGCTACGCGCCGGCGCTGCCGCTGATCGGCGGCGGCAGGACCCGGTTCCAGCCGGTCTATGTCGGCGACGTGGCGGCCGCCGTCATGGCCTGTCTCGACGATCCGAAAACGGAAGGCCAGACGTTCGAACTTGGCGGCCCGAAGGTCTACAGCTTCAAGGAGCTGATGGCCCTGATCCTGAAGGAAACACGGCGCAAACGCGCCCTGATCTCGGTGCCCTGGTCGATCGCGAAGCTGCAGGGCTCGGTTCTGAGCATGATGCCCAAGCCGCTGCTGACCCGCGACCAGGTGGTGCTGCTGCAATCCGACAATGTGGTTGCGGAAGACGCCAAGACCCTGGCCGATCTCGGCATCGAGGCGACGCCGGTCGAGACGATCGTGCCGACCTATCTGGACAAGTACCGGGTGGGTGGGCGTTACGCGCCCAGCGGCTTGGCGTCCGATAATGGGTCGGGCGCCTAAGCGCCGGCGCGAACGAGGGATCGACGCATGCGCGGGTTAAGCTGGGGCATCGCGGCCATCTGGAGCCTGATTTGCTGGGGCGGCTACGGCGTCGTCAGCCTGATCGCGTGGATCATGACGACGATCGGGCTGACCTCCGTGCCCATCCTGGGCTGGCTGATCAGCTTCATTCTGGGTTTGGGCGTGTGGATCATCGTCGCGGTCTGGCTGATCGGCCTGGCGTTTATCCTGCTGGTGCGTCGGGCGTAAGGGCCTTGGCCAAGAACGGCAGGCTCTCGTCCATCCGGTAATCGATGCTGGAATGGGTGCCGTCGAATTCCTGGTATTCGTGGTCGATCGCCAGTTCGTCCAACTTTCGGTGCATGCGCCGTGCGCCGTAGAGCAGATTGTACTGGTCGCGCGTGCCGCAATCGATGAACAGGGCCTTCAGCGCCTTTAGATTGTCGGCGTGGCGGTCGACCATGGTCAGCGGGTCCCAGGCCAGATGATTGGCCCAGCGATCCGCGATGAACTCGCAGGTGTCGAGGGTCACCGGCAGGCGAATGCCCAGGAAGGCATCCGGGTCGGGGTCGTACGTCGCCGCCATGGCCAGCACCATCAGGGCGTGAATGTCGTCGCCGGACGGGTTCTGGTTTTCCTCGAACGCCGTCATGAACGCCTCGATCGAGCCGTGCTTGGCGACGGCGCGCACGGTATTCGGCATGTCGCCGGCAAACAGCAACTCAAAGCCCATATCGCCGGAATGGCAGGCCGCGGCGGCCCAGAAGGTGCCGCCATGGCGGAGCGCATGCACGATCGCGCCATAGCCGCCGGAGCTCTTACCGAACACGCCGCGCCGATCCTGCCCGCCACAGCCGAACTCGCGTTCGACAAGCGGCACGGCCTCTTGCAGCAGATAGTCCTCCCACGGACCCATGGCGACGGAGTTGATGTACTGGTTGCCGCCCAGCCGGGTGAAACAATCCGGGAAGGCGACGACGGCCGGCGGCATCTCGTCGTCGGCGATCAGGCGGTCGAGCCGCTGGGGCACGTTTTCGGAGAAGTTCTTCCAGTTCGTATGGCCGTACCCGCTGCCGGTAAAGCCCACCAGGTCGACGAGCAGCGGCAGCCCGGCCCCGTCATGCCCCGCCGGCACATAGACATCTATGCCGCGCCTTGCCGGATCGCCCAGCATGTTGGCGCCCAGAAGCTTGCTGTCGCACCAGAGCCGATGGACGGTTCCGGTCGGTAGGTCGTGACGGTGGCGCATTGCCGGGTTCCCGATTTCGCTTAGGCGTAGATGAGGTAAAGGAGCAGCACGCCGAGGGCCACGCGGTAAATCACGAAGGGCGTGAAGCTGGCCCGCTTCAGCCAGGCCATCATGGCGGCAATGGCGATAAGCGCGGCGACGAAGGCCAGCGCTCCGGCGATCAGCGCGTCGAGGGTCAGCCGGGTATCGCCGGCACTTGCCAGATCGACGCCCGCCAGCGTTCCGGCGCCCAAAATCGCCGGAATGGACAGCAGGAGCGCAAAGCGCGCCGCCTCGCGCCGTTGCAGTCCAAGGACCCGGCCGGCGGTCATCGTGATGCCCGACCGGCTGGTGCCCGGGATCAGGGCCAGACACTGGGCCAGGCCGACGAACAGCGCGCCGCCGTAACTCATTTCGCCGACCCGTCCCGTGGCCGGAAACAGGCGATCGGCGGCGCCCAGCAGGATGCCGAAACCGATGGTGGCCCAGGCGATGATCTCGACATTTCGAAAAATGTCCGGCCCAAAGCGATGCAGCGCCGCGCCGGCGATGACCACGGGGATCGAGGCAACGATGACCTGCGCCGCCAGACGCGCCCCTTCCCGGCGACGGCCGCTGAGCAGGCCGACAATGCCGACGATCATATCGATGACGTCGCGGCGGAAATAGATCAGGACCGCCAGCAAGGTGCCGACATGGACGGCGACATCGATCAGCAGGCCCTGATCGTCCCAGCCGGTGAAGTAGGGCACCAGCACCAGATGGGCGCTGGAACTGATCGGCAGGAACTCCGTGATCCCTTGGACCAGCGCGAGAACAAAAAGCTGTAGCAGCGGCAAGGGTGGTCATCCGGTCACGGGCGGGATCGGCTATATAGCATCTCGGCCGGTCGACGGACCACTAGGGATAGCAGACATGGAAAAGAGCAATTAGTCTCGTTTCGGACCTAAAGCGGCCGTATTCGAGAGTCGGGCCGCTCACCAAAGAAGGTTTGTCTGCTATATAAGTCAGTAATTCTGACATGAATGGTCGATTATGCTGGCATTTTGCGTCGGAGCCGGTTATGAAGCTTCGAAAGCCCCGCCTGGCACCCAAGCCGGCGGGGTTTGTCAGCAGCGGCCGATCAGACGATCGATACCGGGGACGGAGCGACGCCATGACCGACAAAATGCTGAAATTCGTGCACACGGAAAGCCAGATGCCCGAAAAGCGTCCGGCCGATGTCCGGCGTGACGATTGGCAGGAGGTCTATGCCGAGTATGCCCGCACCAAGGCGGAGGAGCAGGCCTCGCGCTGCTCGCAATGCGGCATTCCGTTCTGTCAGGTCCATTGCCCGCTGCAAAACAACATTCCCGACTGGTTGATGCTGACGGCCGAGGGCCGGCTGGAAGAGGCCTACGAGGTCTCGTCCGCGACCAACAACATGCCGGAGATTTGTGGCCGCATCTGTCCGCAGGACCGGCTGTGCGAAGGCAATTGCGTGATCGAACAGGCCGGGCACGGCACGGTCACGATCGGCTCGATCGAGAAATACATCACCGATACCGCGTGGGAGAAGGGCTGGGTCAAGCCGGTCCAGCCCGTGGCGGAACGCGACCAGTCGATCGGCATCATCGGCGGCGGGCCGGCGGGCATGGCGGCGGCGGAGGAAATGCGCCGGCATGGCTATCAGGTGCATATCTACGACCGCTACGACCGGATGGGCGGCCTGATGATCTACGGCATTCCCAACTTCAAGCTGGAGAAGCCGGTGGTCGAGCGCCGGACCAAGCTGCTGGCGGACGCGCGCATTCACCTGCACACCAATTTCGAGGTCGGTCGCGACGCCAGCCTGGAAGAGCTGCGCGCCAAGCACGACGCTGTCCTGATCGCGACCGGCGTCTACAAGGCCCGCGACCTGCAGGCGCCGGGCGTTGGCCTGGACAATGTGGTCGCCGCGCTGGACTTCCTGATTGCGTCCAACCGCAAGGGGCTGGGTGATGACGTGCCGGCCTTTGACGATGGCAGCCTGAACGCGGCGGGCAAGCGCGTCGTGGTGATTGGTGGCGGCGATACGGCGATGGACTGCGTGCGCACCGCGGTGCGCCAGGGCGCGACCTCGGTCAAATGCCTCTATCGCCGCAACAAGGCGAACATGCCCGGCTCGCAGCGCGAGGTGACCAACGCCGAAGAGGAAGGCGTGGAGTTCGTCTGGCAGACGGCGCCGGAAGCGTTTCTCGGCGACGGCACGGTCAGCGGCGTGCGCGCCCACGGCATGCGTCTCGGCGCGCCCGACGCTACCGGTCGGCAAACCCCGGAGGTGATCGAGGGATCGTCGGAAACGCTGGACGCCGATCTGGTGATCAAGGCGCTTGGCTTCGATCCGGAGGATCTGCCCGGCCTGTTCGGCTGCCCCGAACTGAAGGTCAGCCGCTGGGGCACGGTGTCGGTCAGCTGGGCCACCATGATGACCAACCTGGACGGCGTGTTCGCCGCCGGCGATATCGTTCGCGGCGCCTCGCTCGTCGTCTGGGGCGTGCGCGATGGTCGCGATGCCGCCGCCTCGATGCACGCGTATCTGCAAGCCAAGACCGCCGGCGTCGCGATCGCGGCGGAATAGGCGCGCCGCGGGCCTGATACCCCCTTTATTCGGGCACGCGGCCTAGCGCCCATCGGGCGCCGAAGGAGATCAAGACCATGGACAAGATCGCCCAACAGTACGAAGCCAACCGCCAGCGTCTGATCGACGGTCACGCCTATGATCCGGCGGACGAGCACGATGCCTGCGGCGTGGGCTTTGTCGCCTCGATCGATGGTACGCCCAGGCGCGCGGTGGTGCAGGCCGGCATCGATGCCCTGAAGGCGGTCTGGCATCGGGGCGCGGTCGATGCCGACGGCAAGACCGGCGACGGTGCCGGCATCCATGTGCAGATCCCGCAAGCGTTCTTCCGCGAGCAGATCGAGGCCACCGGGCACGAGCCCATGGACGGCCCGGTCGCGGTCGGCATGGTGTTCCTGCCGCGCACGGATTTCGATGCCCAGGAGCAATGCCGCTGCATCGTCGAGGGCGAGATCCTCAAAGAGGGCTATTACATCTATGGCTGGCGCCAGGTGCCGGTCGACGTCTCGATCATCGGCGAGAAGGCAAACGCCACGCGGCCCGAAATCGAGCAGATCATGCTGGGTCACCACCAGGACCAGTCGAACGCCGAGTTCGAGCGCGACCTGTATGTCATCCGCCGCCGCATCGAAAAGGCGGTCACCGCCGCCGGCATCGGCGACGGCTTTTACATCTGCTCCCTGTCCTGCCGCTCGGTGATCTACAAGGGCATGTTCCTGGCCGAGCAGTTGACCGATTTCTATCCCGATCTGTTGGACGACCGGTTTGAGTCCAACTTCGCCATTTATCACCAGCGCTATTCGACCAACACGTTCCCGACCTGGCGTTTGGCCCAGCCGTTCCGCGTCTTGGCCCATAACGGCGAAATCAACACGCTGAAGGGCAACGTCAACTGGATGCGGGCGCACGAGACCCGCCTGGCGGCAGAAGCGTTCGGCGATAATGTCGACGACATCAAGCCGATCATCCAGGGCAACAGTTCAGACTCCGCAGCACTGGACGCTGTGTTCGAGGCGCTGTTGCGCGCGGGCCGGTCGACGCCGATGGCCAAGGCCCTGCTGATCCCCGAGGCCCTGTCCGCCAACAAGCTGATGAAGGACGAGCATCGCGCCCTGATCCAATACTGCAACACGGTGATGGAGCCGTGGGACGGTCCGGCGGCGATTGCGGCCGGCGGCGGCCGATGGGTCGTCGGCGGCATGGACCGCAACGGGCTGCGGCCGATGCGCTATGTCATTGTCGGCGGTACGTCGGAGGATGGCGGTGGCCTTCTGATCGCCGGGTCGGAGGCGGGCATGGTCCGCATCGACGAGGCCAAGGTGGTCGAAAAGGGCAGGCTTGGCCCCGGCCAGATGATCGCGGTCGATCTGAAGGAGGGGCGCGTCTACCACGACGGTGAGATCAAGGACGTCCTGGCCGCCGAAAAGCCGTTCCGCCAATGGGTCGAGCGCACCAAGGTCCTGGACCAGCTGATCGCCGACAAGGCGGTGGAGCCGGTGGAGATGGACCGCGACGAGCTGCGTCGCCGGCACGTCTCCTGCGGCGTCACCATGGAGGATCTGGAACTGATCCTGCATCCGATGGTGGCCGACGCGAAGGAGGCGACCGGGTCGATGGGCGACGATACGCCGCTCGCCGTGCTGTCGGACCATTATCGCGGCATGCACCACTTCTTCCGGCAGAATTTCAGCCAGGTCACCAACCCGCCGATCGATTCGCTGCGCGAGCGGCGGGTGATGAGCCTGCGCACGCGGCTTGGCAATCTCGGCAACATCCTCGACGAGGACGCTTCCCAGTGCGACATGCTGCAACTGGAAAGCCCGGTTTTGACGACCGGCGAGTTCCGGGCCATGCGCAAATACATGGGCGACACGGCCGCCGAGATTGATTGCACCATCGGCGTGGATGACGGCGACAACGCGCTGCGCGACGGGCTGCGCCGAATCTGCCAGGAGGCAGACGACGCCGTGCGCGGCGGTGCCACCCACCTGATCCTGACCGATGCCGGCGTTGCCCCGGACCGGGTCGCCATGCCGATGATCCTGGCGACCGGCGCGGTGCACACGCATCTGGTCAAGCAATCCCTGCGCACCTTCACGTCGTTGAACGTGCGCTCCATGGAATGCCTGGACGTGCACTATTACGCCGTGCTGATCGGCGTGGGCGCCACCACTGTCAATGCCTATGTCGCGCAAGAGTCGATCGCCGACCGGCACCGGCGCGGCCTGTTCGGCGACCAGACGCTGGACCAGTGCCTGACCCGGTTCAAGAAGGCGGTCGATGACGGCCTGTTGAAGATCATGTCCAAGATGGGCATCTCGATCGTGTCGTCCTATCGCGGCGGCTGCAATTTCGAGGCCGTGGGCCTCAGCCGCTCGATGGTCGCGGAATACTTCCCCGGCATGTCCAGTCGCATCTCCGGCATCGGTCTCGGCGGCATCCAGAAGAAGGTCATCGAGGTTCACCGCAAGGCCTGGAACCAGACGGTCGTGGCGCTGCCCGTCGGCGGCTTTTACCGCTATCGTCGCGGCGGCGAGCAGCACGCCTATGAGGGCGAACTGGTGCACATGCTGCAAAACGCCGTGGCCACGGACAGCTATTTCGCGTTCAAGAAATACTCCGACGCGGTGGGTAAAACCTCGCCGATCAACCTGCGCGATCTGCTCGACTTCAAGGATGGCGGCACCCCGGTGGAGCCGGAGGAGGTCGAGAGCATTACGGAGATCCGCAAGCGCTTCGTGACGCCGGGCATGTCCCTGGGCGCCCTGTCGCCGGAGGCGCACGGCACCCTGAACGTGGCCATGAACCGGATCGGCGCGAAGTCGGATTCCGGTGAAGGGGGCGAGGACCCGGCACGGTTCAAGCCCGACGCCAACGGCGACAACTGGAACTCGGCGATCAAGCAGATCGCTTCCGGCCGGTTCGGCGTCACGGCGGAGTATCTGAACCAGTGCCGTGAGATTGAGATCAAGGTCGCCCAGGGCGCGAAGCCCGGCGAGGGCGGCCAGCTTCCCGGCTTCAAGGTCACGGTGGAGATCGCCAAGCTGCGCCATTCGACGCCGGGCGTGATGCTGATCAGCCCGCCGCCGCACCACGACATCTACTCGATCGAGGATCTGGCCCAGCTGATCTACGATTTGAAGCAGATCAACCCGGACGCCACGGTGACGGTCAAGCTGGTCTCACGGACCGGCATCGGCACCATCGCGGCTGGTGTCGCCAAGGCCGGGGCGGACACCATCCTCGTCTCCGGCAATACGGGCGGCACGGGCGCCAGCCCGCAGACCTCGATCAAGTTCGCCGGCGTGCCGTGGGAGATGGGCCTGTCGGAGGTCCATCAGGTCCTGACGTTGAACCGGCTGCGTCACCGGGTGCGGCTGCGTACCGATGGCGGCATCAAGACCGGTCGCGACGTGGTCATCGCCGCGATCCTGGGCGCGGAAGAATATGGCGTCGGCACGGCCTCGCTGGTTGCCATGGGCTGCATCATGGTGCGTCAGTGCCATTCGAACACCTGTCCGGTCGGCGTCTGTGTCCAGGACCCGGCCCTGCGGGAGAAATTCACGGGCACGCCGGAAAAGGTCGTGAACCTGTTCACCTTCATGGCCGAAGAGGTGCGCGAGTATCTGTCCCGGCTCGGCTACCGGACCCTGAACGAGATTATCGGCCGGACCGAGCTGCTGCACCAGGTCAGCCGGGGGGCGGCACATCTGGACGATCTCGACCTCAACCCGCTGTTGACCAAGGCCGACCCGGGCGACCAGGCGATGTATTGCACACGCGAGGGCCGCAACGAGGTGCCGGACACGCTGGACGCGCGCATCATCAGCGACGCCAAGCCGCTGTTCGAGGTCGGCGAGAAAATGCAGCTGACCTACAACGTCCGCAACACCTACCGGGCGATCGGTACGCGCCTGTCGGCCATGATCACGCGCAAGTTCGGCATGTGGGGCCTGAAGCCGGGCCACGTTACCGTGCGGCTGCGCGGCTCGGCCGGCCAGTCGCTAGGGGCCTGGGCGGTGCAGGGTCTGAAGCTGGAGGTCTTTGGCGATGCCAACGACTATGTCGGCAAGGGGCTGTCCGGCGGCACGATCACGGTGCGTCCCCTGACCTCAAGCCCGCTGACCATGGACACGGCCGGCAACACGATCATCGGCAATACGGTGCTGTACGGCGCCACGGCGGGCCGCCTGTTCGCGGCCGGCCAGGCGGGCGAGCGCTTCGCCGTACGCAATTCCGGCGCGACCGTCGTCGTGGAAGGCTGCGGGTCGAACGGGTGCGAATACATGACCGGCGGCCTCGCCGTGATCCTGGGCAGCGTGGGCGACAATTTCGCCGCGGGGATGACCGGCGGCATGGCCTTCGTCTATGACGAAGACGACACGTTCGAGGATCGCATCAACACCGACAGCATCGTCTGGCAGCGGATCGAGACCGACCATTACGAACAACTGGTCGTCAACCTGATCAACGATCATGTCAACGAGACCCAGAGCCGGCATGCGTACCGCATCCTGACCGATTGGGACCTGGTCAAGGGCCGTTTCTGGCAGGTCGTGCCCAAGGAGATGGTCAACCGGCTGGAGCAGCCGTTCCGGGCGGCGGATATCGAGTTGCGCCAGCCGGCTGAATAGGGCGGCCGGGCCCTATCGGCCCGGTTGGCTTCGCCATCCGTTCGGTGTATGTGAGGCCGCGCCGCGCGGACGCACCGAGAATTCTCGCTCATGAGGTACTGGCTGGTCAGAGTTTTGCTGAATCTCGGCGTCCTCGTCGGGGCGGCGGCCATTGGCGTTGCCGGGATGATGACGACCGGTTCGCCCCTCTCGTTTGGCTTCAGCGTCCTGATCTACTTCTTTGTGGCCTGGGGGCTGGCCAATCACGTCACAAGAGGCCGGGCACAGGTCGATATTGTCGCGTATCTCCGCCCGCTCTTCCTGACCTATTGGCTGCTGGCCACACTGGGCCTGCTATACATGTTTGTTGAACTGGCGGCCGCCGCGATCAATCCTCAAGTGCCGGATTTCGCTGCCGGTTTCTCGGCGACGATGAGCTTCTGGCCACTGGTTCAGACCGTCGTCGGCGGACTGGTTGTTTCCGCCATCCTCATGATTCCCCCGCTTGTCGCCATCGTCGATCGGCCGCCGCCTGGTCAGCCGCTCGATGCGCCCGATCCAACCGACAGGCAGATCACCGAGAAACCGGCCCAGCCAGCACTTGCCGCGCCGGTTGCCGTTGAGCAGGTTCGCCAAGTGCCACCGCCGCAGACGCAAGCGAGTCTTCCCACCGATTTGGATCGGGAAGAAACGCTGGAAGAGCTTCTGGGTCTGGAACCCAGCCGCCACGGCTAGGTCTCGTCAAGGCCGCTTTCCTGCCAGTATTGGGGGCGGCCGACCGTTTCGATCAGATAGTCGACAAACGCCCGTGTCTTGGGCGACAGGTGCCGGCTGGCCGGGAACACGGCATAGACGGACGATTCCTGGATTTCGTAGTCGACCAGCAGCCGGACCAGGGCGCCCGTCTTCAGATCCGGCGTCACGACATAGTTCGACAGGCGCACGATGCCGACGCCGGCCAGGGCGGCGTGGCGCAACGTCTCCGTGGCGTTGGTGCTGAGCGTGCCGTCGACGTCGACCACCTGCGGGTCGCTCTTCGGTCCGAACCGCCAGGCCAGTTGGTGGGTTCGTTCGATGAAGGTCAGGCAGTTGTGGCCACGTAGATCCTCCGGCCGTTCCGGTGTGCCGTGGCGCTCCAGATAGCCGGGCGCGGCGCAAACGATGCGCCGCATCGGCGCCAGCCGCCGCGCGATCAGGCTGGAATCCTTCAACTCCGCAATGCGAATGGCGACGTCGATGCCCTCTTCAATCAGATCGACGAAGCGGTCCGCTTGGCCGACCTCCAGGCGAATATCCGGATAGCGCGCCAGGAAGCCCGGCAGGATCGGCGCGATATGGGTCTCGCCGAAAGCAACCGGGATGTTCACCTTCAACAGGCCGCGAGGCGAACTGCCCAGCGCGGTCACGCTTTCCTCTGCCTCGGCCATGGCCTCCAGGATCGGCCGGGCGCGGTCCAGCAAGGTTCGGCCGGCCTCCGTCAGCATCAAGCGCCTGGTCGTCCGGCTTAGCAACCTGGTGCCAAGCCGGTCCTCCAAGGCCGATATCTGCTTCGAGACCGCCGAAGGGGTGAGGCCCAGGGTGCGGGCCGCCGCGGAGAAACTGCCATCGTCGACGACCCGCACCAGAACATCCATTCCCGCCAAACGTTCCATCATGATATTTTATCCGTCTTGGCAATAATACTGTTCCGAGATACCTGATTATGTCCTTCACGGCCAGCATCTATCGTGTCGATATCGAGATACCGAAGCATGGGAGAGCACCATGATCGTGACACCGGAAGGCCATGACGACCGGATGGCTGCGTATCTGCGGAGGGGCCGCCGGCTGCATGGCGAGGCCGTTTGCCAGGGTTTGCGTCGGCTGGGCCGCGTCTTGCTGCGGTCCGTCTCGCGGCCACGGCTGCATGCCGGCATGTCCCGCAAGGCCGCCGCCTGACAAATCCGGGTTAACCCGCATGGCGCCCTGGTATAGTGTCCGGGCGCCATGCGAACCCTGTATCATTTCACCCTTTTGCCGGCCTGCCGCATTGTGCGCAGCGCGCTGGGCGAAAAGAAGCTCGAGGTCGATCTCAAGGCCGAGCGGATCTGGGAACAGCGCGACGACTTTCTCGCCGTCAATCCGGCGGGCGACGTCCCCGTTCTGATCGAACCGGACGGCACGACCCTGACCGAGCTTTGGGTGATTACGGAGTATCTGGACGAGGTCTATCCGGATGTACCCTTGCTGGGCGACGACCCTTTGGCCAGGGCCGAGACCCGCCGACTGATGGTCTGGTTCGACCAGCGGTTCGGCCGCGAGGTCACCGACAATCTGGTCGGCGAGAAGGTGTTGCGCCGCTTCTACCGCACCGGCCAGCCCGTGTCCGACCGGATTCGCGAGGGCAAGGAACGTATCGGCTTTCACCTCGACTATATCGGCTATCTGGCCGAGCAGCGGAACTGGCTGGCTGGCGAAGACCTGACCTATGCCGACCTGGTGGCGGCGGCCCATCTGTCAGCGGTCGACTATCTGGGCGACATTCCCTGGGAAAAGTACCATGAGGCCAAGAACTGGTATGCGCGCGTAAAATCGCGTCCCAGCTTTCGCCCGATCCTGGACGAGCTTGTGCCCGGAGTGGCACCCGCGCGCCATTACCGCGACTTGGATTTCTAGCCGGGTTCTTCCAGCAGGCTGATTTCGCGCCGTGCGATCTCGGCGGACACGCTGTCGGGCGCCTCGTCCAATACAGCCTGAAAGTCGCGCCGCGCACCCGCGCTGTCGCCTTGCCGGGCCCGGACGATTCCCCGCTCCAACGTCAGTTCGGCAAGGTCGCCGCCCAACTCAATGGCCTGGGTCAGATCATCGATGGCCGCGTCGGGCCTGTTGAGGCGTTGGAACGCGGAGGCGCGCAGGGCCAGCAGATCCGGCCGGTCGGGTGCCAGGTCCGTCGCCTCCTGCAGGTCTGCCAACGCGCCCTCGTCATCGTCCAATGCCTGGCGCGCCCGTGCCCTCTCGACCAGAAGTTGCGGATCGGGCTCGGCGATTTCGCCGGCCGCCTCCAGCGCGAACACCGCGCGCTGCGGGACGTCCGCGCGCAGCCACAGCCGGCCGGCCTCGCGAAACAGCCCCGCCGCGTAGTCGCCGTCGATTTCCGCCAGGTCGCGCGCCAGCGTTTCGAACCGGCGGGCGGCTTCATCCTCTTCGCCATTGCTGGCCAGGGCCGTTGCCGCGCACTCGCGCGCCAGATTGCCGCCGCCGTCGGTTTCCCACCGTTCGGCGTCGATCAGGGCAGCGACCGGTGACCTCTCCGCCTGCTGCAGGCATTGGCGGAAACGCTCCTGCGGCGCCAGATCCGGCACCTCGATCAGGCGGGGCCTGTCCTCGGCGGTTTCCTGGGCAGGGGCTGGCCATGACATCATCATGGCGGCGGCAAACGGCGCGGCCCAAACCAGGCGCTTCTTGAGATGGCGATGCATGGCGCCTTATATCAGTCGATTGTTCTTAAACGCCAATAGGGTGAAGGGCGATCGTGGCGGTCCGATGAACGGACGCGCGTGATGCCAGAGAGGTCAATCCGTGCCGCGACTGTTTTGCTTTGGTCTGGGGTATACGGCTCTCGTCTTGGCGCGGCGGCTGAGGCAAGGGGGCTGGACCGTCGCGGGAACGTGCCGCGGCGAAGACAAGCGGAAGGCCCTGCAAGACGAAGGCATAGACGCCTTTCGGTTCGATGACGGTCGGCCGCTGGCGGACCCGCTGGCGGCGCTGGCCGGCGCGACCCACCTCCTGTCATCGATTGCACCGGGACGAGGCACGAACGGTGAGGCCGATTGCGTTGATCCGGTTCTCGCCGCCCATGACGACGACATCGCCGCTATCAAGCAGTCGCTGCGATGGGTCGGATACCTGTCGACGACCTCGGTCTATGGCGATCGCGATGGCGCCTGGACCGATGAGTCCGCACCGCTAGGCGCCACGTCCGCGCGCGGGCGGCGCAGGATCGCGGCGGAACGGGCCTGGCAGGATGGCGCGCGCGAGACGGGCGTGCCGGTTCACTGCTTTCGGCTGGCCGGCATTTACGGTCCCGGCCGCAGCGCCATCGATCAGCTTCGGCGCGGTACGGCGCGCCGCATCGACAAGCCGGGCCAGGTGTTCAACCGGATCCATGTCGAGGACATTGTGACGATCGTCCAGGCCTCGATGAACAGCCCGCGCGGCGGTGCCGTCTATAACTGCGCCGACGACGATCCAGCGCCGAGCCATGAGGTGGTTGCCCATGCCGCCGAACTGCTGGGGGTCGCGCCGCCGCCCCTGGTGCCCTTCGACCAGGCCGAGCTGTCGCCGATGGGCCGCAGCTTCTATGCCGAAAACAAGCGCACCGACAATGGGTTGATCAAGCGGGAGCTTGGGGTGCGCTTGGCCCATCCGACCTATCGCGAGGGGCTGCGCGCGCAGCTGGCCGGCGAAAAGGGCGGTGGAAATGGCCCCGCCTCACCCCCATCTCGCAGCGGTCCGTCCCCGTCAACGCCGTAGTGCCGGAGAGCCCATGACCGCCGCCCCCGCTGCCGACACAGCGCCCAGCGCGCTCGACCTCATCCTCACCCGCCGTTCGACCAAGGCCTTCGATTTGGTCGAGCCGGGCCCCGGTCCGGATGAGCTGGAGGCGCTGTTGCGGGCGGCGACGCGCGTGCCCGACCATGGCAAGCTGACCCCCTGGCGCATTCAGGTGCTGGAGAAGCAGGGCCAGGCCGCCCTGGGCGATTTCCTGGCGGACCTGTTCGCACGCGAGATACCGGAGGCCAACGACAAGCAAATCGCGTTCGAGCGGGACCGGCCGCAGCGGGCACCGCTGTTGCTGGTCGTCACCTCCAAGCCGAAGACGCCCCACAAGATCCCGGATCTTGAGCAGCTCTTGTCCGCCGGTGCCGTGTGCACCACCCTGCTGCATACCGCCAACGCGCTCGGCTATGGCGCCCAATGGCTGACCGAGTGGCCCGCTTACCGGCCGGAGGTGTGCCGGCATCTGGGGCATGATCCCGACAACGATCAAATCGTCGGCCTCATCTATATCGGTACCCGCGCCCAGGCGCCGGACGAACGGCCGCGCCCGGACCTGTCCGACGTGACCGAGGTGTGGGCGGGGCCCGCGGGCGGCTGAACATCATGGCGGTCCCTCGGCTGACGGTACGGGTGCTGACCCTGTTTCCCGACATGTTCCCGGGGCCGCTGGGCGTTTCTTTGGCCGGAAAGGCGCTCGCGCGCGGTGA
This sequence comes from Alphaproteobacteria bacterium, assembly GCA_028277405.1. Classification (GTDB taxonomy): domain Bacteria; phylum Pseudomonadota; class Alphaproteobacteria; order DSM-16000; family Inquilinaceae; genus JANQGH01. The sequence goes on along the minus strand of JANQGH010000100.1, from coordinate 4,542 downwards.
CTGGCGGCTGGAAACGCTGGACATTCGCGACTTTGCGCGCGATAAGCACCGCTCCGTCGACGACACCCCGTTTGGGGGCGGCGCCGGCATGGTCATGAAACCCGATGTCGTATCCGATGCCCTGGGCGCCGCGAAGGCGGCCGGCGGTCAGGATGCGGCGGCGATTTACCTGTCGCCGCGTGGTCGCGTCTTCGATCAAGCGGTGGCCCGTGACCTGGCCGGACGACGGGACATCATCCTGCTGTGCGGCCGCTATGAAGGGCTGGATCAGCGGGTGATCGAGGCCCACGGGCTGGAAGAGATGAGTTTGGGCGATTTCGTCCTGTCCGGCGGCGAGCCGGCGGCGATCGCCATGATCGACGCCATCGTTCGCCTGGTGCCCGGTGTCATGGGCAACGCGGACAGCGCGGAGGAGGAGAGTTTCGGGGACCATTCCGGCTTGCTGGAATATCCCCACTACACGCGACCCGCTGTTTGGCGAGGGCCGGATGGTGTCGACCGCGCGGTGCCGGAGGTGCTGACCTCCGGCCATCATGCCGAGGTTGCCGCATGGCGGCGCGGGCAGGCGGAAGATGTCACCAAGCGGCGCCGGCCGGATCTGTGGCGTCGTGTCGAACGGGCGGGTTCGCAAGAGGCCGCCAAAAACAACGAAGACCAACAAGATTGAGACGTTTGAAGGAGTATCGAAGCCATGAACATCGTCGAACAGATCGGCCAGGAGCAGGTCGAAAAGCTGACCGCCGAACGGCCGGTGCCGGAGTTTTCCGCCGGCGACACCGTGCGGGTAAACGTGAAGGTGGTCGAGGGCACGCGCGAACGCGTGCAGGCCTATGAGGGCGTGTGCATCGCGCGCAAGAATGACGGCATCAATTCCAGCTTCACCGTGCGCAAGATTTCCTATGGCGAGGGCGTTGAGCGCGTGTTTCCGCTGTACAGCCCCCGGATCGATTCCATCGAGGTCGTCCGGCGCGGCGCCGTTCGCCGGGCCAAGCTGTATTACCTGCGCGATCGCCGGGGCAAGTCGGCACGCATTGCCGAGCGCACCACCGGCCACGGCATGAAGAAAAACACCGGCAAGTCCTGACCGGTCCCAAGGTTACGAAGTCACGAAAAAAGCCGCCCCGTTGAGGGCGGCTTTCTTCTTGGTGGGACGGGAGGGTCCCAAGGCGTTCGGCGCGTGTTACTGCGTCGCCTGCACCTCGGAGATGTACAGGTTCGCCTGCGGGAACCCGCCACCGGACGAGTAAGTGCCGACCCAGATATCGTACTGACCCGACTGCGGGCCGTTGAACGTCAGCGACGGGTTCAGGCCGTTGCCGCCATCGTCATCGCAGTACCATTGGCCGTTCGGGCCGTTGACCACCAGCGTCGTATCACTGTTGGAGATCGCATAGAGGTACAGCGGGTAGGCATTGCCGGCCTGATAGTAAAGCCGATAGTCCGGCGCCTCGGCCACGTAGCCGCGGCAGTTGCTGCCGACATTGCTGGCCGGGATGTCGCCGCCGGCCTGGATCGAGACGACATAAGGGTCGGGCGTATAGCCGGTGTTCAGGTTCACCGACCCGAAGGCTGGCTGCAGGTTCCAGTTCGGCATGTTGGCGCCACCGCCACCGCCGCCGGCCGAGCCGCCGCCTTGGTTCAATTCAGAGATCGACAGGGTCGCCTGTGGGAAGCCGCCGCCGGACGAGTAGGTGCCGACCCAGATGTCATACTGGCCCGACTGTGGGCTGTTTAACGTGACCAGCGGGTTGAGACTGCCGTAGCTGTCGTCATCGCAATACCAGCGCCCCGACGGGTCGTTGACCACGAGGGTTGTGTCGCTGCCGGACTGGGCGAAGATGTTCAGCGGCCAGCCGTTGCCGGCCTGGTAATAAAGCCGATAGTCCGGCGCCTCGGCCACATAGCCCCGGCAGTTGCCGCCGACAGTGCTGGCGGCCAGATTGCCGCCGGCCTGCACCGAGACATTGTAGGGGTCGGGCGAAAAGCCGCTGTTCAGGTTGACGGTGCCGTATGTCGGCTGAAGGTTGTAGTTCGGGCTACCGGCGACAGTGCCGCCACCGCCGCCACCGCCACCGCCATGGGAGCTAACCTCGGAAATCGACAGGGTCGCCTGTGGGAAGCCGCCACCGGACGAGTAGGTGCCGACCCAGATGTCGTATTGACCGGAAGCCGGGTTGTTGAAGGTGACCAGAGGGTTCAGGCTGCCATAGCCGTCATCGTCGCAAAACCAGCGGCCGCTGGGGTCGTTGATGACCAGCGTGGTGTCGGATCCCGACTGGGCAAAAATGTGCAACGGAAAGCCGCCCGACTGATAGTAAAGCCGGTAGTCCGGCGCGTCGGCGACATAGCCGCGGCAGTTCGAGCCGACATTGCTGGCGGCGATGGAGCCGCCCGCTTGCAAGCTGGTCGTGTAGGGGTTGGGCTGGAAGCCGCTGTTCAGGTTAACGGTTCCGAAGGTCGGGTTTAGCCGGTAGTTCTGGGCCTCCGCACCCTGGAACGCGGTCACTGACAGGGCCGTGGCCACTGCAGCCGCAAACAAACGCCTCATGATGAACCCTCCACATGCTGATTGGACAAATTGAAGCTAACACCGGGAACGGTGTGCATAAAAGAACTAGGCACCGAAAATCGCATTTTATTGATTTCGGCGCAAAAAACGTTGGCAGACTACTGTGAAGCTGGCGTTAAAGATGCGTTAAATACGCGAATATACGCTCAAGTGAGAAATAGAATAGCCCGTTCAGGTCATATACTTCCGTAGGCGTTATCGCGATCACTTGACGGATGATCGTTCGATTCCATCGTCAGGGCTGAAGTTCGGTGATGAACAGAGTCGCCTGTACCGGGCTGGTTTCCGGCAAAAGCGCGCCGACCCAGATGTTGTAGAGGCCGGACTGCGGGTTGGCGTAGGTGATCATCGGGTTCAGGCCGCCCATGCCGTCATCATCGCAGCGCCAGGTGCCGGACGGGTCGTTCACGATCAGCGTCGTGTCGATGCCGGACTGCACGAAGATGTGCAGGGGGAAGACGGTTCCGGCATTGTAGTTTAGTTGAAAATCCGGCGGACCGGCGATCTGGCCCCGGCAGTTGCCGCCCAGCGTCTGGCGGGCATCGATGGCGCCGCCCGGGCTGACGCGAACGAAGAACGGGTCGAGGGGAAAGCCGGCATTCAGGCTGATGCTGCCATAGGTCGGCGACTGGCCGAGACTTTGGGCCTGTCCGATCTGGGTAAGCGCGGTGAGCGCGACGGCCAACAAGAAAGACTTCATTCCCGCGCCGCTCCGACCCTGCCGGCTTAGGTTTGCCCAATAAGCGAGTTATACCAACTTGCGATGATAATGACCCATGTGATGGCGACCAAATCGGTTCACGGCAAGGCGCGTCGCGCAGCGCGATGCTTCAGCATCGGGCAAGCAGCGCAACGCAGCCGTGGAGCGATTTGGCCCCACCGAAGGCCGCGTTGTCTTGCCCGCTGGCTGCGTTGCGCGCCGCTTGTGGTGCATCCACACCACGGCGCGACACGCGCCTGACCAGCAAACAAGACAACGCTGTCACATGGATCATTATCATCGCAAGTTGGTATTAGCCCGACGCTATCACATCAACCGAAATGGGCGCCAGCGGGTTGGGCGGAAACCGGCTTCAAGACCTTCGGTTGAGATCCGTGGCCGCCCGTTTCAGGCCGTCGCGCTGCATCGATCGTTCAAGCAGTTCCAGCCGGACATCCAGCTCAAGCCGGTCGTCGTCGACCATCTTGCGGCGGTACTTGTCGAAGGTTTCGGCCAGCTCGTCGAGGGTCTGGCGCGTGCGGTCGGTCAGCGCCTGGCTGTCCTCGCCCTCGCGCTGCAGGGTCAGCAGGCTGCCGGTCACCGTTTCCAGATGCCCCAGATAGCTGCCCAGCGCCTTTTGGACGCGCGGAAACTCCGCCGGGTTGGCCTTGACCTCGCGGATCATCTGTTTGGCCGAGCCACTGATCGCCCCCACCGTCTGCCGGATATCGCGATCGTTCAGCCGGAAGCTGTCGCGCCGGATCGTGCGCAGACGGCCTTCCGCCACGCGCAGTTCCTGGGCCAGCAGCTTGGGGTCGACCAACAGGCCCTCGGCCTGGTCGAACAGCGCGGCGTACGGGTCTGGCCGCAAGAGGCGCGCGGCGATGATCCAGAAGAAAAAGAACGCCACGATCGACCAGAGCATGCCGGCCCCGGCCGGACCGTAAAGCACGGCGGCCAATACGGCCGCCGAAAGCGGCGCCAGGATGCGTCGGTTCTTCTGCCACCAGGTCAATGATGCGTCCTTCTGTGCTTTCGGTTCGGGCAAAGACCCCAAATGATCGGTGTCCGGGGGGACAATATTCTGCTTTTGCGACCTTCCGCCAAGGGCCACCTAACGCTATATCTCCGGCGCCTCCCGCCGTGAGGCCAGGATTTTACGGGAAAGGAATAAGGCGATGACGGCGCCGCGCACGATGTTCGACAAGATCTGGGACTCTCATGTGGTGCATGAGCAGGAGGATGGAAGTTCCATTCTCTATATCGACCGCCA